>JAYZBN010000008.1:0-62880 GCA_036338755.1 Actinomycetota bacterium | reverse complement strand
GGATGCGGTGCGGCGCCGCAAGGAACGTGCGGCCGGGCGCGAGGTGTGGGTCGCCGACATGGGGGAGGGGTTGGCGCATCTGGAGGGCACCTTGCTCGGCCCGGACGCGCACGCGCTGGACAAGCGGTTGGATGCGTTGGCGGGCACGGTGTGTGAGCATGATCCGCGTACCCGCGAGCAGCGCCGCGCCGATGCGGTGGGGGCGTTGGCGGCCGGGGCGGATCGGTTGGGCTGTCGCTGCGGGCGATCGGAGTGCGCCGCGGGGAAGCGGCCCGCGTCGAGCCCGGTGGTGGTCCATGTGATCGCCGAGCGTCCCACGCTAGGTGATGGCCGGGCACCGGCGGTCGAAATGGGTGCTGAGGGGTTGATCGCGCCGGAGTTGATAGCCGAGCTGGGCGCCTCGGCCAAGGTGGTGCCGCTGATCCATCCCGGTGATGCCGGCCCGGAGTCTGGTTATGTGCCGTCGAGGGCGTTGGCCGATTTCGTGCGGTGCCGGGATTTGACGTGTCGCTGGCCCGGGTGTGATCGCCCGGCGTCCGAGTGCGACCTTGACCATACGATCCCGTACGCCGACGGCGGGCCCACGCACGCCTCGAATCTCAAGTGCTTATGCCGCACACATCATTTGGTGAAAACGTTTTGGGGGTGGCGCGAGAAGCAGCTGCCCGACGGCACGCTGATCTTGACCTCGCCGGCCGGACATACGTATGTCACCACCCCGGGCAGCGCGCTGCTGTTTCCCAGCCTGTGCCTGGCCACCGGCGCGATCCCCGCCGCCGAAGCCGACGTGGCGCCCGATTACTGCGCCGAGCGCACCGCGATGATGCCCAAACGCACACGCACCCGCGCCCAGGGCCGCGCCGCACGCATCGCCACCGAACGCCGCCGTAACCGCGACGCACGACTGTCCCGGGCCGGCCCCACGGTGAACTCCACCTGGCCCACCGCCTACGGGCCCGACGACGACCCGCCACCGTTCTAACGGGGTATCGGGCTGGTTCTCACATGGTTGGGTGGCACGCCGCCGACGCCGCGGCCCTAAACGGCGCGGAACCGGGCCGACCATCGATCTGATCGGCTGCCCGTTTGGGGAACCACTGCCCTTCTAGCTGGCCTGATGTGCCATGATGTCCAAGCTGTCAACACTCAGGGAGCAGCAGTGGATCTCAATTTTTCGATGGTCACACGACCGGTCGAGCGGCTGATCGCTACAGCGCAGAACGGGCTGGAAGTCTTGCGACTGGGGGGCCTGGAAACCGGCAGTGTCCCGTCGCCGTCGCAGATCGTCGAGAGCGTGCCGATGTACAAGCTCCGGCGGTATTTCCCGCCGGACAGCCGCGGTGGCCAGTCGCCCGTCGGGCCGCCGGTGCTGATGGTGCACCCGATGATGATGTCTGCGGACATGTGGGACGTCACGCGCGACGAAGGCGCCGTGGGAATCCTGCACGCCCGCGGGCTTGACCCCTGGGTCATCGACTTCGGCGAGCCCGACAAGGTCGAGGGGGGCATGCGTCGCACCCTGGCCGACCACATCGTCGCGCTCAGCCAGGCCATCGACACGGTCAGGGACACCACCGGCAGCGACATCCATCTGGTCGGCTATTCGCAGGGCGGCATGTGGTGCTACCAAGTCGCCGCCTACCGGCGTTCGAAAAGCCTGGCCAGCATCGTCACCTTCGGTTCACCGGTCGACACCCTGGCCGCGCTGCCCATGGGTATCCCGGCGAACTTCGCCGCGCCGGCCGCCAACTTCATGGCCGACCACGTCTTCAGCCGGCTGGCCATCCCGAGCTGGATGGCGCGGACCGGCTTCCAGATGCTCGACCCGCTCAAGACCGCCAAGGCGCGCGTCGACTTCGTGCGCCAGCTGCACGACCGGGAGGCGCTGCTCCCACGCGAGCAGCAGCGCCGCTTCCTCGAGCGTGAGGGCTGGATCGCCTGGTCGGGCCCGGCCATCTCCGAACTGCTCAAGCAGTTCATCGCCCACAACCGGATGATGACGGGCGGGTTCGCCGTCAACGGCCAAATGGTCACCCTCACCGACATCACCTGCCCGGTACTGGCCTTCGTCGGCGAGGTGGACGACATCGGGCAGCCGGCATCGGTGCGCGGTATCCGGCGGGCGGCGCCGGACGCCGAAGTGTACGAATCCACCATCCGCACAGGTCATTTCGGTTTGGTCGTCGGATCCAAAGCGGCGCAACAGAGTTGGCCGACGGTGGCCGAATGGGTGAAGTGGCTGTCCGTCGGGGGCGACAAACCCGACAGCATCGACCTGATGGCCGATCAGCCCGAGGAGCACACCGACAGCGGCGTCGCGTTGAGCTCCCGGGTCGCGCACGGGGTCGGCGAAGTCTCCGAGGCGGCGCTGGGGCTGGTGCGCGGAGCCGCAACCACCGTCGTCGCGGCCAACAAGTCGGTGCGCACCCTGGCCGTCGAGACGGCCAGGACCATTCCGCGACTGGTCCGCCTGGGCCAGATCAACGATCACACCCGGATTTCGCTGGGCCGAATCATCGAAGAACAGGCTCACAACGCGCCCCAGGGCGAATTCCTCTTGTTCGACGGCCGCGTGCACACCTACGAGGCGGTGAACCGGCGCGTCAACAACGTCGTTCGCGGACTGATCGAGGTCGGGGTGCGGCAGGGAGACCGGGTCGGCGTGCTGATGGAGACCCGGCCCAGCGCGCTCGTGGCCATCGCCGCGTTGTCCCGGCTCGGCGCCATCGCGGTGGTGATGCGGCCCGACGCCGACCTCGCCGCCTCGGTGCGGCTCGGGGGAGTGACCGAGCTGCTCACCGACCCCGCCAACCTCGACGCGGTGCGCGGGTCCGACCAGGGGCTTCGCCAGGTGCTGGTTCTCGGCGGCGGCGAGTCGCGCGACCTGCACCTGCCCGACGACTCCGACGTCATCGACATGGAGCAGATCGACCCGGATGCCGTCGAGCTGCCCGGGTGGTACCGCCCCAACCCGGGGCTGGCCCGGGATCTGGCGTTCATCGCGTTCAGCGCGGCGGGCGGCGAGCTGGTGGCCAAGCAGATCACCAACTACCGCTGGGCGGTGTCCGCCTTCGGCACCGCCTCGACGGCCGCCCTGGACCGCCGCGACACCGTCTATTGCCTGACGCCGCTGCACCACGAGTCGGCTCTGCTGGTCAGCCTGGGCGGCGCAGTCGTCGGCGGCACCCGCATCGCGCTGTCGCGCGGCCTCGACCGGGATCGATTCGTCCAGGAGGTGCGCCAGTACGGCGTCACCGTGGTGTCCTACACGTGGGCCATGCTTCGCGAGATCGTCGACGATCCCGCGTTCGTTCTGCAGGGCAATCACCCGGTGCGGCTGTTCATCGGTTCCGGCATGCCAACCGGCCTGTGGGGGCGCGTCGTCGAGGCGTTTGCGCCCGCTCACGTCGTCGAGTTCTTCGCCACCACCGACGGGCAGGCGGTGCTGGCCAACGTGTCCGGCGCCAAGGTCGGCAGCAAGGGCCGCCCGCTGCCGGGTGCCGGGCGAATCGAGTTGGGCGCCTACGACGTCGAGCACGACCTGATCCTGGAGAACGAGCGGGGCTTCGTGCAGATCGCCGAACCCAACGAGGTCGGCGTCCTGCTCGCCGCGTCCAACGGCCCGGTCGATCCGAGCGCGTCGGTCAAGCGCGGCGTCTTCGCCGCCGGCGACACCTGGATCTCGACCGAGTACCTCTTTTATCGCGACGACGACGGCGACTTCTGGCTGGCGGGCCGGCGCGGCTCGGTGGTGCGCACCGCGCGCGGCCTGGTGTTCGCCGAGCCGGTCACCGACGCGCTGGGTTGCATCAACGGCGTCGACCTCGCGGTGACCTACAACGTGCCGGTGGGCGATCACGAGGTGGCGGCGTCGGCGGTCACGCTGTTGCCGGGGGCCTCCATCACCGCGGCCGACCTGACCGAGGCCTTCGCCAAGCTTCCGATCGGCCTGGGTCCCGACATCGTGTGTGTGGTGCCGGAGATGAACCTGAGCGCGACGTTCCGGCCGACGGTCAGCGCCCTACGGGCGGCCGGGATTCCGAAGGCCGGGCGTCAGGTGTGGTGCTTCGATGCCGACGCCAACCAGTACCGCCGCATGACCAGTGGAGCCCGTTCCGAGCTGAGTGGAGCGCAATCATGATCGATGACGCGCTGCTGAGCATCCTGGTGTGCCCGGACGACCGGGGACCGTTGGTGCTGGTCGGGTCCGAATTGCTCTACAACCCGCGGTTGCGGCGCGCCTATCGCATCGAGGACGGCATCCCGGTGCTGCTCATCGACGAGGCGCGCGATGTCGGCGACGACGAGCACGCCCGGCTCATGGCACAAGGCCGTCCGGCAGATCCCCGGTGAGGTAGCGCTGCAGGTTCGGTGCGACGGTTTGTGCGATGTGCTCGGGCGCTAGCGATGTGAACGGCTCCAGTTGCAGGATGTAGCGCGCCATCACCACGCCGACCAGCTGTGACGCGACGAACTGGATCCGGATGGTTCCGCTGCCCGGTGGATTGTCCACTCGGGAGCCGACTTCCACGCCAATCACGTCCTCGATGAACGTCCGGAACAGGTTGGACTCCGAACCGGCCAAAATCGAGCGCAGCGTCGCGATGAACGCCGCACCAACCTCGGAGTCCCACAGCGACAACAACGTTGACGGAATCCGGTAGCCGAGCTCCTCGATGGGCACCTCGCGTAACGGGCCGATGACGGCCATCGGGTCGATCGGGATGTGCACGGCCGCGGCGAACAGCTTCTGCTTGGTGCCGAAATAGTGATGCACCAACGCCGAATCCACTCCCGCCGCGGCGGCCACCGCGCGAATCGAGGTATTGCGAATCCCGTTGCGCGCGAATAGCTCCCGTGCTTTTTCGAGAATACGGTCGCGGGTGTCGGAGTTTCCGGCCGGCCGCCCCCGCCGCCGGCGCCCGGCATTGGTGGTCGTCACGTGGACCCGCCGTGGCGACCCGCAGCGCCCGGCAGCGCCGCGCTTGCCATCGCCACTAGGGTGTCCGTCGCCGCAGTGTCGCCGCGGCCAGGCACAGCGCCGCCAGGGCGAAGCCCAGCACC
This sequence comes from Actinomycetota bacterium, assembly GCA_036338755.1. Taxonomy (GTDB): domain Bacteria; phylum Actinomycetota; class Actinomycetes; order Mycobacteriales; family Mycobacteriaceae; genus Mycobacterium. The sequence goes on along the minus strand of JAYZBN010000008.1, from coordinate 57,816 downwards.
ACGACGATGTCGCGCACCGCGATGAACGTCAGCTCCGGGTGCGCACCGACCTGCTGCAGGGCCTCCAGCGCGTAGCTGGCCGGCAGCACATTGCTGATCCATTGCAGCCAGTGTGGCATCAGCGCGCGCGGCACGATGATGCCGGCCAGCAGCAGCTGCGGCACCATCACCAACGGGATGAACTGCACGGCCTGAAACTCGGTGCGGGCGAACGCACTACACAACAGGCCCAGGCCGACTCCCAGCACGGCGTTGACGATCGCGATGACGAACACCCACGCCGGGCTGCCGGCGGTGTCGAAACCCAGCAGCCAGAACGACACGAGGCACGCCAGAATCGCTTGCGCCGCAGCCGCGATGGAGAAGGCGGTGCCGTAGGCGATCAGCAGGTCCAGGCGGCGCAGCGGCGTGGTCAGAATGCGCTCCAGCGTGCCGGAGGCCCGTTCGCGCTGCATGGTGATCGCGGTGATGATGAACATCACGAACAGTGGGAACAGGCCGAGCAGGATCAGGCAGGCGTTGTTGAACGGGGTCGGCGTGCCGGGGCGGTGCGGGGCGTTCTGAAACATGAAGTACATCAGGCTGATCACCAGGACGGGCACGAACAGGATCATCGCGACGCTGCGATGGTCGGCGACCAGCTGGCGCAGGATTCGTGCGGTTGTCGCGGTGTAGCCGCGCAGGCTCAGCCCGCTTCGCGCATGGTGCTGCGCTTGATGATGGACAGAAACGCGTCCTCCAGTGACGTGCATCCGGTGTCCTCTCGCAGTTGGGTCGGGGTGGTGTGGGCGACCAACCGGCCGTCGCGCATCAGCAGCAGGTCGCCGCAGTGGTCGGCTTCGTCCATCACGTGGCTGGAGACCAGCAGCGTGGTCCCGGTGCGAGCCAGCTCGGCGAACTGCTCCCAGAGGTCCGCGCGCAGCACCGGGTCCAGGCCCACGGTCGGCTCGTCCAGCACCAGCAGGTCGGGCTGGCAGACCAGAGCGCACGCCAGCGAAACCCGGGTGCGTTGACCGCCGGACAGGTTGGCGCACAAGGAAGTCCGGTGATCGGTCAATCCGACTCGGTCGATGGCGGCATCGGCGGCCTGGCCGTCGAAGCCGTACAGCGCCGCGAAATAGCGCACGTTGTCCACGATCCGCAGGTCGTGGTAGATGGTCGGGTCCTGCGGCAGGTAACCGATGCGGTGGCGCAGTTCGGGGGAGCCGGTCGGCCTGCCGAGCACCCTGACCGCGCCGGACGTGATGATCTGCGTGCCGACAATGCAGCGGATGAGCGTGGTCTTGCCGCAGCCGGACGGGCCGAGCAGGCCGGTGATGCTGCCCCCGGCGATCTGCACCGAGAAGTCGTGCAGCGCTGGGCGTTTTCCGCGAACGACACGCAGGTGCTCGATGCGCACCGCCGGCTCCACCGGACCGGGAATTAATTCATCATGCGATGAACTCATCATGCGATGAATAATCGTCCGGTCGCGCGGGGTTGTCAAGGCCGAGATTGAGGGTGGTCAGGAGGCGGCGCGGCGCCGGTGTGCTAGTTGAACCGCTCGCCGGTGGCGGGGCGGCGCTGCGGCAGGTGGCCGTGCACGCCCTCGGCGTAGGCGGTCTCGGCGTGCTGCGTGAGGTCGACGCCGGTGGTCTCGTCTTCGGCGCTGACCCGGAAACCCATCAGCCGGTCGATGACCTTGCCCAACACGAACGTCATGGCGAACGCGTAAAGCGCGACGACGCCGATCGCCAGCGCCTGCTTGCCCAGCTGGCCGAAGCCGCCCCCGTAGAACAGGCCCTGCGGGCCCGCCGTCATGGCCGCCGTCGCGAACAGACCGATCAATGACACTCCGACCACGCCGCCGACGAAGTGCACGCCGACGACGTCGAGCGAATCGTCATAGTTGAAGCGCAGTTTCGCCCCCACCGCGAACGCGCACACGATGCCCGCCGCTAGCCCGACGACCGTCGCGCCGAGCGTGTTGACCGTCCCGCAGGACGGGGTGATGGCGACCAGGCCGGCGACCACACCCGACGCCGCACCGAAAGTGGTGGGGCGGCCGTCGCGGATCTGCTCGACAGAGAGCCAGCCCAGCATGCCCAGGCACCCGGCGACCAGCGTGTTGAGGAAGATGGCCGCGGCGGTTCCGTTGGCGGCCAAGGCGGAACCGGCGTTGAAACCGAACCAGCCGAACCACAGCAGCCCGACACCGACGAACAGCAAAGGCAGGTTGTGCGGCCGCATCGCGTCCTTCTTGAACCCGATGCGCGGCCCGAGCACCAGCGCCAGCGCCAGTGCCGAAGACCCGGAGACGATCTCGACGACGAGCCCGCCCGCATAGTCGAGGACGCCCAGCTTGGCCAGCCAGCCGCCGGGGCCCCAGACCCAGTGCGCGACAATCGAATACACGGCGATCGCCCACAGCGGGACGAAGACCATCCAGGCGGCGAACTTGGCGCGGTCGGCGATCGCGCCGCTGACCAGGGCGGCCGTGATGATCGCGAACGTCAGCTGGAAGGTGGCATACAGCAGTTCGGGGACAGTGCCGTGGACGGTGCCGGGGGTGATGCCGAGCATCCCGAAATGCCTGAGGTTGCCGGCGAGTCCGCTGACCCCGTCCTCGGAGAACGCAATGGTGTAGCCGACCAGCAGCCAGGCCACCGTCACCAGCGGTATGGAGATGAAGCTCATCATCATCATGTTCAGCACACCGGTGGTGCGGACCATGCCGCCGTAGAAGATCGCCAGGCCGGGGGTCATCAGCAGAACCAGCGCGGTGCTGGCCAACAGCCACGCCGTGGCGGCGGGATCGATCGCATGCATGAGGTGGGCTCCTTCTCGCGGCCCCTGGGGTCACGGGACACCGGGATACTGCCACGTTCGGCCTGCCGGTAGGTTCGTTGGGTTCAAGAAAAGAGGATTCAGGATCTGATGTGGCCGGGGCTCGAGGACGCTTTCGCCAAGGCACGGCTGCTGCGCGGCTGTTAGTCGACCCGGTCGAGGCCGCGCGCCGGCTGTTGGGCGCCACCCTCACCGCGCGGGGCGTGAGCGGGACGGTCATCGAGGTCGAGGCCTATGGGGGAGTTCCCGACGGTCCCTGGCCCGACGCCGCCGCACACTCGTACAAGGGGTTGCGCGCCCGCAATTTCGTGATGTTCGGGCCCCCCGGGCGGCTGTACACCTACCGCAGCCACGGCATCCACGTCTGCGCCAACGTCTCCTGCGGACCCGACGGCACCGCCGCGGCGGTGTTGCTGCGCGCCGCGGCCATCGACGACGGCACCGACGTCGCGCGCGCCCGTCGCGGCGAGCTGGTGCGCACCGCCGCCCTGGCGCGCGGCCCCGGCAACCTATGCTCTGCCATGGGAATCACCATGGACGACAACGGCATTGACCTCTTCGCGCGTAACAGCCCGGTGACCCTCGAACTGCACGAACCGCTGACCGCGACGGCCGGCCCGCGCGTCGGAGTCAGCCAGGCCGCCGACCGGCCCTGGCGGCTGTGGCTGCCCGGCCGCCCGGAGGTTTCGGCGTATCGCCGCAGCCCCCGCGCGCCGGCCCCGGGCGCCAGCGACTAGCCGGACGGTTCCCGGGTGGAAGGATCTTGGATCATGGGCGAGATGATCATCGACGAGCTGGGCTGGCGCGGCCTGATCGCGCAGTCCACCGACCTCGATGCGCTGACCGCCGAAGCCCGGCGCGGGCCGCTGACCGTGTACGCCGGCTTCGACCCCACCGCGCCGAGCCTGCACGCCGGGCACCTGGTGCCGCTGCTGGCGCTGCGCCGGTTCCAGCGCGCCGGCCATCGCCCGATCGTGCTCGCCGGCGGGGCCACCGGCATGATCGGCGACCCGCGCGACATCGGCGAGCGCGCCCTCAACGAGGCCGACACCGTCGCGGAATGGACCGAGCGGATCGGCGGGCAGCTGCAACGCTTCGTCGACTTCGACGAGTCGCCGACAGGCGCCGTCGTCGTCAACAATTTGGACTGGACCCGCCCGCTGTCGGCGATCGAGTTCCTGCGTGACATCGGCAAGCACTTCTCGGTCAACGTCATGCTGGACCGCGACACCGTCCGCCGGCGTCTCGACGGCGACGGCATCTCCTACACCGAGTTCAGCTACATGCTCCTTCAGGCCAACGACTACGTCGAGTTGCACCGCCGCTACGGCTGCACCCTGCAGATCGGCGGCTCCGATCAGTGGGGCAACATCATCGCCGGCGTCCGGTTGGTGCGCCAGCAGCTGAGCGCCTCGGTCCACGCGCTCACGGTGCCGCTGGTGACCGCCGCCGACGGCACCAAGTTCGGCAAGTCCACCGGGGGCGGCAGCCTGTGGCTGGACCCGGCGCTGACCACGCCGTATGCCTGGTACCAGTACTTCTTCAACACCGCCGACGCCGACGTGGTCCGGTACCTGCGCTGGTTCACCTTCTTGACGGCCGACGAGCTCGGCGAGCTGGAACAGGTGACGGCCGAGCGCCCGCAGCAGCGCGCCGCCCAGCGGCGCCTGGCCCGCGAACTGACCGTGCTGGTGCACGGCGAGGCGGCCACAGACGCCGTCGAGCACGCCAGCCGGGCGCTGTTCGGGCAGGGCGAACTCGACCGCCTGGACGAGGCCACGCTGGCCGCGGCGCTGCGCGAAACCCCGATCGCCGAACTCAAACCCGGTGCGCCCGACGGGATCGTCGACCTGTTGGTGGCCAGCGGGCTGTCCGAGAGCCGCAAGGCCGCGCGCCGCACCATCGGTGAGGGCGGCGTCTCGGTGAACAACGTCCGCGTCGACAGCGAGGAGTGGGCGCCGCGGCCAACGGACTTCCTGCACGGCAAATGGCTGGTGCTGCGCCGCGGCAAGCGCACCGTCGCCGGTGTCGAAAAGCTTTAGCCGGACCCGGGGCCGGACGGGCCGCGCGAAACGCGTGCGTGCACGAATCTTTACCTCACCGTGCCCTCGACGTGACCCACGGGGACCACTGTTGTCACGGTGCTTTTCGCGACGCGTGTGCGGTTGACCGGTCTGCCGATCCTGGGGGTGAGCACCGGCCTGGTGGCGCTGGCGTTGTCGGCGCCGATCCGCGCAGACGTGGTGAGCAATGCGTTCCTTTCGGCGCTGACGAATGCCGGAGTTTCCTATACCCAGCCGACCGGCACCACGGCGATGGGGCAGTCGGTGTGCCCGATGCTGTTCGAGCCCGGCGGGTCGTTCGACGAGGTGACCGCCAAGATGGCCGAGGGCAACGGAATGTCCTACGAGATGGCGGGCCGGTTCACCATCGTCGCGATCGCGACCTACTGCCCGGCGCTGATCGCGCCGCTGGTGGGTAACCGGCCGCAAAGCTAGGCGGCGGGCTGCCCGTATTCTCGGCTGCGTGGTCGACGACAGGCAACGACAGCGCGGCGAACGGCGGGGGCGGCCGGCGTCCAACGGCTGGTCGGGTCCGGGCCGCGCGCGCCCGGCCCAGCCGCAGGCCGCCGGACGTGGGGAGGCACAGGCCGATCGCGCGCCGCAGGACGGGCCGCCGATACCGCCCGGCGTGGAAGCCAAGCAGCTGGCGCCCGAGATCCGGCGCGACCTGAGCACGCTGGACCGCGCGACCGCGGACGCCGTCGCGCGCCACCTGGTGGCCGCGGGCGAGCTGCTCGACGAAGACCCGGAGGCCGCCTTGCGCCACGCCCGGGCCGCGCGCGCCCGGTCCGGCCGGATCGCCACCATTCGCGAAGCGGTCGGCATCGCCGCCTATCACTGCGGCGACTGGGCACAGGCGCTCGCCGAGTTGCGCGCGGCCCGCAGGATGGGCAGCAAGTCCTCGCTGCTGGCGCTGATCGCCGATTGCGAACGGGGACTTGGCCGCCCGGAGCGGGCGATCGAACTCGCGCGCGGGCCGGAGGCCGCCGAGCTCAGCGGTGACGACGCCGACGAGTTGCGCATCGTCGCGGCCGGGGCGCGCGCGGACCTCGGCCAGCTCGAGCAGGCGCTCACCATCTTGTCCACGCCGCAACTGGACCCCGCCCGCACCGGCACGACGGCCGCCCGGCTGTTCTACGCGTACGCGGACACCCTGCTGGCGCTCGGCCGCGACGACGAGGCGCTGCAGTGGTTCCTGCACTCCGCTGCCGCGGACGTCGACGGCGTCACCGACGCCGAAGACCGGGTCAGTGAACTCGGCTGATGACCGGCTCGGATCACGCCAAAACCCTTGCGCAGCAATATGACTGCCTGCTGATAGACCTGGACGGCACGATGTTTCGCGGCCGTCGTCCCACCGAGGGCGCAGTGCAGGCGCTGGCGCAGGTGCGCAGCCGCGCCTACTTCGTCACCAACAACGCGTCGCGCAGCGCCGACGAGGTCGCCGCGCACCTGACCGAGCTGGGCTTCACCGCCGTCGCCGACGACGTCGCCACCAGCGCCCAAAGCGCGGCGCGGCTGCTGGCCGACCGGTTGCCGCCCGATTCCCCGGTGCTGATCGTGGGCACCGAGGCCCTGGCCGACGAGATCACGGCGGTCGGGCTGCGCGCGGTGCGCAGCTACGACGACGGCCCGGCCGCGGTCGTGCAGGGTCTGTCGCAGACCATCGGGTGGCCGGAGCTGGCCGAGGCCGCGCTGGCCATCCGGGACGGGGCGCTGTGGGTGGCGTCCAACGTCGACCTGACGCTGCCCACCGAGCGCGGGCTGTTGCCCGGCAACGGATCGTTCGTGGCCGCGCTGCGGGCGGCCACCGGCGGCGAGCCCGAGGTCGCCGGCAAGCCGGCGCCCGGACTGCTGCGAGATGCCGCGGCCCGCGGCGACTTTCGTGATCCCTTGGTGGTCGGGGACCGGCTCGACACCGACATCGCGGGCGCCAACGCCGCCGAGCTGCCCAGCCTGATGGTGCTCACCGGGGTCAATTCCGCGCGGGACGCGGTTTACGCCAAGCCCGCCCAACGTCCCACCTATATCGGGAACGACCTGCGCTCACTGCACACCGACGCCGGGCGGCTCGCGGTCGGGCCGCAGCCGGGCTGGCGGGTCGAGGCCGCGGACGCGCAGATCACGGTCAGTGTCGACGGGGCGGACGACGACGGGGATGGCCTGTCGATCGTTCGCGCGGTCGCCGCCGCGGTGTACGCGCGCCCCGATTCCGACTCAGGCGAGGTGCGCATCGAGGCCGCCGACGACCGGGCGCGCGCCGCGCTGGGGCGCTGGTCTTTGGTGCACACGGACTGACGGGTGACTAGCGTAGGAACGCGATGACTATCGATCCCGACGAGATTCGCGCCGAAATCGACGCCCTGCTCGCGCGGCTGCCCCAGCCCGGGGACGGCGAAGACCCCGAGCAGGTGCCCCTGGAACGCCAGCTCGACGAGCTGGAAGAAATAGTACGCCGCCTGTCCGAGGCGCATGACGTGCTGCTGGCCGCGCTGGAGTCGGCGGAGAAGGGCTGAGTGCGCGGATGTCGCGACGCGCCCGCGTTGACGCCGAACTGGTCCGGCGCGGCCTGGCCCGGTCCCGGCAGCAGGCCGCCGAGTTGATCGGTGCGGGGAAGGTCTGCATCGACGGCATGCCGGCGCGCAAGCCGGGCACCGCCGTCGCGGTCACCGCGGCCCTGACCGTCGCCGAGGACGGCGAGCGCGGCTGGGTGTCGCGCGGAGCGCACAAGCTGATCGGGGCGCTGGACGCCTTCGAGATCTCGGTCGCGGGCCGTCGCTGCCTGGATGCCGGCGCGTCGACGGGTGGCTTCACCGAAGTCCTGCTGGATCGCGGGGCCGCCGAAGTGGTCGCGGTCGACGTGGGATACGGCCAGCTGGCCTGGTCGCTGCGCAGCGACGCCCGGGTGGTCGTCGTCGAACGGACGAACGTGCGCGACCTCACGCCGGAGGCGGTCGGCGGGCGGGCCGACCTGGTGGTGGCCGACCTGTCCTTCATTTCGCTGTCCACGGTTTTGCCGGCGCTAACTGGATGTGCCGCACCGAACGCGGATATCGTTCCCATGGTGAAGCCGCAGTTTGAGGTGGGCCGGGGCCTGGTCGGCGCCGGTGGTGTGGTGCACGACCCCGGCCTGCGCGCCGAGGCCGTGCTGGCGGTCGCCGGCCGCGCCGGCGAGCTGGGCTGGCACACCGTCGACGTCACCGCCAGCCCGCTGCCGGGCCCGTCGGGCAACGTCGAGTACTTCCTGCGGCTGCGCGCCCAGACCGATAGCCCCCTCGTCGGCGACGAACTGGTGACGGCGGTGCGGCGCGCGGTGGAAAGCGGGCCACGGTGAGTGAAAGCGCGTCACGCACCGTGCTGATGGTGGCTCACACCGGCCGAGACGAGGCCACCGAGACCGCGCGGCGCGTGCAGAAAGTGCTGAGCGCCAACGGAATCGAGCTTCGTGTGCTGTCCGCCGAGGCGGTCGACAAGGGGCCGATGCACCTGGCCCCCGACGACATGCGCGCCCTCGGCATCGAGATCGAGGTGGTCAACGCCGACCCGCAGGCGGCCGCGGGCTGCGAACTGGTGCTGGCGCTGGGCGGCGACGGCACGTTCCTGCGGGCCGCCGAACTGGCCCGCAACGCCAACATCCCGGTGCTCGGCATCAACCTGGGCCGCATCGGCTTCATGGCCGAGGCCGAGGCCGAGGCCATCGACCGGGTGCTGGATCATGTTGTCGCACGCGATTATCGGGTGGAGAACCGGTTGACGCTCGACGTGATGGTGCGCCACGGCGGCGACGTCTCGGTGCACGGCTGGGCGCTGAACGAAGTCAGCCTGGAGAAGGGCCCCCGGCTGGGCGTGCTCGGCGTCGTCCTCGAGATCGACGGACGCCCGGTGTCGGCGTTCGGCTGCGACGGGGTGCTGGTATCGACGCCCACCGGATCCACCGCCTACGCGTTCTCCGCCGGCGGGCCGGTGCTGTGGCCGGACCTCGAGGCAATCCTGGTGGTACCCAACAACGCTCACGCGCTGTTCGCCCGCCCCATGGTCACCAGCCCGGACGCCACCATCGCGATCGAGATCGAGGCCGACGGCCATGACGCCTTGGTGTTCTGCGATGGCCGCCGCGAAATGTTGGTCCCGGCGGGGAGCCGGCTGGAGGTAAAGCGTTGCGACACACCGGTGAAATGGGCCCGGCTGGACAGCGCCCCATTCACCGACCGGCTGGTGCGCAAATTCCGGCTGCCGGTGACCGGGTGGCGCGGGAACTGACGGCCTTAGCTCTGGTGCTCGCTGAATGCTGACCGAAATCCGCATCGAGTCGCTCGGTGCCATCAGCGCCGCGGTGGGGGAGTTTGACCGCGGCCTGACCGTGCTGACCGGCGAGACCGGTACGGGCAAGACCATGGTGGTGACCGGGCTGCATCTGCTCGGCGGTGCCCGCGCGGACGCGACCCGGGTGCGGTCGGGCGCCGATCGGGCGATCGTCGAAGGCCGTTTCACCACAACGGATCTCGACGAAGCCACGATCGCGAAGCTGGACGACCTGCTGGACGCCTCGGGCGCCGAACGCGACGAGGACGGCAGCGTGATCGCGCTGCGCTCGGTCAGCCGCGACGGACCGTCGCGGGCGTATCTCGGCGGCCGCAGCGTGCCGGCCAAATCGCTGGGCGACTTCACCGCCGGGCTGCTGACCTTGCACGGGCAGAACGACCAGCTGCGGCTCATGCGGCCCGAGGAGCAGTGCGGCGCGCTGGACCGGTTCGCGAAGGCCGGCCCCGCGCTGGAGCGCTACGGCAAACTGCGCGACGCCTGGCTGTCGGCGCGCCGCGACCTGCTCGACCGCCGCAACCGGATGCGCGAGCTCGCGCTGGAGGCCGACCGGCTGAACTTCGCCCTCGACGAGATCGATGCGGTGGACCCACAACCCGGCGAGGACGATGCCCTGGTTGCGGAGATCCTGCGGCTTTCCGAGCTGGACACCCTGCGCGAGGCCGCGGCGGGGGCCCGGGCGGCCCTGTCCTCGGACGAGGCGGGCGGATCCGGATTCGGCGCGACCGACAGCCTGGGAAAGGCAAGGGCCGCACTGGAATCCACCGACGACGCGAAGCTGTTGGCGTTGGCCGGCCAGCTCGGCGAGGTGCTGACGGTGGTCGTCGATGCGGCCGGTGAGCTGGGCGGCTTCCTGGCGGAGCTGCCGGTCGATGCCAGCGCGCTGGAATCCAGATTGGCCCGGCAGGCCGAACTGCGCACGCTCACACGCAAGTACGCCGCGGACATCGACGGCGTGCTGGCCTGGGCCGCCGAATCACGCGAACGACTGGCCCAACTCGACGTCTCCGAGGAAGGGCTGGCCGCGCTGGCGGCGCGGGTCGACGAGCTGGCGGGTGAATTGGCCCAGGCCGCGGTCGATCTGAGCAGCATCCGGCGCAAGGCCGCAAAGCGGCTCGCCAAGGAGGTCACCGCCGAGCTGTCCGGGCTGGCGATGGCCGACGCCCAATTCAGCATCGACGTCACCGTCGACGCCGCGCCGGCCGCCGACGACGCCGCCGCGTTGAGGTTGCCCTCGGGCGAGCTGGCCCGCGCGGGCGCCGACGGCGTCGATGAGGTGGAGTTCGGCTTCGCGGCCCACCGCGGCATGGACCAGCTGCCGCTGGCGAAGAGCGCTTCGGGGGGCGAGCTGTCCCGGGTGATGCTGGCGCTGGAAGTGGTGCTGGCCGCCTCGGCGGCGGGCACGACCATGGTGTTCGACGAGGTCGACGCCGGCGTGGGCGGCCGGGCGGCGGTGCAGATCGGGCGGCGGCTGGCGCGGCTGGCCCGCACCCACCAGGTCATCGTGGTCACCCACCTGCCGCAGGTCGCGGCCTACGCCGACGTGCACCTGGTGGTGCATGGAGCCGGGCCCAAGGGGACCAGCGTGGTGCGGCGGGTCGCCGACGACGAGCGGGTCGCCGAGCTGGCGCGGATGCTGGCCGGGCTGGGCGAGTCCGACAGCGGTCGCGCGCACGCCCGTGAACTGCTCGAGGCGGCGCAGAAGGACGAGATCTGAGCGCCCGGAACACGTAATACAGCTGTGACTAATGAGACTCTAGATAACTTCTGAGGCTGATGTTACGGCGCGCCTCCCGTCCTCTCCCGGGCTTCGCGGACAGAATCGCCCCCATGAAGATGTCAGGCCTGCTTTCCCGTAACACCGACCGGCCGGGTCTCGTCGGCACCGCCCGTGTGGACCGGAACATCGATCGACTGCTGCGTAGGGTCTGCCCCGGCGACATCGTGGTGCTCGACGTCCTGGATCTGGACCGCATCACGGCGGACGCGCTGGTGGAGGCCGATATCGCCGCGGTCGTCAACGCGTCCCCGTCGGTGTCGGGCCGCTACCCGAACATGGGTCCCGAGGTGCTGGTCAACAACGGGGTGACGCTGATCGACGAGGCCGGACCCGACATCTTCAGGAAGGTCAAGGACGGCGCCAAGATCCGGCTGCACGAGGGCGGGGTGTACGTCGGCGACCGCAGGCTGGTCCGCGGGACCGAGCGCACGGACCACGACATCGCCGACCTGATGCGCGAGGCCAAGAGCGGCCTGTCCGCTCACCTGGAGGCCTTCGCCGGCAACACGATCGAGTTCATCAAGAGCGAGAGCCCGCTGCTGATCGACGGCATCGGCATCCCCGACGTCGACGTGGACCTGCGCCGCCGGCACGTGGTGATCGTCGCCGACGAGCCCAGCGCCGAGGAGGACCTGAAGTCGCTCAAGCCGTTCATCAAGGAGTATCAGCCGGCCCTGATCGGGGTGGGCACCGGCGCCGACGTCTTGCGCAAGGCGGGCTACCGGCCCCAGGTCATCGTCGGTGACCCCGACCAGATCAGCACCGACGCGCTCAAGTGCGGCGCCCAGGTCGTATTGCCCGCCGACGCCGACGGCCACGCGCCCGGCCTGGAGCGGATCCAGGATCTCGGCGTCGGGGCGATGACGTTCCCCGCCGCGGGCTCGGCGATCGACCTCGCCCTGCTGCTGGCCGATCACCACGGGGCCGCGCTGTTGGTGACGGCCGGCCACACCGCAAACATCGAGACCTTCTTCGACCGCACCCGCGCGCACAGCAACCCCTCCACCTTCCTGACCCGGCTGCGGGTGGGCGAGAAGGTGGTGGACGCCAAAGCCGTTGCCACCCTGTACCGCAACCACATCTCGGCGGGCGCCATCGCGCTGCTGGCGCTGACCATGCTGATCGCCGTGATCGTCGCGCTGTGGGTGTCACGCACCGACGGCGTGGTGCTGCATTGGGTCACCGACTACTGGAACCACTTCTCGCTCTGGATCCAGCACCTGGTCAGCTAGTCATCTCGAGGATGCGCTCATGATCTCGTTACGCCAACATGCCTTGTCGCTGGCCGCCGTCTTCCTGGCGCTGGCCGTGGGAGTCGTGCTGGGCTCCGGCTTCTTGTCGGACACCTTGTTGTCCAGCCTCCGCGACGAGAAGCGCGACCTGACCACCCAGATCAGCGGACTGAACGACCAGAAGAATGTGCTGAACGAAAAGCTCAGCGCGGCAAACAATTTCGACACCCAACTGGCCGGCCGGATAGTGCACGACGCGCTGGGCGGCAAGTCGGTGGTGGTGTTCCGCACCCCGGATGCCGCCGACGACGACGTGGCCGCGGTGTCGAAGTTCATCGGCCAGGCCGGCGGGACGGTGACCGGGACGGTGTCGCTGACGCAGGAGTTCGTGGAGGCGAACTCGGCGGAGAAGCTGCAGACGGTGGTCAACTCCTCGGTGCTGCCCGCGGGCCAGCAGCTGAGCACCAAGCTCGTCGACCAGGGTTCGCAGGCGGGCGACCTGATGGGCATCGCCCTGCTGGCCAACGCGAACCCGGCGGCGCCGGCGGTCGATGAGATCCAGCGCAACACCGTGCTGGCGGCGCTGCGTGACACGGGCTTCATCACCTATCAGCCAACCGATCACATGGGCGCGGCCAACGCCGCCCTGATCGTCACGGGCGGCTCGTTGCCCGGCGACGCCGGCAACAAGGGCGTCAGCGTGGCCCGGTTCTCGGCCGCGTTGGCCCCGCACGGCTCGGGCACCCTGCTCGCCGGGCGCGATGGTTCGGCGACCGGGGGCGCCGCCGTCGCGGTGACCCGCGCCGACGCCGCGATGAACTCGGCGATCACCACGGTCGACGACGTCGACGCCGCGCCGGGGCGCATCACCGCGGTCCTGGGGCTGCACGACCTGCTCAATGGCGGCCATCCCGGGCAGTACGGCACCGGGCACGGGGCGGCGTCGATCACGGTGCCTCAGTAGCGGGCGTGTTAGCCGCGGCACAGCGCGGTGGATGTTAGGGTGGGTTTCCGTGGGTCGGCAGGCCCATCTAGTTATTCGCTAGAACAATTTTGACGCCCTGCCCGTCTTCACGGAGGTCGCCTGTGCGAAAGCACCCGCAATCCGCCACCAAGCACCTCTTCGTCAGCGGGGGAGTCGCTTCCTCGTTGGGCAAGGGTTTGACCGCCAGCAGCCTCGGCCAGCTACTGACGGCCCGCGGGTTGTACGTGACGATGCAGAAACTCGACCCGTACCTCAACGTCGATCCGGGCACCATGAACCCGTTTCAGCACGGCGAGGTGTTCGTCACCGAGGACGGCGCCGAAACCGACCTGGACGTCGGCCATTACGAACGATTTCTGGATCGCGACCTGTCCGGCTCGGCGAATGTGACTACGGGACAGGTCTATTCGACGGTCATCGCTAAGGAGCGGCGCGGCGAGTATCTCGGTGACACGGTCCAGGTGATCCCGCACATCACCGACGAGATCAAAGGGCGCATCATGTCGATGGCCCAGCCCGACGCCGAGGGCAACCGTCCCGACGTGGTCATCACCGAGATCGGCGGCACCGTCGGCGACATCGAGTCGCAGCCCTTCTTGGAGGCGGCGCGCCAGGTGCGTCACGACCTCGGCCGCGAGAACGTCTTCTTCCTGCACGTCTCGCTGGTGCCCTACCTGGCGCCGTCGGGTGAACTCAAGACCAAACCCACCCAGCACTCGGTTGCGGCGCTGCGCAGCATCGGTATCACCCCGGACGCGCTGATCCTGCGCTGCGACCGTGACGTTCCCGAAGCGCTGAAGAACAAGATCGCGCTGATGTGTGACGTCGACATCGACGGCGTCATCTCCACCCCGGACGCGCCGTCGATCTATGACATCCCCAAGGTGCTGCACCGCGAGGAACTCGACGCCTACGTGGTGCGCCGGCTCAACCTGCCGTTCCGCGACGTGGACTGGACCGAATGGGACGACCTGCTGCGCCGCGTGCACGAGCCGCACGAGGTCGTGCGAATCGCCTTGGTGGGCAAGTACGTTGAGCTCTCCGACGCTTATCTGTCGGTCACCGAGGCGCTGCGTGCCGGGGGGTTCAAGCACCACGCCAAGGTGGAGCTGGTCTGGGTGGCGTCCGACGACTGCGAGAGCCCGGCCGGCGCGGCGTCGGCCCTGGGCGACGTGCACGGCGTGCTGATCCCCGGCGGGTTCGGCATCCGCGGCATCGAGGGCAAGATAGGCGCCATCCACCACGCCCGCGGGCGAGGGCTGCCGGTGCTCGGCCTGTGCCTGGGTCTGCAATGCATCGTGATCGAGGCCGCCCGCTCCGCCGGTCTGGCCCAGGCCAATTCGGCGGAGTTCGACCCCGAGACGCCCGATCCCGTCATCTCCACGATGGCCGACCAGGTCGACATCGTCGCCGGCGAAGCCGACCTGGGCGGCACCATGCGGCTGGGCGCCTACCCCGCGGTGCTGGAACCGGAATCGATTGTGGCCCAGGCATACGGCGCAACCGAGGTGTCCGAGCGGCACCGCCACCGCTACGAGGTCAACAACGCCTACCGCGACAAGATCGCCGAAAGCGGCCTGAAGTTCTCCGGCACCTCTCCGGACGGTCATCTGGTGGAGTTCGTCGAGTACCCGCCGGACGTGCACCCGTTCATCGTCGGCACCCAGGCCCACCCGGAGCTCAAGAGCCGCCCCACCCGGCCGCACCCGCTGTTCGTCGCCTTCGTCGGCGCGGCCATCGACTACAAGGCGGGCGAGCTGCTGCCGGTGGAAATCCCGGAGCAGTCATCGAACGGCATCCAGCACCGGGACAGCGCGGCGCGGCCGATACCTGAGCCCGCGACCCGTGGCTGACCACGTCTTCGAGACGGCGTCGTCCGAAACGCTGTACACCGGAAAGATTTTCGCGCTGCGCAGCGACCGGGTGCGGATGCCGGGCGGCAAGGTCGTGACCCGCGAGATCGTCGAGCATTTCGGCGCGGTCGCCGTGGTCGCGATGGACGACGACGGCAACATCCCGATGGTCTACCAGTACCGGCACGCCTTCGGCCGGCGACTGTGGGAGTTGCCCGCCGGACTGCTCGATGTCGATGGCGAGGCAGCCCATCTCACCGCGGCGCGCGAGCTGATGGAGGAGGCGGGGCTCGAGGCCGCGGCCTGGACGGTGCTCGTCGACCTCGATTCCACACCGGGTTTCAGCGACGAGTCGGTGCGCGTCTATCTGGCCACCGGCCTGACTCAGGTCGAACGGCCCGACGCGCACGACGAAGAAGCCGACATGACATTGGAGTGGTACCCGCTGGCCGACGCCGCCCGCAAGGTGCTCAGCGGTGACATCGTCAATGCCATTGCGGTGGCGGGGATTCTGGCCGCCCACGCCGTGACCACCGGCTTCGCGCAGCCGCGTCCGGTGGACAGTCCGTGGCTGGACAAGCCGACGGCGTTCGTCGCGCGCAAGGCCAAGTAATGACGATGGCGGCGCTGGACACGCAGTTGCAGGGCTACCTCGACCATCTGACGATCGAGCGCGGCGTCGCCGCGAACACCCTCAGCTCGTACAGCCGCGATCTGCGTCGGTACACAAAACACCTGTCGGACCGTGGAATTCACGACCTGGCCAAGGTGGGTGAGAACGACGTCAGCGAGTTCCTGGTTGCGCTGCGCCGCGGCGATCCCGACACCGGGGCCGCCGCGCTGTCGGCGGTGTCGGCGGCGCGGGCGCTGATCGCGGTGCGCGGCCTGCACCGGTTCGCCGCCGCCGAAGGGCTGGCCGAACTCGACGTGGCGCGTGCCGTCCGGCCACCGACGCCGGGGCGGCGGCTGCCCAAAAGCCTGACCATCGACCAGGTGCTGGCGCTACTGGAGGCCGCGGGCGGCGACAGCCCGGCCGACGGTCCGCTGACCCTGCGTAACCGGGCGCTGCTGGAACTTCTGTACTCCACGGGCGCACGGATCTCCGAGGCCGTCGGCCTCGACGTCGACGACGTCGACACGCATGCCCGGTCGGTGTTGTTGCGCGGCAAGGGCGGTAAGCAGCGGCTGGTGCCGATCGGGCGTCCTGCCGTCGCCGCCCTGGACGCCTATCTGGTGCGGGGCCGTCCGGAGCTGGCGCGCCGCGGGCGCGGAACGCCGGGCATCTTCCTCAATGTGCGTGGGGGGCGGTTGTCACGGCAAAGCGCCTGGCAGGTTCTGCAGGACGCGGCCGAGCGTGCCGGCATCACCTCCGGGGTGTCGCCGCACATGCTGCGGCACTCCTTCGCCACCCACCTGCTGGAGGGCGGCGCCGACGTGCGGGTGGTGCAGGAATTGCTCGGGCACGCCTCGGTGACGACGACGCAGATCTACACCATGGTCACCGTGCACGCGCTGCGCGAAGTGTGGGCCGAGGCCCACCCCCGGGCGCATTAGCCCAGGTATTCGGACTCCAGCACCAGGTCGGACACCAGTGTCTGGTACTCGACGTGCGCCTTGTGCTCGACGGTGTTCCACTGCTTGCCCTGCTGCCGCCGCATGTACTCGCGGTACTTCGGCGCGCCCGGCACCCGGACGTTGTCGGCCACCACGATCGAGCCCGGATGCAACCACTCCCGATCCAGGATGCTGGTCAGGTCGTCCAGGTAGGCGTCCTTGTCGTGATCGAGGAACACGAAATCCAATGTGCCGGAGGCAAACCCATGCTCGTTGGCCAGCGCATCCAGGGTGCGCCCCCCGTCGCCGATGGTGCCGACCACACACGTCACCCGGTCGGCGACGCCGGCGTGCGCCCAGATCTGGCGGGCGTTACCCGCGTTGGCCTCGGCCAGTTCGACCGAGAACACCTTGGCATTGGGGGCGGCCCTAGCGATGCGCAAGGCGCCGTAGCCGCAGTAGGTGCCCAGTTCTAGCGCGAGCGACGGATCGGCGCGCCGCACGGCGGCGTCGAGCAGCAGCCCTTTCTCGTCGCCGACGTTGATCAGCAGCGATTTCTCATAGGCGAACTTGTCGATGGTGGCCAGCACGTCGCCGATGTCGCCGGCGCGGGCGTTCCGCAGGACGTACTCGACCGCGGCCGCCTCGCGCCCGTCACCGATCTGCCCGGTGGTGGTGATGTTCTGGGCGCCGGCGGCCATGCGCCAGACCGACCAACGCAGCAGAGGTATCCGTCGTTTGAGGTTCATAGACGTCACGATAGGCCGAGGGCTGGTATCGCCCTGAAGGCCCGTGCTAGCACGTTCCGGAGTCGCGTCGCCCCCGGAAATTGGTGCTGCTGTGACTGAAGTTAACAGGCTGTCGGGATGTGCGTTCCACCACCGATTTTTGCCCATATCGGCTGGTTAATTGCCTGCGGGTCGCCGGGTTTCGCGCGACGAACCCGTTAGACTTTCCGACGATGTTCACCTCCCGAACACCCCCGCCATGACCGAGCAGCCGGACAACGGCGTCGAGCTCGGCCTGACCGGGCGGCCGCCGCGGGCGATCCCGGAACCACAGCCGCGCACCTCGCACGGCCCGGCCAAAGTCGTCGCCATGTGCAACCAGAAGGGTGGCGTCGGGAAGACCACGTCCACGATCAATCTGGGTGCCGCGCTCGCCGAATACGGCCGCCGGGTGCTGCTGGTGGACATGGATCCGCAGGGCGCGCTGTCCGCCGGCCTGGGCGTCCCGCATTACGAGCTGGAGAAGACCATCCACAACGTCCTGGTCGAGCCGCGGGTGTCGATCGACGACGTGTTGCTGCAGACCCGGGTCAAGCACATGGATCTGGTGCCCAGCAACATCGACCTGTCGGCCGCCGAGATCCAGCTGGTCAACGAGGTGGGACGCGAGCAGACGCTGGGCCGCGCGCTGCACCCGGTGCTGGATCGCTACGACTACGTGTTGATCGACTGCCAGCCGTCGCTGGGGCTGCTCACGGTCAACGGCCTGGCCTGCTCCGACGGCGTGGTGATTCCGACCGAGTGCGAGTATTTCTCGCTGCGCGGGCTGGCGCTGCTGACCGACACCGTCGACAAGGTGCGCGACCGGCTCAACCCGAAACTCGAGATCAGCGGGATCCTGCTCACCCGGTACGACCCCCGCACGGTCAACTCGCGCGAGGTGATGGCCCGGGTGGTGGAGCGGTTCGGCGACCTGGTGTTCGACACGGTGATCACCCGGACCGTGCGATTCCCGGAGACCAGCGTCGCCGGCGAACCCATCACCACGTGGGCCCCGCGATCCACGGGGGCCATCGCCTACCGCGCGCTGGCCCGCGAGTTCATCGACCGATTCGGCGCGTGAACGCGACCGAAACCGGTGCGGCGCCACAGCAGAACGGCTACGGAGCTGGCTTCCACGTCCGCCTGACGAATTTCGAGGGCCCGTTCGACCTGCTGCTGCAGCTGATCTTCGCCCATCGCCTCGACGTGACCGAGGTGGCGCTGCACCAGGTCACCGACGACTTCATCGCCTACACCCGCGAAATCGGTCCGCAGCTCGAGCTGGAGGAGACCACGGCGTTTCTGGTGGTCGCCGCGACCCTCCTGGACCTGAAGGCGGCCCGGTTGCTGCCCGCCGGACGGGTCGACGACGACGAGGACCTCGCGCTGCTGGAGGTGCGCGACCTGCTGTTCGCCCGGCTGCTGCAATATCGCGCGTTCAAGCACGTTGCGGAGATGTTCGCCGAACTCGAGGCCACGGCGCTGCGCAGTTACCCGCGCTCGGTGTCGCTGGAAGACCGGTTCACCGAACTGCTGCCCGAGGTGATGATCGGCGTGGACGCCGAATGCTTCGCTCAGATCGCCGCGATCGCGTTCAGCCCGCGGCCCGTTCCGACCGTGTCGGTCGAGCACCTGCACCAGGTCCAGGTCTCGGTTCCCGAACAGGCCAAAAAGTTGCTGGCGATCCTGGAAGCGCGGGGCAGCGGCGCGTGGGCCACGTTCTCCGAGCTGGTCGCCGACTGCGAGGCGTCGATGGAGGTGGTCGGGCGCTTCCTGGCGCTGCTCGAACTGTATCGGTCCCGGGCGGTAGCATTCGACCAGTCAGAGCCGCTTGGCGTGCTCCAAATCTCGTGGACCGGGGAGCGTCCGGCCAGTGAAGCCTTGGTAGAAGTGCGAGACGAATGACTGAAGAACTGCCCGAGATCGACCTGGATTCAGGCATCCCGGACATCGCCGAGGTCGCGCCCATGGAATCCGAGGAACTCGGCTCGGTGCTCGAGGCGCTGCTGCTGGTGGTGGACACGCCGGTCACCGCGGAGGCGCTGGCGTCGGCGACCCAGCAGCCGGTCTACCGGATCGCCACCACATTGCAGGAGATGGCCGAGCAACTCACCGAACGCGACAGCGGCATCGACCTACGGAAAAACAGCGAGGGCTGGCGGATGTACACCCGCGCCCGGTTCGCGCCCTATGTCGAGAAGCTGCTGCTGGACGGGGCGCGGTCCAAGCTCACCCGGGCCGCGCTGGAGACACTGGCCGTCGTCGCCTACCGCCAGCCCGTGACCCGCGCGCGGGTGAGCGCGGTGCGCGGCGTCAACGTCGACGCCGTGATGCGCACGCTGCTGGCGCGCGGCCTGATCACCGAGGCCGGGGCCGACGACGACACCGGCGCGGTGACGTTCGCCACCACCGACCTGTTCCTCGAGCGCCTGGGGCTGACCTCGCTGGCCGACCTACCGGATATCGCGCCGCTGCTTCCCGACGTCGACACGATCGAGGACCTGTCCGAATCCCTGGACAGCGAGCCACGTTTCATCAAACTGTCCGGCGGTCAATCGTCCGACCAGGCGCTGACCTTCGACGTGGACCAGGATTGATGGAAGAAGCCCAGGGGATCCGGCTGCAAAAGGTGTTGTCCCAGGCCGGAATTGCGTCGCGGCGGGCCGCCGAGAAGATGATCATCGACGGCCGCGTCGAGGTCGACGGGCAGGTGGTGACCGAGCTGGGCACCCGGGTCGACCCCGACTCCTCGGTGATTCGCGTCGACGGCGCCCGCGTGGTGCTCGACGACTCGCAGGTGTACCTCGCCCTGAACAAGCCGCGCGGTGTGCACTCGACGATGTCCGACGACCGCGGCCGCCCGTGCATCGGCGATCTGGTCGAGCGCAAGGTTCGCGGCAACAAGAACTTGTTTCACGTCGGACGGTTGGACGCCGACACCGAGGGGCTGATCCTGCTGACCAACGACGGCGAGCTGGCGCACCGGCTGATGCACCCCTCCCACGAGGTGCCCAAGACGTATCTGGCGACGGTGACCGGGGCGGTGCCGCGCGGCCTCGGCAAGAAGCTGCGTGCCGGCATCGAATTGGACGACGGCGTGGCCAAACTCGACGAGTTCGCGGTGGTGGACGCCATCCCGGGTAAGACGCTGGTGCGGGTGACGCTGCACGAGGGGCGTAACCGCATCGTGCGCCGGCTGCTCGCGGCCGCCGGATTCCCGGTGGAGTCGTTGGTGCGCACCGACATTGGACCCGTCGCGCTGGGAAAGCAGCGACCCGGCACCATCCGGGCGCTGGCCCATCACGAGGTCGGCCAACTGTACAAGGCGGTGGGCCTGTGAGCGCAATGGTGGTCGCCATCGACGGCCCGGCGGGCACCGGAAAGTCCTCGGTGTCAAGGGGATTGGCGCAAGCACTCGGCGCGCGCTACCTGGACACCGGCGGGATGTACCGGACGGTGACGCTGGCCGTGCTGCGGGCCGGCATTGACCCCGCCGACGCCGACGCCGTCGCCCGCACGGCGGAGAGGGTGCAGATGTCGGTGGACTATCAGCCCGATGGCGACCGCTATTTCCTGTCAGGAGAAGACGTCTCGACGGAAATCCGCGGCGACCGGGTCACTGGCTCGGTGTCGGCGGTGTCCTCGGTGCCCGCCGTCCGTACCCGGCTGGTCGCCATGCAGCGCGAAATGGCCCAGGGGCCGGGCAGTGTGGTCGTCGAGGGCCGCGACATCGGCACCGTCGTCCTGCCCGATGCGCCCGTGAAGATCTTCTTGACCGCGTCGGCCGAAACCCGGGCGCGGCGGCGCAACGACCAGAACGTGGCGGCCGGCCTGGCCGACGACTACGAGGCCGTGCTGGCCGACGTCCGCCGCCGCGATCACCTGGATTCCACCCGGGCGGTGTCGCCGCTGCGGCCCGCCGAGGACGCGGTGGTCGTCGACACCAGCGAGATGACCGAGGCCGAGGTCATTTCGCACCTGCGCGACGTGGTCAAGCAGCGAAGCGGGGTCGTGCGGTGACTCAGGACGGCACGTGGAGCGACGAAAGCGACTGGGAATCCGTCGAATTCGGCCTGGACCAACCGGAGGAGGCCGGTCCGGCGCCCGTGGTGGCGGTGGTCGGCCGGCCCAACGTCGGCAAGTCGACGCTGGTCAACCGGATCCTGGGCCGCAGAGAAGCGGTGGTGCAGGACATCCCGGGCGTCACCCGCGATCGGGTGTCCTACGACGCGCTGTGGACCGGCCGCCGGTTCGTCGTGCAGGACACCGGGGGATGGGAACCCGACGCCAAGGGTTTGCAACAACTGGTGGCCGAACAGGCATCGGTGGCCATGCGCACCGCCGACGCGGTGATCCTGGTGGTCGACGCCGTCGTCGGCGCCACCGCGGCCGACGAGGCCGCCGCACGGATCCTGCTGCGGTCAGGCAAGCCGGTCTTCCTGGCGGCCAACAAGGTTGACAGCGACAAGGCCGAGGCGGACGCGGCCATGCTGTGGTCGCTGGGGCTCGGCGAGCCGCACGCCGTCAGCGCCATACACGGCCGCGGAGTGGCGGACCTGCTTGACCAGGTGCTTGCCGCGCTGCCCGAGGTGTCCGAAGTGGCGCCGACGTCCGGCGGCCCGCGCCGTGTCGCGCTGGTCGGCAAGCCGAACGTGGGCAAGAGCTCCCTGCTGAACAAGCTGGCCGGCGATCTGCGCTCGGTGGTGCACGATGTCGCCGGGACGACGGTGGACCCGGTGGACTCGTTGATCGAGCTGGGCGACAAGGTGTGGCGGTTCGTCGACACCGCGGGGTTGCGGCGCAAGGTCGGTCAGGCCAGCGGGCACGAGTTCTACGCCTCGGTGCGCACGCACTCGGCCATCGATGCTGCCGAGGTGGTGATCGTGCTGATCGACGGGTCGGAACCGCTCACCGAGCAAGATCAGCGGGTGCTGTCGATGGTCATCGAGGCCGGCCGGGCCCTGGTACTTGCTTTCAACAAGTGGGACCTGGTGGATGAAGACCGCCGCGAGCTGTTGGAGCGCGAGATCGACCGCGAACTTGTGCAGCTGCGGTGGGCGCCGCGGGTCAACATCTCCGCCAAGACCGGGCGCGCGTTGCAGAAGCTGGTGCCCGCTATGGAGACCGCGTTGGCGTCGTGGGATGCGCGGATTCCGACCGGCCCGTTGAACTCGTGGCTCAAGGAGGTGGTGGCCGCCACGCCGCCCCCGGTGCGTGGGGGCAAGCAGCCCCGCATCTTGTTCGCCACCCAGGCGACCGCCCGGCCCCCGACGTTCGTTCTGTTCACCACCGGTTTTCTGGAGGCCGGGTATCGCCGCTTCTTGGAGCGGCGGCTGCGTGAGACCTACGGGTTCGAGGGATCGCCGATCCGGATCAATGTGCGGGTGCGCGAAAAGCGGGGAGCCAAGCGGCGCTGAGCGACTCCGACCTCGTGATCGCGTGCAGCGGAGGTCGCTTGGCGGGCCGGCCGACCAGTTACGGTAGGCTTTCGACCTGCTGCCGATGCACGCATCGGCGCGCGGGCTGTGGCGCAGTTTGGTAGCGCACTTGACTGGGGGTCAAGTGGTCGCAGGTTCAAATCCTGTCAGCCCGACCAGAGTTAACGCAGGTGAGCGGCCTAGCGGCCGCTGACAGCAGTTCGGCACGGATAGCTCCCTGGGGTAAGTAGCGCAATAGGTAGCGCAACAGTCTGCTGCTTGGTTTACCCTCAGCGCGCCCGCTCGGACAGGGTCAATTCGCAACCATGAGCAAAGGGGTACATCCTAAGATTTCACACATGGGGGACGAGGACGCGCAGCCTGCCGGCAAGTGGCAAAAGTGATTGGAAGAGTCTTGACTGCTCTCGCAGTGGCGGTCGTAGGCGGACTAGTCGTCGGACTGGTCATCTTTGTTCTTTCAGACCATCGCGATCAGGTTGATAAGTTCCGCGACGCCAAGAATAAATGTGACCATTCTTTATCTGACACGGCAAACGCTATTAAGTGGGCTGCTTTGCTTGCCGATGGAAAGCGTTTTCAAACCCCTCAGGACACTGGCGACGCACCAATGCCTGACATATATGCGGGTATCGACAGAGTCAAGAATGATTGCGTCGATCCCCCACTTAATTGGGGTACACCAGAGCAGTCGGGAGAGTTGCAAACACACAAATTGCTGATCAGCGTGGCATGGAAGGATCGAAACTTGCATGATACTAACAACCCTGATCAGAGCGTAGAAGAAACCGACTTGATGGAGCAAGAAAAATATTTTGAGGGCATAGACGCCGCAGTTCGGAAATCTCCGGAACCAAGGCTGCGTGACAGCCTTTTTGGTGTTATTCCGTGGTAGTACTTAATCCAATTTGTAAAATGAATTTCTAGAGCGCCAACCGCTTTCGCTCATAACCCGAGCGCGCCGCTCCACCCGTCGACAGCACTGCGCGCAGCGGTATCGGTGGTGTGCCCGTAGATGTCGCCGGTAATGCTGATCGAGCTGTGCCCGAGTAGGTCAGCTACGGCCTTGATGTGTACGCCCGACTCGAGCCAGCCGACAGCGACCGAGTGCCGCAGTGTGTGTACGCCGACACCAGCAACACCAGCCGCCTTGGCGGCCGCCTCCACGACACGCAGCAAGCTCCGCGGGTCAACAGGCCGTCCCAACTCGGTGGTGAACACCAGCCCCGAGTCGTGCCACTGATTGCCCGCGCGCAGCTTGTCGGCCGCCTGGGCCGCTTTCTGCTTGCGTAGCAGTGCGACGACCGGGGGGGAGAGCGGCACAGGACGCCGCGAGCGATCAGTCTTCGGCTCGGTGATCACCAGCCTGCCGTCTAGGCGCCCGATGGTGGCCGCCACCTTCAGCACACCGGCGTCAAGGTCCACTCGGTCCCAGCGCAACGCCAAGCACTCGCCGCGCCGCAGCCCCGTTGACGCGATCAGTGTTAGCGCCGCGTGGTAGCGGGACGCCACGGCTGCCCGTAACACCGCGGTTACGGCGGCCGCGTCCAGATGCTTAGCCTCGTGGCGTTCGACGCCGGGACGGCGCACGAGGGCGGCCGCATTGCGAGCTACCAGGCCGTCACGCACTGCGCCGTCGAGGGCCGCGCGCAATACGGTGTACACCTGGCGGATCGTCGAGTCGGATAGCGCCCGTGCCGGCTCGGGCTCGGTGCCGTCTTCTGTGCGCTTCCCCGGCTTGGTTTTGGCCCGCATCCGCAGGATCAGTGCCTCGACGTCGCTCGGCCGCAGCTTGTCTAACCGGATCTCGCCGAAGGGTGCTGGCTCAAGGTGCTTGCGGGCCAGGGTGGCGTACAGCGAGCGGGTGGACTGACTGCGATCCGATGCGGCGAGTGTGGTTGCGCGCCAGTGCGCCAGCCAGTCGGCCACGCTGCGGCTGGCGTCTTTGACGGGTGCGCCGGCATTTAGCCGTTCACGCGCCGCGTCCAGTTTTGCCCGCACCTGTCCGCGCGTACGGCCGTACGCCACATAGCGTTTGGTAGCGCCGTCCTCGTCCTGATACGAGATGGCACCCTTGTAGCCGTCCGGTTTGCCGTCGCGCCGCCAAACGTAGATCGAACCTTCGCCGTTCGCGTTCCGGCTCATACGCTCGCCTTTCCTTGCGTAGTCGGCGCCAATAAACCGCGCTCGCGCGCGGAATCCACATAGTTTGATGCTTGGCGGATTTTGACGCCGAAAGTGCGTGCCACTGCCGCAGTCGGCGCAGCGGGGTTGGCTTTGTAAACGGCCGCCACCTGCTGCAGAAATTCTGCCGTCTTTCTTGGCTTGCCCTCGGTTGCCGCACGCGCCTCCTCAAGCACCTCGCGCACCTTGCGGTCCTGCGTGGACCCCATGCCGGCGATGTTCAAAAGAGGCTGGCCGTCCCGCACCTGTATGACGGCCTGGCGGTAAACGTCATCGAGGTACGTTGAGACCTGCCGGCCGCGGAGGTCTTTCTGCCGAATCTCCCGTTGCCCCTGCGCCGCTTTCCAGTGCAGCTCCACCAATCGCGGCACACCGTCACGGATCTCAACGCGCGCAAATTCGCTCGGCTCACCGCGGCTTTTTGTCTCCAACTCCACCCACCGCGGAAGCAGCGAGTGGCCGGCCTCGTTGGGCACCAGCATGAAGTCTCCTGAAATCTTCAAGCGGTGCTTTTCGCTCTCGGAAACACGGTCATCTCCGAGCCGAATAAATTGCGCCACCAGGACCTCCACCTTCGTACGACGAGGGAACATTGCAGGGTTTGCTCTAACACTGCACTCTACAGGAAGCCGTGAAAAACACTCGCGGACAACGGCAAAGGAGTGTGGAATGCCTGAAGATCTTGTTGTCCGCGCGCAACAACCAGGAGCTGATGCACACGCTGTGCTAGTGGGCGCCGGACACCCGAGGCTGCTCTACCCGGTGAGGCAAGCGCGCGAGATGCTCGGTGGCATCGGCCACTCAAAAACCTACGAACTGTTCAAAAGCGGCGACCTAATCAAAGTGAACATCGGCCGCCGCGCCTTCGTGACAGCCGAATCCATCACCGCCTACGTTGAGCGCCTTACCAAGGCTGCGACGGCATGAATGAACTCCGCCGTGCGGCATCCCTCCGGCTACCGCCGCTAGAAAGCGGCCGCGCCGACCCCTGGTGGTACGAGCCACCAACCGCCGGCTACGAGGACGCCGCGGTACACCTACTGGCCCACGGTCTAACGCCGGCACCAAACCGCGAGGAGTTGGAGTTGATGCGGCGCCGCGGCGGCCACCATCGCCAAGCAGCCGAACTGATTGCCGCGCGTTGGGAATTGGCCGGATGAGCACCAACGAGCTAGCGGAGCCCCAATCTGACTCGCTACTCCAAGGCGTCGTTACGGCTGCAGAGTTATCTCACAAAGTGTTCCCGGCGCTGGTCGAGTTCATTGCCGGAATCATCGTTGAAGGTTTCGGAATCGTTGCCGGCCCTCCGAAGCTCGGCAAGTCCTGGTTCACCCTCGTCATCGCTCTCGCAGTTGCCGCCGGCGGCCACGCGTTCGGCAAGCTGAAATGCGACGCCAGACCGGTACTACTCCTTGCATTAGAAGACTCCGAACGCCGACTGCAAACACGCATCAAAGCGGTATATGGGAGCGAAATTCCACCGCATCGACTGCACATACTTACCCGCATCCCTCCCGGCCTACTGATACCCACCATCAGCGCCTGGCTGCAGGTCTATCCAACAGGCTTGGTCATCCTGGACACACTGGGGCGGGCACGCCAACAGCGCCGCCCGGGCACAGACGCATACCTTGAGGACTATAAGGCGGGCGTCGAACTGAAAAACGTAGTCGACGCCTTCCCCGGATCGGCGCTACTGGGGGTGCATCACACCCGAAAAGCCTCAAGCGGCGACTTCGTTGACGACCTGTCCGGCACGCTCGGGTTGGCCGGTGCTGCCGACTACGTTCTTGTGCTACGACGACCTCGACAGTCCAATGAGGCCACGCTGCAGATCACAGGCCGGGACGCCCCCGAGGGCGAGTACGCCTTCACCGTCGAAGGCGGCCGATGGATCCTCGCCGGAAACGGTCTCGCGGAAGCGGCGACCACAGCCCAGGCGCGACGCAACGAACGCCAGCTCGGCGATAGAACATTGGATGTTCTAGGCATCGTCGACACCCGCGCAGCGAACGGGGAACTGACTTGCGCGGCAGACATCGCGGCGAAGATCGGTCTGAGCCAAACGCAGGCACGCGTGTATCTCAACCGGCTGGCCGACACCGACCGAATCGTAAAGACCGCCACCGGTGTGTATTCCAGTGTTACGTCCGTTACGAGTGTTACGGACAGCTCCGGTCAAGGTCCTCCCCCTGATATCGGCGTAACAGACGTAACGGACGTAACACCGTTATTCAACGGCGCAGCGTGCAATGGCTGTGGCCGGCCACTCGGTGCCACAGGCAAATGCGTTCATTGCATCGCACAAAAACACAACCCAGTACCACCACAAACGGAGGAGAAGTAACCGCGTGAGCGACTACGCCATTGAACCCGCCGAGTGGCCGCGCGAGCCGGTCACTGTGATCCCGCGCCGCCTCGAGTACGTCTACGGCGGCCACAAGGACGGAGTGGACGCCATCGAGTTGCGCGCTGAGGACCGCGCCGGTGTCACCACAGTGCTGGTGTTATCAGCGCCGGCGGCACAACACATTGCCCTGCATCTCACCAGCATGCTCAACCAAATCGGCGAGCTACGCCACAAGTACAACGAAAGGGACTAGTGTAAATGCCCAAGGACACAACCGAAACCGCCGATGGTACAGCCGACGACCACCAAGCCGAGGAGCCGAGTGCGGAGGCGTGGCAGACACTGGCCGAAGCCACCGCGAACGACCAACTAGCCGACGCCTTCCGCACGCCAGCCGACACGGCCGAGGACGTGGCTGACGAGGGCGACGAAGAGGCCGCCGCCAGTGGCGGCGATGACGGCGGTAACCCCAACCGAGAAGCGGCCCGGTGGCGCACCAAGCTACGTGACACCGAAGCCGAAAGAGATGTGCTCGCAACACAGCTCGAGGCCATGCAGCGCGCCGCCGTAGATAGCCATGTCACCGCGATGGGTATGAAGCCGGCCGCGCTGTGGGCTGCCGGTGCCAACCTCGAAGACCTACTGGACGAGAACGGAGTGCCTGACCTGAAGAAGGTTGAGGCGGCCGCGGCAACCGCGCGGGAAACGCTGGGCGTCCTAACCTTCAAGTCCCCGCCGGCACGCCTGCAATCCGGCGCGATGGCATCTACGCCGAAGCGCGACGGCTGGGTCGAAGCGTTTGCGCCCCGCGGCGACTGAGCGCGCCTGTGGGTGCTGGCATGTAGCATCAGTGGTACTTCCACCGCCAGGTGCGGAACGGCAAGCGGCAAGATGCCCGCCGCGGGAGAACCCTCGTTCAACCAATGCGCGCGGGTTTGACGCGCGCCTGGCAAAAGGACTCCACTGCAATGGCATTCACAGCTGCAACCCCCAATTCAGCCCAAGCATGGCGGCCCGACGTATACGAGTTCGCGCCCGCCGACATCATCCCCGAGGCGCTGGTACTGCAATGCACCACCGTTGGCGCCGACGTTGAAGGTGACGCACCCGCCGTGCGCGTCGCGTACGTGGACGACGATGAAGCTCAGCTATCGGACGAGGCCGATGAGATACCCGAAGCCCAACCGGATCTGGCTGAGCGCGTCATCTACACCAGCAAGGTCACCCAGCTGGTGCGGCTGTCCAACGAGCAATTCCTACAGCCCACCACGGCCGAGAACATTGCACAGAGTGTGGCCCGCGCAGTCACCCGCCGGGGTGATCTGTTCTTCGTCCAACAGGCCGCGCCCACAGCGCCAGCCGTCGCACCAGTAGCCGGCCTGGCCAACGTCACCGGCCTGGTTGACGGCGGCACCGTCGCCGACACCCTGGATGGGCTGATTGACCTGATTGCCCAGCTGCAGCAGAATCTGGCGACACCGAGCCTGCTGCTACTCGATCCGACCGGCTGGGCCAGTTTCCGGAAGTTGAAGGCGACCACTAACCAAAGCATTTTGGGTGTGGGCACCACCGATGCCCAACAGATGCTGCTGTCACTTCCGGTGATCGTGAATGTGGCTGTGCCACAAGGCATCGGGTTTGTCATTGACCGCCGCGCGATCATGTCCGCAGTCGGCACCCTCAAGGTCGCAACATCCGACGACCGCTACTTCGAGACCGACTCAGTTGGTGTCCGCGCAACCTGGCGTTTGGGACATACCGTCGTACGACCAGAACGCATTGGCACCTTCACCATCGGCGCTGGCGGCTCATAAAACGTGGTGCAGCGAGGAGCGGCAGCGGTACCTGGTGGTCATGGCAAGCCAGCACCACTGGAGCTGCACACGAAACCCGGCTGGCCGCGGTTGACGAGAAAAGCGCCTGTCAGCCGCGGCCGCCGGCCAACAAAGCAGGCCACCACACCCCTGGGGCGGGTGCCCCAACGACCCCGAAAAGGCATCGCCGGGGCACATAGCGTCTGCCAATGGGCGCATCGCAGCCTGAAATCTCTGAGAGGCAAGGAGTTTGAGTCATGACAGCCACTCGCAAGCTTGCACCCGGTAGACGGCTCCGTGCCGATATGGACACGGCGCTCACGCGTGCCGGACAAGAGGCCGGACAGGTACTTGAGTTCGATGAACGCGAGCTTGCCGCTCTGGCGACTGCCTGCGACGCCGCTAACCGTGCAGAGGAGCTGCGCGGTGTTTACCGCGGGGAGTTGGCCGGTGAGGCGCGGCCGTCGGTGCTTTCGAACATGTCCGCGGAAATCCGCCACTGCGAGCGCCTCAAGCTGGATGCGCTGGCCAAGCTGGCGCTGCGCGTCGAGAAGCCAAAGTCCGAGCAACATCAGCAGGCCGCGAGGTATCGGTGGGATAGGAAGGCTGTGTTGGGTGGTTAGGGCAGCGCCCCAAGAGGAACGCCGTTCAGGCGGCGCTTACGCGCATGTACGTGCAGGAATTGAAAAGGACTTGTACCTACACCAGCTGTACTTCGGTAGCTCCCTGTTTAAGCAGCAGGGGCAGTTGGAGGATGTGCGAGCTGGCCGGCCGGTGCGTGTGACAGTGCGATGGCTGCCGCCGGGGACCCGCGTCAACGCCGAGGTCGTGGTTGTTCACCCTGACGACCGAGTTGTGGAAACCGACCACGACTGGGCAGCGCAGTGGCTCGAGGAAAATAAGCTATAAGCCGCTACCGCTTGCCTCAGAACGGCGGATCATCCATGTCAGCGAAGCCCTGCCGCTTCAGCTTCCGCCAGACGCGGAACTCATCGAGTTCAGCGCGAATTTCTTCCATGTCCCGCTTTTTGTGGCAGCTTTTGCACATCGGCATATAGAACTCGGGAAATCTCGAGTAGGGCAGGATCGATCTGAGTACCCATTCACGTTCGTCGTAGAGTTCTGATTGGTCTTTGCCGTCATAAGCCCACTCTTCTGCGGCCTTGCCGCACCCTACGCACGGGTACTGCTGAACCTTGCCCCAAAGTTGCCGGCACCGATGATGTGCCCCTGTATAGGTGCATTCGTCCCATACGGTCCTCTTCGTGAGCGGGGCCATGCGTCCGTGTGTCCGCATTTGTGCGAGGTGGGCAGAACAGTATCCCTTTGATACTGCTTTGCCCACGCAGCCGTCGAAGGTACAGGTTTTGGGCTGCTTCATACGCGGCTCAATGGCCGCGCGGAGCGCCTCGCGCCTTAACTGCCGGCCATGCGTGCCGCAATAGCCCCCTGCTGCGCCACGCGGTCGACCGCAGCCCTCTACGATGCACGACCTGCGCTGGCCTTTGGGCGCCCGTATCAGAGGCGCATCGAGAGGAATACCGCGAACTTCACGCATGTGGTGCATCCCGCAATAGCCGGGGCGGTATTGCGATACCTGTTCACAGCCTTCGACAATGCAGGTCTTAGCTTTCGGCCAGGCGTGCGGACGAGGATCACCAAGAGCCGAGAGTGTGCGTGACACCGTAGCCTGGCTCACGCCGACCTCATTGGCGATGGCGCGCATTGTGAGCCCGGCTAGGCGCAGCGAGTAGATGGTTTGTTCCTCGTGCGACGTCAGTTTCGCGTTCCTTCTGATGTCGTTGATGATGCCGCATCCGCGCGGCATAAAGACGGGATTGGCAGTCGTCCTTCGGCTGGGGGCCGGCGCGGCCGTACTGCATACCCGGTGTACGTCTAGCTTTGCACCTGAACGGGTAGGCACGGCTACGTGTGGACTGGGCCTGTGATCCTGACTTTGTGCATATCTGGCCTCGCATTTGTGTTGTCAGTGATCTCGGTGGTTTGGCAGGTCGTCTCATGGCGCCGCAGCGGGCCGCGGATAAAGGTGAAGCGCATCCATGGAATCGGTGGACCGCCTCAAGGTGTCTGGCTGATAGGCGTACAGGCTGAAAACTCCGGCCGGTTGGGAACGCAGGTCCAGCAGTTCGGCTTTCAACTGCCTGACGGTCAGTTCATCACCGCGCTCGAGGATTTCCTTGGCATGCCGATCCAGTTGCCGATGGAACTGCCGGCAGGCGGCGTCGTTGCTGCAAGGTACAACGCGCTCCATATCCGTAACGCCCTGGCCGGTCGCCGGTTTGGTAAGAGAGTGCGGCCGTTCGTGGAGACCGGGCATGGCCGTTACATAGGCAAAAAGATCGACCTGGCTAATGAGGTCGATATCCTATGGCGGCAAAGGCCGCAGTGATGAACTGCAGCATTGCTGACGTCTGTGCTGCACTGAAAGTGTGACCCACAATGGCTGTGCCTTGGACGATCCGGACCGAGCCGTCGCGATTGGCAGCGTACGTGGCTGGCGCCTCGTCCTCGCGTCCCTTCGCGATGATGAGGAAGCGAGTTACCAAACCCTCAACGAGGTTGAAAACTGCCCGGCATGCCTCCGTGCCCTCGTCAGGTGGTTAGCGGGCTTAGCCTCGTCGATGGCCGTCGGCATGGCCGGTGACTCAAGGGAGCTGGCCACCCGTCACGCCGAGCGGCTGCTCGCGGAGGCCATCGACGAGGCGGGCAACATTTAGGGCTGTCTGAGAGGCTCCGTAGGCGACCAGTGGTCGGCGGGCCGATGCCGCCGCCTGGGTAGTTGGGGTGGTGGCGGCCATTGCAGCGCCTGCGCCATCAACTGCTGGTGCTCGTAATCGGCGCGGCGCGCTACCGCTTGGCGGCGCAGCCGGGCGTGGCGCACGCCGTACACCGTGGCGGCGGCAGCGACGAGGCCGAGCAACCAGGGGTGCGCCACCGCCATAGCCAGTACGAGGACGGCAAGCATGACGGCGGCGGCCGGGTGCCTGTCTGGCCAACTGCCACGCGCGCACCGCGCCTCGTAGCCGCAGCGTGGGCACGCGTGCCTGGTCATGGCGAATCCTCTCTGTTGGAAGGCATGCGCCTTCGGATGGTGCCTGTAGCGCAACGGGTAGCGCAACGCCTTTCGGTTTTTGGGTGTCTGCCATTGTCCGCCGGCATACCGACAATGCCCCTGACCTGCGGAAGTAGGACAGGCACGGATGCCCGCGGAAGCGGTGCACTTGACTGGGGGTCAAGTGGTCGCAGGTTCAAATCCTGTCAGCCCGACACACGAAATACCTGCCAGCGGCGCTCTCTCTCTTCGGCCGCGCTCGTGGTCACCAGTTGAATACAAAAACGGTATGCCTGGCGAGTAAATACCGGTCAGATTCCGGAAATTGCATATAACGGACCGAAATCGGCACACGTCTATCAATGCAGACGCGGACACGGACCCGTGAATAGGGCGTTCGTATTCCCCGGCAACGCGCGGGAACGTAATCGCGCGAAGCCGGTCAACTTCCGCTTCTACAGAGGTAGAAAGTCAAAGGGGATTGTCAGGAGCAAACCACTTGCCCGGCCGCCGGAACGGTGCACGTGAGGGTGCAACCCGTCGACCCGCCCAGGATTGCGACCAGCGTCGCGGCTACTGCCACTACTTTCAGCGTTCTCTTGGTGCTCGTCATCGGCGTACCTTTCTCGCTGGTGTTATAAACCTGTCAAATTGGATGCTATAGCCGTCACCGGCGCAGCGGAAGCATGTTTTCGGCATTGTCCACTAAAAACTTCAGCGCGGCTTTACAAAGCCGCCGACGGCCAACTCCCAAGGCCTCGCAATTTCGGGCACTCGCTTCCAGCGGGCCCAGCGACACGCTAAGCCGGCCGTCGTTAAGTCCTTGAGGCACCAGGGGATAACGCGCGTGTTTAGTCAATAAACCGTTTGTTGAGTTAAATGCCCGAGTTAGTCAGCGTGTGAGACGGAGCCCGACGCAAAGCAATCAGGCTGCCAGCGTCGCGACGGCGCTCCAAGGCAACTCGAGCGCGCCATCGCGTTCGTAAGGAACGAGCGACGCCTCGAGTGTCGAGCGGATCGTGGCGATCTGTTCACTTCCCAACGAGCCGACGAGTTCCGCCACCGGCCCGGCCACCTCCGTCACGTGCGTCCAGTAGTCTTCCACGCCGTCGAAGCGCATGGCGCCGGTGATCTCCTCGGAGAGGACATCTAAGAAGCCCGCACCGGAGGCGAGGGCGTGATTGTGCTCGGGGGTGGACAGTGAGAAGAGTCCCCCGGGAGCGAAGGCGTCCCCGGGCGGTGGGACGCCACTTTGCAACAGTGCCACCACGATCTGGAAGATCCATGGGTTGCGCTCGGGTGGCCCCCACGTCGCATAGCTGAACCGGCCGCCCTGCCGGAGCACCCGCCGGACCTCCGCGACGGCCCGCTCCTGCTCGGGCACGAGCATCATCCCGAACCGGGAAAGCACCCCGTCAACGCTGCCGTCGGGCAGGTCGATCTGCTGCGCGTCGATGACGCGGCATTCGACGTTATCGAGGCCGCGATCGCTCGCGCCGCGACGGGCAGCGGCCACCATCTCGGGCGCGAAATCAGTCGAGATGAGCAGACCGGACCTACCGAGCCGGGCGGCGGCGAGGAAGCCTGTCTCACCTGGGCCCGCCGCCAGCTCCAACACCGTTTGGCCCGGCTGCGGATCGATGTGGTCGACGAGCCAATCGGACACCGATCGCACGTCGGAGAACAAGCGGTCGCGATGTTTTTCCCAGGCCGCTGCCACTGCGCTCCAGTGACGCAGGGCTTGCTCGGGCGAGTTCTGCTCAGACATGCCTGCCCCAAACTCGACAACGGCCGACCGCGGGCCGTTCGCGTCATTGCAGCCTACTGTCAACCCTGCCAGGCGTGAAGCGATGGTTGCGTTCGCCGTCAGAGCTCAGACCGGCCTACGGCTGAAAGGCGGGAAGAACAGTGCCGGAATCGCGAATCTCCCAGATGCTCTTTTTGGTCACACCGTCAAAGTTGATCTTGTTCAACGTATCCCGCGAATAGGTGAGGTCGATCGCGATCTGGGTCGAGGTGTTTCCGTACGGGTCGGTCATCGGGAAGGTGCCCTGCACGTTCACCGCGGAGGCGTCGGGATAGGTCGCTTTTGCGTACTTGAGAATCTCGATCGTGTCCAACCGGGCACCGTCTTTGATCATCTGCTCCGTGTAGTTGTCACGAATGGCGAATCGGGCGTCGACCACGCCGCCGTTCGGGCCCGGAGCAACGGTAAAGGTGACGCCCTCCGGCTTCTTGGGTCCGGCCGGCGTCGACGGCGCCTCCTGGGGCGGTGCCGGCGCTCCCTCCGCCGCCGAACCGCTCGATGGGCTCGACAGGCTGTCCTTCTTCGGATCGAAGACCCATGTTTTGCCGATGAAAACCAGGAGAACGAGGGTGCAGAGCACCGCCAGGGCCACGGCGGCCTTTCCGGAGGCGCCCTTTTTCGGCGATTCGGTCGCGAGCGTATGCGGCGCTTCGGCGTCGAACGCGTATTCGCTGGTCCAGCTGGTGCCGTCGAAGTACCGTTGCAGCCCGTGGCCTACCCCCGCGGGGTCGGGGTACCAACCCGGCGCCGATTTGGGCGGGGGCGGCGCCTGTTCAGATGGCATCTATCCATTTTCGTCGTGACGAAGGCATCGCGGCTACCCGCCTCGTTCCTCGTGGTCCGGCTCGGTGAGTTCCGGCGCGTTCTCACGAGTCGCCATTCCTCCTTCGCGCCCGTGGTCCGCCGGACCGGGTCGGCCACCTTTGGGCTCGTCGTCGCCCTTCTCCGAATGCTTGCCCATCGCAACCTCCTTCGACGAAAGGACTACCCGCAGCGGCACAATCTGAAGACCCCGAAAAGCAAACAGGAGCACGAAAAGCCACGCTGCCAACTCTAGGCTCTCGGAACGGGTGGCCGGTGGCGGGCACGACGTCCTCGGTCGGCGAGAATCACGAATGAACCCGTTAATTCTCTGAACTACCGCGCTTTCCGGAGATCGGCGAGTGAGTTTCGAAGCCCGCCGTCCAACCGGATCTGGACCGCTGCCACCGCGATCATGATCGCCGCGGTCACCAAATGCACGATCGCATCGGTGACGTTGTTGGGAAAGTTGAAAACGAAGGCCACCTGATGGGAGAAGAACGCCCAAATGCCCGGCAGCGCACCGGCTATGGCCGCCAGCAGCAGATACAACACGGACCACGACTTTCGCGTCGCGAACACCAGGCCCGGCGCGAACAGGGCTAAACCCGCGACGGCGTGCCAGCCGTTGTAGTCCATTCCGAGCAGCTGCACGGTAGGCGCGTCGGGCCCGGTCGCGAAGCTGGGATTGATGATGAAGCCGGCCACCGCCTGGGCGACATGGACAACACAGATGATCACCAGCCCGATCTGGGCGAAACTCCACCTCACATTGCACCCCCTTGTGCGCGGCAAGATGGCCCAAATACTACGTTCGGTAGTAGCGCGGTGCAATGAGGGAAGTGGCTATGCGGTGCCGTCCCGTTCGATCCAGCGGGTAAGCGCGTCTTCGAGCGCGGTCGCGACGTCCACACCGGCGCTCTCGGCGGCCTGCTCAAACCGCTCGATCAAGTCGGTGCGGACTGAGGCGCCCAATCTGGAGAACGGCGGTTTGGGCTTGGGCGGCAGGTCGACGGGCACGTGTCGAGCGACCGAGGCGTCGATGATTTCGCGGAGCGCCGGTATCTGGTTGAGCAAGGTGTCGAGATCGTCGCGTTCGATGCGCAATAACTCGGCCGGCCCCATCGTCGTTACGGTGGCCGAGCGCAATCTCCCACGGTGCAGCGCCGATTCGCCGATCACCTCGCCCGGCCCCAGCGCGGCGACGCGGTCCGAGCCGACGTACACGCCCACCTCGCCGCTGAGCAGGATGTAGCAGGAGTCGGATGGAGTTTGCTCGTGGATCAACGGCAACGGGGCCGACGTCGAAGTGCGATGAGCCGCTTCGGCGAGACGCTGTAGTTCAGCATCCGAAAACTTGCCGAATGTCTCGTACTGCCGTAACCGGCGAGCGTCTTCCTCATATCGCTTCGCGTCTGCCTTCATAGCGGACTCCTGATGTGCGATGTGCCGCTGACATCGAAGAGCGTAACGCGCGCCGAGAGGACTCGATGCGGTATTGCGAAGGCGGAAGAGCGACTGCGTCAGTTTCGACCGGGAAGCCTCATCACCGTGCGCACGATCGGCAGGAGCGACTTTTGCCAGAGTGTTCCCGGGATGCCAAGGGGCGGATCCAGATTGAACACACGTGCGGTCGCGATCGTCTGGGATTCGGTGTACTTCAGCAGGCCTTCGGGACCATGACGGCGGCCGACGCCGGACTGGCCCATCCCGCCCATCGGTGCGCTGAGGCTGCCCCATGCGAATGCGTAGCCTTCGTTGACGTTCACCGTCCCGGACCGCAACCGCGCTGCGATCTGCTGGCCCTCTGTGGAGGAACCGGCCCACACACTGGCGTTGAGCCCGTACTCGGTGTCGTTGGCCTTCTCGACGGCTTCGTCCGCGTCGGCGACGGGGTAGATCGAGACGACCGGACCGAATGTCTCGTTGGCCGCGCACTCCATTTCGGGCGTGACGTCGGTCAGGACCGTCGGCTCGTAGAACAACGGCCCGATGTCGGGCCGTGCCTTCGCGCCCGCAATCACTGTGGCGCCCTTGGCTTTCGCGTCGTTCACGTGATCGGTCACGGTTTCCAGCTGACCCGCGGAGATCAAGCTGCCCATGTCGACCGAGAAGTCATACGTGGTGCCCAGCTTCATGTTCCGCACCTGGGCGCCGAACTTGCCGATGAAATCGTCGGCGATGTCCTTCTCTACGTAAATACGCTCGATCGAGATGCACAGCTGGCCGGCGTTGGAGAAGCACGCGCGGGTGGCCGCCTTGGCGGCCTTGTCGAGATTGGCCCCGCGCGTGACGATCATCGCGTTCTTGCCGCCGAGTTCGGCCGAGAACCCGATGAGCCGCCGGCCCGCGTGTTCCGCGAGCTGCCTGCCCGTGGCCGTCGAACCGGTGAACATCAGGTAGTCGCAGTTGTCGATGATCGCGGTGCCGACCACCGAGCCCGGCCCCGGGACGATCGCATAGAGCGCCCGCGGCAGTCCGGCTTCATACAAGAGCTCCGCACACGCGAGGGCGCAATACGGGGTTTGGCTGTCCGGCTTGAGCACCACCGCATTACCCGCCAGCAGCGCCGGCACCGAGTCGGACGCCGTCAGCGTCATGGGGTAGTTCCACGGGGAAATCACCCCTACCACGCCCTTGGGCTGGTAACCGACCGTCGTCTTGCCGATGCCGGGAAGCAGCGCCTGCACCGTACGCGGCTTCAGCAGGTCCGCCGACACCCGCACGTAATAGTTTGCGTTCGCGATCAGGTCGACGAGTTCCTCCTGTGCCGCCCATCTGGCCTTGCCGGCCTCGGCCTGCAGGAGATCCATCAGGAATTCGCGATTCTCGAAGACCAGGTCCCGGTAGCGGCTGATGACGTCAACGCGCTCGGTGACCGGGCGATTCGCCCACGCGACCTGGGCCGCCCGCGCCTCGGCGAACGCCGCTTCGACATCTTCGGCCGTGCCGATCGGGATCGTGGTCAGCGACTTGCCGGTGAAGATCTCGTCGATCGTCTTGGTCTGGCGTGCGGTGATG
Source organism: Actinomycetota bacterium (assembly GCA_036338755.1). Taxonomy (GTDB): domain Bacteria; phylum Actinomycetota; class Actinomycetes; order Mycobacteriales; family Mycobacteriaceae; genus Mycobacterium. The sequence continues at coordinate 19,948 of JAYZBN010000008.1, read as the reverse complement.
TCTTTGATCGCGGCCAACTGACGCAGGCGGTCGAAGACCTCGGCTGACGGTGCGGGCATCTCATTACCTCTCGCGAAGCGCGGGTGTCTAAAGCACCAGACTATTGGCTCCGCGGAGTCACTCCTCGCCGAGGACGCAATCGATGCGCTCAGCTGCGGATTAGGCCTTTCGACAAACGGGTAGTGGCATAGCAATGCGCGACGACGACCGGTTCGAAGCGATCGCCCGAGACATGGTCCAGGGGTCATCGGGCGGGTGCTGTTTGCTTTTGGATCGCGATCTGCGGATTCGGGCGGCAAGCCGAGACTACGAGCGCGCGACGCTGCGCGCGCACGGTGAGCTTCCCGGGCAATTCCTGTTCGACGCCTTCCCGGACAATCCGAAAGACCCGCACGCCGACGGGACCGCGAACCTCGCGTCGTCGCTGGAGACGGCGATGCAGACCGGCCGCACCCACACGATGCGGATGCAGCGTTATGACATTCCCGACCCCACCGCCCCCGGCGAATTCCTGCCGAAGGTGTGGAGCCCCACCAACTCCCCGTTGCTCGATCACGGTGAGCTGGTGGGCGTCGTGCACAGGGTGAAGGAAGTCTCACGAAGCAAACAACTTCTGGACGAGGTCGCGCGCGACGTCGATCACGGTGTCGCGTGGGATCCGGCAGATCTGCTGCACACCCTCGAAGCCGTCAGCGCCGTCGAATCCGGCCTCCACCTCCGCCGCCAACAGGCGCTGGCCGCGGAGAACGCGCAACTGATGCGCGCCATCGCCACCCGGGACACGATCGGTCAGGCCAAGGGCATGCTGATGGAGCGATTCAATATCGACGCCGATCGAGCGTTCGGTCTGTTGACCAGGCTCTCGCAGCAGACCAACACTCGGGTGGAGGAGATCGCTCGCACCCTGGTTCAAACCGAGCGCCCGCCACGTTCTGGCTGAGGCGCCGGCCGCCCGATCCCGAATGACTTGCGACGCAGTGGGAATGCTCACGGTCGTTTGAGCGGCTAGCCGGTCGATCTGGCGCGTAAGAGCCGACCGATCGCCCTGCTACCCTCCTTCAATGCAGTTCAGGACAGCTGCGATCGCGCAAGCGGCGATCGTCGTCGCAGGTTGCGGCGGCGGGTCGACAGCGGCAACAACTCCGACCGTGACGTCTACGCGGGACGTCACCCAAACCGTCACGGTGACGTTGCCGCCGCCACCATTCGCCCCCAAGACGATCATCGAAACCGATGGAACGTATCGAGTAGGCACCGACATCGTGCCGGGCACCTACCGCTCGGCCGGTACCAGCCCTGAAGGTGAATCCGATTGCTATTGGGCGAGGCTGAGGAGTCTCAAACCAACCGACATCATCGATAGCGGCATCAGCACCGGTTTTCAGGTAGTGACGATTCGATCGGGTGATAGGGCATTCGTGACCCATAGCTGCCAGACCTGGCAGAAACAGTGACAACCGGTCCGAGGGCGTGAGGTTGGCACGATCATCGCGGTGCTGACCACTAACCACGTTGAGGCGCAACGGATTTTTCACCGGTGACGTGAGCGGTTTGCGGCGTAGCTGAGCCGGAGGATTCAAGTTTGCGCCTCTTAATTGACTGTGGCGAAAAGTTTCCAGTGGCTCGGCGGGCGGCTGTGCGCGAGGAGGCGGCCCGGCCACCAACGACAGCAACTGTGGTCGTGTCGGAATTCCAGCGCGGCAGTCGATTACGCATACGTTAATTCAGTTGCACGCGTGCACAATTGCGATTTGCTGGCGCGGCTTGCGGCCTCGAGCGTGTAGGTTAGAGGTGACTCGCTTGCTCCACACCGGCGCTGCAGTTGCGGCCGTCGGTCGCATGCGGAATTTTCCTGGTGGTGGCACCGGGTGCCGGGTAAAAAAACTCGGCGGGTTGCACGAGAAGTCAAGCAGCGCAGGGGAGTCACGATGGGTCGGGCTATGAAGTTTTTCACGTCTTCTTTAACGCGGCAAACTTGTCCTGCACACGACCGCGCAGCGTTCGCCGAGAGATTTTGTTTGGCGTCGCGGCGGTGTGGTAGTAGTACAGTAATCGATTACGCGAAAACTCAAGCAGCGCCGGATATTTGACACGTGCGCACCACCTAACCCTTGGAGTGTTTCATGGGCGATGCCGAGCGTGTCCTTCCGTTGACGCGGGGCCAAATGGCCATCTGGCTTGCGCAGCAAACCAGTCACTTCGACGCCGAGTGGCAGCTGGGCGTGCTGGTGCGGATCGAGGGCAGCTTGGACCGTGCTCTGTTAGAGCGCGCGATTCGGCGAGTGGTGGGCGAGGCCGAAACACTTCGGGCGACATTCTTTCAGACGGACGGCGAAGTCTTCCAAAAGGTTATCGACTATCCGGATGTCGAGCTGGACTATTACAACCTGACCGGTTCGCACGATCCCGTGCATGAAGCCCGCGAGAAGGCATTGTCAATCCAACAGACACCGCTGCCGCTCACCGGGCCGCTGTTCAAATTCGCGTTGTTCCAAACCGGAACCGACGAGTACTACTGGCTCGGATGCTTTCATCACATAGTCATCGATGGATTGGGCATTTCGCTATTGGGTCGCCGGATCGCGGCCGTGTATTCCGCACTGGCATCTGGCACAAACGTTTCTCCTGCCTTCTTCGGAACGCTGCAGGAATTGGTTGGCGAAGAGCTGCGATACGAAGAGTCCGCCGACTATCTGGACGATCAAGCGTATTGGGCGCAGAACCTTCCCTCCGGCAGCGAGCCGGATTATCGATTGCCCCAAGCGACCTCCGAACGCAATTCCTATTTGCCTTCCGCCCCTGCGCAACTGGATTCGGCCGTCGCCGGGCAAATCAAGACGCTGTCAAAAGCGTTGGGCATCCGTCGATCGTCGGTCCTGACCGCGGCGTGTGCTCTACTGGTGCACGGGTTCGCCGCCAACGGTTCCGAAGAGGTGGTGCTCGACTTCCCCGTCAGCAGGCGCATCCGCCCTGAGTCGAAGCTGCTGCCTGGAATGGTGGCTGGGGTTGTACCGCTCGTCTTGAAGACGTCGCCGCGATCCTCGGTCGCCGACTTCTGCAAGCACGTCGATTCCCGGATCCGAGAAACGTTGCGCCATCAGCGGTTTCCGGTGCAGGTTCTGGACGGTGAAGGCAACTCTCGTGATCCACGGCAAGCGGCGAATCGTGTGGTCGTCAATCACATCCTGGGCAGGATCAATCTCAGCTTCGCTGATACGCCTGGAACCGCGGAATACACCACTTTTGGGCCGGTGGGTAATTTCGGTTTTTTCTTCCTCGGATTCGGTGATCAGCATCTGCTCAGCTCCCTTGGCACCGGGCGCCCATTCGCAGACTTTGATGTTGCGGACTTAGCAAACCGGTTGCAACGGATCGTGGCCGCAATGGCGGAGTTGCCCACCCGGCGGCTCGTGTCGATAACCGCGTTAGCTGTCGCCGAGGAGCCCTGCCTGAATCGGTGGGGCAACGGTGCGCTGTTGACCGAGCCGGCTCCCGCGGCGGTCTCGGTTGTGCAGTTGTTCGGGGCGCAGGTGCTGCGGGCCCCGGAGGCGGTGGCGCTGGTGTGCGGTGAGCGCTCCTTGAGCTATCGGGAGTTGGATGAGGCCGCCAATCGGGTGGCACACGTGCTGGCCGGGAACGGGGTCGGGCCTGGCGCGTGTGTGGCGCTGTTATTGCCGCGGTCGGCCGAGGCGATCGTGGCGATTTTGGCGGTGCTCAAGAGCGGAGCCGCCTATCTGCCCATCGATCCCGCGGTGCCGGCGGCGCGGCTGGAGTTCATGCTCGGCGACGCGCAGCCGGCCGCGGCGCTGACCACCGCCCGGCTGGCCGAACGGCTGCAGGGGCAAGGCCTGCGGGCCATCGACGTGAACGACCCCACGATTTTCGATCAGCCGTCGACGAGCCTGCCGGCGCCGGCGCCGGACGACGTGGCCCACATCATCTACACCTCGGGTACCACGGGGGCGCCCAAAGGGGTGGCCATCGCCCAGCACAACGTGGCTCAGCTGCTCGACTCCCTCACCGCGGGCCTGCCACCGAAACAGGTATGGACGCAATGTCATTCGTACGCTTTCGACTTCTCGGTATGGGAGATCTGGGGCGCGCTGCTGCACGGGGGACGGCTGGTGGTGGTGCCCGAAGACGTGACGGGCTCGCCGGAGGACTTTCATGCCTTGCTGGTCGGTGAACACGTCAGCGTGTTGACTCAGACGCCCTCAGCGGTGGGGGTGCTCGCACCCGAAGGCTTGGAGTCGACGGCGTTGCTGGTGGGCGGTGAGCCGTGCCCGGCCGAGGTGGTGGATCGATGGGCGCCGGGACGGGTGCTGGTCAACGCCTACGGTCCGACCGAGACCACGGTGTATGCGGCGATGACTGCGCCGCTCGCGGCGGGATCGGGGACACCGCCGATCGGTGCGGCGGTGTCGGGAGCCGCACTGTTCGTGCTGGACGGCTGGCTGCGCCCGGTGCCGGCGGGCGTGGTCGGTGAGTTGTACGTGGCCGGTCGAGGCGTGGCGTACGGGTATGTGCGACGGGCGGGGCTGACCGGATCGCGGTTTGTGGCGTGTCCGTTCGGCAAGCCGGGGATGCGGATGTATCGCACCGGCGATCTGGTGTCTTGGGGTCCCGATGGGCAGCTGCGGTATGTGGGGCGCGCCGATGAGCAGGTCAAGATTCGCGGATACCGCATCGAACTGGCCGAAGTTCAGGCGGCGCTCGCCGGGCTGGACGGAGTGCAGCAGGCCACGGTGCTCGCGCGCGAGGACCGCCCCGGCGACAAACGCCTGGTGGGTTACGTCACGGGCGCTGTCGACCCGACAGCGATCCGCGCCGCGCTGACCGAGCGGCTGCCCGGCCACATGGTCCCCGCGGCGGTAGTGGCATTGGATGCATTGCCCCTGACGCCCAACGGCAAGCTCGACGTCCGCGCCCTTCCGGCACCGAAGTATCAGGACGCCGACCATTACCGCGCGCCGGGCAACGCCGTCGAGGAGATCCTGGCCGACATCTACGCCGAGGTACTGGGTCTCGAGCGCGTCGGCGTCGACGACTCGTTCTTCGAGCTGGGTGGCGACAGCATTCTGTCGATGCAGGTGGTGGCGCGAGCCCGTGCCGCGGGCCTACTGTGCCGCCCGCGCGACGTTTTCGTCGAGCAGACGGTGGCCCGGCTGGCCCTCGTGGCCGCGGTGACCGACCGCGAGTCCGGCCCGATCGATGAGGGCATCGGGCCGCTGGTAGCCACGCCGATCATGCGCTGGCTGCAGGACGTCGACGCCCCGGTAGAACAGTTCAACCAGACGGTCGTGGTGCTGGCGCCCGCCGGCGCGACCGAGGCGGATGTCGTCGTGCTGCTGCAGGCACTGCTGGATCGGCACCCCATGTTGCGCCTGCGGGTGGACGACGACGGCGCGGGGGGCTGGTCGTTGCAGGTGCCCGAAGCGGGTTCGGCAGATGCCGGCGCGTGTCTGTCGTCGGTACCCGCGCTCTCCGATGAGGCGTTGAAAAGGGCGCGCTCGCAATTGAATCCGGCGGCCGGTGTGATGCTCAGCGCGCTATGGGTCGGCTCCACCGGCCAGTTGGTGGTGATCATTCACCATCTGGCCGTCGACGGGGTGTCGTGGCGGATCTTGCTGGAGGACCTCAACATCGCTTGGGCTCAGCATCGCGCCGGCCAGCCCGTCGACCTGCCGGTGACGGGCACGTCCTTCGTCAGTTGGGCGGCGCTGCTGGCCCACAAAGCGCGAAGCCCCGAGATCGCCGCGCTGGCCGACGCGTGGCGGCGGCCGGCGGCGCTCCCGGCCGCGCTGCCCGCCGTGCAACCCGAACGGGATACCTACGCCACGGCCGGGCAACTCTCGCTGGACCTGGATGTCGAGACGACCCGGATGCTGCTCGGCGAGGTGCCCGCGGCGTTTCACGCCGGGGTGCACGAAATCCTGTTGATCGCGTTCGCGTTGGCGGCGGCGGAGTTTGTGGGTACCGGCGGCGCGCCGATCGCCATCGACGTCGAGGGCCATGGGCGTCACGAGGAGTTCGGCGCGAACGTGGACTTGTCGCGCACGGTGGGGTGGTTCACCACCAAATACCCCGTGTCGTTGGGGGTCGGCGGCTTGCGCTGGAGTCAGGTGCTCGCCGGCGAGGCGGCCTTGGGGGCGGTACTCAAGGATGCGAAGGAACAGCTGCGCGCCCTGCCCCACGGGCTGACCTACGGCCTGCTCCGCTACCTGACCCCCGACGTCGAGCTGGGCGGGTCGGATCCGGTGATCGGCTTCAACTACCTGGGCCGTTTTGGCGCCCCGGCGGGCGACCGCTCCGGTGACGGGTGGCGGTTCGGCCGGGAAGGCTGGTCGCTCACCGGTGCGGCCGGGGCGACTCCCATGCCGCTGGCGCACACCGTGGAACTCAACGCCGGCACCGTCGACGCCGACACCGGCCCGTATCTGCACGTCGATTGGACGTGGGCGCCCTCGGCCCTTGATCGCACGGCGGTTAACCGGTTGAGCCAGTTGTGGTTTGACGCACTGACCGCTATCTGCGCGCATGTGCGGGCCGGTGGGGGCGGGCTGACGCCGTCCGACATCGCACCCGCTCGCCTCAGCCAGCAGCAGATCGACGAGCTCTGCCGGCAAGAGCGGATCGCCGACGTGCTGCCGCTGACCCCCTTGCAACAGGGGCTGCTCTTTCACGCCAGCACGGCGCAAGGCAGCGACGACGAAATGTATGCGCTGCAGCTTGATTTCACCCTCAGCGGCGCCCTTGACCCCGACCGGCTGCGCGACGCGGTGCACGTGGTGGTCAACCGACATCCCCACTTGGTGGCGCGGTTTCGCACGCAGTTCGACGAGCCGGTGCAAGTCATCCCGGCCGATCCCGCGGCGCAGTGGCGGTTTGTCGACCTTCGTGCCGCCGGCGGCGACGTCATGTCAGACCATGCCGACGCGGATGACTTGATCCACGACATATCCGCCGCCGAGCGCGACGCGGTCCGCGACCTCGCCGGCGGCCCCGTCTTCCGCGCCGCCCTGATTCGCACCGCAGAGCGCCGGCACCGGTTTGTGCTTACCTTTCACCACATCTTGGTGGATGGCTGGTCGCTGCCGATCTTGCTGCGGGAGATATTCGCCAGCTACTACGAGCAGCCGCTGCCCGCCACGGTCTCGTATCGCACCTTCCTCATCTGGCTGGCCGACCGCGACCTGGACGCCGCCCGCGCGGCCTGGCGTGATGCGTTGGAAGGCTTCGACATTCCCACGCTCGTCGGCCCTGCGGATCGGTTGGGACGGGGGCGGCGGGGCTTCGCATCGGCTAGCGTGCCCGAGCCGACCACGCAGGCGCTCACGGAGCTGGCGCGCTCCTGCCACGCCACCGTCAGCACGGTGCTGCAGGGCGCCTGGGCGCTGCTGCTCACCTCACTGACCGGTCAACACGACGTCGCGTTCGGCACCCCGCGCTCCCGGGCGGGCCAGTCCGAAGTGCCCGGCGCCGAGTCGATGGTCGGACTGTTGATCAACACGGTGCCGGTGCGGGTACGGATCACGGCGACGACCACCACCGCAGACCTGCTGGCCCAGCTGCAAAGCACCCACAACGATCTGCTCGAGCACCAGCACCTGGCGCTGATCGACATTCATCGCGTCACCGGCCATGAACAGCTTTTCGACACGCTCTTCGTGTACGAGAACTACCCGATCGACACCGTCGTGCCGTCGGACGCCGGTGGGGACGCGTTGGCCATCACCGAATTCACCAACCTCGAATACAACCACTACCCGTTGACCATGGAAGCGCTGCCGGGGCGCGAGATAGACCTGCGCGTCGAGTACGACACCGATGTCTTCGACGCGGCCAGGATCGAGGCGCTCATCGGGCGGATGCAGCGGGTGTTGGCAGCGATGACCGCAGATCCCACCCGGCCGCTGTCGACGGTGGATCTGCTCGATCGCGTTGAGCGGGAACTGGTGTTGTCCCGGTGGTCCGGTGCTCAGGTGGTGGCGCCGGTCGGGGTGGCCCCGGAGTTGCTGGCGGCGGCGGTGAGCGCCGACCCGGACGCGGTCGCGGCGCTGGACGGCGGCCGGGCCGTCTCGTATCGCGAGCTCGACCAATGGTCGACGCGACTGGCACGGGTGTTGATCGAGTCCGGCGTCGGTCCGGAGCGCGCGGTGGGCGTGGCCATGGGCCGCTGCCTGGAACTGGTCGTGGCCTGGTGGGCGGTGGTCAAGGCCGGCGGTGTCTATGTGCCGGTGGATCGGGCCCATCCGGTCGAGCGGATCACCACGCTGTTGGACACGGTGTCCGCGGCATGCGTGTTGACCTGTGGCGGTGACACCGTACCCGGGTCAGGGGCGCGCCCGGTGCTGCGCGTCGACACCCTCGACCTGTCCGGGCGTAGCGCGGACCCGGTCACCGACGCTGATCGGCCGGCGGCGCTCGGGGCGGATGACACCGCCTTCGTGATCTTCACCTCTGGGTCCACCGGCGCCCCCAAGGGCGTGGCGGTCAGCCACGCCGGCCTGCTGGGTTGGGCTGCGGCGCAACGCAATCTATTCGGGTTGGACGCAGGCGCACGCGTGCTGATGGTGGCCACGCCGACCTTCGACGCGTCGGTGGGCGAGTTGCTGTTGGCCGCCGCGTCCAGGGCGACGCTGGTGGTAGCGCCGCCGCAGGTGTATGCCGGCGATGCCTTGACCAACCTGCTCCAGGAGCAGTGGGTCAACGCGGCGATCCTGACTCCGACGGTGTTGTGGTCGCTGGATCGCGACCGCCTGGGCGAGCTGGGCACGCTGGTCGCTGTCGGTGAAGCCTGCCCGCCGGAGGTGGTGTCCGCGTGGGCGCCGGGCCGGCAGATGTTCAACGGCTACGGTCCGAGCGAGACCACCATCTGGGTGACCTGCGCCCCTCTGTCGGCGGGGCAGCCGGTCACCATCGGGGCGCCGATCCCGGGGGTGCGTGCGCTGGTACTCAACGGCTTCCTGAATCCGACGCCCGTCGGTGTGCTGGGGGAGCTTTACCTGAGCGGCCCCGCGCTGGCGCACGGCTATGTGGGCCGGGTCGAGTTGACCGCGGAACGATTTGTGGCCAACCCCCACGGCGAACCCGGGTCGCGCCTGTACCGCACGGGTGACCTGGTGCGGTGGACGTCGGCCGGGACCCTGGAGTACGTCGGCCGCGCCGACGCCCAGATCAAATTGCGCGGGCAGCGCATCGAATTGGGTGAAATCGAGAACACCCTGCTGGCGTGCCCACAGGTGGCGCAGGCCGCCGCCACCGTGCACCACGGCGACACCGGCGACCACCTTGTCGCCTACATCACCCTCAAACACACCACCGCGTCGGACGGCGACGTCGAAATCGTCGAAGAGTGGCACCAGCTCTACGACGAGCTCTACGGCGCCGAGGCGGAGGTGCCGGACTTCGGCATGGACTTCCGGGGTTGGAACAGCAGCCTCACCGGTGACCCCATTCCGCTCGAAGAGATGATCGAATGGCGCTCGGCCACCGTGGACCGGATCAAGGCCCTGCGACCACAGCGGGTGTTGGAGATCGGCGTGGGCTCCGGGCTGTTGTTGTCACAGATCGCCCCGCACTGCGAAGAGTATGTCGCCACCGACATGTCGGCGGTTGTCATCGAGAATCTGGGCCGTTCGCTCGAGTCGTCGCAGATCTCGTGGCGCGATCGGGTGCGACTGCTGGCGCAGCCGGCACACGTCACCGAGACGCTGCCGCAGGGCCGCTTCGACACCGTCGTCGTCAACTCGGTCGTCCAGTACTTTCCCAACGCGGGGTATCTGACCGAGGTCATCGACAACGCCATCGAACTACTGGCCCCCGGCGGCGCGCTGTTCCTCGGCGATGTCCGCAACCACAGCCTGCAGGGCGCGTTCCAAACCGCCGTCGCGCTGGCCCGCGCCGACGCCGGCGACGCCGCCGAGGTCCGCCGGCGCGTCAAGCATGCCGTGCTCGGCGAACCCGAATTGCTCTTGGCGCCAGAGTATTTCACCACCTTGGCCGCCGACCACCCGTCGGTGGGTGGCCTCGAGATCCACGTCAAACGCGGCCTGGCCGACAACGAACTCAACCGGTACCGCTACGACGTCGTCATCCACAAAACCCCCGCATCGGTGCGCTCACTGGCCGTTGCGCCCAGCTGGCCGTGGACGGAATGCGGCGGCCTGGACGGGCTGCGGACGCGATTGCTCGCCGAGCGCCCCGCCGCGGTGCGCATTGCCGAGATTCCCCGCACCGGAGTGATCAGCGACGTCCGCATCGAGCGCGGCCTGGCGGCCGGGTTGCCGTTGGCCGACGCTCTCGCCCAGGGCATGCCCGATGCGGCCACCGCCGAACAGCTGCATCGTGTAGGCGAAGACACCGGATACCACGCGGCCGTCACGTGGGGGGCCCAACCCGGAACGCTGGATGCCGTTTTCGTCGTTCCCGTCGACGGTGAGCGCACCCCGGCGTTGACGGACCTCTATCTGCCTCGGGCGGCCCAGCGCGGCACCCACAACGAACCCCATACCAACACCAAGATCAGCGCGATCCGTCAGAGATTGAGCGCCTGGCTGCCCGAATACATGGTGCCGACGCACATCGTCGTGCTCGACGAGTTCCCGTTGACCTCCTCGGGAAAGCTCGACCGCAGGGCGCTTCCGGCACCCGAGTATCAGGATGCCGATCTTTACGACGCCCCGACCGGGATGGTCGAAGAGATTCTGGCCGGCATCTACGCCCAGGTCCTCGGGCTCGAGCGGGTGGGGGTCGCAGAGTCGTTCTTCGACCTGGGCGGCGATTCGCTGTCGGCCATGCGTTTGATCGCCGCGATCAACACCGGCCTGGGTGCCGATCTTTCGGTGCGCACCCTGTTCGAGGCGCCCACCGTCGGTCAATTGGCGCCTTACATCGGTGGGGATGCGCGTCGCTTGGAACCATTGGTGGCCGGGGAGCGGCCCGCGGTGGTCCCGTTGTCGTACGCGCAGAACCGGTTGTGGTTCATCGACCAGTTCCAGGGGCCCTCGCCCGTCTACAACATGACGATGGCATTGCGGCTGACCGGCTGGCTGGATGCCGACGCGCTGGGTGCCGCGCTGGCCGATGTGGTGGCCCGTCATGAAAGCCTGCGCACGGTGTTCGCGGCGACCGAGGGCACACCTCGGCAGATCGTGCTTGCCGCCGGGCAAGCGGACTTCGGGTGGGAGGTCGTCGACGCCGCGGGGTGGCCGGAAGGCCGACTGAGCGAGGCGATGCAAGCCGTCGCTCGGCACCCGTTCGACCTGGCGAACGAGATTCCGTTGCAGGCACGGTTGTTCCGAATCAGCGCTGAAGAACACGTGCTGGCGGCCGCCGTGCATCACATCGCCGCCGACGGCTGGTCGATCACCCCGCTGGTGCGGGATCTGGGGATGGCGTACGCCAGCCGATGTGCGGGACAGACCCCGGGCTGGCAGCCGTTGGCGGTGCAGTACGCCGACTACACGTTGTGGCAGCGTCACCAGCTCGGCGATGTCGACGACAGCGCAAGCCCCATCGCCGCGCAGTTGGCCTATTGGCAGGATGCGCTGGCGGGGATGCCGGAGCGCCTGGAGCTGCCCACCGACCGGCCATATCCGATGGTTGCCGATCAGCGCGGCGCCCGGCTGAGCGTGGACTGGCCTGCCGAATTGCAGCGGCAGGTTCATCGGATGGCCCGCGAACACAGCGCCACCAGCTTCATGGTGGTCCAGGCCGCTTTCGCCGCGCTGTTGTCCAAGATCAGCGGCAGCACCGATGTGGCGGTGGGCTTCCCGATTGCCGGGCGCCGCGACCCCGCGCTCGATGAGCTGGTCGGTTTCTTCGTCAACACCTTGGTGCTGCGCGTCGATCTAACGGGGAACCCCACGGTCGCCGAGCTACTCGCGCAGGTACGCCGGCGCAGCCTGGCCGCCTACGAGCACCAGGACGTGCCGTTCGAGCTGCTGGTCGAGCGGCTCAACCCGACCCGCAGCCTGACCAATCACCCGTTGGTACAGGTGTTGTTGGGCTGGCAGAACTTCGACTGGCAGGACACTAATGCCGCCGGGCTGACCTTGGGCGATCTGGAAGCCACGCCCCTGCCGGTGGACACCCAGACCGCCCGCATGGACCTCACCTTCTCGTTGGCCGAACGTTGGGATGACGACGGCGCGCCCGCCGGGATCGGCGGGGTGGTGGAATTCCGCACCGATGTGTTCGATGCGGCCAGCGTCGAGGCGCTCGTCGAACGATTCCGGATGGTGTTGACGGCGATGACAGCCGATCCGGGGCGGTCGTTGTCGTCGGTCGATGTGGTCACCGAGGCCGAGCACGCCCGCTTCGATCGCTGGGGCAACCGGGCGGTGTTGAGCCGGCCGGGGCGCAAAGCGTCGATTCCGGCCTTGTTCGCCGCGCAGGCGGGGCGCACGCCCGACGCGGTGGCGCTGGTGTGCGGTGAGCAGTCGTGGACCTACCGGAAGCTGGACGAGGCCGGTAACCGGTTGGCGCACTTGCTGATTGACCGCGGTGTGGGCCCCGGACAGTCGGTGGTCCTGCTCTTTCCCCGCTCGGCCGAGGCGATCGTCGCGATTTTGGCGGTGCTCAAAACCGGGGCCGCGTATCTTCCGATCGACCCGGCGCTACCGAGCGCGCGCATCGAGTTCATGGTTGGCGACGCCGCCCCGGTCGCCGCGATCACCACCGCTGGTTTGGCCGAGCGCCTCGGCGGGTTCGGCCTGACGGTCATCGATGTCGATGACCCCACTGTCGGCGCTCAGCCCTTGACCGCGCCGCCGGCACCTCACCCCGATGAGACCGCCCACATCATCTACACCTCCGGCACCACCGGGATGCCCAAGGGGGTGGCGGTCGCTCAGCACAACGTCGCCCAGCTATTCGACGGTCTGGACCTCGGCGTGGATCTCGGGGCGCCGGGGCAGGTGTGGACACAGTTCCACTCCTATGCGTTCGACTTCTCGGTCTGGGAGATCTGGGGTGCGCTCCTCAACGGTGGACGCCTGGTGGTGGTGCCCGACGCGGTGGCGCGCTCCGCCGAAGAGTTCCACGCACTATTGGTCGGCGAGCAGGTCAGCGTCCTTACCCAAACGCCCTCGGCCGTCGCGATGCTGCCACCTGAGGGTTTGCCGTCGACGTCGTTGGTGATCGGTGCCGAGCCGTGCCCGCCCGAGCTGGTGGATCGGTGGGCACCGGGCCGGGTCATGGTCAACGTCTACGGTCCGACCGAGACGACGATGTGGTTGTCCAAGAGCACACCCTTGCGGGCGGGGTCGGGGGCCCCTCCGATCGGCTCGCCGGTGGCGGGTGCGGCGTTTTTCGTGCTGGACGCGTGGTTGCGTCCGGTGGCCGGCGGGGTGGTCGGCGAGCTGTACCTGGCGGGCCGCGGCGTCGGATTCGGGTACTGGCGCCGGGCCGGCCTGACCGCGACGCGCTTTGTGGCATGCCCGTTCGGCGGCGTGGGAACACGCATGTACCGCACCGGTGATCTGGTGTGCTGGGGCGCCGATGGGCAGCTGCGGTACTTCGGGCGCGTCGACGAGCAGGTCAAGATCCGCGGGTATCGCATCGAACTCGGGGAAGTGCGTTCGGCTCTCGCCGCGCTGGACGGGGTGGAACAGGCGGCGGTGATCGCCCGCGAGGATCGCCCCGGCGACAAGCGCCTGGTGGGTTACGTCACGGGCAGCGCCGACCCGGCCGCGGCCCGCAGCGTCCTGGGCGAGCGGCTGCCGGCCTACATGGTGCCGGCGGCGGTGGTGAAGCTCGAGGCGCTGCCGATCACCCCCAATGGCAAACTCGACACCCGCGCCCTGCCGGCACCCGACTACGCCGCGGGCGGATATCGCGCCCCCGGTGACGCGGTCGAGGAGATTCTGGCCGGCATCTACGCGCAAGTCCTCGGATTCGAGCGCGTCGGGGTCGACGACTCGTTCTTCGACCTGGGCGGTGATTCGTTGTCCGCGATGCGGGTCATCGCCGCCGTCAACGCCAGCCTGGACGCCGGCCTTCCGGTGCGTACCTTGTTCGAGGCGCCCACGATCGCCCAGCTGGCACCGCGCATCGTCGGCGATGCCGGCAGGGTCGCGCCATTGGTCGCGGGCGCGCGGCCTGCGCTGGTCCCGCTGTCGTTCAGCCAGAGTCGCTTGTGGTTCCTCGACCAGTTCCAAGGCCCCTCACCGATGTACAACATCGCGGCGGCGCTGCGGCTGGACGGCGAGCTCGATGCCGCCGCGCTGGGGCTGGCGCTGGCCGACGTGGTGGCCCGCCACGAAAGCCTGCGCACGCTGTTCCCGGCGGTCGAGGGCGTGCCGCAACAGGTCGTCGTCCCCATCGAGCGGGCGGACTTCGGCTGGCAGGTCGTTGACGCCGGCGGATGGCCGGACGGCCAGCTGGCCGAGTCCATCGCGGCCGTGACGGGCCACCGGTTCGATCTCGGCGCCCAAATCCCCATGCGCGCATGCCTTTTCAGGGTCGCCGATGACGAACATGTGCTGGTCGCCGTCGTGCACCACATCGCCGCCGACGGCTGGTCGCTGACGCCGCTGGTGCGTGATCTGGGGGTGGCGTATGCCAGCCGGTGTGCGGGGCAGGCCCCCGGGTGGGCGCCGTTGGCGGTGCAGTATGCCGACTACACGCTGTGGCAACGCGAGCGGCTTGGGTCGCTCGACGACGGCAACAGCCGCATCGCCGCGCAGCTGGCTTACTGGCAGGATGCGCTGGCCGGCATGCCCGAGCGCCTGGAGCTGCCCACCGATCGGCCCTACCCGCCGGTGGCCGACCAGCGCGGCGCCAGTGTGGCGGTCCAGTGGCCGGCGGAGCTGCAGCGCCGGCTGGAAAGCGTGGCTCGCGAGCACAACGCGACCAGTTTCATGCTGGTACAAGCCGCCCTGGCGGTGCTGCTGTCCAAGATCAGCGCCAGCAGCGATGTGGCCGTGGGCTTCCCGATCGCGGGGCGGCCCGATCCCGCCCTGGATGAGCTGGTGGGCTTCTTCGTCAACACCTTGGTTCTTCGGGTCGATCTGGCCGGTGACCCCAGCTTCGCCGACCTGCTGTCACAGATCCGGCGGCGCAGCCTCACCGCGTACGAGCATCAAGACGTGCCCTTCGAGGTGCTGGTGGAGCGGCTCAACCCCACCCGAAGCATGACCCATCACCCACTGATTCAGGTGATGTTGGCCTGGCAGAACCTGCCCGGTGTCAGCGCTGACCCCGCCGCCGGGCTGACCTTGGACAAGCTGCGTGTCACACCCCTGCCGGTGAACAGCCAAACCGCCCGGATGGACCTGGAGTTCTCGCTGGCCGAACGCTGGACCGAGGGCGGTGAGCCCGCCGGAATCGGCGGAACCGTGGAGTTTCGGACCGATGTCTTCG
Organism: Actinomycetota bacterium; assembly: GCA_036338755.1. GTDB lineage: Bacteria > Actinomycetota > Actinomycetes > Mycobacteriales > Mycobacteriaceae > Mycobacterium. The sequence goes on along the minus strand of JAYZBN010000008.1, from coordinate 4,582 downwards.
ATGCGGACAGCATCGTCGCGTTGGTCGGGCGGTTCGAGCGCGTGCTGATGGCGATGACCGACGACCCGACGCTGCGGCTGTCGTCGGTGGATCTGCTCGACGAGCGCGAGCGCGCGTGGCTTGATGAGCGCGCCAACCGTGCGGTGCTGGCCCAGCCGCCGGCCGGGGCGGCCTCGATCCCGGCCCTGTTCGAAGCGCAGGCGATGCGCGCGCCGGACGCGGTGGCGATCAGTTGCGGTGAGGCGACGTGGAGCTACCGCGCGCTCGATGTAGCCGCTAACCGGTTGGCGCAGTTGCTCGTTGGTCACGGTGTTGGCCCCGGCGGGTATGTGGCCCTGCTGGTGGAGCGTTCGGCCGAGGCGGTCGTGGCGATGTTGGCGATCCTCAAGGCGGGAGCTGCTTACCTGCCGATCGACCCGGCGTTGCCGGCCACGCGGATCGGATTCATGCTCGACGATGCCCAGCCGGTGGCAGCCATCACCACGGCAGAGCTGCGGTCACTGCTGGACGGCCATGGCCTGCCGGTCATCGACCTGCACGACGCCGCCGCCGACGAACAACCCAGCACCGCCCTGCCCGTGCCGGGGCCCGGGGACATCGCGTATCTGATCTACACCTCGGGCACCACCGGGGTGCCCAAGGGAGTCGCGGTCACCCACCGCGGGGTGACCGAGCTGTTGGGGTCGTTGGACGCGGGCCTGCCGCCGGCGGGGGTGTGGGCGCACAGTCACTCGCTGGCATTCGACGTTTCCGTGTGGGAGATCTTCGGCGCGCTGTTGCGCGGTGGGCGACTGGTGGTGCTGCCCGAGTCGGTGGCACGCGCACCGGAAGCGTTGCACGAGGTCCTGGTGCGCGAGCGGGTCAGCGTGTTGACCGAGACGCCATCGGCGGTGTCCGTGTTGTCGCCTTCGGGCTTGGAGTCGGTGGCCTTGGTGATGGCCGGTGAGGCCTGCCCGCCCGAGGTGGTCCAGCGGTGGGCGCCGGGGCGGGTGATGGTGAACGCCTACGGACCGACCGAGACCACCATGTGTGTGGCGATCAGTGCGCCGCTGACGCCCGGGACCGGCGCGGTGCCGATCGGTTCGCCAGTGCCGGGCGCGGCGCTGTTCGTGTTGGACGGCTGGTTGCGTCCGGTGCCACCCGGGGTGGTTGGGGAGCTGTATGCGGCCGGAGCCGGGGTGGGCGTCGGCTACCTGGGTCGCTCGGGTTTGACCGCCGCGCGGTTTGTGGCGTGTCCGTTCGGCGGCCGGGGAACACGCATGTACCGCACCGGCGATCTGGTGTGCTGGGGTGCCGACGGGCAGTTGCGGTATATCGGCCGTGCCGACGAACAGGTCAAGATCCGCGGGTATCGCATCGAGGTCGGTGAGGTCCGAGCGGCGCTGGCCGCACTCGACGAGGTGCAGCAGGCCGTCGTCGTCGCCCGCGAGGACCGCCCGGGCAACAAACGACTGGTGGGTTACGTCACCGGCACTGCCGAGCCGGCCCGGGCCCGCGCCGCACTGGCCGAGCGGCTGCCCGCCTACATGGTGCCCGCGGTGGTCATCGCCCTGGAGGCGCTGCCCCTGACACCCAACGGCAAGCTCGACGTCCGCGCCCTGCCGGCTCCGGAGTACAGCGTCGGTCAGTATCGCGCCCCGGAAAGCCCCGCCCAGGAGATCCTCGCCGGCATCTACGCCCAAGTCCTCGAACTCGAGCACGTCAGCATCGACGACTCCTTCTTCGACCTGGGCGGGGATTCGCTGTCCGCGATGCGAGTCGTCGCCGCGATCAACGCAACCCTGGACGCCGGGCTCGGGGTCCGCACCTTGTTTGAAGCGCCGACCGTGGCCCAGTTATCGGCCCGTATCGGCACTGACGGGGGCGGGCTGGAGCCGCTGGTCGCGGTTGAACGGCCCGCGCTGTTGCCCTTGTCGTTTGCCCAAAACCGGATGTGGTTCCTTGATCAGCTGCAGGGCCCGTCACCGATCTACAACATGGCAGCGGCGTTACGGCTGAGCGGGCGGTTAGACCCCGGGGTATTGGGTGCGGCGCTGGTCGATGTCGTCGGTCGCCACGAGAGCCTGCGCACGCTGTTCCCGGCGCCGGAGGGAATTCCACACCAACTGGTGATCGCGCCCGAACGGGCGGAAATCGGATGGCACGTCGTCGACGCGAGCGCCTGGCCGGCCGGCCGGCTGGAAGAGGCCATCAGCGAGACAGCGCTACAGCCGTTCGACTTGGCCAGCGACATTCCCTTCCGGGCGCGGTTGTTCCGGGTCGCCCCGGATGAGCACCTGATGGTGATCGTGGTGCATCACATCGCCGCCGACGGCTGGTCGATGACCCCCCTGACGCGCGACCTGGGTCTGGCCTACGCCAGCCGGTGTGCCGGACAGCCTCCGGGCTGGGCGCCGCTGCCCGCCCAGTACGTCGACTACACGCTGTGGCAGCGAGCCCAGTTCGGCGACCTCGAGGACACCGACAGCCGTATCGCGGCGCAACTGGCCTATTGGGAGGATGCGCTGGCCGGGATGCCCGAGCGCCTCCAGCTGCCTACCGACCGGCCGTATCCGCTGGTCGCTGATCAGCGCGGTGCCAACGTGATCGTGGAGTGGCCAGTCGAGCTGCAGCAACGGGTGCGCCGACTGGCCGGGGAGCACAACACGACCAGCTTCATGGTCGTTCAGGCCGCGCTTGCGGTGTTGCTCTCCAAAATCAGCGGGAGCCCCGACGTGGCGGTCGGGTTCGCGGCCGCCGGTCGTACCGATCCCGCCCTGGACGACTTGGTCGGCTTTTTCATCAACACCTTGATCCTGCGAGTGCAGCTCGGCGGGGATCCCATCGCCGCCGAGGTACTGGCGCAGGTTCGCGCACGCAGCTTGGAGGCGTTCGAGAATCAGCACGTGCCTTTTGAGGCGCTGGTCGAGCGGCTCAACCCGAACCGGAACCTGAGCCATCATCCGCTGGTCCAGGTGGCGTTGGCCTGGCAGAACCTGCCCGGCTACGAAACTGCCGCCGACGGATTGGCCTTGGGCGATCTGCAGGTGACGCCGTTGCCGGTGGACACCCGGGCCGCCCGCATGGATCTGACCTTCTCGTTGGCCGAGCGCTTCGGCAAGGACGGGACGCCCGCCGGGATCGGCGGTGCGGTGGAATTTCGCACCGACGTCTTCGACGCTGACACCATCGAGTCGCTGGTGCGCCGGCTGGAGCGGGTGCTTGCGGCGATCACCGACGATCCCACGCGGCCGATGTCATCGATCGACCTGCTCGATGACTCGGAACGCGGCTGGCTTGACGAGATGGGTAACGGGGTTGCGCTGACCCGGCCGGCGACCGCGCCGGTGTCGATGCCCGCGTTGATTGCCGCGCAGGTGGCCCGGACTCCGGATGCCGTCGCGCTGGTATCCGGCAGCCTGTCGCTGACCTACCGGGAACTCGACGAGGCGGCCAATCGGTTGGCGCACGTGCTGGTGGGTCACGGCGCGCGCCCGGGTGAATGCGTGACGCTGCTGTTTTCCCGTTCCGCCGAGGCGATCGTGGCGATGGTGGCCGTGCTCAAGACGGGAGCGGCGTATCTGCCCATCGACCCGGCGGCGCCGGCGGCGCGGATCGAGTTCACGCTCGCCGACGCCCGCCCGATCGCCGCGGTCACCACCGCTGATCGGGTCGGGCGGCTAGCAGGCCATGGGTTAGCGGTCATCGACATCGACGACCCCGCTGTGGCTTCCCACCCGAGCACCGGGCTGCCGATGCCGGACCCGGAGGATATCGCTTACCTCATCTATACCTCTGGCACCACCGGTGTGCCCAAGGGGGTCGCGGTCAGCCAGGCCAGCATGGCCCAGATGATGTCGTCGCTGGCCGTCTACACCCCGGCCGAGCAGGCATTCGCGCAATGTCACTCCTATGCCTTCGACTTCTCGCTGTGGGAGATCTGGGTTCCGTTGCTGGGCGGCGGACGAGTAGTGATCGTGCCCGAGTCGGTGGCCGCCTCGCCGGAAGATCTGCACGCCTTGCTGATCGCCGAGCAGGTCCGCGTGCTCGCCCAGACCCCGTCGGCGGTGGCCATGCTGTCACCCGATGGTTTGGAGTCGACGGCGTTGCTGGTGGCCGGTGAGGCTTGCCCGGCCGAGGTGGTGGATCGGTGGGCGGCGGCCGGGCGGGTGATGCTCAACGGCTACGGCCCCACCGAAACGACGATGTGCGCCTCGGTCAGCCCGCCGTTGGTCGCGGGGTCGGGTGCGCCGTCGATCGGGTCGCCGGTGCCGGGGGCGGCGTTGTTCGTCCTCGATGGGTGGTTGCGTCGGGTGCCCGCCGGTGTGGTGGGTGAGTTGTATGTCGCCGGCGATGGGATCGCGGTGGGTTATCTGCGCCGGCCCGGGTTGTCCGCGTCGCGGTTTGTGGCGTGTCCGTTCGGTGGTGTTGGCGTGCGGATGTATCGGACCGGGGATCTGGTGCGGTGGCGCGCCGACGGGCAGTTGGATTATCTGGGTCGTGCCGATGAGCAGGTCAAGATCCGCGGGTATCGCATCGAATTGGGCGAGATCCAGACGGCGTTGATGGGTGTGGACGGTGTGGACCAGGCGGCGGTGATCGC
>JAYZBN010000007.1:0-70974 GCA_036338755.1 Actinomycetota bacterium | reverse complement strand
TGCCTCGCCGGATCTGTTCGATTTTTTGAACAATGCGGTGATCACCTCGCGCACGATCAATGCCCAGCAAAAGGATTTGGATCAGGCGTTGTTGTCGGCGGCCGGGTTCGGCAACACGGGTGCGGATCTGTTCGAAAAGGGTGGGCCGTATCTGGCGCGCGGCGCCGCCGACCTGGTGCCCACCGCGCAACTGCTCGACACCTACAGCCCCGAAATCTACTGCTTGATGCGCAATGAACACGATGCGCTGCCCGCCACGGGCGCGGCCGAGGGCGGTTTCAACGGCTACTCGTTGAACATGAACACCGAGGCGCTCTCCGGGCTCGGATTGATCGCCAACCCGGTATCCGCGCTGCCCGTCCTCGCGTCGATGGTGGGCGGCGTCGTCGGCGTGGTGGGCGGGGCGCCCAACCCCTACGTCTATCCCGAGAACCTGCCGCGGGTGAACGCGCGCGGCGGCCCGGGCGGTGCGCCGGGGTGCTGGCAGAAAGTCACCCGCGATCTGTGGCCGGCACCGGAGTTGGTGATGGACACCGGCAACAGCATTGCGCCCTACAACCACCTCGACACCGGATCGCCGTATGCGATCGAGTACGTCTGGGGCCGCCAGGTCGGCGACAACACCATCAACCCATAGCAGCCCGTCAGGCGCCGTGAGAATACTTACCCGGCAAGCCAATTCGGTGTGTAGATCAGCCGCTCACGCTTGGGAAGCCGCCTTCGACCGCGCGCTGGATTTCAGGTCACGCCCAGCGCCGGCCGACATCGAGGCGGCCTCCCCGCGAGCCAGACCGACGGTCGCGATGATCACCACGGCCGTCGTCACCGCGATGACAAACCATTCCCAGCCGCCGGCTGCCAAGGTCTCGTTGAGCACGACGATGCCGAGCACCCCACCCACCACGGGCTTCGCCACGATGATCGTCGGCAGCGACGCGGTGAGGGCGCCGGCCCGATAAGCAGACTGGTGATAGATCATCCCGGCCACCCCGCAGGACACCAGCGCGTACAGCTCGAAGCTGTGCCACACCTGGCCGGGATGGCGTTCCAGGATGTCGACGACGCCCTTCATCAGGACCGCGAACACCGCCAGTAAGGTGCCGGCCACCGCCGCCAGCAGCAGAGCCGCAACCGGGCGATCCGCCCACACCCGCGCGCCGAACAAACCCAGCAGCAACAGCGGGACGATCACCACGGCCACCACGATCCACGTGTGCAGCGGTGCCCGCTGCTGGCCGCCGGTCGGGTCTCCGACCGAGATCAGCACCGCCAGCGCCACCGCCAGGACCAGCGCCCAGCTCCATTCCCGGCCGGTGATGCGGTTACCGGTCATCCGCGAATAGATCGGCAGGGCGAACAGCAACGCCGTCACCTGTAACGACATCACCAGCAGCACGGAGCCCTTGTCCAATGCGGCGGCCAGCAGCACGTAACTGCCGATATCGCCCAAACCGCCCAGCCACCAACGCTTGTCGCGCAGCAGCATGCCGAACAGGGTCAGGTGGCCCACCCGTTTGTCGGTCACTTCCTGCGCGGAGCGCTGCCGAACCACGTTGCCGATCGCGGACGCCAGCGCGGCGCACAGGGCGAGAAGGGCCGCCAGATTCGCGTCCGACATGGCATTACCTCCTCGCTGCGTGCGGTTGAGTTACCCAACTAATCTAGCCGCGCCCCGCGTGCCCGGTGCGCGGACGGGGTTGTCCGGGTGAGCGGGTTGAATGCCGGGACCGCTCAGAGCGGGAATTTCGTTTCGGTGAGCCGCTCGGACAGTTCCCAGAGGGCGGTGGCAGTGCCGGCGCGCTTTGCCGGCCAGTTGCGCCATGTCGGCTGGGTGCGGCCGTACAGTCCGAACCGCGGGCCGACGAAGGTGTCGCCCGGCAAATCCTGCGAGGCCGCATACAGCGTCTGGCGGGCGCCGAACTCGGCGTCGGTGGAGACGATCCGGTCGACCGCCAGGACCGCCGCGTCGCCCAGCTTGCGGCCCGAATTGCCTTGCAGGTTCGTGTGCGACCAGCCGGGGTGGGCCGCCAGCGCGCGCACCGATGTGCGGGCGCCGTCCAACCGCCGCTGCAGTTCCTTGGTGAACAACAGGTTGGCCAGCTTCGACTGGCTGTAGGCCAGCCAGGCCGAATACGGCCGGGACTGGAAGTTCAGGTCTTTGAGGCTGATGTAGCCGAAGTGGTGCATCAGCGAGGACACCGTCACCACGCGATCGGTCAGCTTAGGCAACAGCAGGTTCGTCAACGCGAAATGGCCGAGGTGGTTGGTGCCGATCTGGCCCTCGAAGCCGTCGACGGTGACCGCATGTTTGGTGGCCATGATGCCGGCGTTGTTGATCAATACGTCCACCGTGTCGATGCCCTCGGCGAAGCGCCGCACCGACGAAAGGTCTTGCAGGTCGAGCTGGCGCACCTCGACCGTCCCCGCCCCAGCGCCGGGCGCTGAAGCGGTCATGCGCGCGGCGGCGGCACGGCCCTTGTCGGTATTGCGGACGGCCAGGGTGACCCGGCCACCGACCCGTACCAACTCGCGCGCGGTGATCTCGCCCAGCCCCGCGTTGGCGCCGGTGATGACGATGCTCCGCCCGGCGAACGAGGGCAGCTCCGCTGCGGTCCAATTCGGCATGGCAAACACCCTAACTTCGTAATTGCGACGGCGGCTGCCGGGCCGCGGGGACTGGCGGAGGCCTGCGGCAGCGTTGCGGGGCAACGCGGACGCGCGGGTATCGTGCCTGGGATGCCCAGCGAAATCCCACCTGAGCGATGGATCGGACGACATTTTTTCGGGCGCGCATGGGGGTTCGCCGGATGTATCTAGGCGTCATCGTCAATCCGAAAGCGCGGAAGAATCGCGCCGCCTCTCGCGACCGCATCGCCGGACTGCGTCGCATCGTCGGTCCTCACGGCGAGGTGCACGAGACCAACTCGATCGAGGAGCTGCACGGCGCCATCCAGCAACTCGCGCCGCGGGTGACCCACCTCGTCGGCGATGGCGGCGACGGTGCGCTGCACTGGTTGATCAACGAGATCGAGCGCTGCATCAATGATCCGCAGCGCTGGCCCGCGTTCGTCCCGACCAACGGCGGCAGCGTCAACGCCGTGGCGCGCAAGGCCCGGGTGCGCGGAAGGCCCGAAAAGATCATCCGTGCGCTGGTGTCCGCCGCCGAGACGGATCAACCTCCACCCGACGAGATCCTGGACACGCTGGTGCTCGACGGCGAAACCGACGACGGCGCAGCGTTTCACCGGCTCTGCTTCGGGCTGGCCGCCGGGGGCGTCGGGAACCGTTTCTACGACCGGTATTACGACTCACCCGATCACGGTCGGCTGGCGGTCGCCCGGGTGATCGCTCGCAGCTTCGGCGATTACCTCACCTCGAAGGTCGCCCCGAGCCGGGTGAAGACGCCCAACTACGCCTCCATCCTGTTCACGCCGACGCGGGCGCGTGTGGTGATCGACGGCGATGAGGTTCCGTCGCGCACGCACAGCTTGTTGCACGCCGGCGCGATCGACCTTCGCATCGGTGGGCCGCTTCGGTTGTTCCCCAAGGCGTCCGAGCCCGGTGCGCTGCATTTCCAGGCCGGAAACCTCCGGCCATCCCTGATCGTGGCGCAGCTTCCGACGGCACTGACCAACGGCATGCTGCGCGGCAACGGGCTGCGCGACGTCAACGGCAAGGAGATGACGATCGAAGCCGAGGACGAACCCCTGTCGCCCATCATCGACGGTGAGCGTTTCCTCGGCATCGTGAAACTGGTGGCGCGCGCGGGACCGCGGATCCGCATCGCCAGGCCCGCGTAGCCGGCTGCGGCCGGCATCCAATCGCCCTTGGCGGCCCGCCCGCACGCGCGGTTTCCGGGCTCGCGTTATCGTGCGGACAATTGCGATTTCTATTTGCGATTTGGCCTGTGAGTGCGACGATGGTAAAAGACTTAATTGACCGCGGCGGTTGCTTGACCGTTTATAGTAAATGCGTGGATTAGTAGATACGTACTTCAGTACTTCAGGCCGTGACGCAGGGATAATACCTGGTCGCGAGCGACTGAGATACTGAAATCCGTAGCAGCGGAGATCAGCATCCGTGCATTTAAATCAGACGGGTATCTGAATCCTGTGAATGCAATGTGTGATGACCATTTAGGCTGTTCAACCCTTTGCTAAGGGCAGGCCGACAGCGCTACATTGGATTAATAATTACCGACGTGAGTCGTGCTCGGGCCAAGCCAACCTGGAAGGGGGATCACTCCGACATGGAGACGCTGATCGATTACCTACACAAGTGGGAAGCGCAGAAGCCGGACCAGACCCTGTTTCGCTTCGTCGATGCCGATGGCCGGGAACTCGAGCACTACACCTACCAGGGCTTCGCCGAACGCACCCGTGAACTGGCCGCCTACCTGTCCAAGGAGGCCGGCCTCGAATCGGGCGATCGTGCACTGCTGGTCTACTCGCCCGGACTCGAAATGGTCGCGTCGCTCTATGCCTGCGCCCGCATCGGGGTGATCGCCGTTCCGGTCAGCCCGCCCTTGCCGATGTCCTTCGATTCCGGGCTCGCCAAGCTCAGCTTCATCGCCCGCGATTGCGGGGCCAAAGCCGTGCTGTCGACGAAGCAGTTCGAATATGACTTCCGCCTGCTGCTTGGCCAACGGCACGGCCAGCAACTCTGGGCGGACGAATCCGGCGCCGGCCTGCCCGAGCTGCCCTGGTTCGCCACCGACGGCGCCCAGGACTTCGGCGGCGCGCCCGTCGCGGACACGCCCGGCGAGGTGCTCTTCCTGCAGTACACCTCGGGCTCGACGAGCGATCCCAAGGGTGTGATCGTCACCCACGCCAACATCATCGCCAACGGTTTCGCCTTCAGCGGCGGCGACGTGGTGGTGGCCTCGTGGCTGCCGCAACACCACGACATGGGGCTGATCTCGGCCTACATGTTCGTCGTGCTGTTGGGCGGAACCACGCATGCGATGTCGCCTTTGGACTTCCTCGCCCGGCCGGCCTCCTGGCTTCGGCTGATCAGCGACGTGCGCGCCACGCACACGCCGGGCCCCAACTTTGCGCTCGAATACTGCCTGCGCGAGGACAAGCTGCCCGCCGCCGAGTTGACCGGCGTGGACCTCAGCAGCCTCGAATGCATCGTGGTGGGCGCAGAACCGCTGCGCGCCAACACCTTCGCTCGCTTCCGGCAGCGATTCGCCGAGTATGGCCTGCGGCCCGAGGCGCTCACCGGCGCCTACGGCATGGCCGAATTCACCCTGACCGTGTCGATCCGCGGGCGCCAGACCATCGCGGTGAACAAGCGTGGACTGGAGCGCAACGTCGCCCGCGTCGAAAAGGCGCTGCCCGAGAACAGCAACCAGGTCACCTTGGTCAGCTGCGGCAAGCCCATCGAGGATGCCGTGGTTCGCATCGTCGATCCCGAATCCCGGCGGGTGTTGCCCGACGGCCGCGTCGGCGAGGTCTGGCTGGCCGGACGCTCCAAGGGTGCCGGCTACTGGAACCGGCCGGAGCTCACCGCGGAGATCTTCGGCGCGCGCGTCGCCGGTGATGACGAGCGCACCTACCTGCGGACCGGAGATCTCGGCTTCGTCTACGAGGGCGAGTTGTTCGTCTGCGGCCGCAGCAAGGATCTGATCATCGTCCGCGGCGTCAACTGCTACCCCTCCGACATCGAAGCCGTCGTCGAGCGCACCGCCGCGCAGATCCGCAAGGGCTGCGTCGCCGCCTTCTCGGTCGAGCACGATGAGTCCGAGGCGCTGATCGTCGTCGCCGAGGCGCGCGACGAGCACAGCCTTCCGGACGCCAAGACCCTGGCCCGCGCGATCCGGCGGCACTGCCACATCGATCCGCACACAATCGTTTTCGCACCGCCGCGCAGCATTCCGAAGACCACTTCGGGCAAGATCCGGCGCTCGTCGACACGCCAGCTGTGGCTGGACGGCAAGCTGCCCACCTTCGCGAGCTGGATCAACCAGTCGGCCAACCGAACTCACGATGGCCTGGCTGACGGCGCGGGTCCGCTGGAGCGCTTCCGCAATCTCATCGAGAGCTACGACCTGAGCGGCGATGAGGACTGCTCGTTCGCCGATCTCGGCATCGACTCGCTGGCGTTGGCCGAACTCCGCACCGACCTGCAGGCCTTGCTGGCGGAGAACGGCGCCGGGGAGCTGGCCGAAGAGGTCAACACCCGCCTGTTGCAGCGGCTGACGGTGTCCGAATTCTTCGGGCTGGTCCGCCAATTCGGCGAGGGGACCGGGCAGCCGCTCGACGCGCTGCGCCGCGCGCTGGATCAGATCTCCGCCGAGTACGAGGCCTACGAAGCCGCGCAGATGCGGGCCGACGCGGCACTGCCGCTGCCGGAATTGGCACCTGCGCGGCCGGGTGAGCCCACGGATCTGCTGCTCACCGGCGCGACCGGATTCCTCGGGCCGTTCCTGGTGAGCAGCCTGCTGGCGCAAACCTCCTTTACGGTGCATGCGCTGGTGCGTGCCACGGACGCCGCGCACGGCCTGGACCGCATCGTGGCGTCGCTGCGCCGCGCCCAGCTATGGACGCCGGCGCTGGAAGCCGACGTTCGCGCGCGGGTCCGCGTCGTCTGCGGCGATCTCGCCGAGCCCGCGCTGGGCATCGGGGAGGCGGCCTTCCAACAGCTGGCGCAAGACGTCGATGCCGTCGTGCACAACGGCGCCCTGGTCAACTACGTGCGCACCTATGACGCCCTGCGGCCGGCCAACGTCGAGGGCACCCGCGAGCTGTTGCGGCTGGCGATGACCAACCACCGCAAGGCTTTCCATCTCGTCTCCAGCACGTTCATCTACGGCTGGAGCACCGAGCCGGTGGTCGGGGAGTGGGACGCCAACGAAAAGATGGCCGGCCTGGACTTCGGCTACTCGCAGACCAAATGGGTCGGCGAGCAGCTGGCGCTGGCCGCGCAGCGCAAGGGACTCGACGTCCGCATCTACCGGCCGTCGCTGATCTCGCCGACCCGCGCGGGCTTCGGCAGCCAGGACGACATCCTGGTCCGCTTGACGGCGTTCATGATCGAGCACGGCGTCGCCGTCAACGCCCTCAACCAGATCAGCCTGCTGCCGGCGGACCTGATCGCGGATCACATCGTCACGCTGATGGGCCTGCCCAAAGACGACAGCGTCTGCAGTGTTTTCAACATGACCGCCGACGACTACTACAACCTCACCGACGTCACCCGGATCTTGTCCGAGCGGTACGGGTATCGCTTTGACTACCACGACATCCCGTCGTTCACCGAGCAGCTGAACCGCCGCTGCACGCCGAACGATCAGATGTACCCGCTGGTCGATTTCCTCACCCGGTCGGCGGACAAGATCGCGGCGATGCGGGACAAGCGCTACGACAACACCCAGTACCGCCACCGACGCGGGCTGGCCAAGGTCCGCCTGCGCGAGCCGGCCCTGACCGAGACGGTCGATCATCTGGTCCGGTTCTTGCGCAGCGAGCGTTTGATCACTGAGGTGGAGGACGAGGCGCAGCGCAGCGCCTAGCCTTACGATCTGACGGAAAGGGATGGCGACGATGTTCACCGTCGATGACAGGGCAACCGGCCCGCACGACGCTTCGCTCGACCACGAGCGAATCGTCCTGCAGGCGCGCGACGTCGACTTCGACTGGTCGACGCTGCCGTTCTACTACGTGCCCAACGAGCCCTTCACCACGCACTTCTGCAACGTGCTGCACCTGTTGTTGCCGGCGGGCGAGGAGTTCATCGTCGCCGCTTTCAAGGACACCCTGCCGCTGATCAAAGACGATCAGCTGCGCCGCGATGTGCAGGGATTCATCAGCCAGGAGGCGATGCATTCCCAGGCGCACGCGGGGGTGCTCGGGCACTTCGCGGTCAAAGGCATCGACGTGACCCCGTTCACCGACCAAATGCGTTGGCTATTCACCCAACTCATCGGCGACCGGCCGCGGTGGAGCCCACGCCGGCGGCAGAGCTGGTTGCTCGAGCGGGTGTCGATGGTGGCCGCACTCGAGCACTACACCGCCATTCTGGGCGAGTGGATTCTCGACACCCCGCAGCACGACGCCATGGGCACCGACCCGGTGATGCTGGACTTGTTGCGTTGGCACGGCGCCGAGGAAGTCGAGCACAAAGCGGTTGCCTTCGACACCATGAAGCACCTGCGCGCCGGGTATTGGCGGCAGGTGCGCACCCAGCTGCTGATCACCCCGGCGCTGCTGTGGTTGTTCGTCCGCGGCGTGCGATTCATGTACTCGGTCGACCCCTACCTGCCCCCCGGCACCAAGCCGCGCTGGCGAGACTACTTCCGCGCCGCGCGCCGGGGTTTGGTGCCCGGCCCGTTCCAATTCCTCCGGGTCATCGGCGCCTATTACACGCCGAGTTTCCATCCTTCCCAGCTGGGCGGGGTCGGGCGCGCGGTCGACTACCTGGCCCGCTCGCCCGCTGCCCGCGCGTCGCACTGACGATGACGAACGAATTGGTGTCAACTACCGTCACCGCCTCCGACGGCGTGCGACTGGCGGTGCATGCCTACACCGACATCGACCCGGGGCGCCCGACGATCCTGGCCATCCACGGCTATCCGGACAACCACCACGTATGGGACGGCGTGGCGACGACATTGGGTCGCCGATTCAACGTCGTGGCGTACGACGTCCGCGGTGCCGGCCAATCCTCAACGCCGCCAGGCCGTTCGGGATACCGGCTGCCACAGCTGGTCGCCGACGTCGGCGCGGTGATCGAGCGCCTCGGCGTGGACGAGGTGCACCTGCTGGCCCACGACTGGGGATCGATCCAGGCCTGGGCGGCGGTCACCGACGACGCCGTGATGGGCAAGATCGCCTCGTTCACCTCCGTCTCCGGCCCGCACCTGAACTACGCGGGCAAATTTTTGCGGTCGGCCCGCACGCCGCGCGCGCTTCTCGACGTGGTCAAACAGGTCCTGGCCTCGTCCTACATCTGGTTTTTCCTGTGCCCGGGCGTGCCGGAGCTGGCGATCCGGTCCCGGGCGACGGTGAAAGTCTTTGAGGCCGTTGAGCGTATCGGCGGATCGGGCGCTCGTAGCCGCGGCGGTCAGTACCGCTCGGTCGATGACTACCTGAACGGGCTCAACCTGTATCGCGCGAACATGCCCGCACCGATGCTGGCGCCCCCGGCGCAGTTGCCGCGGACCACCGTTCCGGTGCAGGTGCTGGTCGCGCGCCAGGATTATTTCGTGTCGCCCGCCCTGCAACGGTTTACCGGCTCCATCCCGGAGGGCGGCAGGGTCGTGCCGATAGAGGGCGGGCATTGGGTGGTCACCGCCTACCCCGACGTCATCGCCCGGCTGACCGGTGAGTGGGTCGACCTGATCGCCTCCTCCGGCGACCGTCGCGGCATCGGCTAGATGTGAGGATGATTGTGGCGCAGACTATTTGGGACAGCATCCCGGCCGACCTGTACGGCCGTCGCAAGCGTGACCGCATGTACACCGCGTTGTACGGCGTCGGTTCGCTGTTCGGTGGCCTAGCGTCGGCGTCGCGGTGGACATCCGCGCGGGTTCAGTCCGTGCGGCGCACCACCACCGCGGTGGTCGCCAAGCGCGAACTAGTGACGCCCGACGTGGTCGCGCTGACGCTGGTCGACCCCGACGGTGGGTTGTTGCCGTCCTGGACACCCGGCGCCCACATCGACGTTCGGCTGCCATCGGGCCGGCGCCGACAGTACTCGCTGTGCGGTTCGCCCGGCCGGCGCACCGACTATCGCATCGCGGTGCGCCGCATCGCCGAGGGTGGCGGTGGTTCGATCGAAATGCACGATGCGTTCAAGGCCGGCGACAAACTCGAGTTCGAAGGGCCCCGCAACGCGTTCTATCTCGTCACCGACGAGCGTGAGGTGTTGTTCGTGATCGGCGGCATCGGGGTGACACCGATTCTGCCGATGATCCGCACCGCCCAGCAGCGCGGAATCGATTGGCGCGCCGTCTATGCCGGTCGCAGCCGAGATCACATGCCGCTGCTGAACGAGGTGGTGTCGGTGGCCCCGGACCGGGTCACCGTGTGGGCCGATGACGAGCGCGGCCGATTGCCCACCGCGTCCGACTTGCTTGCCGACGCGGGGCCGGGGACGGCGGTGTACGTGTGTGGCCCCACCCCTATGCTGGAATCGGTGCGCATCGCGCGCAACGACCACGCGGACGCGCCGCTGCACTACGAACGTTTCGGCCCGCCGCCGGTGGTCGATGGTGTTCCCTTCGAGTTGGAACTGGCCCGCTCGCGGCGAGTGCTCAGCGTGCCGGCGAACCGGTCGGCGCTGGACGTCATGCTCGACCGCGATTCGACCACCGCATACTCCTGCCAGCAGGGGTTCTGCGGAACTTGCAAGGTCAAAGTGCTTGGGGGACAGGTCGATTGCCGCGGGCGCACCGTCGAGGGTGATGACGAGATGCTGGTGTGCGTTTCCCGCGCGAAATCCGGGCGCGTGGTGATCGACGCCTGAGCGCTCGATGCGCCAGCTAACGGGCGGTAGCGCAGGGCAATTCTCTTCGAATACAGTAGGTTTCGAGGACCTACATCGGTCCGGGAAGCTCCCCCAGATCAGACAGCTCGGCGTGGACGGATTCGATGGCGGCGCGGTATTGCTCCTCGCTGAGCGTTTTTGTGTAGTACCGGTTCATCCGGAGCTGGTATTGCTGGTCTCGGAGTTGCCGAATGCGGTCGAGTCGGGCGGTGTCGGTCGCCGAAAGTTTGAGTTCCTCGATGCTGATGTGGCCGGCCATAACGTGTTCTATCGGAGAGAGCCGATAGCCGCAATGAGCCAGCATCTCCAGATAGGCCTTGTAATACGGTCTTTCGCCGACGCGCCACGTGTCGCGTTGGGCTCCCCACTCGAAAGCGGCCAGCACCATCGCCAGGATCACGACATCGGAGCGCACGTCGACGTTGGCCCGCGCCGCCAACTGCTCTCCACTGGATTCGTTGATCCCCAGCATTTCTGCCGCCAGCGTCATGCTGGCGGGACAGTGCAGCTCGGTCAGGTAGTGGAAATTGCGGGCGATGAAGACGTCGATCCACGGCGGCGGCGCCGCTAGCAGATTGGCCCGAACCCACTGGCGCCGCGCATCGGCGACCCCCGAGGCGCGTCGGTCCAGTTCGCGCATCATCACCCAGTCACGCTTGGCATTGGCAGCCGCTTCGGATTCCAGCTTGACCGGTCGGCTGCCTGTGCACGTGGGGCCGCCCGTCAGCTCGTCCAGTGCCATTGGCCGGGCCTGGTCATGGGTCAGGTACGCCACGTATACCTCCAACTCCGGCAATCCCGTCCAACGGGCCAGCTCGCCCAGCGTTCTCTCGCCGGGGTATAACCTGCAGATCTGATCCTGCTGGTTGAGGTCATCGCGGGTGTAGATGAGGCCGACTTGCTGTTGTTCGTCGCCGCGAGTCCCGAGATACACGCGCCACCCGGCCGGTCCGGCAATTCCCGGTAAGAAGTGCGAAGAGATTTCGACCAACAAGTCATCGACCGTGGCCGAGGCGGGGAAAACCCAGAACTCGCGGTGCGAGTCAACATCGTCGCCCATGGCGACCGAGCCGCGGTCGACGGACACCTTCACCGTGTCTGACATCGTCAAGTCCTCACTGCCGCTGGGCCTACAAAACTATCGAAACCGCGCCGCATTGCGGGAACCATTAAGTGCTCCGTTGGGTCATGCTTAGGCAATGCCGAAGAAATCGCTCCTGTCGCTGCAGCCGGAAACCGGCTTGGGGGACCCGACGGTAGGGACGTGGCGGGCCGCCGCGCTGAGCATGGCGGTGATCGCGCCCGCGGCCTGGTACGGGCTGGGCGCGCTGCTCGGGGCGGCGGTGGCGATTCCGGTGATCTACGCTCTGGCGCGGTTGCGTGGCCATGCTCCGGAAGCGCGCAGCACCGCCGAGTTGATCGGCGCCACGCTGGGGCCGCGAGCGGGGGCGGCCGCGGGCATCGTTCAGCTGCTCGCCTACCTGGTGCTGGCAGGGAAGTTCGCTGCGACGCTCGGATTGCAAGCGCTGCAGGTGCTTTCGCCCGGTGACGATCCCGCCGCGATCGTGTCGTGGCTCCCGGTCGCCGCCGCGGCTGCGGCTCTCGTCATCGGGGCCGCGGCCTGTTGGACATCGACTCGTGTCGTGGCGTCGCTGGCGATGCCGCTCGTGGTCGCGGGCCTGCTCCTCTACGTCTGCCTCGCGGCGGCGGTGATCGCCCTCGTCGCGCTGAGCACCGACCCCGTCGTCATCGGGACGGCCGCATCACCGCGCCCGCTGTCCGGCCAGCTCGTCGGCTTCGGCTTGGGCATGGTGGGCGTCGAACTGCTCACCCTCCGCATCACGCGCGTCGCCAGGCCGGGGCGATCCATGTCGCTGGCCGTCGCGCTGGTGGTCGCGGCCGCGGTGGTGTTGTGGGTGGGTGATCACCGTGGCGTGGCGGGGCCGTGGCGATGGAGCGCCAAGATGCTGGCCGAGGCCGTGCCCGAGTTCTACGCCGACGACGGCCGGTGGTGGATGGCGGTGGCCGGCACCGCGTTGGCTGTGGCCGCCGCGCTGGTGTCCGGCTGGGCCGCGGTGCGCGCCGCCTCGGGTCTGGCGGTGATGCGCGGGGCGTCACCGAACGCCGGTCTGCGACTTTCGGTGGTGGGGCTCGTCGCGGTGGTTGCCGTCGTGGTCTCGGCGCAACGCGCTGGCTGGATCGGGCCGGCCATCTTCGGCGCGGTGCCCCTGCTGCTGATGGTGCTGTATGTGTTTGTCACAGAGGCTAATTCGCGGATCCCCGGCGACAGCGTGGTGGCCTGGTGGGTGCGGCTGGTGATGCCGGCGCTTGCCGTGGTGGCGGTGGTCAAGCCGATCGTGGATTCCGAGTTCGCCGGCGTCCGGGTGGCGACGGTGGTCGCCGCCGCGATCGGCGTGGGCGCCGCGGCCGCTGCGGCGGCGGTACTGCCGTGGCGCCGCGATACACCGTTGAAATCTGAGTAGTCTTACGGATGCCCGCGAACGGTCCACTGCCGCAGAGTCATTGGCATGACCGTTCCCAGCAGCATGTCGAAAACCACCGCCGCCTTCTTCGTTCAGGCCGCTGTCGCGTTCGCGATCAGCTTCGTGGCCGCGCTCGGCGGAATCTACTTCCTTCCGCTTGATCCTTGGCCACGATTGTTTCTCGGCATCACCTTCCTATTCCTGGTGTCCAGCGCGTTCACCCTGGCCAAGGTCATCCGCGACCAGCAGGAGGCCGCGACCGTGCGGGTACGCCTCGACGAGGCCCGCATCGAAAAGCTGCTCGCCGACTACGACCCGCTCAACGCCGCGAACTGAGTAGTACTACTCAGCCTCGACGCGTAGAAGTGCGCAGGCTCGCGCGCGCATCCTCGGCGAGGCTTCTCTCATCGCTTTTCCACCACAACGCATCCGCAGAAGGGCAGATCCGCTCCCATGACAACTCTTGTGAAGTTTCCCGGCGTCGCCGAGGTGGCCGCGAGCACGCCGGCCGATCGCGATCGCGTCCTCGACGTCATCCGCATCACATCGCTGGTCGGCGTGGTGCTCGGCCATACCGTGATGGCGGCCAGCATCATTGAAAACCACGTATTGATCTGGGACAACCTGCTCACCAGCTCGGTGCTGTTCCAGGCGATGACGTGGTTGCTGCAGATCATGCCGCTGTTCTTCTTCGCCGGAGCGGCGGCCTGCGTGTCTACCTGGGCTCCCGGCACCAACTGGGGCGGCTGGCTGATGAAACGCTGCACCAGGCTGTTCCGTCCGGTGCTCTACTATCTTGCGTTCTGGGCCGTCGCGCTGACGGTGCTGTATCGGGCACTGCCGCAACACATCTACGAGCCGATCGCCGGCGTCAGCACGCAGCTGCTCTGGTTCCTGGGAGCCTACGTCCTGGTGCTGGCGGCCATGCCCGTGCTGTACCGCATCACCACGGCCGGGCGCCTGGTCGCCGGTGTGGCGGCGGCCTATGGCGCGATCGCGCTGATCGACACGATCCGGCTGCACTGGCCGGCGATGATGCTGCTGGGGTACCTCAACCTGGCCGTCTGGCTCATTCCCGCCATGTTCGGCGTGGCCTACCGCCGCGGGCTACTCGGTGGCCGCGCCGCGCTGGCCGTCGCCGCCGCCTTCTTCGCCGTGGACGTCGCCCTGGTGCACTGGGGGCCGTATCAGATCAGCATGGTGGGCACCGGTGACCACCAGCTGTCCAACACCAGCCCGCCGTCGCTGCTGCTGGCGGGGCATGCAATCATCCTGAGCGCGTTGGCAATCGCGGCCGCACCGGCGATCGCGCGCTGGGCGCAGCGTCCGCGGGTGTGGTGGTGGACCGCCATCGGTAACTCCGGCGCGATGACCCTGTACCTGTGGCACATGCCGGTGCTGCTGGGCGTGCACCTGGCCTTCGATTACCTTGGCTGCCCGCGCTTTCCGGGCGAGCAGGACTTCCTCGCCGTCAGCCTCGCGCAAGTGCTCATCGTCGTCGTCGCGGTGGCGGTGCTGTTCGTCGCGCTGCGGCCGCTGGAGAACAACCCGCTGTCCGGTTGGGACGGCGCACCCGCGGTGACGTCACGTGGGCAGGGTCGCGCCATCGGTGCCCTGCTATGCGTGGCCGGCGTGGCCTTGCTCGCCGCGATCAGGTGGGGACTCAAGGACGACGGGCTGGTGTGCATGGCCGTGGTGGTGACCGCGCTGGTGACCGCCCGGATCGTGGCGGGTCACGGCTCTTCGTCCAGGCCGTGCTCGATAGCGTAGCGAGCCAGCTCCACGCGATTGGCGACCTGAAGCTTGCGGAATGTCGCCTGCACATGGTTCTCCACCGTGCGATGGCTCAGCGAAAGCTTGTTGGCGATCTGCTTGGCGGACAGCCCTTTTGCGACATAACGCAACACCTCGGTCTCACGGTCGGTGAGGCTGGGGCGCGCGGGGCCGTCGTCCTTGCTCTGCGCGATGCGCCGATATTCGCCGAGCACCAGCCCGGCCAGGCTCGGGGTGAACACGGCCCGCCCCGCCGCCGTGGCCGTGACCGCCTGCGCCAGTTCGGCTTTCGAGGCACTCTTGACCAGGTATCCCGTCGCGCCGGCCTTGACCGCCTCCAGCACGTCCTCGCGTTCGTCGGAGGCCGACAACACCAGCACCCGCGATGAGGTCGAGACCGCGAGCACCGCGGCGGTCGCCTGCGCGCCGTCGCCGTCGGTCAACTGCATGTCCATCACCACCACGTCGGGCTGGACCGCGGCCGCCCGCCGCTGTGCGGCCGCCACCCCGTCGGCGGTGGCGACCACGGTGAAGCCGTGCTCGGCCAGGTCACGAGCGACCGCCTCACGCCAGATCGGATGGTCGTCGACCACCATCACCGTCGTCGGCGTCCCGTCATCCGCCATGGCGTCCCTCCCCGCGCGGCACGCACAACTCCCACTCGGCGCCTTCTCCGGGCTCGCTGCGCAATTCGGCGCTGCCGCCCAACGACGTCAACCGTCCCACGATCGATTGGGAGATGCCGAGCCGTCCCTGGCGCTTCGCTTCCTCGAGCCGGCCCGGGGTGATTCCCACTCCATCGTCGCGGACACTGACCAGAACGGAATCGCCGAGGTCCTCCACGAGTACGAACGCGTGCGCATCCGGACCGGCGTGGGTGACCACGTTGTCCAGCGCATTGCCCACCGCTGCGTCGAGTTCGGTTGCCGCCCAACGTGCTAACGGCACCGGGGTGCCGGGCAGGCTGAACGACACCCGATCGGATTCCCGGCATTGGAGCAGCGTGCGCAGGTCGACGGTGGCGCCGTCTGTTTCCTGGCCGATGTCCGTGCACGCCAGCCAGCGCCGCAGCGCGCGTTCTTGCTCGCTCGCCAGGTCGGCGAGTTCTGCTGTGGCGCCGCCGATCTCATGCCCTTTCTTGGCGACCAGCGCCAGCACCTGGATGGCTCCGTCGTGTACCTGCCGCGACAGCCGGTCGCGTTCCTGCACCGCAGCCGTCAACTCGGCCGCTCGTTGTAGCTCGGCGTGGGCGCGGCGCGCGGTTTGCGCGGCCATCCCGATCGCCATGCCGATCGCCAGCTCGATGATGATCGTGGCGTTGTGCCCGAGGTTGAGCGCGAGGTAGTTCTTGACGGCGAAGTTGGTGGCCATCACCGCCAATCCCGTCAGCATTCCGCCCGCGGGGCCGAACTGGATGGCGGCCGAGATCGTGGGATTGCTCGCCCATAGCGTCGTCGGCCAGGTTTGGTTCTCGGCCGCCCAGTGCGGGCTCGCAACGAAGGTGTTCGACCACATCAGCAAGACGACGACCACGAGCTCGGCGAGCACCCACGCCGGTTTGCGGCCGAACCCCCGCAGGTAGGCGAACGCGCACGCCGCGCTCCAACCGATCAGGGCCGCGAACAGCACCCAACCCAGCGCGGGCCGAATCAGATCCGGGTTGACCGCGATCTGAAATCCGGTGGCATAGACGCAGCTCAGCAACCGGAACACCTGCGCCGCGCGCCACAGCGGCGTGGTGGGATCGGGGCCGTGATTCGCCATCGTGGCCAGCATAAGGGCGGACGGCGCCGCGGTGGACCGGCCACGAAGATTGGCCGAAAGTCCTTTGATTTAGAGCCGTCGTGCCCTCGTGGCGTCGCCGTTGATGCGTGACGGTGATACGAACAGGCGCTAGGAGAGAGGCAGAGCGAGGATGAGCATCCGCTTTCCGGACGCCGGCACGATCCGGACGGCCCTGACTTTGGCATCGCGCGCCCCGTCGGTGCACAACACCCAGCCATGGCGCTGGCGCGTCGAGGCGGCAAGCCTGCAGCTGTACGCCGACCCCGACCGTCGACTCCCCAACACCGATCCCGATGGCCGCGACCTGATCCTGAGTTGCGGGACGGCGCTGCATCACTGCGTTGCGGCGTTCGCGGCGGTGGGATGGCGCTCCCGGGTGAGTCGGCTGCCGAACGCCGACGACCCCGATCACCTTGCCACCATCGAGCTTTGGCCTCAGTCGGCCGATTTCGTCGACATCGCGCTCGCCGCGGCCATCCCCCGGCGGCGAACCGATCGACGCCACTACAGCTCCTGGGCGGTGCCGATGGGCGATATCGCGCTCATGGCCGCGCGGGCCGCCCGCACCGGTGTCACGCTGTGCCAAGTGGAAGACATCGACAGGCTGCACGACATCGTCGCCGAATCCGTCCGCGATCACCTGACCAACGACTATCTCGCCGAGCTCACGACGTGGAGTGGGCGCTACTTCTCGGTTGCGGGCGTTCCCGCCCGAAATACGCCGATATCGGATCCGGACGCCAAGATACCGAGTCGGCTATTCGCCGGTGCCACACTGCCGATGGCGCCGGATTCGTCCGCGGCCGACGACAACGCCGTGGTTCTCGCGTTGGGCACCCGCCACGACGACCGGCTGGCGCAGCTCCGCGCCGGTGAGGCCACCAGCGTCGTGCTGCTCACCGCGACGTCGACGGGACTGGCCAGTTGCCCGGTCACTGAACCACTGGAGACGGCCGAGACCCGCGCAGCGGTCCGCTCCGGCATCTTCGGCGACAGCAACTACGCGCAGATGCTGCTTCGGGTGGGTTGGGCGCCGATCAACGCCGACCCGTTGCCGGCGACCCCGCGACGTGACCTCCGCGACTTCGTCGAGTGGGCCGATTGATCGCAGGCCTAAGCGGTCATCGGACCTGCCCCTGCGGGGAATCGACCCGTCCCGCAATGGGCCACGGCCGCAACGCTATTGAAGCGACATCGGCCGAACGTCCTCACCCGCAGGGTCCAAAGTCGTTGAACCAGTTTCTTCTCGACGTCATCCGCCGAGACATATGAGATATTGGGTTGGTCTGCCGCGATTGATAGACCGGCAGGAAAGGGCCCGCCATGGTCAAGGTGTTCCTGGTCGACGACCACGAAGTCGTCCGCCGCGGTCTTTCCGATCTGCTCGCTTCCGACCCCGATCTCCAGATCGTCGGCGAGGCCGGCACGGTGGCGGAGGCGAAAGCGCGGATACCGGCGCTGTCGCCCGACGTCGCCGTCCTCGACGTTCGTCTGCCCGATGGCAACGGCATCGAACTGTGTCGCGACCTGGTGTCGGATCATCCCGACCTACGCTGCCTGATGTTGACGTCGTTCACCTCCGACGAGGCGATGCTCGAGGCGATCCTGGCCGGCGCCAGCGGGTTCGTCGTCAAAGACATCAAGGGCATGGAGCTGGCCCACGCGATCAAAGAGGTGGGCGCCGGTAAATCGCTGCTGGACAACCGGGCGGCCGCGGCGCTGATGGCAAAGCTGCGGGGTACGACCGCGCGCGACGACCCGCTGTCCGGGCTGACCGAGCAGGAGCGAACGCTGCTCGGACTGCTCAGCGAGGGATTGACCAACCGGCAGATCGCCGCGCGGATGTTCCTCGCGGAGAAGACGGTGAAGAACTACGTCTCGCGGTTGTTGGCCAAACTCGGCATGGAGCGCCGCACCCAGGCCGCGGTGTTCGCTTCGAAACTGAATCAGCGGGCCGGCCCATCATCGACAGCGCCGGACTGGTCGGGGTGACCGGCGGCGAAAACGGCTCGGGGTCCACGGATTTCGGGCAGCGCGGGCTGGTCACCAAGATGCACGCCCAGCTCGACGAGTTGCTGGACGCGCGCGATCAGATGGAGCGATTGCTTCGGGTCATCGTCGAGATCGGCGCGGGCCTCGATCGCGACGCCACTCTGCATCGGACCCTCAGTGCGGCAAGGGATTTGACCTCCGCACAATACGGCGCGCTGGCTATCCGCGATCGCGACGGCAACTTGAAGTCGTTTGTCCACGAGGGCATGGACGCCGAGACGGTTTCGCGCATCGGGCACCTGCCGGTCGGCAGGGGTCTGTTGAGCTTGTCACTGCTGGACACGCCCGCGCTGCGGATGGACGATCTGACGACGCACCGCGCCGCCGTCGGTTTTCCCGAGCACCATCCGAGAATGCGTGCCTTCCTCGCGGTTCCGATCACCATCCGCGACACCGTGTTCGGCAACCTGTATCTCACCCACACCGATCCAAAGCGGGTGTTCTCCGAGTCCGACGAGGTTGCCGCCCGCGCGTTGGCGTTCGCGGCCGCCGTCGCCATCGACAATGCGCAGGTCTTCGAACGCGAACGGACATCGGTGAAGTGGATGGAGGCCAGCCGCGAGATCACCACCGCGCTGTTGTCACGTTCCGAACCGCACCACCGCCCCCTGCAACTGATCGCCGAACGCGCGCGCGTGTTGACCGGCGCCGAACAGGCCATCGTGCTGGTGCCGGCCGACGCCGACGCGGCCGACGACGATGCCGACACGCTGGTGGTCTCCGCTGCGGTGGGTTTGCACGCCTCCGATGTGCTCGGTCAACGGGTTCCGGTGGACGGCTCCACCAGCGGCGCCGTGTACCGATCCGGCGAACCGCTGATCACCGAGGAATTGCAGTACCCGATCCAGGCCTTCACCGACGTCGGGCAGCGCCCGGCGATCGTGATGCCGCTACGCGCCCGCGACGAGGTCGTCGGGGTGATCGCGATCGCCCGCGGCGCCGAGCAGCCGCCGTTCAACGAGAGCTATCTGGACCTGGTCAGCGATTTCGCCACGCATGCCGCCATCGCGCTGGTGCTGGCGTCGGCACGCGAGGACGCGCGGCAGTTGGCCATCCTGGCTGAGCGCGAACGCATCGCCCATGACCTGCACGACCACGTCATTCAACGCCTCTTCGCGGCCGGGATGAACTTGCAAGGCACGCTGGCAAGGGCGCGTTCGCCCGAAGTGGCCGAGCGGCTCAATCGCACGCTCGACGATCTGCAGACCATCATCGAGGAAATCCGCACGACGATCTTCGCGCTCAAGGACCCGATCGCCGCGAGCGGTGATTTCCGCCGGCGCATCCAGCGGGTGGTGGCCGACCTGACCGAAAACCGTGATCTCGTCGCCACCGTGCGCCTGGACGGGCCGACGACCGCCATCGGTACCGAACTGGCCGACCACGCCGAAGCCGTCGCCACCGAAGCCGTCAGCAATGCCCTGCGTCATGCGGGCGCGTCGCGGCTGACCGTCGACGTCAGCGTCGCGGACACCTTCACCCTGGACGTGGTCGACGACGGATGCGGCATACCGGCCGGCAACACGCGGCACAGCGGCTTGGCCAACATGAAGCGGCGCGCCGAACAACTCGGCGGCACTTGTGAGATCACCAGTGCGCCCGGCGGCGGCACCCGGGTCCACTGGGTCGCCCCGCTGATCGACCACTGAGGGCCAACGGCGTTGCCCGCCAAAGTTTTACTCGTGGTCGGCGGACGGGTGGACGCGCTCATGCGCGGTCAGCATCAGGTGATCGAATTGCGACTGCGTGTTCAGCGGCAGGCCGGCTCGGCGGAAGTCTTCGGCAATCTGCTCGGCCAGCGGTCGCAGCTTGACATTCGCTTCCTGGGACAGCCACCTGAGCAAATCGAACGCCGCGCTTTCGCTGAGGCCGTAGATCAGCATCAGCATGCCCTTGGCCTGTTCGATGGCGGCCCGATTCTCGCTGATTTCAGCGATTTTCGCGCTCATCTCGTCCTCGCGCGATCGCTCGCGCGGTCCCGAGACGTCGATGTAAAACCCGTGCGTTCCGATCACGTCACCGTCGTCGTCGAAGATCCGGTCGCCGACGACGACGACGTGGCGCACATTTCCCCGGGTGTCGACGATGCGATGCCGAGTGCTGAACGCCTGGTGCGTATGGACTATTTGATCGATGGTGGCCGCGACATGCCCGCGGTCTTCGGGATGCTTGTGCGAGAGCACCAGATCGGTGGTCGGAGTGACGCTGCCGGGCTCATACCCGTGCATGCGTTGCACTTGTTCCGACCATTCCCAGCGTTGGTCGGTGAAGTAGAACCGAAACCAGCCCGCCGGTTGTGCGGCGCCGCCGGCCAACGCCCGTTCGACGTTGGCCGTCTGGCCATCGAGTTCCCATTTCATCTGGATTCGGTCTTCCTGGCGCCGGGCGAGACGTCCGCACCGGTGGTCCGGGGCCGGCGGCGGGCGGTGGTCGGGGGAGTTGACCGCCGCCCGGGCCGCCGGTCGGTCAGGCGTTGATGACCTCGCGCTCGCCGGCGCTGTCCCGGACGGCCCGCGGCGTGTCCCCGCGGCCGACCGTGATCTTGCGCGGCTTCGCCTTCTCGGCCACCGGAACATGCAGGCGCAGAACGCCTTCGGCGTAGGAGGCCTCGATCTTTTCGGTATCGAGATTCTCGCCGAGCACCAGCTGGCGGCTGAAGACGCCGCGCGGCCGCTCGGTGGCCAGCATCTCGCGGTTGGGATCGACGGCCGGCCGTTCGGCGCGCACGGTCACCACATTGCGCTCGATGTCGATGTCCAGCGAGTCGACATCGATGCCGGGCAGGTCGAACTCGACGACGAATTTCTCGCCTTCGCGCCAGGCGTCCATCGGCATCACTGCCGGCCGGGCGGCAGTGCCGAGGACTTGGTGAGCGAAGCGGTCGAGCTCACGGAACGGATCTGAACGCATCAGCATGGTGGTCACCTCTCACTCCAATCTAGGCGGTGGGTCGGCAATTTCCTATGTCTAATGACATAGATTTCATATAGCACTCTCGACAGAATGATGCAAGTGTGCTAGATAGATTTTTTGTGCGGGTAGTTGAAGGAGATGGGTGATGGCCGACTACCGCGGCGACGCGGGTGCCCCCTCGTCCGACCATGGTGTGTACGGCATCTCGGTGGCCGCCGAATTGTCCGGGATCGCGGTGCAGTCATTGCGGCTCTACGAGCGCTACGGCTTGATCACACCCGCCCGCAGCGAAGGCGGCACCCGCCGGTATAGCGCCGACGACCTGATGCGGCTCAGACGCATCAGTGAGCTGGTCGACTCCGGGGTCAACCTGGCGGGCGTCGCGCGCATCCTCGACCTGGAAGATCACAACGCCACGCTGTCGGCGGCCAACACCGACCTGCGGTCCACCAACCGCACCTTGCGGGAAGCCGCAAAAAGGACCAACGCCGTCGAACCGGACACAGCCTGAGCCGTTCCGGATTGCGCCGGCCGACGCCGGGTACCCAACCCGCTATGCCTTTGAGGAGAAGCGATGGGTGAGTTGACGGATACCGGTGCCCAGGTCGCCAGCAGCGCGCGGCAGGAAGCCGATGCCTACCGGGGCGACAACGACCGGCCACTGGGCGGCTACCTGGCGGTGATGTTCGTCTATGGCGTCGTAGTGGTCTTTGCGGTGCTGGCCGCGCTGGCCAGCGGGCGCACACTTCCGACCCGGTGGCGGGTCCAGGACCTCGTCCTGCTCACCCTGGGCACCCACAAGCTGTCGCGCACCTTGACCAAGGACGCGGTGACGAGCCCGCTGCGAGCGCCCTTCACGCACTACGCGGGCACGGGCGGACCGGCGGAAGTCCAGGAAGAGGCCCGCGACCAGAGTCAGCTCCGGCACAGCTTGGGCGAGTTGCTCACCTGCCCCTTCTGCCTGGACATGTGGGTCGCCACGGGATTCGCCATCGGCCTGGTTTTCGCACCCAGGTTCACCCGGCTCGTCGCCGGGGTGTTCACCGCACTGGCCGGCGCGGACTTCCTTCAACTCGCCTACGCGATGGCGCAACAGTCGGCCGAAGGCTGACGCCGGTCGAGTCAACTCGTCTTGGGCATGGGGATGCCCTCGCTGGCGGTGAATTGCGCGTCGTCCTCCGAGGACAACCCGATCGAAACGACCGAGCGGGTGAACAGCAAGTCGGTCAAGTACGCCAGTGACACCGCCCACCGATTGACGCCGCGTGGAATCGCGTACAAGTGGTACGACCTGGTGACGGCCTTGGCGGGCAATCCGGACAAGTGGATGTTGAGCGGGTTGGCCACCGCGTAGCGCGGTCCGAGGTCGACGACCAGGCCGAGGTTGCGGTGCTTGTACTCCTTGCTGCTGCCGTAACCGAGGCTAGCCGCGACATTGCGGGCCAGCGCCTTGCCCTGCCGGGTCGCGTGTTGGGCGGTCGGCGGCGTGACCTTTCCCGGTTGGGTCAAGTCGGGCACCGCGGCCGCGTCACCGGCCGCGAAGACGTCGGGGTGATCGGGCACCTGCAGATCGGGCTGCACGGTGAGCCGGCCTTTCTCCGTCGGTAGCCCCAGGTTCTGAATCAACGGCGCGCCGACTACCCCCGTCACCCACGCGATCGTGCGTGTCTCGATGCGCGAATCATCGCTGAGCACAACGTGATCAGCGTGCGCCTCCTTGAGGGTGATGCCGAGCCGAACGTCGATGCCGCGCTTACGTAGCACCTTGAGCGCGGCGTCACCCAACTTCTTCCCCACCTCGGGCATCACTTGGTCGGCCAGGTCCAGCAGCAAGAACCGCACCTCGGCGGGGTTGAAACCCATCTGCTTGGCCGCGGCATCGGCCAGAGCGCGCAGCTGCGCCACCAGCTCGGTGCCCGAATACGACGCGCCGACCACCACGACGGTGCGCCGGGCGGCGGCCATCCGGGCATCGTCTTCGATGTTGGCCAGCTCCAGTTGTTCCACGAAATGGTCTCGCAGATAGAGGGCTTCGGCAGTGGTCTTCAGCCCGCGCGCGTGCCTGGCGAGCCCCGGTACGTCGAACAACCGCGTCACCGAACCGGGCGTCAGCACCAAACGATCCCAGGACATGGAATGGCTGCGCTCTTCGGGATCGCAATAGGTCAGCGTGTGCCGGGCGAAGTCCACAGCGTCCACGCGTCCACGCACAGCGCGGACACCCTTGAGCGAATTGGCCAGTGGCACAGCGACAAAGCGGGCATCGACGACACCACCGGCGACATCGGGTAGCAGTGGCGTGTAGAGCATGTAGTCGACCGGCGAGATTATCGTGATGTCGACCGGGGCGCGCCGCCGCCGCAGAATTTTGGCCAGGCGACGGGCGCAGGTGAATCCGGTGAAGCCGCTTCCCACGATCACAATGGAGGTCACCCAGCCGAGTGTAGGCGGCCGTCGGGGGACCGGCGCGGTGCCCCTTGATCCCGCGCTCGCGGTCGACGCGAAAGACGTTGTGCGGGGCAGTTTTTGATGCTACCTTCGCACCGAAGCCCCTCTGTGCGCTGCGTGCGCGGTCATCGCTTGATGGGCATTCGTTGTCCGGCCTTGCGCTTCGCTAAATGGCTCATACACTTGTCAATGCCACTCTGACCTCTGCGAGAAGGGGCTCTGCGGCCCGACAGGCCCGAGGGGGTGATGTTCGATGCGAGATGGACGCGCCACCATCGTCAATCAGCTTGTGGAGCTGGTGACGAACCTGGAGCGGGAGAACGGCGATACCGCGGCCGGGCTGCACGAGCTGATCGATAACGGCGTCGACCACGTGACCGGCGCCAAGTATGCGGGAATCACGTTGGCCGAGAAGAGCCGGTCGGTCAGCAGCGTGGCCGCCACGCATCACTACCCGATGGTTCTTGACGCGATTCAGAACAGGTACGGCGAGGGGCCGTGCCTGGCCGCGGCCTGGGAACACCACATCATGCATATCGCCGACCTGGACGCCGAACAGCGCTGGCCGCGCTACCGGCGGCATGCGCTCGAGCAGACCCCGATCCGTTCCATCCTGTCCTATGAGCTGTTCGTCGACGGCAGCAGCATGGCAGCGCTGAACTTCTACGCCGACGCTCCGCGCGCATTCGGTGGTGAGTCAGTGGAGCTGGGCACGGTGTATGCCACCCATATCGCCTTGGCCTGGACGATGATGCGCCGTCAGGACCAATTTCGCAGCGCCCTGGCCACGCGTGACATCATCGGGCAGGCCAAGGGCGTCATCATGGAGCGCTTCAACCTCGATTCCGTCGAAGCCTTCGGGCTGCTCACCCGGCTTTCGCAGCAATCCAACATCCGGCTGGTGGATGTCGCGGCCGCCCTCATCGACAGCGAACATCCCCTCAAACACCGCCGCGGTTAAAGCCATTCGCGACAGCGGTGGCAAAGCGGTTTCGACGGGTGCGAGACGGGTATCGCCCTCCCATGAAGGCTGTCACGTGGCACGGCAAACGCGATGTGCGGGTGGAATCGGTGCCCGATCCGAAGATCGAGCAATCTACCGACGCGATCATCGAAGTCACCTCGACCAATATCTGCGGGTCCGACCTGCACCTGTACGAGATTCTCGGGGCGTTCATGAACCCCGGGGACATCCTCGGGCACGAGGCCATGGGCATCGTGCGGGAGGTCGGCGGTCAAACGGGTGACCTGCGGGTGGGGGACCGGGTGGTCATCCCCTTCCAAATCTCCTGCGGCAGTTGCCATATGTGCGACCAACAGCTCTTCACCCAATGCGAGACCACCCAGGTGCGCGATCAGGGTATGGGCGCCGCCCTGTTCGGCTATTCGGAGCTCTACGGCGAAGTCCCCGGCGGACAGGCAGAGCTGCTGCGCGTCCCGCAGGCCCAGTTCACCCACATCAAAGTTCCTGTAGGACCGCCGGATTCACGCTTCGTCTACTTGTCGGACGTGCTGCCGACCGCATGGCAGGCGGTGGCCTATGCCGACGTCCCGGATGGCGGCTCGGTGACCGTGCTGGGGCTGGGTCCCATCGGGGACATGGCTGCGCGCATCGCCGATCACCTGGGCTACCGCGTCATCGCCGTCGACCTGGTGCCCGAGCGGCTCGCCCGCGCCGCGAAACGCGGTATCCACACCATCGATTCAAGTCGGCTCGAAACCCCGCTGGGTGACGTGATCCGCGACCTGACCGACGGGCGGGGAACCGATTCCGTCATCGACGCGGTGGGAATGGAGGCGCACGGCTCGCCGGCGGCCAAACTGGCACAGCAGGTTGCCGGGTTGCTGCCCGATGTGCTGGGCAAGCGGGTCATGCAAACCGCCGGCGTGGACCGCCTCAGTGCCCTGTACTCCGCCATCGACATCGTGCGGCGCGGCGGCACGATCTCGTTGAGCGGCGTGTACGGCGGGATGGCCGACCCGTTGCCGATGCTCACCCTGTTCGACAAGCAGGTGACGCTGCGGATGGGGCAGGCCAACGTGAAGCGCTGGGTCGACGACATCATGCCGCTGCTGACCGACGAAGACCCGCTCGGCGTCGACAGCTTCGCCACCCACGTGCTACCCCTCGGCGAGGCCCCGCACGCCTACGACATCTTCCAGAAGAAGCAGGACGGTGCGGTGAAGGTCATACTCAAGCCGTGATCTCCTATGCGCCAAGGCTTTCCAGTAAGTCGCGGCGCTTTCGGGCGTGACGCACAGTTTGACGGTCCGGTAAGCAGGGTATTGATTGCGCCATGACCACCGCAGACGCTGTCGCTCCCACACCCACCGGAGAGGTGTGGCCGGGCAGGGCTTACCCGCTGGGGGCGACGTACGACGGCGCGGGCACCAACTTCGCGGTGTTCAGCGAAGTGGCCGAGCGCGTCGAGTTGTGCCTGTTCGACGCCGAGGGTGTCGAGAGCCGCGTCACCCTGCCGGAGGTCGATGGCTTCATCTGGCACGCGTACATCCCCAACATCGAACCGGGCCAGCGCTACGGCTACCGCGTGCACGGGCCGTTCGACCCGGCCGCGGGGCACCGGTGCAACCCGAACAAGCTGCTGGTGGACCCGTATTCGAAAGCCATCGACGGCTCGTTCGAATGGAATCAGTCGCTGTTCAGCTACAACTTCGGCGACCCCGACAGCCGCAACGACGACGACTCGGCGGCCAGCATGCCAAAGTCGGTCGTGATCAACCCCTACTTCGACTGGGGTAACGACCGGCCGCCGGACCATCAATATGCCGACTCGGTCATCTACGAGGCGCACGTCAAGGGCCTGACCCAGACCCACCCCGACATCCCCGAGCCGCTGCGCGGCACCTACGCCGCGGTGGCGCACCCGGTGATCATCGAGCACCTCAAGGACCTCGGCATCACAGCCATCGAATTGATGCCGGTGCACCACTTCGCCAACGATTCCACCCTGGTGGACAAGGGGCTGTCGAATTACTGGGGCTACAACACGATCGGATTCTTCGCACCCGACTTCAAGTACTCCAGCGCCACCACGCCGGGCGGCCAGGTTCAAGAGTTCAAGGCCATGGTGCGCTCGCTGCACGAGGCCGGCATCGAGGTCATCCTCGACGTGGTCTACAACCACACGGCGGAGGGCAATCACCTGGGCCCAACCCTGTCGATGCGCGGCATCGACAACGCCGCCTACTACCGGCTGGTCGAGGACGACAAGCAGTACTACATGGACTACACCGGCACCGGCAACAGCCTCAACGTCGGACATCCGCACGCGCTGCAGCTGATCATGGACTCGCTACGCTACTGGGTGACCGAGATGCATGTCGACGGTTTCCGGTTCGACCTGGCCTCGACGTTGGCCCGCGAGTTCTACGACGTCGACCGCCTGGCAACGTTTTTCGAACTCGTGCAGCAGGATCCGACGGTCAGCCAGGTCAAGCTCATCGCCGAGCCGTGGGACGTGGGCCCGGGTGGTTACCAGGTGGGCAACTTCCCGCCGCAGTGGACCGAGTGGAACGGGAAATACCGCGACACCGTGCGCGACTTCTGGCGCGGCGAGCCCGCCACCCTGGACGAGTTCGCCTATCGGCTCTCCGGATCGGCGGATCTCTACGAGCACACCGCGCGGCGGCCGGTGGCGTCGATCAACTTCGTCATCGCCCACGACGGCTTCACGCTACGCGACCTGGTGTCCTACAACGAAAAGCACAACGAGGCCAACGGCGAGGACAACAACGACGGCGAGAGCCACAACCGGTCTTGGAACTGCGGAGCTGAGGGTCCCACCGACGACGAACAGGTCAACCAGCTACGCGCCCGCCAGCAGCGCAATTTTTTGACCACGCTGCTGTTGTCCCAGGGTGTGCCGATGATCTGCCATGGCGACGAACTCGGTCGTACCCAGAACGGCAACAACAACGGCTACTGCCAGGACAACGAACTCACCTGGATCGACTGGGACAGCGCCGACGCCGGGCTGCTGGAATTCACCCGGACGGTGTCGGCGCTGCGCGCCGAGCACCCGGTCTTCCGCAGGCGCCGGTTCTTCTCCGGCAAGCCCGTGGGGCGCCGCGGCCAGGACGGACTGCCGGACATCGCCTGGTTCACCCCCGAAGGCGCCGAAATGACCGACGAGGACTGGGGCGCCGGATTCGCCAAATCACTCACCGTGTTCCTCAACGGCCACGGCATCCCCGACCGCGATTCGCGGGGGCAGCGGGTGCTCGACGACTCCTTCCTGCTGTGCTTCAACGCCCACTACGAGCCGATCGAATTCACCTTGCCGCCAAAGGAATTCGGCGCTTCCTGGCAGGTTGTGGTCTTCACCGGGCCCGAAGAGGCCACACCGGCCGACGAGGTGCCCGGCGGAGGTACTTTCACCGTCGACGCGCATACCGCCGTGGTGCTGCAGGCGCCCGACGGCGGCTGACCACCTTGACACAAACCCGCCCGAACGTTACGTAACGCGCCGCCTGCCGATACGCTGTGGCTGCAGCGCGGTCGTTACAGGAGAGGGCGAATATGTCAAGGACAGTGGTCATCGGCGCCTCCAGTGGGTTGGGGCGCTGCATAGGCGTCGGTCTTGCGCAGCGCGGCGATCAGGTCGCGCTACTCGCCCGGCGCCGGGAGCGCATCGAAGCCGCGGCCAAGGACGCCGGCCCGAACGCGATCGCCGTCGAATGCGATGTCACCGACCAGGGCTCCTGCCGCTCGGCCATCGACCACGCCGCCGACGCCCTCGGCGGCATCGACAACATCGTCTACACACCCGCGGTGGGGCCGCTGGTCCGCATGGTGGACACCGACGCCGACACGTGGCGGCGCATCTTCGACACCAACGTCATCGGCGCATCGTTGGTGACGGCCGCGGCGGTGCCTTACCTCACCGCGTCGGCCGGCAAGGCAGTGTACCTGTCTTCCGACGCCGGCACCTTCGGGCCGCCGTGGCCGGGTCTGGGCGCCTACGGCGTCAGCAAGGCCGCCCTGGAGCGGCTCGTCGAAGCGTGGCGAGCCGAACACTCCGACATCGGCTTCACCAACCTGATCGTCGGGGAGTGCGCGGGCGGAGAGGGTGACGGTCAGACCGGAATGAACGAGGGCTGGGATATGGATCTCGCGATGAAAGCGGTGCCGCTGTGGTCGGCGCGCGGCTGCATGCCCGGCAAGCTGATGCCGGTCGAGGACCTCGTCGACGTCGTCCACACCATCCTGCGCACCAACTCCTCGACATCGATGCCGCTCGTGGTGGCGCGCGGGGCGCCGGCCAGCCCCGCCGCGTTCGCCGAGGCCAACCAGTCTTAACCGCGGCCGAGCTTCTCCTTGGCCAGGTCGGTGAGGAAACGCGCCGTCGACGTGGGCCGGAAGGCCAGGGCCGCCTCGGTGAGCGCGTCACGTGATGCGGTGGGCAGTTCGATGTCGGCGGCGGCGACGTTGAACTCGAGCTGCTCGACGCTGGAGGCGCCCGGAATCGCGACGACGCCCGGATAGCTGATCAACCAGGCCAGTGCCACCTGCGCCGGCTTGGCGTCCACGTCCTTGGCGACGTCGCGCAGCAGCTGCAGCAGCGGCTCGACGCGGCGCAGGTTTTCGGTGCCGAACAGCGCGTTCACCGCCCGCACGCCGCCTGGGCGGTTGTCGACGCCGTACTTGCCGCCGAGCAGGCCCTGTGCCAGCGGGCTGTAGGCGATCACGATGCGGTTCTCCCGCTCGGCGAAGGGCACCAGGTCCTTCAGCGCCTTCGGGAAGGCGAGCGAGAAGTGCACCTGGTTGCTGATCACCGGGCGCCCGAGCGCGGCGTCGGCCTTCTGCCAGCGCTGCAGCGAATAGTTCGAGACGCCGGCCGCGCCGATCTTGCCGCGCTCCAGCAGGTCGCGCATGCCCGGCATGATCACCGAATCCGGCACCACCGGGTTGGGCTGGTGAATCTGATAAAGCGGAATCCGGTCCAGCCTCAGCCGCTGCGCGCTGGCGCGGGCGCGCTGCTTGACCACGGCGGGAAAGGGCGCGACCGGCATGATCTTGCTGGCCACCGCGACGTCCGCGCGCTTGTCGCCGAGGGCTTCGCCCAGGATCCGCTCGCTCTTGCCCAGGCCGTAAACCTCGGCGGTGTCGAACAGCGTCACCCCCATGGCAAGGGCGCGGCGGACGATGTCGCCGGCTGCGCCGGCGGCGTAGCTATCTCCGTAACCCCATTCGCGCGAACCGAACTGCCAGGTGCCCAGGCCGATCCGGCTGACCCGGCCGACCCCGTCGACGTCGACAAATTTCATGGGCTCAGCGTAGTGGCGATCGCGAGCGCGGCGGAGCCGGGCGCTGCGGGTCGCCACTCATGTGGGTAGTGGCGATCGCGAGCGCGGCGGAGCCGGGCGCTGCGGGTCGCCACTCATGTGGGTAGTGGCGATCGCGAGCGCGGCAAAGCCGGGCGAACCGTAGGCTGCTCAGCCGGGGATCTTGCCGAGGATGTAGTTGGCGATGCTGACCGCGGCCGCGCGGGGCGGCCCGCTGTCCGTAGTGCCGTTGGCGGACACGCTCAGGTCGATGACGACGTTCGCCTTGGTGGCGATCGCCCGCGCCGAGCGCACCTGAATGGCCTTGGGCGTCAGATCCAGGGTGGTGATGCCGTTGCCGGCGTCGGCGGGCGTGCCCAACGACATCGGGATCGGCCGTCCGCCGGGGGCGGTCACGGTGACGGTGTAGCCGCCGCACTGGCGCCATCCCGACAGCAAGCCCGCAAGCTGGGCCTGGGCGGCGGCGGGGTCGCGGAACGCCCCCACGCTCTGGATGACCTGCATCGACTTCAGCATGCTGCGCGTATCGGTGAATTGCCCGGCGTGATATCCGGCCAGCGCCCCCGGAGGGTAGGCGTCCGGGCTGCCGGCGGCGATGCTTCCCCAACACTCCGGGCGGTCGATGCTGCCGTCATCCGCGGGTCGGCCGGGGCTGTTCCAGGTCGGTCCGGCATCGAGGTTCGCATCGCCGGTGATGTTCCGCAGGGCGTCGAGCCCAGGTAGCAGCGTGGCGATGGTCTCCGGGGGGACTGTGGGCGGCGGCGGCCCGGCCGCCGTGCTGGACCCGGGAGGCGTCCGGTTCGGGGAGGTCGAACCGGAAAGCGTGGCCCACCCGGCCAGGGCGACGACCGCCAACAGGATGAAGATGTACGACAGCGTCACGCCCACCAGCGCGCGGTCGCGGCCGAGTTCGCCGGTGCGGCGGATCTGCGACAGGCCGAGATGTCCCAGAATCGCCCCCGCCGGCGCGAAGAGGAATGCGAAGACCAGCGACAGCGTCGCCATGGTGTTGACCGGCGGGCGGTAGGGCGCTGGCGGCGGCGTGAAAGGCGAAGGCGCGGTGGGCAGCTCGTCGGGTAGCTCCTCGTCGGCCGGCGGGACGCGGCCGAGCGGGTCATAGCTGAGCGGGTTTTGCCAGTACGGGTCCTGCGGGTTGGTCACCCCAGTGCCTCCTTAGCGGGGAGAACCTGCCCGAAATGTAGCCGACGAGGGCGCTTGGGCAAACCCGTCACAGGCGCGGTTTGGCGATGCCGACCACGTAGGGCGCGTGCGCGAAGGTCAGGTACACCCGATGCGGCCCGACGGCCATTCCCGAGAGCTGGGCCGCCCGGGCGTCGGGAGGCAGCCCCGACCGGTAATCGATGGCGCGCAGTACCGGGATGTGACCGTCCGGAAAACCGGTGAAGCACGCCGCCTCCAGCGTCACCAGTTCGTGGTCGGTGGCCGCATAGATCCTGGTGTCGTCGGTGCCGAGTTCGCGGATCGGGGACGGTAACCGCGTGCTGGCCAGCACCTCCAATCCCTTTCCGCCGCGGCGCGAGTCGACGGCGCGCAGGGTGTCGTCGTCGCGTCCGGCCACGTAGCTGCGTGTCACCGCGGTGCCGTCGCCCGCCGAAACCGCGACGTCGAGGTCCAGTGATCCGCGTTCCGCCGCGGGCGACGATGTCCCCTGGAAATGGCGGATGCCCGACGAGCCGAACAGGTGGTAGTCCAGCTCGCGGCCGCGATTGGCGCCGTCTATGGTGTCCGCGCTCTCGCCGGTGGTCGCGGTGGGGAGCTTGCGGTAGCCGTACTGATCCACCGGCGTCACCGCCTTCCCATCCGCCGAAAGCGCAAGCAGCATCCGCAATCCCGAATCCTCGGTCAGGTAGGCCGGCGCCGGTCCGGCGTCAAAATCGTTGACCTGGCGCAGGCTTTCCAGTTCGACCTCCGCCACCTTGCCGCGCTCGGGTTGTGGCACGAACACCACCCGCTCGTCTTTTCGGCTGATTTGCAGGTTGCGCCCGGACGCCATGGGCGCGGAAAACCGCGTCTTGGCCCCTGCGCCGTGATCGCCGGCACTGACCTCGGCCAATCGGTGGTCGTCGGTGAGCGCGACCAACGCGTTCATCCGATACGACCACACCGGCTCGTGCAACGCGGCGCCTGCCTGCCAGAGTTCGACGTCGGGCGCGGCTTCCAGCGATGCTCCGGGGCGCGAACAGCCCGTGCTCAGCGCGGCCGTCGCGAGCACGCCGACGACTCCGCAGCGCAACAGAGCCCGGATGCGGTGGCGAGTGCGGGAATCGATTTCGGCATCCATCGACCGCGAGCTCCTTTCGCTGTTTGTCCAGTACATACCCCGCGCGGGCGCGGCCACACTCCGTTTGACGCCCGGATTCGTCGGGTAGCCGTTGACGGAGCGCGCACAGCCTTGCGCGTCGAACCAAAGTAGATGGGAGGGACACTGTGGCAACGAACGCCATCAAGTCGCCCACCGACGTGGTCGACTTCCTCGTCAGTCAGCATGAGCAGATCAAAGCGATGTTCGCCGAGACACTGGCGGCGTCCGGAAAGGCCCGCGAGAAGGCCTTCGTCGAGCTTCGGCGGCTGCTCGCCGTCCACGAAACCGCGGAGGAGGAGATCGTGCACCCCCGCGCCAAGCGCAAGATCTCCGACGGCGCCGCCGTGGTCGACAAGCGCCTCCACGAAGAGCACGAAGCCAAGACCGTTCTGCAGAAGCTGGAAAAGCTTGACGTCGACAGCGAGGAGTTCACTCGCGAATTGACCAAGCTGCGCGACGCGGTCATCGAACACGCCGAGCACGAGGAGTACGACGAATTCGCCAAGCTGGGTGAGGAATTGAGCGGCGAGGAGCTCGAGCGCATGGGGCGCGCCGCCAAGCTCGCCGAGGCGATTGCGCCCACCCGCCCGCACCCCGGAGTGGAATCGCAGGTGGCCAATCTGGCCGCCGGACCGTTCGCGGCGATGCTTGACCGGGCCCGCGACACCATCCTCGGCAAAGGCTGACGCAGCCACCCATGGCGTGGTACCCCCTGCTCGGTGGGGGAGCGGGGGGTACCACGCCCTTCAGCGCACCATGGCCGCAACATCGAACGCACCCGGGGCCGACCGCTACCTTCCGCAGCAGCGGGACCTCGACGCGCTGCGCGACGCGGCCGAAACGTGCCACGGCTGTTTACTTTTCGAAGACGCCACCCAAACGGTGTTCGGCAACGGGAATTCCGGGGCGCCGATCATGTTGGTGGGCGAGCAACCGGGCGACCAGGAGGACCGCGCTGGCGAGCCGTTCGTAGGCCCGGCCGGGCGGTTGCTCGCCCGTGCTCTCGACGATGCCGGCATCGACCCGGCGCTGGTCTATGAGACCAACGCCGTCAAGCACTTCAAGTTCACCCGTAAGGGCGGCAAGCGACGCATCCACCAAAAGCCCGGCCGCACCGAAGTAGTCGCGTGCCGACCATGGCTGATCGCCGAGATCGAGGCGGTGCGGCCCCAAGTCGTCGTGTGCCTGGGTGCGACGGCCGCGCAGTCCTTGCTGGGCAACACCTTTCGTGTTTCCACCCAGCGTGGCCAACAACTGCGGCTGCCGGCGTCCGTCGACGTCGACCTCACACCGGAGCCGATCGTCTTTGCGACGGTGCACCCCTCGTCGGTGCTGCGCGACCGCAGCGACCGACACGATCAGGTGTACAACTCGTTCGTCGACGACCTGCGCAGCGCGGGCGCGAGCCTGGTGAGTTGACCCGCGCGGGTCAACTCTTCTTGTGCGGCAAGAACTCCTGCGCCTTGGTCTTCAGTCCGACCTTGACGAAGCCCACCCGGTCTTCGTCACCGGAGAGCACCGCCGCGGTCGCCGACTTGAACTGTTCCCAGGTGGCGTGCGGGGGGATGGGCGGCATGTCCGGGTCGGTGTGGACGTCCAGCACGGTGGGGCGGTCCGCGGACAGCGCGTTGCGCCAGGCGTCCGAGAGCTCCTCCGGGTCCTTGATGGTCATCGCGTTCAGGCCCAGGCTGGCCGCGAACGCGGCGAAGTCGATGTCGGGAAGATTTTGGGACTCCGCGAATTTCGGCGCGCCGGCCATCGCCCGCATTTCCCAGGTGACCTGATTCAG
Organism: Actinomycetota bacterium; assembly: GCA_036338755.1. Lineage (GTDB taxonomy): Bacteria > Actinomycetota > Actinomycetes > Mycobacteriales > Mycobacteriaceae > Mycobacterium. The sequence continues at coordinate 36,611 of JAYZBN010000007.1, read as the reverse complement.
GTCGTTGTTGTGCAGGATCGCGATGATCAGGCGCGGATCTTTCCACTCGTTCCAGTACCGCTTGATCGTGATCAGTTCGGCCATGCCGTTCATCTGCATTGCGCCGTCACCGCTGAACACGATGACGGGCCGGTCCGGGTGGCCGAACTTGGCGCCGATGCCGTACGGAACCCCCGGGCCCATCGTGGCGAGGTTGCCCGACAGCGAGCCCCGCATGTTGCCGCGGAAGCGCAGATTGCGCGCATACCAGTTGGCCGACGAGCCGGAATCGGCTGCGACGATGGCATTGTCGGGCAACTGCGGCGACAGCTCCGAGAACAATCGCAACGGGTTGACCGGGTGAGCGCTGACCATGGCCTCCTTGTCCATGGTCTCCCACCAGCGGGCCACGGTCTTCTCGATGCCCTCGCGCCACGAGCGGTCCTCTTTGCGGCGCAGGTGTGGGATCAACGCCCGCAGTGCGGTCTTCGCGTCGGCAACCAGGTTGACCTCGAACGGGTAGCGCATGCCGATCATCCGGCCGTCGACGTCGATCTGCACCGCGCGCGCTTGACCGAATTCCGGCAGGAACTGCGTGTACGGGAAGCTCGAGCCGACGGTCAGCAGCGTGTCGCAGTCGCGCATCAACTCATAGCTCGGCCGCGTCCCCAGCAAGCCGATCGAGCCGGTGACCCAGGGCAATTCGTCCGACAACACGTCCTTGCCCAGCAACGCCTTCGCCGCGCCCGCACCGAGCAGGTCGGCGACTTCGGCGAGCTCGTCTTGGGCGCCGCGGGCGCCGGAGCCCACCAGCATGGCGACCTTCTTGCCCGCATTCAGCACATCGGCGGCGCGCGCGATGGCGGTGTCGTCCGGGGCGATTTCCGGATATTCGATGCCGAGGCTGGAGGGCACCATCTTGAACGCGTGTTCGGGCGGAGAGTATGGCAGCTCCTGGACGTCGCTGGGGATGATCAACGCCGTCGGGGCCCGCTGGGTCATCGCGATGCGGATCGCGCGGTCGAGCACGTTGGGCAATTGTTCGGGGACGGTGACCATCTGGACGTAGTCGCTGGCGACGTCCTTGAAAAGGGTCAGCAGGTCGACCTCTTGCTGGTAGTTTCCGCCCATCGCGCTGCGGTTGGTCTGGCCGACGATGGCCACCACCGGAACATGGTCGAGCTTGGCGTCGTAGAGGCCGTTGAGCAGGTGGATCGCGCCGGGGCCCGAGGTGGCGGCGCAAACTCCGACCCGGCCGGTGAATTTCGCGTAGCCCACCGCCTCGAAGGCACTCATCTCCTCGTGGCGCGACTGGATGAACTTGGGTTTGTTGTCCGCGCGTCCCCACGCCGCCAGCAGGCCGTTGATGCCGTCGCCGGGGTACCCGAATACATGTTCAACGCCCCACGCCCGCAAGCGCTCTAGCAGATAGTCGGAAACCTCTTTTTTGGACATGTTTTCGCTCCTCGGCAGACGGTCCTACTGTGCTGGCGGATGGGCGGTGTGGCTATTGTTTGAACCACCTGCGTGGCACCGTTGTCGAGACGCGAACCAGCCGCTAGCGGCCGCCGCTGACAGACGAGACCCACGCAGGCTGCCGCCGCGAGGACGACTTGGGCACTTCCCACACGAGCCCGGTTACCCGGATTCGCCGGTGTTATTCGGCAGGTCAGGCGACTCTCAGCCAGTTTTCAGCTGGCGCGACCGCTCACGCCGATTTGGGCAGCGCCGAGGATCCACCAGCGCTGTGGCCCTTGGCCACTCGCCGGATCAACATGCGGGTGGCCTTGTCCAGGATCTCCTGGGCGACGTCGGGTTTGCGGGCGCGTTCGGCGCGGCGGGTCGCCGCCGCGATGGTCAGCCCCTGCTCGTAACCGGTGACCACGCGGGGGTCGACGTAGGATCCGCGCGCGACCGCCGGAGTGTTGCCCAGCTCCTCGGCCACCTCTTTCATCACTGCGGATTCAACGCGTTTGGCCACCCGGCGAGAGACGGCAGGGTCCGCGTCGGCGAATGCCGCGGCCGCCAGCACCGTCCCATGCCACGTCCGCAGGTCCTTCACGGTGTATTCGTCGCCGACCAGTTCCTTGAATCGCTCGTTCAGGTCGGCGGCACGAACATCGAGCCAGCCGGATGAGGTGCGGCACACCAGCAATCGCTCGGTGCGGTCGGGGCGGCGCGTCAACGCACGCACCGCGCGGACCACGTCGGGATCCTCGATTTCCACGGTGCGCCGGACTCCGCTCTTGGCGGGGAAATCGAACTCGACCGCATCGCGCCGGACCACCACATGCTCACATAGCAGGGTGGACAGACCGTAGGACTCGTTCTCCTCGGCGTATTGCTCGCCGCCGGCGCGAAAGTACCCGCGATCGAGCAGCCGCAGCGCGAGCGCCAGCACCCGCTTGCGGGTCAAGCCCTTGCGCGTCAGGTCTTTGGCAATCTCGGCGCGCCACACCGGCAGCCGCGTCGACAGTTCCAGCACACGGTCGAATTTCTCCTCGGCGCGTTCCTGTTGCCAGAGGGAGTGGTACAGATACTGCCGCCGCCCGGCGGCGTCGACGCCCACGGCTTGGATGTGGCCGTTGCTGTACGGCGCAATCCACACGTTCTTCCAGGCAGGTGGGATGACCAGATCCTTGATGCGCTGCAGGGTTTCCGGGTCGGACAGCGGTTTGCCATCCGGCTGGTAATAGGCGAAGCCTTTACCGCGACGCTTGCGCGCGATACCAGGCTTGCTCAGCACGCTCCGGCGCAGCCGCATTTTCCGCCCTCCAATTCTGGTAGCTGACTGCACAATTACCCGCCGGAGAAGTTGTTCACACGGCCGAACTAGCGCCCCCACATGGCAACGACCCGCCACGGCGCTGTGGCGGGTCGTGTCGTAGCGCAATCAGCCGGCCATGAACTCGTGGTAAGCCGACTCCAGGTTCGGCGGCAGGGCGGTGACATTGCACTGCCGCTCGGTGTCGCCGATTGGCGCCAGAATGCCGCGCAGGTCGTTGTACTCCTGCGGGTGGCCGGTGAAGTAGCCGCGCAGGCTCGATTCGGCCTCCGGCCGCGGCTGCCCGTAGGCGGCCGTCACCACCTGGTTCGCGCCCGGATGCGCCGCCAGATACTGCTGGGCGGAGCCTTCCACCGAGGAAACGGTGTTGTTCACACCGGCTGGGCTGCAGTCGGGCGCTGCGGCCGCCGAGGGCGCACCGATGATGCCCATCGCCATTCCCCCGAGCAGGCAGCCGGCACTGATCCCGGCCGCTTTCCGGCGCGCGACGATACTGCTGATTTTCATGATCTTGTTGTCCTTCGAAACGAAAATGATTGTTTCTGCGAGAGGCTCCCGATCCTCGGAATCCAAAGTAGCGGAAGCGGACGGTGGCAGTATTCGCTGATGTTCGCCGACGACGAACGCTAGCGGTCGTTACCCCCTTTCCGGCGGTCGTTTGCTAAGCGAACGATTAAAGGAGCAACGAATTCTTAAGAAAACGGCCGGGGTCTTAGGGAATCGTCGGCGGGATCGTGACGGGATCGTTATTTACTGGCTGGTCCCGAAGTGCGGACTCGAGCCGTCGGCGCAATGGTGGCCGTTGGTGCCGGGGGGAGCCAGGGTCTGCAGCCACGTGTCGACGCCGGGGCCGACGACGACGGCCTGGCCGGGAGCGAGCAGCGCTCCGGCGCCCAGTGCGGCAACCGCGGGCTGCACGGTTCGCACCTGTCGGCTATCGCCCTGCTGGGCAAGGAGTTTGGATGTGAGATCGGGCAGCCGGATGGCGTCCGGGCCGGTGATGGTGCGCGGTGCGTGTAGCTGCCCCAGGGCCGCCTCGACCATCACGTCGGCGACCGTATCGGCGGCGACGGGTTGAATCAGCCAGTCCTCGACGATGACCTCGTCGGAGTTGCATGTCACCGCGTCGTCGTTGGTGGCGAATTCGAACCATTGCGTCGACCTGACGATCGTGGTCGGTACCGGACCGTCGAGCATGATGTCTTTGGCCCTGCGCTTGGCTTCGTAATAGGCGAAGCCGTCGAACACGGGGTCCTCGATTCCGGCGATCGTCGACACCACCAGGCGCTGAACTTCTTGCGCGGCACACGCGCCCACGATGTTGTGGGAGGCCGCCGCCAGGGTCTGGCCGATGTCGGACCGGCCGTCGGGAGGCACCGGGTTGGACACGTCGATGGCGACGTCAACGTCCTTGAGCGCGCGCGAAAGACCGGGCCCGTCAAACAGGTCGACACCATGCTCACGCGATATCTCTACGACGGCGACATCGCGCGACCTCAGCCGGGCGACAATGCGGGTACCTGCGGTGCCGGTCGCGCCGATCACGGCGATAGTGGTCAGCGCCATCACCCCCTTCGGCGTGGCTACTACCCAAACAGGCCTCGTTCAAACGGACGGATTCGGCGGTCGCGTCGAAGGGTCACGCGGACCGCGCGCGTTTGATGGGGCGTGCGGTGGGAACGCCCTAGGTGCCATGCGAGCGCAAGCTCAGTAATCACCGAGAGGGAGGTTGAACCCATGGGGGATGACAAGAGCGGGCCGGAGGAAGCGGTCAAGGGCACCGTGGAAGGCGTGAAGGGGAAGGTCAAAGAGGTCGGCGGGGCCGTGCTCGGGCGCGACGACTTGCACAGAGAGGGCCAGGCCCAGCAGGACAAAGCCGACGCTCAACGCGATGCGGGCAAGAAGGAAGCCGAAGCTGAGTCGGCGCGCGCGGGCGCCGACGCCGCCGAGGAGCGGCAGAAGAAGAACCAGTAGGTCACCCGCAGGGGGCTCGGTCCGATTGACGGACCGGGCCCCTTTCGCGCGTCGGGTATGGCGGCTGCGCCGACGAGATGCCTTCGGCCGACGGTTGAAATCTCAGGCCCGCTGCAGATCGACCACCAGCGGACGATGGTCGGAAATGGTCATCAGGTCCGATCCCACGACGCCCCCGCGCAGCCGGCGGTCGTCGGTCAAGATGTGGTCGAGCTGGCGATTGGGCGTGTCCGCGGGAAACGTTTGGGCGGTGGCCAACGTCCGCATGCCCGACCACCGGCCCACCGCCTTCGGGGTCATGTTCAAGTCCCCGGTCAGCAGCCGTGGTCCGGGAAAGCCGCGCAGGTCATGAATCAGTCGGCGTAGCTGACGCCGGTTCCAGCCCGGGACGAAGGACAGGTGAGTGTTGGCCACCGTGAGCGCGCCCAGGGGCGTGCGCATCTGCGCGATGACCGCCGCGCGCGGCTCCTCGTTGACGACCATGACCCGGTTGGGTCCCGGGAGGTACATGGGAAACCGCATCGGTATGCGGGGCAGCCGTAGCACCTGCCAGCTGGTGACTGGGTATCGGGACAGCAACGCGATTCCGTATGCGGCGGTGCCGGGTTGCTCGCGGCCCGTGGCGGCCATCCAGGTCGCCCCCGGCGTGCCCGAAATCGCCGCCACGAACCGGTGTTCCACGGCGCCCATGGCTTCGGCCGCCGCTGCGGTCAGGTCGGCGCGCTCGGAGCGCGGTTGGTCGCAGTCGACCTCTTGCAAGCTCAGCACGTCCGGATCGAGGCGTTGTACGCAGTCACGCAGCCGCTGGAGCACCACGCCGTCGCCGACCGTGCGCCCGTGCAGGATGTTGAACGTCGCCACACGCATAGGTTTCCCCTATCACTTTTTTCCCGGTGCAGTCGCCGCCGTCCCCGACGCGCGGGCTCGCTACGACACGAACCGACGGGGGCGCATCCTGATTGGAACACCCGGCGGTCGGTGCGGGTCACCGAAAGACGACCTCGCCCACCGCGCGCAAGCGCGGCAGCACGCAGCCCGGCAACCTGGGCGCGGCGCCGTCGCCACTGCGCTCGAATTGGCTTCGATAACATTGCGCCGCACGCAGTTTGCGTTCCGACGCCCAACTGGGTGCGGGCACCGAGTAGGCCCGGTCCCACGGCACCGCCTCGTCGGCTGGAAATGCCAAGTGCCACATCCACACCGGATATTCCAACAATGTCGTCGCGGTACGCGCACACGCGGCCGAAGCCGCGAGGCCGACGGCTTCGTGGTCGGGATGGCCGTCCCCGCGCCACGTCGCCGCACACCAGGTCCCGGGTCCGGCCTCGTCGAGGATTTCGGTCAGCGTCTCGGTGATACCGTCTTCGTGGTCTGCCAGCTCACCGTCGGGCAGACCCAGCATCAACGGCGGCGGGGCGTTCAAAAGGTTTGTCGCTCTGCGTAATTCGCAACGACGGATGGTCTGCCTGCGAAGCCGCTCCGACGCTGACGTGCCGGGCCGGGCGGCGCCACCGTCGCTGACGCAGACCACTCGAACGCTAACCCCGCGCGCGGTCAGCTGAGCGATTGTGGCGCCCAGCCCGAGGGTTTCGTCGTCGGGGTGAGGAGCCACGACGATCAGCCGTAAACACTCCGTGAGATCCAACGTCGGCAGGGGGCTCTCCGCGAAAGCGGCCAGCCACAACGGCGCTGGCGTGCCGCCGTGGGTGAGCGATTCGGCCGCAAACCGGGTGCGGTTGCCCGCCGACGCGGTTGTCATGGCGCCCGCATCCCCTGCTGTCCCGCCAGGCGTCCGAGCTCGGCCAAATCCCGCTCCGCATGGCTTTGCCGGATGTAGATGCTCAGATCGGCCACGCGTTGCGCGTGCCGGCCGTCCTGGCACAGTGGGCCGGGGCCCAGAGCGCGCCCGGTGCGCGTAATCGCTTCATCGACCGCGTGTTCCACCACCGTGCGGACTCGACGGGCGAGAAGCTGCGCTGTGCCGGCCCTGTCGAAGGGGTCGTCATCGATCTGAGTCGCCGCTGCGGACAGGATCGCATCGCCGGCGGCGAGCGCGGCGTCCACCGCGCCAAGGTGCGCGAGCGAGTACGCGTCGGCCGACTGGCTTGCGGCGCAGCGGTATAGCGGGTCGGCGACCCGCCGCGCACCGCCCAGCCAGCAGGCAGCCACACCGATGGCGCCGTGCCAGAACCCGGGCCGCTCCAGATAGGCGTCGGGATCGCCCACCGCCACGGCTTGGGCATTGGTGAACTGGACCGGCCTGGTATCGCTGCCGGCCATCCCGGCGTTCCACCACGTGCTGGGCAACGCCTTGACGGTGGGGTCTATCGCGGCGACGGCGAACAGCCCGCGCGTTCCGTCGTCAAGGCGCGCGGTGACCAGCGCGTGCGTGCAGAATCCCGCGCCCGCGCACCACACCTTCGTCCCGTTCAGCGAGAACGCGCCGTCGTTGCTGGTGGCCGTCAGAACGGCGTCCGGCGCCTCGGCCGTCCACACCCCCCACAATTGGCCCGGTTCGGGCGGCTTGCCGCCCAATTCGTGAAGTATCGCTACCGCATCGACGTGCGCTTCGGCGATCCTGGCCGCCACGATGTTCTCTTCGGCCAGGCGCGCCAGACGCTGCCAGCGTTCGGCTGTGCGCCCCGATGCGGGAAAGGGCAACTCAAGTCGTCCGGACTCCAGCCAGTGCTCAACAAGGCCCGCCGTCACGCGCAATCACCCGCCGCCGTTCTCCCCAATGGTGTGAGGTAATCGGCGAATCCGTACGGGTCCCGAGCCGGGATTCGCTTCGACGTGATCACCGACAAGTCGGTGTCACGATCTGTGTGGTGGCCGACCGTGTGCGCGCCGGACCTCAGCTGACCGACCACTACAGCGGCAGCGTCATAGGCGCATGGCACGGCGGTTGACATAACCCCGAGATTTCCCAGTTCGCCACAAGTTAAACGGCCTTGGCCGCCTCGCCAGGTTGCTCCCGGGACAGGCCGGGTATGACCTATTCACCATGGCAGCTACCGAAGCCCAGCCCGATCCACCCGCGTGCGCCACGCCGTTGCGGGACGCGCTGCGTGGCGCGGCGTCAGCTCTCAAGGCGAACGGACCACGTTTCGCCCTGGCCGGCAGTTATGCGTTATGGGTTTACGGGGCACCGGAACCCCGTCACGACGTGGACCTGGTGGTGGCGGAGTCCGATGTCGAAGCGGCCGTGACAACCTTGGCCGACGCGGGATTCGTCATCGAGCGTCCGCCGGAGGACTGGCTGTTCAAGGCCCGCAGCGCCGACACGCTCGTCGACGTCCTGCACCGGATCAACGGAGTCCCGGTCGACGCGGGCATGCTGGACCGCGCCGAACAGCAAGAGGTGCTCGCCATCGGCATGGCGGTGTTGCCGCCCACTTTGGTGATCGTCCAGCAGCTACGGGCACTGCACGAGCACCACTGCGACTTCGCCAGGTTGCTGCCGGCGGTGCGCGCGGTACGCGAACGGCTGGACTGGGAGGCGATCCGAACGATGACCAAGGACAACGACTACGCGGTCGCGTTCTTGGTGCTGGCCGAGCGGCTCGGCCTCACCAGCTAGTGATTACGCAGTTTGGCGACCAACTTGTCTTTGGTCAGGCTTGAATAGCCGGACATACCAAGCTCTTTGGCCCGCTTCTTGAGTTCCGCCACGGTCCAGTCCTGATAAGACCCGGACTTGCCGCCCTTACGCGCGACCTTCGACTTGCCCTGGGCGGCGGCCGCGTTAGAGATGCGCGCGGCCTTCTCCTTGGAGTCGCCCTTTTTACGCAAATCCTGATACAGCTTTTCATTCTTGATCGACGAACGCGGCATCAGCGATCCTCCTGTCCACCATGAGACGCCCCGAATCTCGGAGTGCCCGCCCCGGGCGCGGAGAAAACCACGTCTTAGGCAGGAATCGGGTCGGTGCGCCGCTCCCAGCAACGGTGGCGGGCGAGAGCGGCGGCCAGCTCCTCGACGAAGCGGTCCGGCAACTCATCGGCAGCGGCTTTGGTGGTGATGACGGCTTGATCGTTGACGACGTCGGTGTCCTCGGCGAGTCGATTCGTGATGCCGGCCGTGCGGAGCAGGTCGACGCCCGCCCCGTAGGCGCCGATCGGCTTCAGATGTTTGAAGGCCTCGGTCACGAAGTGCACCGCGTAGCCGTCGTCGGACAGGGTCTGCACCGATTGTGGCCCGCACGCCACCACGACGGCGTCATAAAGCACCGATGCCATCGTCGTGAACGATCGGTCGACCGGAAGCTCGCCGCCGGATCCGCCCTCCAACGTGCCACCGGCGACCGGTGCCAACACCTCGACCATGGCGCCGCGTTCGCCCATCTGCTCGATGAGGCGTTGCGTCCCCACCACGTCGACACCGTTGGCGGCCAGGACCGCGATTTTGCGCGAGGTGATGGTGTCGCTGACACCGATCTGGGAGAGCGCCGGCGACGGGGCCACCCGATTGTCGACGGGCTCCTCGGGCGGATCGGGAAGACCCAGCTTCGCCGCCACCTGCGCGGCCAGCCCACTGTCGACTCGCGCGAGTTGTTCCACCACGGCCGAACGGATCTCGGGCACTTCGACCTTGCCGAGCTCGAAGGCGAACGCGGCAACGATGTGTTCGGCTTCGACCGCCGACATGCTCAGCCAGAACATCCGCGCCTGGCTGTAGTGGTTCTCAAACGACTTGGCGCGCTTGCGCATTGTCTCCCCGTCGAGTCGCTCTGTGTAGTGGCGGAAGACGTTCTCATCGGCCAGCGCCGGGCAGCCGCCGCCGATGCTGTTCTTGAAGTAGCTCGAGCGCCCCTGCGGGATCGCGTGCTGTCCGTAGCCGTCATGCTGGTTGGTTCGCACTTCGGCCACCGGCCGGTTGATCGGCAGTTGAGCGAAGTTGGGGCCGCCCAGGCGGATCAGCTGAGTGTCTAAGTAGGAGAAGTTGCGGAACTGCAGCAGCGGATCGTTCGTGAAGTCGATGCCGGGCACCACGTTCGCCGTGTGAAACGCCACCTGCTCGGTCTCGGCGAAGAAATTGTCCGGGTTGCGGTTCAGCACCATTTTGCCCACCGGGCGAACCGGAACCTGTTCTTCCGGAATGAGTTTGGTCGCGTCGAGCAGATCGAAATCGAAGTCGAACTCGTCGGGCTCGGCGATCAGCTGCACGCCCAGCTCCCACTCCGGGTATTGCCCGGACTCGATGGCCTCCCACAGATCGCGGCGATTGTAATCGGGATCCTTGCCGGCGATCTTTTGGCATTCGTCCCAGATCAGTGAGTGCACCCCGAGCCGGGGCTTCCAGTGAAACTTGACGAAAGTGCCTTCCCCGCTGTTGTTTACCAGCCGGAAGGTGTGCACGCCGAAGCCCTGCATCATGCGGTAGCTGCGCGGGAGCGCCCGGTCCGACATCAGCCACATGATGGTGTGCAGGGTCTCGGGCTGCAGCGACACGAAGTCCCACAATGTGTCGTGTGCGGACTGCGCCTGCGGAATCTCGTTGTGCGGCTCTGGTTTCACCGCGTGCACGAAGTCGGGGAATTTGATGCCGTCCTGGATGAAGAACACCGGGAAGTTGTTGCCCACCAGGTCGTAATTGCCTTGTTCGGTATAGAACTTGGTGGCGAAGCCGCGTACGTCGCGCACCGTGTCGGCCGATCCGCGCGACCCGGCCACCGTGGAGAATCGAACGAACACCGGCGTCTGAAGGCCAGGAGTGGTCAAGAATTTCGCCGCGGTGTGATCGGCCAGCCAGTCTTCGTATGGCTCGAAAAAACCGTAGGCGCCGGCTCCACGTGCGTGCACCACGCGCTCCGGGATGCGTTCGTGGTCGAAGTGGGTGATCTTCTCGCGGGCGTGGAAGTCCTCCAGCAGTGTCGGTCCTCGCTCACCGACCGTCAGCGAATCGTCGGTGTGGTCGACGCGAACGCCCTGTTGCGTGGTCAGGTATCCGGTGTCACGGCGGAACCGCGCGGAGTCCAGATCGCGCTGTTTCGGATTTTGATCGGCGGCCATGGCTCGCCTCCTTTCAACCGTGGGGAGTACCACCGTCTGACCGGCGCAAACGGGATGACCGCAGCCCTATCCAGGAGGGAAAGGGTTGCCTACCATCTATAGGGGTAGTCGAAAGTGGTGGTTGAGACGGCTGAAGTCGGCGCCCTGCAAGGTGTGGTAGCGATCGGTGCGTCGGCGGGAGGCGTCGAAGCGCTGTCGAACCTTGCGGCCGGGTTATCGCCGGACGTGCCCTACGCCTATCTGATGGTGCTGCACATCCCCCCCGGCGCGCCCAGCATCTTGGCCCGCATCATCGACCGCAGCGGTCCGCTGCCCGCGGTCGCCGCCGAGGACGGGGCACCCCTGGAACAGGGGCGCATCTATGTCGGGGTTCCGGATCGCCATCTGCTGGTCGCCGACCATCATGTACTCCTGTCGCAGGGGCCAACCGAGAACGGGCACCGGCCTGCGATCAACGCGTTGTTCCGGTCGGTGGCCCTGAACTTCGGGCCCCGCGCAATCGGCGTGTTGCTTTCCGGCGTGCTCGATGACGGCGTGCTGGGAATGGGAGCCATCCGTTCGCGCGGCGGCACCACCATCGCGCAGGCGCCCGAGGACGCGTTGTTCCCGGCGATGCCCACCACCGCCGCGCGGGCCGGCGTGGTGGATCGGCAGTCCCCGGCGGCCGATATCGGCGCGGTCCTCAAAGAGCTGTCGCACCGAGAGATAAGGGATTTTGACATGGAGCGCGACGCCGCCATGGAGCTCGAGAACCGCATCGCCATGATGTCGCGGTTCGCGACCGACTTCGACACCGAAAAACTGGGGCCCCCATCGGGCTACACCTGTCCCGACTGCAACGGCTCGCTGATCTCCATCAGTGAGGCCAACTTTCGCTGCCATGTGGGCCATGCGTGGACGGCCGAGGCGCTGCTCGGCGCGCGGGACGCCGAGCTCGAGGGGGCGCTGTGGATCGCGGTGCGCAGCCTGCAGGAAAAGGCCAAGCTAGCCCGCGACATGGCCGGCAAAGCCGGAACCGGTCCACTGCACCGGCGCTACACGGCAATTGCGGCCGAGACCGAGCGTGCCCTGACACTGCTCAGCGACCGGCTGTCGACCGCTGCCCAGCAGGAGGGCGAAACCGGATGAGTAACGATCGACCGGCGGTCCGAATCGAGCTGGAAACCTCAGAAGACCTACCGATCCTGACCATCGAGGGCGTGCTGGACAGCTCGACCTATCGGACCGTTCGCGACGCCGTCATCAAGGCCGCGATCGACGAGCCCCGTGCGGTGATTGTCGACATCAACCGTCTGCGCGCGCCGTCGGCTTCCGCATGGACCGTATTCACCAGCGCCCGCTGGCACGTCAGCATCTGGCCGGACGTGCCGATCCTGCTCGTGTGTGGCGAGGCGTGGGTGCAGCAGGAGATGATCAACGCCGGTGTTACCCGCTATGTGCCGATACACGCCAGCCTGGAGCTCGCCCGAAATGCCCTGCAGGACCGGTTGTTCCAGGTCCGTCGGCGGGCGCGCGCCAGCCTTGCGCGAAACGTCAGCAGCCTGCAGGTCGCGCGCAGTGTGATCGCCGAATGGCTCACCCAGTGGGACATCAGTGAGGTGATACCGGTCGCTGCCACACTGGCCACTGTCCTCGTCGAAAACGTTCTGGACCACACGGAGAGCGCACCGGTGCTGATCGTCGAGAGCTATCAAGACACAGTCACCGTCGCTGTGGAGGACAGCAGTTCCCACCTGCCGGGGCGGCATGAAGATGCCGACCTCGGCGCGGATGTCGTCTCGGGACTGGCCATCGTCGCCGCTATGTGCCGGGCATGGGGTGCGACCCCGACCTCGTCGGGCAAAACGGTATGGGCATTGATCGGTCGGGAAAACCACTTCTGACGTCGCGAGTAATGTTCAAATCCTTCGATACACCCCTATCGACGGGACTTGGATGGAATCCACGACTGACGAGGCGTTCGAAGCCCTGCTGCGCTATATGCGGGACTCGCGCGGCTTCGACTTCACCGGCTACAAGCGCACCTCTCTGATGCGCCGCGTCCGCCACCGGATGGACCAGGCGGGCTACACCGCATTCGACGAGTACCTCGATTTCCTGCAGGCCAGCTCCGACGAATTCACCGCGCTGTTCAACACCATCCTGATCAACGTCACCTCGTTCTTCCGGGACCCGGATGCCTGGGAGTTCGTCAGCGCGGAGGTCATCCCGCGGCTGCTGGCCGAGCGCGGCCCCAACGATCCGATCCGGGTGTGGAGCGCCGGCTGCGCCTCCGGACAGGAGGCCTACACGCTGGCCATGCTGCTGGCCGAGGCGCTGGGACCCGACGGATTCCGGCAGCGCGTCAAGATCTACGCCACCGACGTCGACGAGGACGCGCTGAGCGAGGCGCGCATCGCCTCCTACGACGCCAAGGCGGTCGAATCCGTACCCGCGGATCTGTTGGAACGCTACTTCGAACACGTCAACGGCCGCTACGTGTTTCACAAGGACCTGCGCCGCGCGGTGATCTTCGGGCGTAACGACCTGGTCAAGGACGCGCCGATTTAGCGCGTCGACCTCCTGGTGTGCCGTAACAGCCTGATGTACCTCAATGCGGAGACCCAACGAAACGTGTTGGGGCGTCTGCATTTTGCCCTTGCGCCGCAGGGCACGCTGTTTCTCGGGCATGCCGAGATGCTGCTGAGTCACGGAGACAGGTTCACCCCGCTGAACCTCAAGCACCGCATCTTTCGCAAGGCGGCCGGAACCCACGGCGGCGTGGATCGCTACGACCCGAACGCGGCGTTCTACGAACGCAACATCGACCTGTCTGGGCTGACGACGGTGCGCGACTTGGCCTTTCGTGCCAGCCCGGTGGCACAGATCGTGGTCACCGGTGAAGACACCGTCGCGATGATCAACCAGCAGGCCGAGTCCATCTTCGGGCTCTCGGCCCGCGACATCGGCCGGCTGCTGCGCGATCTCGAGGTGTCCTACCGTCCGGTCGAGCTGCGCGCGTACCTGGAGCAGGCCAAGGTGGAGCGGCGCTCGGCGCGGATCCAAGACGTCAAATGGCAACGCCCGGGCGCCGAAACGGTGTGGTTCGAGATCCACGTCAATCCACTGGTCGACGCCGAGAACGGTCTGCTCGGCGTGTCGATCGTCTTCTTCGACGTCACCGCGACCCGCGCGCTGCTCGACAAGGTCGTCCAGACCAACCGCCAGCTGGAGGCCGCCTACGAGGAGCTGCAGTCCACCAACGAAGAACTCGAAACGACCAACGAGGAATTGCAGTCCACCGTTGAGGAACTCGAGACCACGAACGAGGAATTGCAGTCCACCAACGAAGAACTCGAGACGATGAACGAGGAGTTGCAGTCCACCAACGACGAACTGCACACCATCAACGACATGCTGCGCGAGCGCAGCCTGGAACTCGACGAAGCCAAGCATTTCCAGGACTCGCTGATCGACTCGGTGCAGATGGGCATGGTGGTGGTCGACCGCGAGATGAAGGTGATCTTGTGGAACCGCGGCTGTGAGGAGCTCTGGGGATTGCGTGCAGATGAGACGACGGGGACCGGGCTGACAAATCTGGACATCGGCCTACCGCTCGACGCTGTGCGGCCGCTGATCGGCAACGCTTTCGTCGACCCGGAGAGCTCCGGCGAAGTCGTGGTGGAGGCGGTCAACCGGCGTGGCCGCCCGGCGACCGTGCGCATCACCTGCACGTCGTTCCGTTCGATCGAGGGGACGGTCGGCGGGGCGTTGCTGCTGATGGAGGTGGTGGGTTAGCCGCCCGCAATGGGGTGGCCCGCTGCTGTGGTGGGCCACCGGGTGGTTGCCTCCTCGGCCGCCTGGTGAGCCAGCTGAGCGCGGGACCGCGACTCCTGCGCCCTACGCCGGGCCATGGCGACCGTTTCCCGCGTGGCACCGAATCCCGCCGTCAGCTCCTTGCGGCGGCGTTCGAGCTCCGCCGCGCGCAGCCGGGCGAGCTCGCCCCGCGCCGCCGCGCTATTGGTCGCAAACTTCGGAGGCAGCCGGTCGAGAACGTCGTAGGTGAGGACGGCATCGGGTCGGTCCTCCGGAGTCGGTGCCGACGATTTGCGCCGTGGGGGGAGTGCCGCCCCTCGGACAATGCCGATGAGAACGTCGGAGATTTCGGCGACGTCCAACACCAGGTCGGCGCCGGCGCGGGCGGCAGCGATCGGCATTGACGGGTACTGCGCCGTCTCCGGGCTTTGGGCGATGACGGCGGCGCCGGCCAGCTTCATCGCGACGGTGCCCGCCGCGCCGTCATGTCCGGAACCTGACAGCACCACGGCGACGCTGCGCGGGCCGAACGAGCCGGCGACCGACGCCAGCAGCACGTCGAACACCAGCGCCTGATGCCTCTGGGCAGTCTGCAGGCGGCAGCGGCCGTCGGGGTCGAGTTGCAGCAGTACCGTCGGTGGGCAGACGACCACCTGCCCGGACCGCAGCACCATTCCGTCCTGCGCCCAGCCGATCGCACGTCCCGTGTGCCTGTGCAGGATCGTGGTCAGCAGACTGTGGTGACCGCCCAGGTGTTGTTGCACGACGACCGCGGCGGGAAAGTCGGAGGGCAAACCTCGCAATACGGTCGACAGCGGTTCCAGACCGCCTGCCGACGCCAGCAGGACCACCAGCTCGACGCCTCGGCCATGCTCGTCAGTCGTCACCTCTCAAGTCTCCTCCTTGTGCAGAGGCCGTCATAGTGCTGCGGCGGACACAAGGGTCGACCGGCGAAAGCTGGGCCAGCCTGCGAAGATGCGCTCGCGTCGTTTCGCGAGTATCGGGCAGGGTATCTCAATCTAGTGTTGGCGGATGGACGATGGGCGCGGAGGGAATTGCAGTTGAAGATTGCAATTGTCAGCGGCGACGACGTTGTCGGGGACGACCCGGAGCAGCTGTGCGCCGCCCTGGCAGCCCAGGGGCACGACGCGACGGCGTGCCTTCGGCGAGCCGGTCGACGCGCGGGACAGGCGGCGGCCGAGGACCACTACCGATGCCTGTCGATTCCCGTGGGCCCGCGCAGGGCCGCACCGCCCGTCGAGGTCTTGCCCTATGTGGGGGAATGGGCCGCCAAACTCGAGCGCGCCTGGTCCAGAGAACAACCCGACGTCGTGCACGCCTATGGCTGGCTGGCCGGGGTGGCTGCTCAATTGGCGGCTCGTCGTCGGCGCATCCCCGTGGTGCAGACATTTCTGGGTTTGGCCGCGACGTCGCGCGGACAGGCCGACGCGGAACATCACAGCGAACGACTGCGCCTCGAGCCGCTCCTGGCGCGCAGTGCGGCATGGGTAACGGGCGAGAGCAGCGACGACGTCGACGCGCTGGCCCGGCTGCGGCATAGCCGCGCCCGAGTGTCCGCCCTGACCTGCGGCGTGGACGCGTCGCGCTACTCGCCCATCGGTCCGATGGCCTCGCGCAACGGCCTGCAACGCATCCTCTGCGCGACACCAAACCCTTTGCGGTGCAACGGTATCGATATCGCCATCCGTGCCCTGCCTAACGTGCCTGGTGCGGAGCTGGTGATCGCGGAGAATGACGCCACGAACGGTGTCCACAACGACGCGCGGGCTCGGCTGCGACATCTTGCTGTGGAGCTGGGCGTGGGCGACCGCATCCGCTTTGCCGGAACCGTCAGCGATGACGAACTGCCGAAGTTGATGCGGTCCGTCGACGTCGCGGTGTGCACGCCTCGGCAGCCACCACGCGCCACCGCCGTGTTACAGGCCATGGCCACCGGGATGGCGGTAGCCGCGGCCACTGTGGGAGTCCTGGCCGACGTCGTGCTGGACGACATCACCGGCGTCATGGTGTCGCCGGAGAACCCCGCGGCCTTGGCTGTGGCGTTGAGAAAGCTTGTGAGCCAAAGATTTCAAAGCGAGAGCATGGGCGCGGCGGGCCGAACCCGCGCCGTGTCGCGCTTCGCGTGGGAGCGAATAGCGCTCGATGCGCTGAGCATCTACGGAAGCATCGGGTCGCCGGATCGGGCAGGTTTGCGACCGACGGCGGCGCGGTGATGCGAGCGCACGCGGTCCTTGTGCAAGGCCGGCCATGACCATCGCGACGAGCGGGATCGACGGCAAAGCCGCCAGGGTCGTCATCGGTTCTGCCGGCGAGTCGCCCGACGGGCCTCGATCCGACTACTGCCCGAATCGTCCCACGCCGGATGCCGAGCACGGGTTCCGTCCGGTTGTCGTGCAATACAAGCAGTTTCGCACCGCCGATGCGCAAGCCGCGCGGCGGTTCTTCGCCGGCGCGTATCAGCCGGGCTGGCGCATCTCCGGGCTTACCGGCCACGTTGCGGTGTCGCACCGGCGCAGTGAAGCCGGCTCGATGATGGTCGACGAGGTGATGATCCAGGGGCGTGTGACGCTCGAAATCCCGGCCGCCGACACCATGGTGATCCAGCCGCGCGCGGGATCGTTGAGTGTCGCGGGCGGCCCCGTTGCTGATGCGGACTTCCCGATTCTCGTCGCTCACGGGATGCCCTGCGTATTGCACTGCAATGGCGCGCGGTTCGACGCGGTGACCGTCGAGGCTGACGTGCTGAACAAAGTCGCCGCGGATTGGCAGACGTCGCTAGGGCAGCAGACTCAGTTCGTGAATTGGCGGCCGCGTTCCCGTGCCGCCGTGCGGGCCTGGCACCGAGCGCTGGATTACGTGGCCGGCACCTTGGCCTCCGCTGACATCGCGCACCAGCCGCTGATCGCGGCAGGCATGGCCAACCTGCTCGCCGGTGCGCTGCTCGAGTGCTATCCGTCCAATCTCACCGAGCAAGACCCGGCCAGTGATCTCGCGCTGCCCGAGACCCTCAAGGAGGCGGTGTCTTTCATCCATCGCCACACAGCAGAGGACATCGGCATCAACGAAGTCGCCGCCGCCGTGCATCTGACGCCCCGGGCAGTCCAGTACCTGTTCCGCCGGCAGCTCGACACGACGCCGACGGAGTACATGCGCCGTGTCCGGCTCAGCCACGCCCATCAAGAGCTGATCGCGGCGACAAGTACTACGGCGACGGTCACCGAGATCGCGCAGCGGTGGGGATTCGCCCACACCGGACGGTTCGCGGTGCTCTACCGGCAGACGTACGGCCAGAGCCCGCACACCACGCTGCGGCAGCAGGTCTAAGCATTTCTTAAGAATCGGTTGCCGGATTCGCCAAAAGCGGACCGACTCCAGGCATAAGATCGTCTCATCCTTAGCTGCGGCAATGGGGCCGCGTTCGAGGGGGGAGCGGAAACATGAGTGCTCGACGGTCGGCTCGCCCAGTTGACCCGTTCCCCGACCGGCTGCCGCCGAGTGAGACCGTGGCTGTTAGGGCCGCCGACGGCACCCGGCTGCACGCGGAGGTGTTCGGGCCGCCCGACGGTTATCCGATTGTCTTGATCCACGGCATCACCTGCGCGATACGGGCGTGGGCATATCAGATCGCCGACTTGTCCAACGACTACCGGGTGATCGCATTCGATCATCGCGGCCATGGACGAAGTGGCGTACCGGGACGCAAGGACTACAGCCTCAAACATCTTGCCTCCGACCTGAATTCGGTGCTGGATGCGACCCTGGCGCCGCACGAACGGGCCGTGGTGGCGGGTCACTCGATGGGCGGCATCACCATCGCCGCGTGGTCTGAGCGCTACCGCCACAAGGTTCCCCGGCGCGCCGACGCCGTCGCGCTGATCAACACCACCACCGGTGACCTGATCCGGCAGGTGCAGCTGTTGCGGGCGCCCTACGGGTTGTCGCCGGCCCGGGTTCTCGCCGGGCGCGCCCTGATCAACGCGTTCGGCGGGTTCCCGCTCCCGCGTGCGGCACGTATCCCGAGCCGGTATGCGGTGGCGATGCTGGCCACCGGACGAGACGCCGACCCGAGTGTCGCCAGGCTCGTCTGCGAGCTGTTCGAGAACACCTCACCGGCGGGACGGGCCGGGTGTGCGCGGGCGCTGGTGACCGCACTGGGGTCGCGGCATTTGAATCTGGACGGGCTGACCGTGCCGACGTTGGTCATCGGCAGCGCACTCGACCGGCTGACCCCGATCAGCCAGTCCCGCAGGATCGCTCGCTGCGCGCCCAACCTGATCGAGCTGGTTGAACTGCCCGGCGGCCACTGCTCGATGCTGGAACACCCGCGTGAGGTGAATCGCCACTTGCGCGGACTCGCCGAAATGGCGGTCCACAACGCGGCCACCCGCCGTATCAGCTCATAGCAGGGCGGTGATCTCGGCGGCGGCGCGCTGCCCGGAGCGGATCGCCCCGTCGAGAAACCCGGTCCACTCGTCGGCGGTTTCGGTGCCGGCCCAGTGAATCGGCCCGACCGGTTCGCGCAGCCACGGCCCGAACCGCGTCCACGACCCCGGCGGGACCGCGGCGGTTGGGCCGCCGGGCGCGAATTCCTCCGCCCCCCAACGATGATCGACATAATCGAGGGGATTGAGCGCATCATCGCCGAAAAGCGTTGCAAAGCAGCGCAATGCGTCACGGCGGCGCTGATCGCCGGGTAGCGAGTCGAACGCGCGGGCGTCGACGAAACCCATCAGAATTCCGGGACCCTCCGGATGCGGACTGACGTCGAAGGTGATGAAGACGGGACCCTCGTCGGACAGCGCCTGTCCGGAAAATCCGTTGGTCCGCCAAAACGGCGTGGAATAGGCCGCGTACGCCTTGCTGAGCCGGCCCTGCGGCCAATGCAGGGCGAGTTGCTCGTATTCGGCGGGCAACGGGGGCGCGAACTCGATCGAGGCGCGGTGGGCGGGCGGGATCGCCACGATGACGAATCCCGCCTCGGTCGCGCCGAGATCGGTCGTCACGGTCACGCCCGCACCGTGCCGTTCGATTCGGCGAACCGGAGCGTTGAGGACCACCCGGGCGCCCAGGTCGGCGGCCGCGGCCTCGGCGATCTGTTGTGTGCCACCGGGAAAGCGATCTTGTTGGGCACCGTCCTTCACGTCGAGCAGCCGGTCCAGGCCACCGGCCGCGTGCGCGTAACGGGCGGCGTGCAACATCGACACGTCGTCGGGTTCACACCCCCACGTCACCCGCGCCACGATCGCCAGCAGGTCGTGCGACGAGGCGGTCGCGCGCACGGAGCGCAACCAGCCGCCGAGCGACAAGCCGTCGAGTTCGCGGGCACGGCGGGCATCCCACGGCGCCGCCAGCGGGATGCTGCGGGCGATCCGGTCGAACTGCCACCGCAGCCGGCCGATGTCCAGCAGCCCGGTCAGCGAAAGCTTGGGGATGGTGCCGTGATAGGCGTGCGTCCACCCGCGCCAATGGATGAGGTTCTTGCCGTCATCGTGGGTCGGCGTGGTCGGGACGTCGAGTTCGGCCGCCATCGCCAAGACCGCGTCCTGGGTCGGCCCGACGAAAGTGCCGCCCAGATCGGCCGGCAAGCCTGCGACGCTGCCGGTCAGCGACCGCCCACCGACTCGGTCACGCCCCTCGAAGACCACCACGTCGTGGCCCTGTTGAGACAGCTCGCGGGCCGCGGCGAGTCCGGCAAAGCCCGCACCGACCACGACAATGTCGACAATCCGCGGGGGTTTCGGCACGCGGTCCAGTGAACCGCATTTCGACGGATTTCACCGCAAATTGTGCAAGCTGTCGGAGCGTCTCCCGGCCTCGCCGCGGCCACCCTGCGGCTATGGCGCGACCGTCAGCCAATCTTTGAATCCAGAGGGATCGTGCCGGCCCAGCGCACCGTGTTCGTAGAGGCCCCAGCCCTCGACCGGCTCGCGGTCCCCGTCACGGCAGACCGCGCGGCCGACGTGGTCGATCACGCCGAAGCCCGCTCGCCCGATGATGGCCGGATCGGTCATGTCGTAGGTCAGGCGCTCGGCAAACTTCTCGCCCTTCCACATGCCGTGTGTCCAGTCGGAGTCACCGCCATAACCGCCGCCGACGTGAATGGGCACCGGCAGTTTGGACTCGATGTCGAAGTGCACCGGGGTGCCGTCTGGGGTGGTGGCGTCGACGGTCGCGCCGGTCGGGACACGGGTGCCGGAGCGGTAGTGGATCTTGACCCGCGGCCAGCCCAGCTGCTCGACGCGGCCGTCGCGCCAGATCCGGGTGCAGTCGTTGAGCGAGCGGAACCCGTTGGGCTCCTCCTGGATGATCAGCACGATCGCGAAATCGTCGAAAGCCATTGGTACGTACAGCCACCACATGCCCTCGAAGGGCGGATCCGCGGGACGGCCCGCGGGCTCGGCCTCGCCGATCGGACGGATGCCCCAGGACCGATCGCGGCTGCCCAGCCACGTCTTGGGATCGACGGCGATTTCCTCACCGTCGACGATGATGTGTCCGCTCCAGCTGCCCAACTGTGCAAAACGTTGCGCGTCCAGCGTGACTCGGTTGCCCGATCGCAGGATGTGCGGCTGCTCCTGAACGACGTCGAAAAGCCCCTTCCAGGTGAGATCGGCTGCGATGCCTTCGGTTTCGTCGAGGACGATCCGTAGCTGGTGTAGCGGCTCGATGACGTCGACGCGGTAGCCGTTGACGCGTTGGTTGAGCCGGTCTTGGTCGATGGCGTCGGAAACGTGTACGGCGGTCTGGGTGTCGCCGCGCCTGATGAGCAGGAACGCATCCTTGACCCCGAGGTTGGGGTAGTAGCCGATGCCGCTGATCACGAAGATGTCTCCGGTGCGGTCGTGGGCGTTGAAGTAGGAGCGGTCGTAGAAGTTGCGGTCCGAGGAGCCCGGCCACGCTATCGGCTGGGGAATCTGATGTACCGGGAACTCGTCGAGCGGTCCGAGCATTACTGGTCCTCTCCGATCAAGCGCCGCATCAATCCGGCGTGGTAGAACAGCGATTCGACATCGCCGGGCTTCTCGGTCTCGCCGAAGTGCACCCGCCGAGCGCCGGTGCGCATGAACACGCAGGCCCACATCACGCCCGAGTACACGTAAAACCAGTGCAAGTCGCCGACTTCGACGCCGGCCAGCCGCGCGTAGGTGGCGCGCACGTCCTCCTCGCGCATCACCTCCGGCAACCCCGGCAGCGTTGCCAGGCCGGCGAGTTCTTGAAAAACCATGTGTGCGAATATCATCCACGCCACATCGAGCTCACGCGGTCCCAGTGTCACCATTTCCCAGTCCAGCACCGCGACCGGCCGGAAGTCGCTGTACAGCACGTTGCCCACCCGGGCGTCGCCCCACAGCAGCACGGGCTCGGTGGCCGCCGCCTCGGCCGGCCAATTGGCTTCCAGCCAGTCGAAGGTCCGCTCGAGCAGCGGTGATCGCCCGATGTCGGGTACCGCGAAGTCGTACCAGGACCGCACCCAGTTGAAGTGCTTGCGCAGGGCGGTGTCGCCGGATTGCCCCTCGGTGAGGAAGCCAAACGTGCTCTGCGCGTTCGGGATCGAATGCAGCGTGGCCAGTACGCCGACGGTGGCGTCCTGCAGTTCACGCTGCCGCTCGGCGGGCGCATCGGCGAACCAGTTGCCGCCGAACGTATACGGCATGACGTCGGGCGGCACCTCGCCCTCGACGTAATCCATCACGAAGAACGGTGTGCCGAGGATTTCGCCGGTGTTCTCCAGCCAGCGCACCCGGGGCACGGGCACGTCGGTCAGCTCGCCTACTTTCCGGATGACGTCGAATTGGTGGTCGAGCCGATAGGTGGGGAAGACCTGCACGTCCTCGGCCGTCGGCGCCACCCGCGCCACCAGCTTCTGTTCGGTCGGTCGCCCGTCCTGCTGCCAGCGCGTCGTCAGGATGATCGTCTCCGAGGACATGCCCGTCGAGTCCACGCCGCTCTCTACGATCACCTCGGGATTCGCGTCGCCCGGCAGTACGGTGGAAAGCCAGCGTGACAGCACCGTCGGCAACGTCGTGACGTCGCGGCTGGAGCGCTGGAGCCGGTCGATGTTGTCGACCGCCGGTTCTGTTGCCATAAGGTGCCTCCTTCGTTGAGGCAATTACGATACGGTAGGTAGCGTTATGAAAGCAGACCCGTCCGGCCTTGACAAGGCCTCCGGCGCCGGCCGCCCGCGCGATCCGCGTATCGACTCGGCGATCCTATCGGCGACCGCCGAACTGCTGGTCAAAACGGGCTATTCCAACATCAGTCTGGCGGCGGTCGCCGAGCGCGCCGGCACCACGAAATCCGCGCTGTACCGGCGCTGGTCGAGCAAGGCTGAGTTGGTGCACGAGGCGGCCTTCCCGACGGCCCCGACCGCGCTGGAGTCGCCGGCCGGGGATATCGCCGCCGACATGCGGATGATGATCGAGGCCACGCGCGACGTGTTCACCACCCCGGTGGTGCGCGCCGCGCTGCCCGGTCTGGTCGCCGACATGACCGCCGACCCCGCGCTCAACGCGCGGGTGATGTCGCGATTCGTGGACCTGTTCACCGCGGTGCGGGTGCGGCTGCGCGAGGCGGTCGACCGGGGCGAAGCCCATCCCGATGTGGATCCGGACCGACTGATCGAGTTGATCGGGGGTGCGACGATGCTGCGGATGCTGCTGCGCCCGGAAGAAGAACTCGACGACGCGTGGGTGGAGCAAACCACGGCGATCGTCGTGCACGGGGTGCGGCGATGACGGGACGGCTGGCGGGCCGCGCCGCGATCGTCACCGGCGGTAGCCGCGGCCTGGGCCGGGCGATCGCGCTGGCCCTGGCGGCCGACGGCGCCGCGGTGGCGGTCGCCGGGCGGACCGAAGAGGTGTGGGACGAACGGCTACCGGGGACCATCGGTGACACGGTCGCCGACATCGAGGCGGCCGGCGGGCGTGCGGTGCCGATTCGGGCGGATCTGACCGACCGCGATCAGGTCGCCGGGCTGGTGGAATCGGCGCGACAGGCGTTGGGCCCCATCGGGATTCTGATCAACAACGCGGCCTTCACCGCCCCCGGGCGGCCACCCGCAAGCAGCGACCAGCCGCGCGACAAGGCCACCAAAGCGGGTGCTCACGCCAAAGCGGGTGCCGCCGTCAAACCCGGCTGGCCCGGGTTCGTCAGCACGCCACTGCATGCGTACCGCAGGCATTTCGACATCGCGGTGTTCGCGGCTTACGAGCTGATGCAGCTGGTGTGCCCCGACATGATCGAGGCGGGGGGCGGCTCGATCATCAACATCACCTCGGTCGCGTCGCGGTTGCCCGGAAACGGCCCGTACGCCGACCGCAGCGGCGGGGTGCTGCCCGGATACGGCGGATCGAAGGCCGCGCTCGAGCACCTCACCCAGTGCGCGGCCTTCGATCTCGCCGGCCACAACATCGCGGTCAATGCCCTATCGCCCTCCAAACCGATTCTCACGCCAGGGCTTTCGTACTATGCCCGCAACTTCGATGAGACCGCGTCGCAGGACGAATTCGCCCGCGCGGCGGTCGAATTGGCCCTGGTCGATCCCGCCAGGGTCACCGGGCGCACCATCGGTCACCACCAGGTGCTCGACGGCAGCTTTCGTCCCTTCGCGACGGACTAGGCGGGCAGCTGGACCTCGACGTGGGCTTGTTGCCACGTAAGCGCGTTCGTGAGCCGCCGGTGCGCGCGTCCGGAATGCCCTGCAAAACGGTCCACTCGGCGTGGCGAAATGTAACAATGCCCCTACTCGAAGGACGCATCCTCTTACGAAGTTGGTGACCTTGGGCCAGAGCCACGTTAGTTCCGTCGAAGGGCTTCAGGGACAGCGCTCGGCACCGGCAAGTTTTCGGTCAGACATCGAGGGCTTGCGCGCGGTCGCGGTGTTGGGCGTTGTCCTTTTTCACGCTGACGTGCCCGGTGTCGGTGGTGGGTACGTCGGCGTCGACGTGTTCTTCGTGATCTCCGGCTTTCTGATCACGGGGCTGCTGTGGCGCGAGGTGAGCACCGTCGGCACCGTGCGGCTGCGCCGTTTCTACGGGGCGCGTGCCCGCCGACTGCTCCCCGCGTCTGCCACGGTCGGCGTCATCACGGTGATCGTCTCGGCGATCGTGTTACCTCCGTTGCAGGCCCGTACCGTTTTTGGGGATGGCATCGCCAGCGCGCTGTATGTCGGGAACTACTGGTTCACTCTGCAAGCCGTTGACTACTTCACCGCTGTCTTGCCCTCGCCGTTCCTGCATTACTGGTCCTTGGGCGTAGAAGAGCAGTTCTATTTGGTGTGGCCGCCCATGATCATCGGTACGGCATGGCTCATCCGGCGCGTGCGACGCCGCAGCAAGGCTGAGGCCCCCTCGTCGCAACGCCCGTATCTGGCGGTCCTTGCGGTGGTCGCGGTCGTGTCGTTCGCGCTGTCGCTGGCGGCCACTTACGTGGTGCCTTCCTTTGCGTTCTTTTCGCTGCCCACCCGTGCATGGCAGTTGGCCGCAGGCGGTCTGGTGGCTTTGACGGCGGGCCACTGGCGCCGGCTTCCGGCGACGCTTGCCGCGATTGCGGGATGGGCAGGGCTGGCGATCATCTTGCTGACCTGCACCCTGCTGAGGACGACCACGCCCTATCCGGGGACTGCTGCCCTTTGGCCGGTGCTGGGCGCGGCGCTGGTGATCGGCGCCGGCTGTGCCGCGCCCTCCTATGGATGCGGGCGCGTCCTGGCATTGTCGCCGATGCGGGCGATCGGCAGGGTGTCGTATTCGTGGTACCTGTGGCACTGGCCGGTGCTGGTGCTCGCGGCGCCGTTGCTGGGCCACTCACTGGGCTTGGTCGGCAGGTTGGCGGCGGTATTCGTCTCCGGCGGGCTGGCAGTGCTGACACTGCATCTCATCGAGAACCCGTTTCGATTCGCCGCCGCCATACGCCGCTCTCCGCTTCGTAGTCTCGCGCTGGGCGCCGGCGCCACCGCGCTAGCGGTCTGTGTGGGCGTGGCGCTGCTGGTATGGATGCCACTTCCGGTCGGCCGGGGTGCACCAGCTCCGGCGCCGACCATCAACGCATCGCCCCCTCCAACGGGGCGCAACATCGACGCTTACAACGCGGCGGTGCAGCGCGCGTTCGCCCAAGTGCAGACCGCGCTCGCGGCATCCGCGGACCTGAAAGCCGTACCGTCGAATCTGACCCCGGCGCTTGCAGATGCGGAAAACCAACTCAGAGCCATGACCCTCGACAGCTGCATGCGCGATTTTTTCCAAGTCGACCAACCCGAATGCGCGACCGGCGATACCACCTCCACCACCACGGTGGCCCTGGTCGGCGACTCACATGCCATGATGTGGAATCCCGCATTCCGACAGCTGGGCACCCAGCGGCGCTGGCGCCTGGAGATGCTGATGAAGGCGGGCTGCCCGTTGATGGACATACCGATCGGAAACACGCGCAGTTTGCACTGCGACCAGTGGCGCGATCGGATCATCGCCCGCCTGCGTGCGGAGCGGCCGCGACTGGTCGTGGTGAGCATGTGGCGGGGGTATGAATCCAGCTTCGGTTGGGTGCCCGATTTCAGGACATATGACTCGGCGTGGATGGGCAGCTTGACCCGCCTCGTGCAGCAGCTGCGCGGCATCGGTACCCAAGTCTTGGTGCTCGGGCCGATCCCGGATCCCCATGTGGTGGTTCCCGTCTGCCTGTCCGGGCATCTCGATGACGCGACAGCCTGCTCGCCGCCACGATCGCGGGCGGTGAACGAGTCCGGCATCGCGGGTGAGTCGGCCGCCACCAAAGCCGCGGGCGGACAGTACGCCGACGTGACCGATCTGTTCTGCACCGCTGACCGCTGTCCCGTCATCGTCGGCAACGCCCTCGTGTACGCGGACTGGAATCACCTGACCGGCGATTATTCCCGGCTATTGGCTCCGGCGATCGGGGCGCTGGCCGACCGCGCGCTCGCCGAGAGCTGATTTGCACATCACTCATCGTCTCTATCTTTTGCAGGGCAAGCACTTTCGTGACTAGGCAGACGAGAAGCGTCAGCCAGGAGGTATCGATCGGTCTTTCGTCAGGTCACCCTTGAGGGTGGGCTCAAGGGCCAGACGCATGTGTCGTTCGTTCGCCGGCACATGCCGGTAATCGCGATTTTCCCTCCGCAAGTGGCGATTTCACATGCATCGACGTATCGGAGGCTAGGCTGTGCAAATGATCGAGGCGCGGATGTTGGCGCTATGGCGGAAATACATACAATCTCTCCGGACCGATAAGGAACACGTCGGTGTTGCCGAGCGCCTCATGCGGGGATTGCCGGTAGTAGTGCCGTACTACGTAGTAGCTTTGGTGCTCTTGATCCGCGCCACATTGTTGCGGCCGCTGACCGTCGATCACACCACCGAAGACGGCATCCATTTTCGATGCCGTCTGCCAGACGGTGTCCAGACGTTCGTGTACTTATTCGGAACGTGGGAACCCGACCTCACGGCATTCCTGCGGCGCCGATTGCGGCCCGGCGACACCTTCATCGACGTCGGTGCGAACGTCGGGTACAAGAGCGCGATGGCCAGCAGACTAGTCGGTCCGCGCGGCGTCGTTGTGGCCATAGAACCGGCTCCCATCGCGAACACCGCACTACGGCAAACGATTGCGATGAACGATCTCGCCAACATACGCCTGGTCAGTGCCGCCGTCTCGGATCGCGACGAGGAACTTCCGCTGTTCGTCGGACCCAGCTTCCTGTCTCTGGGCCGCTCCACGACGGTCCCCCGAGCGGCTCAAGGTCACCCTCTACTCCGTGAACACGGCCGCGTGCGTGCCGCACCGCTCGGATCACTGGTGACTCGCGAGGAACTGGCCACCACGCGCCTGATCAAAATTGATGTGGAGAGCGCCGAAGACCGCGTGCTCACCGGCATGCTGACATCCCTCGATCAACTCGCATCGGAGGCGGAAATCTTTGTCGAGGTCGAGGCAAAATGCTGGAGCGATCCGCGGCTGCGACCCATCGATGTGCTGCGGCCCTACCTCGAGCGCGGTTACCACGTCTACCTGATGCCGGCCAACTACTGGCCGTGGCGCTACCTGTGGTCAAAGGATGTTCGCGCCCCGAAGCGGCTTCGCGACCTCGCGCGATTGGAGCGCCGCGACAGATTTGACATCGTGCTGTCACGCATTGACGCCGACGAGCTGTGACTTGGTGTCGGTGCACGCGGCGATTCGCGGTGCCACCCACGGCGGCAACAGGGCGGCGTCGATCGTCTCGACGGGGATAGGCAAGATCCGACCGGCGGACCGGCGACGAACCAGGACGAATCGCCAATAGTCGAGGACGCGAGCGCCCACCGCTTCTTTCCTGGCGTCATGCTCGTCTGACGTGCAAGTATGAGGAAAGCCAGTGCGCAAAAACCGATCGAGTGGCGTGCCAATGCCTGGTATGGACAAGCCGACAGGGCGAGTCGTTGCCCTGATCGTTCTGCTGTTCGTGGTCGCCGCCGCCCTGCGCGGCTACCTTCCGGCTCGGCACGATGCGGCGCGCAGCGAGTCGGGCGGCCGGGCGGCGCTGGCCTTCGTGGTAGCGATTCTCGCCGTGACGCTTGCGTTGATCGCGGTCGCCGTGGTCGCGCGCTTGCGGGACCCCCGTACTTCCGCGCCGAGTGCTGGCCAGCTGTCCGACATGCTGGGCACCGGCAGGGGACGACCCAGCTGGCGCGTGCTGTTGATCGGACTCGCCGTGATCGTGGCATGGCTGGGGGTCGTGATACTGCTGACCCGGTATCTGCCCCACGGCGTCGCGCCCGGCCCGTCACCGCGCGACAGCGGCGCAGCGCCGTCGACACAGCCTCCCGCACAGCCACCGTCGCAGCAGCATCCGAGCCGTCCGCGCGACGCATCGCAGAACATGCTGGGAATCCTGCTCGCCTGCACCGTCGCCATGTTGGGGATGTTCGTCGCCGGGACGGTCGCGTCGGCGCGGCGGCGCTGGCGTCCGGCGGTTCCGGGCATCGCCGACGAGCCGGCGGAACCCCCGCCGCCCCCGGCACGTTCGGAGTCGCTGGCGCGAGCGGCCGAGCGTGGATTGGCCGAGATGACCGACCTGAGCCGAGAGCCGCGTGAGGCGATCATCGCCTGCTACGCCGCGATGGAACGTGAACTCGCGCAGGTTCCCGGCGCAGTGCCCCAGGAATTCGATACTCCGACCGAGGTGTTGGCCCGCGCGGTGGAGCACCACGCTTTGCACGCCGACAACGCCGTCCAATTGGTGAACCTGTTCGCTGAAGCGCGGTTCAGCCCCCATGTGATGAACGAGGGCCACCGCGACGTTGCGGTGCGCGTCCTTCAATTGGTCCTCGACGAGCTGGGCTCGCGGAGCGTTGCATGAAAAAGATTATCTCCCTGGGCATTTGCCTGATCATCGGCATAGAACTGTTGGCACTGTCCCAGCATGATCGACGATGGGTGTTGGCGGCCTCCGGTCTAGGGCTGGCTCTGGTGCTGCTGAGCCTGCGTCGTGCGCTGGCACGTGGATTCGATGCCGACGCGGAGCCGGACGTTGACGATCTCGGGGATTCGTTGCGCCGCTGGCTGTCCAACACCGAGACGACGATTCGGTGGTCGGAGTCCACCCGGGCCGATTGGGACCGGCATCTGCGCCCAATGCTCGCGCGCCGCTACGAGATGACGACCGGCCAAAGGCAGTCCAAGGATCCTGTTTCCTTCCACGCGACCGGCCGGATCCTCTTCGGTCCGGAACTGTGGGAGTGGGTCAATCCCAACAACGTCATTCGCAGCGGTGACCGCCAACCCGGCCCGGGCCGTGCGGCGCTGCAGGAGATTTTGCAAAAGCTGGAGCAGGTATGACAGGAGGCGCGATCCCAACATGACGCTGCCGGCCGCGACCACGACCGCCCACTGCGAGGCGATTCTCGACGAAATAGAACGCGTGGTGGTGGGGAAGCGGTCCGCGCTGCGGCTCATCCTCACCACGGTCCTCGCGCGCGGCCACATCCTCATCGAAGACCTGCCCGGCCTGGGCAAGACGCTGATCGCGAGATCGTTTGCCGCCGCGCTGGGGTTGCAATTCACCCGGGTGCAGTTCACCCCAGACCTATTGCCGGCGGACCTGCTCGGCTCGACGATCTACGACATGCAGTCCGGCCGCTTCGCGTTCCGGCCCGGCCCCATCTTCACCAACTTGCTTCTGGCCGACGAGATCAATCGCACACCGCCCAAAACCCAGGCGGCGCTGCTGGAGGCGATGGCCGAAGGCCAGGTCAGCATCGACGGCGAAACACACCAACTGCCAGAGCCTTTCATCGTGCTGGCCACCGACAACCCGATCGAGTACGAGGGCACATACCCACTACCCGAGGCGCAACTCGACCGGTTCGCGATCCGGCTGGAACTGCGGTATCTCAACGAGCGAGACGAGACCTCGATGCTGCGCCGCCGCCTCGAACGCGGTTCGGCGGAACCGACGGTCAACCAAGTCGTGGACGCACACGACCTGCTGGCCATGCGTGAATCGGTCGAGCAGGTGACCGTGCACGAAGACGTCCTGCATTATGTGGTGTCGCTGGCCAATGCGACGCGACACCATCCGCAGGTTGCGGTGGGTGCCAGTCCGCGCGCCGAACTCGATCTCGTGCAACTCGCCCGCGCCCGCGCGCTGCTGCTCGGCCGCGACTACGTCATCCCCGAGGACGTGAAGGCGCTCGCGATTGCGGCGGTCTCGCACCGGATCACCCTGCGCCCCGAGATGTGGGTACGAAAGATCCAGGGCGCCGACGTGATCGGGGAGTTGCTGCACCGCCTACCCGTGCCGCGAACCGGTGCCGGCGGCGGAGAGAACCCGGCATGATATCCAGCGTGGCAGTCGAGTTCCGCTGGCGCGCATCAGAATTGACACGGGCGATCGCGACCTGCGCGGGGTTTGCGATGGCCGCCGCCGTGATCGGCGCCCGCTGGCAGCTGCTCGCCTTCGCGGCACCGCTGCTCGGCGTGTTGTGCTCGATCAGCTGGCAGCGGCCGGTCCCGACGATCCTGGTGCATGGCGAGCCCGACGCCCAGCGTTGCTTCGAAAACGAGCAGGCGCACATCAGGGTGTGGGCAACCGAAGAAGACGGGACTTCTGCGGTACAGGTCACGGTCCCCGACATCGCGGGCATGGAGCTTGGAATCGCCGAATCCGATGCGGCTCAGGAGAAAACCGTCACGGCGACCGCGCGGCGCTGGGGCCGGTATCCGATCGGGGTTCGCATCGACGTCGTTGCGCGCGGTGGGCTGCTCACCGGGACGGCCACCGTCGGGGCCGCCGAGGTCATCGTGTTTCCCTTGACGCCGCCACAGCAGACGCCCATTCCGCAGACGGAGCTGCTCGACCGGTTGGGTGCCCACCTGACCCGCCATGTCGGTCCGGGAGTGGAGTACGCCGACATTCGCCTGTATGTGCCCGGCGACCAACTGCGCGCGGTCAATTGGCCGGTGAGCGCGCGTCGTGGCCAATTGCACGTGACACAGCGATTGACGGACCGCGCCGCCGATGTGGTGGTCTTGATCGATGGGTACCGGCAGCCCGCGGGTCCGGCGACCGAGGCCACCGAACGCGTCGTGCGCGGAGCGGCGCAGGTGGTGCAAACCGCGTTGCGCCACGGTGATCGCGCCGGCATCGTCGCCCTCGGGGGTAACCGCCCGCGCTGGCTCGGCGCCGACATCGGGCAGCGTCAGTTCTATCGGGTGCTCGACACCGTCCTGAACGCCGGCGACCGGTTCGAACACACCACGGGCACATTGGCGCCGCGCGCGGCGGTTCCCGCGGGGGCGATCGTCATCGCGTTCTCCACCCTGCTCGACACCGAATTCGCCTTGGCCTTGATCGATCTGCGTAAGCGCGGCCATGTCGTGCTGGCCGTCGACATTCTCGATCGTTCGCCGTTCGAAGACGAACAGGATCCCCTGGTGGATCAAATGTGGGCGCTGCAGCGCTCCGCCATGTACCGGGACATGGCCACGATCGGGGTGGACATCGTGTCGTGGCCGGGCGATAGCGGTCTGGAGCAGTCCATGGGCGTGCTGCCGGATCGCCGCCGGCGAGTGCGGGGGAGGCTTCGTGGATAACGGAACGAGCGCGCTGACGCGGGTGGGAGCGCCCGCGTTCGCGACGGGCTTCGGTCTGCTCATGGTGGGCCTGGCCGCCGACGGTTGGCATGGCGCGGCGGTGTCCGCCTGGGTGGCGGCGCTGATCGCGGTCGCGGTCGGCATTGTATTTCGCCCCGCCGCAACGGTTGCCGTGCTGCTCGCGGCGGTCACCGCAATGCTGTCCAACCCGCCGGTGATATTCGTCGCGCTGTCCGGTTTGTCCGGCGCCGCCTACCTGGTATGCCGCCATGCGGCCGGCGCGTCCGCCCCGGTGGTGCTGGACAGCTGGCCGACGGCGGCCGGCGCCGTGGGGTTTACGTTCGCCGGGCTGGTCGCGATGTCGTTTCCCTTGCAGCTGCCGTGGTTGCCGCTGGTGGCCCCGCTGGGGGCGTTGGTGATCTACCTGTTGGCCATCCGGCCGTTCATGAGCTGACCGGTGATGCCGGACGCAACGGAGGGGCACCAGAGCACTCCGACGATACTAAAAGCTGAACCTCAGGATGCGCGCAGACCGTGCGGTCGACTTGCTCCACCCCGCCATCCGTGTCGAGATTCGCAACCACGTCGGAAATAGGTCCACCTCGGGCACACTCGTCAGGCTGGTCTCCTCGACGAGCTTGAGTTTGGGGTTCCAGCGTTCCGGCGTGTGGGGGTCGTTGTAACCCTCGAACGCACGGAGCTGGTTTACCTTCTTGAACATCTGCTGCGGGAACAACTTTGAGATCCACACGCCAATCACCATGCGTCCGTAGTCGTTGAACGTCAGTTGTCCGGCGGGGAAGTGGTCGGTGATCGCGCGCATCACCGCGATGATCTGCTCCTTGTTGAGGAAGGGGAACAATCCGTCGGCGACGACGATCGCGGGGCGGTTCGCCGGAATCCCCGATATCCACTCAGGGTCGGTCACGGAGATTCCGATGGTGTGTTCGTGAGGTCCCGGTGGCATCACTTTGTCGCGCAGGGCGGCCAGCCCGGGCAGCTCGACGCTGTACCAGTCGATGGTGTCCGGTGGATCGACACGGGCGTACCCGTCGTCTAGCCCCGCGCCCAGATCGACCACCACGGCGTCGGCGTACTGGGCGATGAACGCGCGCACTCGGTCGTCGAGAAGTTTTGCGCGCAGGGATGTTTGACAAACCACGGGCGTCACGAGCCCCAGGCCGTCGAAGTCGTAGTCGATCTTTGTCACAGCATCGGCGGCACCTGGGTCGGGCAGGATGGGGCGTGCCCATCCGTTGTTGATCGCGCGTGCCTTCAAAGTCAAAAATGCGGTCTCTTCCTCCGCGGTGATGGCGCTGGTGTCAATGCCCATAGCCGTGCCTCCTTGAACTTCGATCGTCCTCGACTATACAGCTGTGTATTTTATTGTCCAGACGTGTAGTCTGTGGCGATGACCACGACGGATCCTGCCGATCTCACTGCCCGCGCCCGTATCAGGCATGCAGCGCTGCGCGAGTTCGGCGAAAAAGGATACGAAAGGGCGACTATCCGCAGCATCGCCGCGGCGGCAGGGGTGTCGTCCGGGCTGCTGCGGCACCACTTCGGTTCCAAGCAGGAGCTTCGTCAAGCGTGCGACGATTACCTTGTCAAAACCATGCGCGACCTCAACGCCCAGGTGCAGGACAACGCCAAACACGGTGACGTGCACTATGTTTCAGCCCGCATTCCTCTTGGACAATACCAGGACTACATCACCCGTGCCCTGGTCGAGGGCGGAGCCGGTGAGCTGTTCGACGCACTGGTGTCGATGACCGAGGAATGGCTTGCCTCGGCCGATGAACATCGTGCCGAGCCCGCCGATGTCGACGCCAAGTCGCGTGCCACGCTCATCACCGCAATGGCTCTTGCGGTGCCGTTGCTCCACGATCACATATCGCGCGGCTTGGGCGTGGACATCAACGCCGCGGAGGGCGATCTGCGGGTCGCGGCCACCTTGGTCGACATCTATTCAAATCCGCTGCTGACGCCCGAACAGGCCAAGTCTGCGCGCGACGACCTCGCGCGCAGAACTGGGTAGCAGGCGAGCACCTGCAGCCGTCAGTGAGAACACAGTTCTAGGAATTCGGCCGGCGCGTCAGTGCAGCAGCTCGGCGGCCTGGTCGGCGAGATCGAGCAGCGGCTGCGGGAAGATGCCCAGTGCCACCGTGATCGCGGCACACACCGCGATGGCGGCCTTGCTCAAGATGCCCGGCGCGACCACGTGCGGTGTATCCTCGGTCGCCTCGGTGAAGAACATCGACACGATCACCCGCACGTAGAAGTACGCGGCGACCCCGCTGGCGACCACACCGACGATCACCAGGGGCACCGCACCGCCCTGCGCGGCCGCCTTGAAGACCGCCAGCTTGCTGACGAACCCACTCGTCAGCGGGATGCCGGCGAACGCCAACAAGAACATCGAAAACATCACGCCCACAATGGGTGAGCGCTGCCCCAGCCCCGCCCAGTGCGAGAGGGTGGCGTCCTCGACTCCGTCGGCGTCGCGGATCAGGCCGACGATCGCGAACGCGCCGACGGTGCTGAAGCTGTAAGCCAGCAGATAGAACAACGTGGAAGACAGGCCCGTGTGGTTGTCGGCGACGACGCCGGTGAGGATGAATCCGACATGGGCGACCGACGAATAGGCCAGCAGGCGTTTGACGTCGGTCTGGTTCACCGCGGTGATGGTGCCGACTGCCATGGTCAGGATCGAGATGGCCCACAGCACCGGGCGCCACTGATCGTGCAGCGGCGGCAGTGCCACATAGATAACCCGAAGCAGCGCACCGAAAGCCGCGACCTTCGTGGCCGCCGCCATGAACCCGGTGATCGGCGTCGGCGCGCCCTGGTACACGTCGGGAATCCACGAATGGAACGGAACGGCACCGACTTTGAACAGCAGGCCAACCGAGAGCAGTGCGACACCCACCAGCGCCATCGAAGTGTCGCCGTGCGCGGCCAGCGCATCACGGATGCCCGTCAGCAGCAGCGTGCCGGTCGCGCCGTAGAGCAGGGCGACGCCGTAGAGGAAGAACGCCGACGAAAACGCGCCCAGCAGAAAATATTTCATCGCCGCTTCCTGCGAGAGCAGGCGGCGATGACGGGCCAGTCCGCACATCAGGTACAGCGGCAGGGACAACACTTCCAGCGCGACGAACATGGTCAGCAGGTCATTGGATGCGGGGAAGACCATCATGCCGCCGACCGACAGCAGAGCCAGTGGGAACAGCTCCGTCTGGGCGGCCCCGGCCCGCTCTGCCTCGCGCTCGGCGTCGCCGTCGGGCACAGCCGATGCATGTGGCGTGAACGAGTCCAGGCCGCCCGAGCCGGCCCTGCCGACCCCGACGGACACCTTGCTCTCCGCTTTGGGCTGGGCGCGCTCGGCGATGAAGATGACCGCCATCACTGCGACCAGCAGCACCGTGCCCTGCAGATACAGCGTCGGGCGGTCAATGGCCATGGCGCCCAAAACCGCTACCCGGCCCGGGATCTGGACCGAGCGGCTCACGGCGATGACCGCCACGAAGGCGGCGACCAAACCGGCGAGCGAGAGTGCCACCTGCGCGGTGTAGCGAATTCGCCTGGGCAGGAACGCCTCTGCGAGGACGCCCACCACGGCCACGCCGAACACGATAAGCGTCGGGCAGAGCAGGAAGTACTGGATGCTCGGGGTAGGCAGGGTCATCGCGGTCCTTCGGCGGTCCGGTGTGCTTCGGCCGGTCTGGGTGTTCCCACCGGGACGGTCGGCTTGGGGTCATGCTGACCCGTGGTGGTCATGGTGTTCTCGACGGCGGGGTTGATGATGTCGAGCACGGGCTTGGGGTAGATGCCGAGCACCAACAGCAGCGCGATCAGCGGTGCGACCACTATCAATTCGCGCGCGCGCAGGTCGCCGATCTTCTCGTTGCCGCTGACGACCGGCCCGGTCATCACGCGCTGGTACAGCCACAACATGTAGACCGCCGAGAGCACCAGCGCGGTGACCCCGAACGCGGCGGCCAGCCAGTAGCGGTTGAAAGTGCCCAGCAGCACCAGGAATTCGCTGATGAACGGCGCCAGGCCCGGCAGTGACAGGGTGGCCATGGCCGAGACCAGGAAGGTGCCCGCCAATACCGGCGCCACCTTCTGCACGCCACCGTAGTCGGCGATCGCCCGGCTGCCGTGCCGCGATATCAGGAATCCGGCGATCAGGAAGACCGCGGCCGTGGACAGGCCGTGGTTGAGCATGTACAGCGTCGACCCGCTCTGCCCCTGGCTGGTCATCACGAAGATGCCCAGAATGATGAATCCGAAGTGCGAGATCGACGTGTAGGCGATCAGCCGCATGATGTCGGTCTGGCCGATGGCGACGATTGCGCCGTATACCACCCCGATGACCGCCAGCACGACGATCAGTGGGCGGAAATACGTTGAGGCGCCGGGGAACAGCTGGAGGCAGTACCGCAGCATGCCGAAGGTGCCGACCTTGTCCATCACCGCCATCATCAGCACCGCCGTGGCAGGGGTGGCCTCGACCGCGGCGTCGGGCAGCCAACGGTGGAACGGCCACAGCGGGGCCTTGATCGCGAACGCGAACATGAAGCCCAAGAACAGCGCCTTGAACACCGCGGAGTCCGCGCCGTAACGACCGGAGGCGACGCCGGCCACGATCTCGCGGAAGTCGAACGTGCCCGAACCGTGTTGCGAGGTCACCACATACAGCCCGATCACCGCGGCCAGCATGATCAGGCCGCCGAACAGGTTGTACAACAAGAACTTCACGGCGGCACGCGACCTGCCGGGGCCGCCGCCGAAGCCGCCGATGAGGAAGTACATCGGGATGAGCATGGCCTCGAAGAAGACGTAGAACAGCAACACGTCCAGGGCGACGACCGAGATCAGCACCATCGACTCGATGGCCAGCGTCAAGGCGATGTAGGCCTGCACCTTTCGTGACGATCGCGCGCTCGGCGAAGCCGAGC
>JAYZBN010000006.1:0-402057 GCA_036338755.1 Actinomycetota bacterium | reverse complement strand
TGCGGTGTTTGAGGACGCCGGCGGCCTCCTCTATGAACGCTCGACGCTCCTCGGGCCGGGCCTCGAGGATCGCGGCGAGGCGGCCCTGTCCGACGATGACGTGCATCTCGCGGCCGATACCGGAGTCGCTGAGCAGTTCCTGCACGTCCATCAGGCGGCACGAGTTGCCGTTGATCTCGTATTCACCCGCGCCGTCGCGGAACATGCGCCGGGTGACCGACACCTCGGAGTACTCGATGGGCAGGGCCCCATCGGCGTTGTCGATGGTGAGGGTCACCTCGGCACGCCCCAGGGGCGGACGACCGGAGGTGCCGGCGAAGATGACGTCTTCCATCTTGCCGCCGCGCAACGTCTTTGCCCCCTGCTCCCCCATGACCCAGGCCAGCGCGTCGACGACGTTGGATTTGCCGGAGCCGTTGGGCCCGACGACGGCGGTGATGCCCGGCTCGAAGCGCAGAGTCGTCGGCGAGGCGAAGGACTTGAAGCCCTTCAGCGTCAGACTCTTGAGGTACACGGCGAGCCAGACTACCGCTCGAATCGCCCCGGACGGCTGCACCGAGGGGTGTCGGCTCGCCCGAAAAAACGGCCGCGGTTTGCCTGGTCGACGCACTGGTCACAGTGGTCACACGAGCCACGGGTCGATGGCGCTTACGGGTTGTTTAGCCGACCCGTCGAACCCTGCGCCGGCGCTGGCGTGACTGATATGACGCGGCGGGCCGCGGCGCGCCTCAACGCTCGACGAAGCCCTCGAACCGCTCCTGCGGCTGCGACCAGTCGGCCACCACCTTGTCGACGTGCCCGGGCCGCGACGGCCACGCCGTGCCACCTTCCAGCAGGTGCAGTAGCTTCTCCCCGGCCGCCCGCGGCCCCTGGGCGACCACCAGGACGCGGCCGTCGTCCTGGTTGGCCGCGTAACCGGTGAGGCCCAGCTCCAGCGCCCGGCAACGCGTCCACCACCGGAAACCCACGCCCTGGACCCGGCCGTGCACCCAGGCGGTGAGCCGGGTGTCAGGCTCCGGCATCGCTGACCTCGAAGTTGACGGTGGTACCGGACTTGAGTGTGCGCCCGACGGTGCAGACCTGGTCGATGGCCCGGTTGACCACGACCAGCAGGCGCTCCTTCTCATCGTCGGCCAGGCCCGACAGGTCCAGCTCCAGGGTCTCCTCGAGCAGCGGATAGCGCTCCTGTTCGCGGTCGGCGGCGCCGGAGACCCTGATGACCGCCTTGTAGTCGTCGCCCAGCCGGCGGGCCAGCGGCAGGTCGCTGGACATCCCGCTGCACGCCGCGAGCGCGATCTTGAGCAGCTCACCGGGGGTGAAGACGCCGTCGACGTCCTCGGAGCCGACCAGCACCTGGGCACCACGTGAGCTGTACCCGGTGTAGCGACGAGTTCCGGTGCGTTCCACCCACAGTTCGGCCATGGCTCATTTCTACCGGGCGCCGCGACTTTGGCGCACAGGCATACTGCATTGCATGGCCACCCTGGTCGCATTCCACGCCCACCCCGACGACGAGGTCGTGCTCACCGGCGGCACGCTGGCGCGGGCGGCCGCCGCGGGGCACCGGGTGGTCGTGGTCACGGCGACCGACGGGCGCGTCCACAACGACGACGAAAGCCATCGCATCGACGAATTGCGTTCGAGTGCAAGGGTTCTCGGGGCACAGCGGGTGGAGTGCCTCGGGTATGCCGACAGCGGCTACGGTCCGCTGTTCTACCCGGATCCGCCCGGGCGCGTCCGGTTCGGGCGTGCGGATGTCGACGAGGCGGCCGGTCGATTGGCCGCCATCCTGCGCGACGAACGTGCCGACCTGCTGATCAGCTACCAGCCGAACGGCGGCTACGGCCACCGCGACCATGTTCAGGTCCACTACGTCGGCAAGCGTGCCGCCGAACTCGCCGCCACCCCGCGGGTGCTCGAGGTGACCATGCCGCGCGAAATGCTGGTCCGCGTCAGCGATATCGCGCACCTGTTGCGGCTTCCCGGTCCGTACGAGCGGGACGTCGTCCGCGGCGCATACGCTCCGCGCGCGACGATCACCCATCGAGTCAACGTCTTTCGCTTCGCGCGCCAGAAGCGAGATGCGCTGGCGGCCCACCGCTCTCAGATCGGCGATTCCGGCCTGGCCGCGCGGGCGTTCGGGTTACTGCTCCGGTTGCCGCCCCAGGTGTTCGGTGCGCTGTTTCGCCACGAGTGGTTCGTGGACCCGACCTTGCCCGCCGGCACGCTGCGCCGCGACATCTTCGAGTGAGTCGCCGCGCCAGAAAATCGCTCAACCACGCGGTCGCGGTTGGCATTTGGGACAGTAGAACGAGGAACGGTTCATGAACTTCTCGCGGCGCATCACCGCGCCGCAGCGGCGGCAGGCTTCACCGTCCCTGCCGTAGGCGTCCAGCGACCGGTCGAAGTATCCCGATTCGCCGTTGACGTTGACGTAGAGCGAATCAAACGACGTCCCGCCCTTGTCCAGCGCATCGCGCATCACGTCGGCGGCCGCGTCCAGCACGGCGGTCAACTGCTTGCGGCTCAGCGTGTCGGCGATCCGCGCGCCGTTGAGTTTGGCCCGCCACAGCGCCTCGTCGGCGTAGATGTTGCCGATGCCAGATATCACCTGCTGGTCGAGAAGCTGGCGCTTGATCTCGGAATGCTTGCGCCGCAACACTTTTACCACCGCGTCCGCGTCGAATCGGGGGTCCAGGGGGTCACGCGCCAGATGTGCGACCGGCTCCGGCACCACGCTGCCGTCCACCTCGACCAGATCGGCGAGCATCCACCCACCGAAGGTGCGCTGGTCGGCGAAACTCAGCACGGTCCCGTCGTCGAGCAGCGCGGAGATCCGGACGTGCTCGGCGCGCGGGACCTCACCCAGCAGCATCTGCCCGCTCATGCCGAGGTGGACCACCAACGCCGTATCCGATTGCTGCCCAGCGGGTTCCGTGTCGAGCAGCAGCCACAGGTATTTGCCGCGGCGATCGGTGCCGGTGATCCGCGCGTTCAGCAACCGGGCGGTGAGGTCCGCGGGCCCCGCTTCGTGCCGGCGCACCGCGCGCGGATGATGCACCCGCACTGCGGTGATCGTCTTGCCGACGATGTGGGCGTGCAGGCCGCGGCGCACCACCTCGACTTCGGGCAGTTCGGGCATCTAGACGGGCGCCATCTAGTTGGACGTCGTCCCCGCGGGGTCCAGCACGTCGAGCGTCTTCCAGGTGGCGGCCGCGGCCTTCTGCTCGGCCTCCTTCTTGGAGCGGCCGACACCCGTGCCGTATTCGGTTTCCGCCACCACGACCACCGCGGTGAATTCCTTGTCGTGGTCGGGCCCGGTGGAGGTGACGAGGTAGGACGGCGCGCCCATGCCGCGCGCCGCGGTCAGTTCCTGCAGGCTGGTCTTCCAGTCCAGCCCGGCCCCGAGGGTCGGCGCCGCATCCAGTAGCGGGCCGAACAACCGCAGAATCACGTCGCGCGCAACGTCGATGCCGTGATCGAGGTAAATCGCGCCCAGCAGCGATTCCATGCCGTCGGCCAGGATGCTCGATTTGTCGGCACCGCCGGTGTTGGCTTCCCCACGCCCCAGCAGCAGATGGACGCCGAGTCCCCCGTCGCACAGCTTGCGCGCGACGTCGGCCAGCGCCTGGGTGTTGACCACGCTGGCGCGCAGCTTGGCCAGGTCACCCTCGGTGCGGTCGGGATGGCGGTGATACAGCTCGTCGGTGATGGTCAGGCCCAGCACGGCGTCGCCCAGGAATTCCAGGCGTTCGTTGGTCGGCAGGCCCCCGTGTTCGTACGCGTAGCTGCGATGGGTCAGCGCCAGGGACAGCAGTTCCTCCGACAGCTCAACCCCGAGGGCGTCGAGCAGCGCGTGCCGTGAACTCACCGCTTACCCCGCGGCTCGTCCGACTCGGCGCTGAACATCCCCGCCAACTTGGCCCACCGTGGATCGATGCGATCGTGCTGGTGGGCCGGCTCGGCGGCCAGCGAAACACCGCATTCGGGGCACAGCCCCGGGCAGCCCGGGGTGCACACGGGCGAGAACGGAAGCTCGAGTCCCACGGCGTCGACGATGGACTGCTCGAGGTCGATGACGTTGTCGACGATGTGGCCCACCTCGTCTTCCTCGGTGGTCGCCTCGGTCGTGCTGTCCGGGTAGGCGAACAGCTCCGTGAGCTGCACTTGCACGTGCCCGTCGAGCTTGGTCAGGCAACGCGAGCATTCGCCGACCGTGGGCGCGCTGACCGTCCCGGTCACCAAAACGCCCTCGGACACCGATTGAATCTGCAAGTCCAGCTCGAGTGGGGCGTCCGCCTCGATCGCGATCATGTCCAGCCCGATGCGCGACGGGCTGGGCACGGTTTTCTGCCACGTCACCATCGCCCCGGGGCGGCGCCCGAGCCGGGTGATGTCGAACGCCATCGGCGCGGCCAGCCGTGACGTCGCGCCGCGGGCCGATGGTGTGTTGTGCTGCCGCGTCATAGTAGGAAATCCTACGGCGCCGACCGCATAATTCCAGGGCGCGCCCGCCCCACGAGCGGCCGCGAGACGGCTAGCGCACGGCGTAGTCGTGGGTTCCGGCCGCCGTCCGCAGTTGGTGACGACCGCGGCCCACCGACCGCAGGGTGCCGTTGAGGAACTCCTCGAACTCGGCGAGCTTGTTGTCGACGTAGATGTCGCACTCGCCGCGCAACCGGTCGGCCTCGGCGTGCGCCGAGTCGATCAGCCGGGTGGCCTCCGCGTTGGCCGCCTCCACCACGCTGTTCTGCGAGACCAGGCGCTGCTGCTCCTTGATGCCCTCTTGCACGGCCTTCTCGTAGGAGATGTTGCCATTTTCCAGCAGGCGGTCGGCCTCGGCCTGGGCGCGGCTGACGCTGGCCTCGTACTCTCGCTTGGCCGCCGTGGCGATGCGCATCGCCTCTTCGCGGGCCTCGCCGACCATCCGCTCACTGTGCTGCCGCGCCTCGCTCACCATGCGGTCGGCCTGCGATTTCGCGTCCGAGAGCAGCCGGTCCGCCTCCGAGCGGGCGTGGTTGAGCATCGACTCCGACTCGGTGGTCGCCGAGGACACCATCGACTCGGAATGCGCCTTGGCGTCCTGCAGCATCGAGTCGCGCGCATCCAGGACGTCCTGGGCGTCGTCCAGTTCGCCCGGGATCGCGTCCTTGATGTCGTCGATCAGTTCCAGCACGTCGCCGCGAGGCACCACGCAGCCTGCCGTCATCGGAACGCCACGGGCTTCTTCCACGATGGCGCTGAGTTCGTCCAGCGCCTCAAAGACTCGATACACGGCCATACCCTCCTGGCGTCTGCAAAGCTCTTGTTGTTACCAGTGTGCCTGGTGTTGTCCCTGTGACAGCGGTGGCAAGCCCGGTGTGTCGGGTATTCGCCCGTCCGGGCCATTTGCCAGCGATTCTAGGTCGCGGACGCCCGCCGGCACTATCCGAGCCGTCAATTAGTGCCGGCAATGGCCGGGTGCCATCGCTGCGCGGCGCACCGCGTTCGCCCGCTCCTATACCCCTATGGGGTATGCTGCACGGTGCAGCGGCCCTCGAAGCTTCCGCAGGAGGAACCACGTGACGGTGCTATCAGCGGTCGGGCGCGCTTTGGCGCTCGCGGGGTCGATGACGTGGGAAATCCTGTGGGCGCTGATCCTCGGCTTCGCCCTTTCGGCGGTGGTGCAGGCCGTCGTGCGGCGCTCGACGATCGTGGCGCTGATGGGTGACGACCGGCCGCGCACGCTGGCGGTCGCGGCGGGGCTTGGCGCGGCTTCGTCGTCGTGCTCGTATGCCGCGGTGGCGCTGGCCCGATCGCTGTTCCGCAAGGGCGCCGACTTCACCGCCGCGATGGCGTTCGAAATCGGCTCCACCAATTTGGTGGTGGAGCTCGGCATCATTTTGGCCCTGCTGATGGGCTGGCAATTCACCGCGGCCGAATTCCTCGGCGGCCCACTGATGATCGTGGCGCTGGCCGTTCTGTTCCGCCTGTTCGTGCGATCGCGGCTCATCGACGCCGCCCGCGAGCAGGCCGAGAGGGGAATCGCCGGCTCGATGGAAGGCCACGCCGCCATGGACATGTCCATCCAGGGGGACGGCTCGTTCTGGCGACGGCTGTTCTCGCCGGCGGGCCTCACCTCGGTTTCGCACGTATTCGTGATGGAGTGGCTCGCCATCCTGCGCGACCTCGTCCTGGGCTTGCTGATCGCGGGTGCCATCGCGGCCTGGGTACCCGAAAAACTCTGGCAGAACTTCTTTTTGACCGATCACCCGACCCTCGCGGCGATCTGGGGACCGATCGTCGGGCCAATCGTGGCGATCGTGTCCTTCGTCTGCTCGATCGGCAATGTCCCGCTGGCCGCGGTGTTGTGGAACGGGGGCATCAGCTTCGGCGGCGTCATCGCGTTCATCTACGCCGACCTGTTGATCCTTCCGATCCTCAACATCTACCGCAAGTACTACGGCACCCGGATGATGCTGACACTGCTGGGTACCTTCTACACCGCAATGGTCGCCGCCGGGTACCTGGTCGAATTGATCTTCGGCACAGCGCATCTCATTCCCGCGCAGCGCAACGCCATGGTGCTGGAAGCGTCGATCTCATGGAACTACACGACCTGGCTCAACATCGCGTTCCTGGTGCTCGCCGTCGTCCTGGTCGCCCGGTTCGTCACGACCGGCGGTCTGCCGATGGTGCGCATGATGGGCGGCTCCCCCGATGCTTCCGATCATCAACACTGACCGGCCTAGGACCTCGCGGGCCCGGGATCAGGACCGTTCCGAAAGCCGTTCCCGCAGGCGACGATTGACCGGTTCGGGCAGCAGCTCCGACACGTCACCACCGAGCATCGCGACCTCTTTCGCCAGCGACGACGACACGAACGAATAGCGCGGGGCGGTCGCGACGAAAAAGGTGTCCACGCCCGCGACGTGTTTGTTCATCTGCGCCATCTGCAGCTCGTATTCGAAGTCGGTGCCGGTGCGCAGCCCCTTCACGATGGCCGTCATGCCGCGCGACCGCACGAAATCGACGACCAGCCCCTGCCCGGCTTCCGCCCGGAGGTTGGGCAGGTGCGTCGTCGACTCGTTGATCATCGCGAT
Organism: Actinomycetota bacterium; assembly: GCA_036338755.1. Lineage (GTDB taxonomy): Bacteria > Actinomycetota > Actinomycetes > Mycobacteriales > Mycobacteriaceae > Mycobacterium. Next base: position 394,975 of record JAYZBN010000006.1, on the reverse strand, counting down.
CCGCTCGTCGAGGTCGAACATGCCCTTCTTGGCGGGGTTGGTCAGGATCGCCACCACCACCTCGTCGAACTGAGCCGACGCGCGCTCGAAAACGTCGATGTGGCCCAACGTCACCGGGTCAAACGAGCCCGGGCATACCGCGCCGCTCATGACGCGCGCCGACGACGATGCAGAGCGAAGCGATGCGGTGGGGGTACCTCCCGCTTGCGGGGGAGAGCGGCGCTCATGACGCGCGCCGACGACGATGCAGAGCAAAGCGATGCGGTGGGGGCACCTCCCGCTTGCGGGGGAGAGCGGCGCTCATGACGAATGACGGTACACGCCACCTCAATGACGCTCGGCCAGCTCCAGACGGGTGTCGCCGTAAACCCGTTGCGGCCACACCGACCAGCCGGCCGGCCACTTCAGCGGCGCACCACCGGCCGCCCGCTCCACTACGGCAACGCTGCCCCCGTGCACCCAGCCGTGCGCGGCCAACGAGGCCAGCACGGCCTCGATCTCGGCGGCGTCGACGTCGTAGGGCGGGTCAGCCAGCACCAGATCGAACGCGGCCGCGGTCCCGGCCGCCAGCACGGTCGCCACCGCTGCCCGGCGCAGCGTCGCGCCGCGCAGACCCAGGGTTTCGATGTTGCGCGCGATCACCGATCCCGCGCGCGGGTCCGACTCCACGAACAGTGCGGCGGCTGCGCCGCGCGACAACGCCTCCAATCCCAGTGCGCCCGAGCCGGCATAGAGGTCCAGCACCGTGAGGCCGGTCAGCTCGAGGCGGGCGGCCAGGATGTTGAAGAGCGACTCGCGGACGCGGTCGGTGGTGGGCCTGGTGCCGCGCGGCGGGACCGCGATGCGCCGGCCCCCGGCCGCGCCGCCAATGATCCGGGTCACCTGCTGATACCTACAACAGCGTCGACCAGTAGTCCCAGAACCGCGCCATGATCAGTAGGAACACCGCGGTGAACCAGAGGGCGGCGACCGACCAGCGCCATTGGAAAAGCAGCCAGCCGAAACCGGCCTGCCGGCCCTGCGCGACCGGGCGATAGGCGATCGAGGCGGCCACCACCAGTAGCGACATGGTGACCGCCCACACCACCATGCAGTACGGGCACAGCGCGTTGATCCGATACAGGCTCTGGAAGATCAGCCAGTGCACGAACACCGCGCCAACCGCCACGCCGATCGTCAGCCCCACCCAATACCATTGCGGCAACGCCACTTTCGTCAACGCCAGCAGCCCCGTGACCACCACCACGGTGAAGGCAACCAGCCCTAGCAGCGGGTTGGGGAAGCCCAGCAGCGACGCCTGGGGGGTGCTCATCACCGAGCCGCAGGACAGGATCGGGTTGATGTTGCAGGACGGCGTGTACGACGGGTCGAGCAGGATGTCGATCTTCTCGACCGTCAGCGTCATCGATGCGGCCAGGCCGATCAGGCCGGAGATCAGCACCCACCAGGCGCTGGGCGCCGGCACCCGCGGCGCTGAGGACCGATCCGGTGTCAGGTCGGTGGGATCGGCGGTTTCAGTCGACACCGCACCGGTCACGTGGCGGCCGGGGCGACCGCGCCGTCGATGCCCGGAATGTTGCCCACGATTTCTTTGACCTTGTTGACCAGCGCGTCCGGCGTGGAGGGGTCGTAGTCGTCGCCGTTGATCTTGATGGTCGGCGTGGCGTTGATGTGCGCGTTCGCCGCTTCGCCGGTGACCTTGGACAGGTACTTGCCGCTGTTGATGCAGTCTGGCACCTTGCCCGCCGCTCCCGCCTCGCGGGCGAGCTCGATCAGCCTCGCGTTGTCCGGGAAGGTCTTGCCGGTTTCGCTCGGCTGGATGTCGGTGCTGAACAGCGCGGAGTGGAACCGGCGGAACGCGTCCTGGTTCTCGTCGGCGACGCACAGCGCCGCGGCGCCCGCGCGTGACGAATAGTTCTGGTTCCGGGCGCTGTCGAGGATCGACACCATGTTGTAGTCGGCGGCGATGGCGCCGATGTCGATGAGCCTGGAGACCGTCGGGCCGAAGGTGCGCTCGAAGTTGCCGCAGGCCGGGCACAGGAAGTCTTCGTAGAACGTCACCACGGCCTTGGGGTTGCTGCTGCCGGGCTGGGTGACCAGCTTGCTCGACGTCACCCGCACGGTATCGCCGGCGCCGGTGGGCCCGGCCTTCTTGTGATGCGACGTGACGATGTAGAAGACGAGGGCGACCGCGAAGATGATCACGAACGCGGTGCCGCCGATTTGGACGAGCCGGCTCGACTTACCGCCAGAGGCCGACTTCATGTCGAATCGTGGGGGACGTTTGGGTGTGTCGGCCACAGGTTCCCTGATCTTTCGCTACGAGTTGTCGCTTCGCCCGTGTGCGGACAAAGCGATCGGACAAAGCGCCTCTAGGTTACCGGCGCCGACGGTTCAACGAATCAAACCCGGCTCAGGTGTGCGCGCAGGGCCGAAATCAGCTCGCTGGTGGCCACCATGCTGTCGCCGCCCAGCGGGAACAGGTTGACGAAGCCGTGCGTCAGCGAACCCAGGTACCGCAGGTCCACCGCGATCCCGGCGGCCCGCAGCGCCTCGGCGTAGCTCTCGCCTTCGTCGCGCAGCGGATCGAAGCCGGCGACCGCGATCAACGCGGGCGCCAGTCCGCTCAGGGATTCGGCCAGCGCCGGCGACACTCGCGGATCGGTCCGGTCCAGACCCGAACGCCGCAAGTACTGGGATTCAAACCAGTCGATGTCCCGCTTGGTGAGCACAAAACCTCGCGAGAACAGGGTCAGCGACCGGTTCTTCGCGGTGAAGTCGGTCCGCGGATAGATCAGCCATTGCAACGCCGGGGCGGGCCCATTCTCGTCGCGCGCTATCTGGCTGACGACGGCGGCGAGGTTGCCACCGGCGCTGTCCCCGCCTACCGCGATCCGTCCCGGAATCGCGCCGAGCTCCTCCGCGTGCTCATATGCCCAAGTGAACGCCGCGTAGGCGTCCTCGATCGCGGCCGGGGCCGGATGTTCGGGGGCTAGCCGGTAGTCGATCGACAACACGTGAATGCCGGCATCACGACAGATCAGCCGGCACAGCGCGTCATAGGTGTCCAGGTCACCGATCGACCAACCGCCACCGTGGTAGAAGACCAGCAGAGGCGCCGCGGTGCCAGCGGCCGGACGGTAGTGGCGCGCCCCGATCCCACCGGCCGGACCGGGCAGCGAGAGATCGTCGACGTCGACGTGGATCTGCGGACCGGGCAATCCCACGATCCGCTCGCGCAGCTGGGTGCGCGACGCCTGCGGGTCGTCGTCGACGACCAACCCGTCGATGCCGACGGCGCGCAGGCCCGACAACATCAGCTGCAGGGTCGGATCCAGCGTGTTGCCGTCGATGATGACCGAACGGCTGCGGACCAACCCCCGGCGCAGCGCGGTCGGGATCCACGGCAGGACCTTGGTCCCGACGCCAGTGAGCGCGCCCTGGATGCGACTGGCCAGCGGCACCGATGCGTGCTCGGCCCCGGACTGAACCGTCGGCGCGCCTGACAGAGGCCTGGTCATGAACAACCCCCTTACAACCAACACGTGCTAACGCTCGACGACGAACGGTTATTGCTCCCCGCCACCCATCGCCTCTCAAGGCTTGCCGGCCCCGGCGGCCACCAAACCGGCGGTCAACGGTGCCGTTGGTCAGGGGCCTATCGGCGACTAACTGTACGGGGTGGCCCGCCCGCCACCGACGGCGCGCATGGACACCCGTCCAGGTGTTGATTAGGTTGCCTTTACAGATCGGTAATATCGTGATCCCCAAGTCGGTGAGCTTTCATCGGATTGCGAGCAACTTCGACGTGTTCGATATCGAACCGAGCGCCTCGAACTCGGCGCCGAACGGCGTCGACCTGGTCGCTCGATGACGGAACCCGGCTGGGCGCACAGTCTCGAACCTTCAATTTCACAGGCAGGTGAATGAATTGGCCGGCGAGTCGGGCTCCGCCTTACCCTCAATTGCTCTCAACGACGAAAACACGATCCCGGCCCTAGGCCTGGGTGTCGCGGAGTTGTCGGATGACGAGACCGAACGCGCGGTATCGGCTGCGCTGGAGGTCGGCTGCCGGCTGATCGACACCGCCGCGGTCTACGGGAATGAAGCCGCCGTCGGGCGCGCGATCGCCGCCTCCGGGATCCCCCGCGCCGAGCTGTTCGTCACCACCAAGCTGGCCACCCCCGACCAGGGTTTCAAGGGGGCGATGGACGCATGCAACGCCAGCCTGGAGCGCCTCGGCCTGGACTACGTCGACCTTTATTTGATCCACTGGCCCGCCCCCGCCCTGGGCAACTACGTGAACTCGTTCGGCGGCATGATCCAGTCCCGTGCGGAGGGTCAGGCCCGCTCGATCGGCGTCTCCAACTTCACCGAGGAGTTCCTGACGACGGTCATCGACCTGACCTTCGTCACCCCGGCGGTCAACCAGATCGAGCTGCACCCGCTGCTCAACCAGGAAGCGCTGCGCAAGACCAACGCCGAGCACAACGTGCTCACGCAGTCCTACACGCCGTTGGCGCTGGGCAAGCTGAGCGACAATCCGACGGTGAATTCGGTCGCGAGCGAATACGGCAAGACCGCCTCGCAGGTGCTGCTGCGGTGGAACCTGCAGCTGGGCAACGCCGTCGTCTTCCGGTCCGCCAATGCCGAGCACATCGGGTCGAACTTGGATGTGTTCGACTTCGAGCTGGCCGACGAGCACATGGACGTGATCAACGGGCTCAACGACGGCACCCGGCTGCGCCCGGACCCGGAGAGCTACGAAGGCTCGTAACCCTTTATCCCGTCGGGCAGGTCGTCGCGGCCTGACGCAGCACGCCGGTCGACGCCAAATCCACCGGCAACGCGTAACCGCGCAGCACCGCGATGAACTGCATGGCGTACTGACACGCGAATGCCCCGTTCGGCGGCATCCACTGCGCCGGCGCCGAATCGCCCTTGTCCTGATTGGCCTGCCCGTCGACGGCCAGCAGGTTGGCGGGGTCGTTGGCGAAGCGCAGCCGCTCGGTGGCGGGCCAGCCGTAGGCGCCCATGTCCCAGGCGTAGGCGAGCGGGACGATGTGGTCGATCTGCACGGATTCGCCGACCTTCGGGCCGCGCCGGAACGCGATGGTCTTGTTGGTATACGGGTCGTGCAGCGTGCCGGTGGCCACGGCGTCCGGACACCGCTTGGTAGACACATAGGTCTTGTCGACGAGATCGCGGTTGAGGATGTCGTCGCGGGTGTCGCATCCGTTGTGGCCCATCGGGGCGTCGTTGTCGTCGTCCCAGGCGTCGCCGAATGCCAAGCGCAGGTAGTCGTAGCGGTGCTGGCGCAGGGGCACCACGGCGATGCCCCCGAGCACATCGGTGCCGGGTGCGACCGTCGGAACGTCGGCGCGCGCGGCGTATTCGGCGGAATGTCGTGCGGTCGAGGATCCCACCGTCTGGTAGGCCACCAGCAACGCGAGCGCCGCCGCCGCGGCCAGCCACAGCAGCACCTTGCGGTTCACGACTTGTCCAGGTATTCGATGCGGTCGGTGTCGGTGAATCGCGCGGCCAGCACGGCCAAGCCGGGATTCGCACGGTCGTCGGCGTAGGCCTGCACGCAGAAATCCCGGGCCGCCTCGATGAACTCCTGGTGGTCGGCCAGGGACAGCAGCCTCAACGTGATCGCCTTACCGGACTGGTTGCGGCCCAACACATCTCCCTCGCGGCGTTCCTTGAGGTCGAGGTCGGCCAGGGCGAACCCGTCCAGTGTCTCGGCCACCGCGCGCAGCCGCCGGCCGGCCGGCGAATTCGGCGCGGACCAGCTCGCGAACAGGCACAGACTGGGATGCTGGCCCCGACCGATCCGGCCGCGCAGCTGATGCAACTGACTGATCCCGAACCGGTCGGCGTCCATCACCACCATGACGGTGGCGTTGGGGACGTCGACGCCCACCTCGATGACGGTGGTGCACACCAACACGTCGACCTCTCCGGCCCGGAAGGCCGCCATCGCGGCGTCCTTCTCCTCGGCCGACAGCCGCCCGTGCATCAGTCCCAGGCGCACATTCGCCAGCTCGCCCGAGCGCAGCCGGGCGTACAGGCCCTCGGCGGTCTCCGGCGCCTTGGCGTTCGGCTCCTGGTCTCCCGGGTCGTCGCTCTCGTCGATGCGCGGCGCCACCACATAGGCCTGGCGGCCGGCGGCCACCTCCTCGGTGATGCGCTGCCAGGCCCTGCTCAGCCATGCGGGCTTGTCCTTGACGAAGATGACGTTGCTGGTGATCGGCTGGCGGCCGCGCGGAAGTTCACGCAGCGTCGAGGTTTCCAGGTCCCCGTAGACGGTCAGCGCGACGGTGCGCGGGATAGGCGTCGCCGTCATCACCAGCAGGTGGGGTGTCACCCCGGGACGGGCCTTGGCCCGCAACTGATCTCGCTGCTCGACGCCGAAGCGGTGCTGTTCGTCGACCACCACCATGCCCAGGTTGTCGAACTCCACCGCGTCCTGCAGCAGCGCGTGGGTGCCGATGACGACGCCGACCTCGCCGCCGGCGATCTCGGCGCGGATCTGTTTCTTCTGGGCCGCGGTCATCGAGCCGGTCAGCAGCGCCAGCCGGGTGCCGTTGTCGGCGCCGCCCAGCTGGCCCGCCATCGCCAACGGACCGAGCACGTCGCGGATCGACCGGAGATGTTGGGCCGCAAGCACTTCCGTTGGCGCCAGCAGCGCGCACTGATATCCGGCGTCGACCATCTGCAGCATCGCCAGCACCGAGACGATCGTCTTGCCGGAGCCGACCTCGCCCTGCAGCAGACGATTCAGCGGGCGGCTCGCCGCGAGCCCGTCGGTCAGCACCCCGAGCACCTCGCGCTGCCCCAAGGTCAGCTCAAAAGGCAAGCGGCTCAACAGTTCTGCGGCCAATCCGTCCGGACGCGGCGGCGCCGGCGGCCCCGACTCCGACAGCTCGCCGTGACGGCGGGCCACCAGCGCCCACTGCAGGCCGACGGCTTCGTCGAAGGTCAGGCGCTCGCGGGCCCGTCGGCGCCGTGGCTCGCTCTCGGCCAGATGGATGTCACGCAACGCCTCGTCCTCGGAGACCAGGCCGAATTTTGCGCGCAAGCCTTCGGGCAGCGGATCGGGAACCGGGTCGAGCACGTCGAGCACCTGGCGCACGGAACCGAAGATGGTCCAGCTCTGCAGCTTCGCGCTGGCGGGATAGATCGGGAAGAAGTGGCGCTCGTAGGCGTCGGCGATACCCTCACCCGTGGTGGCGCCCGACGCGTTGGCGATGCTCTTGAGCGAGGCGGTGCCGCGATTCTTCCCATCCTGGCGGTCGAGCAAAAGGAACGCCGGGTGTGTCAGCTGCATGACGTTGTTGAAGAATCCGACCTCTCCGGAAAGCATCACCTTGGCGCCCGTGGTCAGGTCCTTTTTCAGGTAATTCGCGTTGAAGAACGTCGCGGTCACCTTGTTGCGCCCGGAGCCGAGGGTGATGCGGTGGCACAGTTTCTTCGGGGTCTTCTTCATCGGGAACGTCTTGGTTTCGGCGATCGTGTCGATGATGGTGACGTGTTCGCCGGCGGGCGGGCGTTCGTCGTCGGAGTTCCAACGGCTCGCGCCCTCGGTGTAGCTGCGCGGATAGTGGCGCAACAGGTCGTCGACGGTGCGGATGCCGAACACCTCGTCGAGGAGCTCCGCGACCTTGCCACCCACGACGAAATCCAGCCGGTCGCTCAGCGACACCATCGCTACTCGACTCCGATCAGCAGCGCGTCGCCGTGGTGGCCGGTGCGGTAGGTGACCAGTTCGGTCCCGGGGTGGTGGTCGTGCATGTGCTCTTCCAGGATGTCGGTGACCGCGCCCGCGTCGCCGTCGGAGTCGACGGCGGCGCCGAGCAGCACCGTCACCAGGTCGCCGCCGGAGGCCAGCAGGAGATCGAGCAGACCGATCGCGGCCCCGACCGCATCGTCGGCCACGATCAGCACCTCGTCGCCCGCGATGCCCAGGCCGTCCCCCGGACGGCAGCGACCCGCCCAGGTCAACGCGCTCTCGGTGGCGATGCGCACCGAGCCGTGGCGCGCCGCGCCGGCGGCGCGGGCCATCGTGTAGCCGTCGTCGACCGCCTGCCGGTCGGTTTCGTGCACGGCCAGCGCGGCCAGCCCCTGCACCATCGACCCGGTCGGGATCGGCACCACATCAATCCCCCAGCCGATGGCCGCGGTGCAGCCGGCCACCAGTTCCTCGGCCGGCACGTAGCCGTTGGGCAGCACCATCACCTGGGCGGCGCCGGTGTCGACGACGGCCCGCATCAGCTGGTGCGCGCTGATGTTGGTGACGGGATCGTGCGCGGCCGGTTCGCGCTGCAGCACGCAGGCGCCCTCGCCGGCGAACAGGTCAGCGGCGCCGTCGCCGTCGACCACCGCCAGCACCGCGCGCTCCCGCGTCCATCCGCCTGCGGGCAGCCCGGGGGTTCCGGAGCTCAGCGCGGAGATGACGATGCGGCTGAGCCCCCCGGCCGCCAGGCCGGCCTCCACGGCGGCGCCGGCGTCGTCGGTGTGCACGTGGACCGAGTAGGTGCGCTGCGCCGACGACGGCGCCGACGCGATGCCGACCGAATCACCCAGCTCCCCCAGCCGGTCGCGCAGCGCGTCCGCCGCCGCGGGCTCGCAGCCGTCCAGCCGATACATGACCTCGAACTGGGGCGCCGGGCGCTGCGCGGGCGCCTCCGGCGGCTGCGCTCGCGGCGACAGCTCGTACACCGCGCGGGCCGGCGCCTGGCCGGTGATCGTGGACCGCAACGCGTCCAGCAGGACCAGCAAACCCCGGCCGCCCGCGTCCACGGCACCGGCGTCGGCCAGCACGTCGAGTTGTTCGGGGGTCTTTTCCAGCGCGACCACCGCCGCGTCGCCGGCCGCGACGACCGCCGCCACCAGCCCCTCCCCGGCCCCGGCGCACTGGGCGACGGCGTTCGCGGCCGCCCGCAGCACCGAGACGATGGTCCCGGGGACCTCGTCGCCACCCATCGAGCTGATCACCAGCTCCACGCCGCGCTGCAGCGCGGCACCCAGGACGACGGCGTCGATGTGGGGCAGCTCACCGCCGGCCTCGGCCGCCGCGGTCGCGGTGACGTCGGCGACGCCGCGCAGGATCTGCGACAGGATGACCCCGGAATTGCCGCGGGCGCCGTTCAGGGCGCCGGCGGACAGCGCCGCGGCGGCCCGCGCGGCGCAGGTCGAGCCGGCCTCCGCGCCGGCGCCCACCTTCGCCTCGGCCAGCGCCGAACGCATGGTGAACAGCATGTTGGCGCCGGTGTCGGAGTCGGCGACTGGGAAGACGTTGAGCCGGTTGATCTCGTCGATGTGCGTGATCAGGTCGCTGACGGCGGTGTGCGCCCAGTCGCGCAGCGTGATCGCGTCCAGGACACGAGCCTGCGATGTCTCAGCAGTGCCCAGGGTTACCCACCTCCTCCGCACCTCGACGCCCAGCACCCGATGGGCGCCAGCGTAGCCCGGCGACACCCGCGACGGCTGCCGGTGACCACCCGGGCCGATTCAGCGCATCGAGCCTAGCCAGAGGGGGCGACAGTGGCGGAGACCGTTTTGGTGCTTGCCACCACAGTCGGTATCCTCAGGTACGCGCCCGGGTGAACCTGGGCTGTCCCGGCCGGATTGCCGGACCCCCGAGATTTGAGGAGCTTGAACAATGGCCGCTGTGTGCGACATCTGCGGGAAAGGCCCCGGCTTCGGTAAGTCGGTGTCGCACTCCCACCGCCGCACCAGCCGCCGGTGGGACCCGAACGTTCAGACCGTGCACGTCGTCACCCGTCCGGGCGGCAACAAGCAGCGTTTGAACGTCTGCACGTCCTGCATCAAGGCCGGTAAGGTCGTCCGGGGCTGACAGCGGCCGTCGTCACATGACGACGTGCCCGGCGTCCACGGGTATCGCCGCGCCGGTGATGTAGCGCGAGCGCGGTCCGGCAAGCCAGAGCACCGCTTCGGTGACGTCTTGCGCCTCGACCAACGGCACGTCGGGCAGCAGCGTCTGCGACAGCGCCGGGTTGGGGTTCTCCAGCATCCGGTTCACCACGAAATCGTTCAGGATCATCGGCGTCGCGACCCCGCTCGGATGGATCGAATTGACCCGAATCTTGTGTGGCGCATAGGCATTCGCCGCCGAGCGCATCAGCCCCACCACCCCGTGTTTGGACGCGGCGTAGGCGAACATCGCCGCGCTGCCGTCGCCGCCGCGGCCGGTGAGGCCCTGCGATGAGCTGACCAGCACCACCGAGCCGCCCCGTCCCTTGCGCACGATCGAGGGAACCGTCGCCAGCAGCGTGTGCCACACACCTTTGAGATTGGTGTCGACGATCGTGTTGAACACCGGTTCGGACTCGGGGTCGGTGACCCCGATGGCCACCACCCCGGCGTTGGCGACGACGACGTCGATGTCGCCGAGCTCGTCGACGCCGGCCTGCACTCCGGCCTGCAGCGCCTTGAGGTCGCGGACGTCCGCGGCGACGGGCACCGCGTTGCGGCCGGCCGCCTGGACCAGCCGCACGGTTTCGGCGAGCTCGGATTCGGTCCCCAGGGCGTAGGGGATCGCCTCGAGATCGGCGCAGATGTCCACGGCGATGACGTCGGCGCCCTGTTCGGCGAGCGCAACGGCGTGGCTGCGGCCCTGCCCGCGCGCGGCGCCGGTGATGACGGCGACCGTGTTGTCGAATTCACCCATGCCTACACCTCCAGGGTTGTGCCGGTCTCGCGTTCGGCGAAGGCCACCAGCCGCGCGGCGGTGTCGTAATCGCAGGCCAGCGGCGTGCGGCCGATCAGCACCGGGCCGCCGCGCAGCCCGAACCTGCCGGTGACCCCGACGTAGCTGCCCGGCGGAATCGGCTCGCTGATGCAGTACAGCGTGGGCGCGGCGCCCTCGTCGATGTCGTTGGCCAACCGGTCGGCCACCAGTTTGACCCCCTTGTGGGCCAGCGACATCAGCGCCGAGTCGCCGAGGTTCGACAGGTTCGAGGCCACCCAGCCCGGGTGGGTGAGCTGCGTGACGATCGGCGATCCGGCCTCGCGCAGCCTGCGGTCCAGCTCCAGGCCCCACAGCATGACCGCGAGCTTCGACTGCGCGTACGCGCCCAGCCTCGTCCACTTGTGCCGGCGCGAGTGCAGGTCGTCGAGCCGCAGCGTCGCCGAGCGGTGCGCGTCGGATCCGACGTTGATGATCTGCGAACGCACCCTGGGTAGGAGCAGATTGGTCAGCGCGAACGGTCCGAGCAGGTTGGTGCCCAGTGTCATCTCGAAGCCGTCGACCGTCTCGGTGCGCCGGTCGGTCAGCGCGCCGGCGTTGTTGATCAGGATGTCCACCGGCTCGTCGATCAGGTTCGCGAAGGCGCGCACCGACGACAGGTCGGCCAGGTCGAGCTTGACCACGGCGGTCGAACCACCCATTTCAGTCGCGCGTTGCTCGCCGAGTTCGGTGTTGCGCACCGCCAGGATCACGTGCGCGCCGGCCTTGGCGAGCGCGCGCGCCGTGCCGAGCCCGACGCCGTTGGTCGCTCCGGTCACGATCACGCGTTTGCCGCGCAGGTTGCCGAGCCTGTTCGGGGTCCACGGTATGGTCACGGCGATCAAGAATAGTGGTCGGTTCTATGTAAATTGGACCGGTTCTGCCAACATTGTTCGCGGAACAGTGCGGCAGACTCCCGAGGCGGTTCGACATGACTGGCAGCGCCACCGAGATCAGCAACCTCATCTACACCTATGCGGAGCTGCTCGACGACGGCGACCTGGACGGGGTGGCCCGGCTGTTCGAGTACGGCCGGATCTGCGGCGTCCAGGACGGGCCGCCGGAGACGGTGTTCGCCGGCTCGGCCCGGGTGCGGGAGATGTACGAGATGGCCACGCGGATTTATGACGACGGCACCCCGAAGACCAAACACAACACGACCAACGTGCAGCTCTACATCGACGAGGCGGCCGGGACCGCGCACAGCACCTCCTACTACTGCGTCACGCAGGCCACCGATGACCTGCCGCTGCAGGTGATCGTGACCGGGCACTACAAGGACACGTTTCACCGGGTGGACGGGGCCTGGCGCTTCGACAGCCGCACCATGTTCGTCGACCAGGTCGGCGACGTCAGCCAGCATCTGAAGTTCTGACCCGTGGCATCCGCCAGCGCGTCCGACGGCCCGTTCGACACGGCCGCCGTCCTGGCCGACGCGCAACGCAAGGAAGAGCTGACGGATTGGGGCCCGGGCGAATTCGAGGGCCCGCTGCGGGTGTTGCTCGACGATTACGCGCACGCCGACCTGAACAACGTCGGCGTGCACATCCTGCGCTCGGGCATCGTGCACAGCCTGCGGATGCGGCTGCGCGCGCAGGAGTGGATCCGCCGCCACCCGGAGATCCTCGACGAGGCGGTGGCCGCGCCGATCGTCGTCGTCGGGATGATGCGCAGCGGCACCACGCTGCTGCAGCGGCTGTTGGCCGCCGACCCGCGTTTCGTCTGCGCGTACGGCTGGGAGGTCGTCGAGGTCGCGCCGCGGCTGAACTATCGGTTCACCGACGCCCCCGATCCGCGCATCGCTATCAGCGAAGCGCGCGAAGCGAAGTCGCGCGACCTGGCGCCCGAATTGTTTTCGATCCACCCGATGTACGCGCGCGAGGCCGAGGAGGAGATCGTCTTTCTGGCCGATGCGTTCCTGTCGCACGTGCCCGAGTCGGGCGCGCACCTGCCGCGGTACCGAACCTGGCTCGACGCCCAGGACTTCTCCCCCGCCTACGGCTACCTGCACCGGATGCTGCAGTTCCTCCAGTGGCAGAAGCGCCGGCGCGGCGTGCGGGGCCGGCGCTGGGTGCTCAAATCGCCTGCGCACCTTGGCTATTTGAATCTTCTGCGCGCGCAGTTTCCCGGCCTGCACATCGTGCACATGCATCGTGACCCGCGCACCACGATAGCGTCGGGGGTCAGCCTGAACGCGACCCTGCACGCGATGCACGCCGACACCGTCGACGTGCATCGGGTAGGTGCGCAGTGGTTGGAGCGGATGGGCTGGACGAACGATCGGGCGATGGCGGTCCGCGGCGGATGGGCCGACGAGGGCGCCGTGGTCACCGACATCGGGTTTGACGACGCGGTGACCGATCCGATCGGCCAGGTGGCCCGCGTCTACGACGCCATCGGTCTGCCGCTCACCGCGCAGGCCGAGGAGGCGATGCGGCGCTGGCTGGCCCGCCGCCGCCGGGAGGCACCCCGCCCGCCCTACGGGCTGGAGAACTACGGCCTGCGCCCCGAGCAGGTCGACGAGCGATTCACGTTGTACAACAAGCGTTTCGGACAGCACATCGGAGGGACAACACATGCCTGATCATCCGGTCGCGACGGCTTCCCAGCACGAACAGGAGCTGGCGGCCCTCGACCTGATCGAGCACCCGACCGTCAAGGCCGCCTACCGCACGGTCGCCGAGACCTGGCTGGGTCGCGCCAAGGCGACCGACGCGATGCGCGAACGGTTCGACGACGCGTTCGCCGAGGTGATGTTCTCGGCGGCGGTGTGGTCGTCGAATCAGGACAAGCTGCGGCCGAAGGTCAGCTGCATCACCCGGCTCGCACACCCGGTGGACGGCCGAAGCGTTCCCGGATCGCGCTGGGGCATCGACAATCCCGACAGCGTGTACCGGGTGATCCCGATCTCCGGGGACGAACGCTACGAGATTCACGGCCGGGTCGGCGAGCACCGCATGACCGAGAACTACTTCACGCTGTGGGATGCGCGCATGGGCACCGTCGCCGTGCTCAACGGTCGCACCATGCACGTCGAGCCCGACGGCAGCTACACCATCACCGTCGACTCCAACCCCGCGAACGGCCGGGCGAACCATGTGCAAACCTCGCCGGAGGCCCACGAGTTCTACATTCGCGACGTGCTGCTGGACTGGGGCCGAGACGACCCCAATCACATTGAGGTGCAACGGCTTGGCGGCCCCCCGGCAACCCCGACGCGCACGCTCGACGAGCAGGCCGAGGCCACGGCGGCGATGATGGATTATTTCGCCGACTTCACCGGCAAGCTCAGCCACGGGGTCTACAAGATGCCGGCCAACCACTTCAACCTGGCCTGGTCGGCCGACAAGATCGGCGCGATGCGCAACCAGGTGTACGTGATGGGCCGGTTCGACCTCGCCCCCGACGAGGCGTTCGTCGTCGACCTGAATGACGGTGGCGCCGAGTACTTCACCGTGCCGCTGAGCAACATCTGGGGCACCACTTTGGATCTCGTCGACCGCACCGGCAGCCTCAACAAAGCACAGTCGGTCGCCAACGAAGACGGCTCGTACACCTACGTGATCTCGCCCGTCGACCCCGGCGTGGCCAACTGGATCGACTCCGACGGCTTGCGAGAAGCCATTTTGACTTTGCGCATGGCGGAGTTCGGCGAGGGCGGTCCGGCCGAAGACCTCGGCGCGCGCGGGCGGGTGGTCAAGCTGGACCGGCTCGACGCCGAGGTGCCGCACCTGCCGAGGGTCAGCGAGGAACAGCGGGAAACAGAGCTGGCGCAGCGCCGCAAGGCCTACCTGCGGCGCCTGCCGGAAGGGACGATCTGACGATGTCGCGCTGGCTGATCACGGGGTGCTCCACCGGCTTCGGTCGCGAAATCGCGCGCGCCGCACTGCAAGCCGGCCACAGCGTGGCGGTGACCGCACGGCGGCCCGAGGCGGTGGCCGATATCGCCGACGAATTCGGCGACCGGGCCCTGCCCCTCGCGCTCGACGTGACCGACGCCGCCCAGATCGCGGCGGCGGTGTCGGCGGCCGACGCGGCGTTCGGTGGGATCGACGTCCTGGTCAACAACGCCGGTCACGGCTACCTGTCCTCGGTGGAAGAGGGCGAGGACGCCGAGGTGCGAAAGCTGTTCGACGTGAACTACTTCGGGGCGGTCGACATGATCAAGGCGGTCCTGCCGGCCATGCGCGCCCGCGGGTCGGGGCACATCATCAACATCTCCTCGATGACGGGCCTGGTGGCCAACCCGCCCAACGCCTATTACTCGTCGACCAAGTTCGCGCTGGAGGCGGTGACCGAGGCGCTGGCCGCCGAGGTGCGCCCACTGGGCATCAAGGTGACCGCCATCGAGCCGGGCGCGTTCCGCACCGATTGGGCGACGCGGTCGATGAAGGAGTCGGGCAGCCCGATCTCCGACTACGCCGACGTGGCCGCGCGCAAGGACCTGATCAAGCAGTTCGCCGATCATCTACCCGGTGATCCGAAAAAGGTGGCCGACGCGGTGCTGATGGTGACCACACTCGACGAGCCGCCACTGCGACTGCTGCTGGGCCGTGACGTGCTGAAGGCCATGCGGGACAAGATCACCGCGATGTCGGCGTCGATCGAGGAGTGGAAGGCCGTCACGAAAGACGTCAATTTCGCGGATTGACGGCGCTCAGTCCCGCACGACGAGGACCGTCTTGCCGGCGTGCCTGTCGGTGCCGCGACTCTCATACGCCTCGCGGCCCTCGTCGAGGCCGAACGTCTGGGCGATCGCGACGTGCAACCGGTCGCCGTCCACCAGCGCGGCCAGCTCGTCGAGCTGATCTCGATTCGGCGTGACGATGAAAAAGGTTGCGGTGACGCCGAACTCGTCGGCCCGGCCGTCCGGAGGCGGTGCGGGCAGGGTAACCAGCCGGCCCCCGCGGCGCACCACGCCGAACGACCGCTCCAACATCTGGCCGCCGACCGTGTCGATGACGACGTCGTAGCGGGCATCGGTCTCGTCGAATGCCTCGGCGCGCACGTCGATCACCCGGTGCGCGCCGCAGCCGCGCAGAAGATTGGCGGCGCCGCTGCGCACCGTCGCGGTCACCCGGGCGCCCCGCAGCGCGGCCAGCTGAACCGTCAGCAGTCCCACTCCCCCGGCGCCCCCGTGCACCAGCACGGTCTCGCCCGGTTGCACGGCGGCGTGGTCGACCAGAGCCTGCAGGGCGGTCAGGCCGGCCAGCGGCAGCGCGGCGGCGACGACGTGCGACACCGTCGACGGCTTGCTGGCCAGGTCGGCCGCCGGTACGGCGACGAATTCGGCCGCCGCACCGTCGCGGTCGAACGCGATCAACCCGTACACCTCGTCGCCGGGCGCGAAATCCGTGACGTCGGCGGCGACCGCTTTGACGACGCCCGACACCTCGTGGGACGGGATCACCGGCAGGCGGCTGGCCCCGTCGCGGGTCCAGGTCTCCTCCCACGTCAGCTCGTCGAAGGTGATTCCCGCCGCGTGCACGGCGATCAAGGCTTCGCCCGCGGCCGGCACCGGGACCGGGACACGTTCGAGCACCAGCTCCTCCGGGCCGCCCCGGCGGTGCGCCCGCAGCGCGGACATCTCGGTCATGGCAGGCGCCAATCGATCGCGTCGGCGCCCATCTCGGCCAGCAGTTCGTTGGCGCGGCTGAACGGGCGCGAACCGAAGAACCCGCGCGAGGCCGACAGCGGGGACGGATGCGGCGATTCGATGGCGACGCAATTCCCTTGAGCGAGAATCGGTTTGAGCGTCGAAGCGTCGCGGCCCCACAGGATGGCCACCAGGGGCCGCGACCGCTGCGTCAGCGCCCGGATAGCGCACTCGGTCACCGCCTCCCAGCCCTTGCCACGATGCGAAGCGGGATTGCTGGGGCGCACGGTGAGCACCCTGTTCAGCAGCAGCACGCCGCGTTGCGCCCAGGGCGTCAGGTCACCGCACGAGGGTTGCGGATGGCCCAGGTCCGCGCCGTACTCCTGAAAGATGTTGGCCAGACTGCGCGGCAACGGCCGCACCTCGGGCGCCACCGAAAAGCTCAGGCCCACAGCGTGTCCGGGGGTCGGGTACGGGTCTTGCCCGACGATCAGCACCCGGACGTCGTCAAAGGGATAGGTGAAGGCGCGCAACACATTCGGTCCGGCGGGCAAATACCTGCGCCCGGCCGCGATCTCGGCGCGCAAAAATTGCCCCATCTCGGCCACCTGGTCGGACACCGGCTGCAGCGCGCTCGCCCAACCGGGCTCCACCAGTTCACTCAGCGGACGCGCGGTCATCATCGGCTCTTCGCGATCGCGTAAACGGTCACCGCGTCACCCTAATACGATTGCCAGCCGGCGTAGCCGATCCACTCCTGATCGTCGACGAGCACCCGGGCCGGCCCGTCGAGAACCCGCCCGATGACGCGCCATCCGGCCGGCGCGGGGCCGGCGAAACACGCCGCCAGGGCGTGGTCCTCGCCACCGCCCAGCACCCAGTGCCAGGGATCGGCGCCCACCGCGACCGCGGCGGCCCCAAGCGCATCGCGGTCCGCGGCCAGCGCCGTCGTGGACAGATCCATGCCGACCCCCGACGCCTCGGCGACATGACGCAGGTCGGCGACCAGGCCGTCGGAGATGTCGATCATCGCCTGCGCGCCCCCGGCCGCGGCCACCGCGCCCTGTCCGTAGGGGGGCTGCGGCACCAGATGCCGGCGCCGCAGCTCATCGAAGCCATCAATATCGTTGCGCCACAGGTCAAATCCCGCCGCCGACCGGCCCAGGTCACCGGCGACGGCGATCAGTGCACCGGGCTTCGCGCCCGACCGAAGCACCGGTGCGCGCCCGTCGGAGTCGCCCAGCACCGTCACCGAGATGACCCACTGCGGGCAGTGGACCAGGTCGCCGCCGGCGATGCCGGCACCGATCCGTTGCGCCTCGTCCCACATTCCGTCGACCAGCGCATCCACCTCCGCCGCCGGTGTGTCACCGGGTGCGCCGAAGGCGACCACGAATGCCGTCGGCCGCGCGCCCATCGCCTCGATGTCCGCGGCGTTCTGGGCAATGGCCTTGCGGCCGATGTCGTGCGGCGTCGACCAGTCCAGCCGGAAGTGCCGATCCTGCACCAGCATGTCGGTCGACACCAGCGCGCGGCCATCACCCGATGACACCAGCGCCGCGTCGTCACCCGGTCCGAGCACGACCGCTGCGGGCTGCTCGCGCCCCCGCACCAGGCGATCGATCACGGCGAACTCGCCGAGTTGCCGCAGCGACGGCGACTCGCCCGCTTCGTCTTGCACGCCACCCACGATAGGGCTCGTGCCGTCGCTCAGACCGCGGCGGACGGGGCTACGCGGCCCTTATTCGCCCCCGAGAATAAATTGGCACGTAAGTAAATGCGGGCGATAGTGGTTAGCAGAACAGGAGGTGCGCGGGCGGTGGCAACCGAATCGGACGCCGATGCCGGGCCGCCGCGCGCGCTGATCATCGTCGCGATCGCGCTGGCCGTCGCGACCATCGGCGTGATCCTGGCCATCGCTGCGACCCGGGAGGCGCCCCCGCGTTCGGTCGCGGTTCCCGCGGCCCCCGCGCCGCAGGCCGACGCGCCCGCATGCCGGGCATTGATGGGGGCGCTGCCGCAGCGGCTCGGGGATTACCAGCACGCGCCGCTCGAGCAGCCGGCCCCGCACGGCGTCGCCGCCTGGCGAAGCGGGCCGGACGGTGACCCGGTGGTGCTGCGTTGCGGCGTCGATCGCCCCGCCGAGTTCGTGCTGGGATCACCGATCCAGGTCGTCGATCGGGTGCAGTGGTTCCAGGTGCGTTCCGAACAGCAATCCGCCGGTGATGCGGGCCGCTCCACCTGGTACACGGTGGACCGCGGAGTCTATGTGGCGCTCACTCTGCCGGCCGGATCGGGACCGACGCCGATCCAGCGGCTCTCCGAGGCGATCGACCGCAGCATCCCGGCGGCGCCCATCGACCCCGGCCAGCCCCGCTAGGTGCTTAGCGCAGGCCTACTCCGCGGGCCAGCGCGGTCTGGACCATCGTCGCCAGCAACGTCGCGTAGTCCACGCCGCTGGCCGCCCACATCCTCGGGTACATCGAGATCGTGGTGAATCCCGGCATCGTGTTGATCTCGTTGAGCACCGGCCCGTCTTCGGTGAGGAAGAAGTCCACCCGGGCCAGCCCTTGGCAGTCGATCGCCTTGAACGCCCGGACCGCCAATTGGCGCACGCTGTCGGCGATTTCGTCGTCCACCTTGGCGGGCACGTCCAGTTCGGCCGCGTCGTCGAGGTATTTGGTCGAGAAGTCGTAGAACGAATCCTCGCGCCCGCGCACGCCGGCCACCCGTATCTCACCCAGCGTGCTGGCTTCCACTGTGCCATCGGGCATTTCG
Organism: Actinomycetota bacterium; assembly: GCA_036338755.1. Lineage (GTDB taxonomy): Bacteria > Actinomycetota > Actinomycetes > Mycobacteriales > Mycobacteriaceae > Mycobacterium. Next base: position 375,848 of record JAYZBN010000006.1, on the reverse strand, counting down.
AGCACACCGCATTCCAGCTCACGACCGACGACGGCGGCCTCGACGATGACTTTCGGGTCATGCCGCCGGGCCATCGCGATGGCGCCGTCCAGCTGATCCCAGCTCGACACGCGGCTCACGCCGATCGAGGAACCGCCCCGGGCGGGTTTGACGAACACCGGCAGGCCCAGCCGCTCGCACTCGTCGGGGCGCAGCCCGGAGTGCGACGGGCGCAGCACCGCGTAGTCGCCGATCGGCAGTCCTTCGGCGGCGAACAGCTTTTTGGTGAACTCTTTGTCCATGCCCGCCGCGCTGGCGAGCACGCCGGCGCCCACGTAGGGCACACCGGCGAGTTCCAGCAGACCCTGAATGGTGCCGTCCTCGCCGTAGGGGCCGTGCAGCACCGGAAACACCACGTCGACCGACGCCAACACCTCACTGGCGCCGGGGGCGAGGGACACCAGTTGACCACGGCGCGCGGGATCGGCGGGCAGCGCCAGTTCCGTTCCCGATGCGGCGGTCACCTCGGGCAGTTGCCGGTCGGTGATCGCCAGCGCGGCGGGGTCGCCGTCGGTGAGCACCCAGGAGCCCTCGGGAGTGATGCCGATCGCGAGCACCTCGAACCGCTCCGGGTTTAGGTTGCGCAGAATGCTGCCCGCGGAGACGCACGAGATGGCGTGCTCGTTGCTGCGCCCGCCGAAGACGACGGCGACGCGTACCCGCTGGCCTGAGCCGGGGTGCGGCGAGCGCTGGCTGGCATTCACAATCTCAAGAGGCTACCGGGTGGCGCCGGGCCCGGCCGGGTGGCGGGCCTTGCATGGCCTTCTCGTATGTCCTCATACGTCCGCGCGGTCTATTCGGGCTTGGTCCTGCGGCCCAGGAGCAGGGCCATCGCCTCGTCCACCGACAACCCCTTGTGGCACACACGGTGCACGGCGTCGGTGAGGGGCATTTCGACGTCGTAACTGGCGGCCAGCGCCAGCACCGACTCGCAGGACGTCACACCCTCGACGACGTGCCCGTCGCCGCCGTCGGGCGTGCCGGCCAGCACCGACGAGATGGTCGCCCCCCGGCCGAGCCGTTCGCCCAGCGAACGGTTGCGCGATCGCGGTGAGCTGCAGGTCGCCACCAGGTCGCCCACTCCGGCCAGCCCCGCCAGGGTCGCGCCCTTGGCGCCCAGCGCAATCCCCAGCCGCATGATCTCGGCCAGGCCGCGGGTGATGATCGCCGCCGCGGTGTTCTCGCCGAGTCCGACACCGACGGCCATCCCGCACGCCAGGGCGATGACGTTCTTGCAGGCCCCGCCGATCTCCGTGCCGACCACGTCGCTATTGGTGTACGGGCGGAAGTAGCCGCTGTTCAGCATGCGCTGCAGGGCCACGGCGCGCCCCGAGTCGCTGCACGCGATGACGGTGGCGGCGGGCTGGGATGCGGCGATCTCGCTGGCCAGGTTGGGTCCCGAGATCACCGCGACCTGAGACGGGTCGACGCCGACGACGGAGACGATGACCTGGCTCATCCGCATCAACGTGCCCAGCTCGATGCCCTTCGCCAGGCTGGCCAGGGTGGCGCCCTCCCGGATCAGCGGCGCCCAGCGCTCGAGGTTGCCGCGCATCGTCTGCGCGGGCACGCCCAGCAGTACGGTCGACGCGTCGCGCAGGGCTTCGGCGGCGTCGGCGGTGGCCCGGATGCCCGGCGGCAGCAACGTGCCGGGCAGGTAGTCGGCGTTGTATCGGGTGGAATTGATCTGCTCGGCGAGCTCGGGCCTGCGGGCCCACAGCGTGACCGACGTGTCCGGCCCCCCGGCGTCGAGCAGCACTTTGGCCAGCGCCGTGCCCCACGCCCCGGCACCCATGACCGCGACGGCGCCCGATGATGCGCTGGTCATGTGTGACCCCCTGTCCGTGGTCGGTGTCGCTCACGCGGCACGTGCAGCCGCTACACCCTAGATCACGGGCGTCACGCGAGCCAGCGCGTCCGGCGCACCGGGTCGGCATCACGCCCCGTGACGGGCGATCCGCAGAGCGTCGCTGGCAGGATGACTTCTCATGAGCGGCATACGAGCCGACGGTGCGGCCCACGACGGCGGCGATGTGGCGCTGATCATCGCCGTCAAGCGGTTGGCCGCGGCCAAGACCAGGCTGGCCCCGGTGTTTTCGGCGCGCACGCGGGAAAGCGTCGTGCTCGCCATGCTGACGGACACCCTGACCGCCGCCGGACGGGTCAGGTCGCTGGGTTCGATCACCGTGATCACGCCCGATGACGCCGCGGCCGCGGCGGCCATCGATCTGGGAGCCGACGTGCTGGCCGACCCGACACCCGAGGGTCATCCCGATCCACTGAACAACGCCATCGCAAGCGCGGAACACGCGGTGGGCAGTGCTTTCACCAATATCGTTGTGCTGCAAGGGGATCTGCCCGCACTGCAGACCCAGGAGCTGAACGAGGCGATCGCCGCCGCACGCCAGCACCGGCGTAGCTTCGTCGCCGACCGCCTGGCCACCGGCACCGCGGCGCTGTTCGCGTTCGGCAGCCCGCTCAACCCGCAGTTCGGCTCCGATTCCTCGGCGCGGCACCGCAGTTCGGGTGCGATCGAGCTCACCGGCGCCTGGCCCGGCCTGCGGTGTGACGTCGACACCCCCAACGATCTCGCCGCCGCCCGTCGCCTCGGGGTGGGGCCGGCCACCGCACGCGCGATCGCGGCGCACTGAATCGGTCGGCAAATCTGTCCGGTGGGTAAACGTCATCCCAACGGCGAATGGATGTCCCGCGAGCGCTGGGCGCGGTAGTGGTGACCCGCTTCGCCCGGCTACGCCGCGCTCGCGATCACCACTGGCTCCGATGGTGGTGACCCGCTTCGCCCGGCTACGCCGCGCTCGCGATCACCACTGGCAGCACCCGCGCATGATGAGCAATGATCGCAGGGTGACTGAAATCGAAGCTGAGGCGCGACCCGACGAGAATTTGTGGCATTCGGGCGACTCGGCCGTGGCGGCACCACCGGCTGCGACCCAGGCCGCGCTGACCGATCTCCCGGACGATCGTTACCTCAACCGCGAACTGAGCTGGCTCGACTTCAACGCCCGCGTGCTGGCGCTGGCCGACGACAACTCGCTGCCGCTGCTGGAACGTGCCAAGTTCCTGGCGATCTTCGCCTCCAACCTCGACGAGTTCTACATGGTGCGCGTCGCCGGCCTCAAGCGCCGTGACGAGATGGGATTGTCGGTCCGCTCCGCCGACGGGCTGACGCCGCGAAAGCAACTCGCCCTCATCGGCGAACACACGCAGCGGATCGCGACCCGGCACGCGCGGGTGTTCCTCGATTCGGTGCGGCCCGCGCTCGCCGAGGAAGGCATTCACATCGTCACGTGGGCCGACCTCGATCAGCGCGAGCGCGACGAATTGTCCGCCTATTTCACCGAACAGGTCTTCCCTGTGTTGACGCCACTGGCCGTCGATCCCGCGCACCCGTTCCCGTTCGTCAGCGGGCTGAGCCTGAACCTGGCGGTCATGGTGCGTCAGCCCGAGGACGGCGGTCAGCACTTCGCGCGAGTCAAGGTGCCCAACAACGTCGATCGCTTCGTCGAGCTCGCGGCTATCGGCAGCGCCGACGACGGCGGGCGGACGATCGTCCGCTACCTGCCGATGGAGGAGCTGATCGCGGCGTTCCTTCCTCTTCTCTTCCCGGGCATGGAAATCGTGGAGCATCACGCGTTTCGCATCACCCGCAACGCCGATATGGAAGTCGAAGAAGACCGCGACGAGGATCTGCTGCAGGCGCTGGAGCGGGAATTGGCGCGCCGGCGGTTCGGTCCGCCGGTGCGACTCGAAATCGCCGACGACATGACCGAGGGCATGCTGGAACTGCTGCTGCGCGAACTCGATGTGCATCCCGGTGACGTCATCGAAGTCCCCGGCCTGCTCGACCTTTCGTCGCTGTGGCAGATCTACGGCCTCGACCGGCCGGCACTCAAGGACCCGGCGTTCGTCCCTGACACCCACCCCGCGTTCGCGGATCGCGAATCTCCCAAGAGCATTTTCGCGACGCTGCGCGAGGGCGACGTCCTGGTGCACCACCCGTACGACTCTTTCTCCACCAGCGTGCAGCGCTTCATCCAGCAGGCCGCCGCGGACCCCAACGTGCTGGCGATCAAACAAACGCTGTACCGCACCTCCGGTGATTCGCCGATCGTGCGGGCGCTGATCGAAGCGGCCGAGGCCGGAAAGCAGGCCGTCGCCCTCGTCGAGATCAAGGCGCGTTTCGACGAACAGGCCAACATCCGTTGGGCGCGCGCACTCGAGCAGGCGGGCGTGCATGTGGTCTACGGGCTGGTCGGCCTCAAGACGCATTGCAAGACTTGCCTGGTGGTGCGTCGCGAAGGTTCGGCCATCCGGCGGTACTGCCACATCGGAACCGGCAACTACAACAGCAAAACCGCCCGCCTGTACGAGGATGTCGGCCTGCTGACGGCGAACCCCGATATCGGCGCGGACCTCACCGATTTGTTCAATTCGCTTACCGGTTATTCGCGTAAGGTCTCCTATCGCAATCTGCTGGTGGCACCGCATGGAATTCGGGCCGGCATCATCGAACGTGTCGAACGCGAGATCGAAGCGCACCGCGAGCGCGGAAACGGACGCATTCGCCTGAAGATGAACGCGCTCGTCGACGAGCAGGTGATCGATGCGCTCTACCGGGCCTCGCAGGCCGGGGTGCGGGTCGAGGTCGTGGTGCGCGGCATCTGCGCGCTGCGCCCCGGCGCCGAAGGGTATTCCGAAAACGTCTTCGTCCGCTCGATTCTCGGTCGTTTCCTGGAGCACTCGCGGATCATCCATTTCCGCAACATCAACGAGTTCTGGATCGGCAGCGCCGACATGATGCACCGCAACCTCGATCGGCGCGTGGAGGTACTGGCTCAGGTCAAGGACCCCAAGCTCACCGCGCAGCTTGACGAATTGTTCGAATCCGCACTGGATCCGTCGACCCGGTGCTGGGAATTGGGGCCCGACGGGCAATGGACCCCGTCGCCACAAGAAGGCGAGAGCGTGCGCGACCACCAAGTATCGTTGATGGAGCGCCATCGCAGCCCCTAGCTCTGTGCGGTTGATTTCCGGTCGTTTCTCCCGGCCGCATCCTGACCATGTGTGCGGCTCTGAAGTGAATTGATCTGCAGGAGTTGAGGTGCCGACCCAGAATTCCTCCGCCGCACGGCGCTCTGGAAGCCGAGTCGTCTACGCCGCCGGTGCGGTGCTGTGGCGGCCGGGCGATGGTGATGCGGGCGACCGCGACATCGAAATCGCCGTCATTCACCGTCCCCGGTATGACGACTGGTCACTGCCCAAGGGCAAGGTCGACCCCGGCGAGACGGCGCCGGTGACGGCGGTGCGCGAGGTGCACGAGGAGACGGGTCAGCACGCCGTCCTCGGCAGGCGGCTCGACTTGGTGAGTTACCCGATCGACCAGGGCGTCAAAAAGGTCTGCTACTGGGCGGCGCGCTCCACCGGCGGGGACTTCGCTCCCGGCAACGAGGTGGACGGATTGCTGTGGCTGCCGATCGCCGAGGCGATGCAGAAGCTGGATTACGCGCAAGACCGAAAAGTGCTGCGCCACTTCAACAAGAAGCCCGCCGACACGCATACCCTGTTGGTGGTCCGGCACGGCACGGCCGGCCGCAAATCGCGTTTCTCCGGCGACGACGCCAAGCGGCCGCTGGACAAGCGTGGACGTGCGCAGGCCGAGGCGCTGGTGCCGCAGCTGCTCGCCTTCGGCGCGTCGCAGGTGCATGCGGCCGACCGCGTTCGCTGCCACCAGACCGTGGAACCGCTTGCCGAGGATCTGGACGTACCCGTGCACAACGAGCCCACCCTTACCGAAGAGGCCTATGCCAAGAACGCGAAACGCGGACGCCACCGGATGCTGGATATCGCCGAGCAGCAAGGCACCCGCGTTGTCTGCACTCAGGGCAAGGTGATTCCGGATTTGATCGAGTGGTGGTGTCAGCGCGATGGCGTGCGGCCCGACAAATCGCGCAACCACAAGGGCAGCACCTGGGTGCTGTCGCTGTCAGACGGACGGTTGGTGGCTGCCGACCACATCGGCGGCGCGCTGGCGGCCGACGTTCGGGCCTGACGCGATGGCGGCGACCCGCTAACGCACGAATACCCTTCGGGGGCTTCAATGCCGCCCGAAGGGTACTCGTGTCTAGAACTTGACTCCGCTACTTGCGACCGCGACGGGCGGTCGTCTTCTTTGCGGCCGCCTTGCGGGCGGGAGCCTTGCTCGCAGCCTTGCGGGCCGGAGCCTTGGTCGCGGCCTTCTTGGCCGGGGCCTTCTTGGCGGCAGTCTTCTTGGCCGGAGCCTTGGTCGCCGCCTTACGAACTGGAGCCTTCTTGGCCGCAGTCTTCTTGGCGGGAGCCTTGGTCGCGGCCTTGCGGGCCGGAGCCTTCTTGGCCGCAGTCTTCTTGGCTGCGGTCTTCTTGGCCGCGGTCTTCTTGGCGGGCGCCTTCTTCGCGGCGGTCTTCTTGGCCGCGCCGCTACCCCCTACGACACCGCGCTTGACGGCGGGGCCGTCCGACGGGAGGCGCTGTGCGCCAGACACAACCGCTTTGAACTGTGCACCGGGGCGGAACGCCGGGACGGACGTCGGCTTCACCTTCACCGTCTCACCGGTCCGCGGGTTGCGGGCCACCCGTGCTGCGCGGCGGCGCTGCTCGAACACACCGAACCCGGTGATGGTGACGCTGTCGCCCTTGTGTACCGCACGCACAATGGTGTCGACGACGTTCTCGACCGCTGCGGTCGCCTGTCGACGGTCCGTGTTCAATTTAGTTGTGAGCACATCAATGAGCTCTGCCTTGTTCATCAATCCCTCCGACGCTAGTGGTCCTCGATTTGAACCGACTAGTGGACACGGTAAACCCTCACCCAGCAAATTTCCAAGAGCCACGCGCAATTTCAAGGCAAAGCGTGCGACGTTTTCGCAATCCGGTTGCCGCCCTTGACCGGTGGAGGGTGCTGAAAATCGGCTCGGTTTAGTTAGCCGATCAAGCAGAAAAGCGGCTTCACCCGGCCGTTGAAGAGGTGGGCAGAGTGCGCGGTTTCCAGTCCGGATATGCCGCCTCGAAAGCTTGTATCTCATCGAGTTTCCGCAGCGTAAGGGCTATATCGTCAAGGCCCTCGAGCAGTCGCCATGCGGTATGGTCGTCAATCTTGAACGGCAGCACCGTCGTTCCCGCGGTGATATTTCGATCTTGAAGATTGACAGTGATTTCCAGTCCCGGGCTTTCCTCGATGAGCTTCCAGAGCAGTTCCACGCCGTCCTGAGAAACTTCGGCCGCCAGCAGCCCCGCCTTGCCGGCGTTGCCCCGGAAGATGTCACCGAATCGAGACGAGATGACCACCCGGAACCCGTAGTCCATCAGCGCCCACACCGCGTGCTCGCGCGACGATCCCGTCCCGAAATCGGGTCCCGCCACTAGCACCGAGCCGCGGTCAAAGGGGCTGAGATTTAGCACGAATGACGGATCCGACCGCCAGCTGGCGAACAGCCCGTCCTCGAAACCGGTTCGGGTGACACGCTTCAAATACACCGCCGGAATGATCTGATCGGTGTCGACATTGGAGCGCCGTAGCGGCACACCGATACCGGTGTGGGTGCGAAATGCTTCCATGCTCATCCCTTCAGAGTTCGAATTCGTCAGCTCAAATCGGCTGGAGCGGACAATCTGCCGCGTACCGCCGTCGCTGCCGCTACCGCCGGAGACACCAGATGCGTGCGACCGCCTTTACCCTGCCGCCCTTCGAAGTTGCGGTTAGATGTCGCGGCGCAGCGCTCCCCCGGCGCAAGCTGGTCGGGATTCATCCCCAGGCACATCGAGCAGCCCGCTTGGCGCCATTCGGCGCCCGCGGCGGTGAAAACCTCACCCAGCCCTTCGGCTTCGGCCTGCGCACGCACGCGCATCGAGCCCGGCACGACGAGCATCCGCACCCCCGACGCGATCTTGCGGCCGCGCAGCACGTCGGCGACGACCCGCAGATCCTCGATACGACCGTTGGTACAAGAGCCCACGAACACCGTGTCAACGGCGACGTCACGCATCGGCGTGCCTGGCCGAAGGTCCATATATGCCAACGCTTTCTCAGCCGCCTGACGCTGCGCGTCGTCGGTCATCAGCTCGGGGTCCGGCACGGCGCCGGCCAACGGCACACCCTGGCCGGGGTTGGTGCCCCACGTCACGAACGGGCTCAGCGACGCGGCGTCGAGATAGACCTCGGTGTCGAATTCGGCGCCGGGGTCGGTGTGCAGCTGCCGCCAATAGCTCATCGCCGCATCCCATTGCGCCCCCTGCGGGGCGTGCGGGCGGTCACGCAGGAATTCAAACGTGGTTTCGTCCGGAGCCACCATTCCCGCCCGAGCACCCGCTTCGATGCTCATATTGCAGACGGTCATCCGTCCTTCCATCGACAGCGATTCGATGGCGCTGCCTCGATATTCGATGACGTGCCCCTGCCCACCGCCGGTACCGATCTTGGCGATCAGGGCGAGGATGATGTCCTTGGCCGTCACACCGGCGGGCAGCTGCCCGTCGACATTGACCGCCATCGTCTTGAACGGCCGCAGCGGCAGCGTCTGGGTGGCCAGCACGTGCTCGACCTCCGAAGTGCCAATTCCCATGGCCAGCGCGCCGAATGCGCCGTGCGTCGAGGTGTGGCTATCGCCACACACGACCGTCATTCCGGGCTGCGTGAGACCCAGCTGCGGCCCGACCACATGCACGATCCCCTGCTCGACGTTGCCCATGGGATATAGCCGCACACCGAATTCGGCACAATTTCGGCGCAATGTCTCGACCTGGGTCCGCGACACCGGGTCGGCGATCGGCTTGTCGATATCGGTGGTCGGAACGTTGTGATCCTCGGTGGCCAGCGTCAAGTCGGGGCGGCGCACCGGCCGGCCGGCCAGGCGCAGGCCGTCGAAAGCCTGCGGGCTGGTGACCTCGTGCACCAGATGCAGATCGATGTAGATCAAGTCCGGCTCGCTGGCACCACCGGATACCACAACGTGGTCATCCCATACTTTTTCGGCCAGAGTGCGCGGTTTGGTGGCGACCCCGGCCGCCCCTTGGTCGATTCCCATATCGAACTCGCCTCAATTCGCCTCGGTTGCGGCTCGCCGATCATTCGGGCTGTGATCTCAGAGTGCGAGACGCTAGTATCTCCTTGTGAGACAGCATAGCGGTATCGGCGTCCTGGACAAAGCCGTGGGAATCCTGCACACGATCTCTCAATCGCCCTGTGGGTTGGCCGAACTGTGTGAGCGGACCTCGCTACCGCGCGCCACCGCGTACCGGCTGGCCGCCGCCCTCGAAGTCCATCGCCTGCTGGCACGCGACGAAGAGGGACGCTGGCTGCTCGGTCCGGCCGTCACCGAACTGGCGGCCCACGTCAACGATCCCCTGCTGACGGCCAGCGCCGCGGTGCTCCCGATGTTGCGCGAAACGACCGGGGAGAGCGTGCAGCTGTACCGTCGCGAGGGCACCGACCGCGTCTGCGTGGCCGCACTGGAACCCGCTGCGGGCCTTCGCGATACGGTTCCCATCGGGGCGCGATTGCCGATGACGGCCGGGTCGGGCGCCAAAGTGCTACTGGCCCATAGCGACGTGGCCACCCAGAAGGCGGTGCTCGCGAGGGCGAAATTCACCGAACGAACGCTGGCCGAGGTGCGGCGGCGGGGCTGGGCCCAAAGCGTGGCCGAGCGCGAGCCGGGCGTGGCGAGTGTGTCGGCCCCGGTGCGCGATAGCCGCGGCGCCGTCGTCGCGGCCATCTCGGTCTCGGGCCCCATCGACCGGATCGGCCGGCGCCCCGGGGCACGCTGGGCCGCCGATCTGCTCTCTGCCGCCGAAGCTCTCACCCGCCGCCTCTGAGCCATCGGCCAGTGTGCGTCCAGGGCGGCGTAATCGGGAATTCGTCGCCCTCGGCGCACGCTCAACGCCACCAATGCACAGTCACCGCAACCCGCCTGACAGACTGGCCGGCATGGGAACCAATCAGCGCGCGAGCATCGTCATGTCCGAAGACGAGATCGTCGACTTCGTCGTGAAAAGCCGCACCGGCACGCTGGCCACCGTCGGCGCCGACGGCCAGCCCCATCTGACCGCCATGTGGTACGCCGTCGTCGACGGCGAGATCTGGCTGGAGACCAAGGCCAAGTCGCAGAAGGCGATCAACCTCAAGCGCGATCCGCGCGTGAGCTTTCTGATCGAGGACGGCCACACCTACGACACGCTGCGCGGGGTGTCCTTCGAGGGCGTCGCCGAGATCGTCGACGATCCCGACGTCTCACATCGCGTGGGAGTCAGCGTCTGGGAGCGCTACACCGGCCCCTACAGCGACGACATGAAACCGTTTGTCGAGCAGATGATGAACAAGCGGGTCTGCGTTCGCATTGTGGCCCGCCGGGCTCGTTCGTGGGATCACCGCAAACTGGGCTTGCCGGCCATGCCGGTCGGCGGATCGACCGCACCGGCAGTCCTGGGGACCGACCAGTAGCTGCGATGTTTGTAGCCCCGATGGGATTCGAACCCACGCTACCGCCGTGAGAGGGCGGCGTCCTAGGCCGCTAGACGACGGGGCCAGAAACGATCCGAGCAGTCAGCATAGCTCACCCCGCTAAGCCCACCTAATCGCTTGAGGGGGAGAAAATTTTGCTGGGGTACCAGGACTCGAACCTAGAATGGCTGAACCAGAATCAGCTGTGTTGCCAATTACACCATACCCCATTGGCTGCCTAAAACCGCTGGTCAGCGTCGATTGCGGGCTTTCATAAGCTCTTTGGAGTCCGCCGCCGCCAGCCGTCATCGGCCTTTCATAAACCGCAGTGCAGACTACCAAAGTCTCGACGGGCACTCCGCACGCGCGGTCTCGGTCACTCGAGCGGGGTCTGCCCGGCCGTCTCACGCGCCGCCTGCAGTCGCCGCATGCTACGGCCGCGGCCCAGCAGCTCCAGCGACTCGAACAACGGCGGGCTGATGGTCGTTCCGGTCGCACCCACCCTGATCGGACCGAACGCCTTGCGCGGCTTGAGGCCCAGGTCGTCGATGAGCGCGGCCTTCAGCGCGGCTTCGATCTGCGGCGCCGTCCAGTCGGCCACCGCCTCCAGCGCGGGCAGCGCCGCGTCCAGCACCGCGGCGCCGTCGGCTCCCAGCTCTTTGGCGACGGCCTTGGGGTCGAGCGCGTAGTCGTCGTCGTTGAGGAACTTCAGCAGTTCCCATGCGTCACCGAGCACCACGATCCGGGTCTGCACCAGCTCCGCGGCGGTGGCGAAGCTGGCGTCGTCCAGCTCGAGGCGATGACCGTGCACGTTGAGATAGTCGCGCAGCCTGGCGGCGAAGTCGTCGACCGCCAGCATCCGGATGTGCTCGGCGTTGAGCGCGTCGGCCTTCTTCTGGTCGAAGCGGGCGGGATTGGAGTTGACGTTGACCACATCGAACGCGGCCACCATCTCGTCGAGACTGAACACGTCGTGGTCGTCGGCGATGGCCCAGCCGAGCAACGCGAGATAGTTGAGCAGCCCTTCCGGGATGAAGCCCCGGTCGCGGTGAGCGAACAGGTTCGACTGCGGGTCGCGCTTGGAGAGTTTTTTGGTTCCCTCGCCCAATACCGTTGGGAGGTGCGCGAACTGCGGAGTGCGCTCGGCCACGCCGATCCGGATCAGCGCCCGGTACAGCGCCAGCTGCCGCGGCGTCGACGGCAGCAGATCCTCGCCGCGCAGGACATGGGTGATCTTCATCAGCGCGTCATCGCACGGGTTGACCAAGGTGTACAACGGATCTCCGTTGGCGCGGCTCAACGCGAAATCGGGCACGGACCCGGCGGCGAAGCTCGTGGCGCCGCGAACCAGGTCGTCCCACGCGAGGTCTTCGTCGGGCATCCGCAGCCGCACGACGGGTTTGCGGCCCTCGGCCAGGAACGCGGCACGCTGGGAATCGGTCAGCTGCCGATCGAAATTGTCGTAGCCCAGCTTGGGATTACGGCCGGCGGCGACGTGGCGCGCCTCCACCTCCTCCGGCGTGGAGAAGGCGTAGTAGGCCTCCCCCGCTTCGAGCAGCTTGGCCACGACATCGTGATAGATCTCACTGCGCAGTGACTGGCGGTAGGGGCCATAGGGTCCGCCGACCTCTGGTCCCTCGTCCCAATCCAGGCCCAGCCAGCGCAGCGCGTCCAGTAGCGCCAGATAGCTTTCCTCGCTGTCGCGTTGCGCATCGGTGTCCTCGATGCGAAAGACGAAGGTGCCCCCGGTGTGTCGGGCGTAGGCCCAATTGAACAGCGCGGTGCGGACCATTCCGACGTGCGGCGTGCCGGTTGGCGAGGGACAGAATCGAACGCGGACGTGGGCTGGGGCAGTCACGATTTTCCTTTGCGGACCACGGGATTGGTGAGGGTGCCGATGCCCTCGATGGTGATGGAGACGCTGTCGCCGTCCTCGATGGGACCGACACCCGCGGGTGTCCCGGTGAGGATGATGTCGCCCGGCAGCAAGGTCATCACGGCCGAGATCCACTCCACGATCGACCCGATGTCGTGAATCAGCAGTGAGGTGCGGCTGCGCTGCTTGACGTCGCCGTTGACCTCGGTGCGCAATTCGAGATCGCCCGGGTCCAGCGGTTTGAGGTCGGTGACGATCCACGGCCCCACCGGGCAGAAGGTGTCATGCCCTTTGGCCCTGGTCCACTGGCCATCGGATTTTTGTTGATCGCGCGCCGACACGTCGTTGCCGATGGTGTAGCCGAGGATGTTCTCCGCCGCCTGCGCGGCCGAGACGTCCTTGCAGGGCCGGCCGATGACCACCGCCAGCTCGCCCTCGAAGTGCACCGGTGATGCGTTGGCGGGCAAGCGAATAGGCACGTTCGGCCCGATGATCGCGGTGTTGGGTTTGAGGAAGATCACCGGATCCACCGGGGCCGGCCCGGTCATGTCCTTCATTTCGGCGATGTGATCGGCGTAATTCTTCCCCACGCACACCACCTTGCTGGCCAGTATCGGGGCGAGCAGCCGGACGTCGGCCAGCGGCCATGATCGGCCGGTGAAGTTCGGCGTGCCGAATGGATGCTCGGCGATCTCGCGCGCGATCATCTCGGCGGGGTCGTCGAGTTCGCCTTCGATACTCACGAAGGCGACACCGTCCGGGCTGGCGATTCGACCAAGGCGCATTCGGTTGAGCCTAGTGACGGTCGCGAGCGCGGCGTAGCCGGGCGTGGCGGGCCGTCACCATTCGAGCCAGTGACGGTCGCGAGCGCGGCGTAGCCGGGCGTGGCGGGGGGCACCGCGGCGGGGGCACCGCCACAAGTCCTACCCCTAAAATTCGCGTTGGTATGCAAGCATGGGGAATGCAGACCGACCCGGCCGCGACGCCCGAAATAGGCGCCGGCGCGCGCTGGTCGATCATGATCGCTTCGCTGCTGGCAACGGCGAGTTCGTTCCTCTTCATCAACGGCGTCGCGTTCCTCATCCCGTCGCTGCAGGCCGCGCGCGGAATCCGGCTCGACGAGGCGGGCCTGCTGGCCTCGATGCCCAGCTGGGGCATGGTGGTCACGCTGGTGCTCTGGGGATACGTGCTGGACCGGGTCGGCGAGCGGGTAGTGATGGCCACCGGCTCGGCGCTGACCGCGGTAGCGGCCTACGCCGCGGCCTCGGCGCATTCGATGGTGATGATCGCCGTGTACCTGTTTCTCGGCGGCATGGCCGCCGCCAGCTGCAACACGGCCGGCGGGCGGTTGGTGTCCGCCTGGTTTCCGCCACACCAGCGCGGGCTGGCGATGGGCATCCGCCAAACCGCGCAACCCCTGGGAATCGCGTTGGGCGCCATGATAATTCCCGAGCTTGCCGAACACGGGCCGCGCGCCGGCCTTCGGTTCACCGCACTGGCGTGCACGCTCGGGGCGATCGTAAGCATCATCGGCATCGTCGACCCGCCGCGCAAGCCCCGCGCCAGCGCCAGCGTTCAGGAACTCGCCAGCCCGTACCGAGGGTCGTTGACACTGTGGCGAATTCACGCGGTGGCGGGTCTGCTGATGATGCCGCAAACGGTGACCGTGACGTTCATGCTGGTGTGGTTGATCAGGAACCTGCACTGGTCGGTCGCGGCCGCCGGCGGGTTGGTCACTCTCTCGCAGCTGCTCGGCGCGGTCGGCCGCGTGGCCGTGGGCCGCTGGTCCGATCGGCTCGGCTCACGCATGCGACCCGTGCGCTACATCGCGACCGCCGCCGTGCTCGCTCTTCTGTTGCTGGCTTGGGCCGATTACGTGAACACCCGGTGGCAGGTGGTGCTGATGGTCGCCATCGCGGTGATCGCGGTTCTCGACAACGGGCTGGAAGCCACCGCCATAACCGAATTCGCCGGCCCGTACTGGAGCGGCCGTGCCCTGGGCATCCAGAACACCACCCAGCGAATGATGGCGGCCGCGGGGCCTCCGCTCTTCGGCGCCTTGATCTCGGCCGCGAAATACCCACCGGCATGGCTGTTGTGCGCGTTGTTCCCCTTGGCGGCCGTGCCGCTGGTACCGACGCGGTTGGTGCCGCCCGGCCTGGAGATCAAAGCCCGGCAGCAATCCGTTCGCCGACTTCGGTGGTGGCGCGCCGTTCGTTCCCTCTCGTTGCCAGATACTGCTCGACGGCCCGGTCCACCCGCATAGCGGCGTCGTCTTCGCCGAGATGGGCGAGCAGGAGCGCCACCGACATGATGGCGGCGGTCGGATCGGCGATGCCCTGTCCGGCGATGTCCGGAGCGCTGCCGTGGACCGGCTCGAACATGGAGGGATTCGCCCGCGTGCCGTCGATATTTCCACTGGCCGCCAAGCCAATTCCCCCGCATACCGCCGCCGACAGGTCGGTGATGATGTCGCCGAACAGGTTGTCGGTGACGATCACGTCGAAGCGGCCGGGGTCGGTGACCATGAAGATGGTCGCGGCGTCGATGTGTTGGTACGCCACCTCGACGTCGGGGTAGTCGCGGCCGACCTCGGCGACGATGCGCGACCACAGCTTGCCGGCGAAGGTGAGCACGTTCGTTTTGTGCACCAGTGTCAAGTGCTTTCGGCGTCGCTGCGCCCGCTCGAACGCGTCGGCCACCACGCGGCGCACACCGAATGCCGTGTTCTGGCTTACCTCGGTCGCCACTTCGTTGGGCGTTCCGACGCGGATCGCGCCGCCGGTGCCGGTGTAGGGACCTTCCGTTCCCTCGCGCACCACCACGAAGTCGATCTCGGGGTTACCGGCCAGCGGGCTGTTCACCCCCGGGTACAGCCGGCCCGGCCGCAAGTTGATGTGGTGGTCCAGCTCGAAACGCAGGCGCAGCAACAACCCTCGCTCCAGCACGCCGCTGGGCACCGACGGGTCGCCGATGGCACCGAGCAGGATGGCGTCATGCGCGCGCAGCTCGTCGATGACCGAGTCCGGCAGCAGCTCACCGGTGGCGTGATACCGCCGCGCCCCGAGGTCGTAGCTGGTCTTGTCCACCCCGGGCAGCACCGTGTCCAGGACTTTGATGGCCTCGGAAATGACTTCGGGCCCGATACCGTCGCCCTCGATCACCGCCAGCTTCATCGGCGCCCCATCTCATCGCGTCGGTGCGCGTCAGCCGTCACGAGAGATCAACCACCTCAAGCTTGTTGGCGCCGACGGCCGCGCCGATTTCCGCCCGGACATCGCCCGGCACGTCTTGGTCCAGCCGCAGCAGGATCGTCGCGCTCGGGCCCTCGGCGTCCTCGGAAAGCTGCGCCGCTTCGATGTTCACCCCGGCCGACCCCAGCAAGGTGCCGATCTTGCCCAGCGCGCCGGGTTGGTCGACGTAGTTGATCACCAGGTTGATGCCCTGGGCACGCAGATCGAAGTTGCGGCCGTTGATCTGGACGATCTTCTCGACCAGCTGCGGCCCGGACAGGGTGCCCGCGACGTTGACGGCGGTGCCGTCGGGCGCGACTGCGCGCACGTCGACCACGCTGCGGTGGTTCGGGCTTTCCGAGGCGGTGCCGATTTCGGCGATGATGCCGCGTTCTTCGGCCAACGCCGGTGCGTTGACGAACGTCACCGGCCCCTCGACGACGGCCGAGAACAACCCCCGCAACGCCGAAAGCTTAAGCACCTCAACGTCTTCGGAGGCCAGCTCGCCGCGCACCTGTACCGACAGCGACACCGGCGGGCCGTCGGACAGGGTGGCGGCCAGCACCCCGAGCTTGCGCACCAGGTCCAGCCAGGGCGCGACCTCCTCGTTGACCACCCCACCGCCGACGTTGACCGCGTCGGGAACGAATTCGCCGGCCAGGGCGAGCTTGACGCTCGCGGCGACGTCGGTGCCGGCCCGGTCCTGAGCCTCTTCGGTCGACGCGCCCAGATGCGGCGTGACCACCACTTGCGGCAGCTCGAACAGCGGGCTGTCGGTGCACGGCTCTTTGGCGAAGACGTCCAGGCCGGCCGCGCGCACGTGGCCGCTGCGCACCGCGTCGGCCAGCGCGGCCTCGTCCACCAGACCACCGCGGGCGGCGTTGACGATGATGACGCCCGGCTTGGTCTTCGCCAGCGCGTCCTTGTCGATCAGACCCGCGGTCTCGGGTGTCTTCGGCAGGTGCACCGAGATGAAGTCGGCGCGGGTCAGCAGTTCGTCCAGCGTCAGCAGCTCGATGCCCAACTGTGCCGCGCGGGCCGGCGACACGTAGGGGTCGTAAGCGATCAGGTGGGTGCCGAAGGCGCTGAGCCGCTGGGCGACCAACTGCCCGATCCTCCCCAGGCCCACAACGCCGACCGTCTTGCCGAAGATCTCGGTGCCCGAGAAGGACGACCGCTTCCAGGCGTGTTCGCGCAACGAGGCATCGGCGGCCGGCACCTGCCGGGCAGCGGACAGTAACAACGCCAGCGCGTGCTCGGCGGCGCTGTGGATGTTCGACGTCGGCGCGTTGACCACCAGCACACCGCGCTCGGTGGCGGCGTCGACGTCGACGTTGTCCAGGCCTACCCCGGCGCGGGCGACGATCTTCAGCTTGGGCGCCGCCGCCAGCACCTCGGCGTCGACCGTGGTGGCCGAACGCACCAGCAGTGCGTCGGCCTCCGGCACGGCCGCCAGCAGCTTCTCGCGATCGGGGCCGTCTACCCAGCGCACCTCGACCTGGTCGCCCAGGGCTGCGACGGTTGATTCGGCAAGCTTGTCGGCAATGAGTACAACAGGCAGATTCACCCGGCCAGCCTATCGGCTGTAATCGACGCGCCGACGTCACCGTCGGCGGCAGCCGACCCGACGGGCCGACCGCCGCCGTAATCTGCGCCCGGGCCGGCCTGAACGTGCAGGTCGTCGAAGCTCACGGCCTACGATGACGCCGTGACGAAACTTGCGATCATCTACTACTCAGCCACCGGTCATGGCACCACGATGGCGCAGCGCGTTGCCGCCGCGGCCGAATCGGCGGGGGCCGAAGTCCGCCTGCGGCACGTCGCCGAAACGCAGGACCCCGAATCGTTCGCCCAAAACCCGGCCTGGACGGCGAATTATGAGGCCACCAAGGACCTTCCGTCGGCCACCGGCGACGACATCGTCTGGGCCGACGCGGTGATCTTCGGTTCACCGACCCGGTTCGGGTCCCCGGCAGCGCAGTTACGCACGTTCCTCGACTCGCTGGGCGGACTGTGGGCGCAGGGCAAGCTGGCGGACAAGGTGTATGCGGGCTTCACGTCGTCCAACACCATTCACGGTGGTCAAGAAACCACCCTGCTCTCGCTGTACATCACGCTGATGCATTTCGGCGGCATCATCGTGCCGCCGGGATACACCGACCCGTGCAAGTTCGTCGATGGCAATCCGTACGGGGCGAGCCTGGTTACCACCCACGACAACATCAACGAGTTCGACGAGCCCACCGGCGCCGCGCTCGAACACCTGGCCCGCCGGGTGGTGGCCGTCGCCGACCGGCTGGGTTCCTAACCGCCGAGCGTCACGCCAGCGTGACACCGGTGCTCGAGCGTCACGCCAGCGTGACACAAAGACGCTAGGCGGTTTCGGTGATCGGCCGGTCGACCCAGCTCATCAGGTCGCGCAGCTTCTTGCCGGTGACCTCGATGGGGTGCTCGGCGTTTTCCTTGCGCAGCTGCTCGAGTTGCTTGTTGCCGCCTTCGACGTTGGCAACCAGCTTCTTGGTGAAGTCGCCGCTTTGGATGTCGCGCAGGATCTCTCGCATCCGCTCCTTGGTGCCGGCGTCGATCACGCGCGGACCGGACAGGTAGCCGCCGAATTCCGCGGTGTCGGACACCGAGTAGTTCATCCGGGCGATGCCGCCCTCGTACATCAGGTCGACGATCAGCTTCAGCTCGTGCAACACCTCGAAGTAGGCCATTTCCGGCGGGTAGCCCGCCTCGACCATCACGTCGAAACCGGTTTTCACCAATTCCTCTGTGCCACCGCACAACACGGCCTGCTCACCGAACAGGTCGGTCTCGGTCTCGTCCTTGAAGGTGGTCTTGATGACGCCGGCGCGGGTGCCGCCGATGGCCTTGGCGTAGGACAGGGCAAGCGCCTCGCCGTCGCCGGTGGGGTCCTGGTCGACGGCGATCAGGGCGGGCACACCCTTGCCGTCGACGAACTGACGACGCACCAGGTGGCCGGGGCCCTTGGGGGCGACCATCGCGACGGTGACGTTGGCCGGCGGCTTGATCAGGTCGAAGTGGATGTTGAGCCCGTGCCCGAAGAACAACGCGTCGCCGTCCTTCAGGTTGGGCTCGATGTCGTTTTTGAAGATGTCCGCCTGAGCGGTGTCGGGCGCCAGCAGCATGATCACGTCCGCCCACTTGGCGACCTCGGCCGGGGTGTCGACGTCCAGGCCCTGTTCGGCGACCTTGGCCCGCGACTTCGAGCCCTCTTTGAGACCCACCTTCACCTGCACCCCGGAATCACGCAGGCTCAGCGAGTGCGCGTGCCCTTGGCTGCCGTATCCGATGACACCGACCTTGCGGCCCTGGATGATGGTCAGGTCGGCATCGTCGTCGTAGAACATTTCTAGTGCCACTGTTGAATATCTCCTCGTGTGTTACTTGGCCGTGGCGATGCCGCGCGGACCGCGGGACAACGACACCACTCCCGATTGGACTATCTCGCGAATCCCGAAGGGTTCCAGGATCCGCAGCAGCGCCTCGATCTTGCCGCGGTCACCCGTCGCCTCGATCGTCAGCGCTTCGGTGGAAACGTCAATCACCTTGGCGCGGAACAGGTTCACCGCTTCGATCACCTGACTGCGGGTACCGGCGTCGGCGCGCACCTTGATCATCGCCAATTCCCGCGACACCGAGTTGTCGTCGTCCAGTTCGACAATCTTGATGACGTTGATCAGCTTGTTGAGCTGCTTGGTGATCTGTTCGAGCGGTGTCTCCTCGGCGGAGACCACGATCGTCATCCGCGACATGTCCTTCTGCTCGGTGGCACCGACGGCCAGCGATTCAATGTTGAACCCGCGCCGCGAGAACAGCGCCGCCACCCGGGCGAGCACGCCGGGCGTGTCCTCGACCAGCACCGACAGGGTATGGGTGTTCATCAGGCGTGGCCTTCGCTCTCGTCGTCGAACAGCGGGCGGATTCCGCGCGCCGCCTGGATCTCGTCATTGCTGGTGCCGGCGGCCACCATCGGCCACACCTGCGCGTCGGCGCCGACGATGAAGTCGATCACCACCGGGCGGTCGTTGATCGCGCGCGCCGCATTGATCACGTCCTCGACGTCTTCCGCACGCTCGCAACGCATTCCGACGCAGCCGAGCGCCTCCGCGAGCTTCACGAAATCGGGGATGCGATGCGAGTGCGTGGCCAGGTCGGTCTGCGAGTAGCGCTCGTCGTAGAACAGGGTCTGCCACTGGCGCACCATGCCCAAGTTGCCGTTGTTGATCAGTGCCACCTTGATCGGGATGCCCTCGACCGCGCAGGTGGCCAGCTCCTGGTTGGTCATCTGGAAGCAGCCATCGCCGTCGATCGCCCACACCTCGGCGTCCGGGCGGGCCATCTTGGCGCCCATGGCCGCCGGAATGGCAAACCCCATCGTGCCCAGCCCGCCGGAGTTGAGCCAGGTGCGCGGCTTCTCGTACGAAATGAATTGTGCCGCCCACATCTGGTGCTGGCCGACGCCGGCGACGTACAGGGCGTCCGGACCGGCCAACTGACCGAGCTTTTCGATGACGTACTCCGGGCCCAGGCTGCCGTCGCTCTGCGGGTCGTAGCTCAGCGGATAAGTGGACTGAACTTCGTTCAGGTAGGCCCACCACTCGGTCATGTCGAGCTTGCCGGGAATCCCGTCCTGGCGCAGCAACTCGAGCAGCTCGGCGATGACGGCCTTGACGTCGCCGACGATCGGGACGTCGGCGTGGCGGTTCTTACCGATCTCGGCCGGGTCGATGTCGGCGTGAATGACCTTGGCTTCGGGGGCGAAGGTGTCCAGCTTGCCGGTCACCCGGTCATCGAAGCGGGTTCCCAGCGCGATCAGCAGGTCGCTGCGCTGCAGCGCCGCCACCGCGGCGACGGTGCCGTGCATGCCGGGCATGCCCATGTGCTGCGGGTGGCTGTCCGGGAACGCCCCGCGCGCCATCAGCGTGGTCACCACGGGGATGCCGGTCAGCTCGGCCAGTTCGTAGAGTTGCTCGGTCGCCTCACCGCGGATGACACCGCCGCCCACGTAGAGCACCGGCTTGCGGGCGGCCGCGATCAGCTTGGCGGCCTCACGGATCTGCCGGCTGTGCGGTTTGGTGGTCGGCTTGTATCCGGGCAGGTTGACCCGCGGCGGCCAGCTGAACGTGCACTGGCCCTGCAGAACGTCTTTGGGGATGTCGACGAGCACCGCGCCGGGTCGGCCCGAGGAGGCGATGTGAAACGCCTCCGCGAGCACCTGCGGGATCTCGTTGCCCGAGCGGACCAGGAAGTTGTGCTTGGTGATCGGCATCGTGATGCCCGAGATGTCGGCTTCCTGGAAGGCATCGGTGCCGATCAGCGAGCGTCCGACCTGGCCGGTGACGGCCACGACGGGAATCGAATCCATCTGGGCGTCGGCCAGCGGGGTCACCAGGTTGGTAGCCCCGGGTCCCGACGTCGCCATGCAGACGCCGACCTTGCCGGTGGCATGCGCGTAGCCGCTGGCGGCATGTCCGGCGCCCTGCTCGTGCCGGACCAGCACGTGGCGCAACTTCTTCGAGTCGAACAGCGGGTCATACACCGGCAGCACCGCGCCGCCGGGAATGCCGAAGATGACCTCTACGCCGAGTTCCTCCAGCGAGCGGATCACCGATTGTGCGCCGGTGAGTTGCTCGGGCCCGATACGTTTCGGCTTGCCGGCCGCGGACTTCGCGGCGGGCAGGGCCGCGTCCGTGGCGATGTCCGCGGCGTCCGGTGTCGCGGAGGCGTGCTGCCTGATGGGAGCGCTCACTGTCGTTCAGTCCTCATTCATTCCGGGAGTCTCGCTGGGGGCAACAAAAAACCCCCGACAGCTCATCTGCTGCACGAGGGTTGCGCGTTGGTTCTGGATTGCTTCAGATGCTGAAGGTCAAGTCAGGCACCAACGCGCCGACTAATTACTACGAGCATCCCGGGCTTTCCGGAGGTATCCATAGCGTCCGACGGTAGCCTTCGCACAGCTCAGCAGTCAAATCCGTCACCGCCGGCGCCCGGCTTACCAGCTGGGTTGGCGGCGGAGCGCTTCGCGGGATCAATCCCGGTGGCGGATGAAATGATGGTGGGGTGGCCACCGGTTCGTCTCCCCAAACCCCGTCGACAGCGCCCGTCGTGATCAAGGTGTCGCCGATAGCGCACTTGGCCGTCGGATTCTTGACCCTGGGGCTGTTGATTCCGGTGCTGCTGTGGCCGCCGTCGCTTCCGCTGCTGCTCATTCCGGTGCTGCTGTCGGCGTTGATCGTCCGGTTACGCACCGTCGCCGACGACCAGGGCGTGACCGTTCGGACGCTGTTCGGCAGCCAGAAGGTGCGCTGGGACGAAATCGACGGGCTGCGCTTTCACCGCGGTTCATGGGGACGCGCGCGGCTCAAGAGCGGCGCCGAGCTGCGGCTGCCCGCGGTCACGTTCTCCACCCTGCCGGAGCTGACCGAGGCCAGCGCGGGGCGGGTGCCCAACCCCTACCGGTGATCAGCCGATCGGATTCACCCCGTTGAGCGCCACCCACACTCCGACACCCGCCGCGACGCCGGCCAGCAGCGCGACAAAGGACCCGATGAAGGGGCGGTGCGCCCAACCGCGGCGCACGTCCAGGCCGTAGCGGCCGGGACCGCACAGGACGACAGCGGCGGCCATGACGATCAGGGTGATCTGGTATTCGTGGCCCTCGGGCAGGAAGAACGAGAAGGTGCGCGAGTGCGGCCGCGCCGACACGCTGGCCAGTAGGCCGTTGATCAAAAACGCCAGCGCTCCGGCCGCCGCGATGGGGGTGAACAGGCCGAGTATCAGCAGCGCTCCCGCCACGGCCTCCCCGCCGGCGCTCACGTAGGCGAGGATGTCGGCGTGCTGGTAGCCGACATCGGACAGCGAGTTCTTGAACCCCGCGACGCCCGAGCCGCCCCACCAGCCGAACAGCTTCTGCAGTCCGTGGGCGCCGAGCACCACGCCCAGCCCGACACGCAGCAGCAGCAAACCGAGATGCTGCGTTCCACGCCGGCCGACATCGGGCCACCGGTCGTGGTGTTCATCGTCGTCGACCTCGACGGACCCGGAGTCATGCCGGGCCGCCGAATGCGGTTGGACGTAGGGCAAGGGCTCCTGCTGTTCCAGCAGGTGATAGCCCCCCGCGCCGGAGCCGGCGACTGCGGCGGCGCCGCCGTAGGGGATGACGGTGGTGGTCCCGGTCGACGGGTTGAAGTCGCCCGGGTAGCCGACTGGCGTCAGGTCATCTTCGGGATCGACCAGCCGCGCCGAGGCGGGGCGTCCCGGGGTCGGCTCCGGGGATTCGCCGGGCCTTTGCCAATGTGCGTCATTCGCTTGACTGGTCACGGGTGTCAGGGTAAGGGCATTCGGCCCTGAATTGGGGATTTGAGCGGCGCTTTCGCCTGGCAATCGGCGGTTTGCCCGCCAAACCGGTCCTGATGGGCTCCGAATGTGCCCGCAAACCGGTCCCGGCGCCCCCGGCCGATCGCCGGTCCGACCGAAGTCGGCTGCGGGTCGGGGTGGTGACGCGACCGGATCGAGGTTCGGCGTCGGACAAGAGGGACGTGTGTGGCGGCGCCGCTGGCACTGTCCGTAGCCTGACGGTCATGCGACTAGGGCGATCGAGGTGGTCGGTTCGGCGCGGGTTCGCCGCGCTGTGCGCCATCGTGCTGGTGACGAGCGGGTGCGCGCGCTTCAACGACGCCCAGTCGCAACCGTTCACCACCGCCCCCGAGCTCAAGCCGCAGCCCAGCTCGACGCCTCCCCCGCCGCCGCCGCTGCCGCCCACACCGTTCCCCAAGGCCTGTCCCGCCCCCGGTGTGATGCAGGGCTGCCTGGAGAGCACCAGCGGCCTGATCATGGGGCCCGACAGCAAAACCGCGCTCGTCGCCGAGCGCACCACCGGCGCGGTCAAGGAGATTTCCGTCAGCGCCGAGCCGAAGGTGAAGACGGTGATCCCGGTGGACGGCTCCGGCGATGGCGGCTTGATGGACATCGTCATGTCGCCCACCTACAAGCAGGACCGCCTGATGTACGCCTACATCAGCACGCCGAGCGACAACCGGGTCATCCGGGTGGCCGATGGCGACATCCCCAAGGACATTCTGACCGGAATCCCCAAGGGCGCCACCGGAAACACCGGAGCGCTGATCTTCACCAGCCCCACCACGCTGGTCGTGATGACCGGCGACGCGGGCAACCCGGCGCTGGCCGCCGACCCCAAATCGCTGGCGGGCAAGGTGCTGCGGATCGAGCAGCCCACCACCGTGGGCCAGGCGCCACCGACGACGGCGTTGTCCGGGGTGGGCTCCGGCGGCGGCCTGTGCACGGATCCGGTCGACGGCTCGCTGTACGTCGCCGACCGCACCCCGACCGCAGATCGCTTGCAGCGCATCACCAAGACGTCGGACGTCTCCACGGTGTGGACCTGGCCGGACAAGCCGGGCGTGGCCGGCTGCGCGGCGATGGACGGCACCGTGTTGGTCAACCTGATCAACACCAAGCTGACGGTCGCTGTCCGGCTGGCACCGGCCACCGGCGCGGTCACCGGTGAGCCCGACGTGGTCCGTAAGGACACCCACGCCCACGCCTGGGCGCTGCGCATGTCGCCTGATGGAAACGTCTGGGGCGCAACGGTTAACAAGACGGCCGGGGACGCCGAGAAGCTGGACGACGTCGTGTTCCCGCTCTTCCCGCAGGGCGGCGGATTCCCGCGCAACAGCGACGACAAGAGCTGACCGCTCGCGCGTCGTGGTGGCGGACGATCAGCCCGCTAGCCCTGGCCGCAGGCGGCCAACACCAGTTCCCGAACCCGCGCCGCGTCGGCCTGGCCGCGGGTGGCCTTCATCACCGCGCCGACGATCGCGCCGGCCGCGGCCACCTTGCCGCCGCGGATCTTCTCTGCCACATCGGGATTGGCGGCCAGCGCCTCGTCCACCGCGGCCTGGGTCACCGAGTCGTCGCGCACCAACGCCAGCCCGCGGGCGGTCATCACCTCTTCGGGCTCGCCCTCCCCGGCCAGGACACCCTCGACCACCTGGCGGGCCAGCTTCGTGGACAGCTTGCCGTCGTCGACCAGCGCCACCACCGCGGCGACCTGGGCGGGCGTGATGGCCAGCTCATCAAGCGCCACGTTGGCCTCGTTAGCCTTCTGCATCAAGAAGTTTCCCCACCAGGCGCGGGCCTGCTCGCTGGACGCGCCGTGCCCAATGGTCGCGGTAACCAACTCGATGGCCCCGGCATTGACCAGGTCGCGCATCACCTCGTCGGAGATGCCCCACTCGTCCTGAATGCGTTTGCGGCTCAACCACGGCAGTTCGGGAATGGTCTGGCGCAGCCGCTCGACCAGTTCCCGGCTGGGCGCGACGGGCTCCAGGTCCGGTTCGGGGAAATACCGGTAGTCCTCGGCGGTCTCCTTGGTGCGGCCGGGGCTGGTGTAGCCCCCGGCCTCGTGAAAGTGCCGTGTTTCCTGGATGATTCGACCACCGGACGCCAGAACCGCGGCCTGGCGTTGCATCTCGTAGCGCACCGCCACCTCAACGCTTTTCAGCGAGTTGACGTTCTTGGTCTCGGTCCGGGTACCGAACTCGGTCGTCCCGATCGGCTTCAAGGACACATTGGCGTCACAACGCATTGAGCCCTGATCCATCCGGACGTCGGATACATCCAAGGCGCGCAGCAGGTCTCGCAACGCCGTCACGTAGGCGCGGGCGATCTGCGGCGCCCGTGCCCCGGCGCCCTCGATGGGCTTGGTGACGATCTCGATCAATGGCACGCCGGCGCGGTTGTAGTCGATCAGCGACGTGGTCGCGCCGTGGATGCGGCCCGTCTCACTGCCGATGTGGGTGAGCTTGCCGGTGTCCTCCTCCATGTGCGCGCGCTCGATCTCGACCCGCCAGGTGGTGCCGTCCTCCAGCGGGGCCTCCAGGTAGCCGTTGATGGCGATGGGCTCGTCGTACTGCGAGATCTGGTAGTTCTTCGGCTGGTCCGGATAGAAGTAGTTCTTCCGGGCGAAGCGACACCACGGCACGATCTCGCAGTTCAGCGCCAACCCGATGCGAATGGCCGACTCGACCGCGTTCTGGTTGAGCACGGGAAGCGAGCCGGGCAGGCCGAGGCACACCGGGCATACCTGGGTGTTGGGTTCGGCGCCGAAAGCGGTGGTGCAGCCGCAGAACATCTTGGTGACGGTGGACAGCTCCACATGCACCTCGAGGCCGAGTACCGGATCGAAACGCGCGATGACGTCGTCGTAGTCCATCAGATCGGCGCTGGCGGCAACACTCATGCGCCCGATCCTAGTGGTGATCGCGAGCGCGGCGGAGCCGGGCGAAGCGGGTCACCACCGATCGACACCGTGGTGATCGCGAGCGCGGCGGAGCCGGGCGAAGCGGGTCACCACCAATCGACACCGTGGTGATCGCGAGCGCGGCGGAGCCGGGCGAAGCGGGTCACCACCAATCAACACCGTGGATCGCGAACCGCCCCTACCGGCCCGGGAACATATCGGCCAGCACCGCCGCCATTTCCAGATAACAGCGACGGCTCTCCTTGCTCAACCGGTCCAGCGCAATCTTTCGGCCATCGTGCACGTGCCGATCGAATGGCAGCACTACCGTGGCGCCGACGCGGGCGGACAGTCGGTCCAGTTCCGTGACGGCCACACCGTCCACCTTGGCCGGCTCGACGTGATTGATCGCCAGCACGGTCCACTGCATTAAGGATTGATAACCGTTGTGGCACAACCACTCCAGTGTCGCCCGTGTTTTGCGTACCGCATCGATGGCGGGGCTGGTGACCACCACCAGGGCTCGCGATTCAGGTAAGACCGCGTCCATCACAGCGGAATTGAGCGTTTTGACGCAGTCGACCAGCACCAGCGAATACTGGTTGCGCAGCATCGAGAAGGCTCGCAGCATGTCGCGGCGGTCCAGGCGCCAGTCGGTGTCGGGCAGCCCGAGCACTTCCAGCCCAAAGCCGTTCATGTACGTCAGCGCGCGGATGTCCTCGTACTGTGCCGCCGGGCTGCCCTGCAGAAGGTCGGCCAGGCTGTGCGGGTTGCGAAGGCCGTGGCGCTCCGCCAGGTCTCCGGCGTCGATGTCGAGGGCGATCACCCGGTCGTCGCGCACGGCGGCGAACGTCGACCCGAGCGCCTCCACCACCGTCGTTTTGCCGACCCCGCCCTTGAGGTTGAGCACCGCGATGGGAAAGGCACCGCCTGCGGTCGCGCGGATACGTTGCCGCAGCTCGTTTTCGTAGGCCGTGTTTTTGCCCGGGCCGAGCTCGATGCCGGTGATGCGCTGAAGCAGCTGTCGCCAGTTGAACCCTTCGGCGTCCGGGTCGCGCATGTCGAAGCGGTCCAGCGCGGTGGCACCCAGCGTCGGTTCGGGACGTGGCGATGACGGCACCCGCCGGGGCGGCGGCTCTGCGGGTGGTCTGTCCCTCTGTTGGTTCGGACCGCGCGACTGCGGCACGGTGGACGCTGCGGGATCGCCCTCGATTTGCCACTTGTGCCCACCCGGCTTGTGGTTCGGCGGGCCCGGTGGCCCCGCCGCTGCCGCGGATTGCCGAACTGATCCGCGAGTCGAACCGCGGTTATTCATACTCCCGGTATAACCCCGAAATAGCAGTCCGGAAACCACCAAACTGCGACAAACGCGAAACGTTCTTCATCGGCGGACAAATTCAACGCACAGTTACACCGTTATTCGCCACGCGCCCAACGGTTAACCGAAGAACGCGGCGGCGTCGTCGTAGCGACTTTCCGGCACCAGCTTGAGCTGACGCACCGCGTCCGCCAAGGCCACCCGGCCGATGTCCTGCCCGCGCAGCGACACCATTTGGCCGTATTCCCCGGCATGCGCGGCGTCGGCCGCGTTCACCCCGAACCGGGTGGCCAGCACCCGGTCGTAGGCCGTCGGGGTGCCTCCCCGCTGGACGTGTCCCAACACGGTCACCCGGACGTCTTTGTTGATCCGCTTTTCCACTTCGGCGCCGAGCTGGGCGGCCACGCCGGTGAACTTTTCGTGACCGAATTCGTCAATTCCGCCTTCCCGCAACGCAATCGATCCGGGAATAGGTTTTGCACCCTCGGCGACCACGCAGATGAAGTGCGAATCTCCGCGCTGGAAGCGCCTTTTGACCAGCCGGCAGACCTCTTCGACGTCGAAGGGCTGCTCGGGTATCAACGTCATGTGCGCGCCCGAAGCCAGGCCCGCGTTCAGTGCGATCCAGCCGGCGTGGCGGCCCATCACCTCGACCAGCATCACCCGCTGGTGCGATTCGGCGGTGCTGTGCAGCCGGTCGATGGCGTCGGTGGCGACGGTCAATGCGGTGTCGTGACCGAAAGTCACGTCAGTGCAATCGATGTCGTTGTCGATGGTCTTCGGCACACCGACGACGGGAACGTTCTCCTCCGAAAGCCAGTGCGCGGCCGTCAGCGTGCCTTCCCCTCCGATCGGGATCAGGACGTCGATCCCGTTGTCGTCGAGGGTCTGCTTGACCTGGTTCAGCCCGGCCCGCAGTTTGTCGGGATTCACGCGGGCGGTGCCCAGCATGGTTCCACCCTTGGCCAGCAGGCGGTCGTTGCGGTCGTCGTTCTGCAGCTGGACGCGCCGGTTCTCCAGCAGCCCGCGCCAGCCGTCCTGAAACCCGACCACCGACGAGCCGTATCGGGAGTCGCACGTTCGCACCACTGCCCGGATGACCGCGTTGAGCCCGGGGCAGTCGCCGCCCCCGGTGAGCACTCCGATCCGCATCCCCTCATCTTGCCTGGGGTGGCGGCGTAATGGCGCGATTAGCCGCCGACAGTCCCCACGGTGGGCGCCGAAGGCAGCGGTCCGCGGGCCGCCTCGTAGGCGGCGCCGACCCGGTAGAGCCGGTCGTCGGCCAGCGCGGGCGCCATGATCTGCAGGCCGACCGGCAGGCCGTCGTCCGGCGACAGACCGGCCGGCACCGACATGCCGCAATGCCCCGCCAGATTGAGCGGCAGGGTGCACAGGTCGAACAGGTACATCGCCAGCGGATCGTCGACCTTCTCACCCAGCCGGAACGCCGTCGTCGGGGTCGCGGGCGACACCACAACGTCCACCGCGCGGTAGGCCTCGTCGAGATCGCGGGCGATCAGGGTGCGCACCTTTTGCGCCTGGTTGTAATAGGCGTCGTAGTAACCGGCCGACAGCGCGTAGGTGCCGATCATGATGCGCCGCTTGACCTCCGGCCCGAAGCCGGCCGCCCGCGTCATCGCCATCACTTCCTCGGCGCTGTGGCTGCCGTCGTCGCCGACCCGCAGCCCGTAGCGCATCGCGTCGAAGCGGGCCAGGTTGCTCGACACCTCCGACGGCAGGATCAGGTAGTAGGCGGCCAGTGCGTACTCGAAGTGCGGGCAGTCGACCTCGCTCACTTCGGCGCCCAGGGCGGTCAGCTGCTCGACAGCGGCCTCGAAAGCCCTGAGCACGCCGGGCTGGTAGCCCTCGCCGCGCAGCTGCTTGACCACACCGACCCGCACGCCCTTGAGATCACCGGCCGCGCCGGCCTTCGCGGCGCCGACGACGTCGGGCACCGCAGCGTCGACGGACGTCGAGTCGCGGCTGTCGTGCCCGGCGATCACCTGATGCAACAACGCGGTGTCCAGCACGGTGCGTGCGCACGGACCGCCCTGATCCAGTGACGACGCGCACGCCACCAGGCCGTAGCGCGACACCGTGCCGTAGGTGGGCTTGACTCCGACGGTCGCGGTGAGCGCGGCGGGCTGCCGAATGGAGCCTCCGGTGTCGGATCCGATCGCCAGCGGTGCCTGGAACGCGGCCAGCGCGGCGGCGCTGCCGCCGCCGGAGCCGCCGGGCACCCGATCGACGTCCCAGGGATTGCGGGTCGGGCCGTAGGCGGAGTTCTCGGTCGAGCTGCCCATCGCGAACTCGTCCATGTTGGTCTTGCCGAGGATCGGGATTCCGGCGGCGCGCAACCGCGAGGTGACGGTGGCGTCGTAAGGGGAGCGCCAGCCCTCGAGGATCTTCGATCCGCAGGTGGTGGGCATGTCGGCGGTAGTGAAGACGTCTTTGAGCGCCAGCGGGACCCCGGCCAGCGGCGACGGCAGCCGCTCCCCGGCGGCCACCGCGTTATCGACGACGGCTGCCGCCGCGAGCGCCGCGTCGGCCGCCACGTGCAGGAACGCGTGGTAGCGATCGTCGGTCGCCTGGATTTGGTCCAGGCACGCCTGGGTGACCTCGGCCGACGACACCTCTTTGGCGGCGATCCGGGTGGCCAGCGTGGCGGCGTCGGAGACGATGATCTCGTTCACTCGCTGTCTCCCAGGATCTGCGGGACCGCGAAGCGGCCGTCGACAGCCGCGGGCGCCTCGGCCAGCGCTTCGGCCTGCGTCAGACACGGCGCCGACTCGTCGGGCCGGGTGACGTTGACGTCCTTCAGCGGGTTGTCGGTCGCTTCGACGCCGGTGACATCGACCGCCTGCACCTGGCTGACGTGGGTCAGGATGGCGTCAAGCTGGCCGGCGAAGCTGTCGAGCTCGCTGTCGGTCAGCGCCAGCCGGGACAGCCGGGCCAGGTGCGCTACCTCGTCGCGGGAGATCTGGGACACGACTGCAAAGCCTAGCCCGCCGTGTCCGCCACGCTGGTGTGACATTCGGCGACCACCGTCACGCTGGCGTGACGCTCGGCGGGCAGAAGACACAGGGCTGTGCGACAGTGTTGGCCGTGCCCTCCTATCTGTTGCGCATCGAGCTCGTCGACCGGCCAGGCAGCCTGGGGTCGCTGGCGGTAGCGCTCGGTTCGGTGGGGGCCGACATCTTGTCCCTCGATGTCGTGGACCGCAGCGCGGGCTACGCGACCGACGACCTGGTGATCGAACTGCCGCCGGGGGCGATGCCGGACCGGCTGATCACCGCCGCCGAGTCCCTGTCCGGTGTCCGGGTGGACAGCGTGCGCCCGCACACCGGTCTGCTGGAAGCGCATCGCGAGCTCGAGCTGCTCGACCACGTCGCGGCGGCCAACGGCAACGCAATCCGACTGCAGGTCCTCGCCAACGAGGCGCCCAAGGTGCTGCGCGTCAGTTGGTGCACGGTGTTGCGCAGTTCGGGCGGCGAACTGCAGCGCCTGGCGGGCAGTCCGGGCGCCCCGGAGACCAAGGCAGACTCGGCCCCGTGGCTGCCGCTGGAGCGGGCCGTGACTCTGGACGGCAGCGCCGAGTGGGTGCCGAAGGCGTGGCGCGACATGGACGTGACGATGGTCGCGGCCCCGTTGGGCGACCCGCACACCGCGGTGGTGCTCGGTCGCCCCGGCCCGGAATTCCGGCCCTCGGAGGTCGCCCGGCTGGGCTACCTCGCCGGGATCGTCGCCACCATGCTCCGTTAGCGCGAGGGCGCGTGCGATCCGGACATCGCGACCGGATCGTCGTCGTCCCACAGCAAAAGCTGCCGAACCGCCGGGCGCGGGCCGTAGGGGCGCAGCATGGTGCTGGCCGGGCGAGGCCGCACCCGTTGCGGCCACCAGAACCAGCGCCCGAGAAGCCTTGCGACAGAGGGCGTCATGAACGAGCGCACGATCAGCGTGTCGAACAGCAGGCCGAGGCCGATCGTCGTGCCGATCTGGCCGAGCACCTGAAAACCGCTGAACACGAACGCACACATGGTGACGGCGAAAACGATGCCGGCGGAGGTGACGACGGAACCGGACCCGGCCATCGCCCGGATGATGCCGGTGTTGAGGCCGGCATGGATCTCCTCTTTGAAACGGGAGATCAACAGCAAGTTGTAGTCGGATCCGACCGCCAGCAACAGGATCACCGCCAACGCGAGCACGACCCAGTACAGCTGGACGCCGAAGATGTACTGCCACACCAGAACCGACAGACCGAAGGACGCCCCCAGCGAGAGGGCCACCGTGCCCACGATGACCAGCGCGGCGATCAGGCTGCGCGTGATGATCATCATGATCAGCAGGATGAGGCTCAGCGCGGCGAACGCCACGATCATCAGGTCGTATTTGGCGCCGTCTTGGATGTCCTTGTATGTCGCGGCGGTCCCGCCGAGATAGATTCCCGCACCGGCCATGGGCGTGCCCTTCAACGCCTCATGCGCCGCCTTGGCGATCGGATCGATGTGCGAAATACCCTCGGGCGTCGCGGGATCGCCTTCATGCGTGACGATCATGCGGGCGGCCTTGCCGTCCGGCGAGAGGAACAGTTTCAGGCCGCGTTTGAAGTCGGGGTTGTTGAAGACCTCGGGCGGCAGGTAGAAGGTGTCGTCGTTCTTGGCCGCGTCGAAGGCCCGCCCCAGCGCGGTCGCGTTGTCGATCGCCGCGGCAGTCTGTGCGTAAATGCCGGACAGCGTGGCGTAATTCGCCAGAGTCAAATCACGGTTGGTCTGCTGGCTTTGGATCTGCGGCGGGATGAGCGCCGTCAGTTTCGGCTGCAGTGCGTCGAGCTTGTCGAGGGACGCCGTCAGGTTCTCGAATTTCTCGGTGAGCTGATCGATGCCGTCGAGCGCGTCGAACAGGGATCTGAACGCAAAGCAGACGGGGATGTCGTAACAATGCTTCTCCCAATAGAAATAGCTGCGCACCGGCCGGAAGAAGTCGTCGAAATTCGCGATCTTGTCGCGCAGGTCCTGAATGGTGCCCAGCGTGTCGTGAAAGCTTTGCGTCTCGTCGTGGGTGGTGCCCGCGAGCTGCTGCTGTAGCTCGTACTGCTGCTTCAAAATGTTGATGGTCTTGTTCAGTTCGTTGGCCTGCTTGAGGGCGTCGTCGGCCCGATCACGTTGGTAGGTCAGGTTTTGCTGCTGCGCCGCGCTGGAATTGCTGACCACGAAGGCGAGCGAGCTGTGCACGAGCGGGGTGCCCAACGGCCTGGTGATGGTCTGCACCTGCGCGACCCCGGGAACGTGGAACACCGCCTTGGCCACCTTGTCCAGGACGAGCATGCTCTCCGGGTTGCGCATGTCGTGATCGGTTTCGACCATCATCAGCTCGGGCTCCAGCCGCGCCCTGGAGAAATGCTTCTCGGCGGCGGTGTAACCGATGTTGGCCGGCGCGCTGGCCGGCATATAGGGCCGAGTGTCGTAACTCGTCTTGTAGCCGGGCAAGGCGATCAGACCGATCAGGGCCAGCACGCACGCCGCCGCGAGCACGGCGCCGGGCCAGCGGACGATGGCGGTGCCGATCCGCCGCCAGCCACGCGTTCGGATCGCGCGCTTGGGGTCGAAGATGCCCACCATGGCGCCCAAAGTGAGGATCGCCGGACCCAGGGTGAGCGCGGCGAACAGCGCGACGAGAATTCCCAACGCGGCTGGGACGCCCAGACTTTGGAAGTACGGCAATCGGGTGAAGCTCAGGCAGGCTACCGCACCGGCCACGGTCAGCCCGGAACCCAGCACGATGTGCGTCGTGCCGTGATACATCGTGTAGAAGGCCCTTTCGCGATCCTGCCCGGTGCCGCGCGCCTCCTGATAGCGGCCGACGAAGAATATCGCGTAGTCCGTTCCCGCCGCGATCACCAACAGGGTCAGCAGATTCGTGGCATAGGTCGACAGCCCGATCACTCCCGCGTTGCCCAGAAACGCGACAAGACCTCGGGCCGCGGACATTTCGATGAGCACGGTGGCGAGCACCAGCAGCGTGGTGAGCACCGAGCGGTAGACGAAGAACAACATGAGTGCGATCACCCCGACGGTGATCCCGGTGACCTTCGCGGTGCCCTTGCTGCCGACGTCGAACTGGTCGGAGATCAGAGGCGCCGCGCCGGTCACATAGGTCTTGACACCCGGCGGCGGCTTCATGCGGTCGATGATGTCGCGCAGGGCGCCGACGCCCTCGTTGGCCAACGCCGAGCCTTGGTTGCCTGCAAGGTTCACCTGAACATAGGCGGCCTTGCCGTCGCTGCTCTGCGATCCGGCCGCGGTGAGGGTGTCGCCCCAGTAATCCTGGACATGTTGGACGTGTTTGTGGTCCTGTTCGATTCTGCGGACCATCTCGTCGTAGAAGCGGTGGGCGTCCGCGCCCAGCGGCTTGTCGCCCTCCAGCACGATCATCGCGGAGCTGTCGGTGTCGAACTCGCCGAACTTTTCACCGATGCGCTTGATCGCCTTGAGCGACGGCGCATCTGGCGAGTTGAGCGCCACGTTGTGGGTCTTCCCCACGTCTTCCAGCTGCGGCACGGCGATGTTCGTGATGGCGGCCAGCCCGATCCAGAACAGCAGAATCGGCAGCGCGAGCCGGCGGATGGTGCGCGGCACGAACGGCCGCGACTGGTGATCGTTTGTCATCCAGACTTATCCAGACAGAAGGTGTAGGCGTCGACTTTGTTGACGGTGCGTTGGTCTTTCACTTCACCGTTGACGGTGATGCGGCAGCCCAGGGTGTCGCCGTTGCCCTGCGCGACCACGTTGCCGATCACCGCGGGCTCGGTGCTGGTGATGGTGAAGGACCACGGCAAGGGCGCGTCCTTGACTTGCTGCGGCTGGGCGTTGACGTCGAGGTAGTTGATGGTGGCGGTCGCCCCCGGGGCGCCGAACACCTCGAGCACCACGTGTTTGGGGTTGAACGGGACGATCTCGCCTGCCAGGCCGCTGTTGGCCGACGTGTTGTTGTGCGACCCGAAGATTCCGTGCAGCCGATAGATTCCGAATCCCGCGAGCGCGACGACCACCACGGCGACGAGCACCATCCACCCCCGCCTCACCAGGGATGCGATCGAAAAGCCTTTCACCCGTGAGCCTTTCAAAGATCGGGCGAGGAGGATCACAGTCCACCTGCCAACCCGGGATCGTGATCGACAGCTATGACAGTACGGTACGGGACCGTACTGTACAAGAGACGCGCGCGTATATTCTCCGGTCCGGGCGGAAAAGGCGGTGTGTTATCCGGCGGACTTGGTCAGGCCGGGAATGAGGAACCCGTCGACGAACGCTTTGACGGTTCCCCGCGTAGGCGGGCGACCGGGAATGATCGACCGGAAGATGAGATAACCGGGCAGTAGGTCCCAGAGTTCGTCGGTGATGACGTCCTCGGTGATCTCGCCACGGTCGACGGCCTGATGCAGCACGTGCTGGATCATGGCTTTGCGCTGATCGAGGAATTGGTGCTGAAGGGCGTCGTTGAGCGCGGGGTGCCGCGACACCTCGACCATCACCGCGCGGATGGTGCCGGCGTGCTGGCCACACTCCTGGCTGATGGTCTCCCCCAGGCTCAGCAGGTCGCCGCGCAGCGTGCCGGTGTTCGGCGGCACGGCCACCTGACGGACACCTTCGATGAAGGCGGCCAGCACCAATTCGGCTTTGGACGGCCAGCGGCGATAAACCGTGGCCTTGCTGGCGCGCGCGGCGTTGGCCACCGCGTCCACCGTCAGCTGGTCATAGCCGTGTTCCTGCAGTAGCGCCAGGGTCACGGCCAATATCTCGGCCTCGCGCGGCGACCACGGCGATGCCTGCTCGCACCGGTCGGCCGTCTGGGTCATAGAGCCCACGATAGAGCCGCTCAGGCGATGCGGACCAATTTCGGCGCAGTCGAACGCGACGAATGTGACTTCGTCAGCAGAGGCCCATCAGCGCGCGTTCGATGTCGGCGAGCAGGTCGTCGGTGTCTTCGATGCCCAGCGAGATGCGCGCGAATCCGTCGGCGACCGGGTCTCCCCAGCGCGCCCGGCGGTCCACCGACGTGTGCAGGCCGCCGAAACTAGTGGACGCGATCAACAGTTCGCTGCGGTCCACCAGCGCGTGCACCGCGGCCGCGTCGGCCAATTCGATCGAGACCAATGACCCGAATCGGCGCATTTGCGCCATCGCCACCGGATGGGCCGGGTCGTCGGGCAATCCGGGGTAGCGCACCGCCCGCACCGCCGGGTGACGGGCCAGCATGGTCGCCAGAGCCCGGGCGTTCTGGCATTGGCGTTCGAAGCGCAAACCGGCAGTTCCCATGCTGCGCAACAGAAGCCATGCCTCGAACCCGCCCACGATCGCACCCGCGAGCAGCCTGTGTCGCTCCACCGCGGCGAGCAGTTCGGGCTCGTTGGTGGCGACGTAGCCGGCCAGGAGGTCACCGTGACCCGACAACGCCTTGGTCGCGCTGGCCACCACCGCGTCGGCACCCAACGACAACGGCTGTTGCCCAAGCGGGGTCGCGGCGGTGTTGTCGACGATCAAGCGCGCGTTGCGGCCCCGGCAGATGGCGGCCAACCGGTGCACATCGATCACGTCCAGCGCCGGGTTGGTGGGCGTTTCGGCCAGCACCACGTCGGCTTCCGCGGCGGCGTCATAGATCTGCGAGCTGGACGCCTCGATGACCGTCACACCCCCGGGCGCCAAGTCTTCGCGGGCGTAGCGGCGCACCTGGTAGTAGCCGTCGGCCGGCACCACCACCGTCGACCCCGGCGTCGCCAGCGCGCGCAAGACGGCGCTGATGGCCGCCATGCCCGAGCCGAACACCCGCGCGCCCGTGGCACCCTCGAGCTCGGCGAGCGCCGACTCCAGTTGCCGCCAGGTCGGATTGGAGCTGCGACCATAGCTGTCCAGCGCGCCCGTCTCGTCGTCGGACAGGTGGTAGGTGGCGGCGAGCACCGCCTGCGGTGCTACCGGCTGCCCCGAAACAGCTTGCACATCAACGGCTTTGAGGCTTCGGGTGGAATCGCCGTATCGGCCGCTCATCGCCTCACTCCGCCGGGGTTTCCGACGGGCCCTCGGCCAGCAGCTTCCGGAAGCCGTCCTCGTCCAGGACGGGCACCCCCAGCTCGATCGCCTTGTCGTACTTGGAACCCGGCGAATCGCCGGCCACCACGTAGTCGGTCTTCTTCGACACCGAGCCCGCCGCCTTTCCGCCACGCGTCAGGATCGCCTCCTTGGCGTCGTCGCGGGAGAAGCCGGCGAGCGAACCGGTGACCACCACCGTCAGCCCCTCCAGCGTGCGCCGCACACTGGTGTCGCGTTCGTCGGCCATCCGCACGCCGGCCGCCCGCCACTTGTCGACGATCGCGCAGTGCCAGTCGACGGTGAACCATTCGGTGAGCGCGGCGGCGATCGTCGGGCCGACGCCTTCCACGGCGGCCAGCCGCTCGGTCGACGCCGACATGATCGAGTCCAGATCGCCGAACTCGGTCGCCAGGGCACGCGCGGCCGTCGGCCCGACGTGCCGGATCGACAGCGCCACCAGGACGCGCCACAGCGCCACCTTCTTGGCCTTGTCCAGGTTGTCGAGCAGCCGTCTGCCGTTGGCGGACAAGGCACCTGCCTTCGTCCGGAACAGCTCGGTGCGCAACAGGTCGTCCTCGGTGAGCGTGAAAAGGTCGCCCTCGTCGGCGATCACGCCGGCCTTCAGCAACGCGGTAGCGGCTTCGTAGCCGAGTCCCTCGATGTCGAACGCCCCGCGGCCGGCGACGTGAAACACCCGCTCCCGCAACTGCGCCGGACACGACCGGGCGTTGGGGCAGCGGATGTCGGCGTCGCCCTCCTTGGCCGGCGCCAGCGTGGTGCCGCACTCGGGACACGCGGTGGGCATGACGAATTCGCGTTCGGAGCCGTCGCGCAGGTCGACGACGGGGCCGAGCACCTCGGGGATCACGTCGCCGGCTTTGCGGATCATCACCGTGTCGCCGATCAGCACGCCCTTGCGCTTCACCTCGGCGGCGTTGTGCAGGGTGGCCAGCCCCACCGTCGACCCGGCCACCTTCACCGGCGTCATGAACGCGAACGGGGTGACGCGCCCGGTGCGTCCGACGTTGACGCGGATGTCGAGCAGCTTGGTCTGTGCCTCCTGGGGCGGGTACTTGTACGCGACGGCCCAGCGCGGCGCGCGAGAAGTGGTGCCGAGCCGGCGCTGCAGCGCCACGTCGTCGACTTTGACCACCACGCCGTCGATTTCGTGCTCGAGGTCGTAGCGGTGCTCGCCCCAATAGCCGATCCGCTCCTCGATGGCGGCAAGGCCGCGCACCCGCGCGGTCTGTTCGGCCACCGGCAGCCCCCACGCGCTCAGCGCGGTGTAGGCCTCGTGCTGAGTCTTCGGCGCGAACCCCTCGGTGCGGCCGATGCCGTGGCAGATCATCCGCAGCTTGCGCCGGGCGGTGACGGCCGGGTTCTTCTGGCGCAGCGAGCCCGCGGCGCTGTTGCGGGGGTTGGCGAACGGCGGCTTGCCGTCTTCGACCAGGCTGGCGTTGAGCGCCTCGAAATCGGAGAGCCGGAAGAACGCCTCGCCGCGCACCTCGAGCAGGGCGGGAATCGGGAAGTCCTTGCTGGCGGACAGCCGCTCCGGGACGTCGTCGATGGTGCGGGCGTTGAGCGTCACGTCCTCGCCGACCCGGCCGTCGCCCCGGGTCGCGGCGCGTTCCAGCCGGCCGTCTCGGTACACCAGCGCCAGGGCAACCCCGTCGATCTTGAGCTCGCACAGGTAGTACGGCTGCTTGCCGACTTCGTTCTCGACGCGGTTGCTCCAGGCCACCAGCTCGTCGCGATCGAACACATCGTCGAGGCTCAGCATCCGCTCCAGGTGCGCCGCCTCGGCGAACTCGGTGGCGAAACCCGCCCCGCCGACCAGCTGCGTCGGCGAATCGGGCACCCGGAGTTCGGGATGACGCTCCTCCAGCGCGAGAAGCTCGTTGAACATCGCGTCGAAGTCGGCGTCCGAGATGATCGGCGCGTCCTTGATGTAGTAGCGGAACTGGTGTTCACGAACCTCTTCGGCCAGGTCCTGCCACTGCCGGCGAACCTCGGGCGATACCGAATCGGCTTCTGCTGCGCTCACCTTGGCAGGCTATCCGAGGACACCGACGCGAAACCGGGCGCGTGCACTCCCCTTCGTAGGCCCGGCGAGATTGCCGTGGCGGTTGCGCGAGGAGGCCGGGTGACAGCGATCGGGGCAATCTCGGCGCACCGAACGCAATCAGATGGCGTCCGGATCCTCGGCGAACATCTCGGCCGCTGTGCGGGCGAGCTCGATCGCGGTGCGCGCCCACTCGGGCGTCGCGCCGGCCAGACCACACGCGGGCGTCACACCGATGCGGTCGCGCAGCGCCGCACGGGCGAAGCCGAGGCGATCGGTCACCGCGACCACCGCGGCGGCCACCTCCCGCGCCGACGGGCGACGCGGCGGAGCGTTGCCCGCGACCACCCCCAGCGCGACGGTGCGGCCGGACTCCACGAACTCGGCGACACCGTCCAGATCCGCCGCGTTCAGTGCGCTGGCGTCGACCGAGACGGCCCGAAACATGCTGCGCTGCAGGAGATCCCATGGCAGGCCGGGAGCGCAGCAGTGCAGCAGCACCTCGCCGCCCACGGTTCGGGCGCAGGTGTCCAGCAGCCCAGCGGCCACCTCCTCGTCGATCGGCGCCACCGGGTTCAGCGCGGTCACCCCGCTCAGCGCGCCGCCCAGGGCCTTGGGCAGCGACGGCTCGTCGAACTGCACAACCACTTCCGCCTCGAGCCGGCGGGCCAGCCCCGCGCGATGCGCCGACACGCCCTCGGCCAGCGACGCCGCCAGGTCGCGTAGGGCCCCGGGGTCGGTGATCGCCCGATGGCCGTTGCCCAACTCGATCTCGGCCGCCAGGGTGGTCGGGCCCGGCGCCTGCACCTTCACCACCCGGCCGTCGCTGCGCAGGCCGGCCGCTTCCCATGCCTCTTCGAGCGCGTCCATGTCCTCGTCGAGCAGGCTGATGGCGCGGCGGGTGACCGCCCCGGGCCGGGCGGCAAGCCGGTAGCCGCGCGGCACCGTGTCGATGGCCACGTCGACCAGCAGCGCGCCGGCCCGGCCGATCAGGTCGGCGCCGACTCCGCGCGCGGGCAGCTCGACGATGTGCGCCAGCGCGCCCCCGAGCTCACCCACCACGACTTCGGCCGCTCGGCGCGCTGCGACGCCGGGCCACGACCCGACGCCGCTGGCGCTCGCGAAGGGATGGGTGAAAACACTCACCGGACAACCGTATTCGACGTCGCACCGTCCGCCTGCTGGCAGGGGTCTGTGTGCGGCGGGGCGGCGCGGGTAGGTTCAACGCCAAAGGGGTGCGAAGACGTGTCGCAGAAGGCGAAATCCGCGTGGCTACCGCTGCTGTGCGCGGTGGTGGCGCTGGTGGCGTCGTGCTCGCGGGTGGTGGACGGCGCGGCCGTGGCGGGATCCGGCGCGGGCCGCAGGGTGGTGCAGGGCGTCGACGTCGACACGATCCTGCTGGACCAGTCGCGGATGCGCGCGATCACCGGCGCCGGTGAGCATCTGACCATCATCCCGTCGATGGACGGCACCAGCCCGGTGGACATCGACGCGCTGGCCGATAACGCGCCGCGCGAGTGCCGGTTCGTCTACGCCGAGACGGCGACGTTCGGGCGCGACCTCGAGGCCTTCCACAAGACGACGTTTCAGGACCCACCCGATGGCGCGTTGATCTCCGAGGGCGCGGCGGCCTATCGCGACGCCGACACCGCCCGCCGTGCCTTCGGCGCGCTGGTGAGCACCGTCGGCGACTGTGCGAACGGCTCGAGCGGGCAGCTCTACGTCGGTGACTGGAACGCCGACGCGACCTCGCTGCACCTGCGGCCCGGCGGGTGCGGCCGCGACTACCGGATCCTGTCGGTGGCCATGCTGGAGGTCACCTTCTGCGGGTTCGCGCAATCGGTGTCCGACATCGTGATGACGAATATCTCCGCGAACATGCCGCGATAGCCCGGATCAGCGGGTGGTGCCGGCGATGATGGCGCTGCCGAGCACCTCGTCCCCGTCGGGATCGGGCCGATACAGCACCAGCGTCTGGCCGCGGGCCACGCCGCGCATCGGCGCGCGCAGCCGCACGACCAGCTCGTCGTCGACCAGTTCGGCTACCGCGTCTGCTGTTTCGCCGTGCGCGCGCACCTGCACCGCGCACTCCACCGGGCCGGACGGCGTGACGCCCGAGGTGAAAACCGGTGTCCGGCCGACCATTTCGCGTATCTCGAGATCGGCTGCCTCGCCCACGTGCACGGTGCCGGTCTCGGCGTCGATCGAGGTCACGTAGCGCGGGCCGCCGTCGGGCCCCGGCCCGGCGATGCCGAGGCCCTTGCGCTGTCCGACAGTGAAACCGTGCACGCCGTCATGCTCGGCGAGCACGGTTCCGTCGGCATTGACCACCGCACCGCGGCGCACCCCGATGCGCTCGCCCAAGAAGGCGCGGGTGTTGCCCGAGGGGATGAAGCAGATGTCGTGACTGTCCGGCTTTTCGGCGACCGTCAGACCGCGCCGGGCGGCTTCGGCCCGGATCTGCGGCTTGGGGGTGTCCCCGATCGGGAACGCCGCGTGGCGCAACTGCTCGGCGCTCAGGACGGCCAGCACGTACGACTGGTCCTTGTCGTGATCGACGGCGCGACGCAGCCGGCCGTCCTGCAGCCGGGCGTAGTGGCCGGTGACCACCGTGTCGAACCCGAGTGCAACGGCTTTCGCCGACAGCGCCGAGAACTTGATCTTCTGATTGCAGACCACGCACGGGTTGGGGGTCTCGCCGCGCGCATACGACGACACGAATTCGTCGATGACTTCGGATTTGAACCTTTCCGCGAAATCCCAGACGTAGAACGGGATTCCGAGCACATCGGCGACGCGGCGCGCGTCGGCGGCGTCTTCCTTCGAGCAGCACCCGCGCGAGCCGGTGCGCAGCGTGCCGGGCGCGCTGGACAGCGCCAGGTGCACGCCGACCACGTCATGTCCGGCGTCGACCATCCGGGCGGCGGCGACCGACGAGTCGACGCCACCGCTCATGGCAGCAAGCACTTTCACTTAGGACGCCCCCGCGGCGGCCAGCGCGGCGCGACGGGCGCGGTCGACCGCCCCGGGCAGTACCCGCAGCACCGCGTCTACGTCCGCGTCAACGCTGGTGTGGCCCAACGAGAGTCGCAGAGACCCGCGAGCGCTGGTCGCGTCGGCGCCCATGGCGATCAGCACGTGCGAGGGCTGCGCGACACCGGCGGTGCACGCCGACCCCGTCGAGCACTCGATTCCGTTGGCGTCCAACAGCATCAACAGCGCATCGCCCTCACAGCCGCGGAACGTGAAATGCGCGTTGCCGGGCAGGCGCTGCGGATCGCGGGCACCGTTGAGTGTGACGTCCTCTATGCCGCCCAGCACGCCGTCGACCAGGCGGTCGCGCAACGCGCGCAGCCGGGCGCTGTTGGCCTCGAGCCCGTCGACCGAGATCCGGGCGGCCGCCGCCATCCCGACCGCACCGGCGACATCGGCGGTGCCCGAACGGATGTCGCGCTCCTGCCCACCGCCGTGCGCCAGCGGCACGCAGGCGAGGTCGCGACGCAGCAGCAGCGCACCCACGGCCGGCGGTCCGCCGAATTTGTGCGCGGCCACGCTCATCGCCGACAATCCGCTGGCGGCGAAGTCGACCGGCAACTGCCCGACCGCCTGAATGGCGTCGCTGTGCATCGGCACGCCGAATTCGGCGGCGACGGCGGCGAGTTCGGCGGCGGGCATGACCGTGCCGACCTCGTTGTTGGCCCACATCACCGACACGAGAGCCACGTCATCGACGTCGCTGTGGCGCGAGAGCACCTCGCGCAGCGCCGTCGCCGACACCGAACCGTCGGCGGCGGTGGGAAGCCAGGTGACCTCGGCTCCCTCGTGTTCGACGAGCCAGTTGACCGAGTCCAGCACGGCGTGGTGTTCGACCTCGCTGGTGATGATGCGCCGCCGGCGTGGCTCGGCGTCGCGGCGTGCCCAGTAGATGCCCTTGACCGCCAGGTTGTCGCTCTCGGTGCCGCCGGCGGTGAAGATGACCTCCGAGGGGCGCGCGCCCAGCCTGTCGGCGATCAGCTCACGGGATTCTTCGATGCGGCGCCGCGCCGCCCGGCCACTGGTGTGCAGCGACGACGCGTTGCCGACCGTGCCCAGCACAGCCGTCATCGCCTCGACGGCGGCGGGGTGCATCGGGGTGGTGGCGGCGTGATCGAGGTAGACCATGACGCGACCCACGATACCGGCCCGCCGGTTTGCTCAGGCCACCAGCATGTGCCCGTGACCAGCGCCCGGGGCGGTTGTTGCACCCACCGCGGATTGGCACCGGCCGGCCAGGGCGCGCCGGTCGGTCCCCGGGAGCTGGAGAGACTCGACGTGCAGCCGCGCCAGCGTGCGCGGCACGACGAGCAGCCGGCGGATCGAGCTCAGCAGGGTCTCGTCGCCGACGAAGGCCGGCACCGTCGAGGGGCTGCCGTCGACGTGGTGGTAGGTCAGCCGCAGCGGCTGCACCGGGCGGCCGGCGTCGATGGCGGCCTGAAACATCGCCGGGTAGAAGGCGCCACGACCTCTGTGGGATGGTCCGGCTCCACCTCCGCCCGCTACGCGGGCGGCATCGTCGCCGGACTGACCACACCAGGTGGTGCCCTCGGGGAAGGCCACCACCGTCTGGCCGGCCCGCAGCCGCCGGGCGACGGCGTCGACAACACCGGGCAGGCGCCGCAGACTGGACCGCTCGATCGGGATGATCTTCAGGAAGCGCGCGACGATCCCGGTCGCCGGGCCGGTGAACATGTCGGCGCGCGCGACGAACGATCCGGGCAGCACCGACCCGATCGCGAAGACGTCGACCCAGGACATGTGCGGGCTCACCACCAGCACCCCACTCAGGTTACGAATCGGGTTGCCCGTCACGGTGATTCGCACGCCCAGGCAACGCAGCACCAACCGGCAATAGATGCGCTGCACTCGGGTGCGGCCCGGCAACGGCACCGCCAGCAGCGGCAGTCCGGGCGCCAACAGCAGCGCCAGCGACAGGCGCAGGGTCATCCGCAGCGCGCTGCGCAGCGGGCTCGACGTCACCACGGCGCTCGCACCCACACAGCGTGCATCGCACGATGCGCGCGGAAGCCACGAGTGCCCCGCGTTCATCGCCGGCCGCCCGCCATTTCCGACGCCGCGGAGACCGATCGGAGTCGCTTCAGGTATCGGGTGTCGGCGTGCGCTTTGCCCAGCAGGACGCAGAAATCGCCCACGCCGAAGTCCGGGTCGTGCGCCGGTTCGCCGCACACCTGGGCGCCCAGCCGCAGGTAACCCCGCATCAAGGCGGGGACCGAGGGGCGCGCCGGCGCCTCGATGTCGTCAATGC
Source organism: Actinomycetota bacterium (assembly GCA_036338755.1). Classification (GTDB taxonomy): domain Bacteria; phylum Actinomycetota; class Actinomycetes; order Mycobacteriales; family Mycobacteriaceae; genus Mycobacterium. The sequence continues at coordinate 332,155 of JAYZBN010000006.1, read as the reverse complement.
CCTTCCCGTCGACGACCACCGGCCGGTACGGGTACACGCGATATTCCGGTGGCGCCCCATGCCGGCTGAGGATGAAGTCGCGGACACCGCGCAGTTGGCTTCCGGGGGCCACGTCGGATTCGCCGCCGATGGGCACCGACACGCAGCCGGTCACGTGGTCGTAGCCGTAGCGGTCCAGATAGGCCAGGATGCCCGCCCACATCAACAGCACGACGCCGCCGTTGCGATGCCCCTCGCGCACCACGGCGCGTCCCATCTCCACGAGCGACGGCCGCAGTGGGTCGAGCGCGCGGATGTCGAACTCGGTGGCGGTGTAGAGCCCGCCGGCCGCGATGGCCCCCGCGGGCGCCAGCATCCGGTAGCAACCGACCAGCTCACCGGTGTCGTCGTCGCGCACCAGCAGGTGGTCACAGAACTCGTCGAACCGGTCGAGGTCCCGGCCACCCGGGTCGGCCGCCGGCAGTGCGAAGCCCGGCGTGCTGGTGAACACGTCGTACCGGAGTCGCTGCGCGGCCTCGATCATGGCGGGGTCGGTGGACAGCAACAGGGAGTAGCGGGGTGCGGCCGGCGAGCCGGTGGGCTTTTCGCTGGGTATGAGGACCGAAGCAACGCTCATGAACCCCAACGTGGCTTAGTGGATGAGCTAGTCGGCATCGCCGCTGTGACGTGTCGGTGCACGTCAGATGACGAACTGTGCGCGCAGGCCCCAGCGGTGCGACGCGGCTCACACAGCACGCGACGGCGGGATGAACGCTGCGTTGCCGATTGCCCACGGTTGAGCCCGCACCGCACCGGGTAGCACGTGCAGGGTGACTAGTTCGTCGACGATCCGGACTCCTCGCCGCTGGTGCTTCGCCGATCAACTGGGCCCGCACTTCCTGGATCACCCCGCCCAGCCCGTGCTGCTGATCGAGTCCCGCGCGGTCTTCGAACGCCGCCGATTCCACCGCCGCAAGGCCCACCTCGTGCTGTCCGCACTGCGCCACCGCGCGGCCGAACTGGGCGACCAGGCACAGTTCCTGCAGACCCGTACCTACGGCGAAGCCCTGGAACGGGTGCCGGAGCGAATCAGCGTGTGTCAGCCCACCACCTGGGCGGCGGATCGCTTCGTGCGGTCGAAGCCGGCGATCGACGTGCTGCCCCCGCGCGGGTTCTGCACCGACCGCGCGGAGTTCGACGAGTGGGCCAAGCGGCAGCGCACGCTGCTGCTGGAGAACTTCTACCGCGACGCGCGCCGCCGGTTCGACCTGTTGATGGACGGGAGCCAGCCCGCGGGCGGTCGGTGGAACTTCGACGCCGACAACCGCGAGCCGGCGCCCAAGCACGCGAAGACATTGGACGTGCCCGCGCCCTGGCGCCCCGTCGAGGACGACATCGACGAGCAGGTGCGCGCCGACCTGGACCGCTGGGAACGCGACGGCGCCGTCACCTTCGTCGGCCGCGACGGGCCGCGCGAATTCCCCGTCACCGCAACCGAAGCGCAGTCCGCCCTGCGGGTGTTCCTGCGGGATCGGTTGCCGCACTTCGGCCCTCACGAGGACGCCATGCTCTCGCGTGACCGGTTCATGGCGCACAGCCTGCTGTCCGCGCCGATGAATTTGGGCCTGCTGGACCCGCTGGATTGTGCGTACGCGGCCGAAGACGCCTACCGGGCGGGCGACGCCGCACTCAACAGCGTCGAGGGCTACATCCGCCAGCTGATCGGGTGGCGCGACTACATCTGGCACGTCTATTGGCATTTCGGACCCGACTATCGGCACCGCAACGCGCTCAACGCGCGCGCGGGGCTGCCGAACTGGTTCGCCGACCTCGACGCCGACGCGGTCGAAGCGCGCTGCCTCAAAGACGTGCTGGCCCAGGTGCGCGACCACGGCTGGGCGCATCACATCCCGCGGCTGATGGTGTTGTCCAACTACGCGCTGCAGCGCGGGTGGGATCCCACGGCGGTCACCGACTGGTTCCACCGGTGCTTCGTCGACGGCTACGAGTGGGTGATGGTCGCCAATGTCGTGGGCATGTCGCAGCACGCGGACGGCGGCCTGATGGCGACGAAGCCCTACGCCGCGGGGGGTGCCTACATCAACCGCATGAGCGACTATTGCGCGGACTGCTCGTATCGCCCCACCGAGCGGGTGGGTGAGCGCGCCTGCCCCTTCACGGGCGGCTACTGGTCGTTCCTGAACCGCAACGAGAAGTCTCTGGCGGGCAACCGGCGCATGATCCAACCGTTGGCGGGCCTGCGGCGACTCACCGATCTCGACGACGTCGTCGAACAACAGCACCGGCTCGGGCAGGCCGCGCCGTGATGTTGACCGTGGACAAATACACCGCGGCGCCCCCGGCCGCGGTGTGGGAATTGCTGGTCGACCTGGACGCGTGGCCGAAGTGGGGCCCGACGATTCGCCGCGCCCGCCTCGACGCGCCACACACCGAGCTGGCCTTGCATGCCACCGGCACCGTGCAGACCTCCCTGCTGATCGCGGTGCCGTTCGAAGTCACCGAGTACGAGCCGGGGCGCCACTGGGCGTGGAAGGTGGCCGGTGTGCCGGCGACCCGGCATCGGGTGGACGCGGTGGGTGGTGGCTCGCGGGTGAGCATTTCGGTGCCGTGGTGGTCCGCCCCCTACCTGACGGTGTGTTCCGTCGCGGTGCGCCGCATCGACGCGATGCTGACCGGCGCCTAGCGGAGGTCGACGCCCGGCCCCGAGAACCATTGCGCGGCTTGGCAATCCACTAGCACGGGCGCTAGCGGATTCGGAGTCCGGTTCACGGTGTGGACACGGCGCCCCTGTGCCGTGACCGAACGCAAAAGCCCCCGGCACCGCGGTGCCGGGGGCCGTGCGGCCGAGAGGCTCAGCCCTTGCGAGTCTTGATCGCCTCGGTCAGCTGCGGCGCGACCTTGAACAGGTCGCCCACCACGCCGTAGTCGGCGATCTCGAAGATGGGCGCCTCTTCGTCCTTGTTGACCGCGATGATCGTCTTGGACGTCTGCATGCCCGCGCGGTGCTGGATGGCACCCGAGATGCCCAGCGCGATGTAGAGCTGCGGCGAGACGGTCTTACCGGTCTGGCCCACCTGGAACTGGCCCGGGTAGTAGCCGGAGTCGACGGCGGCGCGCGACGCACCGACGGCCGCACCCAGCGAGTCGGCCAGCTCCTCGACGACGCTGAAGTTCTCCGCGCTGCCGACACCGCGACCACCGGAGACGACGATGGTGGCCTCGGTCAGTTCCGGACGGTCACCGGCGACCGCGGGCTCGCGGGCGGTGATCTTGGTGGCGTTCTCCGCCTGGGCCGGGACCTCGACCTTGACCTCTTCGCCGGCACCGGCCTGCGGTTCGGCGTCGACGGCGCCGGCGCGCACGGTGATCACCGGGGTGTCGCCGTTGGCCTGCGCCTCCACCGTGAACGCGCCACCGAAGATGGAGTAGGTCGCCTTGTTGCCTTCCTTGACCTCGACCACGTCGACCAGCAGGCCGGATCCGATCCGGGCCGCGAGCCGGCCGGCGATCTCCTTGCCGTCGGCGTTGGCCGACAGGATCACCGCGGCGGGCGAGTTGGACTCGGCAAGCGAGGCCAGCACGTCGACCACCGGGGTGATCAGGTATTTGTCGACGTCATCGGACTCGGCGACGTAGATCTTGGCGGCGCCGGCCTCCTTGAGCCCGTCGACCAAGGGCGCGGCGGTCCCGGGAGCGCCGACCACGACGGCGGCGGGCTCGCCCAGCGCGCGGGCGGCGGTGATCAGTTCGGAGGTGACCTTCTTCAGCGCACCTTCTGCGTGCTCGACGAGCACCAGTACTTCAGCCATGGGTTATTTCGCTCTTCTCGTCTTGAGGGAATCGGTCAGATGATCTTCTGGGCAACCAGGTACTTGGCGACGTCGTTTCCGCCCTCGCCCTCGTCGGTGACCTTCTCGCCCGCGGTCTTCGGCGGCTTCGGCGTCGACGACAGCACGGTCGATCCGGCGTTTTCCAGCCCGACCTCGTCGCTCTCGACCCCGATCTCCGCCAGGGTCAGCACAGTGACCTCTTTCTTCTTGGCGGCCATGATGCCCTTGAACGAGGGGAAGCGCGGCTCGTTGATCTTCTCGGTGACACTGACCACCGCGGGCAGGGTGGCCTCGAGCGTGAACACGCCCTCGTCCGTCTCCCGTTCGCCGGTGACCTTGTCGCCCTCGATGGAGAGCTTGCGCACGTGGGTGAGCTGCGGCAGGCCCAGGTACTCGGCGATCACGGCCGGCACCGCGCCGCCGGTCCCGTCGGTGGCCTCGTTGCCGGCGATGACCAGCTCGGTGCCCTCGATGGTGCCCAGCGCGCGCGCCAGGGCCCATCCGGTCTGCACCACGTCCGAGCCGTGCAGGCCGTCGTCCTTGAGATGGACGGCCTTGTCGGCGCCCATCGACAGCGCCTTGCGGATCGCCTCGGTGGCGCGCTCAGGACCCGCGGTCAACACGGTCACCGAGCCTTCGCCGCCCTCGCGCTCGCGGATCTGCAGCGCCTCTTCCACCGCGCGCTCGTTGATCTCGTCGAGCACCGCGTCGGCGGCCTCGCGGTCCAACGTGTAGTCGCCGTCAGACAGCTTGCGCTCCGACCAGGTGTCTGGGACCTGCTTGATCAGGACCACGATGTTCGTCATGAGTGTGGTTCGTCCTCCTAGAAGGGGGGCTCGCAGCAATCGACTGCGAAACCTCGGTACGCGTTTTTCGCAACGCACGGCCGTGTTACTACCCGGTAACTTTGTGCGGTATGCATTCACACCATAGCTGGTCGCTCAGGCCATATTGCCCGCTCCTCCCTCGTCCACTGCCGCGGTCGGGGTCGTCGCCGGGCGGCACGTTCTCGCAGCCCGTCCGCCGCCTGAGAACGCGGGGGTCCGCTTCCCCGGTTCGCGAATCCGACACTTCGCGTTAGCCTGCCTATGCAATGAGCGCACCGGTCCCTGACGTCCCGCAGCACACCCCCGGCGACACCGCCTCGGCGGGTGACGCCGTGATGATGCTGACGGGCGAGCGCACCATCCCGGGTTTGGACATCGAGAACTACTGGTTTCGCCGCCACGAGGTCGTCTACCAGCGGCTTGCCGAGCGTTGCGTGGGCGCCGACGTACTCGAGGCCGGCTGCGGCGAGGGTTACGGCGCCGATCTGATCGCCGGGGTCGCCCGCCGGGTCATCGCGGTGGATTACGACGAGGCCGCGGTGGCCCATGTCCGCAGCCGCTACCCGCGGGTGGACGTCATGCAGGCGAACCTCGCGCGGCTGCCGCTGCCCGACTCGTCGGTGGATGTTGTGGTCAACTTCCAGGTGATCGAACACCTGTGGGACCAAACACAGTTCGTCATCGAGTGCGCCCGAGTGCTGCGGCCGTCGGGCCTTCTGATGATGTCGACGCCCAATCGGATCACCTTCTCCCCGGGTCGCGACACCCCGGTCAACCCGTTCCACACCCGGGAGCTCGACGCCGCGGAACTGACCCAGCTGCTCATCGACGGCGGCTTCACCGACGTGTCGATCAGCGGCCTGTTCCACGGCCCGAGGCTTCGCGAGATGGATGCCCGGCACGGCGGCTCGATCATCGACGCGCAGATCGCGCGGGCGGTCGCCGATGCGCCGTGGCCGCCGCAGCTGGTGGCCGACGTCGCCGCCGTCACCATCGGGGACTTCGACCTGGTCGAGGCCGATGCGGGTACCCGCACGGGCTACCCCATCGATGACAGCCTCGACCTGATCGCAATCGCGGTAGCCCCGTGAGCGCGCCGCAGAACCGCGTTCCCGGCCTCTTCACCCTGGTTTTGCACACCCACCTGCCCTGGCTGGCCCACCACGGCCGCTGGCCGGTCGGCGAGGAGTGGCTGTATCAATCCTGGGCGGCGGCCTACCTGCCGCTGATGCGCGTGCTGAACACCTTGGCCGGCGAAGAGCGCCGCGGCGTGCTCACACTGGGCGTCACCCCGGTGGTGAACGCGCAGCTCGACGACCCCTACTGCCTGGACGGCATGCATCACTGGCTGGCCAACTGGCGGCTGCGCGGCCTGGAGGCCACCAGCGTGCGGTCCGCTCCCCGCTCGAAGTCGGTCGGCTACCAGTCATGCACACCGGAAGCGTTGCGCGCCTTAGGGATTCGCGAATCCGCCGAGGCGCAGCGAGCGCTGGACGACTTCGCCACGCTGTGGCGGCACGGCGGCAGCCCCTTGCTGCGCAACCTGCTCGACGCGGGCGCGGTGGAGCTGCTCGGCGGCCCGCTGGCCCATCCGTTCCAGCCGCTGCTGGCGCCGCGGCTGCGTGAGTTCGCGCTGCGCGAGGGTTTGGCCGATGCGCATGCTCGTCTGAGGCACCGCCCGGGCGGGATCTGGGCGCCCGAATGCGCCTACGCGCCCGGCATGGAGCACGACTATTCCGCCGCGGGCGTCACTCATTTCATGGTCGACGGTCCGTCGCTGCACGGCGACACGGCGCTGGGCCGGCCCGTCGGCGACACCGAGGTGGTCGCGTTCGGGCGTGACCTGCAGGTCAGCTACCGGGTGTGGTCACCGAAATCCGGCTACCCCGGGCACGCCGCGTACCGCGATTTCCACACCTACGACCACCTCACCGGACTCAAGCCGGCCAGGGTGACCGGCCGCAACGTGTCCTCGCAGGACAAGGCGCCCTACGACCCCGAGCGCGCCGACCACGCTGTCGACATCCACGTCGCCGACTTCGTCGACGTGGTCCGCAACCGCCTGCTCTCGGAGTCCGACCGCATCGGGCGACCGGCTCATGTGGTCGCCGCCTTCGACACCGAGCTGTTCGGCCACTGGTGGTACGAGGGCCCGACGTGGCTGGAGCGGGTGCTGCGGGCCCTGCCCGAGGCCGGCGTCCGAGTGGGCACGCTGACTGACGCCCTCGCCGACGGTTTCGTCGGGACCCCGGTGGACCTGCCGCCCAGCTCGTGGGGCTCGGGCAAGGACTGGCAGGTTTGGGCCGGCGACCAGGTCGCCGATCTGGTCGCGCTGAACAGCGAAGTGGTCGACATGGCGTTGAGCACCGTCGACAAGGCGCTGTCCCAGACGGCGTCGCTGGACGGGCCCATCCCCCGCGACCACGTCGCCGATCAGATCCTGCGCGAAACGCTGCTCACCGTCTCCAGTGACTGGCCTTTCATGGTCAGCAAGGACTCGGCCACGGATTACGCCCGCTACCGCGCGCACCTGCACGCGCACGCCACCCGCGAGATCGCCGACGCACTGGCGTCCGGGCGGCGGGAGACCGCGCAGCGGCTGGCGCAGGGATGGAACCGCGCCGACGGCCTGTTCGGCGCCCTCGACGCCCGCAGGCTGCCCCGATGAGGCGGGCCGCGGCGTGAAAGTCCTGATGGTGTCGTGGGAATACCCGCCGGTGGTGATCGGCGGCCTCGGCCGGCACGTCCACCATCTGTCGACCGCGCTGGCCGCCGCCGGTCACGACGTCGTCGTGCTGTCGCGGCGTCCCACCGGAACCGATCCCCGCAGCCATCCGTCGTCGGACCACATCAGCGAGGGCGTCCGGGTGATCGCCGCCGCCCAGGACCCGCACGAATTCACCTTCGGCACCGACATGATGGCGTGGACGCTCGCAATGGGCCACTCCATGATCCGCGCCGGTCTGCCCCTGACGAAGCCGGGCACCAACCGCGCCTGGCGGCCCGACGTCGTGCACGCCCACGACTGGCTGGTGGCCCATCCGGCGATAGCGCTGGCCCAGTTCTACGATGCGCCAATCGTTTCCACGATCCACGCCACCGAAGCCGGCCGGCATTCCGGCTGGGTCAGCGGTGCGATCAGCCGCCAGGTGCACGCGGTCGAATCGTGGCTGGTGCGCGAATCCGACTCGCTGATCACCTGCTCGGCGTCGATGGCCGACGAAATCACCGAGCTGTTCGGCCCCGGCCTGGCCGAGATCACCGTGATCTGCAACGGCATCGAGACGGCACGATGGCCGTTTGCCCGGCGCCGGCCGCGCATCGGGCCGGCCGAGCTGCTCTACCTGGGCCGGCTGGAATACGAGAAGGGTGTGCACGACGTCATCGCCGCGCTGCCCCGCATCAGGCGCAGCCACCCGGGCACCACGTTGACCATCGCGGGTGAGGGCACCCAGCAGGCCTGGCTGATCGAGCAGGCCCGTAAACACCGGGTGCTCAAGGCGATTCGGTTCGTCGGGCATCTCGATCATGCCGAGCTGCTGGCCGTCCTGCATCGCGCCGACGCCGCGGTGCTGCCCAGTCACTACGAGCCGTTCGGGATCGTGGCGCTGGAGGCGGCCGCGGCGGGCACTCCCCTGGTGACGTCGGACATCGGCGGCCTGGGCGAGGCGGTGATCAACGGTCAGACCGGTGTCTCGTGCCCGCCCCGCGACGTGGCCCGGCTGGCAGCCGCGGTGCGCACCGTGCTCGACGACCCGCAGGCCGCGCAGCGGCGCGCCCACGCCGCCCGCGAACGGCTCACGTCGGATTTCGACTGGCACACGGTCGCGGACAAGACCGCGCAGGTGTATCTGTCGGCCAAGCGTGGCGTGCGGCAGCCGCACGCCCGGCTGCCGATCATCGAACACGCCCTGCCGGACCGGTAGCGGCTACCTTCGAGGCATGGGGCTGGACTATTCGAGCGTCGTGGACGCTCCCATCACCGACGTTTTCGATTGGCATGGCAGGCCGGGTGCGTTCGCCCGGCTTTCGCCGCCGTGGCAGCCGATGCGGCTGGTCACCGAGGCCACCTCACTCGAGGATGGGCGGGCCACGCTGGCGCTGCCCGGGGGTCTGCGCTGGGTCGCGGTCCATCAGCCCGACGGCTACGACCCGCCGCGGCGTTTCGTCGACGCCATCGGCGGCGACGGCCTGGCCGCGCTCCCGGCGCGAATTGCGGTGCGCTGGCGGCACACCCACGAATTCGAAGATCTTCCAGACAATCGCACCAGGGTGATCGACAGGGTCGACACACCAGTGCCCGGTTCGCTGTTGCGGCCCATGTTCGATTACCGGCATCGCCAGCTGTCCGACGACTTGGCCGCCCACCGGCTGGCCGCCGAGAACGGACTGCGATCCCTGACGATCGCCATCACCGGATCGTCGGGGCTGGTCGGTTCGGCGTTGACCGCCTTCCTGCGCACCGGTGGGCATCGGGTGATCAAGCTGGTCCGCCACTCCGCAGGCGGCGACGATGAGCGACGGTGGAGTCCCGACGATCCCGACCAGGACCTGTTCGACGGGATCGACGCGGTGATCCACCTCGCGGGCGCCTCGATCGCCGGCCGATTCACCGACAAGCACCGGAAGGCTATCCGGGACAGCAGGATTGGGCCGACTCGACGGCTCGCCGAACTGCTGGGCCGCCGCGAGTCCCGGCCGGGCACGCTGATCTCGGCGTCGGCGATCGGCTACTACGGATACGACCGGGGCGATGAAACGCTTACCGAGGACAGCGATCGCGGCGACGGGTTCCTGGCCGACGTCGTGACCGACTGGGAGGAGGCGACCACGCCCGCCCAGCAATCGGGGGTGCGGGTCGTCCATGTGCGCACCGGCATCGTGCAGTCGCCCGCCGGGGGGACGTTGAAGCTGATGCGTCCGCTGTTCAGCGCCGGGCTGGGTGGCCGCCTCGGCGACGGTCGACAATGGCTGTCCTGGATCGGGATCGACGATCTGGTGGAGGTCTATCACCGTGCCCTGTGGGACGCCACGTTGTCCGGTCCGGTGAATGCCGTTGCACCGCAACAGGTTCGCAACAGCAACTACACCACTACCCTGGCGGCGGTGTTGCACCGGCCGGCGGTGCTGCCGGTGCCGTCGCTGGGTCCACGGCTGCTGCTGGGTGGGCAGGGCGCCCGCGAGCTGGCGTGCGCGAGCCAGCGAGTGGCGCCCGCCAAACTCGCCGCAGCCGGGCATCGGTTCCGCCAACCGGACCTGGATCAGGCGCTGCGTCACCTGTTGGGACGCACCGGTTGACGATGCTCGTCACGGCACCCGCCGGACGGTGAGCGGCCCGGCGGTGACGTCGCGCCCTAGCGCCTCGACCAACGACCGGGACCTCAGCACGGGGCTCGGTGTCCCCGACGCGTGCAGGAACCCGTCGATGAGGTCGCCCAGTGCGGCCACCGATTCCCAGTGCGGCGACCAGTCGAGCACGCCGCGCGCCCGGCCGGTCTCCAGCAGCGGCAGCGAAAACGCCATATCGAGCCAGCCGCGGTCGATCGGCTGCAATCGGGCACGCCACGAGGCCTCCACCGCCAACCCGAGCAGGCCCGAGGGCACGTGAATCGGGCGTGCCCGCAACACTTTTGCGATGTCGTCGCGGGACACGGGCGGTTCCGCGGCCAGATTGAACGGACCCGTGGCGCCACGCTCGATCGCCTTTACGCAGGCGTCGGCGACGTCGTCGGCATGCACCACGGACACGCACAGCGAGCGGTCCAGCGGCAGCACCGGCAGCCAGCGCAGCCATCGCGAGTCCAGGTATGCGGGCAGGGTGTAGCGGCGCAGACCCGGCGCGGCGTCGCGCTGCATGATGAATCCCGGCCGCATCCGGGTGATGCCGACGCCGTCGGGATTGCGGCGCTCGTAGTCGTCGAGCATATGCTCCACCGTGGATTTCGCCCGGCTGTAGGCAGACGACCTGATGCCCGCCGTCGACCACGATTCGTCGACCTTTTCCCCGTACCGTCCGGGTGCATAGGTGCCCACCGATGACATGTGCACCAGCTGAGGAACTTTGACGTTGTGCGCAGCGCTCAGCACGGCGGAGCTCCCGTTGATGGCGACCGCGTCCAGGTAGCGCGTATTACGCGTGGGTTGAAACCCCCACGCCAGATGGATCACACACTGGGCGCCGCGAAAAACGTTGAGCAGCTGGATTTCCACGCCCGGGTCCGCGAGGTCGAGCTCCTGCCATTGGACGGATCCATACACGCCCTCCGGCGGCGGGCGCCTGCGGGTGACACCGACGATCTCATAGTCAGTGCCGCCTTCGGCGAGTCGGCGCAGCAGCGCGGTGCCGACGTTGCCACTGGCTCCGGTGATGACGATCCGCTTGGACACGGCTACCTCCTTGACAGCGGGCGGCTACTCTTCGGCGTCTCTGCCGTCGCGGCTGTGCTGATAGGCGCGGGCGCGCAGGTCCGCGAGCCAGCGGGGATGCAGGCTCAAGCCGGGTGCGGTGTTGAGGACGGGGTCGAACGACACGTCCCCGTCGGCGTCGGGATCGATGGCGGTGGTCAGCGTGATACGGGCCAAGGCTGTGAAATCGCCTCGGCCGCAGGCTTGATCGAGCGCCACCTCGATGTTGCTGCGCTCGAGCTTGGACCGCACGCTGTCCAGGGACAACCCGGACCCGCCGATCTCGCTCGAGGTCCGGGCCCGAAGCCACCAGTTGTTGCCCCGGTAGTGCAACGGCATCAGTGTGGTCAGCGTTTGACCGTTCCACGATGTGGCAGGCCGTAGCGCCAGCGCACGCGACAGCACCCCCGACCCGGACGAGACGAGCAGGATGTCCCACGGCTTGTCGGCCGGCTGCGACGCGGGCAGCCGCACGGCAAGGCCGATGAAGTCGGGCAGCGCCCCGGGCGTGCCGCTGGCCTTCGACACGCGCGCAACGATTTCCGAAGACGCGATCGGCAAGCCCTGGGCCGCGGGGGCAACGCGCTCGATGAAGCCCTCCGCGAGTACCCCCATCGGATGGAAGAACCGCTTACCCCGGATCGCGGAGCCCCACTGAAAGGGCAGCGCCACAAGATCGAAAACGTTCACCGGCGGCGGATTCCCATTCTGCGGCGGTGAAAACCGGCCCGCGCAAATCCGCCGTGCCGGCGGTGTGGGCGGCGTCGATCAGGGCGAGACGGCAGCGCCTGCGTGCCGGCCGATCATTCGCAGCGCGGGCGGATGCTGTTGCGGGCTGTAGGTGTGGCTGTCGATGTAGACCTGCGCCATGACCGCCTGCCACGACTCGATCTGGGGTACGGACTTCCACATGCCCTCGACCAATCCCACGATCAAAGCGTTGTGTTCATCGGTCAGGGTGTAAACCGGGCCGCCGAAGTCTCGGCTGTCCGAAACCATGCCGGTGATGGCGAAGCGGCCGTCGCCGACCGAGCTGACCGAGCCGCATCGCTGGCCGGTGGCGCGCAGCTGGCATACGGGCATCCCGGGCTGAGCGCGCGTGTCCGGCGCGGATCCCAGATGCCGCCCCGTCGGCAGCACATCGGTCGCTGCCACATCCGGCGCGATCGCAATGACTTCGTATTCCACGGGCGGCAGTGTGTCGGCGGCCGAATCCGCGTCCACTTGGCGCCGGCCCAAGACCACGTTGCCGATCGGCCTGCGGTCACGGTCGGTTACCACCGACTGCCCACCATCGCATTGGCCACTGGTCATGGCGACCCGTAACCGCGGCTCGACCAATCCCACCATGCAGACCGTGCTGCCTTGGTGGATCTCCATTCCGGGGAAAACCGTGCCGCCCGGATCGGCAGCCGCCTGACCCGGAACGCCAACAAGCAGTGTCGTGAATGCGGATGCGGCCGCTAACCGACGTAGGCGGCAGCCGAGCTCTTCCATTGGGACGCATCACCCCTCACGTCCGGGGCCCTTCGCGTTTGCTACTTGACACGCGTATACCCGCGGCCTGCGCGGCCAAACCGTTTTCCGGTCGGCCGGTAAGCGAACAAGCGCTGGTTGCCAGAAGGCCGGCAAACGAAGACTTCACGGGTCCACATCCGTCGACCTGCGGTGGAAAGCGCTGGTCCGGTTCGCGCCAGGTTCGCCGCGCGGCCCGGGCCAGTTCGGCGAATCGACATCTGGACGCTCACCTGGGCGGTAGGCTGCCGAACAGGTTGAGTTCACAGCTGCGTCTCTAACGGGAGCGGTGTGCAAAACACCGTTCACTCCCTCGTCACCAAGATCGATAGGCGGTCTCATGGCTGCTATTAACTCCGCAAATTCAGCGGACCAATACGACCCCGCACGGTGCCGGTACATGGCTCACTTCGACCGGGCAAACCTTTTCGTCTACGCGCGCAATCTCGGCACGGTCCTGCGCGTCGACGGCGAGGTCGACGCCTCGAACGCAACGGACCTCACCCAGGCGATCCGAAACTTCGCCCGGCTCAAGACCCCCCTGGTGCTCGACCTCAGCCAGCTGCGTTTCGTCAGTGTCGAGGGGTTCCGCTCGTTGCTATTACTCAACGACGAGCTCCGCAAGGCGCGCGTGTACTGCAGCGTGGTCGGCGGCGCGGCGGTTCGTCCCCTGTTACGGATCGTGCATCACAACGGGCTGCCGATCGCCGGTTCGGTGCCCGAGGCATTTCAGAACCTTGAAGACATGCTGAGGGCGCGACAACGGTTCCTGTCCGAGCTGGCGCGGCCGAGACCGGCGCGGACGCAACCTGCTCGCAGCGCCGCGTCATAATCGTCGGTGGCCCGCTGTAGCGCTTAGGGTTTCGTCGACCCGTCGACCAGTTCGTGCTGAAAGCGACGCAGCGCGTCGATCACCGCGGCGAAGACTCGATGCGCGGCGCTCAGGTCCGTATCGGGTAGCTCGGCGAGCGCGACTCGGGTATGCGCGTTGAGCGGGCTGAAGAACGACCGGGCGGTGGCAAGACCGGATTCATCGTTACGCAACACCACCTTTCGGCGGTCGGCCGGGTCGTCGTCCCGACGGATATGACCGGCGTCGATCAGCCTGTCCACCAGATAGGTGATCGCCGAGCCCGACAGACCCATCCGCTGACTGAGGTCGCTCGAGGTCATCGGCCGCCCGCCCATCTCCGCCACCATGATGTAGAGCAAGGCACGGAAATCGTTGGGCCGCAGGCTATGTATCAACGCGAACAACCGACCGATCTGATCGGACTCGGTTGACAGCTCCCGCAGATCGGCCGATATCAGCGACTCCAGCTCGTCTCGGCCGCAGCGCTGCCCATCAGCGTCCATAACGCTGTGAGCATATCGCCGATCGGGTGACATTTCAGTTACTTAAACTTTCACCCACAGCCGCTGGTGTCAGGCACTTGATGGACACGACACGAATCGGTCGCCTCGACTGGCGCCCACCGGTGAAGTTCATTAAATTAATGTTTAAGTTATTGAACAAGGTGGTATGTCGTAGCGGGCGGCGCGGGGGCGCGCCTGTCGGTCCTCGCTGTGGTTTTGCCCGCTTCATCGGCGGGTATGACGCGTGTGCTTGGGCCGCGCAGGCCTCGACCATTCCAGGCCGTCCGGGAGGGAGCGCTTGGGCAGTATGAGAGCTTTGTCGTTTTCACCCGCCGATGCGCCGGCGGCGATCGGTTGGCTCAGCGGTGACGACTTCGAATCGTGGCGGTCGGATTTGCGGCGGATGGTGTGGGACGGTGTCGCCGATTTCATCGCAGCCCGCCGTGCCGGCGACCTCGACGGGGTGCGCATCGACGCCGCCGGCGACATTCTGGTTCAGTTCGTCTCCGGCGGTAAATGCCTGCGGTCGACGTTCGTTTACCTGGGCTGGCTGTGCGGCGCGCCGCCCCACGACGCGGCCGTGCGAGCGGCGGCCAGTTTCGAGTTGCTGCACGCCTTCGCCCTGCTCCAAGACGACGTCATGGACAGTTCGGACGAACGGCGCGGCCGCCCCTCGGCGCATCGGCAATTCGGCCAATGGCATTGCGAGCGCGGATTGTCCGGATCGTCACGGCGATTCGGTGAATCGGCGGCCATCCTGCTGGGTGACCTCTGCCTCATCTGGGCCGAACAGATGCTGCGCGAGAGCGGCGTCGAGCCCCGGCGCCTGCAACGCGCGTGGCCGCGCTATGACGCCATGCGCACCGAGCTCGCGATCGGGCAGTTCGCCGACTTGACGAACGACGCGCGGCACGTTCCTGGGCTGGAGGCCGTGCTCGATGTGGCACGGCGTAAGTCCGGCAATTACACCGTGCGCCGGCCGCTGGAGATCGGCGCGGCGATGGGCGAGTGCGACGACCGGACGTTGTCCCAACTGGGCCGCTACGGCGCCGTCGTCGGCGAGGCGTTCCAGCTTCGCGACGACGTGCTCGGGGTTTTGGGCTCGCCGGCGGTAACGGGGAAGCCGAGTGCCGGCGATCTGCTCGAGCGCAAGGCGACGAGCGTGGTGGTGGCCGCCCACCAACTGGCCGATGCGTCGACCCGGCGTGAACTCGTCGAGCTGGCGAATCGTGAAACCCTCGACGACAATGCAATCGACCGGTGGAAAACGCTGATCGTCGAGACGGGCGCGGTGCAGCTGATCGAGCAGATGATCGGCGACCGTGTCGCTTCCGCGCGCGACCACGTCAGCGACCTGCCGATCGACGAACCCGTTCGCACCGCGCTGGACGAAATGGCGGCCGTCTGCACGGATCGCGTTGAATGAGTAGCGCCGACGGGGGAGCCTGTTGATCATGCGGACCATCGAAGGGCGCGGAGACCACGTGGTGGTGATCGGCGCCGGGCTGGCGGGGCTTTCCGCGGCACTGCACCTGGCCGGCCGCGGGCGCGCGGTCACGGTGGTCGAGCGCGAGCCGTGGCCGGGCGGCCGGGCCGGCCGCCTCGACGTCGACGGCTACCGGATCGACACCGGACCCACGGTGCTCACCATGCCGGACATCATCGACGAGACGTTCGCGGCCGTGGGCGAACGGCTCTGTGACCGCATGGAGTTGTTGACGGTCGATCCGGCGTACCGCGCCGTATTCGCCGACGGCAGCGCACTCGCCGTGCACAGTGATGCCGACCGGATGGCCGATGCCGTCGCGGAGTTCGCTGGCTTCGGGCAGGCAGCGGGCTACCTACGGCTTCGACGGTGGCTGACGCGCTTGTACCGCACCGAATTCGACGGCTTCATCGCCGCGAACTTCGATTCGCCGCTGTCGCTGCTCACCCCGCGGCTGGCGCAGCTGACCGCGATCGGCGGCTTCCGCAAGTGGGACCGGATGGTCAAGCGGTACATCACCGACCCACGGTTGCAGCGGATCTTCACCTTCCAATCGCTGTACGCCGGCGTGGCGCCGCGTGACGCCCTGGCGGTATACGCGGTGATCGCCTACATGGACACCATCTCGGGGGTGGTGTTCCCGCGCGGGGGCGTACGGGCGCTGCCCGACGCACTGGCCGCGGCCGCCGCCGACGCCGGCGTCCAATTCCGTTACGGCGCAACCGTTACCGCACTCGAACGCAGCGGCGGGCGGATCACCGCCGTGGTGACCGAGCAGTCCGGATCCATCGCCTGTGACGCGGTGGTGCTGACCACCGAGCTGCCGCAGACCTACGCGTTGCTGGGCCGCACACCGCGTCGCGCGCTGCGGCTGCGTCCCTCGCCCTCGGCCGTGGTCGCGCACCTGGGCTGTCCCGCCGTCGCATCCGGGACGGCCCACCACACCATCCTGTTCGGCGAGGCGTGGGATCAGACGTTCACCGACATCGTCGACGACGGACGACTCATGCGGGACCCGTCGTTACTGGTCACCCGCCCGACGGCCAGCGACCCGACCTTGGCCCCCGAGGGACGCGACCTGCTCTACGTGCTCGCCCCGGCGCCGAACCTGGATCGGGGCACCATCGATTGGGCCGGCACCGGCGGCGCCTACGTCGAGGACATGATCTCGCACGTGGCTGACCGGATGCTGCCCGGTTTGCCGCACGACGCAACGGTTTTGGGCGTCGTCACACCGGCCGACTGGGCACGGCAGGGGATGGCGGCCGGCAGCCCGTTCGCGCTCGCCCACACGTTCGGTCAGACGGGACCGTTTCGTCCCGGCAACATGGTGCGCGGCATCGACAACGCGGTGCTGGCCGGGTCCTCCACGGTTCCCGGAGTCGGGGTTCCGACCACGCTGATCTCCGGGCGGCTCGCCGCCGACCGCGTCACCGGCATCCCCACCCGATCGAGCGCGCACTTCGACATGAAAGCCGGTTTGCCGTGATGCGCAGCGAGTTGGCCGCCGCCGGAATCGACGATCCGCGGCTGCGCGACGGATACCGCCGATGCCGCGAACTCAATGCCGCGCACGGCCGCACGTTCTTTCTGGCCACCCGCTTGCTCGCGCCCGACCAGCGGCCGCCGGTGCACGCACTGTACGGCTTCGCGCGATACGCCGACGACATCCTCGACGATCTCGACCCGCAGGTGGGCGCCGACGTCCGCGGCCGGCGGCTGCAGGAGCTGTCGCAGCGATTCTTCTACGGCGGTGCCCACCTAAACGATCCGCTGGTGGCCGCGGTCACCGACACCGTGCGGCGCTATCGGATCAGCGCCGGGCTGTTCGAGGACTTTCTGGCTTCCATGCGGATGGATCTCACCGTCACCGACTATCCCGACCGCACCGCCCTGAACCTGTACATGCGGGGCTCCGCGGAAGCCATTGGGCTGCAAGTGCTTCCGATACTGGGCACGGTGACGCCCGCGGAGGAAGCCGCGCCGTACGCCGCGGCACTGGGCCGTGCCTTCCAGTTGACCAACTTCCTGCGCGATATCGACGAGGACCTGCAGCGTGGCCGGGTGTACCTGCCGGCCGACGAACTGGCCGCCGAGGGCGTCGACCGAGAGCTGTTGGCCTGGTGCCACGCGCATCGGCGCACCGATGCGCGGGTGCGCCGGGCCCTGATCGCCCAGCATGAGATCGCCCGGCAAACCTACCGATTCGCCACGGCGGGGATCGCCACGCTGGCGGCCCGGTCGCGACCGTGCGTGGCGACCGCGGCCGCCCTGTACTCAGAGATCTTGGACTGCATCGAACGGAGCGACTTCGCGGTGTTCGATCACCGCGCCACCGTCGGTAAGGCGCGACGGCTTCGGGTCGCCGGTGCGGGACTGATACGGTCGTGGCGAGCGCGGAACGGCGCGCGGGGCGTTCGTCAATCGGGGGCCGCATGAGCGATCGGTGGCAGTACCTGGCTGTGCTCGCCGCATGCCTGGTGATCACCGCTCCGCTGGAGATCTTCGGCCCCGGCGTCTACCGACAGTGGCGCCGGGTCATCAAGGCGGTCGTGCCGGTCGCTGTCGTGTTCCTGGTCTGGGATGAGATCGCGGTTGCCGCGCACGTGTGGACGTATGACCGCGCGTACCTGTGCGGCCTGAGCATCCCGTTCCGGGTGCCCATCGAGGAGGTGCTGTTCTTCCTCGTCATTCCGGTGTGCGCGTTGCTGACCTACAACGCCGTGACCACCATCCTGGCAAAGGTGCACCGCCGATGACCGGCCTCGGCTACACCCTGCCGGCCGCGGTGGCGGTATTGCTGGTCTGCGCAATGGAATTGGCGGTCCTGCGGACCGGGCTGTTCCGGCGGCCGGCGTACTGGCTGTCGATGTTGATCGTGCTGGGATTCCAGATCCCGGTGGACGGCTGGCTGACCAAACTCAGCTCCCCCATCGTCAGCTATGACGACAAACAGCTGAGCGGCGTGCGTTTCCCGTTCGACATCCCGGTCGAAGATTTT
Organism: Actinomycetota bacterium; assembly: GCA_036338755.1. GTDB lineage: Bacteria > Actinomycetota > Actinomycetes > Mycobacteriales > Mycobacteriaceae > Mycobacterium. Next base: position 313,735 of record JAYZBN010000006.1, on the reverse strand, counting down.
CTGTTCGGCTTCGCGTTGGTCACCGCGGTGCTGCTGCTGTGGGAGCGGCAACGTGCGCGTCGGTGATGCGGGCCCCGCCGAGTTGGCGGCCGCGTTCGACGCCGGCGCGCCGGCCTACGACCGCCTGGTGGGTGCCAGCCCCGGCTATCACGCGCAGCTGACGTTATCGGCTCGACGGATGCGGATTCCCGACCGCGGCAAGGGGTTACGGTTGCTCGATGCCGGATGCGGCACGGGCGCCTCGACGGCCGCGCTGCTCGCCGTCGCGCCCGAGGCCGACATCGTCGCCGTCGACGCGTCGCGCGGAATGCTCGATGCGGCGCTGGCGAAGCGCTGGCCCGACTCGGTGCGCTTCGTGCACACGCCCGTCGAACAGCTGGCCGAGCACGGGATCACCGGCCCGTTCGACGGCATCCTGGCCGCCTACCTGATCCGCAACGTCGCCGACCGCGACGCACAGCTGCGCAAGTTCCGCGAATTGTTGCGTCCGGGCGGCACGCTGGCGGTGCACGAATATTCGGTGCGCGACTCGGCCGCGGCGACGCGGATCTGGCACGCCGTGTGCTGGGGCATCATCATCCCCGCCGGGTGGTGGCGCACCCGGGACGCCGGGCTGTATCGCTACTTGTGGCGCAGCGTGCTGGCGTTCGACGGCGCGGCCCGCTTTCGGATTCGCCTTGCCGACGCCGGTTTCACTGCGGTGCACAGCGAGACGATGCCCGGCTGGGAAGCCAACATCGTGCACACTTTCCTGGCGGATGCGCCGCGATGAGCCCCGACCGGCGTCGCCGAACGTTCCCCGCGCCAACGGGATTGGCGGACGCGGGTGCGCTGGCGTCGCGGCCGCGGGTGGCCGTCGTCGGCAGCGGTATCGCCGGGCTGGCGGCCGCCACCGGGCTGGCCGAGCGCGGTGTCGCCGTCGAGGTCATCGAAAGCGAGCCCTACCTCGGCGGCCGGGTGGGGGGATGGACCGAGCGGGACGGCGGCGCCGAGCTCGCGATGAACCGTGGCTTCCACGCGTTCTTCCGGCAGTACTACAACCTACGCGCCCTGCTGGGCCGAATCGACCCGCAGCTGCGGATGCTCACTCCTGTAACGGATTACCCGCTGATCGACGGGGCCGGCCGGCGCGACAGCTTCCGCGGGCTGCCGCGCACCCCACCGTGGAACGCCGTGATGTTCGCGGCGCGCAGCCCCACGTTTCGGCTGCGTGACTTCACCCGCATCGACGCGCGCGCCGCCGCACCACTGGCTGCGGTCTCGGTGCCCGGCACCTACCAGCGACTGGACCACACCGACGCCGCGACGTTTCTCGAAGACATCCGCTTCCCCGAGGCCGCACGGCATCTGGCGTTCGAGGTGTTCTCCCGCAGCTTCTTCGCCGACCCCTCCCAGCTCTCCGCGGCCGAGCTGGCGACCATGTTTCACATCTACTTCCTGGGGTCGTCCGAAGGCCTGATCTTCGACGTGCCGTGCGCGAACTACGACAGCGCCCTGTGGCAGCCGTTGCGTGGCTACCTCGAAGGGCGGGGCGTGCGGTTCCGGCTCGCCACCAAAGTGCTGAGCATCGACACGGAATCGACGACGCCATTCCGGGTGCGCACCGATTCCGGTGACCACTCCGGCGTCGACGCCGTCGTGTTGGCCGCCGACATCGAGGGTTTGAAACGGATCGTTGCGGCATCGAGCGAACTGGGCACCGACGAGTGGCGCGCGCAGATATCGCGGCTGCGCACCGCGCCGCCGTTCGCCGTGCACCGGTTGTGGCTCGACCGCCCGGTGGCGGCGCACCGGCCGGCGTTTCTGGGCACCGCCGGCCACGAGCCGCTCGACAACATCAGCGTGCTGGAGCGCTACGAATGCGAAGCGCGCGCGTGGGCAGCCGCGAATCACGGTTCCGTCGTCGAACTGCATTCTTACGCTTTGGATTCTGTGCCGTCTCGCCCCGCCGCGCTGCGACAGCTGCACAGGATCTATCCGGAAACCGCTGCGGCACAGATCGTCCACGAGAAGCTGCTGCATCGCAGCGACTGCCCGCTGTTTCCGCCCGGCTCCTATCCCCATCGGCCGCCGGTCAGCACGCCCACGCCGGGTCTGTTGCTGGCCGGCGACGCCATCCGGATCGACTTGCCGGTGGCACTCATGGAGCGGGCCGCCACCACCGGTTGGTGCGCCGCGAACCAACTCCTGCAACGATGGGGGTTAGCCGGACACCCGTTGGCCACGGTACCCACCCAAGGCCGGTCACCAATGCTGCGATGGCTTGCCGACCGCGAAAGAGCCACCCGATCATGAGGATTCGCGAACAGCTTCGACAACGCCTGTCGGCCGCCCGGGCCAAAGACTGGCCGCTGCAGGTGATCCCGCGTGCTTCATGGGCCGATCAGCGCCCGACGTATCGCGACGCACAGCCCGCCATCATCGAGGGCGCGCTGCGGCGCTCGCAGCGCAAACCCACCGGCAACTGGTACGCGTTCGCGGCCAGCGACCGGGTGCCCAGCGGGCGGCCCGTCGGCACGCGCGTCGCGGGTGTCGACCTCGTCGCCTGGCGCGACGAGCGAAACCGGCTGTGCGTGGGGCCGCGCAGTTGTCCGCACCTGGGGGCGGACCTGGCCACCGGCACTGTGCACCGGGGCGCGCTGATCTGCCGCTGGCACGGCCTGACTCTGGACGGGCGCGCTCGCGAATTCGGCTGGAGCCCGTTGCCCAGCCACGACGACGGCGTCCTGGCATGGGTGCGGCTCGACGCGGTGGGCAAGGAGCAGCCGCTGGATCGGCCGGTGATTCCGCAGCGGCCGAGCGGCGACACGCTGAGCGCAGTCGCCCGCATGGTGGGTGTGTGCGACCCGAGCGACATCATCGCCAACCGCCTCGATCCGTGGCACGGCGCGTGGTTTCACCCCTACTCGTTCACCCGGCTCGATGTGCTTACCACGCCCACCGAGCAGGCCGACCGGTTCCTGGTTGCGGTGACCTTCCGGATGGGACGCCTGGGGGTGCCCGTCGTCGCGGAGTTCAGCTGCCCGGAGGCGCGCACCATCGTCATGCGCATCGTCGACGGCGAGGGCACCGGCAGCGTCGTCGAAACCCACGCGACGCCAATGGGTTCGGGTCCCGATGGCCGACCGCGCACCGCCGTCCTGGAAGCCACCGTCGCGCATTCGGACCGGCCCGGTTTCACCAGGGCCTCGCGGGCGGCGCCGTTGATCACGCCCCTCATGCGCTATGCCTCCACCAAACTCTGGCGCGATGATCTCGCCTATGCCGAACGCCGCTACCAGGTTCGCGCGGGCGTCGGGTAGCCCTGCGCGTGCAAGAATTCCCAGCGTGCGCAAGCTCTACGTCGCCGTGGTCGCGGTGACCGTCGGCGTTCATTTGGCCTACCTGCTGTACGTGCCGTGCGGTGGTTTCCTCGCGTTGCGCCGGCCCAGGTCCATCGCGCTGCACGTGCTGGCGGTGGCCTGGGGCGTCGCGGTGGTGGTGTTCGGGCTGCGCTGCCCACTGACGTCCGTGGAATCGTGGGCCCGCCGGCGCGCGGATATGGATCCGCTACCCACGTCCGGATTCGTCGACCGTTATGTGACGGGACGTTTCGTGCCGCCCGGGCGCGTGGGCGCTGCGCAGGCGCTCGCGTTCACCGCCGCCGCCATCTCATGGGGTGTATTCGGCCGCCGGGTCACCGGCCGCGGGTGCCGCGGCATGCCGACCGCCGGTTGACCGCCGCCGCACCGCCCACAGCACACCACCCACCAGCAGGACCGCCAGCACGATCAGGGCGGGCCACATCGCCAGCTGCGCGAGCCACAAACGTCGTTGCAGGCGCAACATCTTCCGCTCCGCACGCCCCAGGCGCCGGGAAGTCTCGAGCACAGTCATCGCCAGACCTGATACCCACCGCGCACCCATTCAAACCGCCACGCGGCTCTCCACCCTTCTGAAAACTTAACTATTCAGTTAATGAATCGCCGTATCGAGGATTCGGGCCCGCCTGCGCAGGGAATGCCATAGCTCTACGCGGGGAGGAACCTGATGAGCGACGGGGCGGGCACCGAGATCGACGGCGTTGCGCAGGCGGTAGGACGAGTGACCGAGGCGCTGGAAACCGTCGAGCGCGCCCGCGGACATCTGTATTCCTTCCATCAGCTGACCGGTCGCGCCGACCTGCAACTCGACGAGGCCGTGGCGCGGCTGAACGAAATCGGCCAGGGCGACCTGGCCGAGCACATCAGCCGCGAGCTGATCGGGCGCAACGTCCTGCCGGGCCGGTGGAGCTTCCAGGTAGTCGAGGAGTATGACGACGGTTACTACCGCTGTTTCGAAGAGACCGAGCGGCTGGTCCGAACCCGACTCGCCAACGGTCGCCGCCACGTTCACGAGATGGCCTTGAAGGAGCGACGGCGCACCGTCGGCAATCCGGCGCACACCGCGTCCCCCAGTGATGAATCGGCGAAAGGTGAATCCCTATGAGCAGCAATGAATTCAACAAGGGCGACAAGGTGGAGTGGCAAAGTCACGGCACCACGGTCCGCGGCACTGTCGAGGCCAAAATCACCTCCGACACCGAAGCCGCCGGACGCACGGTGCGGGCTTCCAAAGACGAGCCGCAGTACAAGGTGCGCAGCGACAAGACGGGTGCCGACGCGGTCCACAAGCCGGACGCACTACGCCGCGCAAAGTGATGCGCGTCAACAGGATCAGGACTCAGCATGACCGACGACAAAGGAACCACCTGGGAACGCTTCCAGGACACCGTCAACATGACCGCACGCGAGCTGGAGAAGTGGCTCGGCACCGAGGAATCGAAGAGCGTTGGGCAAAAGCAGGGCGGTGACGAGTCCACCGGCCACGCCAGTGGCCGGCACATCGTTCAGATCCTCAAGGCGAAACGTGCCGACCTCACCGACGCCGACTATGCCCACATGCGAAAGGTGGTCGGCTACGCCAAACGCCACCTGGCGCAGCGTCCGCACGGAGAGATCGACGAGAGCCCGTGGCGATACTCGTTGATGAACTGGGGCCACGACCCGGCGAAGTCCTGATAGCCCCTGCTGGTTGGGGGTGCCGTAGGCTAAGGGCCATCGATTGCACCGCGCACGCTGCGGGCGTGTTTGCACTCAGCGTGTACCCGAAATGGGCTACAAAGGACAAACGCCCGAGCGTTTCGGCGGCCGCGATCAACGGCCGCGATACGCTGGCCGGCGTATCTTTCAAGAAGGATGCGGGTAAGTGACCAAGCGCGCCGCTGACCGGCGAATAGACCGGGCCGAGCTCGAGAAATTGATGTCGGCCGACATGCGCGCGATCACCGCGCAGTCCGACCGCATCGGCCGGCACTTCGCCCGCCAAAACGATGTCAGCGGCACTGACTTCCACGCCTTGCTGCACATCATGGTTGCCGAAACCGCCGGCGAACCGTTGACCGCCGCGCAGCTGCGGCGGCGCATGGACGTGTCACCGGCCGCCATCACCTATCTCGTCGATCGCATGATCGACGCCGGCCACGTCCGGCGCGAACCCGACCCTCAGGACCGGCGCAAGACCCTGCTGCGCTACGAGAAGCCCGGGATGGCCCTGGCCCGGTCGTTCTTCACTCCCCTTGGCGCCGAACTACATACTGCGTTGGCCCATCTTCCCGATCGCGACCTGGCCGCGGCACATCGGGTGTTCGCCTCGATGATCGAGGCGATGGCCGGCTTCGAATCTCGGCTTGCCGCAGCAAGTTCCAAAGCGCCGGCCACCGAGGCGAAGCGCCCGACGGCGAAAGGCCGTCGCAGTCCGGCGAAACGCGGCGACTAGTGAACCGGCCCCTCGACAACGCGGCCCAGTAGCCGCTGCTCGACCAGGTCGGCACCGCGGCCAACGCCTCCGGTTGCGGCGAATCCGGCGGCCACCCGGCGCGCGCCGTCGACCATCGTCATCGCCTCGCACACCTTCGCCCGCAGCCGCGCCGCGGTGATCCTCTTGGCGGCCAGGCGGGTACCGCACCGGGCGACCTCCACTCGCCGCGCCACCTCGGCCTGGTCGCGGGCGAAGGGCACGACGCAGACCGGCACGCCGCGATCGAGGGCCTTGAGCGTCGTGCCCATCCCCCCGTGTGTGATCGCGCAACTGGCCTTGTCGAGTATGGCCGCGTGCGGCACGAATTCGCACACGGTGGCGTTCGCCGGCCGGGGCAGATCGGTGGGTACACCGGCGGGGAACGTCGCCACCACATGAACGTCCTCGTCGGCCAGCGCGCGCAAGGCGGTTCGTCCCAGAATCTCGTCGGCCTGCCGCAGCGAGGAGGTGTTCACCAACACCATCGGTCGATCGATGGCGTCGATCCACTCCGGTGTTGCTGTCGGCGCGGGCTCGAACACGCAGGCGCCGATGTGGTGTACTAGGCCGGCCCACCCGGGATGCGGGTATTCGAACGGCTCGCCGCCGACGGCCAATACCAGTGGGGCGCGCCGGATGAAGCCGTCTACCGATGTCACCGGTGGCACACCCAGCCCAGCACGAATGGCGTTGATACGGGGCAACATTGGCCGGTCGAACACGTGCCGCACGATCGGTCGCAGCCCGGCGTCGCGGATGTCGCCGGCAATGCCGGGTAGCGGGCGCATTCCGGGACCGAATGGTGGCACTCCACGTGAGCGCAGGTAGGGGGTGAACGGCGAGAAGAGCAGCCACGGAATGCTCCCGGCGTCCGCGACCGACAAAGCCCCCCAGCAGTTCGCATCCACGATGAGCACATCCGGCCGGATCGCGTCCGACGCGCGCCGAAAGTCGTCGACCTCCAGCACCGCTCGCCGGCACAGCACGTCGATCGACAGCTTGAGCACTCCCAGAGCGTTTCGCGCCTCCCAGTCGTTGCCGACAATCGCTTCGATGGCCGGGTCGACCGGCTCGGCGTGCACGCCGGCCGACCGCATCGTCGAGACGCCGGCCGACATGGTGCGCAGATGAACGTCGTGGCCGCGCCGGGCCAGCTCGGCCAGCAGCGCCCCGGTCGGCAGCAGATGCCCCAAGGCAGGCGACCCGTACGCCAGGATGACGGCCACGTCGCGGGTACCTAGTCGATGCCGACGAGGTCGACGTCGCGCAGGTCGGCCAGCTTCGCGGCACCACAACCGTGCAGGCAGATCCTAAGCTCGTCGATGAAAGGCTGCAGCCAATCGACCACGGCGGCAGTCGATTCGATCGCGGCGGGCAGCAGCGGCCGCGCCACCGCCACCACATCGGCGCCCAGCGCGATCGCCTTGGCCGCATCCATACCGGTGCGTATGCCGCCGGACGCCACCAACGGAACCGCCGGCAGGACCTCGCGCACCTCCACGATCGCGCGCGCGGTCGGGATACCCCAATCGGCCAGGTCCGGATAGCGCAGTTCGCCGTATCGCACGAACTGCTCGACCCGCGACCACGACGTGCCTCCGGCACCCGCGACGTCGATTCCGGCGACCGGCAATTCGCCTTCAGCGCCGATGAGCTCCGCGGCCGCCGCACCACCTATCCCGTGCCCGACCTCCTTGAGCAGCACCGGACGGTCAATGGCGTCGGCCGCCTCGCGCAGCCTGTTCAGCGACCCGGAGAAATCCGTGTCGCCGTCGCGCTGCACCGCTTCCTGCAGCGGATTGGTATGCACGGCAAGCGCATCGGCGCCCACCCGGTCGAGGGCCTTCGCCAGATCCGGCACCGCGGACTTCGTCAGCTGAGCCAGGCCGATGTTGCCGAACAGCAAGACATCCGGGGCGACATCGCGCACCGTGAAGCTATCCGCGGCGTGCTCCCCCAGCGCGCTGTCCAGCATGATCCGCTGCGAACCGAGCATCATCCCCAGGCCCAGCTGTTGGGCGGCCGCGGAAAGATTGCGGTTGATCGTCCGGGACAGCTCGGCGCCCCCGGTCATCGCACCGATCAGCATCGGAGACCGCAGGTTGACGCCGAAAAAGCTGGTGGACAAGTCGATGTCGCCCAGATTCGTCTGAGTCAGGGCGTTGTAGGGCAATCGGTAGCGATCCAGCCCGGTCGTGAGGCCCTCGTAGCCGACCGGTTCGTTCAGGCACACGTCGATGTGCCGCCTCTTGCGGCTCGCCATCTCCCCCCGGTCAGCGGTCATCGCAGCTACCCCCTCGCATCCGACACTGCTCCTGACCCACATTCATAATGTCCATAGTGCCCCCTGTTATGCACCGCAGACGCTGGCGCGTGCCGGTGCGTCATTTCAGTTGATTAATGTTTAACAAACTGAAAGGCTTGTGTCCGTGATGTGGGATTGCGTGGCCACCGCAGTGACGGGCCGGCGCTCATGGCCGCTCGCGCTTGTCACGGTCCTGCTGGGGGTCGCATTCATCCTTCTCGTCGGCGGCAATGCCGCGGCCGGCCAATCGCCGCAGTCACTTCCAGTCGATGCGCAATCGGCGCAGGTCGACGCCCTGGCCCGGCAATTTCCGGGGGGCGACAAAGCCCCGCTGATCGTGGTGGTGAGCCGCACGGACGGCGGGGTCCTCAGCCCGTCCGACATCGCCGGCGCCCAGACCGCTGTGAACCGAGTCCGGGCGGCCCGGCCCGGACCGGTGCTGCCGTCGCGGGACGGAAAAGCCGCCCTCGGAGTCGTGTCGATCAGCGCCGGCTTGTCCGGGCTTGCCCTGGGCGACGCCGTCGCCGCGCTGCGCACGGCCGCGGCCGACGGTCTGCCCGCGGACCTGCAGGCTCACGTGACGGGCGGCCCGGCGTTCGGCGCCGACATCGCCGGCGCGTTCGCGGGCGCCAACATCACCTTGCTCGCGGTGACGACGGCGGTGGTGGCGCTGCTGCTGATCGCCACCTACCGCTCCCCGGTGCTGTGGCTGGTCCCGCTGCTCGTGGTCGGATTCGCCGATCGGGTGGCCGCGGCGGTAGGCACCGCGGTGGCCTCGCTGACCGGGTTGAGCTTCGACGGTGCCACATCCGGGATCACCAGCGTGCTGGTTTTCGGCGCCGGCACCAATTACGCGCTGTTGCTGATTTCTCGATATCGCCAAGAGCTCCGGCGCCATAGGAGCCATCGCGCGGCGTTGCGCGAGGCCGTCCGCAGGGCGGGCCCGGCCATCGTCGCCAGCAACGCCACCGTGGTGCTGGCGCTGCTCACCCTGCTCTTCGCGTCCACGCCGAGCACCCGCAGCCTGGGCGCGTTGGCGGCGTGCGGCCTGGTGGTTCCCGCGCTTTCGGTGCTGGTGATACTGCCGCCCATGCTGGCCGTGTGCGGCCGGCGATTGTTTTGGCCGTTCATCCCGCGGCCCGGAGGCGACGAAACCTTGGGTTCCGGCGGCTGGCATCGCGTCGCGGACTGGGTCGGCCGGCGACCCGCACTGGTCGCGGCTGTCGCGATCGCGGTGCTGGCGGCCCTTGGCACCGGCTTGTTGGGAACCCGGATCGGCTTGTCGCAGACTGAGCAGTTCCGCATCCGCGCCGACTCGGTGACCGGGTATGACGTTGTGGCCGAACACTTTCCGGCCGGCCTGGTGAGCCCGACACTGGTCATCGGCCGCAGCGATCACGCGGCACCGGTGCAGCGGGCGATCGCGGCCACACCCGGCGTGGTGTCGGTGACCGAATCCGGCCGATCCGCATCCGGGCTGACGAAGTGGTCGGTGGTCATCGACGCACGGCCGTCGTCGACGCGGGCATTCAGCATCGTTGCGGCGCTGCGAGATTCGACACGGGCCGCCGACCCCCACGCGCTCGTCGGCGGCGCCGACGCGCAGGCCCTGGACGTTCGCGACGCGGCCACGCATGACCGGGTGCTGCTGATCCCGGCGATCCTGGCCGTCATCCTCATCGTTCTTTACCTGCTGCTGCGGTCGGCGCTGGCCCCGCCGACACTGCTGGCCGCAACGATTCTGGGTGCGCTGGCCGCGCTGGGCCTGGGCGGCTGGGCGAGCGTGCACGTCTTCGGCTTCCCGGCCCTGGACAACACCACACCGTTGTTCGCGTTCCTTTTCCTGGCGGCCCTCGGGGTGGACTACACGATTTTCTTGGTCACCCGGGCCCGCGAGGAAGCCGCACCGCATGGTGCCCGCGCGGGGATGGTGCGCGCGGTGTCGGCCACCGGAGGCGTAATCACCAGCGCGGGAATCGTTTTGGCGGCGGTGTTCTGCGTTCTCGGAGTGTTGCCACTGATCGTCCTGACCCAATTGGGGATCATCGTGGGCCTGGGAATCCTGCTCGACACGTTCGTGGTGCGAACGCTGGTCATCCCGGCCCTGTTCGCACTCATCGGCGACCGCATCTGGTGGCCTACCAGCCCAGCCGCCAAATCCGTTGAGCAACAAGCTGACCGGAAACAACCAGAACGGAGCATACCGTGAACAGGTCGATACTGGTGGCGACCAGCCTGGCCGTCGCCGCAGCCGCCGGCAGCGGGAGCATCGCGAGCAGCAACGCCATTCCCCGGTGGTATGCGCGGCTTCGCAAGCCGCCCTATCAGCCGCCGCGCGCGGCGTTCCCCACCGTGTGGACCGCGCTCTACGGGGACATCGCGGCCACGTCGGCGGTGACCATCGATCGGTTTCACGCGACCGGGTGCCATGACAAGGCGCGCGACTACACCGTGGCGCTCGCGGCGAACCTGCTCCTCAACGCCGGATGGAGTTGGCTGTTCTTCGGCTACCACAAGCTCGGCGCATCCGCAGTCGGCGCCGCGGCGCTGACGGTCAGCAGCGCCGATCTGGTCAGGCGCACGGCCCAGGCCACGCCGCGCGGCGGGCTGGCATTGCTGCCCTACCCGCTGTGGTGTGGTTTCGCGACCATCCTGTCCACGCACATCTGGCGACTCAACCGGTAGATCATGCCGGCATTGTTGTGGTTTCGCCGCGATCTGCGGTTGCGTGACCATCCCGCGCTCGTCGCCGCGGCCGACAACGATGAGGTGCTCGCCTGCTTCGTGCTCGACCCGCGCCTCGAGAAGTCCTCGGGACAACGACGGCTGCAATACCTGGGTGACTCGCTGCGACGGCTGCGCGACGACCTCGACGGCCGGCTGCTGATCGTCCGCGGGCAGCCCCACACCCAGATATCGCGCATCGCCAAGGAGATCGGCGCGTCTTCGGTGCACATCTCCGAAGACTTCGCACCCTTCGGCAAGCGCCGTGACGAGCGGGTGCGCGCCGCGCTGGATTCGGTGCCGCTGGTGGCGACGGGATCGCCGTATCTGGTCTCACCGGGCCGCGTCACCAAGCCGGACGGCTCGCCCTACAAGGTGTTCACCCCGTTTCTGCGTCAGTGGCAGAGAACCGGCTGGCGCGAACCGGCGAAGTCGGACGCAAACTCCGCACGCTGGCTGGATCCGGCGCAGCTGCGGATCAAGCAGTGCGAGATCCCCGATCCCGGGATCGCCCTCGAGGTCGCGGCGGGCGAGGCTGCGGCGCGCAAACAGTGGAAGTCGTTTGTCGACAACGGGTTACGGAGTTACGCCACGGACCGCAACAGGCCGGACCTGACCGGCACCAGCCGCATGTCGGCGCATCTGAAGTTCGGCGCCATTCATCCGCGCACCCTGGTCGCCGGCCTGGACCTGCGCGGCGACGGGGCGCAAGCTTTTCTGCGGGAGTTGGCCTTTCGCGACTTCTACGCCGACGTGCTGCACCACTGGCCGGCCAGCAGCTGGCGCAACTGGAACAGCGATTTCGACGGCATCCAGACCGACACCGGCGCCGAGGCCAAACGCCGCTTCGAGGCGTGGAAGGCGGGCGAGACGGGTTTTCCCTTCGTCGACGCCGGGATGCGCCAGCTGCGCGACACCGGCTTCATGCACAACCGGGTGCGAATGATCGTGGCCTCGTTTCTGGTCAAGGACCTGCATCTGCCGTGGCAATGGGGCGCCGAATGGTTCCTGGACCAGCTGGTGGACGGCGACATGGCGAACAACCAGCACGGCTGGCAGTGGTGCGCGGGCTGCGGTACCGACGCAGCGCCCTATTTCCGGATATTCAACCCGATCACACAGGGCGAGAAGTTCGACCCGTCGGGCGATTACATCCGGCGCTGGGTACCCGAACTGCGCTCTGCCGTCGACGTACACCTGCGCAAGGGCGAGCGCCCGGACGGCTACCCGGCGCCGATCGTCGACCACGCCGCCGAGCGCACCGAGGCGCTGCGGCGCTATCAGGGCATCTGACCGCGATATTCGCCACCCCGGCCCGAACGCCCTCTCCGTGTTCCGTCGGGACCTCGCGCTCGGTGAGCAAGAGCGATGTCGCCGGCCAGATCACCGCCAAGATGACCGACGCGGCCGGCAACAAACCCGAGTCGGTGAACTGCCCAAGCGACCTGCCCGGGAAGGTCGGGGCGCAGATCAACTGCGACATGAAGGTCAAAGGCCGGCCCTTCAACGTCAACGTCACGGTGACCAGCGTCGACGGGAACGACGTCAAGTTCGACATGGTGGAGACCGTCGACAAGAACCAGGTCGCCAACGCGATCAGCACCCAGGTGGGCCAGCAGGTGGGCAGAAAGCCGGATGCGGTCACCTGCCCCGACAACTTGAAAGGCGTTGCGGGAGCGACGTTACGGTGTCAGCTCACGGACGGCAATGACAAGTACGGCGTGCAGGTGACCGTGACGGACGTCGACGCCGGCGACGTCAACTTCCACTTCAAGGTCGACGAGCAGCCGCAGGCCGTAGGCTAGCGGGCGGCCTTCTTGCGTTCGATGTCGGCCAGCGCGGCGGCCAGTTCGGCGCGTTGCGCGGCCGAACTCTCCCAGGCGAGCTGGCGGTTCTTGACCACCTTCGCCGGCGCGCCGACCGCGATGGAGTAGTCCGGGATCACCCCGCGGACCACCGCGTGGGACCCCAGCACGCAACCCCGTCCGACCGACGTGCCGCGCAGCACCGATACCTTCACGCCCACCCAGGTGTCCGGGCCGATCCGGACCGGGGACTTGACGATGCCCTGGTCCTTGATCGGCATGTCGATGTTGTCCATGCGGTGGTCGAAATCGCAGACGTAGCACCAGTCGGCCATCAACACCGAGTCACCGAGCTCGATGTCGAGGTAGGCGTTGATGACGTTGTCGCGGCCCAGCACCACCTTGTCGCCGAACCGCAGCGAGCCCTCATGCGCGCGGATGGTGTTCTTGTCGCCGATGTGCACCCACCGGCCGATCTCGAGCTGCGAGAGTTCGGGCGTCGCGTGGATCTCCACGCCCTTGCCGAGAAACACCATGCCGCGGGTGATGATGTGCGGGTTGGCCAGTTTGAACTTCAGCAGCCGCCAATAGCGCACCAGGTACCACGGCGTATATGCGCGGTTGCGTAGCACCCATTTCAGCGAGGCCAGCGTGAGGAACTTGGCCTGGCGCGGGTCCCGGAGGTTCGATCCACGCCAGCGGCGATGGACCGGGGCACCCCACATGCTCGTCATGGCCGGACAGCCTAACTCGGTCATATACGAGCCCGCGAACCGCCACGGGTTACCCTCACCTGTACTCGATTGCCGCCGAACGGCCGGGTCTGCGCGCGAGCGGCCCGCCTCCGAAGAAGGATTTGGAAAACCGAAGGTGCTTGCCCGACAACTCGTCAGTGGGCCCCGGCGTTGGTCATCGGTAGTGCTGGCGGCCGCGCTCGCGGTTCTGCTCGGCGCCTGCGGCAATACCGACTCCTGGGTCGACGCCTCGGCCGCGCAGGGCTGGCCGGCGCCGTACGCCGACGCGGCCAACAGCAGCTACACCGCCACGGGCGGCGCCACGAAGCTCTCGCTGGAGTGGACCCGGTCGGTGAAGGGGAGCCTGGCCGCCGGACCGGCGCTCAGCGCGCGCGGCTACCTGGCCCTCAACGCCCAGACCTCGGCCGGATGCTCGCTGATGGAGTGGGAGAACAACGACCACGGGCGGCAACGCTGGTGCGTGCGGCTGGTCCAGGGCGGCGGGTTCGCCGGCCCGCTGCTCGACGGTTTCGACAACCTCTACGTCGGCCAGCCCGGAGCGTTCCTGTCCTTCCCGGTGACCCAGTGGACGCGGTGGCGCCAGCCGGTGATCGGCATGCCCACGACGCCGCGGTTCGTCGGGCAAGGCGACCTGCTCGTGGCCACCCACCTCGGTCAGGTGCTCGTCTTCGACTCCCATCGCGGCCAGGTGGTCGGCAGCCCACTCGACCTGGTCGATGGCGTCGACCCCACCGACGCAGCACGCGGGTTGGCCGATTGCGCGCCGGCCCTTCAGGGCTGTCCCGTCGCGGCCGCCCCGGCGTTCTCGACCGCCACCGGGATGGCTGTGCTGGGGGTGTGGCAGCCCGGCACTCCCGCCGCGAGTCTGGTCGGGCTGAAGTACCACCGCGGGCAGACGCCGGTGCTGACTCGGGAATGGACCAGCGACGCGGTGGGTGCCGGTGTCATCGCCAGCCCGGTGTTGTCGGCCGACGGGTCGACCGTCTATGTCAACGGCCGCGACCAACGGCTGTGGGCGCTGCGCGCGGCCGACGCGAAAGTGAAATGGTCGGTGCCGCTGGGGTTCTTGGCGCAGACGCCGCCCTCGGTCACCCCGCAGGGATTGATCGTGGCCGGCGGCGGCCCCGACACCAAGCTGGTGGCGTTCAAAGATGCCGGTGATCACGCCGATCAGGCCTGGCGTCGCGACGACGTCCTGCCCCTGTCGACGTCGAGCCTGGCCGGTACCGGCGTCGGCTACACGGTGGCCAGCGGGCCCCCGGCGAACGGCGCCCCCGGCATGTCGCTGCTGCTCTTCGATCCGGGCAGCGGCCGCACGCTGGACAGCTACCCGCTGCCGGCGGCCACCGGGTATCCGGTGGGGGTGTCGGTCGGCACCGATCGCCGGGTGGTGGCGGCCACCAGCGACGGCCAGGTTTACGGTTTCGGCCCGGCCTGACCCGGACATACCTCTATGGTGCCGATCGACGAGCCCGCCGCGCGAGGCGCCGCGACAACCAACCCCACTGGGAACCCTCCGAGCAGCGCCGCCGACATCGTGGCGACGTCCGTCCTGCTGGTCATCCATGGCGGGCTGTACGCGGCGAGCTTTGCGCTGCTGGGCCTGCTCGTGATGACCACCGACGCCTGCGGGTCTCGTAAGTGCGGCGATCCCGCCTGGATCGACCGGGCCATGACGCTGGGCACCTGGGGCGGGGCCGCCCTGTTGGTCGCCGACATCGTCGTCGCCGGGTATCTCCTGGCGCGGCGCAAACGACGGGCCTTCGTCGTCCCGCTGATCGGTTGTGTCGCGCAGGTGGCGCTGGCGCTCGCCGCAGTCGCGATGGAGTTGCAGGCCGGGCCGGTCTGAGCCCCCTAGACCGCCAGCGGCGGGATGGCGTTGCGCGGCACCTGGGCCTGCAGCGGCCCGCCGAGCGCCGGCAGAACCTCGCCCGGGGCGAAGTAGAAGATCAGCTGATCGTCGGTGATGGCGAAATTCTGATAGTGCGTCGGGTCATGTCCCGTCGACGGCAAAACCGCGGCGCCCAGGGGGGTTTGACGTTCCAGGTCGCGCTGCACGATCGGGTAGATGGCGTCCAGCGGCGAAGGGCCCGGCAGGAAGAGGTTGTCGAAGGTGATCGGCTGCTTGGTCCCGAGGTTGTAGTTGAACGCCTTGTACCAGATCGACGAGTGCGCTCCCCCGACGTCCTGGAAGAACTTGAGCACGACGCTGCGGGTGTTGTGCGGCGGTTGCCCGGCGCCGTGTTGATCGGTGGTCGCCTCCAGCTGGTAGGGCTGGTCACGCCCCCCGGAACTCTGCGCGACGGCGACGAAGCCGTCCCGGTTCTGGGTGATGTAGTCGGCCAGGGCCTGTTCGTCGGGATAGTCGGCGGGAAAGCTGAGGTTGAGCGTGTAGTTGGGGCCGGTGGCGCGCAGGCGGCACATCTGGCCGGCCTCAAGGGTGCCGCCCAGGCTGGCGCACGACGGCGGCTCGGCCGCGGCAGGCCAGCCAACCAAGACCGCCGCCGCGACCAGCGCGGCGGCTATCAGAAAGCGCATCGTGGAAGTGTCCTCGCAGACTAGCCGGGGCCGGTGACCCGCAGAAGTGACGCCGCCAGCGTACCCGTCGCTATCGGGAGGGTTGGCAAACGAACGCCATCGCCCGGCTGGAGGTCCGTGCACCGATGCGGGCGATGACCACCGACAGGGACCGGTTCCCGCGCAACCGCATCCGGCTGCGCAACGCGTCCGGGTCTACCCGGACCCCGCGCACCAGGACCTCCAGCGACCCGCAGTCGAGCGCCGACAGCGCCTGCCGGAGCCGGCGTTCGTCGAAGACCAGCCGCTCGAGCACCTCGAACCCGCGGTCCGCCGCGGGCAGCCGATCGCCGGAGAGGTAGGCGATGTCGGGATCGAGCTGCCACAGTCCGTGCCGCGCGCCGTAGTGGCGCACCAGGCCGGCCCGCACCACGGCGCCGTCGGGGTCGACGATCCATCGCCCCACCGGCCGTACCCCGCAGTCGTCGGGGTCGTTGTCGGTGAGCTGCTCGCCGCGATCCAGCAGGTTCGCCCGCCGGCCCACACCGGGCTGCGCCAGTCCTGCCGACCACAGGCAGGCTTCCCGGACCGAGGCGCGATACGACGTCACCTCGATCTCCCCACCGAAGCCGAGACGCCGCACCTGACCGAAATCGATTCCGGGAGAGCACTTTACGACGAATTCCCGGCCGCGGTAGGCGTCGAGCAGCGAGCTCAATGCGGGCTGGTATCCGTCGATGCGCAGGCGGCGCCGACCCTCGACTCGCCGGGCCGGGTCGACGACGAGCAGGGCGTCGCGGGTGACCGGGTGCAGCGCGTCGGCGCGGCAGATCCAGGCCGACTCCCCCATGTTGTGGCGCGCCATCGACAGCCGCACCGGATCGATATCGCTGCCCACCGCGGCGATCCCGCAGACCCTCAGCGCGGCGAGCTCGGTGCCGATCGAACAGGTCGCATCGTGCACGACGACGCCGCTGCCGCCACCGGCCAGCCGTCGGGCCCGGTGCAAGGCCACCGGCGCGGCGGTGGCCTGCTGCAGCGCCTCGTCGGTGAACAGCCAATCCGATACGCCCAGCTCGCCCAGCTTGTCCGCGGCGCGGCGGCGCAACAGGACCGTCTCCACCAGCACCGCGGCCCGGTCGCCGAATCGGCCGCGCGCCGCAGCGACGTCGCCGACCCGGGTCGCGTCGGTCAGTTCGAGTTCGGCGACCACCGCAAGCGCCGCGGCACCCGCCCGCGACCGCAGATAGCCGACGTCGTCGGTGCTAAACCTGATTGCCCGGCTCCTCCTCACGCCGCTGCGCGGCAAGCATCGTCGCCGGGCCGAACCGCAGCCCTGGAAAAGACGGATTCAGGAGGGTTTGACCCCGGTCACCATCACGTTGTAAAACCAGCCCTTCGGGACCACGCGGCGCCATACGTTGGCGTCCACCCAGCTCAACGCCTTCCAGCCGTTGAACGCGAATTTCGCCCAGCCCCAGCCCAGGCGCCCGGGCGGCACCGACGCTTCGAAGGTGCGCACCGGCCAGCCGAACATCGCGGCGGTGAACTCTTCGCTGACGGTCCGAACTTCGGTGGCGCCGGCGTTGCCGGCCATCCGCTCCAGGTCAGCCGGAGTGAAGGTGTGCAGGTCGACGATCGCCTCCAGCGCCGCAGCCCGGGAGGATTCGTCGAGCTCGGCCTGCGGGCGCCGCCAGGAACCCAGGCCGGGCAGCTTGGTGACGTTGGTGGCGATGCGCCAGGTCAGGGTCGACAGCTCGCGGGCGTAGACGTCGCCCGCGCTGGTCGGCTCGCCGGCGAAGACGAACCGGCCACCGGGGCGCAGCACCCGGATCACCTCGCGCAGCGACAGCTCCACGTCGGGAATGTGATGCAGCACCGCGTGCCCGACGACCAGGTCGAAGGTGTTGTCCTCGTACGGGATGCCCTCGGCGTCGGCGACCCGGCCGTCGATGTCGAGGCCCAGCGACTGGCCGTTGCGGGTGGCGACCTTGACCATGCCGGGCGAAAGATCGGTCACCGATCCGCGCCGCGCGACGCCGGATTGGATGAGGTTGAGCAGGAAAAACCCTGTGCCACAGCCCAATTCCAGCGCCCGGTCGTAGGGCAGCTCACGCAGTACCTCGTCGGGCACGATGGCGTCGAAGCGGCCCCGGGCGTAGTCGATGCAGCGCTGGTCGTAAGAGATCGACCACTTGTCGTCGTAGGTCTCGGCTTCCCAGTCGTGGTAGAGGACCTGGGCCAGCTTGCTGTCGTGCCGGGCGGCTTCCACCTGCTCGGCGGTGGCGTGCGGCGTCGGAACGGCGTCGGTCGAACTGGTCATGAAGGGCAGCCTAACGGCCGACGGGATCCGTCCCACCGCCACCGCCCTGACCAGCAGTGAACACCTCGATGTAGCGCCGGCGTTCGGCGGCGAGCCGCTCGGAACGCTCCAGGTCGAAAACGTCGTTGATTCCGGCCTTGGCGGCGGCCAGCGCATGCCGCGGACCATCGAGAAAGCGGCGCGCCCAGCCGGCGGCGGCGTCGTACACGTCGTCGGGGGCCACCATTTCGTCGATGAGGCCCAGCGCCAAGGCCTCCTCGGCGTCGAAGAAGCGGCCGCTGAACACCAGCTCCTTGGCCTTGCTCGCGCCGGCCGCCCGGGTCAGGCGCGCCATCGCGTCGCCGCCGGGCATCAGGCCGGCCAGTATTTCGGTCGCCCCGAACTTCACGTTGTCTCCGCTGATCCGCCAGTCGGCGGCCAGGGCCAGCGTGAGCCCTGCGCCCAATGCGTAGCCGGTGATCGCGGCGACGGTCGGTTTGGGGATCGCCGCCACGGCGTCGACGGCTTGCTGGCGGACCCGTGCCACGCTCTCCGCCTCGGAACCCCGCAGCGTCCGCAGCTCGGCCATGTCGTCACCCGCGGAGAAGATCTCGTGGCCGCCGAAAAGAATCACCACGGCCACGTCGTCACGCCGGCCCAGCTCGTGGGCGGCCGCGATGACCTCCCGATAGACCTGGCGGGTCATCGCGTTCGTCGGCGGGCGCGACAGCAGCAACATGGCCAGCCCGGCGTCCTGCGAGCCGTCGCTGACCACCACGCTGACGAACTCGCGCACTTGAGCGTTCACAAGGGCCACTCCATGCCGCCCGAGATGTGCGCCTGGTGGTAGCGATCGGAATCGAAGAACTCGAAAACCCAGTTGTCGCCCCGCTTTTCGAGGAGGGGCTGCACGGGTGCGATCTGGCGTTCGACGGCCAGCACGTCGGCGACGCTCCGGCCGGCCAGCGAATCCAGCTGGGTCCAGGTCGGCGGCAGCAGGATGTTGCGGCCGGCCTCGAAGTCGGCGATGGCATCCTGGGGCGACGCCCAGCCGAACCGGTCGGATTCGGTGTTCTGCCCGTCGGCGCGCTGGCCCTCGGGCAGGGCCGCCACGAAGAAGTAGGTGTCGTAGCGACGGGTCCGCTCGGCCTCCGGGGTGACCCAGTTGGCCCATGGCCGCAGCAGGTCCGAACGTAACACCAGGTTTTCGGTGCGCAGGAAATCGGCGAACGACAGCGTCCGATCGTCCAGGGCCCGCCGGGCATCGGCGTAGACCGAGGCGTCGCGAACGATGCCGTCCGGGTCGCCGGCCGGGCCGGCGAACAGCACCCCGGACTCCTCGAAGGTCTCCCGAGCCGCGGCACACACCAGCGCCGCGGCCAGTTCGGTGTCGATGCCAAAGCGCTGTGCCCACCATTCCGGCGGCGGACCGGCCCACGCGATGTCGGCGCTGCGGTCGCGGTCGTCGACGCCGCCACCGGGAAACACGATGACACCCGGGGCGAACTCCATCTTCGAATGGCGGCGCATCAGGAAGATCTTCAAGCCGCCGGGCACGTCGCGGACCAGCATCACGGTCGCGGCCGGCCGGGTCGGCAGCGGCTCGGGGGTGGTGGTCATTCCAGCCTCCTGCGGTGGGCTGCGCGGGTACGAACTCGCCGCGCGAAATAGCGCCCGTCGACGACGTCGAGTGCGATCGCTTGGCCGAATGCCGTCGACAGGTTTTCGGAGGTCAGCACGTCGGTGAGCAGTCCCGCAGCGACCACTTCGGCCTCCGAGAGCAGCATGCAGTGACTGAACCCGGGCGGAATCTCCTCGACGTGATGGGTGACCAGCACCAGGGCGGGGGCCTCGGGGTCGGCCGCCAGGTCGGCGAGCCGCGCGACCAACTCCTCGCGGCCGCCCAGATCCAGTCCGGCGGCCGGCTCGTCGAGCAGCAGCAGCTCGGGGTCGGTCATCAGCGCACGGGCGATCAGCACCCGCTTGCGCTCGCCTTCCGACAGCGTCCCGTAGGTGCGGTCCGCAAGGTGCTCGGCGCCCAGGCTCTCCAGCATGTCGGTCGCGCGCTGGTAGTCGACGTCCTCGTAGCGCTCCCGCCACCTGCCCAACACGGCGTAGCCGGCCGAGACAACGAGATCGCGAACCACCTCGTCGGTGGGTATCCGCTGCGCCAAAGCCGAGGAGCTGAGCCCGATCCGCGACCGCAACTCGGTCACGTCGACCCGGCCCAGTCGCTCGCCGAGCACGAAAGCGATGCCGGACGAAGGATGTTCGGCCGCCGCGGCGATCCGCAGCAGCGAGGTCTTGCCGGCGCCGTTGGGCCCGACGATCACCCAGCGTTCGTCGAGTTCGACCGCCCAGTCCAGCGGGCCGACCAAGACGTTGCCGCCGCGCCGCAGTGACACCTGCCTGAAGTCGAGCAGCAGATCGGGGTCGCCTGTCTCGTCTCCGTTTTCGGGCACCCGACCATCGTGCCGTACCGCGACGCTCGAATACCTGCCGGGTCGCTATGGGGTGGGCGGAATCTCCACCCGGCGGACCTCGCCGTCGATCGCGTCGGCGGCCTCGATTTCGCCGCGGGTCACACCCAGCAGGAGCAGCACCGTGTCCAGATAGGGATGGCTCAGGGACGCATCGGCAACCTCGCGCAGCGCCGGCTTGGCGTTGAACGCGATCCCCAATCCGGCGGCGGCCAGCATGTCGATGTCGTTGGCGCCGTCGCCCACCGCGACGGTCTGCGCCATCGGCACCCCGACCTGGCTTGCGAATTCCCTTAGCGCCGAGGCCTTTCCGGCCCGGTCGACGATCGGCCCGAGCACCCGGCCGGTGAGCGTGCCGTCGACGATCTCCAGCTCGTTGGCGGCGACGTAGTCGATCATCAGCTCCGCGGCCAGCGGCTCGATGATCCGGCGGAACCCCCCGGACACGAGGCCGCAGGCATAACCCAAGCGCCGCAGAGTTCGTATCGTGGTGCGCGCGCCCGGCATCAGTTCCAGTGCGTCGGCGACCTCGTCGATCACGCTGGCCGGCAGACCCGCCAGCGTCGCCACCCGCTGTTCGAGCGACTGCGCGAAGTCCAGCTCGCCGCGCATAGCGGCATCGGTGATCGCGGCGACCTTGCCCTCCGCGCCCGCCCGGGCCGCCAGCATCTCGATGACCTCGCCCTGCACCAGCGTCGAGTCGACGTCAAACACGATGAGCCGCTTGGCCCGTCGTTCAAGACTGACGGCCTCCACCGCCACATCGACCTGTTCCTCGCTGGACACCCGGTTCAGGGCGGTCCGCAACGCGCCGTCCGCGCCAGGCGGGACCGAGACGCGAAGCTCCAGGCCGATCACCGGATAGTCGGAGACACCGCGGATCAGGTCGATGTTGACGCCCAGTCCCGCCACCTCGCGGGCCACCGCGCCGAACGCACTGGCGGTGATCGGCCGGCCCAGCACGTAGATGGTGTGGGTCGAGGGTTCCCGCATGATGGCCACGTCGTCGCTGCGCTCGATGCTGACTTCGAGGTCCAACTTGCGGATGGCCGATTCCACGTCATCGCGCAATTGCGGGCTATCGGCGACCTCGGCCGGGCAGCACACCAACACGCCGAGCGTCAGGCGGTGCCGGATCACGACCTGCTCGACGTTGAGCAGCTCGACGCCGTGCGGTGACAGCGCCTCCAATAAGTTCGCCGTCACGCCCGGTTGGTCCACGCCGGTGACGGTGATCAGCACCGAAACCTTCGGTGGTGGGCTCACTCCCGACAGCTGTCGCTACTGCTCAGGAGTCGAGCGATCGGGTTCGGTTCGCGGACCGAAGCCCTTCGGCGACTCGAGAGCCGTGGCATGGCGGCCCACATGCGCCTCGGCGCGAAGCCGCTCTACCATGTGCGGGTAGTGCAACTCGAATGCCGGGCGCTCCGAACGGATTCGGGGCAGCTCGGTGAAGTTGTGCCGGGGCGGCGGGCAGCTGGTCGCCCACTCGAGCGAGTTGCCGTAGCCCCACGGGTCGTCGACCGTGACGACCTCGCCGTAACGCCAGCTCTTGAAGACGTTCCAGACGAACGGGAACATCGATGCGCCCAGGATGAAGGCGCCCACCGTCGAGGCGACGTTGTAGGGCTGGAATCCGTCGCTGGGCAGGTAGTCGGCGTAGCGACGCGGCATGCCCAGGTCACCCAGCCAGTGCTGCACCAGGAAGGTGGTGTGGAACCCGATGAACGTCAACCAGAAGTGCAGCTTGCCCAGGCGCTCGTCGAGCAGCCGGCCGGTCATCTTCGGGAACCAGAAGTACACCCCGGCGAACGTGGCGAACACGATGGTGCCGAACAGCACGTAGTGGAAGTGGGCAACCACGAAATAGCTGTCGGTGACGTGGAAGTCCAGCGGCGGGCTGGCCAGCAGCACGCCGGTCAGACCGCCCAGCAGGAAGGTGATGAGGAAGCCGATGCAGAACAGCATCGGTGTCTCAAACGTCAACTGCCCCTTCCACATTGTGCCGATCCAGTTGAAGAACTTGATCCCGGTCGGCACCGCGATCAGGTAGGTCATGAACGAAAAGAACGGCAGCAGAACCGCTCCGGTGGCGAACATGTGGTGCGCCCACACCGCGACCGATAAAGCGGCGATGGACAGGGTCGCGTAAACCAGGGTGGTGTAACCGAAGACCGGCTTGCGCGAGAACACGGGGAAGATCTCGGTGACGATGCCGAAGAACGGCAGCGCGATGATGTAGACCTCGGGATGGCCGAAGAACCAGAACAGGTGTTGCCACAACAAGACTCCGCCATTGGCGGCGTCGTAGACATGGGCGCCCAGATGTCGGTCGGCGGCCAGCCCGAACAGCGCCGCGGTCAGGATCGGGAATGCGATCAGGATCAGGATCGAGGTCACCAGGATGTTCCAGGTGAAGATCGGCATCCGGAACATCGTCATGCCGGGCGCGCGCATGCACACCACGGTGGTGATCATGTTGACCGCACCCAGGATGGTGCCCAGACCCGCGACGATCAGGCCGGTGATCCACAAGTCTCCCCCGGCGCCGGGCGAGTGCACGGCGTCCGACAGGGGTGTGTAGGCGGTCCAGCCGAAGTCGGCGGCCCCACCCGGGACGATGAAGCCGGAGGCCGCGATCAGCCCGCCGAACAGGAACAGCCAGTAGGAGAAGGCGTTCAGCCGCGGGAAGGCCACGTCCGGCGCACCGATCTGCAGCGGCAGCACCAAGTTGGCGAACCCGAACACCACCGGGGTGGCATAGAGCAGCAGCATGATCGTGCCGTGCATGGTGAACAGCTGGTTGAACTGTTCGTTCGACAGGAACTGCAGCCCGGGAGCGGCGAGTTCGGTGCGCATCAGCAACGCCATCAACCCGCCGATGAAGAAGAAGGCGAAGCAGGTGACCGTGTACATGATGCCGATCATCTTGTGATCGGTGGTGGTGATCAGTTTGTAGACGAGGTTCCCTTTGGGGCCCATGCGGTCCGGGTACGGACGAACGGCCTCGAGTTCACCCAAGGGGGGCGCTTCGGCTGTCAACAGCTTCTCCAAACATCCAGATCGGACACTGGCCCAAAAATCGGTATTGAGAGGAATCTTAGCCGTCGATCATGGCGCCGTCAGGGCTGGTCCTACAAACTGTCGTAAATGACTCGCCGGGGCGGCGTGTCCCTCGGCGCGACGTCGCCACGCTGGCCGAATGGCGGCGCCCCGCTTCGCCCGGTCCCCCGCGCTCGCGATCGCCACGTGGCCGAATGGCGGCGACCCGCTTCGCCCGGTCCCCCGCAAGCGGGAGGTGCCCCCACCGCGCGCGCGCGATCGCCACGCTGGCCGAATGTTAGCGTCGAACGCGTGTTGTTCGGCGTGATCAGACCCGGCCGGCCGGCTGTGGCGACCGCGGTGACGGCGGCGGTCATCCTGGCATGCAGCGGCTGCGGTTCCGACAAGCCCGCCGGCCAGCCGCCGGCCCGTCCCCTGATCACCCCCACCACCCAGATCGCGGGCGCCGGTGTGCTCGGGAACGACCGCCGCCCCGACGATTCGTGTGCGCGGGACGCCGCAGCGGCGGACCCCGGCGCCGCGAAGCGGCCGGTCCACAACGCCGCGGGCGTCGACCCGGACGTCGTGCAGGTGCCCGCCGACCCGCAGCGCATCGTGGTGCTCTCCGGCGACCAGCTCGACGCGTTGTGCGCGCTGGGCCTGCAGTCGCGGGTGGTCGGCGCGGCATTGCCGGACGGGTCCTCGAGTCAGCCCGCCTACCTGGGCGGCGCGGTGCATGCATTGCCGGCGGTCGGCAACCGCTCCCACCCGGACCTGAAAGCGGCCGCGGCCGCCCACCCCGACCTGATTCTGGGGTCGCAGGCGCTGACGCCCACGCTGTATCCGCAGCTGACCGCGATCGCCCCGACGGTGTTCACGGCCGCGCCGGGTGCGGCGTGGCAGGACAACCTGCGCGCCGTCGGCGCCGCGACCGGCCGTGGCGCCGCGGTGAACTCGTTGATCAGCGGGTTTTCCCAGCGGGCCGCGGACATCGGCGCGCGACATGACGCCTCCCACTTCCAGGCGTCGATAGTGCAGCTGACGGCGGGCACGATCCGGGTGTACGGCGCCAACAATTTCCCGGCGAGCGTGCTCGGTGCGGTCGGCGTGGACCGGCCGGCCTCGCAGCGGTTCACCGATAAGCCCTACATCGAGATCGGGGCCAGCGACGCGGACCTGGCGAAGAATCCTGACCTTTCGATGGCCGACGCGGACGTGGTCTACGTGTCCTGCGACACCCCGGCCGCCGCCGACCGGGCCGCCACGATCCTGGACAGCGACCCGTGGCGCAAGCTCTCGGCCAACCGTGACAACCGGGTCTACATCGTCAACAACGAGATATGGCAAGCCGGCCAGGGCCTGATCGCCGCCCGCGGCATCGTCGACGACCTGCGCCTGGTGAACGCCCCGATCAACTAGCGGCGGCCGGCCGAAAACGGGTACATCGCCACAACGTGATCTTCGCCCCGCCCGTTGGCGGAATAACATTTACCTTAGCTAAACTTCTTGATGACGTACCGAATCGAAGAGGGATTTCCATGAGCACAGTTTCGGCGTACGCGGCCACCTCGCCGGCGGCACCGCTGACCAAGACAACGATCGAACGGCGTGACCCGGGTCCGCACGACGTGGCCATCGACATCAAGTTCGCCGGAATCTGCCACTCCGACATCCACACGGCCAAAGGCGAGTGGGGCACGCCGCATTACCCGTTGGTCGTGGGCCACGAGATCGCCGGCGTCGTGACCGCAGTCGGCTCCGAGGTCACCAAGCACAAGGTGGGCGACCACGTCGGCGTCGGCTGCATGGTGAACTCATGCGGACAGTGCAGCAGCTGCAAGGCCGGCCTCGAGCAGTACTGCAGCCGGGGAACGATTTTCACCTACAACGCGACTGACAAAGACGGCACCACGACGCAGGGCGGCTACAGTCAGGCGATCGTCGTGGACGAAAACTTCGTCTTGCGCATTCCCGACTCGTTGCCGCTGGACAAGGCGGCGCCGCTGCTGTGCGCGGGCATCACCCTGTTCTCGCCGCTGCGGCACTGGAAAGCCGGCAAGGACACCCGCCTGGCGATCATCGGCCTGGGCGGGCTGGGCCACATGGGCGTCAAGCTCGGCGCGGCGATGGGGGCCGAGGTGACGGTGCTGTCGCAGTCACTGAAGAAGATGGAGGACGGACTGCGGCTGGGCGCCAAGCACTACTACGCCACCGCCGAGCGCGAGACCTTCAAGAAACTGCGCAACAGCTTCGACCTGATCCTGAACACCGTCTCGGCGAACCTGAACCTCAACGACTATCTGAGCCTGCTCGACGTCGACGGCACGCTCGTCGAATTGGGCATTCCCGAACACCCCATGGAGGTGGGCGCCTTCTCGCTGGCGCTGGCGCGCCGCAGCCTGTCCGGGTCGAACATCGGCGGCATCGCCGAAACCCAGGAGATGCTGGACTTCTGCGCCGAGCACAACGTCACGCCGGAAATCGAGCTCATCGAGCCCGACTACATCAACGAGGCCTACGAGCGCGTACTGGCCAGCGACGTGCGCTACCGCTTCGTCATCGATATTTCGAAGCTCTAGGGTCCCCGACGCGTCCTACCGCGCGACACCCGGCGCGCTGCTGGATGCCGCACCGCGCGCGGCGATCTCCGCGGCCTCACCCCACTCGTCGCCCGGGATGACCTCGCTGACGTCGATGCCGGCCAGCGGCCAGCCGACCGCGGCGAGCGTGGCGGCCACCCGGATGACGTTTTCCGGTCCGGCGTCGTAATGCGTCATGTCGGAGATGAAGTGGGCGATCTCGTCGCGGTCGATCACACCGTCGGCGATCGCCGGGGATCCGTCCGCGGTGATGTTGCGCACCACCTCGGCGATCTGCTCCTCGGTCAGCGGGGTGCTGCGCAGCAGCGCCAGCAGTGGCACCCGGTCGGGCCCGGGGACGCCCTCGGGGTAGCCGGCGCGCAGCCAGCGAAGCACCGAACGGCAGAAGTTGGCGGTGGCAGAGGCGGCGGTATTCGTCACCCCACCAGTGTCAGGGCAGCCGTGTCACCCGCGCTACCGCGGCGCAATTGGCGTCCCGACAATTCATACGCCGTTTACCTCGATCAGCCGGCCTGGTCGTGCCCACCCGCAACGGTTGGGCGCCATCGTTTTCGAGCCCGCGATTCGGCGGGCCGGGCTCCGCGCGCAGGGCCTTCGCAGGGCTGCTTGCACTGGTCAACGAGATTTTCACCGTTCGGCACCGTTCCTGCGGAGTAGAGTCGAGCCATGACGACTCCGACTTCGAAGAACCCGCCACCCGTCTTTTCTCTGAAGATTGGCAGTCAGGATGTTCCTGCACCGAGCGTTCCGAAGCCGACGGATCCGGCCGAGTCGTTTCAACGCGGCATCGGCGCGCGCTTGAAGGACATGGGCCTGGGGGTGCAGACCCAGCCACTCAAAGAGATGCGCCTACAAATGGGCCTGGACATGCAGGTGGTCTACTTCACGGTCCGCGTGCCGGTGGCCGGTGGCGTGACGCTGCGGTTGCCGGTGATGGCCACGTTCAAGCCGAGGATCTATTCGCCGACGCAGGCGCAACACCTCTCGTCCTAAGTGGCATGGCAACCAAATCGATCAAGGGTGCGGGCGCATGGTGAGTAACCCCGCCGGATCAAGCGACGAAACCATCGTCACAAGGGCCCTGAACGTAGGTATCGAGGTGTTCAGCGTGGTCATGTCGTTTCTCACCTGCGGGGCGCTCCACATCCACAGTGAGCTGCCGGGTGGCGAGAACGTCGGCCGTACCTCGTTCAGGGAAGCCATCGCCAGTATCTTCGGCAACGACGCCGGCGACGCGCGGCCCGCGGACGGGAAATCACCGGGCACCGCCGAGGGCTAACGAGCCTCGGACAGCAGCGCGATCCACCTCGCGGGGTCGTCATAGCCCGCGCATGGCCACCCAGCCGTCGATTTTTTCGGACACGGCCGGCCATCCCGGCTCAAGCATCATGACGTGTCCCATGTCGGGAAAAATTTCCACATCTGCCTGGTAGATGCGCGCTACGGCAGAAGCATCCCCGTCGATTCGCATGCCGTCGTCTTGTGCTCCCAGAACGAGCATGGGGGCGTTCACGAGGCCAACGTCGGGAAGTCGATTCACCGTTTCTCGAGCAGCGCGCCTGCTCTCGGGCTGCAAACGGACTGCACACGACCTGACTGTCGATTCGGGGGTATGCGCGGAGAAGATAAACTCACGGGTCAGAGCCGCGGTGCTGAATAGGTCGGCGGGATTACCGAAAGTGCTGCTGCGCAAGATGATCCGTGGATGACGGAGGGCAGAGCGAACTGCCCACCGCCGTAAGCCGTGCGGTGTGCCGGGTGCCATGAGAACCGCCGCCGGGGCACCGTGCATCTGGCAATAATTCAGCACCACCCAACAGCCCATCGAATGACCAATGAGCACCGGTGCGGTTCCAAGCTCCGCGACGACAGCGTGTACGTCCTCCACGTAATCGGCGATCGAACATGAGTGCAGGGGCTGGGACAGGCTGCTGGCGCCGTGCCCGCGAAGGCTCAGTGCCACGGCTCGGTAACCCTTGTCGGCGAAGAAGCCCAGAAAATGGTCGTCCCAAATTTCTGCTGTGCAGCAGGCGCCGTGAACGAAAAGCAGCGGAACGGGATGTGATTCGGTGACAGACCCCTTGTCGATAACTTCGAGCATGGTCTCAACTTCCGTCCCCTACCGCGCCGCTTGAGCATCTTCTCAGGCGCGAACCGTTTGCCGCGCTCGATTTGCGGATTTGCTCGTTGCTGGATTAATCGTCTCGAAATCGAGGCCGACGCCGCGTGTCGATAAGCGGGGATTAGCCGACTGGGTGGAGCATTGGATATGCGCCACTAGGAGGTGCGGATGATGACCACCGACGTTTGTCCCGAAGTCTGCCTCGTGTGCGGCTATCTGACGCTCGGCCTCGATCTCTGCTATTTCTGCCGCTTGCCGGTAGCGGAGCCACCTGGCCGCCAAGTCCGCCAGACCTGCAATGACAGCAGCAGCGCCAGGAGGCCGCGGCCATCCTGCACTGTGCAGGCCGCGAGCTAATCCGTTCTGCGCCAACCGTCGACCGCGCGGGAATTCCCACAATTCCCGGTGTGAATAAGTGCGCAACCGTTTACGCTCAGGACGACGTACCGGGCCGTCACCAATTTCAGAAGCGGCGTTTACAGATCCGAGTTCGCCATGAATCGCATACGACTCTTCGTCACCGCATTTTTGGTCGCCATCGCGTTGACGGTCGGCGCCGGCACCTTTGCCGGCATGCCGACCGCTTCCGCCGACCCCGTATGCGGCGCTGCCGGGACACCGCCATGCGCCGGTCCGGGGCCGTTGACACCTGAACAACAGTGCGCATTCATCGCGTGGCGGTCGATGATGCCGTGCAACTGGCTCGGAATGCAGGTTCCCGCAGGCACGCCGGGGAGTTGGGACAATCCGCCGGCGCCGCCGCCGTGAGCGAGCACCGCGAAACCACTTAACTTTTCACGTCGTCTTCCGAGGTGGATCGTCGCGTTCTGGCCCGGCAGTCGTCACGGAGTCGCGGCTATCCGCGGTTGCATCCCCGGAAACCTGGGAGCGAACCTCGCGGGCGGCCTGCTCGTGCTTCTCAGCGGCACCTCGGTGGGCGGCGGCGAGATCGCCGGACAATGACTCCGCGGCCGACTCGTGTTCCTCAGCGAACACCTCGTGCAACTCGGCTAGCTCGTCTTGGCGCTGGGCTTCCAATGTGCTGACTTCCGTCGCACGGTTGTCGTCGGACCGTGTCATAACCAGCACGATAGATGGGGCCGGCAAGGTTGGTGGCCTGAACCACGATTCGGCCCGCTGGGCCAGGGCGCCGAAGCGTGCGTGCGCCGGATTAGCCGCCTACACGATGTGCTGAGTCACCGACGAGCGGAGTTAGAAGTCCCAGTCTTCGTCTTCGGTGACGACGGCCTTGCCGATCACGTAGCTGGAACCCGAGCCGGAGAAGAAGTCGTGGTTCTCGTCGGCGTTGGGCGAGAGCGCCGACAGAATCGCCGGGTTGACGTCCGTCTCGTCGCGCGGGAACAGCGCCTCGTAACCGAGGTTCATCAGTGCCTTATTGGCGTTGTAGCGCAGGAACTTCTTGACGTCCTCGGTCAGCCCGACCTCGTCGTAGAGGTCCTGGGTGTACTCGACCTCGTTGTCGTAGAGCTCGAAGAGCAGCTCGTAGGTGTAGTCCTTGAGTTCCTGCTTGCGCGCGTCGTCGACCAACGCCAGGCCGCGCTGGAACTTGTAACCGATGTAGTAACCGTGCACGG
The DNA here is from genome assembly GCA_036338755.1 of Actinomycetota bacterium. Lineage (GTDB taxonomy): Bacteria > Actinomycetota > Actinomycetes > Mycobacteriales > Mycobacteriaceae > Mycobacterium. The sequence goes on along the minus strand of JAYZBN010000006.1, from coordinate 283,671 downwards.
CCTCGTCGCGGATGATCAGCCGGATCATGTCGGCGGTGTTGGTCAGCTTGGCGCGGCTCGACCAGTACATCGGCAGGTAGAAGCCGGAGTAGAACAGGAAGCTCTCCAGCAGGGTCGAAGCGACCTTGCGCTTGAGCGGTTCGTCTCCCTTGTAGTACTGCATGACGATCTCGGCCTTGCGCTGCAGGTTGGGGTTCTCCTCCGACCAGCGGAACGCGTCGTCGATCTCGGCGGTCGAGCACAGCGTCGAAAAGATGTTGCTGTAGCTGCGCGCGTGCACGGATTCCATGAAGGCGATGTTGGTGTAGACCGCTTCCTCATGCGGGGTCAGCGCGTCCGGGATCAGGCTGACCGCCCCGACGGTGCCCTGGATGGTGTCCAGCAGGGTCAGGCCGGTGAATACCCGCATGGTCATCTGCTTTTCGTGGGCGGTCAATGTGCCCCACGACGGCAGGTCGTTGGACACCGGCACCTTCTCGGGCAACCAGAAGTTGCCGGTCAGTCGGTCCCACACCTCGGCGTCTTTTTCGTCTTGTAGCCGGTTCCAGTTGATCGCCGAAACGCGGTCGATCAGCTTCATGTTTTCGCTCACCAGAACCCCACTTCACACACCGTTTTGCCGGATGAATCTCCGGCTCTCGACACTACCTCTGGGGTGTGACAACGCAGCGGAACACAAGAGCTTGTGTTTACGTGTCGCGGGATGCCGAATTCCAGGCGGATCCGAATTCATGCTTCAGAATCACGCGCTTTCATGTACCATTTGGTACATGTTTACCGAAGACGGCGTCGAGATCGACGCACCGCCCCAACTCGTCTGGGATGTCTTCACCGACGTCGAGCACTGGCCAGACTGGACCGCGTCGGTGACCTCGCTGGTCGGGCTGGACGCGCCCAGCCTTGCCGTCGGGAGGCGGTTCGCGATCAAACAGCCCGGCATGGCCAAGCTGGTCTGGAAGGTCACCGAGATCGACCCCGGTAGGTCCTGGACCTGGGTGCAACGCTCTCCCGGGGTGCTGGTCAGCGCCCGCCACGACGTCACCGCTCGTCCCGACGGGGGCACGCTGGTGCGTCAGCAACTCGACCAGCGTGGCGTGCTCGGTGCTCTCGTCGGGAGGTTGATGGTCAAGAAGACCAAGCGTTTCCTCGACCTGGAGGCCCGAGGACTCAAAGCCCGCTCGGAGCAGCTCAGTCGCGCCGATGGCTCGCACTCCTGATGTTGCGCGGCGCCGGCAGCTCCTCGACGCACTGATCCAGGAATTCGCCAGCGCGGGCATCGGCGACCGCTCGCTGCGCGAGGTGGCCGAAGCCATCGGCACGAGTCACCGAATGTTACTGCATCACTTCGGGTCTCGGGATGATCTGCTGCTGGCGGTCGTCGAGGCGGTCGAGCGCCGTCAGATGGGCTTGCTGCCCGACCTGCCGACAGAACCGGCCAAGAGCTTCGCGGCGATGTGGGCCGACCTTCGGCGACCCGAACTACGCGAATCCGAACGCTTGTTCTTCGAGTGCTACGCCCGCGCCGCCCAGGGCGAAAAGCCTTATGCACGAATGATTCCCGGGGCGGTCACGGACTGGCTGGCCGAGGTCGCCGCGGTCGCCGAGGCTCCGGTCGACGCCGCCTTGGCGCGCCTGGGGCTGGCCGTCGTACGCGGCCTGCTACTTGACCTGGTGGCCACCGATGACGACGCCGGTGTAGACGCGGCCGCACGAGTCTTCGCCGAACTCCTTACGCGCCGGCGATGATTCGGGCAACCGCAGTCAGGACGCGGCGGCGGAACTGCCCATGCTCACGCCGTAGAACTGATATTCGTCCGGCTTGACCGAACGCGTCGCCCGCCAGTACTCCCAGGTGTAGCCGCCCCAGAGCACGGTGTTCTTGCCGTGCTCGTCCAGATACCAGCTGCTGCAGCCGCCGCTGTTCCACACCGACGGGCCGAGTCTGCGTTGCAGCTCGTCGTTGAATTTGTCCTGGGCGGCGCGGGTCGGCGCCAGCGCCTGTGCGCCCAGCTTGTCGCAGGTCGCGATCGCGTCTGCGACGTAACGGATTTGGGACTCGATCATGAACACCACCGAGTTGTGCCCCAACCCGGTGTTGGGCCCCAGCAGAAAGAACAGGTTGGGCACGTCGGCGATGGTGATCCCGCGGTGGGCACCGATGCCCTCGCGGTTCCACCGGTCCACCAGGTCCTCGCCGTGCAGGCCCTTGATCTGGACGTAGGTGTAGGAGTCGGTGACGTGGAAGCCGGTGGCATACACGATCACGTCGGCCTGGCGCTGGGTGCCGTCGGCGGTGACGATGCCGTCGGCGGTGATTCGCGCAATGTGGTCGGTGACCAGCTCGGTCTTGGGGTCGGCGACCGCGCCGTAATAGGTGGAGGAGTTCAGGATTCGCTTGCAGCCGATGCGATAGTTCGGTATCAGCTTGCGCCGCAGCTCCTTGTCCTTGACCGCCCGGCGAATGTTGTATTTGCAGTAGGACTCGATGAACTTGAGCAGGTTCGGCCGCTTGGTCATGCCGAAGGCCAAGGCTTCCTGCCCCCAGTAGATCGCGAGCCGAACCAGCGCGCGCAGGCCGGGCACGTTCTCCATGGCCCGGCGCACCGCCGGCGGGATCTCGGGGTTGGAACGCGGGACCACCCACGGCGGAGTCCGTTGGTAGAGCTGAAGTTCGGCGACCTGTCCGACGATCTCCGGCACGATCTGGATCGCGCTGGCGCCGGTTCCGATCACCGCCACGCGCTTGCCGGTCAAGTCGACGCTGTGGTCCCACTCCGCGGAATGGAAGGCGGCGCCGCGAAATTCGTCGCGTCCCTCGATGTCGGGCATGGACGGGATGTGCAGCGCCCCGGCGCCCGAGATGAGGAATTGCGCGACGTACTCGCGGCCGTCGGCGGTGAACACGTGCCAGCGGTTCTCGTCATCGTCCCAGTGCGCGCGATCGACGAGCGAGTTGAACTCGACGTAGCGGCGCAGCCCGTATTTCTCGGTGACCCCTTTGAGGTAGTCCCAGATCTCTGGCTGGAAGGAGAACGGGTTCTTCCAGTCGGGCTTGGGCTCGAACGAGAACGAGTACAGGTGCGACGGGATGTCGCAGGCGCACCCGGGATAGCTGTTGTCTCGCCAGGTGCCGCCGATGTCGTCGGCCTTCTCCAGGATGACGAAGCCCACGCCCTGCTTCTGCAGCGCGATCGCCATCCCGAGGCCGGAGAATCCGGTCCCGATGATGACGGCGCGCGTGTGGACCGGCTTGTGGGCGCTAGCCGCCGGGATTGCCTCGGTTTGTGTTACGACGTCGGTCACGGTCGATCGATCTTTCTATCCAGGCCTGTCGGGTCGGCGTTTCGGCTGCGGCCCGGCTGAGGCAGATACCCAGTACCCAGGGTATCGGTTGGGACGAGTGTTATCGATGGCCGCGACGGTTGTCAACGCCGCGGCGCGCTCAGCTCGCGGCCGGGTTGCCGGCCACCATGTCGTGAATCGGCAGGTCAGGGTTCATGGTGATGCCGAGCGCCTCGGCGGTGCCGACGATCACCCCCATCATGATGGTCGTCAGGTGCGCGACGAACTGCTCACGCGACATCAGCCGCGGGCTTTCGGGCTCCGGGCCCAGCCACCACTCGGTCGCCGACGCGGCACAGCCGAATGCCGCGTGCCCGGCCAGTTCGACCGCCGCGTGGTCGAGCTCCATCTCGCGCAGCTCGTTGTCGAACATGTCGGCCACCGCCAGGGTGATTCCGCGTCCCTCGTTGAGGACCTGCGGGGTAGCGGCCGACCGGCCCTGGATGAACACGCGCAGCACGTTGGGGTGCTTGTCGACCAGGACCACGTACTCCTCGACGCTGCGCCGGATCACCTCGCGCGCCGAGTCGGTTTTCAGGTCGATGGACGGGATGATCGCCGCCCACAGCATGTCGCGCAGCCGCTCCCCGATCGCCTCGAACAGGTCGGACTTGTCGTGGAAGTGGCGGTAGATCTTCGGCTTGGCGGTGCCGGCCTCCTCGGCGATCTCCCGCACGGACAGCTCGGGCCCGAGGCGGTCGATCGCACGGAAGGCCGCGTCGACGATTTCGTTGCGCACTTTCTTGCGGTGCTCGCGCCAGCGTTCGCTGCGCGCGTCGACCTTGGCCCCAGGCTTGACGCTGGGGTGGGGTATGGAAGGTCGGGGCACTCTCACCACGTCAAGCACTTTACCTGGTAGCGGCTTCTGACCTGGGCAGACTGTCCGATCGGCCCGACGATTAGAGCATGCAGGACACGCAGCCCTCGACTTCTGTTCCCTCCAAAGCCATCTGGCGAAGGCGGATGTAGTACAGCGTCTTGATTCCCTTGCGCCAGGCGTAGATCTGCGCCTTGTTCACATCGCGGGTGGTGGCGGTGTCCTTGAAGAACAGCGTCAGCGACAGCCCCTGGTCCACGTGCTGGGTGGCCGCGGCGTAGGTGTCGATGATCTTCTCGTAACCGATCTCGTAGGCGTCCTGGTAGTACTCCAGGTTGTCGTTGGTCAGATACGGCGCCGGGTAGTAGACGCGGCCGATCTTGCCTTCCTTGCGAATCTCGATCTTGCTCGCCACCGGGTGGATCGAACTGGTCGAGTTGTTGATGTAACTGATCGAGCCGGTCGGCGGGACGGCCTGCAGATTCTGGTTGTAGATGCCGTGCTGCTGCACCGACTCCTTCAGCCGTTGCCAATCCTCTTGTGTCGGAATACGGATGCCGGCTTCGGCAAAGATCTCCCGGACCCGCGGCGTGGCCGGCTCCCACACCTGCTCGGTGTACTTGTCGAAGAATTCGCCCGAGGCATACTTGGACTTCTCGAAGCCCCCGAACTTGCTTCCCCGCTCGATCGCGATGCGATTCGACGCGCGCAGCGCATGGTAGAGCACGGTGTAGAAGTAGATATTGGTGAAGTCGACGCCTTCTTCGGACCCGTAGAGGATGCGCTCGCGGGCCAGATAGCCGTGCAGGTTCATCTGGCCGAGCCCGATCGCGTGGGACTCATTGTTGCCCTGCTCGATTGAGGGCACCGACCAGATGTGCGTCTGATCGCTCACCGCCGTCAGCGCGCGGATCGCGACCTCGATGGTCTGCGCGAAGTCCGGCGAGTCCATCGTCTTGGCGATGTTCAGCGACCCAAGGTTGCACGAAATGTCCTTGCCCACTTTGGCGTACGACAAGTCGTCGTTGAACACCGACGGCGTGGACACCTGCAGGATCTCCGAGCACAGGTTGGAATGGGTGATCTTGCCGTCGATCGGGTTCGCCCGGTTCACCGTGTCCTCGTACATGATGTACGGGTAACCGGACTCGAACTGCAGCTCGGCCAGCGTCTGGAAGAACTCGCGGGCCTTGATCTTCGTCTTGCGGATGCGGGCGTCGTCGACCATCTCGTAGTACTTCTCGGTGACCGAGATGTCGGCGAACGGCAGGCCGTAAACCCGCTCGACGTCGTAGGGCGAGAACAGGTACATGTCCTCGTTCTTCTTGGCCAACTCGAAGGTGATGTCGGGTATCACCACGCCCAGGCTCAGCGTCTTGATGCGGATCTTCTCGTCGGCGTTCTCGCGCTTGGTGTCCAGGAACCGATAGATGTCGGGGTGATGCGCGTGCAGGTACACCGCACCCGCGCCCTGCCGGGCGCCGAGCTGGTTGGCGTAGGAGAACGAGTCCTCGAGCAGCTTCATGATCGGGATGACGCCCGACGACTGGTTCTCGATGTTCTTGATCGGGGCGCCGTGTTCGCGAATGTTGCTCAGCAGCAACGCAACTCCGCCGCCACGCTTTGACAGCTGCAGCGCGGAGTTGATGGACCGCCCGATCGACTCCATGTTGTCCTCGATGCGCAGCAGAAAGCAGCTCACCGGCTCGCCGCGCTGCTTTTTGCCCGAGTTCAAAAACGTCGGGGTGGCTGGTTGGAATCGCCCGTCAATGATCTCGTCGACGAGCTTCTCGGCCAGGACGGTGTCACCGGAGGCAAGGGTCAGCGCGACCATGACCACGCGGTCCTCGAAGCGCTCCAGGTAACGCTTCCCGTCGAACGTCTTCAGCGTGTAGGAGGTGTAGTACTTGAACGCGCCCAAAAACGTCGGGAACCGGAACTTCTTGGCGTACGCGCGGTCCAGCAGCGTCTTGACGAAGTTACGGCTGTACTGGTCGAGAACCTCGCGCTCGTAATAGTTCTCCTTGATCAGGTAGTCGAGCTTCTCGTCCTGATTGTGGAAGAACACCGTGTTCTGGTTGACGTGCTGCAGGAAGTACTGATGCGCGGCCTCGCGGTCCTTGTCGAACTGAATCTTGCCGTCCGCGTCGTAGAGATTCAGCATCGCGTTGAGCGCGTGATAGTCCGTTTCCCCCGGCAAGGCGTGGGCTCCGGTGGTTACAGGCTCTGCAGCGACGGTTGGTGACACGTCTGTTCCTTCCAGAAATTGGCTAAGCCCGCGCGGACGGCTTCCACGTCGTCCTGGGTTCCCATGAGTTCGAAGCGGTAGAGGTACGGAACGCCGCACTTGCGCGAGACCACGTTGCCCGCGTAGGCGAATTCGGCGCCGAAGTTGTTGTTGCCCGCGGCGATCACGCCGCGGATCAGCGACCGGTTGTGCTCATTGTTCAAAAAGGCGATGACCTGCTTGGGGACGTAACCGCCGGCGTTGAGGTCGGGCGTCGCATGCCCGCCGCCGTAAGTCGGCAGGACGAGGACGTAGGGTTGGTCTACCTCGATGCGGCCATGCAGTGGTATCCGCGTGGCGGGGATCCCCAGCTTCTCCACGAAGCGGTGGGTGTTCTCCGACACCGAGGAGAAATAGACCAGGTTGCGCGACTGCACCGCAACCTCCTTACCTAACGTCTTGCCTTACGCGCTCAGTTCCGCGGCGGACAGCGCCTTGATGCGGTCGGGGCGGAAACCCGACCAGTGGTCGTTGCCCGCCACCACCACGGGGGCCTGCAGGTATCCCAGAGCCATCACGTAGTCACGCGCCTCGGCGTCCAGCGAGATGTCGACCTTCTCGTAGGCGATGCCCTGCTTGTCCAGCGCCTTGTAGGTGGCGGTGCACTGCACGCATGCCGGCTTGGTGTACACGGTGATGCTCATAGAATGCCGCTCCTTTGCGGAAGAGGGGACCCAACGGACTGGCAACTACTTTTGGACTGCGTCTTTGCTAGGTTCAGCGATCCGTCAGGCCCCCTGATTCCCGTCGTCCGGTGGCCGAGGTCGAATGACCTGCGGGTGCCGATTTCGGGGAGTTCACCGAGTCTGGCTTGCTTGGTGGCCCTGGGATCTGCCGGTGCTCGAAACACTACACCTAGTGGGTGACAAGATGTCGAGATACAAGATGTTCTGAATAACAATTTTGAAATTCCCTGGTCGTGAGCCCGGTCGTGAACAAATCCGGAACTCGACTCGGCGTGTCGCAGATCACAGATCGCACCGCAGGGAATCATGCGCTCCGGTATATCAGCGAGCACCGACAGCACCGCCGGCGGCGGCGGGCCGGCCCAGGGCCAGCAAAGCCGCCAGGCGCGCCTGGCGGCTTTGGCTATTCGGTTGTCCCAACCTCGCTGGTCGCCCGGTGGGCGGGTTGTCGACTTCTGCCAATCAGCCGACCTCGGCGGCGAGCTTGCCCACCACATCACGCACGTTCGCCAACAGCTCGGCGTGCTCGGCCGGCGCCTTGCCCTCCAGCGTCTTGAACGGCACCGACAGTTTGATCGCCTCCACGACCCGCGCGCCCGCGATGCCGAAGGACTTGCGGGTGTCGTCGTGGGCCCACACCCCGCCGTACTGGCCGAAGGATCCCCCGATGACCGCCAGCGGCTTGCCCTTCAGCGCGCCGTCGCCGAACGGCCGGGACAGCCAGTCGATCCCGTTCTTGATGACGGCCGGGTAGCTCCCGTTGTACTCCGGGGTCACCACCAGGGCGGCGTCCGCGTCGGCCGCCGCGGCGCGCAGCGCGGCCACCGGGCCCAGCTGCGGCACGTCGGCGTTCATCGCATCATCGATCTCCTCGTTATAGAACGGCAGTTCAGCGAGCCCTTCGAAGATCGTGACGGTCACGTCGTCGGCGGCGACCGCCACCGCCAACTCGGCGATCTGGCGGTTGATCGACGCCGCCCGCAGGCTCCCCACTAACGCCAAGATTTTGATTGCCACTGCTGCACTTTCCCTTCGATCGTTGCGTACATCCTCGCACGAGCTAACCGGACTATAGTCCGTTTTATTCCGGCGGCGTTAAAGTGCAGGAGTGAGCGAGCGGTCGGGCGAGTTACACGTGTTCGCCCCCCAAGCGGTGCACCAGGAAAGGGGCGACGCGGCGCGCAACCGCGCCCTGCTGCTCCAGGCTGCCCGAAACCTGGTCGCCGAGCGCGGCGCCGAAGCCGTCACCACCGATGACATCGCGGCGGCCGCCGGGGTCGGCAAAGGTACGCTGTTCCGTCGCTTCGGCAGCCGGGCCGGCCTGATGATGGTGCTGCTGGACGAGGACGAACAAGCCGTTCAGCAAGCGTTCCTCTTCGGCCCGCCCCCGCTGGGGCCGGGCGCCCCGCCCGCCGATCGGCTGGTCGCGTTCGGCCGGGAACGGATCCGGTTCGCGCACGACCACTGCGAACTGCTGTCCGCGGCCAACCGCGACCCGCAAAACCGGCACAACGCACCGGCCACGGTGCTGCGCACGCACGTGCGCGTCCTGCTCAAGGCGGCCGAATCCACCGGCGATCTCGACGCCCAGACCGACGCGCTGCTCGCGCTGCTGGACGTGGACTACGTCGAGCATCAGCTGGCCGAGGGCGGTCACACCCTGGCGACACTGGGAGACGCGTGGGAAAGCCTGGCGCGCAAGCTCTGCGGGCGATGAACGCCACGGAACCGGCTTGGGTCCTGCATGTGGACCTCGACCAGTTCCTGGCGTCGGTCGAGTTGCGCCGGCACCCCGAATTGGCCGGTCTGCCAGTCATTGTGGGCGGCAGCGGCGACCCGAACGAACCGCGCAAGGTCGTCACCTGCGCCTCGTATGAGGCGCGCGAGTTCGGTGTCCGGGCGGGCATGCCGTTGCGTGCCGCCGCCCGTCGCTGCCCCGAAGCGACCTTCCTCCCGTCGGACCCGGCCGCCTATGACGCCGCGTCCGATCAGGTGATGGGCGTGCTGCGCGATCTGGGGCATCCGGTCGAAGTCTGGGGTTGGGACGAGGCCTATGTCGCGGTGACCGCGCAGGACCCGAGCGAGGTCGCAGAGCAGATCCGCAGCGTCATCCTTTCCGAAACCGGGCTGTCCTGCTCCGTCGGGATCAGCGACAACAAGCAGCGCGCCAAGGTCGCGACCGGCTTCGCGAAACCGGCCGGCATCTTTGTGCTCACCGACGCGAACTGGATGTCCCTGATGGCCGATCGTCCGGTCGAAGCGCTCTGGAGCGTGGGCCCCAAGACGGCGAAAAAGCTTGCGGATCTTGATATTACGACGGTGTGGCAGCTGGCCCACTGCGATGCGGAGTTGCTGACGGCCACCTTCGGCCCGCGCACCGGGCTGTGGCTGCTGCTGTTGGCCAAGGGCGGCGGCGACAGCCAGGTCAGCGCCGAGCCGTGGGTGCCGCGCTCGCGCAGCCACGCGGTGACCTTTCCGCGCGATCTTACCGATCGGTCCGAGATGGCCGCGGCCGTAACGGATTTGGCCGAGCGGGCGCTGACGGACGTCCTCGCGGCGGACCGAGTCGTGATCCGGGTGGCGGTCACCGTGCGCACGGCAACGTTCTACACGCGCACCAAGATTCGCAAGCTCGATGCGCCCAGCACCGATCGTGACGTCATCGTGGCCGCGGCCCTTCGCGTGCTCGACCTATTCGAGCTCGACCGGCCGGTCCGCCTGCTCGGGGTGCGCCTCGAGCTGGTGATGCCGCGCTAGGGGCGCCGGGCCGGGCCGCAACGCACGGGTGAAGATCACGTTCACCTGGCGCATCGCCACGCTATAGGGCCACCACGCAAGCCTTTTGAAGGCATACAGGGCGCGGATGTCGGCCGACGTGTAGATCAGGTATCGGTTCTTGGCCACCCCGGCCAGGATCTTGTCGGCGGCCTTTTCCGGCGATACGGCGTGGCCGGCGAACCGCTTCACCCACCGGTCGACGTTGGGGTCTTCCCGGTCCACCCCGGCGATTTCCACGGTGCCCACCAGCGGGGTGTTCACCGCGCCCGGCACCACGACCGAGACCCCGATGCGATGGCGGGCCAGGTCGAAGCGCAGCACCTCCGACAGGCCACGCAACCCGTACTTGCTGGCGCTGTAGGCGGCATGCCACGGCAGGGCCACCAGCCCGGCCGCCGAGGACACGTTGACCAGATGCCCGCCGCGCTTGGCCGCCACCATCGGCGGCACGAACGTCTCGATGACGTGGATCGGACCCATCAAATTGATGGCGATCATCTTGCGCCACTGCTCATGGGTCAGCCGGTCGACGGTTCCCCACGCGGATACGCCGGCGATGTTGAGAACGACGTCCATGCTGGGATGCGCGGCGTGGATATCGGCGGCGAACGCGGCCACCTGGTCATAGTTGGCGATGTCGAGCGCCCGATGCTTGGGAACCTCGGCGGCCAGCGCCCGCGCGTCGGCCACGGTTTGTTCGAGGCCGTCGCTATCGCGGTCAGTCAGGTAGAGCTCGGCGCCCTGCGCGGCCAGCCGCAACGCCGTGGCGCGGCCGATGCCGCTCGCCGCTCCGGTGACAAGGCACCGCTTTCCCGCGAAAGACCGCCCGATTCCCCTCTGCGCCATGGCCGTGACGATACCGGCGGTAACAGCGCCCTAGGGACGGCCCGCCCACAGCGCGTGCAGCCAAAGCTGCTCGAGGAGGCGCACCCGTCGGTCACGATCGCTGTCGCGTCCGGTCAGAATCGGGTCGCCGGTCAGCATCAGCGCGGTCGTGCCGGCCAGCGTGCGGATCAGCGTCGGCAGGTCGTCACTGATCGGATTGGCCGTCCCGGCCTTCATCTCGGCCTCGACAATTCCGACGATCTGGCCCAGCACCACCTCGAACTGCTGATCGAGCAGGTCGCGAATCTCGACGTCGGTGTTGCGGGCCTCATTGCACGCCGTCACCACCGGGTCGTTGTGCGCGTAGACGGCCGCGGCGCTGCCGACCATTCGCTTGGCGAACTGCTCGGGTGACTCGCCGGCCTGCCGGGGGGCGAAGTACTCGGTGAGTTCCTCGAGTTCTTCGGCGGCCTCGGCCATGAGCTGTGCCAGCACCGCGTACTTGGAGTCGAAGTAGAAGTAGAAGCCGGATCGCGCCACGCCGGCCCGCAGGCTGATGGTGCTGACCGACAGCTCCGCAAATGGCTTTTCCTGCAGCAATTCACGCACCGCCTGCACGATCGCCTGGCGTTGCTTGTCGCCACGCCGTCGTGCGCCCGGCTCGGGAGTGGCGGGTTCGCTGGTCACTCCCTGACCTTGCACCACGCCACGGAAAATGCAAACTTGACAGCCGTCAAGTTTTTCAGCGAAGGTATGAATCAGTGACGGCCGTCACCGGGAGGGCACGCAAAGGAGCGTTATGACCGCCACCATCAGCACCCCGCAGTACCTGCTGGATCAGGCGCGGCGCCGGTTCACGCCGTCCATCAACAACTTTCCCGGCATGGGGATGGTCGAGCGCAGGCTGCTGAACACCGACTTCCCAGAGCGCAAACTCGCCGAGCCGCCACCGGGCAGTGGGCTCAAAGCGGTCATCGGCGACGCGGGCCTGCCGGTCATCGGGCACATCATCGAGATGCTGCGCGGCGGCCCCGACTACCTGCTGCACATGTACCAGACCAAGGGTCCGGTGATCTTCGGGGACTCGCCCGTCCTGCCGGGCGTCGCCGCCCTGGGACCGGACGCCGCCCAGGTCATCTACTCGAATCGCAACAAGGACTATTCCCAGCAGGGATGGGTGCCGGTAATCGGGCCGTTCTTCAACCGCGGCCTGATGCTGCTGGACTTCGAAGAGCACATGTTCCACCGGCGGATCATGCAGGAGGCCTTCATCCGGTCCCGCCTGGTCAGCTATGTCGAACAGATGGACCAGGTGGTCTCGCAAACGGTCGCCAATGACTGGGTGACCAATGACGCGCGGTTCCTGCTCTACCCGGCCATGAAGGAGTTGACGCTCGACATCGCCTCGATGGTGTTCATGGGCCACGAGCCGGGCACCGACCACGAATTGGTGACCAAGGTCAACAAGGCGTTCGCGGTCACCACGCGCGCGGGCAACGCGATCATCCGCACTTCCGTGCCGCCGTTCACGTGGTGGCGCGGCCTCAAGGCGCGCGAGCTGCTGGAGAACTACTTCCGCGAGCGGGTCAAGGAGCAGCGCGCGAATCCCGGTACGGATCTGTTGTCGGTGTTGTGCCAGACCGAAGACGAGGACGGCAACAAGTTCTCCGACGACGACATCGTCAACCACATGATCTTTTTGATGATGGCCGCGCACGACACATCCACCTCGACGGTGACAACGATGGCCTACCACCTGGCCCTTCACCCGGAGTGGCAGCAGCGCTGCCGCGAGGAATCGGATCGGCTGGGCGACGGGCCGCTCGACATCGATTCGCTGGAGAAGCTCGAGACGCTGGATCTGGTGATGAACGAGTCGATCCGCATCGTGACGCCGGTGCAGTGGGCCATGCGCCAGACGGTGCGCGATACCGATCTGCTGGGTTACTTCATCCCGAAGGGCACCAACGTGATCGCCTACCCCGGCATGAACCACAGGTTGCCCGAATTGTGGACCGACCCACTGAAATTCGACCCCGAGCGATTCACCGAGCCCCGCAACGAGCACAAGCGGCACCGCTATGCGTTCACGCCTTTCGGTGGCGGCGCGCACAAGTGCATCGGAATGACGTTCGGGCAGTTGGAGATCAAGACCATCCTGCACCGCCTGCTGCGCAGGTATCGGCTGGAGCCGCCGCGCCCGGGTTACACGTGCGAGTGGGACTACGGCGGCATGCCCGTGCCGAAAGACGGCATGCCGATCGTGTTGCGCCCGCTATAGAACTTGCGCGACCGCAGCGAGCCGCCGTGGCCGCGGCAAGGGCCGAGTCTCATGTGCGCTACCACCGTCGCTAGCGCACATGAAACTCACCTATCGCGACGGCCTCTTACCCGGCCGGGCCCGGTGCGGGCTCGAACCGTAGATACGCCTGAATCGTCGTACCGGCCCTGGTGGTGTGGGTTCGCACCAAGTCCGAGATGGCGTTGACCAGATACAGGCCGCGACTCGCGGGACCGCACGGGCCGGGGTCCAGACGACCCACGATCGGGTCGTCGAATCGTCCGGTGTCGCGTGCCTCGCAGACCAGATGTCCGTCGTCTTGCCAGAAGGCCAGCCGGCAGGCGCCCCCGGTGTACATCAGGCTGTTGGTGGCCAGCTCCGTGGCGACCAGCTGTAGATCCTCGATGCTCTCCTGACTCAACCCCATCCAGCCCGCGTAGTCGACGGCGAAGGATCGCGCGGGGCGAAGGTCGGCCGACTTGCGGACCATGTATGTGACGGCCCCGGGACCGGCGGCCAGCGGCTGGTTGCAGCGTTCCAGGACGTCGGCGGGAGCGTAGTCCGAGTTGTGCTGCAGCGTTCCGCGTTCCCACAGCAGCGGATGTGTCGCGCGCGCATCCGACAGCACGCCGTCGCCGAGCCGGCCCGCGTCGTAGAGGCACAGGCACGACGCGGGGTAGCCGTCCATGGCCTCGTTGACGAGTGCGTCGTGCTCGATGCAGGCGACGAACTCCTCGTCGGTGCGGCCCGGCCACGCGAGCTGGCTGACGATCCGGACTCGCTGATCCGGGTGCTCGTCGATGAACGCACCCTGCATCGCCATGAATCGGCAGGGATTGCGGGCCACCTCGGTGATATCAACCATGCGCACGTCCGCGGGTGGATCATCACGGGGGTACAACCCGTCGTGCAGCAGCGCCAGAGTCTCGGGAGGGGCGGCAAGCAGCACCGCCTCGTCCAGCGCCAAACCATCGCCGACGAAACGGCTTGCCAAGTCCAAAAACTCCTGCTGAGAGTGATAAATCGACGCGGAATGGACGAAACCGTATTGCCTGGTTTCGTTAGCCGCCTTCACTTCAGCGCTCTCGCTTTCGATCACTTGCGCCAACCCCCTGTTGGGCAGGCTGACGCCTCCCTCTGTTCCAGTACCCAAGACGGGCCTTCGCTATACCGCGCAACGGGTCCCATTTAGGTTTGCCGCACTGGTGGGCCACGTCGTCGGCTCGCGATCGCACTGTCACAGCCACCACGAGGCGGCCGCGTCGAGATGACGGCGGAGGCGGTAACAGGCGACGCTCTCGTCGGCGGCCTCGACCGCCTCGACGATCCGCAGGTGGGCGTGGTGCACGGCCAGCACGTCCGACCAGGTCGGCAGCGCCTGCCCGGTGCTGGACCAGTGCCGGCGAAACAGCTCGACGATGATCCGCAGGAACAGATCCAGCAGCGCGTTGCCGGCCAGTTGCGCCAGACCGACGTGGAAGTTGAACTCCTCCGCGATCGCCTGCCGCACGTCGTCGGCCGTTGGTTGGGAGTTCTCCGCAAGCCCGGAACGATGGGTGCCCAAAAACGCCGCCACCTCCGACTCGGCCAACCGTTTGACGACCTTGGTCACGTTGTCGATCTCGATGGCGTCGCGGACGCATCGCAGGTCTTCGCGGCTCGGCCCGCGGTACTGCAGGTACAAGGCGATCGTGTCGATGCTGGCCTGCGCCGCGGGTCGGGCGATGACCAGGCCGCCACCGGGGCCGCGGCGCATGTGGGCTATCGAGTGGTATTCGAGCAGCCGCACCGCCTCGCGAAGCACCGCGCGGCTCACCCGGTAGCGCTCCAGCAGGGCCGTCTCGGTACCGAAGACGGCACCCACGTGCCAGCCGCTGGCGGCGATGTCGTCACCGATGGTGGCGGCCAGCATCTCGGCCAGTTTGCCGCCGGGCGACTCGGAATCGAGCCGGCGGCGCCTTTCTCGCCCACGGCTTTCGTCCCCCGCATGATGATGCTGCAGCCAGCCGGTGACCGCTTCGACGTGTCGCTCCGACAGCGTCTTGGCGCGGGCGGCATCGCCGGCCGTGACGGCGGCGACGATCGCGGAGTGGTGCGCGTGCAGATGGTCGACCGCCTCTAATGCCTCGGTCTCCGAATCCGTTCGCGACGCCAGGGCATAGCGGGTGGTGAGCCGCATCAAGACGTCGATAAACAGTTGCAGCACCGGGTTTTTGGATTGCTCGGCCAGCGCGATGTGGAACTCGTCGCGTGGCGCCGGTAGGCCGGGCCTCCACTGCTCCTCGGCGTGCAGCACCGCACGCAGCCGCGCGATGCCGGCCTCATCGATGCGCTCGGCGGCGAGCGAGGCCGCCAGCGGCTCGAGGACCAGTCGCGCGTTGAGCAAGTCGCCCAGCGTCGTGCCCAGGTATTCGAGATAGATGACGACGGCGCGGGTGGCGGGCCCCGCATCGGGCTCGCAGACGTACAACCCCCCGTTGGGGCCGCGGCGCATCCGCGCGACCTGATGATGTTCGACGAGCCGCACGGCCTCCCGCAGCACCGAACGGCTCACCCCGAAGCGCTGCTGCAGATCTTGTTCGGAGCCCAGTGATTCGCCCACCGCCCAGCCGCGGCGAACGATATCGGCTTCGATGTCGCGGGCGAGGATCGAAGCGAGCTTGTTCGCCTGGCCGGTCCTTGGCTCCTGAGTCATGAGAGCTCGATCGCGCTCTCGGTCAGCAGGTCAGCAGCATGCACCCCGCGACGGGACCACCGCCGACGGAGACGACGCCCACCTCGGGGCGACGCGACACCTGCCGCTCCCCCGCGTCGCCGCGCAGCTGCAGACACCCTTCGTGCAGCGCCCAGTAGCCGTGCATGCGCCCCGCCGATAGCTGGCCGCCGTAGGTGTTCAGCGGCAGCTGCCCGTCGCGGGCGATCCGCGTCCCGCCCTCGACGAACGGGCCGCCCTCGCCGTCGCCGCACACTCCGAGCGCTTCCAGCCACGCCAGGGTGAGATAGGTGAACCCGTCGTATAACTCGGCGACTTGGAGGTCGGCGGGCTTCACCGCCGTGCGCGACCACATCTGCGCCGCCGCATCCGACATCGCCATCTTCGGGTAGTCCGCGCGGTGAAACCAGCCGCCCGCTCCGTCGGACCCGCCGATCGCCTCGACCTGCACCGCGCGGTGCGGACAGTCGGCGGCGCGCTCCGCGTGCGAGACCACCACCGCGATCGATCCGTCGATCGGGACGTCGCAGTCGAGCAGCCCAAGTGGCGTGGACACCAACCGCGCGCCCGAGTAGTCGGCCATCGTCATCGGATCCCGGTACACCGCAAGGGGATTCAGCGCAGCGTTGCGCCTGCCGTTGAGCGCGATCCAGCCCAGCTGCTCCTTGGTGGTCCCGTACAGCTCCATGTGGCGACGGCAGTTGAGCGCCAGCCAGTTGGCGGCCGAATAGGCATGCGCCGCAACCAGATCGTTGACATCGTCCATCGCACCGACAGCCGGCTTCGGCTCACCCTCGGGTGTCTCGAACATCCGCGCCAGCGGCGGCGCCGGCGCGTTCTCGTCCTGCTTGACGGGAACCGTGCCGCCGAGCATCTGGATCGTCCGGTACACCACCACGTGGCGGGCGCGGCGTTCGGCGACCGCGCGGCAGGCCGACATCACCGGCGAAAGCAGGCCGCCGGTGCCGAAGCCTGATCCGCAGTCCGCGGCATCGATGCGCAGCTGGGCGTTGACGTCCGCAGCGGGCGTGTCACCCAGGGTGGCGATGCCGTCGATGTCGGTCGGGGTCAGCCCGGCGTCCTCGATGGCGGCGCGCACCGCCTCCATGGTCAGGTCCAGGCCCGGGATGCCGGTGCGGCGGCCGATTCGTGAGATCCCGATGCCGGACAAGATCGCGTCTTTTTCGAAATGTGTCATGCACACCGCCCGTCAGACCAAGCATCGAATCAATTGAGTGTACTGTATTCGTCGTGTCGGACGGGCCGCTGCTCATCGAGTACTGCGACCGCTGCGCGCGCTGGGTGCATCCGGCCAGCGGCCAATGCCGCAAGTGCGGGGGCACGCTGGAGGCGCGGGAAGTCTCCGGGCGGGGCACCGTGTTCACCTACACGGTCAACCATCACCCGTACAACCCGGAGATTCCCACCCCATACGTCATTGCCATCGTCGAGCTCGCCGAACAGAGCGGCCTGCGGGTCGCCGCCAATATCGTTGACTGCGAACCGGATTCGGTGAGCTGCGGGATGCCCGTCGCGCTGCGACCGGAACGCGGCAGCGGCGGCGCGGCGCAGTTCGCGCCGGCCTGATTCGGCGCGGGCTAGTTGATCAACGGGTCACGCGGCATGCCGAGGATCCGCTCGGCGATCTGATTGCGCGTCACTTCCGACGTGCCGCCGGCGATCGCCATGCCGCGGGCCCCCATCATCAGCCGGCCTGCCAGGGCGCCGGGACCGTCGGTGAGCGCGACGTCCGGACCCAGCAGCGCCGCCATGATCGCGGCGCCCTCCACCATGTGTTCGGCCAGCTTCAGCTTGGTGACGTTGCCCTCCGGGCCGGGCCCCGCGCCCTCGACGCTGCGCGCGGCGCGGCGCAGATTCAGCAACCGCAGCGCGGTTTCCTCGGCCAGATACGAGCCGACTCGAATTCGCCCGCCCGCCAACCGATCCGGGCGCTGCTCGGTGAGCTGCACGAGTTGGTCGGCCAGCCCCTCGTAAAACGATCCGCTGCCGCCGATGCTGACCCGCTCGTTGCCCAGCGTCGCGCGCGCAACGGTCCAGCCCGAGTTGGGCGTGCCGACGACGTCCTCGTCGGGAACGAACAGGTCGTTGAAGAAGACCTCGTTGAAGTCCGAGCCGCCGGTCATCTGTCGCAGCGGGCGCACCTCCACCTCGGGCGCCTTCATGTCGACGATCACCGTGGTGATGCCGGCGTGCTTCGGGGCGTCGGGGTCGGTGCGCACCGTGGCGAGGCCGCGCGCGCAGTAGTGCGCCCCGCTGGTCCACACCTTCTGGCCGTTGATCTTCCAGCCGCCGTCCACCCGGGTCGCGCGCGTCTTGATGGAGGCGGCGTCGGAGCCGGCGTCCGGCTCGGAGAAAAGCTGGCACCAAATCTCGTCCTTGCGCAGCGCCTTCTCCACGAATCGTTCGATCTGCCAAGGGGTTCCGTGCTGGATCAGGGTCAGGATCACCCAGCCGGTGATCCCATAGTCGGGCCGCTTGATGCCGGCCGCCCGGAATTCCTCCTCGATCACGAGTTGCGCGACGGCGTCGGCCGCGCGTCCCCACGGCTTGGGCCAGTGCGGCATCACGTAGCCGGTCTCGATCAGCTTGTCGCGCTGGGCCTTTTTATCCAGAGCGGCGATCTCGGTGGCGTCGGCGCGGATGGCGGTGCGCAGTTCTTCGGCTTCGGGCGGCAGGTCGAGGCTGTTCTCGCGGGCGACGCCGGCGGCGGTGCGCTCGAAAACGTCGGCGGCCGGCGCGTCACCGCCGAACAGCGCCGCGCTCACCACCGCCCGGCGCAGGTGCAGGTGCGCGTCGTGCTCCCAGGTGAAGCCGATGCCGCCGTGCACCTGGACGTTGAGTTCGGCATTGCGGACATAGGCCGGGAAGGCCAGCGCCGCCGCCACCGCGGCGATGAGCCGGAACTGCTCCTCGTCCTCGGTCGCCGCGCGGGCGGCGTCCCAGACCGCCGCGATCCCGGACTCCGCGCCCACCAACATGTTCGCGCAGTGATGCTTGACCGCCTGGAAAGTGGCGATGGTGCGCCCGAATTGCTGGCGCACCTTGGCGTAGTCGACGGCGGCATCGACGCAGTCCGACGCCCCGCCCACGGCCTCGGCGGCCAGCAACGTGCGGGCCCGGGCCAACGCCGATTGGCGCGCGCCCGGCACGACGTCGTCGTCGGAGACGCGCACGTTGTGCAGGCGGACGCGTCCGGATCGGCGCGTCGGATCGAAGTTCTCCGGCACCTCGACCGAGACACCGTCACGGCCACGCTCGAGCACCAGCACGCCGTCACCCGCGGCGATCAGCAGCAGCTCGGCCAGCCCGGCGCCCAGGACGATTCCCGCCTCCCCGTCGGCCGTGCCGTCATTGACCTGCACCTGGCCGTCCAGCCCGACGCCCGCGACGACGGTCCCGTCGATCAGGCCGGGTAGCAGCCGCGACTTCTGTTCGGCGGTACCGTCTTTGGCGATCACCGCGGACGCGATGACGGTGGGCACGAAGGGCCCGGGCGCCACCGCGCGACCGAGTTCTTCGATCACCACCACGAGTTCGGGCAGCCCGAATCCTGAGCCGCCGTATTCCTCGTCGACGTGCAGGCCGAGCCAACCCAGCTCGACCAGGCTCGGCCAGAACCCGGGCCGTGGCTCGTCGGAGGCGTCGAGCAGCGATCGCGCCGCCCAGCGCGCCTTCTGGGAGGTCAAGAACCCGCGGGCTACTTCGGCGAGTTCACGATGGTCGTCGGTTATTGCGATACCCATGAGGGCCCTCCTCGCGCCGCATGCCAGCCGGGTTCGATTGTCCGCTCCCCTCGGACCGCCGCGCGATCCGCATCGTCGGAGCTGAAGCTGGGTGGCCTGCCCCGCTCCGAGGGGAAGCGGGGCGGCTGGCTAAAGAGTGTACTTAATGCGGGGAGGGCCCCAATCGGGGGCGCCTACTTGGGCGCGAACCGCTGCCCGGCGTCCAGGCGCAGGCATTGGCCATTGAGCATCGGATTGTCCACGATGGCGGCGACCAGCTTCGCGTACTCCTCGGGACGGCCGAGGCGCTTGGGGAAGGCCGCGTCCTTGGTCAGCTGCGTGGCGAACTCGTCGGGAATGCCCTGGGTCAACCCGGTGGCGAACAGGCTCGGGGCGATTCCCAGCACGCGGATGCCCACCGAGCCCAGGTCGCGGGCCATCGTCAGGCACATCCCGGCGATGCCCGCCTTTGCGGCGGTGTAGGCGACCTGGCCGATCTGGCCCTCGAAGGCAGCAATCGAGGCGGTGTTGATGATGACGCCGCGCTCCCCGGTGTCCGGGTCTTCGGGCTCGTTCTTGGCCATGTGCGCGGCGGCCAGCCGGCTGATGTTGAAGGTGGCGATCAGGTTCAGGTCGATCACGGACTGGAAGGACTCGAGGTCGTGCGGCCCCGACTTGGTCAGCGTCCGCTTGGCGATACCGCCACCCGCGGTGGTGATCACGACGTGCAGCCCGCCAAGCTTGTCGACGGCGGCCTGCAGCGTCTCTTCGGTGCCGGTGAAGTCGGTGACGTCAACCGGGTAGAAGGTACCCCCGACGCCCTCGGCGACGGTCTTACCGTCGGAGCCCTCGCGGTCGAGGATGGCGACATCCGCACCGCGTTCGTGCAGCAGCTCGGCGCTGGCACGGCCCATTCCCGATGCGCCGCCGATGACGACGACCTTCTTCCCACTGATCTCCATCCGGGCGTCTCCTTCGTGGTTGTCAGAATCCCTGCGATCTGTAACGTTACGTAGGCACGCTAGCGTGTCCGCTCCTCAGGCCTGTCACCGAGCCATGCCAAGCTGGCGACCGTGCTCCTTCTCGACGTGGCAACGACGTCTGACGACGTCGGGGAGACGTCGTCGCGGCTGACCAAAGTCGCCCACATCGCCGGCCTGCTGACCCGTGCGGCACCCGACGCCGCGGCGGTCGCCATCGTGGTGTCGTGGCTTTCCGGTGAGTTGCGGCAGCGCCAGATCGGCGTGGGGTGGGCGGCGCTGCGCTCGCGGCCGCCGGCGGCGTCGGACGCCTCGCTGACCGTCTCCGGCGTCGATGCCACCTTCTCCGACATCGGCGCGGTGTCCGGCAAGGGCGCGCAGGCACGCCGCGCCGCGCTGCTGAGCGGCCTGTTCGCCGCAGCCACCGACATCGAACAGACCTTTCTGTTGCGGCTGCTCGGCGGCGAACTACGCCAGGGCGCACTGGCCGGGATCATGGCCGACGCGGTGGCGAAGGCCGCCGGCATCCCGGCGGCCGCGGTGCAGCGCGCCGCGATGCTGGGCGGGGACCTGCCGGCGGTGGCGGCGGCAACCCTGTCCGGTCCGTTGTCCGGCTCGGCCTCGGCGCTGGACGCGTTCACCCTGCGGGTCGGCCGGCCGGTTGGCCCGATGCTGGCGCAGACCGCGACGAGCGTGGCCGATGCGATCGAACGCCACGGCGGGCAAACGATTTTCGAAGCCAAGCTGGACGGCGCGCGGGTGCAGATCCACCGCGCCGGTGACGAGGTCACCGTCTACACGCGAAGCCTCGACGACGTCACCGCGCGGCTGCCCGAAGTGGTGGAGGCGACGCTGGCGCTGCCGGTGGACGACCTCATCGCCGACGGCGAGGCCATCGCGCTGCGGCCCGACAACCGGCCGCACCGCTTCCAGGTCACCGCCTCACGATTCGGCCGCTCCGTCGACATCGCCGCAGCCGTTGCAGCACAACGGCTTTCGGTGTTCTTCTTCGACATCCTGCACTGCGACGGCGTCGACCTGCTCGACGCGCCGACCGCCGAGAGGCTGGCCGCGCTGGACGCATTGGTGCCGCCGGCGCAGCGGGTCGATCGGCTGCTCACGAGCGACCCCGCGAAGGCGGGCGCGTTCCTGGACGTGACGCTGGCCGCCGGCCACGAGGGCGTGATGGCCAAGGCGCCCGGCGCGCCGTACCAGGCGGGCCGGCGGGGAGCGGGCTGGTTGAAGGTCAAGCCCGTGCACACCCTGGATCTGGTGGTGCTCGCGGTGGAGTGGGGGTCGGGGCGCCGCCGTGGCAAGCTCTCCAATATCCACCTGGGCGCACGCGACCCGGCAAGCGGCGAATTCATCATGGTGGGAAAGACTTTCAAGGGCATGACCGACGCCATGCTGGACTGGCAGACCGCGCGATTCAGCGAACTCGCCATCGGCGAAACGGACGGTTACGTCGTCCGAGTGCGGCCCGAGCAGGTGGTCGAAATCGCACTGGACGGCGTGCAGAAGTCGTCGCGCTACCCCGGGGGGCTGGCGCTGCGGTTCGCCCGCGTGGTGCGCTATCGCGACGACAAGAGCCCCGCCGAAGCCGACACCATCGACGCCGTGCGCGCGCTGTACTGAACCGGGCTTTGTCCAACAGGCGCAGTCGCTTCGGCGCGCGTAGGGTTTCCGCCGTGGCAGTCAGAGAGCACCGCGACGACGTCAGCTACATCCATACCGACGAAGGCCTGCCACCCGTGGCCATCATCGACCGCTCCCCTATCACCGCGCGACACAAAATCGTGTTCGGCGTCATCGCGGTGCTCGGCGCCGTCGCCTGGGCGATCATCGCGTTCGCCCGGGGCGAGACGGTCAACGCGGTGTGGATCGTCGTCGCGGCGATCTGTACGTACATCGTCGGGTACCGGTTCTATGCGCGGTTGATCGAGATGAAGATCGTCCGCCCGCGCGACGACTACGCCACGCCTGCCGAGTTTCTCGAGGACGGCACCGATTTCGTGCCGACCGACCGGCGGGTGCTGTTCGGCCATCATTTCGCCGCCATCGCCGGGGCCGGTCCGCTGGTCGGTCCGGTGCTGGCCATGCAGATGGGCTATCTGCCGGGCAGCATCTGGATCGTCATCGGCGCAGTATTCGGCGGCTGCGTGCAGGACTACCTGGTGTTGTGGATCTCCACCCGGCGGCGTGGCCGTTCCCTTGGCGAGATGGTCCGCGACGAGCTGGGCGCCGCGGGCGGGGCCGCCGCCCTCGTCGGGGTCCTCGTCATCATGGTCATCCTGATCGGGGTGCTGGCGCTGATCGTGGTGCGGGCGCTGGCCCAGAGCCCGTGGGGTGTCTTCTCGATAGCCATGACCATCCCCATCGCCCTGTTCATGGGTTGCTACCTGCGGTTCCTGCGTCCCGGGCGTGTTTCGGAAGTATCGGTGATCGGCTTCGCGCTGCTACTGCTCGCGGTGGTGTCCGGCCATTGGGTCGCCGAAACACCTTGGGGCGCAGCCTGGTTCACACTTTCTCCGGTCACGCTGTGCTGGTGCCTCATCGGCTACGGTTTCGCCGCGTCCGTGCTGCCGGTCTGGCTTTTGTTGGCGCCGCGTGACTACCTGTCGACGTTCATGAAGGTCGGCGCCATCGGGCTGCTCGCCGTCGGGGTCTGCATCGCCCGGCCGGAGATGCAGGCATCCGCGATCTCACAGTTCGCCACCAGGGGCAACGGCCCGGTGTTCGCCGGCTCGCTGTTCCCGTTCTTGTTCATCACCATCGCGTGCGGCGCGCTGTCCGGCTTTCACGCGCTGATCTCGTCGGGGACGACGCCCAAGCTGCTGGAGAAGGAAAGCCAGATGCGAATGATCGGCTACGGTGGCATGATCACCGAGTCGTTCGTCGCGGTCATGGCGCTGATTACGGCGGCGATCATCAACCAGCATCTGTACTTCACCATCAACGCGCCGGCGGCGC
Source organism: Actinomycetota bacterium (assembly GCA_036338755.1). Classification (GTDB taxonomy): domain Bacteria; phylum Actinomycetota; class Actinomycetes; order Mycobacteriales; family Mycobacteriaceae; genus Mycobacterium. Next base: position 260,249 of record JAYZBN010000006.1, on the reverse strand, counting down.
AGACCGGCGGCACCGCGGCCGGCGCCGCGCATTACGTCAATGGACTCGGATTGCCGGGCGCCCCGACCGACGCGGACCAGATCAGCCAGGCCGCCAGCAGCGTCGGCGAGAAGTCGATCGTGTCGCGCACCGGTGGAGCACCGACGCTGGCCTGGGGGATGGCCGACGTGCTGCAGCGTGTCTTCGGCGGGGCGGGCCTCAAGTCGTTCTGGTACCACTTCGCGATCATGTTCGAGGCGCTGTTCATCCTGACCACCCTCGACGCGGGCACCCGGGTCAACCGCTTCATGCTCTCCGACGCGCTGGGCAACCTGCGCGGCCCGCTGGCCAAGCTGCGAAACCCCAGTTGGCGCCCCGGCGTTTGGGGTTGCAGCCTGGCCGTGGTGGCCGCGTGGGGCGGCATCCTGCTGATGGGCGTGAGCGACCCGCTCGGCGGCATCAACACGCTGTTTCCGCTGTTCGGTATCGCCAACCAGCTGCTTGCCGGGATCTCACTGACCGTCATCACCGTGGTGGTCATCAAGAAGGGCCAGTTGAAGTGGGCGTGGATTCCGGGGATTCCCCTGCTCTGGGATCTTGCGGTCACGCTGACCGCGTCGTGGCAGAAGATCTTGTCCGCGGATCCCGCCGTCGGCTATTTGACGCAGCACTCGACGTACCTGGCGGCCAAGCAAGCGGGCAGGACGGCCTTCGGTTCGGCCAAAGACGCGCATCAGCTCGACGAGGTCATCAGGAACACCTTCATCCAGGGCACGCTGTCGATTCTGTTCGCGGCGACCGTCGTCATCGTGGTGATCTCCGGGATCGTGGTCGCGCTCGGGGCGATTCGCGGACCGGCCAGCAAGTTGGGCCGGCCCCTGACCGAGGACGACCCGGTGCCGTCGAAGCGGTTCGCGCCCGCGGGCTTGATTCCCACGGCCGCGGAGCGAGGGGTGCAGCGGCAATGGGCCCAGCCGACGACGTCGGCTCCCAGGGTCGTCGGCGCTCAAAAGCGATGACGGTACCCCCCGAAGTGCGATAGCCGCCGCGCACAAATAGGTAGTCGACTACGCGTGCGTAATGGTGATCGCCGACCCTACGTTGAGTCCATCACCGGCCGACCTACCTGGTCAACGGGACCGCGACACGAAGAAGGTGGACGAAATGCTGGTCACGTCAACGGGACTCCGGACCGCGCCCGAGCCCATACCGCAACCGTCGTCGGCGACGCCCGCCGTCGAGGCGGCACCCGCACCGGTCCTGATCAGTACCCAGCAGGTGCTCTTCGACACCGCCGTCGTCCAGCGAACGCGCCGCTCCCCGCTCCGCAGCCGGATCGCCGCCGGGCTGCGGCAGATGGTCGCTGATGCGAATCGGCCGCGGCAGCCCTACCTGAGGCATTACGCCTACCTCGAGAACGCCCGCATGGCACGCGAAATGGAGAGGCTGTGAACGTACTCATCAGCGTCGCCTGCGTCGGATTGATGATGGTGCTCGCAGTGGGGACCTACAACCTGCAGTGGTGGCTCGAGCGCAACGACTACGAGCGCCACTTCGAGGACTGACCGAACGCGAGGGCACGCCACGCGAAGAGGTCGTGCCGAAAGACGCGACGCGGTCCTAAACTTGCGCGATGAGAGTCGGTATCGACTTTGGCACCACGCACACCGTCGTCGCGGCCGTCGACCGAGGCAACTATCCCGTCGTGTCCTTCGAGGGCATGGATGCGTGGCCGTCGCTCATCGCCGCCAATGCCGCCGGGGACCTGCGGTTCGGCGCGGAGGCCGCCGCCGTGCGCCACGATTCGAATTGGTCGGTGCTGCGCTCGTTCAAACGATTACTCAACGACGCCGGACCCCAAACCGAGGTCACCCTGGCGGGCCGTGCTTATCGCCTGGCCGACCTTCTCACCGGCTTCCTGGCCCAACTGAAGGCCGATCTGCGGCGGCACTCGAACGTGGCCCTGGCCCCGGGCGAACCCATCGAAGCCGCGATCAGCGTGCCCGCCAACGCGTCGAGCGCCCAGCGCCTGCTCACTCTGGATGCCTATGTCGCGGCCGGTTTTCACGTCGTCGCGCTGCTCAACGAGCCGTCCGCCGCCAGCCTCGAATACGCCCACCGCTACCGGTCCACCATCACCGCCAAACGCGAGTACGTCCTCATCTACGACTTGGGCGGCGGCACGTTCGACGCGTCACTGCTGAAAATGACCGGGCACGCGAACGAGGTCGTCATCAGCGAGGGGATCCAGCGCCTCGGGGGCGACGATTTCGACGAGGCGATCGTCGAGCTGGTGCTCGCCGGCGCCAACCTGCCCGGCCTCGACACCGCCCAGCGCGACCTGCTCGCCGAGGAGTGCGCCACCCGCAAGGAGGCGGTCGGGCCGCAGACGCGCCGTTTCCTGGTCGACCTGTCCCCGGTCGATCGGCCGCCATTCTCCTGCCCCATCGACGACGTCTACTCGGTGTGCGCGCCGCTGGTCGACCAGACGATGCGGCTGCTCACTCGGGTCCTGCACGATCCGGCGCGGGGCCGCAACGACGTGGACTGGTCGGAGGTGGCGGGCATCTACGTCGTCGGCGGGGCCGGGGGCTTTCCGCTGGTGTCTCGGATGCTGCGTGGCACCTTCGGCGAGAAGCGGGTGAAACGCTCGCCGCACCCCTTCGCCGCCACGGCCATCGGACTCGCCGTCTTTCTGGACAAGGAATCCAATTTCGCGATCTCCGAACGCTTCTCGAGAAATTTCGGAGTTTTCCGCGAGGCCGAGGCCGGCGCCGGGGTCGTCTTCGACCCGATCGTGTGCAAGGATGTTTCGCTCCCGGCCGACGGGCAATCCCCGCTGGTGGTGAAACGCAAATATCGAGCGGCACACAACATCGGGCACTTCCGGTTCGTGGAGTGCAGCCGCCTGGTCAACGGGCGGCCCGACGGCGACGTCACGCCGTATGACCCGGTGCTTTTCCCCTTCGACCCCGCACTGCACGACCGCGACGACCTGGGGCGTCAGCCGGTCGGCCGGTGGGTCGACGGGCCCGACGTCGAGGAGCGCTACGTCATCGCCCCCAACGGTGCGGTAGAAGTGACCTTGACGACGCAGCCGGCCGGGTTCGAACGCACGTTCCGGCTGGAGCGGTGCGGGTCCTCGAGTTGATGGGCCGCTCCGTCATGCGGCTATACGACGTGATGCGAACGACTTTCGCGGCACGCGAGTTCACCGACGATCCGTTGCCCGACGACGTGCTGGGCCGCATTTTCGACAACGCCCGGTTCGCTCCCAGCGGCGGCAACCGCCAGGGCGCACACGTCACCGTGGTGCGCGACGAGACGGTCCGCCGCGAGCTGGCCGAATTGGGCAGGCCGGCCGCTCGGCGCTACTTCGCCCAGTTGCAGGCGGGTGAAAACCCTTGGAATTCGGTTCATCCCAGCGGGGTTCCGCAAGACGTCATCGACGCGACCGAGATCCCCGACACGTTCGTCGCGCCGATCGCCAAAGCACCTGTGGTTCTGGTCGTTTCGGTGGACCTGACCGTCGTCGCCGCCATCGACCAAGATCTGGACCGCGTCGGCATAGCGGGCGGGGCATCGGTCTACCCGTTGATCTGGAACATTTTGCTCGCCGCGCGCAGCGAGGGCTACGGCGGCACCATCACCACGATGGCCATCGCGGCCGAAGAACACGTCCGCCGACTGCTGGGCATTCCCGACACGCACGCGGTGACCGCGGTGGTGCCGCTCGGCAGACCGGCGCGGCAGCTGACCAAACTGCGCCGAAAGCCGGTCGTCGAGTTCATCACTCGTGATCGGTTCGATGGTCCGGCTTTCGACGGCTGAGGCCTGAACCCTAGCCGCGGACCTGGGGCAAGACGTCACGCTGCCATGCGGCGAAGAACCCGTCCATGTCGGCGCCGATCTGCTGAACGTAGATCTCGTCGACGTCGGCGTCGATGTACTCGCGCACCTGGGCGATGTGCTTGTCGGGGTCCGGGCCACAGGCCACGCTCTCGCCGACCGTCTCCGGCGGCACCAGCGACTGCAGGGCGGCGAAATCCTTGGGTCGCGGCAGGATTTGCGAGGTCTGTCCGGGCAGCCCCTCGTTAGCCCACAACCGGTGCGCGGTCTTCAGCGCGGCGTCGGCATCTTGGTCCCAGCAGACTTTGGTACCGCCCTGCACCGGCTTGTCGCCGCCGCCGGATTCGCGGAATTGCTTGACCAGGTCGCCGTCGGGCATGGCGATGCTGTATCCGTCGCCGATGCGGGCGGCCAGCTCGACGGCCTGCGGCCCGAACGCGGAGACGTAGATCGGCACCGGCTGTTCCGGCCGGGTGTATACCTGCGCCTCCTGCACCTCGTAGTGCTTGCCGTGGTGGCTGACCTCGCCGCCCTTGTGCAGCTTGCGAATGACGTCGATCGCCTCCTCCAGCATCTCGAGGCGCACACCGGCGGACGGCCAGGGATCGCCCAGGATGTGTTCGTTGAGGGCCTCGCCGCTGCCAAGCCCAAGCACGAAGCGTCCGCCGAGTTGCACGGCCGCGGTGGCCGACGCCTGCGCGATGATTGCCGGATGGATGCGGATTGTCGGGCACGTGACGGCGGTGCTCACCGGCAGCGACGTTGCCTCCGACAACGCACCGATCACCCCCCACACGAACGGGCTCTGGCCCTGCTCGTCGTTCCACGGGTGATAGTGGTCCGAGATCCACAACGCGTCGAATCCGGCGTCCTCCGCGCGCTTGGCCTGGTCGATGAGTTCTTTCGGGCCGAATTGCTCGCAGGTGAGAAAGTATCCGATCTTGGTCATGGCGCCCGGCTACCCGCTGCGCGCCCGGTTATGCGTCAGGAGGACGCATAGGCCCCGCTGCGCGCCGAAAGCCAGAGCCGACCGCGGCGATGCACGTCCCGTTGTGGCGCCAATTAGTTTGCAAGCCAACACTTCTCCACGTCAGCGGGCGCGGCTTCCATCAGGCCCTTCGGGTGCGCCGCGGAAGGACAGTGTGAAGTGCCCGCCTTTGAGCGACAACTCCGATGGTCCGCGTCGTTGTCGCTCGAAGGCGGGCAAACGCCACGCACGCGAGAATAGCTTCGCCGATCCGGAGAAGGTGGTTCTCCGCAGTCGAGAGACAGATTACGATCGCAGGTGACCTTGTGCCGGCGTGACGCCCGGAGCAAGCCAAACCACAACGATCGGAGTCCATCATCGACGCCTGGATTCTCGAAGGCGTCCGCACCACGCGCGGGCGCGACCGCCCCGGGGGCGGGATGGGCACGGCAACGATCACCGAGCGGGTGTGACCGTGCCCGAAACCGTGAATCTCGAGCGGCCCCGCGACGGGGTCGTCATTCTGCGGCTCAACCGCCCGCAGCGGCTCAATGCCATCAACGAGACCATGCAGACCGAATTGCATGATGCGCTCAACGATCTGGCCGCCGATCACGCGGCGCGGGCCGTCGTGCTGACCGGCGCCGGGCGCGGGTTCTGCGCGGGCATCGACATGCGCGACTTCGGGCCCTCGATGTTGGACGCGAGCGCGCCCGCACTGGACCGGATGCGCTTTCAGGAAAAGATGGCCGCCCTCGCCGAGGCGGTGCGGGCATTGCCGCAGCCCGTCATCGCGGCCGTCAACGGCCCCTGCGTGGGGGCGGGGCTCGCGCTGTGCCTGGCCGCCGACATCCGAATCTGCTCGGCGGCAGCCTCTTTCGGCAATGCCGCAATCCTGCTTGGGCTCTCGGGGGCCGAGATGGGCATGAGTTACCACCTGCCCCGCATCGTCGGCACCAGCGTTGCCGCCGACTGGATGCTCACCGGCCGCACCGTGTCCGCCATCGAGGCGGACCGGCGCGGTCTAATCAGCGAGGTCATCGAGCCGGATGCTCTGTCCGATCGCGCGGTGGAATTGGCGTCGCTGATCGCGAGCCACGCCCCGCTGGGTGCGCAACTGACCAAGCGCGCCCTACAAGTCAACACCGACGCCACGAGCCTGGCGTCGGCCATGGAACTGGAAAACCGCAATCAGGTGATTTCCCACGCGACCGACGAGGCGGCCGAGCGCCGCAAGAAGTGGTCTTCATGACCGGTCCCGCCGCCCGGGACGCCGACGTCATCACCGCGCTCGAGGACTCCGGCCTGGTGGCCCACAGCAACTCAGAGTGACCAACCAAGAGAGGACGACGCATGTCGTGGGACTTCTCCACCGAACCGGAGTGGGCAGCACAACTGCAGTGGGTCGAAACCTTCGTGCGCGAAGAGTGCGAGCCGATCGACTTGATTGTCAAGGAATCTCACGACCTCGGCGACCCGGTGCGTCAGGCGCTGATCCCGCCGCTGCAGCAGATCGTGAAAAAGCGTGGCCTGTGGGCGACCCACCTGGGCCCGCACTTGGGCGGGCCGGGCTTCGGACAGGTAAAGCTGGCGCTGCTCAACGAGATCCTGGGTCGCTCGGAATGCGCGCCGATCGTATTCGGCTCGCAGGCTCCCGATTCCGGCAATAGCGAAATCCTGGCGCACTACGGCACACCCGAGCTCAAGGAGCGCTACTTGGAGCCGCTGTTGGACAACCGCATCATTTCGTGTTTCTCGATGACCGAGCCACAGGGCGGGGCCGATCCGAAAGTGTTTCGCACCACCGCGGTACAAGACGGCGATCATTGGATCATCAACGGGGAGAAGTGGTTTTCATCGTTCGCCTCGATGGCGTCGTTCATCATCGTGATGGCGATGACCGATCCCGACGCCCCACCCTACGAGCGGTACTCGATGTTCGTCGTCCCCGGCGACACCCCCGGCATCAACGTGCTGCGAGACGTCGGGCTGGGTTATCAGCCGACCGGCGGTGGGCGTGAGGGTTATGTACGTTACGAAAACGTCCGCGTGCCGGCCGATCACATGTTGGGCCCGCGGGGCGGGGCCTTCGTCGTCGCGCAGACCCGCTTGGGCGGAGGGCGGATTCACCACGCGATGCGCACCGTAGGCCTGGTCCGCCGGATCTACGACATGATCTGCGAGCGTGCGGTGTCGCGTTACACCCAGGGTGAGCCGCTGGCCAACAAGCAACTCGTGCAGGAGATGGTCGCGGACTCGTGGATGGAGCTCGAGGCGTTCCGGCTGCTGACCCTTCAAACAGCTTGGAAGATCGACCAATTCAACGACTACAAGGCCGTTCGCGCCGACATCTCGGCGGTGAAGGCGATGATGCAGAAGGTCCTGCACGACGTGTCGTCTCGCGCGCTTCAGGTGCACGGGTCGTTGGGCACCACCCACGAGATGCCGTTCGTACAGTATCTGGTGGAGTCGTTCGTGCTCGGGCTGGCCGATGGTCCGACCGAAGTGCACAAGGTCACGCTGGCGCGGTTGCTGCTGAAAGATCGTGAGCCCGCACCGGACCTGTTTCCCTCGCAGCATCTGCTGCGGTTGCGCGCGGCCGCGGAGGCCAAGTTCGCCGACAAGCTGGCCGGCATCCCCCGCCCCTGAGCGCGAACAACCGATCAGACGGCTTTGGTGACACCGACGTAGGACAGCACCACATCGGACAGGTCGGTCGTACGGGTCAGCACCGCATAGGAGCGGATGAACGACTGGCCCACGCACCCGTCGATCTTGACGTGAAAGTTGCTGATCATCACCCACGGATCTGCACCCTTGAACTGCTTCTTGACCACCGGCACCACGATGACCAAACCGGGCTTGAGTCCCACGCTCATCACACCGTTGATGGGCGTCGAGACGAATGGGAGCAGCGGCGGCAGCGTGCCGGTCGCGTCGAAGGTGGGGCTGACGCCGGGGATGATGCCGGCGCCGCCCTCCATGATCACGCCGTTGGAGGTACTCATGTCGATTCCGCAGCCGATCTGGTATCCCACTTCCAGGACGCCGTGGGGCTCCTCGGGCCCTCTGAGCGAGCCGACGAAAATGCCGCTGGACATGTATTCGCGGGACGAGATGGCCGTGGTCAGCGGTGCCACCGTAACCTGCATCTCGTCCTTTGCGCCCACTCCCAGAGTCCAGCCGTCAGGGGTGTTGAGGATCGCGGGAGGATTCGAAGGCACCGCCCCTTCGGCCGGTGGCGCCGCATCGGGAGGGGCGGCGCCCGACTGAGGTTCAGAGCCGGCCGAAGGCGCCGCGATCACGGACATGGCGAGGCACATGGCAATCGCGGCGGCACGACGGACGACAATGGCTACCGGCCTCACGGGCGAAACCGTACGCAGGGTCGAGTCAGCCGCGTGAAATTTGCTGGCTTGCAATCCGAACTTGTTGTTCGTTCGTGACTTTGCCGCGATGTAGAATCGGCATCAGCGTTTCGACAATCTCCAGTATCCGGACGGATTACGGAGAGCAGGGCAATGACATCTCACAGGTGCGCTCGCGTACTGGTCGCGGGTTCGATGGTCATCTCGGCTTTGACCTGCGGCGCGGGCACAGCGCTCGCAGACCCTGACGCCGGTCAGCAGCCCGACCTTCCCTCGATCGACGAATGGCCGATACAGTTTCCGACCACCTTGACCAACCCGGTCGACGATGATGAAAACGGTTTGCCGAGCGACTGGAACAAGGTGGGAATGATTTGCGAAAATCTATCAGCCCACTGCGGCTGATCAGCTGTCCCTGCTAAGCCAGCGTGGTCCTGGCGCGGTCCAGCAGTCGCGGCAAAACCGCTGCCATGGCTTCCCATTCGGCTCGCGGCGCGGCGCGTCGCCGATTGTGTTTGACGATCAGCGACCACGTCGCCGCCGATTTGAAGCACGCCAGCGCCGTGAACCACGCCAATTCGCCGACCTCGCAACCCATCTCAGACCGGTAGAGCTCGATGAGCTCGGCGATGGGCGGCGCGATGCCGTCAGCCGGGTCGACCCGCCGGTAGGTGTCCGGGTCGCAGTTGATCAGGAACCAGCCGGCGTCGACGCGGGGATCGCCTATCGACCAGATCTCCCAGTCGATGACCGCGTTGACATGCGACCCTGCCGCGAGCAGGTTGCCCAGCCGGAAGTCGCCGTGCACCACGCGGGGCGTCATCGCGCTCGGTGCGCAATCCAGCAGCTCGTCGCGCACGTTCGGCCAATCGGGCACCATCGCCGGGTCCACCGTCCGCAGCGTGTCGGACCAACGCTGGACTTCGGCGACCGGATCGACCACCGGTTCGTCGCCCAGTCCGAGCTCCGTCGGCGCGAGTCTGTGCAACGCGGCCATGGCGCGGCAGGCATTCCGATACCGATCGCCGAGAGCGGGCACCGGCGCGCAATCGTCGAACAGCGGTTCCACGCACTCGCCTTCGACGTGCGTCATCACGTAGAGCGGTGGCGTGCCGGGGGGATCCCCCGCGTCCTCCCACAGCACCGTCGGCACCGGAACATCGTTCGCTGCAAGCGCTTTGATGATGCGGGCCTGGCGCAGCACGTCGCGATGCCCAACGGGTTCGACACCCGGCGGGGCGACTTTGATCACCACACGTTGGCCGGCCCTGGTGCCCGCGAAGGTGAGACTGGAGGCTCCCCCGGACAGCGGAGCGACGTCGACGACGCCGGCACCGTCGAGTCGCCGACGCAGCTCGGCGGCATCGAGCTCGGCCATTCAGCCCGCCGGCGCGGACCAGCCGACCTCGGCGAGGAAGGGCTGGGTGTGTGCGATGCGACCGGTCAGGGTCTTCGGATCACCCGTGCATAGCCGGAACGCCGTTTCGGTGATCAGCCCGATGTCCTCGGTGCCGGTCTTGGCCAGATCCAGCGTGCCGGCGCCGGGCGTGGCCACGGGGTTGGACGGGGCGGCGGCGTTGACCGCGATTCCGTCGTCATACAGTTCGGCCGCAAGGCTTTTCGTCAATCGGTTGAGTGCGGCCTTGGCCGTGCCGTAGATGCCGAAGCCAGCGGTCCGGTCGAACTCCGAAAACGGCGGCCCTGGCGGCAGGTCGCCGCCCACCGAGGTCAGGTTCAAGATCCAGCCGCGCCCGCGCTCGCGCATCGCGGGTATCGCCAGCTGGCACAGATGCAGTGGCCCGAGCACATGCATCTCCATCATCAGCCGGGCGCGCCGCTCGGGAAACCCGTCGAGAGGCCGCAGGAACGTCACCGCGGCGTTGTTGACCAGGATGTCGGGTGCGCCCACGCCGTTGACCACCTCGGCGAAAAGCCGTTCCCGGTCTTGCGCTTGGGACAGATCTGCTTGAACCGCAATGGCTTTCCCACCCGCCGCGACAATCTCGTCGCGTGTTTGGCTCAGCGACCCCTGGTACTTCGGATCGGGGTCCATCGTGCGGGCGGTCAACGCCACCGTCGCTCCGCGTTCGGCCAGGCGCGCGGCGATTGCCCTGCCCAAGCCCCGGCTGCTGCCGGTGACCAGGGCCACCAGCCCGTCGCAGCGTTGCGCGCTCATGATCCGCCTCTCCGAACCCGTCCGTCGATCTGAAAACGGCTTCTCCGTATCAGAGAATGCCATTATCGCCGGTTGAGCGAAAGTCTGGGCTCGACGCGTTTCGTCAGCGCCGAAGCCGCGACCGGCCCGCCTTCCGGCGTAGTGCATCCAGGGAGTAGGCGCCGCCCCCGGCGAAGACGAGCAGGAAAAATCCGAAGCAGAACAGGATGGCCAGCGCTCCGCCGTTGCCTGCGGGCGGATCGGCGACGGGCCACAGCGCCTCGGGTTGATGACTCGAGAAGTAAGCGACCGCCATCTCCCCCGAGGCGACGAACGCGGCGGCGCGAGTGAATAACCCGCCGGCGATGAGCAGGCCCGCGACGATTTCGATCAGCCCGGCATACCAGCCGGGCCAGGATCCAACTTCGACGACAACGGGCGATGGGACGGGCCAGTCGAAGAGGCTCCTCGACCCGTATGCGGCGAAGAGCAAACCGTAGACGCACCGAAACAGGCTCAGTACGGCCGGGGCGTAGTAGGCCAGTCTTTGGTCGAGGTTCGTCGTCACGCTGGCAAGGTTACGGTTGCCACCCGGGCGATCGGCGGAGACGACGCCATTCGACGCACCGTCAGGTAAATACGTACGTGTGCCCAGGCAGGCAAGGAGGCGTTGTGACCTATCTGTTTCTCCTCGGCGCGATATTCGCCGAGGTAATAGCGACCAGCATGCTCAAGGGCACCGAAGGCTTCACCCGCCTGTGGCCGACCGTGGTGTGCCTGATCGGTTATGCCGTCTCGTTCGCGCTGCTGGCGGTGTCGATTTCGCGCGGTATGCAGACCGACGTCGCCTACGCGTTGTGGTCGGCCATCGGTACCGCCCTCATCGTGTTGATCGCCGTGTTGTTTCTCGGCTCCTCGATATCGCTGTCCAAGATCGTCGGGGTCGGCTTGATCATCGCCGGCGTGGTCACGCTGAACCTCGCCGGTGCGCACTGACCGCGTCCTGCGAGAGCCGTCCGAAACGGACTAGGGTGGGCGCGCACGCAACGACGGCAGGAGAGATGTGAACCTACGCTTCCGCGAACTCGCCCTGGCTCCGGTGATCATGGTGCTGGCGCTGCTGCTCGCCCCGTCGGCGTCCGCCGACACCTACACGGACCAGCTGGTGAGCAGGTTCGACAGCGAGACGCACGTGGTGGTCGACCCGGGGGCCCGGCCGCCGCTGCAGAATCCCGACAAGCTGAACCAGCAGATCCTCACCAGCTCGTGGACGTGGAGCTCGGACCCTCCGGTCTGGGTGGCGGTGGTGTCCCCCGCCCAGAGCGGCGTGACCACGCCCGACGCCGTTCACGCCGCCATGCTGAGCCGCAACCCCAGGTTCAGCGGCGTCATCCTGGTCATCGACTCCCGCGGCTACCACGTGCGCGCCTACAACGTGCCCAAGGCCATTGCCGACAACGTTGATCAATTCATGAATCAGTCGGCGAAAGATCACCACAACGACCCGTACGGCGCCACGAGTGCCTTCGTCGGCAAGCTGGCGAGCGCCAACGCGGTGTCCCGCGGACCGGTGACCACCTCTCCCGTCGCTCACCAAAAGCACGACGACTGGACCTGGCTGAAGGCGACGCTGGTCATTTCGGGCATCGCGCTGGCCATGGCCGGCTTGCTCTGGTTCGGCGTGCGCCGAAATCGTAAGCACCGCAAGGACAATGAGGCGCGCGAGGAGATCAAGCAGGAGCTGATCGTGGCCACGTCGAATGTCAGCGATCTCGACAACGCCGTGCTGACCGATAGCGGCGCGGATGTCAGCGCCGAGTCGTTGAAAGCCAACTCCAGCTTGTACGACGCCCGAAACGCTTATGAGAAAGGCGATTACGGGGCCGCACGGGCGCATCTGCGGGTGGTGGAGTCCACGGTCGCGAAGGCCAACCGGAAGCTGGACCCGCGGCGCACGCCCGACGTCGCCGCCGTGAATTCGGTGCCGGCCGCCGATCGTAAGCAGGCCACGGTGCGCACCACGAACCCCGACACCGGTGAGTCGGTGACGATCAACAACAACAACTACAGCACCGCAGCGCAGCCCGGTTACCCGTACTACTACGGCGGTGGCTACCACAATGGGATGTTCTTTTACCCGGGCTATTACCCGTACGCGTTCTGGGGCCCGGGCTGGACGTGGGCGCTGACCGACGTGCTGCTGATGGACGCGCTCCTGGACGACCATTGGGGCGGCAGTTACGAGCGCGGCTTCGAGGCCGGCCGCGATTCCGCCTTCACCGATGCCAATAGCTATGGCTATGACGATGCCCAGGCAGCCGGTTATGACAGCCCGTCGGCGGACGTGGGGTTCACCGGCGGCGACGCCGCATTCTCCGGCGGCGGCGACGTCGGCTTTGGCGGCGGGTGGGACTCCGGCGGCGGCTGGGACTCCGGCAGCTCCGATTTCGGCGGCGGCTCCGATTTCGGCGGCGGATCGGACTTCGGCGGCGGGTCCGATTCGAGCGGTGGCGGCGACTTCGGATTTTGATCGCCCGGGATGTGATCATCAGCCGGGACTTTCGGAGAAAGCGCTCACGTACGGTGTCGCAACGACTGGGGTAGCGTTCTTCGCGAGCCTTCGGTAATCCCACGGCGAAGCAAGGATCGCAGCATGAGTTCGTCTTTATATGGTCTGCTGACCGCACTAACCCTTGTCCTGGCGCTGTCGTTGGCGGCCGTCGCCGCCGTGTACGTAAATCGCCTGGAGCGCCGCACGGCTGCTCCCGTCGGTGAAGACATCCGGAGCGCCAAAGCGGTCCTGCACAAAGTGCGGAAAGGCGAACCGATGTCACGGCAGGAGTTGAACTACGCGAAGCAACTCGTTGCCGATCGTGGCTCCTTGCTGACCCTTTGCATCCCGGGCGCCTTGTTCATGCTGGGCTGTTTTTATGTCTTCGGCAGTCTCTACCACTTGCATGGAGCGACTCCCTCCGAGCGGACCTTCCTCGGGGTGATCCCGATGTTGACCTCGACGAACCTCGCCATTCAAATCCGCCGCCACGCAGGGTTGAAGCGGCGGCTGAACAAAGTGTCCTGACCGAAGACAAGGCCAGGCATCCCGTGCGCTCACGGGCCGCCGGATGGGCCGGCGCGCCTTACCGGCCGGGTCCGGGTTGCGGTGTTTCTGGTCTTGCACAATGATGTGTCAATTGGGCACATGACCGTCTACTATTTGGCGGGCACCAGGGCGAGAGCGGGGGGGCACGAACACGATGTCCGTACCGGGTCGCGAGAGATGATCCGATGAGCCCTCGTTCAGTCGGGCGGACAGTGCTTTCGCGTATCTGGATGCCGTTGGTCGCGGTGGTCGCGGTGGGTGTGGGCCTGCTGTGCATGTACAAGGTGCATCAGTTCTCCGAACCGGAGCCGGTCATCACCGTCAACGGTCCGCAGGCACCCGAAGAGTTCAACCTCAAACGGATCACCTATGAGGTGTTCGGTTCCGCCGGGCGAGGCGGGAAGCTCGTCTACGTCGACATCGATGGCCATCCGCACGAGGTCGATATCACGTCTTTGCCCTGGTCCCACACGGAGACCACCACGCTTACGGTGGCATCCGGCAGCATTTCGGTGCACGTTCATGGCGGTCAAGTGGGTTGCCGGATGCTGGTCGACGGCGTTGTCCGCGACGAGCAATCCGGTGACCATCAGGACGCCGACGTCCAGTGCAGGGTGAAGTCGGCATGACCGAGCACCGCCTCGACGAGCCCCGGGTCAAACGTCCCTTCATCCCCAGGATGGTCCGCGCACTGGCGATACCGATCATCTTCTTCTGGGGGCTTCTCGCGGTCACCACGAATACCTTTATGCCCCAAGTGGAACGGGTCGCAGAAGAGCTCGCCGGGCCGATGGTCCCGCACTACGCACCCTCGCAGCGGGCGCTGCTGCACATCGGCGAGAAGTTCCACGAGTCCAACTCGACCAACCTGACCATGGTGGTGTTCGAGGCGAACCGCCAACTGGGCGACCAGGACCACCGGTACTACGACGATTTGATGCGCCGCCTCGAGCGCGACACCAAACACGTGCAATACGTGATGGATCTGTGGGGCAAGCCATTCACCGCGGCCGGGGCGCAAAGCGTCGATGGCAAGTGCACCTACGTGCTCTTGCGTCTCGCCGGCGACATCGGCCAGATTCAAGCCAACCAGTCCGTCGACGCCGTCCGCGACATCATCAAGAAAGACACGCCGCCGCCCGGGCTCAAGGTCTACGTCAGCGGTGCGGCTCCGCTGGCCTCCGACACACTCGCCATCGCCAATGCCAGCCTGAACAACGTCACGATCGTCACGATCATCCTCATCGTCGTGATGCTGCTGTTGGTGTACCGCACGCCCGCCACGCTGTTGGTGCCCCTGCTCGGAGTCCTCATCGAGATGCTCGTCGCGAAGGGCATCGTCTCGACCCTGGGGCACTACGGGTACATCGAACTCTCGTCGTTCGCGGTGAACATCGTCATCGCGTTGACCCTCGGTGCGGGAACGGATTACGGCATCTTCCTGATGGGCCGATACCACGAGGCCCGACAGGCCGGCGAAAGCCGGGAGGACAGCTTCTACATCGCATACACGGGTGTCGCGCCCATCATCATCGGGTCCGGCCTCACCATCGCCGGCGCGTGTTACTGCTTGACGTTCGCGCGCCTCAACTACTTCCACACCATGGGGCCGGCCGTCGCGATCACCATGCTGTTCACCATCGCGGCGGCGATGACGCTGGGTCCGGCGGTCTTGACCGTCGGCAGCCTGTTCGGGATGTTCGACCCGAGAACCAGCGCCAAAGGGTATCTCTATCGGCGCATCGGGGCGAGCGTCGTGCGCTGGCCGGTGCCGATCCTGGTGGCCAGTTCCGCCGTCGTCATGCTCGGCGCGATCTTCGTGCCGAGCTACCGGCAGAACTACGACGACCGGCAATACCAGCCGGCCAGTGCCCCAGCGAATCTCGGCTTTCAGGCCGCCGATCGGCACTTCCCCAAGAGCAAGCTGTTTTCCGAGATGCTGATGATCGAGACCGACCACGACATGCGCAACTCGGCCGACTTCATCTCGCTCGATCGCGTCGCCAGGGCTTTGATCCGCCTGCATGGGGTGGCGATGGTGCAAGGCATGACGCGGCCGTTGGGCCGGGCGCTCGAGCACGCCAGCATTCCCTACCTGTTCACCACGCAAGGCAGCGGCAATGGTCAACAACTCCCCTTCAACAGGGAGCAGAATTCGAACACCGACGCGCAGGCGGAGATCCAGGCGCACTCTGTTGCCGTCTTGCGCAAGGAGATCGGCTTCTTCCAGAAGGTGTCCGACGAACTGCACCAGACGGTGCTCACCGTCGAGGACCTGGAAAGGGTCAGCAACGAAATCAACGAGGAGATCGCGAACGTCGACGATTTCTTCCGCCCGATCAAAAGCTATTTCTATTGGGAGAAGCACTGTTTCGACATTCCGATCTGCTGGTCGTTCAGATCGTTGTTCGACGGGCTCGACCAGATCGACCACCTGGCCGAGGACATCAAGTACGCCAGGATCTCCCTCGTGGAGGTCGATAAGGCCTTCCCGCAGATCATCGCCCAGCTGAAAGCCACCGCCGACGACACGGAAGCCCTTCAGTCGAAGTTGGTCAACAGCTACGGCTCGGCGGATCTACAGTCCATTCAAACCGAGCAGACCTACGACGATTCGATCAACGTCGGCAACGACTTCGACAAGTCCCGCAGCGACGACTTCTTCTATATCCCGCACGAAGCCTTCGACAACGAGGACCTCAAGGCGGGCATGAAGCTGATGATGTCGCCGGACGGCAAGGCCGCCCGCTTCATCGTCACGCACGAGGGCGACGCCATGGGCCCCGAAGGCGTCGAGCACGTCGAACAGTTCCCCGACGCGATCAAGACGATCCTGAAGGAGACGTCGCTGGCCGGCGCCCGGGTCTATATCGGCGGTTCGGGGTCCAACGACAAGGACATCAAGCAATACGCGATGTCGGATCTGCTGATCGCGGCGATCGCGGCCTTTGTGCTGATCTTCTTGATCATGCTGTTCATCACGCGAAGTCTGGTGGCGGCGTTGGTGATTCCGGGCACCGTGGCCTTCTCCTACGCCGGGGCGTTCGGCCTGTCCATCCTGTTCTGGCAGCACCTCATCGGTCTGCACCTGCACTGGCTCGTCCTACCGCTGACGTTCATCATCCTGGTGGCCGTCGGATCGGACTACAACCTGTTGTTGATCAATCGGGTCAAGGAGGAGCTGCACGGCGGGATCCACACCGGTCTCATCCGCGCGCTCGGCAGCACCGGCGGTGTGGTGACGTCGGCCGGTTTGGTGTTCGCCTTCACCATGCTGGCCATGCTCACCAGCGATCTGAGAACGATCGGGCAGGTGGGTTCGACGGTGTGCATCGGCTTGTTGCTCGACACCCTGATCGTGCGCTCGTTTGTCGTGCCGTCCATCCTGCGGATCCTGGGGCCGTGGTTCTGGTGGCCGACGCTGGTGCGCGCCCGTCCGCTGCCGCAGCCGTGACCGGCCGACGAATCGTTGACCGGGCCGAACGCATCTCGTTGATGTGCTGACATGTCGACGAAACGCGTGCGACGACCCGCGCCGTCTCGCCGCCGTCGCCGCCGTCGCCGCCCAGATTCCCGCCGACAAGGGCTACCTGAAGATCTGATGAGAGAACCTCGGGCGCGCTGGCGGCGACGGGCATAATCGTGTCGTGAAGGGGTCCGGCACTGCGCTGCCGAAAAAGCGTGCCGGATCGCTGCTACCCAGTGAAATGGCGCAGGCGTCGGTGATGGGTGCGCTGTGTGCGGCGATCGCCATCATCGCGGTCATCCTTCCGCACGCGGGTTGGCTGGGTCTGCTGGGCACCGTGCCGATTGGGCTACTTGCCTATCGGTATCGGATCCGGGTCCCGATCACCGCGGCGATCGCCGCTGGTGTGATCTGCTTTTTGGTGGTCGGCTTCAGCGGCGTCTTGACGGTCGCGCTCTGCGCCTACGTCGGCGGACTGGCCGGGATGGTGACACGCCGCACCCGCGGCACGCCCACCGTGATCGCCGTGTCATTTGTCGCCGGAGTCGTCCTCGGCGGGGCCGGCGTCATCGCGTTGACCGTCCTGGCGCGGCTTCGGCAACTGGTGTTCGACACGATCGCGGCCACCGTAAACGGAGGCGCGGCGGTGATTGCCCGCGTGCCGCACCTGCAGGCTGGTGCGCAGGAGCTCAAACGGTTGCTCGCCGAAGCGCTGAATTATTGGCAGTGGCTGGTCCTCGGATACGCGGTGGTCGCGATCATCGGCGCCTCGGTCATCGGCTGGTGGACGCTGTCGCGGGTGCTGCAGCGGCTAGGCAGCATTCCCGATGTGCACAAACTGGACGCACCGCTTCGCTGCGGGCCGATCGCGCCGGTCCCGGTGCGGCTGGACGAGGTGCGCTTCCGCTACTCGCATGCCGATCACGACGCGCTGCGTGCGGTGAGCTTTGACGTGCAGGCGGGCGAATACGTCGCGGTCACCGGAACGAACGGCTCCGGGAAAACTACGCTGGCACTGATCCTGGCCGGCCGCGAACCGACATCGGGCACGGTCGAACGTCCGGGGGCGGTCGGACTCGGCGAACTCGGCGGCACCGCGGTCGTCATGCAGCACTCGGAAAGCCAAGTGCTGGGCACGCGGGTCGCCGACGACGTGGTCTGGGGACTGCCGCCCGGCAAGACCACTGACGTTGGCCGGTTACTGCATGAAGTCGGGCTTGACGGCATGGCCGAGCGCGACACCGGCGGGTTGTCCGGCGGTGAACTGCAGCGCCTCGCCGTGGCCGCGGCGCTGGCGCGGGAGCCGGCACTGCTCATCGCCGACGAGGTCACCGCGATGGTCGACCAGCACGGCCGGGATGCGCTGCTCGGCGTGCTGTCCGGGCTCAACGAGCGTTATCGAACGACCCTGGTGTACATCACCCATTACACCGACGAGGCCGGTGCCGCCCACCGCACGATCAATCTCAGCGCTTCGCTGGATAACACCGCCATGGTCGAGACCGCGGCCGCGCCCACGCCGACGCTCGCCGCGGGCCACCAGTCCAGCGCGCCCATGCTGGTACTCGCCGGTGTTGGTCACGAATACGCCAGTGACACCCCCTGGGCGAAGACCGCTTTGCGCGGTATTAGCTTCGCGGTGCATGAGGGCGACGGGCTCCTTATCCACGGCGGCAACGGCTCCGGTAAGTCGACGTTGGCGTGGATCATGGCCGGACTGACGGCGCCGACCAGCGGTACCTGTCTGCTCGACGGACGCCCGATTTCTGAGCAGGTCGGTGCGGTCGCGCTGAAATTCCAGGCGGCCCGGTTGCAATTGATGCGTCCCCGTGTCGCCCTGGAAGTAGCTTCGGCGGCGGGCTTTTCGCCCGACGATCACGATCGAGTGGTCGCGGCGCTTGCCGTCGTCGGGCTGGATGCCGCGGTGGCGAAGCGGCGTATCGATCAGCTCAGTGGCGGCCAGATGCGCCGCGTGGTCCTGGCCGGATTGCTGGCGCGGTCTCCGCGCATCTTGATCCTCGACGAGCCGCTGGCGGGGCTAGATGCCGCCAGCCAACGCGGTCTGCTGCGGCTGCTCGCGGATCGCCGTCGTGACACCGGTCTGACCGTGGTGGTCATTTCGCACGACTTCGCCGGACTGGAGGAGTTGTGCCCGCGTACCCTGCACCTGCGGGACGGTTCGCTAACGGCGGAGGCGACGGCCGCCCGGGACGAAACGGTGGCGACAGACGCCCCGGCCAAGCAGAGGCCCGCTCGTCGGCGCCCCGTTGTGCTGCTGCGGCCGGTGCCGGGCAGCTCACCCATCCACGAGTTGTGGGCTGGAACGAAATTGCTTGTCGTCTTTGGCATTTCGCTGTTATTGACATTCTTTCCCGGCTGGGTGGCGATCGGGCTCAGCGCCGCGTTAGCGGTCGCGGGAGTACGGCTCGCGCGTGTTCCCCGCGGCGCGCTGCCGTCGGTGCCGCGATTGCTGTGGATCCTGCTGGCCATCGCCGGTTTCGCTGCGGCGTTGGCCGGAGGCAAACCCGTGATCCAGGCGGGAACGGTCTCGCTGGGTCTCGGTGGCCTGTTGGATTTTTTGCGCGTCACCTCGCTGTCGCTCGTATTACTCGGCCTGGGCGCGCTGGTGTCGTGGACCACTAATGTCGCCGAAATTGCGCCCGCGGTAGCCACTTTGGGTCGCTTCCTGCGACCGTTACGAATCCCCGTCGACGACTGGTCGGTTGCCTTGGCGCTGGCCCTGCGCACCTTCCCAATGCTGATCGACGAATTCCGGGTGCTGCATGCCGCCCGCCGACTGCGGCCGCATATCACACCTCGCACCCGTTGGGCCCGTCTGCGGGGCACGGCGGCGGAGGTTATCGACCTGGTCGTCGCGATCGTCACCGTCACGCTGCGCCGCGCCGACGAGATGGGTGATGCGATCACGGCCCGTGGCGGCACCGGCCAGATCTCCGCGGCCCCCTCGCGACCGAAACCGGCGGACTGGCTGGCGCTTTCGATCGCCTTGGCAGTGTGTGGGACCGCCGTGACGGCCGAGCTCGCGTTGTTCGCCGGCCGCTGACTCGAAACGGGCTCAGAACCGCGCCAATGCGGGCACGTCCGCCAACGCACAATCCGGGATGCCTTCGGCCGCTCGCAGCAAAAAGTTGAGCTTCGCGATGCGCTCGCCAGACCGCGGTGCGCCATTCTTCTGAAACGGCGCCCCCAGGCCCACCGCCAGGTCCATCACCACATCGTCGATGACGCCGCCCGAGCGGCCCGAAGGGATGGCCAAAACGCCATTGCGCCTAGCGTATTCGAAGCAATCCAGGGCCTCGGCGATCGTTCCGACCTGGTTGGGTTTCAGAACGAACCCACCGACTGCGGACATCTCGACGGCGCGCCGCAAGCGGGCGCGGTTGGTGACGATCAGGTCGTCTCCGAGGATGATCGAGCGGTGCACCGTCTGGACCGCTTTGGCGAATCCGGCCCAGTCATCCCCGTCCAGCAGGTCTTCGATGAACAGCATCGGGAAGTCCTGCGACAGCGCCCGGGCATAGTCGATCAACGCCTCCGCGGTCACCCGCTCGGCATTGAATGCGTATGTCGCAGAGTCCCTGTCGTACACCTCGCTCGACGCGCAGTCCAGGGCGAACGCCATGATGTCGGCGCAGCCGGCGCGCTCGACGGCTTCGGCCAACACTTCCAGAACGACGTGCGGGTCGCTGGACGGCGCGACGTATCCGTACGACGACGCCAGCATCGGTGCGCGGCCCAGGCGCTCGGTGAGCACCTCGCCGAGCGTCTCGAACAAGCCCACGCCTTTCTCCACCGCGGATTCGATCGAGTCCGCGCGATAGGGCACGACGAGAAACTCGCTGAAGGTCTGGCGGACATCGCCGTAGTGACCGCCATTGATCATGTTGAAGCTGGGTATCGGCACGGTGGCCGGCGGTTCGAGCCCGAGCAGCGCGCCGATATAAGTGTACGTGGGTGTGCCGGCCGCGGCGGCGGCCGCCCGCAGCAGTGCGATCGACGTGGAGTAGATCGCGTTGCCGCCGAGCCGGTGCTTGTCCGCCGTGCCGTCCAGGTCGATCATGACCCGGTCCAGGGAGCGGGGGTCGTCGAGTTTCGCGCCGATCAGGGCGGGGGCGATCTCGTCGGTCACCGCGGCGATGGCGCGGTGCACGCCCAGCCCGTTGTAGTGGGTGCGATCCCCGTCCCGCAGGACGAACGCCTCGTGTGAACCCACCGAACTGCCCGTCGGTGACGCGCCGCGACCGACAACGCCGGTGTCCGTGGTGATCTCGACCTCGAGCAGGGGCCGGGCTTTGCAGTCCAGCAGTTGGCGGGCGATGACGGATGCGATCTTCACCATCGACCTCCCGGACCCAGGATCTCAGCGTAAGACGGCAGCACTGAGAGGTCACTGAGAAGCGGCGTACTAGAATTTATACAGGACTCATTTGTGAAAACCTCGTGCGAGAGATCAAAGGAGATCTTCATGCGGCCGGTGGTGAACCTTGATCGGTGTGAAGGCAATGCCTACTGCGTGAACATCGCGCCGAATGTTTTTCGGCTCGACGATGACGACTACGCGGTGGTCACCGCGGACCCGGTGCCCGCCGACCAAGAGGCGCTGGTGGAGAAGGCCATCGCCGAGTGCCCGCGCGCCGCCTTATCCCGCGAGGACTAGCGCCTGACGACGGCACCACGTACCGACCGCGGGATCATCCGTGCTCTTCTCGGATGCCGAACGTGTTGACGGCCAGAGCAAGCAACAGGTATCCGCCGATGGTGAACGTCAAATCCATGCACTGCTGCTGGGTGAACAACTCGCCCAGCAGATCCCAAGTCCCTTGGCTGATGGTGTTGTCCGCGGTGAGATCGTCGACGGCGCGGATCACCGCCTGGTCGGTGTGGTCGGCGCAGCTGCCGGACCGAATGCCCTCGATCTCGGGTTCGGTCAGGCCCGCGCGCAGAGCGATCGGGATGTGGTGCGACCACAGGTAGCCGCAATTGCTGCGGTGCACCACGCGCAGCAACGCGACTTCGCGCACCCGGGGCGACAGGGTCGAGCGGGTGAGCAGGTAGGCATTGAACGGCAGGTAGGCCGCGGTCAGGTCGGGGTGGCGGACCATGGTCGACAAAACATTGCCCGCGCCAACGGGATTCGCCCGCTCGGCCGGGATCAGCGACGCCAGCGCGGCGCGGGCTCGCTCGTCCCACTCGTCGGCGGGTAGCGGTGTCAGGCGCAGCGGATGCTCGTCGGCCGCGGCCATGCTATTGGATCGGTTCGTCGCCGAGCACGGTGGTGCGCAGCATTTCTCGACGGGACTCCGGGTCGTACGGGGCGGCGCGGTGCAGCACCCCGCGGTTGTCCCAGATGACGGTGTCGCCGATCGACCAGCTGTGGCTGTAGACCTTGTCCGGCACCGTGGCCCGCTCGAGGAGTTCGTCCAGCAGGGCGCGTCCCTCATCGAGATCCATATCGACGACGTAGTCCGCGGAGGCGCCCAGCACCAGCGACTTTCGGCCGCTGCGATGCGTCCACACCAACGGGTGTTCGTGGGTGCGACGGGATCGCCAGCGCTGCACCTGTTCCGGCGACGGGTCGGGGTAGACGCGACGCTGGGAAGCCTCCAGCGAGTGCACCACACGCAGGGCGCCGAACCGCTCCTTCTCCGCGTCGCTCAGGGCGTCGTAGGCTGCGTACGAGTTGGCGAATTCGGTTTCACCACCCCATTCGGCGACCTGTACCGCCGACAGCACGGTGGCCTTCTGCGGGCATTCGTCGCCCAACGGGGTGCAGCCGTCGATGTGCCAGTCGAAGGTGGCCTTCAGGTAGGCGGCCGAGGCGTTCTTGGACTTGTCCAGCGTGATCGGGTAGATGCCGGCCACCGGATGGTGGCCGTCGGAGGAGTGGTCGATTTCGCCGAGGCGGCGGCAGAAGCCGACCTGTTCCTCCGGGTCGAGTTGCAGGCCGCGAAAGACCAGAACCCCGTTGTCTTCCAACGCATCCAGCACCGCTTCACCTACCGAGTCGTCTCTTGCCAGGGCGGCCGGCTGCAGGCCGGCGACCTCGGCACCGACCGACTCGGTGAGTTTGGTGATGGTGAGCAGACCCATGGTCGGTCCTTTCGTCAGGGCACCGGTCCGCAGGTGCGGATCATGACGGCGTCGGCGGCATCGACCGGGGCGGGTTGATGCATGATCTCCACCGCCATGGCGACCATGATCAGCGAATAGATCATGTGCAGCAGGTTCAGCGCGTCGTCGGGCACATTGTCGAGGGGAAACTTGTCGCAGTAGTCGATCGCCTCTTCCAGGCGCGGGAAGAACGCGTCGTAGAATTCCCGCAGCTGGGGCATCGACGCGTTGACCCGGGCGTTCCAGCGCTCGGTTTCGGTTGCCAGGCACCACGTTTGGGCGTATTCCTCCAGCTCGGCGAATGCGCTGGGCAACATGGTCTGCATGGTCACACTCCCACCGAATCCTGTTCGCGGCGATAGGCTTCGACCCAGTCGACGGCGACCTTGTGCAGATGGCGCACCAGGATCTCCTGGTCGTTGAGGGGAAACTCGTCGACGATGCCGTATTCCAGTGCCGCCTGCGTCCCGCCGAGCATCCCGGCGTCTTGCAACGCGAACTCCTTCAACACCACCGCGGCGACTTCGTGCTCGATACGCTCCCGCACGGTGCGCGCCGGATGGAAGTAGGTGTAGGCCTCGAACCGGTGCGTGTTGTGTGAGGTGGGCCAGTACCGGTACAGCAGATACCAGCCGCCATAGATCAAGATCTCGATGTTCGGGAAAATCTGGAAATTGCTGATGCCCCAGGGCTCGATCCGCCCGGGATTGAGCCCAGGTGGCAGTTCGCCGATGTCGGGCGTGCGCCACGGTCCCACCAGCCCGCTGCGGGTGGCCCGCTCGATCGGGTACATGTATTCGGGCGGCAGCAGCCAGCGGCGCCGCCCGGCCGTGGAGACCAACCGGTGCGGGCCGTCGAGTTGGAAATGGCCGCAAGTGAATCCGGCGTTAAGATCACGCACCTCGGCGGGCACCTGCTGGGAGTGCAGCGAGGGCACGTGGTAATACTCCTGGAAGGCGTCGGCGAAGATCTTCCAGTTGCTGTTGTTGTGGGCCACCCACTCGTAGCGTTCGGTCAGCTTGCCGAAGGGATAGTCGTCGAGGCCGGTGATCATTGGACCGAGGAACTCACGCAGGCCCTGGCGTGGTTCGGGGTCGAAGTTGATGAAGACAAAGCCGTTCCACACGTCACAGTGCACCGGCCGCAACCCGTACTGCGCGAGATCGAGGTCGAAGAACTCCGTTTCCTGCTGGACGAATTTCAACGCGCCCTGCAGGTCGTAGCGCCAGCCGTGGTATTTGCAGGTGAACTGCCGGCATGTCCCGCGGGTCTCCTCGCCGGGAAAGTCGTTCCACACCAGTTTGTTTCCGCGGTGGCGGCACACGTTGTAGAAGGCGCGGATGCGCTCGTCCTTGCCTTTGACCAGGATCACCGAGACGCCGGCGACCTCGATCTCCTTGGTGAGGTAGCTGCCGACACGCGGCAGCTCCTCCACCCGTGCAACGTTGAGCCACGCGCGTTTGAAGATCGCTTCGCGCTCGAGTTCGTAGAATTCCCGGGACGACGAGTCCTTGAAAGACACCGGGCCGGTTCCCAATTCGGGATAGTGCTCGGTCCAGGAGCCCTCCGGGGGCCTGCCTGCTCTGGTCATCGGATCCTCGCTATCACATCACCGCTCCACCGTTGACGCCTAGAACCTGGCCGGTGATGTACCGGGCTTCTTCCGAACATAAAAACCGCACGGCCGCGGCAATGTCGGCCCCGGTGCCGAGGTAGCCCAACGGGATATTGCTGGCGATCTGCTCATTGGACGGCAGGTACCCGGCGGCCTGGCCCCGGTACTGCATCGGGGTCTCGATGCCCGAGGGCGGAATGTTGTTCACCGTGATCCCGTGCGGCGCATACTCTCGGGCCAGTGACTTGGTCAACGTGATCACCGCGCCCTTGGACGCCGCGTAATGGGCGGCGAACGGGGAGCCGCGCTGGGCGCTCGAGGACGAGATCATCACGATCCTCCCCCAATTCGCCTCCATCATGTCCGGCAGCGCGAGCTGGCAGCAATGAAAGGTGCCGGTGAGGTTGACGTCGATGATTCGAGACCAGTTCTCGGCGGTGATCTCCAGGAAGGGTGAAAAGTCGAACATGCCCGCGCTGGTCACCAAAACCGTCACCGCGCCCAGCTCGCTGCGCACCTTCGCGAAGGCCTGCTCTACCGCGGACCGATCCGTGACGTCGGCGCCGGCCCCGAGCGCGGTCACGCCAGCGGCCCGCAGGTCGTCGGTGACGCGTTGCGCGGCATCCTCGTTGACGTCGAGCACCGCGACTTTCATTCCGCGCCGGCCCAATTCATGACAGGTTGCCTCGCCCATACCCGAGGCGCCGCCGGTCACCACCGCGACCCTCGTCATCGACCCCGCTCCACCATCGACCGCCTTCTCGCTCACTCGTAGACCACCCGCACCGTGGGACTGGTGGGCAGGGCCTGACACGTCAACACCCAGCCCTCCTCGACTTCATCCGGCTCGAGCGCGTCGTTGTTGATCATCCGGGCGCTGCCGTGCGTCAGGCGGGCCATACATGTTCCGCACGAGCCGATCTCACACGAGGACGGCGCCCGCAGTCCGGCCATCCGGGCCGTCTGCAGCAGCGTGTTACCCGCATGGTACGGCGCGGTCGTCGTCGAGCCGTCCAGCACGATGGTGACCTCGTCGGTCACCACCTCGGTGTCCGGCGGCGCCGCCGCGGCTACGTCGTCGACGTCGAAATGCTCGATGTGCAGGCGATCGGCCGGCACGCCCGCAGCCGATAAGGCGTTTCGCACGATATCCATGAATTCGTTTGGCCCGCAGATGTACACGTCGGCGTCTCCGGCGTCCGCGACGAACGCCTCGATGTCCGCCTGGGTGACGAAACCCCTGTTGTCGTCGAGATGATGGTGCAGCACGAAGCGATCGGCGTGCCGCGCGCTGAGCGACGCCAACGCCTCGTCGAAGATCACCGATTCACGGTTCCGGTTGGCATAGAAAAGTCGCGTGGCCCGCTCGCCGGACGTCAGCGCCGTACGCACGAGCGAAAACACCGGCGTGATGCCGCTTCCGCCGGCAAAGGCGATCAGCTCTCGATCGCTCTCGCGCAACACGAAGCGGCCCTGCGGTGGCAGGGCGGGCAGCTCGTCACCGGGCGTGGCCGTGTCGTTGAGCCAGTTCGACACCACGCCGTCGCGGTCGCGTTTGACGGTGATCTGCAGATCCTCGCCCAGAGCGGGTGACGACGACATCGAGTAACACCGTCGGTGCTCGCGGCCGTCGACGGTGACCAGCAGCGTCAGAAACTGTCCGGCTTGGTAGCCGAACCGCTTCGCGCTGCTCTGCGGAACGTCGAGAACGATCGACACGGCGTCGCGCGTCTCGGAAACCACGCGCTTGATCCGCAGTGGCACAAAGCCATCCGGCAGCGCGGCGACGTCGACGCCGCCCGATCCGGCCTCGTTCACCGCGGCCGGACCGACGTTCGCGGCCGCCCGAATTTCACCCATCCCGGCCACAGTATCAACTACTTGCGATTAGTCTCAAGTACTAGAGATTGGCGGCGTCCGTCGATGGCCGCGCTCGCGCCGTCCGGGGCGGGGTCAGCCGTCGACGTGGTCGTTGAACAGTTCATGACCGGTGCCCTTTTCGACGACGCGGCCCAGCAACTCGCGCAGGGTCCGCTGCTCTTGCTCGGTCAACACCCCGAACACCTCCTGGTGTGCGGCGATCGCGTCGTTCACCACCGTTTCGGCGACCTTGCGCCCCTCCCCGGTCAAATAGGCCCGCAGGATGCGTGCGTGCTGGGGGTCTTGCTTTCGTTCCACCAGACCGCGACGTTCCAGCGCGGTGAGTGCGAGCTGGACGCCTTGCGGGCTGATCAGCAGACGCCGCGCCAATTCGGCGCCGGATAGGCCTGGCTCGTTGGCCAATTGGCGCAGCACGCCGATCTGGGCGGTGCTCACACCGTGTTCGCGCATCGCCTCGTTGATGGTGGTCAGCGAATAGTAGAAGGCCTGCTTGAGCAGCCACAGGATGTTGTCGGTGAGTTCCATTTCCCGCCTCCGTTACGCCGCGGGGCTTTTGTAGATCTGCCCGTTTTTCATCACGAAGCGGACGTCGAGCGTGGCGGCGATGTCGTCGAAAGGGTCTCCGGGAACGGCGATGATGTCGGCCAGGTAGCCCGGCGCCAGCCTGCCCAACTCGTCATCCGCCTCGATCAGCTCGGCAGCCACCACGGTGGCCGCTCGGATCGCTTGCGCGGGAGTCATGCCACGTTCGACCAGCGCGCCGAGCTCCTTGGCGTTTTGGCCATGCGGGATGGCGGGTGCATCGGTGCCGCATGCGATTCGCACGCCCGCATCGATTGCCTTGGGCAACATCGACTTTGCGCGGGGGAACACCTCGAGCGCCTTCTTGCGCAGCTCCGGCGCGATGCGGTCGATGGCCATCGCGTCGGTCAGATACGTGGTCGACACCAGGAACGTGCCGTGGTCGGCCATCATTTGGATGGTCTCGTCGGTCGCCAGGAAGCCGTGTTCGATGCAGTCGATCCCGGCGCGAATGCACGCTTGGATGGCGCTGTCCCCGACGGCGTGCGCGGCCACCCGGACTCCAGCCCGATGGGCCTCGTCGGCGATCGCCGTGAACTCGGCGTCGGAGTACTGCTGGGCCCCCGGTGCGGTGCTGTGTGACATCACCCCACCCGAAGCCGAGACCTTGATCAGCTTGGCGCCGTGCCGGATCTGGTAACGCACGCAGGCGATCACGTCGGGCACGCCGTTGGCGATGCCTTCGGCCACCGACAGCGGCATGATCCCGGGAGCCAGCCGCTGGAACACCGTCGGGTCCAAATGCCCGCCGTACGGGGTGACCGCATGGCCGGCGGGATAGATGCGCGGCCCGACATGCCAGCCCTGGTCGATGGCGCGCTGCAGCGCCACGTCGAGCAGATAGCCCCCTGTCTTGACCATCAGCCCCAGATTGCGCACCGTGGTGAAACCTGCCTCCAGGGTGGTGCGTGCGTTGACCGCGCCACGCAGCGTGCGATACGCGGGGTCGTCCTGCACGCCATGCATGGGCGCCGGCAGCCCCTCCGGACCGCCGGGGCCGCCGATGAGCAGGTTGAGCTCCATGTCCATCAGTCCCGGGAGCAGGGTCACGTCGCCGAGGTCGATGACGGTCGCCGAATCCGGAAGCGGCTCTTGCGGATTGATCGCGGTGATGCGCTCACCGTCGATCACCACTTGCGCCGGCGTGTGAATCTGGCCGGTCACCACGTCACCCCACCGCGCCGCGCGCAGCACCGTGGTCATGGAACGGGCTCCGACACGCAGTCCAGCGTCGACGCACCCGAATCGGGGACGCGGGGCTGCTTCCAGCATTCCACCGGGAACGACACCATGATCATGGAATACAGCAGGTGCATCAGATTCTGGACATCGTCGGGCAGGTCGTCGAGAGAAAACTTGTCGCAGAACGTCAGGGCCTCTTCGGCCCGGGCGGTGATCGCGTCGTAAAAGGCCTTCATCTGCGTCATGGAGCTGGCCAGCCTCTTGGCGTAGCGTTCGGGTTCGCTGGGCAGGCACCAGTCGGAGAACGGTTCGAGGTCGGCGAATTCGGGGGGCAGCATCGGCATCGCGTTCACACTCCTGCCGTAGAGGTCCGGCGATAGTCGTCGATCCAGGCCGCGGTCTCCTTGTGCAGATGACGGATCAGGACCTCCTGGTCGCACAGCAAGAACTCGTCGATCACTTGGGATTCGAGCATCGTCTGCGTCGCCTCCAGGGTGTTGGCGTCCTGCAACCCGTATTCCTTGAACGACACCGCCGCCAGTTCCTGGGCCACCCGCTCGCGCGGGGTGCGCGGCGCGGGGAAGTACAGCGTGCCCTCGAACAGGTGGCTGTTGTAGGACGTCGGCCAGTAGTGGTAGGTCAAATACCAACCCTGGCCCCAGAACAGGATGACGAAGTTGGGGAACAGCTGGAACGAATCCAGGCCCCACGGATCGCATTTCGCGGGGTTGAGCCCGGCGGGCATCGGCCCCAGATCCGGCTTGTCCCAGGGGCCGAAGAGCCCGCTCTGGCAGATGTCCTCCATCGGCTTGCGCATCTCGTCGGCCATCTCCCAAGCCCGCACGCCGGAAGTGCTGACCAGGCGGTGCGGCCCGTCCAGCCGGTAGTGCGGGGCTTCAAATCCCGCCTCGGCGGCCGCCTTTGAGTACGCGGTCGGCGACTGGTTCGCATGCAACACGGGCGCGTGATAGAACTCCTGGAACGCGTCCATGTACAGCTTCCAGTTCGCCTTGACTTCCGAGCGGTAGTACCACCGCGACGTCATCTTGTCGAAGGGGTACCCCTCCAACCCGGTGATCATGGGCCCCAAGAACTCTCGCAACGATTGCTCGGGCTTCTTGGCGAAGTTGACGAAGATGAAGCCTTCCCACACGTCGCAGTGCACCCGTACCAGGCCGTAGCGACTCTTGTCGAGGTCGAAGAACTCCTCCTCCTGCTGCACGAAGGTGAGGTTGCCGTCCAGGTCGTAGCGCCAGGCGTGGTATTTGCAGGTGAACTGCCGGCACACGCCGCGCGTTTCTTCCTGCGGCATGTCGTTCCACACCAGCTTGTTGCCGCGGTGGCGGCACACGTTGTGGTAGGCCTTGATACCACCAGATGTGGTGCGCACCAGAATGATCGACGTGTTGACGACCTTCAGCTCGCGGGTCAAATAGCTGCCCTTGCGCGGAAGCTGTTCGACGCGACCGACATTGAGCCAGGCGCGCTTGAAGATGGCTTCGCGTTCCAGCTCATAGATCTCCGGGCTGATGGAGTCCTGGTAAGACACCGGATCGGTGCCCAACTCGGGGTAATGCTCGGTCCAGCTGCCCTCCGGCGGTTTGGGGAATCGAGCCATGATCGCTCCTTAAGCAGTCCACTCTCACCGGACCTTCGCCGCGCAGCCTCTCGCCACAGTCGCTGTCTGCGCGAAACGACCACCTGCGCACCGGTTTCACCGATCCCCTGAGAGCTCCGTCACGGCCGACGGTATATCCTCGACCCCATCAATAGCAAGTAGTTGATATTGGCATCGGGAGGCACGGATGGACCACAACCTCGGAGTGCGAACCGCCGCTGGCGATCGGGCGCGGCAGCGGGCCGGCGTCGTGCAGGTCATCTCACCACATACCGAGGAACCCATCGCCGAGGTCGACGCGGCCGGGCCCGACGACGTCGACGCTGCGGTCGCCGCCGCGCACGCGGCGTCGCCGCGCTGGGCCCGCAGCGAGCCGTCGGAACGGATCGCGGCCATCCGGCGCCTGGCCGACATCTACGACCGGCGCCGCCCCGAGATGGCCAACACCATCAGCGCCGAGATCGGGGCACCGATCAGCTTCGCCCAGCGCGCCCAGGTCGGCCTGCCCGCGTTCATGATCCGCGCGTTCTGCGACTTGGCCGAGAGACATCCGTGGCAGGAGAGCAGGCCCGGGTTCTTCGGCACCGACGTGCTGGTCCGCAAAGAACCCGTCGGCGTCGTCGCGGCGGTCGTGCCCTGGAACATGCCCCAGTTCCTCATCGTCACCAAGCTGGTGCCCGCACTGTTGGCCGGCTGCACCGTCGTGCTCAAGCCCGCACCCGAAAGCCCCTTGGACGCGCTGCTTTTAGGCGAGATGCTCGACGAGGCCGGTCTGGCACCCGGCGTGGTCAGCGTGCTACCCGGCGATGCGGCGCTCGGCGCATACCTCGTTGCCCACCGCGGAGTGGCCAAGGTGTCCTTCACCGGCTCCACCACGGCGGGCCGCGCAGTCGCCGCGGCCTGCGCCACCAACCTCACCAAGGTCAGCCTCGAGCTCGGCGGCAAGTCCGCGGCGCTGGTTCTCGACGACGCGGCGCCGGACAAGGTCGCCGCCGGGGTGCGATCGGCCAGCCTGTCCAACAGCGGGCAGATCTGCAACGCCCTGACGCGCGTCCTGGTCCCCCGAGCGCGTCATGACGAATACGTCGACGCGCTCGCCGCCGAGATGAGCGGCCTTCGCGTCGGCGACCCCAGCGACCGCGAGACCCAGCTCGGTCCGTTGGTCTCGCGTCGCCAGCAACAGCGCGTGCGCGACTACATCACCATCGGCCAGCAGGAGGGGGCGCGCTTGATCGTCGGCGGCGCCGACATGCCCGACGGACTCGACCGCGGCTGGTACGTCCAACCCACCCTGTTCGCGTCCGCCGACAACGCCATGCGGATCGCCCGCGAGGAGATCTTCGGCCCCGTCATCACGGTCATCCCCTACCGCGACGAGGACCAGGCAGTCCAAATCGCCAACGATTCCGACTACGGGTTGGCCGGCTCGGTCTGGAGCAATGACACCGACCGGGCGATGGCACTGGCCGCGCAGATACAGACCGGCACCGTCGGCATCAACCAGGGCTACACGATGGATCCGTTCGCGCCGTTCGGCGGCGTCAAAGCCAGTGGATACGGCCGGGAACTCGGGCCCGAAGGGCTCGACGGCTACCTCGACACCAAATCGATCGCGGTCGCGCCTGGCGGCTAGGTAACTACCCGGTTTCGCTCGCGACGTACACGGCCACGTACCCGATGGGGATGCCGGTCCATGTTGCGATGCATTCGCGTGCCGCCGGCTCCACGGCGGTCCGGCTGCCGGCGCGGGTGGCCCTGCCGATCTCGGGAATCCGGATCATCCATCCGTCCGCGTCGCGGGCGATGTCGATATCGAAGCACTGACCGACCATCGGACACTTCACGCGGTGAGCCGCCCGCTGTCGGCGGGTGCTGCGCAGCGATTGGCGGCGCAGCAGAGTGGGCTGAACAGACATGTCTGCTTTCGGTGAGTCGCGGACGAACCGCGGGCAAGATTAATCCGCATCGAGGCGAAAACCTAATCGGCGATCTCGGCCGGATAACGGCGAACCGTCGGTCAGTGCGGAACGCCCTTCGCTACGCCGCGGCGGCATCCGACCGACTCGTCGCGCCGGACCCCCCGAGGATGAGCTGCGCGGCTCAATTGTGTTCGCCTCGAATCGATTCCACGTAAGTGGCGGACGACATCGAGGACGCGATCGGCTGGCCCATTGATGCCACCGTTCGGGGCCGAGCGCGCGTAGTTGACGCTGCGAGTGACCGTTATGAAAGGTTGTCCGAAACTTCTGGCCGCGCCATGCCTAGGGAGTTCGGACGCAAGATCTGCCACCCGGCGCAGGTTTGTGATCTGGACCACATCTAGCGATATGATGTTGCGCAGATCACAGTAGGGAGATTTCATGGTCGACGTGGATCGCTCTAAGAAGGCCGTTATCACCCCTCGGGCCGGCGCGGCCGTCAATTCACACCGTGTGCTCGTCGCCGTCCTGACCGTCACCGTCCTCATCTGCGCGATCGTGGGTGCGATCGCGGCCGCGGCTATGGGACAAACCACCGCCGCGCTTCTCATCGCGCTGGTGGGCGGTGGGTGGTTCTCGGCCGCCGTGCTCTGCTAGCCGCGAGGGCAGTGCGGAAGCCGGTGCAGTGCGTCGGGATCGCTCTGCACCCGCAGCCGGCGCCGTCCGCCCTCTGCGGTGTCCACGCCGATAGGTAACTCGTCGCCGCGCTCGCTGGACGGATCGACGAAAAGCTGCAGTTCGTCGGAGTCGACGAACAACACCGCATCATCGTGCGAGAGCGTCCATGGGTGGCCATCGGTGGGCCATCGGCCGCCGATGACCCGAATGGCGTCGCCGTCCCCAGCCTCGTCTTCCTCCTCATCGGCCATCACGCAATCGACCCATAATTTCGCCGGTACCGGACGGAAATACACCGCGAGGCGCTGGCGGTTGAGGTCCAGGCCGATCGGCATACCGATGGGCGGCAGCGACGTGCCCTCGGGCTGGTCGTTCAGCGACTTCTTGACCTGACGAGAACCGACGCCGGTGCCGAACCAGTCGATGGTCAGCACGGTGGTGATGTACTGGGCGATCGCCAGGGTCAACAATCCGCCCGCACCGGCGGCGCCAACGCCGGCGGCCCCCGCCACCCAGGTCACCGGCAGCGCAAGCAAACCGACGACAGCCGCGGCGCCCGCGGCAGTGGCCACCTTTCCGGCCGTTGTCAGGCTGAAGTCCGCATTCACGTCCGGCTCGGAGTTCTGCGCCGGCCGCACCCCCACGGTTCGCGGCAGCCGGTCGAATCGCTCGCTGACCCTTTTGACTTCCGCTTCGTATTCCTCCGTGCTGAGGTGACCGGCGCGCTTCTTCTGTCCGGCCAGACTCAGCGTCTGCTCGAGAAGCTCGATGGTGTCGACGTCGGGTCCCAGCAGCTCTTTGCCCTTCGGGTCGCGCGGGATGTCGCCAAGGCCCATCTCGTACACCACCTTGAAGGTGGCCTTGAAGTCGTAGAGTTTGGTGTCGGCGCTCACCGTGCCGTCAACCACCAACCGGCCGTCCTCGGTTCGCGGCACGATGTCGGCGCCGAGGGCGTCGAGGCTGCGGTCTTGACCGCCGATGCTGATCGTCTTCGGGCCCGCCAGCGCGCACGCCGCATCGGGGTCGAAGTCGCCCTCGTCGAGATCGAAACTGTTCATCACGGTGTCCCGGACCTGCCGCAGAATGCTCCACCCAGTGACGGCCAAAGCCGCCCTCTCATAAGGGTTTTCGGCGAGGACCGACCCGGGTAGTTCCTCCCCGGGCGGCAATTCGCGCAGTGTCTGCAGCTGCACGACCATCGATTCCTCGGCACCCTCGCCGACCTCGAACCGCTGCACGACGGCGTCGAGTTCCTTGATCGTGCTGTCGTCTTGGGCCTCGGGATCGACGTCCACCGGTGACGGCAGCAGCGCCTGAATCCCGTTGTCCCCCATCGCCTCCAGTTGCGGGCCGACCGCGTCGGCGATTTGGGCGGCTAGCGAGTCGAGCACCCTGGTTCTGGCTTCGTCATCCGAGAGACCGGGGTGCTGGAGTTTCTCGAGGTTCACCATCAGCTCCCCGGCGATGCTGTGGGTTATCCAATACGCCTCGGCGTAGTCGAGTTCCCAGCTGATGCGCGGGTCTTGTCCGTGGAAGACCGTGACCCCGTCCGCACGCCGCTCGACGCGCGGACCGAACAGCAACCCGACGTACTGGTCCGGCGATGGGGCGGCCACCAGGACGGGAGCGTCCTGAGAGGTGAAGTTGAGGGCGATCGTCTGCTTGCCCGGCTCTGTTTGGTGCGGTTCGAGTTGGTCGTGAATTGTCAACCGCCCGAACAGCGGAATCTCGTTGTACGCAATCTCGCGCGACTCTCCGGAACGCGGACCGTCCGGGATCGTGATCGTCGCCGGGGGTAGGGATACCAACGGGATGCAGGTGACCGAATCGATGACGATCTTCGAATCGAAAATCACCAGGTCAATTGCGAAGTGCCGCGGCGGGTCGCGGAGTTCGCCGTCGGCTGCTTCCTGCCACAGTCGCTGACGAGAGTCGCGGACGAACCAGACGCGATCCAGGGTGAGGTCAAGGGTGGCCGTCGCGGAGTAGCCCGTGCCGTCGACGGACTGCGTGTACTTGTCACCGCTGAACATCTCGGCCGTCTGATCCTGCACGCGCTCGCGGTGAATTTCGATGATCGTGTCGGGGCGATGCATGTCATAACTCCGTCCCTGGGCGTACGCGCGACGCCGTCGTCGCGTATGCGGTCATGTCGGCCCGATCAGTGGACTCCGGTCGGCTTGTGGATCCTGTACCCAAAAAGGGATGTCTCGAGTCGCCCCAGGCGCACTGAGTAGTCGCGGTGGTTCGCCTTTGTCAGTCCGGTCGGCGCGGCGGAAATTCGGCGCGCTTCTCGATGGCCTCCCGGTAGGCATGCACCCGGCCCGGGATCGTCCCGAGCACCGCGATGGTGCGGCCGTCCCGCCCGTAAGCGCCGACGAACTGCCAGCCCTCCGGATTGCCTTCGATGATCTCGACAGCGTCGTAATCGGTTGGCACGCCCAGCATTTGCAGCTTGATGTCATATTGGTCGGACCAGAAGTACGGCACCGCGGCGAAGGGTTGGGCGTGCTCCGGCCCGGCCAGCAGCGTGCGCGCCGCGGCCTGACCCTGGCGGGCCGCGTCATCCCAGTGTTCAGTACGCAGATGGCGCTCGTACAGCGGGTGCCACCAGCGCGCCACATCCCCGGCGGCGACGACATTGCCGTCGCCGGTGTTGCCCTCGGCGGCGCCAGTTGCGTCGCAGACCACCCCGTCGTCCAAACGCAGACCCGAGCCGTCAAGCCAGGCGGTGGCGGGCGTGACGCCGAGCCCGACGATGACGACATCGGCTGGGACCTGCGAGCCGTCGGTGAGTCGAACCGCTTCGACCCGCCCGTTGCCGGCGAATCCGTCGACACCCACGCCGACGCGCAGGTCGACACCATGTTCGCGATGCAACTTCGCCCAGCAAGGCGCCAGTTCCGCGCCTAACGCCTGAACGAGCGGTCCGGGGGCCTTCTCGACAAGCACCACGTCCAGATCGAGCGATCGGCAGGTCGCGGCGACCTCGCTGCCGATAAACCCGCCCCCAACCACCACAACCCGGGGCCGCGAGCCGAGTCGTTCCCGAATGCGCAGACAATCCTCGACCGTCCGCAACAGCAGCACCCCGTCGGGGGCGTTGCCGCCCGGCCATTCGCGCGGCTCGGCGCCGCTGGCGACGACGAGCCCGTCGAAATCCACCGACAGGTCCCTGCCCTCGTCGCGGACCCGGACGGTATGTGCGGACATGTCGAGGCCGACCGCGGTGGCCCCTCTGAGCACCCGCGCGTCCATGTCGAACTGTGGCGCCATGTCGACGCCCGCCCGGTGCACCTGACCGCTGAGGAGCTTCTTCGACAACGGTGGGCGATGGTAGGGCGCCTGCCGTTCGGCTCCAACGATGGTGAGGGCGCCGTCGTAGCCGTCCTGTCGCAGCGTCTCTGCCGCACGCATTCCTGCCACGCCTGCGCCCACGACGACGATCTGGCGTAACTGTCGAGTTGCGGGCATCGCGTCAGTCCTCCTCCACCACGATCGCCCGGGTCGGGCAGGACACCTCGGCAGCCTTCAACGGTCCGCGCAACTCTCGCGGCGGGTGCTCTTGCAGCAGGTGCAGCCCGTCCTCTCGCACGTCAAATACCTCGTGGCACAAGCTCATACACACGCCATTGCCGTCGCAGGTATCGAGGTCCACCGAAACTTTCATCGAACCGCGGCCTTTCCTTCCAACTGCGCCCGTTCACGGGCGGCCTTCGCCGCCGGCGAATCCTTGATGTATTCGACCGCCATCTCTGTGACGGCTTCGGGGCCCGGGTGATGATGGGGCCGCATATACCTGGCCGGTTGCGTCACCATCAGCTGCCAGGGACCCGGCAACTTGTACTCGCGCGCCGCACGCAGCCAATCCCGCCAACGCCACTTCTGGTCGATGGTCGGGTCGTGGGCCATCAGATATTTCGCTCCGGCAATCCACCACCCGTAAAACAGCGGCGTCGTCATCAACATCGAGAAGGCCCTGATGAAGTAGTTGCCGCACACGTGCTGATAGACGTCGAACACCAGTGAGCGGTGTTCGACCTCCTCGGCCCCGTGCCAGCGCAGGAGGTCCAGCATCATCGGGTCGGTGCCGGCGTAATCCAGACCGCGGTTCTGCAGCACCCATTGGCCCAGCATCGCGGTGTAGTGTTCCAGCGCCGCCACGTCGGCCAGACGCCGATACAACCACCACCGCTTCATCGCCGGCGGAAACCACTTCGGCGGGTCACCCAGCGCCACCGACAGCATTTTCCGCAGCCGCGAGGTGTACGGCTTGGTGTCGATTCCCTGTTCGGCCAGATGGTCGAGCACCACCTGGTGCGCCCAGGCATGCCAGGACTCCTGCTGGATGAACGGTTTGATCGCCGCCTCCAGCTCCGGGTCATCAACCAGCGATGACGCCTCCAGAACGGCCTTGATGAAGTGCCGCTCGCCTTCGGGCAGCAGCAGGTGCAAGACGTTCATCATGTGCGTCGAGAATGGATCGTCGGGCACCCAGTGCAGCGGCGTCTCGGACCAATCGAATCGGACCATCCGGCGATAGCGCGGGTGTCCGTCGTGGTGAAGTTGGACCTCCGGCATGAAAACTCCTCTCGCCGACCGGCAATGCTTAGTCGGCCGTTCCCGTTCTGGTTTGAGGGAAACAAGTCGGCCCGCGGCCTAACCGCTGCAGGCGACCTTTCCACTGCGAACAACCGTTCACTCAATGGCGTACCCACGCGACCCGTCGGTTATGCGTTACCAGCGGTACAGGATGCTGAGAGTTCGCTGGGTAGGTGAACGTGCGAGAGCAGGCGCTGTGGATGAAGGAGTGGAGCGAGACTTCGAGGTTTCTACGACCGGGGGCCGATCCTCCGAGTTTGCTGTCGACGGCGCGAGAATCAAGCACTTTGCCACTCGGACGACGGATGCGGCGTTAGCACATGGTGTCGCGCCTGTGGCCGTGGCAGCCCTGGCAGCTGTTGTCGGCGTCGTTATCTGGGTGCGCCGACGTTGACATTGCCGGGTCTTCGCCTTCCTCCGCGTCATGCCTGAGGACGTGAAGACATGTCGCAGTTCGGCTCACGCGTGTACCGGTCAACTGTTGACGCGAAGTCCCTTCCGCTCCTCAAGCTCTTCGTCGCCAACGAGTTCGAGCATCGGTTGCCCGGGCACGCAAAACAATGTGAGGACGAAGCTACAACGGATGTCAGTGCGGTTGTTAGCGTCCCGATAGTGGATCACGTCGCCGCCGGGTCCCCAGAACGCATCTCCGGCGCGAAGAATTCGTGGCGCCTCACCCTCGATCTCGAACAACATCTCACCGTCAATCATGTAACCGAATCCCGGACCACCAGGTAGGCGATGTGGCGGATAACCGGGGGCGCCCGGTGGGTGGTTGATGAGAACAGTCATCACATGCGCATCGCCAGGAATCGACGGTGACCGTACTTCCTGCACTACCTCCATCGTTGATTTCGATCCGGAGTCAGTCGCATTCTGCAACCTTCGTTGTCCCCTCTTGTGGTGGCGAGACGCATGCATCCGTTCAAATTTCCTGACTGCGACGGCTGGAGTGTGTGTCGATCCAGTCGGAGTAGCGAGTCGTGAAGATCGTGGCGTCTTCGTCGGGCGCGAGGGTGTGGTCGTCGATCGCCGCACCGAAGTACGGCGCCTGGGCGTCAGTCACGACCCGACGTCGATCACCAATGGCGGCAAGGCCTGCGCGGACAAAGTCGTCCATCCCCATCGCTTCGGGTCCAGCGATCTCAGTGACTCCATTGATGGGCCGGCCGACAGCCGCGCGGGCCACGGCAGTGGCGACGTCGTCCGCGGCTATAGGACGGAACAACGCGTGTGGCAGTCTGACGATGTCGCCGTCGGTCGCGGAATCGGCCAGGCCAACCGCGAACTCGTAGAACGGAGTCGCTCGCACGATCGAGTAAGGCCGGCCCGAATCCCTGATCACGTTCTCCTGGGCTGCTTTCGCGGTGTTGTAACCGCTATCCGGCATGACCTGCGCGCCCACCACGGACAACGCGACGTGGTGTTTGACGCCCGCTTCCCGTTCGGCGGAGAGGAGATTCATCGTCGTGGTTGTGAAGAAATGCATCACGGGCTCATCGTCGAACAAGGGTGAATCGGCGACATCGACCAGGACATCCGCGCCGGCGAGGGACTGGCTAGGCCCTCGCCAGTAAGGGAATCGACACCTGATCGACGAGAGGCGGGGATTACGTCGTGCCCCAGCGCGCTGAGCTTGGACGCCACTTTCGAGCCGATCAGCCCACGACCGCCGATGACAACGATCTTCATGATGAACCTTTCAGAATTGCGTTTGACTGGTTATGGTCCCACCGAAATCGCTGTGGCCGAAGAGGGATTTCGAGACCTCCGGTTCATCACTGAATAGGTCACTGCGATCTCTCCTTCTTGATTCACGGCGTCCGGCGCAGGACGGCCGCCGGACTAGTTGCGGCCGGCCATGAAGCCGCCGTCGACGTTGAGAATCGCGCCGGTAACCCAGCTGGCCTGGTCGGAGAGCAGATATGTGACGGCGTTGGCGACGTCGGCGGGGGTGCCGACTCGGCCCAGGGGATGAAGCGGCGCGAAAGTGTCAAGCGTGGCGTCGATCTCGTCCTTCGGGACCCATCGCTCGAGAGCGGGTGTCTTCACGGCGGCCGGCGCAACCGCGTTGACCCGAATCTTGTGAACGGCAAGCTCGATCGCCAGGTTATGGGTGAGCGCATGCAGCCCAGCTTTTTGCATCGAGTGCCCAGCCGACGGGGTCGCGCCAACGGCCTGATGCGCCCACATGCTGCCGATATTGACGATAGAGCCGCCCTCACCGCGGTTGATCATGCCCTCAACCACGGTCTGCGTCAGGAAGAACAGGGCATAGTTGAGCTCCATGTACGAGTCGTAGAACTGCTCGTCGTACTCGAGAAACGGCTTGGGGATGAAGAATCCGGCCGCGTTGACGAGCAGTGTCGCATCGCTGTGCTGCTCGGAAAGCGCGCGCTGCACATCAGCGATAGCGGCGCGGTCCGTCAGCTCGGCGGCGACGCCCCAGGCTTCACCCGACCGGCTGGTGAGCTCAGCGACGGTGTCGTTGACGCGGGCCTTCGAGCGTCCGACGATCACCGCGCTGCCGCCGTGATCGACGACGTCCATCGCCACCTGCCGCCCGATGCCGGCACTGCCGCCGACAACAATGACTTTCTTGGCATCGAAATGCATTCGGGTCCCTCCTGGCTCTCCTGACGGCTTCGACTGGACCGCCGCTTTTCGTATCGACGGCGCGTCGTATTGAGACTGCGGCCAGGCGGGGTGAGCTGTCATCACCCCAACCACCGATTCACCCGGGTGAGTAATGCGCCGCCCTGAACCGAAGCAGCGGTAGATAAGTGCTGGCGAACCAGCACCGATTTAGGGCCATGGAGCGTAGCCTGACCACTATGGTCAAGAGCAAGATCAAGACCTGCATACATTGCGGCCACACGTTCGACCTGAACGACTCACGGCGTGACCTGTCCGATCCGGACTGGCTTCCGGATGCAACGGTCTATTGCTCGCACGATTGCAGTAACCAATTCCATCGCAATCTGGGGCATTGCTGCTCGACCCACGTGAAAGAGAAGGCCAAGCGCGATGCCGCCAAGGCGGCGAAAAGCGGAGTGTAGAAGCGCGAGTCGCGGATTCAGCCAGCGCGCCGGCAGGCTCGGCGCAGCCAATCCGTCATCGGCGCAACACAATCCGCATCAGGCTGGCGCGGTCGTGCTATGTCTGCGAAACCGCGTGTCGCGGGTGATGCAACAGCGCACGAACCAGCGGGCGCGGCCCGACGGAACGAAGCATCTGGCTGGCCGGGCGGACTCGTACCCGCTTCGGCCACCAGAACCAGCGTCCCATCATCGTCATGATCGACGGCGTGATGAGGGATCGGACGACGAAGGTGTCAAACAACAGGCCGATGCCGATCGTTGTGCCGAATTGGCCGATCGCCCGGAGATCGCTGGTGATCATCGTGGCCATGGTGACTGCGAACACCACGCCGGCGGCCGTCACCACCGGACCGGTGACACCCATGCCGCGGATGAGCCCCGTTTTCAGGCCGGCTCCGATCTCCTCCTCGATTCGGGACACCAGCATCAGGTTGTAATCGGATCCCACCGCCAGGAGTACGATCAACGCGAATTCCGTTGCCACCCAGTGCAACTGGAAGTTGCCAAGGTGCTGCCAGATCAGTGTCGAAAACCCGAAGGCGGCCCCGAGCGACATCACGATGGTGCCCACGATGACGCCCGCTGCCACCAGAGCGCGGGTGACGATCACCATGATGATGAAGATGAGCACGATCGAGGCCACCCCGGCGATCATCAGGTCGTACTTGGCGCCGTTGGCGATGTCGTAGAACGTCGCGGCCGTACCGCCGAGGTAGATGTCGGCGTTCTCCAGCGAGGTGAGTTTCAGCGCCTCCTTGGCCGCTTTGCGCTCCTGATCGACGGACGCGATCCCCTCGGTCGTCGCGGGATCCACTGTGTGAGTGATGATGAAGCGAGCCGCCTTGCCGTCCGGCGACA
The DNA here is from genome assembly GCA_036338755.1 of Actinomycetota bacterium. GTDB lineage: Bacteria > Actinomycetota > Actinomycetes > Mycobacteriales > Mycobacteriaceae > Mycobacterium. The sequence goes on along the minus strand of JAYZBN010000006.1, from coordinate 219,197 downwards.
CCATCAAGCTCAACCCCAGCTGGAAGTCTGGGTTCTGGAAGATCTCGGGGGGCAGGTAGAAGAGGCTTTCTACCTGAGAGTCGTTGAACGACTTGCCCATTACGGCGTTTGTGTCGGTCAGCCGGTCGAATTGATCGATCAGGCTGTCGAACGTGCTGTAGATGGTCAGCGTCGTATCGCGGATGGACTTCGAGACAGCGATATTCTCGGGAATGATCGCCAGCAATTCGCGTGTGGCCGTGGCGGTGTTGGTGAGGTCGCTGGTGAGCGCATGGAACTTATCGGCCAGCTGATCGAACCCATCCAACGCGTCGAATAGCGATCGTAGCGACCAGCAGATCGGGATGTCGTAGCAGTGCTTCTCCCAGTAGAAGTAACTGCGGATCGGTCTCCAGAAGTCGTCGAAATCCGCGATGTGGTCCCGGATCTCGTCCGTGATGGCCGCCGTCTCCCCCGTGGTTTTCGAGCTGTCGTCCGCAGCATCAGCCAGCTTCTGGGTCACCGCGTACTGGCGCTCCAATAGGGCGATCTGTGTGTCGAGGAAACCGGTGATCTTCTTGATGTCGGCCACACGGTCTTTCAAATATTTGAGGTTGCTGCGGATGGGCGCGCTCTGCACACTGAGCTGGAACGGAATGGATCCGTCTTGAATTGGCGGGCCAAGGGGTCTGGTGATGCTCTGCACCCGTTCGATGCCGGACACGTGGAAGATGGCACCGGCAACCTTGTCCAAGACGAGCATGTCTCGGGGGTTGCGCAGGTCGTGGTCCGATTCGATCATCAGCAGGTCCGGGTTCAAACGGGCCTGGGTGAAGTGTTGATCGGCCGCGTTGTAGGCCTGCACTGACGAAGCGCTCTGCGGCAGGTAATACAGGTCGTTGTAGCGCGGAGTGAAGCCCATCAAGCCAATTGCGCCGACGATCGCCAGGATGACGGAGGTGGCGAGGATGGGTGCCGGCCACCGCACGATGGCCGTCGCCAGACGCCGCCAGCGGGTGTAGTTGAACTCGCGCTTCGGGTCGAACAGGCCGAAGCCGCTCGCGACCGCGATCAACGCCGGCGTCAGCGTGACCCCGGCGGCCACCACTACCAGCAGGCCGACTGCGCACGGAAACGCCAGCGAACTGAAGTAGGGCAGCCGGGTGAATTTCAGACAGGCCAGTGCCCCGACGATTGTCAGACCCGAGCCGAGCACCACCTTGGTGACACCGGCGAACGTGTCGTAGTAGGCGGCTTCGCGGTCCAGCCCTCGCTCGCGGCCCTCCTGATAGCGGCCGACCATGAATATCGCGTAGTCGGTACCCGCCGCTATGGCGAGCGCCGTCAGCAGATTCACGGCGAATGTCGAAAGCCCCATGATGCCGGTGTCGCCCAGCAGCGCTACTACGCCGCGGCCGGTGGCCAGTCCGACGAACAGGATGACCATCGTCAGCAGCACCGTGCCGATGGATCGATAGACGAACATCAGCATGATCGCGATGATGATGATGGTGATGATCGTCATCTTGGCCAGGCTCGCGTCACCGACAACGATTACGTCGCTGGTCAAAGCTCCCTGACCGGCGACGTAGGCCTTTACTCCCGGTGGCGGAGTCGAATCCGCGACGATTTTGCGAACGGCGGCAACGGACTTGCCACCGTCGGCCCCGCCCTGGTCACCACGCAGGTTCACTTGGACGTAGGCGGCTTTGTGGTCGTAGCTTTCGACACCCGACGCCGTGAATCTTTGTCCCCAGAAATTCAGCGCGTGCTCAACGTGCTTGTCGTGCTTGAGTTTTGTGACGAGATCGTCGTAATACCGGTGCGCGTCTTGGCCGAGCGGTTTGTCACCGACCAGGGTCACCAGGACGAGGTTGTCGGAGTCGTACTCCTTGAATTTCTCCCCGATGTGCTTCATCCCGGTCACCGACGGCGCATCGGATGGTGACAGCGGCACCGAGACTTCCTCGGCAACCTTTTCCAACTGTGGAACGAAGACGTTGACACCGACCGCGATCAGCACCCATGCCACGACAATCGGAAGCGCCAGAACGCGGATGCCGCGTGCCAGACGCGGTTTGTGCTGCACTTCGGTACGCTGCGCGACGGGAATTTCGTCGGTGTCGGCGGTTTCGTCGATCACGCGGACTTGTCCAAGCAGGAGACCTGCGCGTCCCGGGTGTTGACCTGATGTTGATCGACCAATTTGCCGTCAACGGTGATCCGACAGCCGATGGATGGGCTGTCCCCTTGGGCAACGACGTAGGCGAAGATGCCGGGCATCTCGGCGACGATCGTCTTCGACCACGGCAGTGTGGTGAAGCTGGCCTTCTGCGGCAACGACTCCGCGTCCATCCAGTTGACGACGCCAGTGGTCCCGGGCGGTCCCAGGATTTCGTAGATGGCGGTCTTGGCCGCGTACGGCGGGGTCGCGTCCCTGGGATCGGGCTTGGGCAAGCCAGGTCCTGGGAAAACGCCATTGAGCCGGACCACTGCAACGCCGCCCACGATCAGTGCCACGACCACGACCAGCGGAACCCATGCCCGCTTGAGAAGCCTCAACACCGTGCCCCCCGATCGGTGATGCTTGACGGGCTGATACCCAGGTATCTCTTCGTGTGCGCCACGGCTAGCCGAACGCAATCGCGGTGGAATTGATTCCCGGGGTAGCCGGCAAAGCCAGGTTGATCAAGGTTGAGTTGCGGAATGTGACCGTCGACACCGTCAGCTCGATTACCATCGTGTCGCTGGTCGGTGCCGTGTCGCGCCACGTCACCGTGAACGCCGTTCGACGCGCGACGGTGACTGGGCGCCAGACCCATTGCGGCTCACCATCGGTCGAAGTGCAGCACGTCGTCGAGCGGAATCCGTTTGGCACGGCGGAAGGTCGTGCCGGTGTAGTAGGCGGTGGGAATGGTCGTGGCGTGATAGACGTTGTCGGGCATTCCGAGGATGGCCCGCATCTCCTCGTCGGCCATTATGGTCACCCCGGTCCACGTGGTACCCAAGCCCCGAGAACGCGCCGCGAGCATGTAGCTCCACGTGGCGGGCATGATCGAACTCCAATACTGGTTGGCGTTTTCGCCCGTCAGCGTGCCGTCGCCGTCGATGACCTCGACGCACGGGATCATCAAGACAGGGACCTCGCAAAAGTGCTCGGCGAGATACGCCGCACTGTCGGATACCTTGCGCTGCTCGCGATTGCGCGCGGGGTCGTCCTTGAACCGATCGGCGACCGCGAAAGGCGACGTGACGATCCAGTCCCATCTGCGGCGGTACACATCGGCGATCGCGCGACGCTGTTCGGCATCGGTGACCACGATGAAACTCCAGTTCTGCACGTTGGACGAGGTCGGCGCCTGGACCGCGATCTCCAGGCATTCCCGGATCAGGCCGATGGGAACGGGTTTGGTCAAATCGAGACGTTTGCGCACCGAGCGCGTCGTGGTCAGCAGCGCGTCGGTGGACAACTCGACGATGGGGTAAGCGCTCATGCCCGCACGATGGCGATGACTTCGACTTCCACGCGGATGTTGGGCCACACCAACCCGTCGATGATGCTGAACATGCCGGCGGGTTCGTGTTGGATGATCTCCTTGCTCACCGCTAGGTAGGCGGACGCATTGTCACGACTGGTGACCCATTGGCGCATGTAGACGATGTCGGTGAGCTTGGCGCCGGCCTTGCCGAGCGCGTTTTCGACATTGGCCCAGCACTGCCGGGCTTCGTCGGTGAAATCCTCGGGCAGGGTGCCGTCTTCGCGCACCCCAGGCGTTCCGGCAACGAAAATGTATGTGCCGACGCCGGATACGGCGACCGCGTCGGAGTATTCGCCGACGTGATCGGCTACTCCGGTGCGGATCCGGGTAATGGTGGTCATCTCACGGCTCCTTGGTTGTGTGAGGTTTTTCCGGTGGGTTGAGAGATGAGGCGAGTCACTTGAACGCCGCCAACACCGCAACCGCCGACGACGATCACGCCGAAGTTGCTTGCGGCCTTCATGTTTTCGCGCCGTCATCGCTGGTGAGTGGGCCGTCTCCGGTGTCGACGAGGAAGACTGCCAGCAACTCAGCGGGCTCGGTGGCGCTGGCATTTTCACTGATCGTGTGGTGCGCGCCGGGGGCTTCACTCCACGTTTCACCGGCGTGATAAAGGCGTGCCGGCTCACCTTCGACTTGACTGCGGATCGCTCCGGAAATCACGTAGGCCATGATGAACGCTGATTTCGCGTGGTGGTGAGCCGCGCTTTTAGCTCCCGGCGGGTAGCTGACGGTGACTGCTTCAAGTGATTTGCCCGGGACATTGGTAGGTTGATTGAAAACTGGTCGGACAACGGGTTTTTGATCCGAATTCTCCGGCGCCGGCTCGGCGTGGGCCGCGGGCGCTAGCATCACCGCAACTACCACTGCGGCGAGTAGTACTTTCCAAACCATCTTCGGTCCGCCTCCTTTGGATGTCGACCGCTCAGCCTTCGGCTACACGCAGGATCGTCTTGCCGGGAATACGTTTGTCGGGAGCGAACGCGGCGGCAGCTTCGGCGAGTGGAAGCACGGCACTCACCAAGGGCCTGAGGCGTCCGTCTCGTACTCGCGCGGCGAGGTCGGTGAGCTGGGCGCGATTGGCTTCGACAACGAAGAAAACTGCTCGCCCATCGTGCGGCAGTGTCTTCGGCGGCTCAACGATCGAGACCAGCGTTCCGCCGGCGCGCACCAGATCCGCCGAGCGGACCAGAATGTCTCCGCCGATAACGTCAAATACGACGTCGACTTCGCCGGCATCCTCGAGCTTTTCGGTCTCCAGGTCGAGGAAAGTGTGCACGCCGAGCTCGCCCGCGCTGACCCGATCTGCAGTCCGGCCGGTACCGATGACACGCGCGCCGACCTCGCGGGCGAGCTGCACCGCGAGCGACCCAACCGCACCAGCGACGCCGTGAATGAGGACCGTTTGTCCGGCGGCAAGCCGGCCGTGGTCGAACAAGCCCTGCCAGGCCGCCAATCCAGAGATGGGCAGCGCCGCGGCCACAGTGTGCTCGACGTCAATCGGTAGCGGCGCGAGATTACGGGCTTCGACCGCGATGTACTCCGCGAGCGAGCCGTTGCGCGCCCAGTCGGCAAGGCCGAACACCCGCTGGCCTACGCTTAAACCGGTTGCACCGTAACCTAACTCAACCACGACACCAGACAGTTCGTGCCCGGGCACGCTCGGTGTCCGGTCGCGACCCGCGTGGTCGGTCCAAGTGTGTGGCCAATCGAGTTCGGTCCGAGTGAAGCCCGCGGCGTGCACCCGCACGACGACGTCGTTGTCGGCCGGCTCAGGGTGGGGCAGGTCTGTCAGCGATAGGCCGGCGACCCCGGCGTCACGATCTGAAACGGTGATGGCTTGCATTACTGCTCCTTGCTGATGGTGGTTTTTGTTGTGGGGTCAGCCGCGGGGAGCGGTTGTACGCTGACGAGCTCGAGGCCTAGATCGCGGACCCGGTCGAGGAGTCCGTAAAGCTGTGACTGGTCGCGGATCTCACCAGTGAACGCGGTTTCGGCCGCACCGGCCTCGAGCCGCATCCCCTCTAAAGCGGACCCGAGCCGCTCGGTCACGCGGCCTCGAACGCAAATCCGGTACGTCGTCGACTGCACTTGTCCTCCGCTCGCCAACTGATGATCGAGGGTTCTCCGGCATGGGGTGAGTCGTCATCACCCGGCGAGCTAATTCACCCGGGTGAGGGCATGGGAACCAGTGCGCGGGTCGAAGACGTGGGACCCGGAGCGCTGCGCCCGGGTGGTGAGCCGAGGCTTCACGTGGACACGACCGCGCGGCGTAGTCTAAATACCGCTTTTGGGACCTTTCAGAACTGCCCAATCGCCCCACTGGTAACGATCACGAGCACTTACATGCGCGCAACGACCGAACAACACAGCTCGGTCGCCGGATTGGATCTCTACCTGGATCGCCCCGGCGGCAGGGTGCGTGACGGCGTGATGGAAGCCGTTCGCGACGCGATCCGCTCGGGGCGATTGATGCCAGGCACCCAGTTGCCCTCGAGTCGAGCGCTGGCCGCCGACCTCGGTGTCGCGAGAAACACCGTTGCCCGTGCGTACTCCGAGCTCATCGCCGAGGGCTGGCTGACATCGCATCATGGCTCGCGCACCTTGGTTGCCCAACGCGCGGCCCAGGTCTTCAGGTCCGTCCCTGCGCCCCCTAAGCGACCGACACAGCGCCGGTTGGACCACGACTTGCGACCGGGACATCCGGACCTGTCGTCGTTTCCACGGACGGAGTGGAGTCGTGCGGTCAAGCGCGCTTTGAACGCCGCACCGTTCGAAGCGTTCGGCTACAGCTATACCGACCCGCATGGGCGGCCGGAGCTTCGCAGCGCCCTTGCCGAGTACCTTGCTCGTGCTCGAGGGGTTCGGGCCCGACCGGACAACATCATCATCTGCAGCGGCGCCGCAGAAGGATTGAACCTCGTGGCCGGCGCGCTGGCTGAAGCCGGGGTCGGCGCCGTTGCCGTCGAGGCATTCGGCCTGAACGCCCAGCGGTCGTCGCTCGCTCGAGCGCGGTTGCGTTGCCCCCCACTGGCGGTGGACTCTCGTGGCGCTGATGTCGTGGCTCTCGACGGCATGCCAGATGCGGGCGGTGTGCTGCTCACGCCTTCGCACCAGTTCCCGCTTGGCGTGCCCTTGCATTCCGACCGCCGGGCGGCGGTCGTCGATTGGGCGCGACGTACCGGCGGAGTAATCATCGAAGACGATTACGACGGCGAATTCCGCTACGACCGTAGCCCTGTCGGTGCGCTGCACGGCATCGATCCCGAGCATGTCATCTATATGGGGACGGCGAGCAAGTCACTGGCGCCGGGGCTTCGACTCGGGTGGCTGGTGCTGCCGGACCGGCTCGTCCATGCGGTGGGCCGGCAGCGGGGTGAGCGCGAGGAGACTTCCGGCTTCGTTGACCAATTGGCGATGGCCGAATTCATCGTGTCCGGCTCGTATGACAGACACATTCGCACAATGCGCGCCCAGTACCGGCGCCGCCGTGCGGAACTCGTCGCCGCTGTTGCCCGGTCATCACCGAAGACCACTGTCGCAGGAATGCCCGCGGGTCTGCACGTCCTGCTGGAGCTTTCCGATGCCGACGAAAGCGTGCTGTGTTGTCAACGCGCGTGGCGCCGGCTCGGCGTGGATGGTTTGCATCTGTTTCGCCATCCCGAAGGCGACAGCAAACGAGATGGGTTAGTGGTCGGGTTTGCGGCGCCCGCGCCGAGCGCATGGTCAGCGGCGTTGGGTGCCCTGATTCGACTGCTGCCTTAACGTCCGGCTCAAGTGGCCCCATCTTGCCGGACCCAAGTGGCCCACGATCAGTGCGACACCGCGATTAGCGTTCAAAGCGTGATTGCCGCGGGCAGCTCCCAGATCACCGATCTGCTGTGCGCCAAGCCGACCTTCGAGTTCGCCGGCGAAGCACCGACTGAAGCCGGCCAGCCGGCGGTGCTACATGCCGCCAAGTCGACGCCACCGGTTATCCGCGCTCAGCTCGTAGAACGGGCGGGCCTGATCGACATCTTGTCGGCCGAACCCTCTCGCAAGCTCACGTTGCTCAGCGCGCCCGCGGGGTGGGGAAAGACGACGCTTTTGGCGCAATGGGTTGGCGGCGCCGATGATCGTCGTCGGCGGGGCTGGCTGTCCCTCGATGCTTCCGACAATGATCCGGCGCGATTTTGGACCGGTGCGATCGCGGCACTGGGCAAGACCGGTGCGGGGGTTGCGCCGCGCGCGTTCGCGCTCATCAAGATCGGTGCCGACCTCCGAGAGGTCGTCTTGCCGACCCTCCTGGACGAGTTGGCTGCCACCGATGACCAAATGGCGTTGGTCCTCGACGACTATCACCTTGTTGAAAATCGGACCGTGCACGAGCAGGTGGGTTTCGTCGTGGAACGGATGCCGCAAACTTTCCGGCTGGTCATCGCCACCCGTTCGGATCCCTTGCTGCCGTTGGCGCGGTTGCGGGCCCGCGGCGAGCTGTTGGAGCTGCGGACCGAGGAGTTGCGTTTTCAGGCCGGCGAGGCCGCGGACCTGTTCGGCGACGTGCTCGGTTTGAAGTTGACCGACCCGCAAGTCCAACTGCTGTTTCGGCGCACGGAGGGGTGGGCTGCTGGACTGCATCTCGCCGGACTGTCGTTGGCCGGCCGCACCGATGCGGCGGCATTTATCGAGACGTTCGCAGGCGACAACCGTCACATTGTCGACTTTTTGATGGCCGAGGTGCTCGACGGTCAGCCGCCGGAACTGCGGGACTTTTTGCTACGTACATCGGTTTTGGATCGACTCAGCGGTGCGCTGTGCGATGCCGTGCTTGAAACGTCTGACTCAGCCTCGGTTCTGGAGAGGATCGAACGCGAAAATCTGTTTGTAGTGCCACTGGACATGTCACGTCACTGGTACCGCTATCACCAGCTGTTCGGAGAGTTGTTGCGCACCGAGCTGCGTCGCAGCGAGCCCGATCTCGTCGCCGATCTGCACCGACGAGCCGCTACCTGGTTCGAGAGCGAGGGCCTCGTCGATGAGGCGGAGCGCCACTTGGTCGCCGGCCGCGGCATCGCACGCAGTGCTGAGCGGATCGCCGCGGACCGCGCGGACGCTGGCATCGCCTCGACGCCGCTCGCCCCGGCCGAGAGGACGGCGGGCGTCACGGCGACTTGGCGCAACCAGGGATACACCGTCGGCGAGCAACTGACCCCCAAGGAGCTCGAGGTACTTCGTCTACTGACCACCCGGTTATCGCGACGAGAGATCGGTGGGCGGTTATACGTCTCGCTCAATACCGTGAAAACGCACCAGCGCGCCGTTTACCGCAAACTCCGCGTTGAGCACCGCGGTGCGGCGGTCAGCCGGGCGCGAGAACTCGGCCTGTTGTGATCCGCCCTGCGTGGGCCTTGCCGGACGGTTCCGATCCTGAATCGTCCCCCGTGAAATCGCCATCCAGACCAACACCCGGGTTGACGCTTTGGGGTCTCACCCAGAGCCAGGCACGCGATCATTAAGTCTTTTGAACTGCAATTATCTTGGTGGAGCTAAGGGGACTCGAACCCCTGACCCCCACACTGCCAGTGTGGTGCGCTACCAGCTGCGCCATAGCCCCAAGAAGTCGTGCTCATCGAAGCTACACCACCGTTAACCGTCCATCAAAGTTGCTGCTCAGGCAGGTTCGCCGTGTGCGGAGACGGCAACGGATCCGGTTCGGAATCGGGCACCGGCCGGGTTTCCGGCGCCGCCACCCAGCCGACGGCGGCGATCAGCAGGACTACCCCGCTGATGGTGAAACCCCAGCCGTAACTCAGCCGCTCGGCGACCCAGCCGAGCGTCATCGAGCCGACGATGGCGCCCAGGTCGGACATCATCTGCACGGCCGCCACCGGACTGCCCGCACGGGCCTCACTGCCGAGAATGTCGGCGACCGCGGCCTGCATCGGCGACATGTAGATTCCCGTCACCGCACCAACCACAATCGCTGCGGCCAGAAACGCCGGCAGCGAGGACGCGGCGCCCAGGAAAACGGTCGCCACGCCGGACAATGTGAGGCCCACGATCATCAACGTGCGCCGCCCCATCCGGTCAGATAGGTAGCCGCTGGGAATCATCGCTATCGCGTTGCCTCCGGCGAACGCCGCAAGCGCAATGCCGATGATGCCGACGCCGCGGCCCATGACGTCGGTGATGAACAAGGGGACCAGGGCGACGCGGAGGCCGAACGCCGACCAGCCGGTCGCGAAGTTGGCCCCCAGTGACGACCAGTAGGCGCGAAACCTCAGCGCCTCTCGCATCGTCACCGTGGATCGCGTCGGCGGCCCCGGCGCGGCCAGGGTCGAATTCCGCAGGCTGTAGAACAGCACCGCCGCGACGCCCAGCAGCGCGACGCCGTACACGATGAACGGAGCGGTCAGGCCCCACCCGGCCGCCAGGGCGCCGACCGCCGGCCCACCCACCGCGCCCACCATGAACGACGTGATGAACAGGCCCGCGACCCGTCCGCGCGCGTCGGGCGGGCTGATATGGATCATCAGTCCCAGCGCCGAAACGTAGAACATCGTCGACCCGACGCCGCTGATCATGCGGAAAACCAGCAGTTGCCAGTAGGCCTGGGAAAACGCACACGCGGCGGTGGAGATTGCGACGATCAGCATGCCGCCGATGTAGATCCGCCGCTCCCCCAGGCGCTGGACCAGCTGGCCGCTGATCGGCGCAAAACACAGCCGGCTCAACGAAAAGACGGTGACCAAAAAAGTCACCGCCTTGATGCTGACCCCGAAACTGCGGGCGAACGACGGCAGCGCCGGGGAAATCACCCCGTAGCCCAGCGCGACCATGATGTTTGCCCAGCTCAGGATCCAGACTTCGCGGGGCAGGCGGGGGGACCGGAACGCACGCCCCTCCGTGCGGGCAAGCCGGAGGGAAATAGTCACCCAATGACTTTATTAACTACCTCGCGCGCTGTTTCCTGCACCTCCGCTAGATGCTCAGGCCCGTTAAACGATTCCGCGTAAATCTTGTACACGTCCTCGGTGCCCGACGGGCGCGCGGCGAACCACGCATTGGCCGTCGTCACCTTCAATCCACCCAGCGGCGCGCCGTTGCCCGGCGCCGCGGTCAGCTTCGCCGTGATCGGCTCCCCCGCCAGTTCCGTCGCCGTCACCTGGTCGGCGGACAGCTTCGACAGCCGGGCCTTCTGGTCTCGATCGGCTGGTGCGTCGACTCGCGCATAGAACGGTGTGCCGTACTCGGCGGTCAGCCGCTGATAGCGCTGGGACGGACTCTCTTCGGTGACCGCCAAAATCTCGGAAGCCAGCAGTGCCAGGATGATGCCGTCCTTGTCGGTGGTCCACACCGAGCCGTCCCGGCGCAAGAACGACGCCCCGGCCGACTCCTCACCACCGAAGCCGATGGTTCCGCCGATCAGGCCGTCGACGAACCACTTGAATCCGACCGGCACCTCGATCAGCTTGCGGCCGATGCCGGCGACCACCCGGTCGATCATGGACGAACTGACGGCGGTCTTGCCGACGGCGATGCCGCCCGGCCACGACGGCCGCTGGGTGTACAGGTATTCGATGGCCACCGCGAGGTAGTGGTTCGGGTTGAGCAGCCCCGCGTCGGGGGTGACGATGCCGTGGCGGTCGGAGTCGGCGTCGTTGCCGGTGGCGATCTGGTAGTGGTTGCGGTTGGCGATGAGCCCCGCCATCGCGTCCGGCGAGCTGCAATCCATGCGGATCTTGCCGTCGTGGTCGAGTGTCATGAACCGCCACGTCGCATCGACCAGCGGGTTCACCACGGTGAGATCCAGACGATGCCGCTGCGCGATCTCGCCCCAATAGTCCACGCTGGCCCCGCCCAGCGGGTCGGCGCCGATGCGCACCCCGGCCGTGCGGATGGCATCGATGTCGACGACGTTGGGCAGGTCGTCGACGTAGTTGCCCAGGTAGTCGTGCCGCCGCACGGCCTGCAGCGCGCGGGCCAGCGGAATGCGTTTGACCCCCGCCCCCTCGCGCAGAATCTCGTTGGCGCGCTTGGCAATTGCGTTGGTTGCGTCGGTGTCGGCCGGACCGCCGTTGGGCGGGTTGTACTTGAAGCCGCCGTCGGCGGGCGGGTTGTGCGACGGCGTCACGACGATTCCGTCGGCCAGCGCCTCGGTGCGGCCGCGGTTGTAGGACAGGATGGCGTGGCTGACCGCGGGTGTCGGCGTGTACCGGTCGCGGGAGTCGACCATGGCGACGACGTCGTTGGCGGCCAGCACCTCCAGCGCGGACACCCAGGCCGGCTCGGACAGGCCGTGCGTGTCCCGGCCGATGAACAACGGGCCCGTCGTGCCGTGCGCGGCGCGGTACTCCACGATGGCCTGGGTGATCGCCAGGATGTGAGCCTCGTTGAACGCGCCGTCCAGTGCTGACCCGCGGTGCCCCGACGTGCCGAAGGCGACCTGCTGTGCGACGTCGCCGGGGTCGGGCCGTATCGAGTAATACGCCGTCACCAAATGAGGTAGATCGACGAGGTCTTCGGGCTGGGCCGGCTGGCCGGCGCGTGGATTGGCCACCATGGGTACCAATTCTGCCCGTGTCCGCGTCCACCCGGGCTGCGCCGGTCTGGACTTCGGCCATACGCTGCGTAGCGCACCGGCAAACGAAGGGAATCCACCCAGTGGCTCAACGGGATTATCGCGAACTGGCCGCGGTGTTTGTCGGTGGGGCGTTGGGCTCCCTGGCCCGGGCCGCGCTGAGCACGCTGGTCGGCGGTGACCCGGCGAGCTGGCCATGGCCCACGTTCACGGTCAACATCGTCGGGGCGTTTCTGGTGGGTTATTTCACCACCCGGCTACTGGAGCGGTTGCCGACATCCAGCTATCGGCGGCCGCTGCTCGGCACCGGATTGTGCGGTGGTTTAACGACTTTCTCGACAATGCAGGTCGAGACCCTGAAGATGATCGAACACGACTACTGGGGGCTGGCCATCGGCTACACGCTCACCAGCATCGCGTTGGGTTTGCTGGCGGCGCACCTTGCCACCAAGTTGGTGCGCCGGGTCCGGGTGCGCCGGTGACCGCCACGACGACGACGGCTCTGGTCTGGGGCGGCGTCGCGCTCATCGGTGGCATCGGGTCGGTGTTGCGTTTCGTCATCGACCGGACCGTGGCGCGACGAGTATCACGGCCTTTTCCGTTCGGCACGCTTGCCGTGAACATCAGTGGCGCAGCGCTTTTGGGTTTCCTCGGCGGCATGGCGCTGAACAAGGAGGCGGCCCTGCTGGCCGGCACCGCCTTCGTCGGCGCCTACACCACGTTTTCCACCTGGATGCTCGAGACACAGCGGCTCGGGGAGGAACGCCGGCTGCGGGCCGCGCTGGCCAACATCGTGGTCAGCGTCCTGCTCGGTGAAGCGGCGGCGTTCATCGGACAGCAGATCGCACAGCACCTTTGATCGGGTTCGGGCTATCAGGTGTCGCGTCGACGCGGAATATCGTCGGGAGTTCGGGGCAGCACATACAGCGCCATTCGCCGATTCGACATGTCATGCTCGCCGAGAAACGCACAGCCGCCTCGTTCACAGAACTTGCGCGCCAACGCGTTGCGATGATCGGGATCGAACATGATGCGGCGACACCGCGGATCGAGAGTGAAGATGCTGGTCACCAGATGCGGCAACAGGTAACTGACGTGCCCGCGTTCGATGTGATCCAAATCGGCGACCGCGACATGCAATCCCAGATCATTGGGCTCATGCTCGTAGCGACGAGCGATGGAATCCTTTGCCGCTCTATATAATTCGATGTATGCACGGTCTACCCCGTCCAGCGTGGCGATGAGCGGGCGAGAGAAGGCGCCCTCCAATTGCGCTTGGAGGTACCGATGCCACCGCTCCACCGGCCAGTCGGACTCCCATGCCTCGACCAGATGCGGCCGATTCATCCACTCCGAGACCATCTCGGCGTCGGCGTCCGGGTCGGCAACGCGCAGGCCGTACGGCTCGGGCAGTTGCGGAATGGGCGGCGGGGGGACGCTGCGGATCGCCTCGGGAAGGTCGATCAGTTCCCGCGGAAGAATGGGTTCGGCATCAGTCATGTCAACCGGCGAGCCTACGACGCTGTCGGTCTAAGCCCGTTCACCGGGGTTCGAGCAGCTTGGCCAGGACCGCGGCCTGGCTGATGTCCAGCTCACGGGTCGCGGTCACCAGCGTCACGGCTTTCCGCTTGGCGAGCTCACGGAGGTCGTCCAGCGCGCCGCTTTCGCGCAGTTCGGTCTTGTAGCGTGCCGCGAATTCGTCGAATCGGTCCGGATCGTGGTGATACCACTCGCGGAGGTCCTTCGACGGCGCGACGTCCTTGCACCAGACGCCTACCCGTGGGTCGTCTTTGCGCATCCCTCGGGGCCAGACCCGGTCGACCAGGACGCGCTGGCCCTCGCCGGGGTCGACCTCGTCATAGACCCGCGCCACCCGGACCCGCCTCTTGGCGCTCACCCGCCCAGGGTAGCGGCGTCCGTCGGCTCAGTAGTGGTAGGTGTCCGAGGGTGCGGGCGAGTGATCACGCTCTTCCTCGTCGATGTCCAATGCCTCGATGCCGTACGCGCGGGCCAGCTCCAGGATCTTGGTGGCCCGGGCGATACGGGGCAGATCGGAGCCGTTGCGGATTTCTCCCCCGTCGCGCTCGAACTCGGCGAAAAATTCCTTCGCCCAGGATATTTCGTCGTGCGAGGGCGACAATCCCTCGTTCACGACCGCGCATTGATCCGGGGTCAGGCAGATCTTGCCCGTCATCCCGAACTCTACGGAAACGGCGGTGGCCTCGATCAGCTTCAACGCGTTCGAGCCGATGGTGGGCCCGTCGATGGCGCTGGGCAGGCTGGCCGCCTTGGCGGCGATAGTGAAACGGGAGCGGGCGTATGCGAGGGTGCCGGGGTCTTCTCCGAAACCGGTGTCGCGGCGGAAGTCGCCGATGCCGAAGGCGAGCCGGAAGGTGCCCTTCGTCGCGGCGATCTCGGTGATGCGCTCCAGGCCCCGGGCGGTTTCGACCAGAGCGACGATCGGCACATCGGGCAGCCGCTTCGCGGTCTCGGTCACGTGATCGACCGATTCGACCATCGCCAGCATCACCCCGCCCACCGGGGTGGCGGCCAGGGCGGCGAGGTCGTCCGCCCACCATGGGGTGCCGAAGCCGTTGATGCGGACCCAGTCGGTATTGCCGGCGTTCAACCAACGCACCACGTTGTCGCGGGCGGCGTGCTTGTCTTTGGGCGCGACGGCATCCTCGATGTCGAGGACGACGATGTCGGCGCGCGATTGCGCCGCGGACTGGAACCGGTCGTCGTGTGCACCATTCACCAATAGCCAACTTCGGGCCAGAACAGGGTCGATGCGGAAGCCGACGACATCATCGGACTCTGGCGCGCTGTTGTTGACCTGCTCGTACATGTCAGCTGATCTGTCGCCTTCTCGTGGTTGCGGTCTTGGGCTCCTTTACCGTAGCCCGACCGCGAAAGAACTCATGCCGGACGGTCGTCTCACCTTTCGTTTTGCCACAAGAACGCCCGAAGACGTGATAGCCAGCAAACGAAACCGTCATCGCCGGCGAGTTTCCCCGCGGTGGGCAGGGGTAACACACACTTCGCCACGTTACGGCCATCGGTGGTGCGTCGGATCCTGCGGAGGCTAGAGCAACCTGGTCCCGAAATGCGTCTCGATCGCCCGTCTCTGGGACCGACCGAGAAAAACCCACGAGGAGTAGATATGCGTAAGGCCATAGCAGTCGTTTCAGCCACCGGGGCACTGTTGTTCGGTGGAGCGGGTGTCGCAAACGCCGCCAACCCGAGTGCACCCGCGCCGTCGTCCACCACAACGACCCTGGCGGACAACAACAACACCAGCAATGACCAAAAGAGCGACAACAACGGGCTGTGGGGCCTCGTCGGCCTGTTGGGCCTGGGCGGACTCGCCGGACTGATGCGCCGGAAGGACCACGTCGCCGGCACCGGCGCCGGACCGGCCGCCACCCGGGGCCGCGGCGTCTAGCCTCATCCCCTAACCCTCGGGTCCCCGTCAGCCGCGCCGCGGCTGACGGGGATCGCTGGGTCCCGGTTACAAAACGCATTGCGCCGCAAGGATTTTGATCATTGAGTTGGCGCAACGAGCCTCGCGCCCAGCGCAGCGTCCGTTTGACCACTTGCGCAGCGGGTATGCCTCGTTCAAGCCGTACACAGCCCAGCGTGCGCCCCCCACTCCCCCCCATTACAGGAGGTACCGGCGATGGCCGAGATGATTATCGAATCACCCGACGAAGTCGTCGCGTTCCTGAAAGCGCAGCACAACCTCATCGAGGACATGTTCGACCAGGTGCTGCACGCTACGGATCCCAAAGCGCGCGAGGAGCCGTTCGCGACGTTGCGCCAGCTGCTGGCCGTGCACGAGACGGCCGAGGAGATGGTGGTGCATCCGCGCGTGCGGCGGGAGGACGATGATGCCGGCGACGCCATCGTCGACGCCCGCCTTGAAGAGGAGCATGAGGCCAAGGAACTGCTATCGGCGATCGAGAAGCTCGACGTCACCTCCGAGGAGTTCATCGCGGAGCTCACCAAACTGCGCAGCGCCGTCCTCGAGCACGCCCGGCATGAGGAGGACGAAGAGTTCCCGGTGTTGAAGCGCAAGGTGGACACCGACGACCTGAAGCGGATGGGAGCAGCGGTACGCGCCGCTGAGGCGATCGCTCCAACGCGCCCGCATCCGGGCGTGGAATCGGCGAAACTGAACTTCGCGCTCGGGCCGTTCGCGTCCATGCTTGATCGCGCCCGCGATCTCATCGGCAAAGCCCTCGGATAGCGCACCTGGCGCGCCCCCGGGTTTCCGTAGGCTCGATGAGATGAGCGTTGCCCCGGATACCACCGTTGCTCTCCAGAACCGGTTCTTCCGCGAACTGCCGGAGATGGCGGTCCGTTGGCAGGCGGAGACCTTCCCCGAATTGCAGCTGCTCGCGCTCAACGCGCCGCTGGCCGACAAGCTAGGGCTCGACACCGGCTGGCTGTGCGGCCCCGACGGGCTGCGCTTCTTGGTCGGTAACTCGGTACCCAACGCCGCCACCCCGGTGGCCCAGGCCTACGCCGGCCACCAGTTCGGCGGCTTCGTTCCGAGATTGGGCGATGGGCGTGCCCTGCTGCTCGGCGAGCTGGTCGACGGCGACGGGCGACTGCGCGACATACACCTCAAGGGTTCCGGTGCCACGCCCTTCGCCCGCGGCGGCGACGGCCTGGCCGCGGTGGGCCCGATGCTGCGCGAATACCTGGTCAGCGAGGCGATGCACGCCCTGGGCGTGCCGACGACGCGGTCGTTGGCCGTGGTGGGGACCGGGCGTCCGGTCCATCGCGAAGAAACACTGCCGGGTGCGGTGCTCACCCGCGTGGCCAGCAGTCATCTGCGGGTGGGTAGCTTCCAGTTCGCCGCGTCCACCGGCAACGAGGACTTGCTGCGCCGCCTCGCCGACCACGCGATCACCCGCCACCACCCCGCCGCCGCCGAGGCGGACAACCCGTATCTCGCCTTGTTCGAATCGGTGGTGGCCGTCCAGGCCTCGCTGATCGCCCAATGGATGCTGATCGGATTCGTCCACGGCGTGATGAACACCGACAACACCACGATCTCGGGCGAAACGATCGATTACGGACCGTGCGCGTTCATGGACGCCTACGACCCCGACACGGTCTTCAGTTCCATCGACTTCTGGGGACGCTACGCCTATGGAAATCAACCGGTAGTCGTTGGATGGAACCTCGCCCGCTTCGCCGAGACACTGCTTCCGTTGCTCTCGGAGCACACCGAGGAGGCAATCGCGCTCGCGGAGCAGTCGTTCGGCGTCTTCCAGACCCGCTACGACGCCGTGTGGAGCGCCGGGATGCGCGCCAAACTCGGCTTGTCCGCCCAGATCGACGACGAATTCGCCACGGTGCTGGTCGAGGAGTTGCTCGCGCTGCTCAAGCAGAACCACATCGACTACACCTCGTTCTTCCGCCGGCTCAGCGACGCGGCGCGAGGGGATGCCAAACCCGATGCCGAACCCGTGCGCGGATTGTTCGCGGACCTGGCCGGCTTCGACGCGTGGCTGACGCGTTGGCGTGCGTTGGGTCCCGACGCCGACACGATGGATCGCACCAACCCGATTTACATTCCGCGCAACCATCTTGTCGAGGAGGCCCTGTCCGCCGCGACGGCCGGCGAGCTCGACCCGCTGCAACAGCTGCTCGCCGCGGTCACCGACCCCTATGCGGAACGGCCGGGCCTCGAGCGCTACGCGGAGCCCGCCCCCGAGGACTTCGGCAAGTATCAGACCTTCTGCGGCACTTGACCTTACGACAGCTTGGCGAGCTCGGCCTGCAACCCATCGAGGCGCTGTAGTGTCTGATCGCGAGGCTCGGTCGGCAGGTCCACCAACAGGTGATCCACACCCAGGTCGCGATAGGCCTCGAGTTCTTTCGCCGCCGGCTTGCCGCCGTGGAAGTGGATCACCGGCACGTCCTTGCCGGCCACGTCTCGCAATTGCTCGAGCGGAGAAGCCAACTCCTCTGCCGATCCCGTCATCGACAGCCAGCCCGCGTTCAGCCGCGCGATGCGCTTGAAGCCCGCCGGTCCGCCGCCGAGGTAGAGCGGCGGATGGGGCTTCTGGACCGGCTTGGGCCAACTGTAGATCGGGTCGAAGTTCACGAATTCGCCGTGATATTCCGCCTTTTCGTGGGTCCAGATCTCGATCATCGCGTCGAGCCGCTCGTCGACGACGCGTCCGCGGACCGAGGGATTCACGCCGTGGTTGGCGATCTCCTCACGCAGCCAGCCGATGCCCACGCCGAAGCGAAAACGCCCCTGCGACACCAGATCCAGCGACGCCACCTCCTTGGCCGTGTGGATCGGGTCGCGCTGGGGCACCAGGGCGATCCCGGTGCCCAAGACGAGCCGCTCGGTGACGACCGCGGCGGCGGTCAGCGCCACAAACGGATCCAGCGTGCGGTAGTACTTCGGCGGAATCGGGCCACCGCTCGGATACGGGGTCTTCGCGTCGACGGGGATGTGTGAGTGCTCGGCGAGAAAGAGCGATTCAAAACCGCGCTGCTCAAGCGCCTCGCCCAACTCCACGGGACCAATGCCGTCGTCAGTAACAAATGTCAGCACACCGAAACCCATGATGCTCAGTCAACAGCATCACCGCCCGCCTGTCAGCGCGGGCTTGTCCCGGCGGCTCGCTCGAAATGACTCAGCTCACGGCGCGGTTTCTTCGGTCACCGCCCGGGTCGCCCGGAGGTTGGCCGGACGCACCGCGCCCCAGAGGCCGGTGGCGACACCGACCGCGGCGCCGCCCAGGCCGATGATCTGCTGCGAGGGCTTCAGCTGGCTGTGCACGCTCAGCCCGCCGACCAGGTCGGCCACGTCGGCACCCGCGGAGGCCAGGAACCAGCCGCGGGTGTTCTTACCGCGCAGCGCCGCCGACGCGAGCAGGACACCGATCAGCGCGTCGCGATAGCCCATCGACCGCAACAGCAGCTGCGCCGTGGGCGTCGGCTCGTCCGGGTCCCCCCACAGTCTGTTCGCCCGCAGCGGGTCGACGAGGAAGGAAACGCCAGAGGCGAGTCGGATGGTGCCCGCAAGAAGGCCGAACCGGTCGATGGACATGGTCTTCAGAGCCTAGGAGCAAATCGTGCGATCGTGCGCGTATTCCATTCGCAAGTCGCTCACGGCGCCGGGCAGGAATCGGCGATCTGCAGCGACGCCGGCCACAGCACAGTCGCCGCCCCGAAGGCCATGGCGTCGGCGCCGGTGGGCGCCACCGCTTCTATCCGCGCCTGAATTCGCTGGATCTGCTCGGGGTGAAAAGCCGTCCACGCGAACCCAATACACAGGTAGGGGATCAACAACCATAATCCCAGCTCGATCAGCCCGCCGACGCTGATCTTGTGCCCGAGGATGCGCCGGATCGGGTCCATCGCGTGTTCGATTCCGCCCATGACCGCACTTCCTACCGCAGCACCAGTTTCAGCGCGTAGTCGACGACAGCATCGAGGTCCGTACCCAAATGCCCGGCGAGCCACTGCTGCGCGAGCTCGGCCATGGCGCCCGTGTACAGGGCCGCGGCGACCTCTGCGGCCACCGGATCGGAGTCGGGGTTGAGGCGCCAGCCCTCGGTCAGCACGCCCTCGCGCAGCATGTCCTGCGTGGCGCGGCGCCGGACGGCCAGCACCGGGTTGGTGCGCGCGTCGGTGAACAACACCCGGCCGCGGCGCGGATCGGCCGAGGAGAAGCCGAGCACCGCCGCGATGCCGGCCCGGGTCCGGGCGCCCAGCGAATCCCCCGCCTGCCCGACGGCGGCCTCGATCACTTCGCCGAGCTGATCGCTCACCCGGTCGTAGACGGCCCCGAGCAGATCGTCGGTGTCGCTGAAACTCTCGTAGAAATACCGCGTGTTCAGCCCACATTCCCGGCACACCGACCGCACCGAGAGGGCCGCCTCGCCGCCGCTGCCGAACAGCCGATAGGCGGCCTCCACCAGCAGCGCACGACGTTCGGCGCGGCGGTCCTTGAGCGGTATACCGGCCCACCGGGTGGGACTCGACATTCCTACAGCGTAAGTCGACCAGGCGCGGGTCTTGTCACAGCTGTGGCCAAAACCTTATTCTGGTTACAGTCGTGACCAGATTTCGTAGGGAGTGTGTCGTGTTTCTGCCACACCAGATCGTCGGGCAGATGATCAACAAACGGTTGGACGACAACATGCGGCGGTACTTCTTCCGCGGCATGGAGTTCGCCGCGCCCGTGGGCGATCCGGGTTGGTTCGGTCCCGACAGCGCCGTGTGGCGGGTGCACTCGCACTTGCCGGCGCTGATCTTCGGGCTGCAATGTGCCGCCTTCATGGAGACCCTGGACCCGTCGATCTACTGGATGGGCATGCACCACTCCCGCCTGATCAAACGGGACAGCGACGGAAACCCGATATCGCGGGTGCCCCACATCGATCCCGAAGGTGCCGCGACACGCCTCGGCCACTCGGTGGCGTTCTTCATCGGCACGGCATACGGGTCCACGGAAACCGCTGAGCGCCTGGCGAAATCCGTGCGCGCTATGCACCACACCATCAAGGGCACCCGCCCCGACGGTGCCCGCTACGACGCCGACGATCCCGAGTGGCTGCGGTGGAATTACGCGACGGTCGTCTGGGGCCTGGCCACCGCGCACGAGCTATATCACCAAATGCCGTTGCGCGGCAAGAGACTTGACCGGTATTACGGTGAGTTCGTCCGGGTCGGGCATGCGTTGGGAGGCGTCGACCTGCCGACCACGAAGGCCGAGACGCTCGAGTGCCTGGAGTCCTACTTGCCGAAATTGGCTGTCACCTATGGCAAAGCGATGGGCACCGGCCCCAACGTTTCGATGCCGCAGGCGGCGGTCGATTGGGCCATCCGCGACACCATGCCGAAATGGGCCAAGCAGATGCTGCAGCACCGCGATTGCAACATCATCGAACGCACCGCGCGTCGCACCGCGGTGTGGTCGATCATCAACGGGATCCACGCGGCATCCGGGCCCGCCCCGGAATTTCAGCAGGCCCAAGCGAGAGTCAAGGGAGGAACCACGGTCCCCCACACCCTACCGAGCTACGTACTCGGCAGCGATGAGGTCCGCAGCCGCTCGGAGGTGGAGCGCAGCTTCCAGTCGGTGTAGTCCGCACGAAAGCCGTTGCGTACAACCAGGTATCGACCGCTACGCTGCGCCGGGTGTGATGATGGGAATATCGATGATCGGCGGCGTCTGCGGAGTCGTTGCCGGCGGCGGCGCCTGAGTGACTTGTTGTCCCAGGTGCTGGGGGCAGTAGGCGCTCGCCGCGATCATCGTGAATTGAGCGGCGCCGTCCACCGTGAACCCCGGATTACTCGACGACACGCTTTTGATGACCTCGACCTGCGGGCTGCCCTCGTCCATCAGTTGGCAGGCCCTTTTACCCACCCCGACGGCCGCAGCCGGGTCCTGATAGGTGATGCCCGCTTTGTTCAGCGCGGCGATGAAGCTCGCATCGGCTGCCGAAGCGCCGACCGGATCGGCGTACGCCGGCGCGGCCGCGCCGGCGAGCACGGCGCAGCCCGCAAGCGCTACCAGCATTCGCATCGCTTCATCTTCGTATAGATCGGCGGCCGTGTCCTGCCGGCCCCCTCACCGCGTGCATGAACGGGGAAGTCGAGCCGCCGGGT
The DNA here is from genome assembly GCA_036338755.1 of Actinomycetota bacterium. Lineage (GTDB taxonomy): Bacteria > Actinomycetota > Actinomycetes > Mycobacteriales > Mycobacteriaceae > Mycobacterium. The sequence goes on along the minus strand of JAYZBN010000006.1, from coordinate 197,471 downwards.
GGCGATCCTCACGAATGCTGGCACCCGCCCTGGATGTGGTACACAGTGGCTATGTCCGCGCTGTCCCGTCAACACCGTTGAGAGCGCCGACGTGGACGACGATCGACTTCTGACATCCGGCCAGACCTGCTGGCGCACGGCACGGGCCGACCAATTCGCCCCCATCATCGACGCCGCCGACTACTTCAAACACGTCAAGGCGGCGATGCTGCGCGCCCGCCATCGAATCATGCTGATCGGCTGGGACTTCGACTCCCGGGTGACATTCGAGCGCGGCGCGAAGACACTTCCCGGGCCGAACCAGCTGGGCGCGTTCCTCTACTGGATGCTGTGGAAGCGGCCGAATCTGGATGTCTACCTGCTGAAGTCCAATCTTCGGCTGCTGCCGGCGTTCGACGGCATCTGGTTTGGCCTCACCCCGGTATCGCTGCTGAACCAGATCAGCAGCAGGCGAATGCATCTCGCCATCGACGGCGCCCACCCGATCGGCTCGGTGCATCATCAGAAGATCGTGGTCGTCGATGACGCGGTCGCGTTCTGCGGCGGCATCGATCTGACACTCGAACGATGGGACACCCGCGCACACGCGCATCGCAACCACCACCGCCGGACGGTAGGGCGCGGCTACGGTCCGCGCCACGACGTCGGCCTGGCCGTCGACGGCGCGGCGGCGCGGGCCCTGGCTGAGCAGGCCATGACCAGGTGGCAGACCGCGACCAAACAATCGCTGTCGCCGGTCCAGGCCAAGCACAGCGCGTGGCCCAGCAAACTGGAACCGAGCCTGCGCAACGTCGACGTCGGAATCGCCCGCACCGTGCCGGAGCTCGAGGATTCCGCCGAGGTCAGGGAGGTGGAGGCGCTCAACCTGGCGGCCATCGCGGCGGCACGGGACACCTTGTATGTGGAAAACCAATACCTGGCATCCCGCACGATCGCCGAAGCGCTGGCTGCGCGGCTGCGCGAAGACCGGGGTCCGGAGATCGTCATGGTGCTGGCTCGCAGAGGCAACAATCCTCTCGAGCGGGGAACCATGGACAGCGCACGCCACCGCCTCATCCAACTGCTGTGGGAGGCCGATGAGCATGGCCGGTTGGGCGTGTTTTGGCCGGTGACCGACGGCGGGGCGCCGATATACGTCCATTCGAAGGTGCTGGTGGCCGACGACCGGCTGTTGCGCATCGGCTCCTCGAATTTCAACAACCGGTCGATGGGGTTCGACAGCGAATGTGACGTCGCGATCGAGGCGCCGCCGGCCGATTCCGAACACGACGAGCTGCGCCGCGAAATCGCTTCCGTGCGAAACGAATTGCTGGCCGAACACCTAGGGGTTTCGGTAGGCGAACTGGAAGAGGCGATCGGTGAACACCGGTCGGTGTTGAGGGCCATCGAGGCGCTTCGGGGACACGGCAAGACGTTGCGGCCTTTTACCGAGCGCACCATCGCCAACGAGGCGGGCCCGCTGGCCGAGAACGACCTGATGGACCCCGACCATGTGCCCCGGTCGCTGACCCGCAGCGTGCAACGGTTCATCACCGGCCTTCGGGGTTGACCGGTCGGCGATTCGGGTGTGGGTCAAGTCCAAATCGGCCTAGTGTGGGCAGAAGTGCCAGTGACAAGGACGAGCACCGATGAGCATCGACGACGAATCAGTCACCACGCTGGAGGACCTGCGGGGCGATCTGGCGCAGCGCTACAAGCGGACGCCGACCGGTGGAAGTTCGGTAGACAGCGCGATCGTCGAGGCCGACATGTCCGCGCTGGATCGCGACGGCTACGTCATCTGGGAGAACCTGCTAAGCCCCGAGCAGTGTTCGCAGATCCGCGAGGTCGTGCGCCCTTGGCTGGGGCACACCGGACGAAACTCCTTCGAGGGCCTGCGCACGCAGCGCATCTACAGCGTGCTGAGTAGGACCAGGGCGTGCGATCGGCTGGTCGACGATGCGCGGGTGCTGGCGGTGCTCGATCGGCTGCTGATGCCCAACTACCTGCTTTCGGCGTTGCAGGCCATCAACATTCGCCGCGGCGAGGCCGCACAGCTGGCGCATCACGACGACGGCTTCTACCCGATTCCGCGTCCTCGGGCCCCGCTCGCGGCCGCGACGATCTGGGCGATCGACGACTTCACCGCCGACAACGGCGCCACCGTCTTGTACCCGGGCAGCCACCGCTGGGGAAAGCGCCGGCCGGGTCCCGACGATCAGGCCCTCCCGGTCGTCATGCCCGCCGGGTCGTGCGTCTTGTTCGTGGGCACGCTGTGGCACGGTGGGGGCGCCAACACCACAGATCGCGAGCGCCTTGCCGTCACCGCTCAGTACTGCCAACCGTGGCTGCGGCCGATGGAGGCCTACACCCTGTCGATATCGCGCGACATCGCCCGAGCGGTCTCCGATGACATTCGCCGGATGCTGGGCTATAGCATTCACCCACCGTTCGTCGGCAACGTCGACGGCCTGCATCCGTTGCGGCTGTTGGAAGTCGAGGCGGAGGCCTAGCGCCGTTCGATCGGGAGGCAGGGCGCTTGCACGTTTCCCGGTTTGACGGGCCCCTACCTGGCTATTCTCAGTTCTGTCATGACGCGTCGAGCGGGCCCGCCCGACGAACAAGAATCGGATTCGCCGACGGCCGGGCTCGGGAATCGTTTGCACCGCAACCACCGGATGGTGGCCGGTGCCAAAATGCTGGCCGCGCTGACATCGCTGGTGCTGGTGGCCGCCATCGGCATCGCCTGGCACGCCTACCGCAGCGCCTCGGCGGGCATCACCAAATCCGAGGCATTGGCCGGTGAACCCGAGTCGACCGGAAACGACCAGAACATCCTGATCATGGGCCTGGATAGCCGGCGCGACCAGCACGGACAGCCGCTGCCAGCCGACATCTATGACGCGCTGCACGCGGGCGATGCGGATTCCGCCGACGGCGATTCCGACGCGCTCATCGTGGTGCACCTGCCCGCCGGCGGCGGTCCGGCCACGGCGATCTCAATTCCCCGCGACGACTACGTCGAGCTGGCCGGATGCCCGACCTCAGATTGCCGCGGCAAGATCAAGGAGGCCTACAGCTTCGCCTACCAGCGCGTGATGGCCGGCCACGGCTCCGCCGGCTCACAACCGAGCCCGACCCCGGTTCAAGGGCAAGACTCCACCACTAGAGAACAGACGGCGCGGGAGGCGGGCCGCAAAGCCGAAATCAGCACCGTCAAGAGTCTTTTGCAAATCCCGATCGATCACTTCGTCGAAGTCACCCTGGCCGGGTTCTTCCAGATCGCACGCGTGGTCGAACCGATCACGGTGTGCCTCAACGCCGATACCTCGGACCGCTACTATTCCGGCGCGGACTTCCACCGAGGTATGCAACAGATCAGCGCAACTCAAGCGTTGGCCTTCGTTCGGCAACGCCGCGACCCCAACGACGCGGCATTCACCGACCTTGACCGCAGCCGGCGTCAGCAGGCCTTCATCGTCTCGGTGGTCAGCGCGATGCGCCGCGGCGGGACGCTGTCGGATCCCACCAAACTGCATGCCCTGCTAGAGGTCGCGAAGCAGAACGTTGCCGTCGACGCTAATTTCGACTTCGACGATTTCGTTCGTAACGCGCTGGAGTTCCCCAACAGGCCAGTCGCGCTGTACACGCTGCCGGTCACCGGGTTCGGCGAAATCTCGAACGGCGCCTACGTGAATTTCATTGACATACCCACCATCCGCTCCATCGTGCACAACCTGGTGGGCACCGATTCGTCGACTATCTCCTCGACCAGCAGCCCCTCCGCGGCAGCGCAACCGGACAGCGGTACGCAGAGCACTGCCGGCAGCGTCGCGCTCGACGTGGTCAACGCCTCGGGCCGGCAAGGCGAGGCCGCAAGCCTCCAAACGCTCTTGGCGACTGGAAGATTCACTGGCGGCAAGGTCAGCAGCGCCGACTCCACCAGCGAAACGAGCAGCATCGCTTACGGGCCCGGCGCGAAGATAGCCGCCACCGAACTCGCCGACCAGTACGACATCACCGCGACCGCATCAGACAGCGTCGCCGGCAACACGGTGCAGCTGACCGTCGGGACCGATTTCTCCCGATTCGACCACCACCGCGATTACCCGTCGGGATCGCCGACCATAACCGCGACGGCGCCCGTCACCACGGTGCCGGCGACGGGCGCCGGCACGCAAGAACCTGCCGTCACCAACCTGTCGCGCATGACCGCCGACGGCATTCCCTGCGTGAAATGACAAGAGGCCAAGGTGTTTTCCGCCGGGCATGCCTCGATGTCGCGGCGGACGGCGCGGTGTTTAGAGGTGCAGGGCCTGCGCCGCCGCCGTGGCCACGGCACCCCTGAGATTTGAGATCGGCGGGCTGCCCCGCAAGTGAATGGAGTTCGAGAGCAGGATGACGTAGGTATTCGAGCCTGGGTCCATCCACAGCGTGGTTCCGGTAAACCCGGTATTGCCAAAGCTGCCGACGGGAAACACCTTCCCGCGCGGCCTGGAGTAGGCCGTGTCGATGTCCCAGCCAAAACCGAACAGGCTTTGCCCTTCGATCGCCGGATAGTGGGCTGCGTGAGCTCCTTGGGCGGCACGGTTTGCCGCCTCAACTTGTCCGGCGGTGTGACCGGGTTGCTGAGGGGTAGTCATCAGCTCGAGAGTTTCTGTCCGCAAAGGAAACTCACTCGGACGGCCGGCCAGCCGATCGAGCAGCGCCTGCGCAAAAATACTGACGTCGTGCGCCGTCGAGAACAGGCCGGCATTGCCGGCTACTCCCCCCATCCGGCGCGCCGTCGGGTCATGCACGGTACCCCGAAGCAGCGCATAGAAATCCGGATTTCTGCTCGGGTCGTCTCTGCTTTCCTCGTCACGCGCCGTTGGCGCGATACGCGGCAGGAAGCTGGTGTTCCATGTCCCCGCGGGGCAATTCATCGGCTCACCTCCCGGCGGCGCGGGGGCCCAGGCAACCGCTGCCCCTCGCACCACGTGTGGGCCACACGCTTTGGCCGCAGGAAGGTAGCGGGTGTCTTGCAGCCCGAGCGGCGCAACCACATTGCGTTGCACGTACGTGTCTTCGGCCTCGCCGGTGGTCTTTTCGAGCAGCGCGCCGAGCAGGATGTAATTGATGTCGGAGTATCGGAAAAGCTCGCCCGGACCCGACTGCAGTGGCGTCGTGAGCGCGCGACGAATGCCTTCCGCTTTGTCGGGTCCGGCCAGCCCCCACGGGTCTTGCAGGCTGACGTCGATCCCTTCGCCGGAGAAGTTGGTCAGCAACATGCGAACCGTGACCTTGGCTCGCCGTGGATCGTTCGTTGTGTTGAAGTCGGGCAGATATTTCTGCACCGGATCGTCGAACGCGACCTTGCCCTGTTCGTAGAGCTGCATGATGGCGACCGCCGTCGCGAGGCACTTCGTCAACGACGCCATGTCGAAGATCGTGTCCTCGGTCATCGACTCTGCGGGTGCGGGCGATCCATCCAGCCCCGGTTCGCCGGCCAGTTTTCGCGACCCGTACGCCTGGTGGAAGACGACGTGGCCGCCGTGCCCGACCACCACTACCCCACCCGGCAGCCCGCCTGCCGCGATCGCGTCGTTCATCAGCTCGGAGACGGGTGCGAAGTCAGGCGCGGGCCCCGCACCTGGGGGCTCCGCCGGCACAGGCCCCGGCGCGGACGTCAAAGCGGGCTGCTGCGAGCGGTCGGCCTCGGGTGCGTGTGCCGTAAACGCCCAGGGCGACGCCGCGATCAGGCCGAGCAGCACAATTGCGACCACGACCGTCTTGCGCGGCGAGGTCGGCCAAAATTTCCACCTGCCACTGATCACAGGCATACGGCAAGAGTAAATCGACGGCATGACGGCATCCAGCACTCCTTCGGTTTCCGCGCAAAGCGGCTGTCGCGCAGCAGGTTAGAGCGGTGTGCAGTACCGTTGGCCCCGGATGTGTCGCGACGCCCGGTCGCGGCGATCTAGTCGGTCTGGGAGCGAGCGGTGAGGACTCATCCCCGTTGACGTCCGGCAGGCAATCAGTTGCCGTGCTGGCGGGCACGATGGCGGCCATCGTCTCCTTGACGCAATGCACCGGCGTGCCGAAGCCCCCCGCGTCCAGGCCGTCGTCCGCCGCGTCGTCGGCGGCCGGGACGTCGGCGCCCGCTTCCGCTAGCAACATTCGGCCGGTCACCGCCGGGGAGCTCGGGGCGAGCTGGCGGCCGGACTGCCCGGTAGACCCCGCGCAGCTACGACGCGTCGAGGTCGACCACATCGGTTTCGACGGACGGGCGCACCACGGCGAACTGATCGTGCATCAGGACTTGGCGCCGGAGGTCATTACCGTCTTCGCTCAGCTCTACCGACTCGGATTTCCCATCGAGAAGATGCGTACCGTCGACCACTACCCGTCCGCGAACGATGAGCTCTCCATGCAAGACGACAACACGTCGGCGTTCAACTGCCGGGGCATCCCCGGAAGCGATCACTGGTCTCAACACGCCTATGGCCGGGCTATCGACCTTAATCCGCGTCTCAACCCCTGCGTCTATGCCACCGGCACCTTCCAGCCGCAAAACGCCGCGCGTTACCTGGACCGCAGCCGGCGAGACCCAGGACTGCTGCACGACGGGGACGCCGCCGTGCGCGTCTTCACGGACCGCGGGTGGCGGTGGGGCGGTCACTGGACGGCCCCGATCGATTATCAGCATTTCGAGCGGCCCTGAACCGGAACTCTGCAAGGATGCATGGATATGTCGCGCTCATTCGACGTCTCGACCGAGTCACCCGCCAGTGTCGAACAGATCCATGCCGCGTTCGGTCGCGAGGACTATTGGCGGGCCCGCATCGCCGATGCCACCAACATCACGCTCGACTCGCTGGTGGTTGATGCCGACGGCACGGTGACAGCCCAGATTAGCCAGCATTTCGGCCGTCAACTGTTACCCGGCCTGGTGTCCAAGCTCATCAAAGGCGACCTGAAAATCGTGCACACCGAGACATGGCGACCGCAAGCCGACCGGCGCGTGCGCGGGGAGGTCAGCGTCTTGGCGTCCGGCGGATTGGGGTCTGGTCACGTGGAGAGCTGGCTGGCGCCGACGGACGACGGTGGCTGCCAAATGCGCTCTGCCCTGCGTGTGGAGGTGAAAATCCCTCTGCTCGGCGGCAAACTCGAGAAATCCATCGGGTCCGACTTGGCCAACGGCATCCCCGAGCTGGTGCGCTTCACCACCACGTGGATTACCGAGAACGACGTGTAAGTCCCGGTTGCGTCGGCTGCAGTTGGAACATTCGCTGCGATGTGGCGGCGAAACGGCTGGGGACGGTGCTGAATCGCCCGCATTCCGGCCCGCGCCTACGCGCTACGCGAGTTACTGTCATAGCGCTTCGCCAATGTCGGGGAGTAAGGCGATGTCCTCGGGTTGGCCGTTACGACGAAATAGTGCCGCTGTCTCTCGAACATTCCTCTTAGCCCAATCAACATTGAAGTGACTTAGCACCTGATATTCATATTTGAAGCGCTCTGCTCTATCTCCCACTCGTTTGGCGGCTTGGCCGGTAACCACCCCTCCGACGTACCAGTAAAGAAGGTCATCAAGTGTGCCGACCCGGTCGAAACCGAGTTTTCCGCGCTCGTAGAAAGTGAAGTGATACGCGTCATCGTCGACCACATAGATATTCAGTCCGTCGTTTGTTCGAAGCCCGACCGGCATAGTACGAACTCCGAGCTTTTCCGACAATCGGTCTATCTCAGACTGAAGCTCCGCGGACTTATCGTCCAAGGCGCGGTCCATATTCATCCAATATGCCTAATCTCACTAATTCCCAGACGGACGGTGTCTCGCCGTCTGGACCCAAGATCATGTATTGAAGTGAGCCCGGCGACGGGGTCTGGCCATAATACGGTTGCACTGGCCCTTCTACGACTTGCCAGCCCGGAGGCAGTGGTTTTCCGGTCACCATGTAGCGGTTGTAATCCCCTCCCACCGACTCTGGCGCCAAGGCGCGATCCGCAAAAGGAGTGCCATCGGGTGCGAGATAGCGACCATGCTCGGACCCAAATCGATCGATTATCGCGCCTTCAGGCAAATGCGCCGGCTGGGGTACATGTCCTGGCGGAAAGCCATCGTTGAGCGGGTAATTCCGCGACCCTGGGGTACCGAACTGCGATGCGAAGTCGTGCTCCGTCATTCCGCCCGTGGGGTCCCAACCGCGCACAACCGCTAAGGGTGCGCCGCCTTCCGTGACAGTCTCTGCAGGCAGTCCCGCTTCAACGACCGCTCCCTCGCCACCGAAAATCAGCCCAGGCAGAGCGAATGCGCCGTCGGCGGCCTTGCCGCCGAGATAATAGGCCGGGCTCGGTGAGTCAAGGGCGTTCTTGACTTCTCCGATCGCCGCGACAGCCGGGTTCGGCGCCGTCTCGATCGTGTTCTTGAGCATCTGCTCCCATGATTTGAGGACGCTTGGAGCCCCGGGTCCTCCTTGTCCGACAAGGTTTTTGATCGCCTGGTCGGTAGCAAACCATCTGTCACTGAATCCTTCACCGAATCCGGGCGGTGGCGGGCGCTGCGGCTCGGGAGGAACGTAATTGGGCATACCGTTATCGAGCCACTGCTGAGTACGCCCAACCACGTCATTCAAACGCGCCTCGATCTGATCTGGCGGCACGCCGTCGCGGATCATGGTTTGGCGTGCCATCGCCTTGAAGCTCTCCACGTCAGCGGGTTTCAGCGCAGGCGGCGGTGTGCCAGGGACCACCGGTCCTTGCACCCCGCCCAACAGGTCGGCCAGGCTTCCGGGTGTGAGCTGATCACCTTGGCCACTTACCACCTGCTTGCCGGTGGGAAACGAGGGGCCTTGCGGCACGGGGGGATTGCCGCCGACGCCGCCAGCCGGAGCCGGCGCGTGTGAGGGTGGGCCATCACCGGACGCGGGATCTGCGGCGCCCGCCGGAAAAAGCATGTCTTGCAACGACCGCGGCTGACCCTCGGCGGCAGGCTTCGGCGCGCTTTGGGGCGCCGGGCGACCTGCAGGCAAAGACCCGTTGGCACTCAACGGGCCTTCCCCGACGGCACTGCGGATGGCGGTGGCAAGCTCGTGATCGGCGCTGTCCGCATGCACCTTCAACGCAATCAGCTTGTCCTGCAACACCTGTTGCTGGGCAGCGAAGTCCAGGGAGTCACGGCCGACCCACGTGTCGCCCACGTCGATTCGCCAGTCCGGCGTTATGGTCCAGCCGTTCGCATCAGCGACCCGCTGAATGTCATCGAGCTCGCGCTTGCACGCACTAACGTCCTCCTCGGCGCGCGATACCGCCGCGGCTACCTGCTTGGACTCCTGGCCGTCCGCATCGATGTCGCGGCGAGCCTTGCCCAAGTCGGTGCGAAACGCTTCTCCGGCCTGCCCCTGCCAGTTGATGAGAACGTTGTGGATCTGCTGGAGGTTGTCCCCCAACTGCTGCAAGGTATTTGCGCGCCCATTGGCCGTCTCGAATACCCTGTGAATCGCGTCGAGATCCCAACGCTTGACATCAGATGGGGTCAACTGCCCCACTCGAAACCCCTACTCCTGCACCGATGTAAAGGCTCGTTGCGATTGACGCTCGTTGGTGAGATACCAGAGCATCGCCTCGGCGACGTGGGACCCAAGCGCGTCCACCCGCTCATTGTGCTGGTCGTGGCGGACCTCCCACCGTGCCGTCAACTCACCCAATGCGAGCTCCGAAGATCCGATCCAGCCCGGCGCGGCCTCGGCCAGCCGATCCTCATGGGCGATGAAGTCCAGAGCAGCATCACCAATCGCGTTGAACATGTGGTTACTGCCGAGGTGCAGTGCGACCGGATCGACCTTGAAGCTATCGGCCACGAACCATCCCTTCCGCTCGTCGGCATCGTGTTCCGAATGATAATTCGTCGCGGGCGCTCGCGCCCTTCACCTCCTTTGACCACGCCGTGCGCTGGCTGTCGAGTCCATCGCCCGGGTAAAGGGCTGAAGTTCGCCCGAGATAAGAGACAATCACCTCATGCCCCGTGAACCCCACGAGCCGCCGGCCGCGCCGCGACCGAAGCGGGTGCATGTCACGCCCGAGGACGTGGAAAGGTTCGGCGACGAGGAGCAGGTGCGCGAGGCGTCAGACGAGCGCCGGCTACTTGACGAGCGACCACCGCATCACCAGTAGCCCGAAGGGCCTCGCGGAAGGGACTGGCGAAGGCCGCCGCCGCTGAGTGAGACTGGTAGCCATGAGTTTGGTGGAAACGGTCTTTTCGCAGGTGTTACGGGTACACGACACGGTCTATCAGAAGACGAACGGGTGGATCGGCCACCGCACACTGTGGATACCGAGTCTGCTGCTGCATACCGTCGGGGCGAAAACCGGCAAACAACGCACGACGTCGCTGTCCTACGCCCGCGACGGTGACAACTACCTGGTCGTCGCGTCCAAGGGCGGTGCGCCCCAGGCTCCCGGCTGGTATCACAACTTGAAAGCCAATCCTGACGTCGAGATCAACGTCGGCCCAAGGCGTTTCGCCGTCACAGCGCGGCCGGTGCTGTCCGGCGATCCCGACTATCAGCGGCTGTGGCAGATCGTCAACAAGAACAATCAAAACCGCTATAACGAATACCAGAAGAAGACGTCGCGACCCATCCCCGTCGTGGTTCTGGCCCCGAGAGGGTAGGACCGCACGGGAGCCGCGCGAGTCAGGTCACCGTGGTTGCCGCTAAACCGAGAGTGAAGACCTGCACCTCGGCCGACTTTCCCTTCAACGCGTGCGCTCCCCGATTCAGGAGTCCAGGCGGCCGAGATGTCAGCGCTTCCACGCACGAACCGGTGAGAAGGATGGCGTCGCCGGTGATCTTGGTGAGTTGCTCGACGCGGGCCGCGACGTTGACTGCGTCGCCGATCAGGGTGAACTCGAGCTTGCTTCCGCCACCGATGGTGCCGGCGATCACCTTTCCGGTATCGACGCCGATGCCGATGCGAAGCTCATCGCCGAATCGCTGGGCCACGAGTCGCTGGATCAGCACCGCCGCGGTAACCGCGGCATCGGCATGATTGGCGAGATCGTTGGGGGCGCCGAACACCGCCAGAGCGCCATCGCCGAGGAACTTGTTGACGTGCCCACCGGCGTCGACGACGGCTGGCACCACGATTTCAAACAGCGCGTTGAGCCGCGTGACGGTGTCCTCGGCACTGTTCGCCTCGGCGAACGGGGTGAAGTCACGGATGTCGACGAACATCACGGTCACCTCGCGCCGCTCTCCGGTGAAGACGTCGTCGCCCTGCTGTAGCAACCGCGCGGCGAGCACCGGGTCGACGTAGGTGCCGAACGCGCCCTGAAGCCGTTGCCGCTCAGCCAAACCCGTCTGCATGCGATTGAATGATGCGGCCAGGGCGCCTAGGTCGTCGTCCTGGACGACCGGCAAGCGTTGACCATAGTCCCCTGCCGCAACGCGTTCGGCGCCTTTGGCGAGGTCGCGAATGGGTTGCAGGGAGTGTGAAAACCCGATACCGACCGTGACCGGCACCGCGAAAACCACTGTCAACGCACAGCCGATCGCGGCGGACAGGATCGGTGCATCGCTGACCGGGGCAAGCACCGTCGCGCACATAGCCCCCGCAACGGCGTAGGCAAACGCCGCTGCAAGCATGGACACGTTCGACCGCGTGGCAAAACTCGGGCGCGAGCGCGGCAGCGAGTCCCCAATTCCCGTCCCGTCGGCAAGGGCGATCCTGACCGGACGCTGCATCGCCTCCAGGATGCTGTGAAAAGCGATCAGCTGCACCGCTATTCCGATGACGGCGCCGCGGATCCCGTATTGCACCAACCGGGTCCACGACGCTCCAGCGATGGCGCCGACGACGACCGACAACGCGGCGGCCCATACGCCGGTAGCCCAGACCGTCAGGGCGGACGATTTGCGGCTGTAGCGGTAGGTCTCCTCGAGTGCGGCCGCTCGATCGATCTCGCGACCGGCTGCCCACTGCCCCACGTAGCGGATCCATTGGCGACCAGGAGAGACCATGATGCACACGAGTAACAGCACCGCGACAACGGTGACGGCGGCCGCGTCTACATATCGCCCTTGCTTCTCCGCAGCGACGATCGGCAACGATACGAACACGGCGTAGACGGGAAGCGAGACGAGATACGCTGCCGCGCATAACGCCCACCAGTAATACCGCGCCCCGTACCGATCCCACGCCCACTGCCAGATGCGATCCATGTCGGGAGATTAAAACGTCGCCGATCGCGATGTGCGGGAAAGGGCCGCGTCGGTCCGGCTGCAGCGCCCAGGCACGATGTCTCTTATGGTCGCCGTCTACCGCGCGCCGATGCGTTCGCGCAATGATGCCGTCGAGCCGCAAGCCGCCATCGATCGCGCTCGCCGGCTCGGCGTGTGCGGATTCGGTCGACTTGTGAGCAGTTCGGGCGAAGAGGAGCGACTTGCCCGTCGGGTCGCCCGATTCGCCGAGCTCGACGAAGGTTCGTTTGTGTGGACCCGCGACACCAGCGGGTGGTTCTGGCTGGGCCGCATCTCCGGGCCCTACGTCTACGACGCCGACGAGACCGCTGCGGCGGTGGATCTGGTGCACATACGACCCTGCGAGTGGCTGTCCACGCCGATCCTGGAGCACGATGTGCCGGCCGCCGTCGTCGCCACCTTCGGTAGGGGTGGACGGAACCTCCAGGAAATCCACCACCCCTCGATCGGGATTGACACACAGGCGATTTGGGATTCCCGGACGGATCAGTCCGCGGAGAACTGAGCGCGTGGATTACCCCTAGCCGTCAACCTTCGACAGCGAACAGCGCCCACTCGCCCGCCACGCCCTTGAGGGCGTGCGCGCCGCGAGCGGTGAAGCCAAGACCCGACCCGGCGACCAGATCGACGACGATTCGCGAGACGAGCACCTCGCCCGCACCGGCCGCCGCTGCCACGCGCGCGGCGATGTGGACGGCGATGCCGCTGATGTCGTCGTCGCGTAACTCCACCTCGCCGGTGTGTACGCCCGCCCGCACCTCGAGGCCGAGGCTGCGCAGCACATCGCGGATCGCCGCGGCACACCGGATCGCCCGGGCCGGCCCGTCGAACCGGGCGAGGAAGCCGTCGCCAGTCGTGTTGACCTCGCGACCCTGAAAACGTGCGAGCTGGCGCCGTACCTGGGCGTCATGCCTGCCGAGCAGCTCCTTCCATCGCTGGTCGCCGAGCTCGACCGCTCGCTTCGTGGAGTCGACGATGTCGGTGAACAACACCGTGGCCAGGACCCGCTCGACCGCAGGCTGCGGCCGGACGCCGGTGAGGAACTCCTCTATCTCGTCGAGCAGGGCATCGGCGTCGCCCGTAAAGAAGAGGTGGTCGGCGCCATGGAGCTCGACGAACTTCGCCCCGCGAATGCGGTCGGCGAGATAGCGGCCCATCTCAAGTTTCACCATCCGGTCGTCGCGCCGGTGGAGCACGAGCGTCGGCGCCTGAATGGTGGGCAGCACGTCGCGGATGTCCAGTTGCGGATAGAGCGCGAAGATGTTGCGGACCATTCCGGGGCTGGCGGCCACGCGTTGCAGCCGCGCCCACCACCGCCGGAAATCGGCGTCGTTCCGCCGGCTGGGAGCCCATGCACCCAATCCGACGCCCTCACCCCAGCCCTTGGCACTCACCTCGACCAACGACGACAGCTGCTCCTCGGTGACGCCGAGCGGGTAGTCAGTTCCTTCGAGCAGGCGAGAGAACGTGCCATAGAGGGCAAGCGCATTCACGCGATCGGGATGGCCTGCCGCGGTCAGCATCGCCATCGTGCCGCCCTCCGAAACGCCCACCAGGTCGGCGCGTTCACAGCCGGCCGCGTCCATGACGGCGCGCAGATCGTCGACGGACTCTTCCAATGTCGGCGCGTGCATGACCGGATCCGACAGGCCAGTGCCCCGCTTGTCGAAGGTGACGACGCGACGAAAAGACGCGAGGCGCGAATAGAAGTGGACGACCGACGGCTCCTCACACATGATGTCGAGGTGCGAGATGAAGCCGGGCGCGACGACGAGGTCGGGTCCCTCTCCGGTGACCGAGTACGCGATGTTCAGGCCACCACTCTTGGCATAGTGGATGTCCGGCGCGCCGCCCGCGACGTTCATGGCCGAACCTTACGCCTGCCTGGCGGCACCTTCCCTCGCTTCACAGAGGGTGGTTAGCCTCCACGTATGGTCACCTCGCCTGCCGCGCTCACCGCCGCAGAACTGAAATTGCGGGAACAGGTTCGGGCGTTCCTGGCCGAGAAGCTGCCCTGGGGGACGTTCGAGCCTGGACTTGGCATGAGCGCCGAGGTGAATCCGCGGTTCTCCGCCGCATTGGGCGAGCGTGGCTGGATCGGCATGGCGGTCCCGGCGCGCTATGGCGGCCACGACGCCACCGCCGTCGACCGCTTCGTCGTCGTCGAAGAACTGCTGCGCTGGGGCGCGCCCGTCGGGCATCACTGGGTGGCCGACCGACAGATCGCCCAGGTGCTCCTTCGTTACGGCACCGAGGAACAGAAGCGGTGGCTGTTACCGCGAATCTGCCGCGGCGAGTTGTGTTTCTGCATCGGCATGAGCGAGCCCGATGCCGGCAGCGACCTCGCGTCGGTCCGCACGAAGGGCGTGCGCGACGGTGATGGCTGGCGAGTTTCGGGCGTGAAGGTGTGGACAAGCAATGCCATGCGCGCCGACTTCATGATCGCGCTGTGCCGCACCGGCGACGGCGAACGGCATGCGGGGCTCAGCCGATTCCTGATCGATATGCGAAGCCCCGGCGTGACGGTCAAGCCGATCCCCTTCCTGAATGGCAGCACCGACCACTTCGCCGAAGTACTCCTGGACGGGGTGCTGGTTTCCGATGAGATGGTGATCGGCGAAATCGGGCAGGGCTGGGCACAGAACGCCGACGAGTTGGCCTTTGAGCGCAGTGGCCCCGACCGCTGGATCTCGACCTTCCTTGTCGTTCAGGAGTTCGTCCGCGAACACCCGGACCTCGCGGCCAGTCGCGAAGGGAGCCGGCTGATCGGCGAGCTCGCGGCCCAATACTGGGTGTTACGCCGACTCTCGCTGACGGTGGCCCGCGCGATCGATGCCGGCGACACCCCCGCGGCCGAGGCGGCGCTCATCAAGGAGATGGGCACCCGGTTCGAACAAGACGTCGTGCGCGCGCTGCGGGAGTTGTTGGATCGCGAGCTCGTGTGCGGGCTGGAGCCGGAACCGTCATTGTTCGAGCGATTGTTGCGTCGCGCCGCGCTCGACGCGCCGTCATTCACCATCCGGGGCGGCACCACCGAGGTGCTGCGCTCCGTCGCCTTCAAAGGGCTGTCATGAGCGACAACGAGCTGTATAGCGCCGCCGACAAGCTGTTTGCCGCACACAGCCGTTGGGAGGACGTCGGCGACGCCGACGCCACCGGCTGGGCGCCACAGCTATGGAACACATTGCGGCAGAACGGGTTCAGTGATGTCCCGGTTCCAGAGGAGCTGGGCGGAGCCGGGGGAAGCGTTGCCGACGCGATCCAACTGTTGCGCGCCGCGGGAGCGCACGCGGCACCGGTGCCCCTGGCCGAAGCCGGGCTGGTCGGCGGTTGGCTATTGGCGTCTGCGGGTCTCGCGCTCCCCGAGGGTGTTCGGACGGTACTGCTACCCGCCGCGACGCTAAGCCTCGACGGTGGCCGCCTGTTCGGTACGGCGCCGGCGGTCGCATGGGGTCACCGCGCCGAGCATCTCATCGGACTCGTCGACGGCGTCGTGGTGCTCGCGCCCGGACCGGCGGCCTCATCAGGCGGACCGGCCGTCAGCCGCGGCGTCAACCTCGCCGAAGAGCCGCGTGACACAGTGATTTTCGACGGTGTCCGGGTAACCGCGCGTGCCGACGCACCGGACGGGGTCAACGACCAATCGCTCTGGGAGCGCAGCGCGCTGGGCCGTGCCGCGCTGATGGCCGGCGCGATAAGTGCCGTCGCCGCAATGACACTGCGCTACAGCGGCGAACGTGAGCAATTCGGCCGCCCCATCGGTCGGTTCCAAGCCATTCAAGCCCATTTGGTGACCATCCACCAGCAGGCCGCGGTGGTCGCGTCGGCCCTCGACGGTGCGGTCGAAGCGGTCGAACTCGGCCGGGGCGGATTCGAGATCGCTTGCGCCAAAATGCTTGCCGACCGGGCCGCTCAATTGGTGACGGCGGCCGCTCACCAGACGCACGGCGCTATCGGCATGACGAAGGAGTATCCGTTGCACTATCTGACCCGTCGGCTCTGGGCATGGCGAGACGAAGCCGGAGGGCATCACCGCTGGGCCGACCGACTCGGCGCGGCCTTGGTCGCCGGTGGCCCCGACGCCCTGTACCCAGCCATCCAGTCAGGCTCGGAGGTGGTGTCGTGAACCGGCTGCAGCGCCCGGACGGGGTGACACTGGCCTATCAGGTGCACAACCCGGACGCGCGGGGCTTGCCGCTCTTGCTCACCCACGGTTTCGGCGCCACCGCGGGCATGTGGAATCCGAACATCGATGCCTTGAGCGTCGACCGACCGGTGATCGTCTGGGACCAGCGCGGTCATGGCAGCAGCGACGCGCCCGAGGACATCACGCGCTACACCGAGCAGATCAGCGTCGCCGACATGGCGGCCGTTCTCGATGCCGCGGGTGCCGATCGCGCCGTACTCGGCGGAATGTCCTTGGGCGGCTACCTATCCCTGGCTTTCCACCTCGTCCACCCGCAGCGGGTGGCCGCGCTGGTGCTGGTCGACACGGGGCCGGGTTATCGCAACGACGAAGCGCGCGACAAGTGGAACGCGTGGGTGGAGCGCCGCGCTCGAGAACTCGAGCGCGGTGAAGAGCGCGCCGACGCGTCGGCGGAAGTCGCGCAGGCGTTGCATGCGCATCCCGAGGGCCTGCCGCTCGCTGCCCGCGGCGTGATGGCCCAAAAGGACGCCCGCGTGATCACGTCGCTCGAGCGCATCACGGTGCCCACGTTGGTGGTCGTCGGCGCCCAAGACACCGACTTCCTGGCCCCGGCCGACTACATGCACCGCAAGATCGCCAATTCCCGCAAGCTGGTCATCGACAACGCGGGGCATGCGGCGAACATGGACCAGCCCGAGACGTTCAACGCCGCGGTGCGCGACCTGTTGGAACAGCTATGACTGATGTCACCGTCGAATCCGTCGGCCACGTGGCCATGGTGGAGATCCATCGGCCCCCGAACAACTACTTCGACACCGCCTTGATCACGGGCATCGCCGACGCCTACGAGCGACTGGACGACGATGTCGAATGCCGGGCGATTGTATTGTGCGCGGAGGGAAAACATTTCTGCGCGGGCGCCGATTTCTCCCAGCCGGCCGAGAATCGCTCGTCACCGGGTGAGCTCTACGCGCAGGCCATCCGGTTGTTCCGCGCCCGCAAGCCGGTTGTCGCGGCGGTGCAGGGCGCCGCGATCGGCGGTGGGCTCGGGCTTGCTCTCAGCGCAGACTTCCGAGTGGCCGCACCCTCCTCGAAATTCGCGGCCAACTTCAGCCGGCTTGGTTTTCATCCCGGTTTCGGTATCACCGCCACGTTGCCTCGTGTCGTCGGCCAGCAAAAGGCGCTGGAGTGGATGCTCACCGGTGAGCGTTTCGGAGGTGAAATCGGTTATGCGGCGGGGCTATTCGACGAGCTGGCCGCCGACGGCGACGTTCGGACGGCGGCGATTCGGTTCGCCGAGCGGATCGCCGCTTCGGCTCCCCTGGCGCTCACGAGCATCCGTGCGACGATGCGCGCCGGACTCGCCGAGGCCGTCGCAGCCGCCACCGCCCACGAACTCGAGGAACAAACGCGACTCCAGTCGACCGCGGATTTCCGCGAGGGCGTGACGGCGGCGGCCCAGCACCGCACCCCGACATTTACCGGTCGCTGAACCTCCTCGGGCTCACGGCGAAAACCGATACGGTGCATTGCATGCGTCGTGTGGACTACGTCATTCACTATGTCGAATCGCTCAGCCGCTCGGTGGCGTTCTACCGCGACGTCCTCGGGCTTCGGGTGCGGATCGAGGGCGACGGCTACGTCGAGTTCGACACGGAGAACACGAAGTTCTCGCTTTTCGAACGCTCGAAGCTGCCCGAGCTCATCGGTCGCGAGGGCGGCAACGCGCCCTGCGGTGAGATCGGCTTCCTGATCGATGACGTCGATGCGGAAGCAGAACGGCTGAGCGGCCTCGGCGTCGAGATCCTCACGGGGCCAGTGGATCGACCATGGCGGGAACGCACGCTGCACATCGCCGATCCGGACGGCAACATCATCGAATTCGCACAGAAGCTGCGATGATCGTCGCCATCGACCTCGGCAAGACGTCCTGTCGGGCAGCGGCAGGCGGCCGGAGGGTCGAGGGTGCGGGCGCGCCGGGGCTCGCGATGCCCGGTGGCGTGCGCGCCGCGGAGGCGGCGATTGTGGCCGTCGCGCGAGATTTCGGCTCCGTCGATGAGGTGGTCGTGGGCGCCGCGGGGGCGCTGGCGGCACCCGATGCGGCGCGCGCACTGGGCGACGCGCTGCTGAAATCGTTTAGGGCGCAGTGCGTTACGGTGACGAGTGACGCGGTGATTGCGCATGCGGGCGCACTGAATGGCGAGCCGGGCGTCGTGCTGATCGCGGGCACCGGCGTCGTGGCGCTCGCCATCGATGCGGACGGCGCGCTGCGCACCGCCGACGGCTGGGGTCCGTGGCTGGGTGACGAGGGTGGTGGCACGTGGATCGGCGCCGCCGGGCTGCGCGCGGCGCTGCGGGGCCACGACGGCCGCGGGCCATCCACCGTTCTGCTCGACGCCGCCCGCGCCCGCTTCGGCGCGCCGGAGACCTGGCCCGCGCAGCTCACCGACGCCGCCGCCCTCGCGTCCTTCGCGCCCGACGTCCTCGCCGCGAAAGGCGACGCCGCGGCGCTGGCGATCATCGGCGCCGCGGCCAAGGCACTCGCCGCAACCGCCCGCGCGGCCGGGGATGGCCCGGTGGCGATGGTCGGCGGACTGGCGGAGGTCGAGGCGCTGCGCGAGCGACTCGACCTCATCCGTGCCGCCGGCGATGCGCTCGATGGCGCGCTGCGGCTGGGACCGATCCATGAGCCGCATGTCACTCGGATGCAGACCGCCGGTGCGACGCACGGCCTCGACGCGCTCGCCACCGAGGCCGTGCGGCCGGGCCTGGACGACCTCGACGCGCGGCCCATCGCGGAGGTCGTCGCGCTGCTTGTCGCCGCCGAAGGCGAGGCGCACGGCGCGGTTGCGGCGGCGGTACCGCGGATCGCGGCGGCGGCCGAGGCGATTGCCGCGCGGCTCGAACGCGGTGGCCGCCTGATCTACGCCGGCGCGGGGACGCCCGGTCGGCTCGGCGTGCTCGACGCGGCCGAGTGCGGGCCGACGTTCGGCACCGACCTGGTACGCGGTGTGATCGCCGGCGGGCCAACGGCTTTGACCGAGGCGATCGACGGCGCGGAGGATGCGTTCGACCCCACCGATCTCACGGATCTCACCGCTGCCGACGCGCTCGTCGGGATTACGGCGTCGGGCCGCACACCGTACGTGCTCGGAGCGCTTGAGCACGCGCGGGCGGCGGGCGCGTTGACCGTCGCGCTAGTCAACAACCTGAGAAGCGAGGCGTCTGCCGATGTGGTGATCGAGCTGCTGACCGGGCCCGAGGTGCTCGCCGGGTCAACGCGGCTCACCGCGGGGACGGCGCAGAAGGTCGTGCTCAATGCGCTCTCGACGAGCGTGATGATCGCGCTCGGCAAGGCCTATGGAGCCCGAATGGTCGACGTGCGCGCGACCAATGCGAAGGTGCGCCGCCGAGCGGTGCGGATCGTCCGCGATGCGGCCGGCGTCGACGAGCGGACCGCTACCGCCGCGCTCGCCGGCGCGGGCGGTCACGCCAAGACCGCGATCGTCGCCCTGCTCGCGGGCTTCGACGCGGCCGAGGCCGCCGCCAGGCTCGACCGGGCGCGCGGACGCGTGCGCGACGCGCTGGGTGGGACATGAATCAAAGACGTCCCGCGGGCCGGCGTCACGCCCGTATGGTGAGGATCGTGTGTGAGCCAGCGTGCGGCCGGCCAGCGCCCGTCAGCCGTCGTCAGCTGCTAATGCTGGCCGGTAGCGCCGGGGCGGCGTCCCTCGTCGGCGGCTGCACGAATGCGGTGTCGGAAACCGGTGCAACGCCACCTCCTCCCCCGGCCCCCACGATCAACGCAAGCCTGACCGCTACGACTTCGACGCTGTTGCTATGCCGGGACGCCTGGGGCGCTCGACCGGCCCGCTCCGGAGGCAAGCGCCACACCATCACCCGAATGACCCTTCACCACGAGGCCGTCGTCCTCGGCGACAACCGCAACGCCCCAAGCCATCTCCGCCAGGACCAGCGATACCACCAGGACCAGCACGGGTGGATCGACATCGCCTATCACGTCGGCGTCGACCGTAACGGCAACATCTACGAACTGCGGAGCACCGAGATCGCGGGCGATACCGCGACCGACTACGACACCACGGGCCATTTCCTGGTGCTCTGCGAAGGAGACTTCGATCAAGAGGCCGTGCCGGAGGCCCAGCTCCAGGGAGCAGCTCGCGCATTCGCATGGGCCGCCCAGACTTTTCACGTTTCGACCACCACGCTGGCGGGCCATCGAGACCTGGCCCAAACCTCTTGCCCGGGCCGAAACCTGTACGCCCACCTTTCCTCGGGCGACCTCAAGCGCCGCGTCGACGACCTTCTCGGCGCGGGCGGGGTGGACCTCCAGCGCTTCTGCGGGCCCGACGCGGCCGCACGGGTCGCGTCGATCGAGGCCGGCAACTGACCTACCCTGCCCACACATCCTCGACGTAGTGGTCGGATTCGATAAGTCCGTTCAACCAGGCGCGGGCCTCATCGTCGGTGGCCCCCGTCCGTTGCCGATAGATGTCGAGGAAGGAACCGCGCACCCCAGGCGCCATCCGCGCGCCGTCGCCGCACACGTAGACGTGGGTGTCCTTGGCCGGGTCGCTCAACAGGTCCCACACCTCGTCGGCGTCCGCGGCGATCCGGTCCTGCACGTAGCGGACCCCGTTCTGCGGAGCGCGGGAGAACGCCGGGCGCATCCGCACGATACCGATGGCTTCGGCCTGTTCGAACCGGTCTCGAAAGATGTAATCGACTTCTGGGTCACGCACCCCGAAGAAGCAGAGCGCCGGCTCCACCGGCGCACCTGCCCCCCGTGCGGCCAGCCGGTCACCGAGAAAACCGAGGAACGGAGCGACGCCGGTACCGGCGCTGACCAGAATCACGTTCTTCGCCGGATCGGCACCGGCCCGAAACGCCTGGCGAGCCGGGTCCACCCGCGCCCGGATCACCTGTCCGGGTTGGATTGTCGCGAGGTAGTTGGACGCGACACCTTTGAACAGACCGTGACCCGAACGGGCCGGCGCATCCAGCACACTGACGACCAGTCCCACCGTGCGCGGTGACAGCATCGACGACGATGCGATCGAATAGTGTCTGGGCACCATGGGATCCAGCAGCTCAAGCAGCTCGGCACCGGTGAGAACGCACGCCGGGTACTCGTCGAGGCACTCCAGCACGCTCAGCGGGCAGCCGTCCGGGGCCTCGGCCAGTCCAGTGAGCCGCTGGCGCTCCGCGGGACTGTTGTTGGCCGCGGCGAGTCTACGTAATTGACTGCTGGTCACCGGTTTCCGCAATTCGACGAAGTGCGTGAGCAGTTCGCGTGCGCTGACCTCTCGGTCGAGCGCGATGAGGCGCCGAGAGCTGCGCCGAGGATTGATCGCTAGCCGCAGTCCAGGGTCGATGCCGAGCTGTGTCAAAACCGCGTCGACCACCTCGGGTGGGTTGTCGGCCATCACCGTTAGGTGGTCGCCCGTTTGGTAGTCGACGCCGTCCGGAAGCTCAACGCGGACATTGGTTTTGGCTTGACCCAGCCCGGGGCTGACCAGTTGGGTGTTCTCGACGACGGTCATCGGGATCACCGACGACCGTGCGTCCAGCGCCGCCGTCACCGGCCCGACGATCCGGCGCAACTCGTAAAGTGGTTCGGCCGCATCCGTGACCGGTGCGGCGTCGGGGTCGCCGAAGCGTTCGGCCAACGATGACCACAGCGCCGCCGCGAACTCCTCGATCGTGCCGACCATGTCCCCCGAGGTGTCGGCCGCCGCCCGCGGGACCAGTTGGTTGGCCTTCAGCTCGCCGAGGCGCTCGTCGATGCGCTGCGGGACCGCCTGGTAGGTGTCCGCCCAATTATGGTCACCCACACCGAGAACCGCGACATTGGGTCCCGGATTCAGCGTGGTACTCGCGTCGAGCAGCCAGGTGAGGAAGGCGCGCGCGTCATCGGTCGGCTGCCCGTTGTAGGAGGACGCGATGATCAGGACTGCCTCGGCTTCGGGAAAGCCACCAACGGCATCGTCGAGAGGGGCCACTGTCGCCGTGCAGCCTAAAGCCGTGGCGTCGTCGGCGAATTGGCGAGCCAACGCACGGCAGGTACCGAGGTTGGAACCGTAAAGGACCGCCAGCCGGATGCCGGCCATCATCGCCGTTGCAAGACTTTGCGATTCGCCGTGTGCGCCATCCGGCTGGGCGTCGAGCGTGTGGGTATTGCGGTCCTGCGGCGTGCGCCGCAGCAGGTCGAGCCGGAACCCCACCGGCCGGCGACTGGTGGGAGTTTCCCATTGCGGCACATAGTGATAGGTATCGATGAGGCGATAGCGATGTATGAGCCGGGCCACCGCCATGGCCGCCTCATGCAGTGCGAACTGCCGGCCGATGCATGATCTTGCACCGGATCCGAAGGGTTTGAACAACGCAGCCGGCCGAGCCGCCGAGCGTTCGGGAGCGAAGCGGCTGGGGTCGAAGAGTTCGACATTGTCACCCCAGCCGGGCTGGCGGTGCAATGCGCCGGTGAGCACCGTGACAGCCTCGCCGCGCTTGATGGGATACTTGCCACCGATCACAGTGTCTTCCAGAGCCATTCGATCGAAATGCAATACGGGTGGCGAAAGACGCAGGGTTTCCTCGATAACCTGCCGCAGATAGGTCAGCTTGCCGATGTCGTCGTAGCTGGGCAAGTAGCCGTCTTCTGCTCCGAACACGGTGTCCACCTCGGCCTGCACCCGGTGCAGCACCGTCGGATCGCTGACGATGTTGTACAGCGTGTTGGGCATCAGTTCCGATGTGGTGAGCTGCCCCGCGATCAGGAAGGTCATGATCTGATTGCGGATGTTCTCCGTTTCCAGTACGGGTTTGCCGTTCGCATCCTGCTGCAGCATCAACGCCAACAGGTCGTCACACTCACGGTCACCGGACTGGTGCTCGGCTATCAGTCCGTCGATGAACGAGTGCAAGGTGGCCAATTCTTTCTTGAACACCGGCGTCGGAGTGTCAGATGTCAACTCCCCCAGCGCCGTTGTGAAGCTCTGTGGGATCGGAGCCAGGCCGGGGCAGTCGAAAGATTCGAAGCGCGAACCGAACCCGGCGAGCGCCACGGTGTCCATGGCCAACTTCTGCAAGTCGGCCGACACATCCACCGGCCCGACCCCTGCGCTGGCGTCCCACCGGTCGATCATTGTGCAGTTGATGTCCAGCATCGCCGCGTGGTAGGCGCGCAGGCCCGCGTAACTGAAACCGGGTAACAGAACATCGTGAGCGCGCTGCCAGTTCGGTTCGCCGTGGTAGGCGGTGAACAGGCCGTCACCGGCCAACGGCCTGACTCGGGCAAGGGTTGCCGTCAGGTTCTTGGCGAACCGGCTTTCGTCGCAAAGCTCGGTGACGAGCTCCAGCGAACACGCGTAGAGCTTCCTGAAGCCGCCGTTGAAGTCGGCGTAGAACAGCGGCCCGTGCAATTCGCCGAGTAGATCCACGGCCAGCGCGCGCGGTCGGCCGGCCAACTGATCCGGTCCGGGCAAGGAACCCTCGGCCGAGGGGATGCCGGGAAGATCCGGCGGGGACGACGCACGGAACTCGGTCATGCGGGCAGCATAGGTTTCGACACGGCGGTGTCGTCGGGAATCCGCGGACGTCATCCACGGCGCGACGCGCGTTACTGTGCTCTGGTCGGCCTCACCGAACGGGCCGATAGAAAAGTTGGGCAATTGATGACCACAGCAGAAGCGTCGGCGCTCGAATCGCGGGTCGGCCACTACTACAAGATGGACGGCACCTACCTGGTCGGCCGCGAGAAGTTACGCGAGTACGCCCGCGCGGTGCAGGACTATCACCCCGCGCATTGGGACGTCGACGCCGCCGCTGAGCTGGGCTATCCGGACCTGGTGGCGCCGCTGACGTTCACGTCGACGCCGGGCATGACCTGCAATCGCCGCATGTTCGAACAGGTTGTCGTCGGCTACGACACCTACATGCAAACCGAAGAGTTGTTCGAGCAGCACCGCCCGATCGTGGCCGGCGACGAACTGCATATCGACGTCGAACTGACCTCGGTGCGCAGGATCGCCGGTCGGGACCTGATCACCGTGACCAACACTTTCACCGACGCCGCCGGCGAGCGGGTGCACACCCTGCACACCACCGTCGTCGGAGTCACCGCCGAGGATGTCGATCCGGCGATCAAGTTGGCGGTGCCGAACATCATGATGCATGACGTGGACCTGACGGCGGTCGGTGATGCCGATGACGCGTATGAGAAGACGGTGCGCCCCGAGGGCGGAATCCGGATCGCCGAGCACGGCAGTCGCACGCCCGGGACGCCGTCCTTCGATGGCGTGCAGGTTGGCGACGAGCTACCGGTGCATCACACCCGACTGTCTCGCGGCGACCTGGTGAACTATGCCGGCGTGGCGGGCGACGCCAACCCGATCCATTGGGACGAGGAGATCGCC
Source organism: Actinomycetota bacterium (assembly GCA_036338755.1). Lineage (GTDB taxonomy): Bacteria > Actinomycetota > Actinomycetes > Mycobacteriales > Mycobacteriaceae > Mycobacterium. The sequence continues at coordinate 172,668 of JAYZBN010000006.1, read as the reverse complement.
AAGCTGGCCGGCCTGCCCGACGTGATCGCCCACGGAATGCTCACCATGGGGCTGGGTGCCGGATTCGCCTCCACATGGACAGGCGACCCCGGTGCCGTCACCCGTTACGCGGTACGACTCTCGGCGCCCGCGATCGTGTCGGCCAAAGAAGGCTGCGATATCGAGTTCAGCGGCAAGGTCAAGTCGCTGGACCCGGCGACACGCACCGGAGTCGTCCTGGTCGGGGCGAAGTCCGGTGGCCGAAAGATCTTCGGTTTGGCGACGTTGAACGTCCGCTTCAGCTGATGCGCCTTGGTTGCGTCAAGACCCGTCGCCGCAAAGAAAGTCCTCCTCGAAGGACAAACCTCCGGCGGTTCACCCCGAATTGCTCGAGGCCGGCGGGCTCGCAGGACTCGTTGAGGTCGCGGGACTCGTCGGAATCGTCGGGGTCGTCGGAGTGGTCCTCGAACTCGGTGGGGTCGTCGGAGTCCTCGAACTCGGTGGGGTCGTCGGACTCGTAGGACTCGTCGGAGTCGTGGGGGCCGTCGGAGTCGTGGGCGTAGTGCTCGCAAGGCCTGGACCTTCGCCGCACCAGTCCGCCACATCTTTCGGGTACTGCTCGAGCGGTGGAGGACAACGCTGCCCGGGTGGGAAGTTGGCGCCCGCGTTGAGCAGATCGCAGGGCACGTAGACCTGCTTGCCCTTGGGGGTGTTGGTCAGACACTTCGTCGGCGGCTCGCCATGGGCCTCGACGGGAATGATGGCCGCCGCCATCACCACGCAGAGTGCCCAAGCAAGACGGCGATAGGTCATGAGAGCTCCTCATCTAGCTGCGAAAGTCCATCGTGAGGGTTCACTAGCGATAATCCAAGCAAACGAAATTCTGCCTCCGCGACCAGAGCCCGATCCGATGCGTGTTTTCGTGGGTCCGGTCGGGCGTGCTCACCGTGACATCGCCGCCGCGATGGGACGTGACGCAGATACGCCCACATATTGAGTTATCGCTTCGGCCAGCCAATACTCGGTGGAGCTGCCCAGAACCGCAACCGCCTCGATACCCGCCGAGGTCAACGTCGCGCTGACGTCAACGCCGCGAGTACTTCTTGATCAGGTCCTGTTTGTACAACTTGCCGGCGTCGCTGCGCGGCAATCGCGGTTCGAAGAACAGCGATCGCGGGCACTTGTAACTCGCCAATCGATTTCGCAGCCACCCGGTCAACTCGTCGGCGAGCTGTGGCGTAGCCCGCGCCGGATCGACTAGCTGAACAACAGCAGTGACCGACTGCCCCATCACCTCGTCCGGTACGCCGAACACTGCGGCGTCGACCACCAGCGGATGACACACCAAGGCATTCTCGGTTTCCTGCGGGTAGATGTTGACGCCGCCCGAGATGATCATGTGATGACGACGGTCAGTGAGATAGAGGTAGCCGTCGTCGTCCAGGTAGCCAACGTCGCCCACGGTCACCCAGCCCGTGGAGTTGCGTGCCGCCGCGGTCTTCTCCGCATCATTGAGGTACTCGAACGGATAGCCGCCGTCATAGTAGATGTCGCCGACCTGTCCCGCTGCCAACTCTTTGCCGTCCTCGCCGAGGATGTGCGGGACTCCCAGCATTGGCCTGCCAACCGAACCAGGGTGGCGCAACCAGTCTTCGGCGCGGATGAATGAGATACCCGCTCCTTCCGAGGAGCCGTAGTACTCATCGACGATCGGACCCCACCAATCGATCATCTGCCGCTTGATTTCGGGCGGACACGGCGCGGCGGCATGAACCACACGCTGAAGGGTCGACAGATCGAACCGCAGTCGCGTCGCCCTGGGCAGCCGGAGCATCCTGACGAACATCGTCGGGACGAATTGCGCATGGGTGACGCCGTACCGCTCGATGCAGTCCAGCGCGCCCTCGGCATCGAACGCTTCCATCATGACAGTGGTTGCGCCAATGGCCTGGGCAGCCATCGTCCACATCGCCGGTGCGGTGTGATACGTCGGCGCCGGACTCATGTAGACGGATTCGCTTGTCACACCGAGTGCTTCGAAGACGGGCGTCGACAGTCGCGTCCCAGCAGAGCCGGCGGCCTTCAATGGGCGGCGGATCCCCTTTGGAAGTCCAGTGCTTCCGGCCGAATACTGGAGAAGCTGCCCGTCGCATTCGACCGCAACGGGTGTCGCTGGCATCGCAGCCACGCAGTCCGGGTAGCGTCGCCACCCTTCGAGTTCACCGTCGGCGACAAGCGCCACCGATGGCAATCCACCCGGGAGTGATTGCGGCAGCTGTCGGCACACAGCCCGCATCGCCACTGACGAAATGATCGCCTTCGCTCCGCTGTCATTCACAATGTGAGAGATTTCGGCCGCGCTCAGGTGTGTATTGATCAAGGTGTAGTACAGACCGCTTCTTCTCGCGGCCCACATCACCGCATGAATGTGCTCGTTGTTCTCCATCACGGCGGCGACCGTGTCCCCCGTAACGAGACCTTGTCGGCGCAAATAATGGGCCAGGCGATTCGCGCTGGCCTCGAGCTGGCCGAAACTCACCGTCACCCCAGAAGGATGAAGTATCACAGCGGGTTTCGTGTAAGCGGCGTAGTCGCAGAGGCCCATGCGTGTATCACTTACCCGGTCTGCCAGGGCGAGTCCCAGCGATCGATCGTCGCCACCTCGGATAGCGGCTTGCGGCGCACGGGGTGGTGCCGGCCGCGCGGCCAGCCCACCGTCAGCAGGGTCGCGATCTTCCAGTCGTCAGGAATTCCGACCATCGACCGCAGCTCGTCCTCGCAGGACCCGTGCCACAGGGTGATCGCCGCGCCGAGTCCTTGCGCGCGCGCGGTCAGGAGGAAGTTCTGGACCGCGGGAAAGATCGAACCGCCCTGCTGTAGTTCGGTGGTTCCTCGTTGCGGCTGAACGCAGAACAGCACCAGCACAGGCACTGCGCCACCAACTCTCATGTGTTCCGCCATGGTTCGCAGTACGCGCGATTTCGGGTCGTCAGCGTCGTTGTCGGGCAGCGAGATCGAGTAGAACTCGGTCATCACGTCCCATGTCTTGTGGGCCGCGGCCGTGATCACGCCGCGCAAACTCGCCGATCGCAGGACGACGAACTTCCATGGCTGCTGATTGCCACCGGACGGAGCCCAGCTCGCCGCGCGGAGACATGATTCGATGACCTCGTCGGAGACGGGTTCGTCGCGGTAGCGCCGAACGCTCGACGCGGTGTGCATGACCTCCCACAGGTCCGCCGATATCCGCGGGACAGATTGCTGGCTCATGATTTCGCCGTCGCGGGCAGCATTCCCTGCCAAGTCCCGCCGCGGACCGGGCCGGTGATAAGCGGTAGATCCAGCGTCGACAAGAGACCCGGTGGCGCTGCGATGACCGCCGGGATCGCGTTGAGTTCCCGCATCACCGTCGCATACGTCAACCCCCGCATATTGTTTCCCCGTCCGTGCATTTCAACGTCGACCGTGTACGTGGGTAGGCCGTCGACAATGACGCGGTAACCACCGTGCGGCGACGGATGCCGCGGCCACTCGGGAGCCGACCCTTCGCCCATCCGGGTGATGTGCTCTAGCACCACCCGCTCCTCACCGTCGAGGATTCCGGCGAGCTTGAATCGCATTCCGCCCATCGTGCCGGACTCAACCCACCCTGACGCCACTTCGTAACGCTCTGTGACCAACCACTTTTCGATGGTGGTGTCGACACGATCGAGCGGCAAGCCGACGCCGTCGGCCACTAAGCGTACGATCGGGGCCCACAACGCTGCCAGGCGCGCGGTGTCGAACAACGGCGCCGGATAATCTGGCGGGTGGCCGAATCCCATGAAGTCGAACATGATTTCGGGTTGATCGATGGGACCGTAATCGAGTATCTCGAGCATGGTGATGGTGTCGACGCGGCTGCTGAATCCCGTCATCGTCAACGCGATGACATCGTTGGCCCATCCGGGATCCACACCACTGTTGAAGAAACTCGTGCCGCCCTCCTCGCACGCAGCCGAAATGAGATCGACGGTCTCCTTGTCGGCGGCGGGTGGATAACACATCGGCACCAGCGAGGTGCTTACGACGTTCTTCCCTGCGCGCAGGCAGCGGGCGACGTCCTGCGCAGCTTCGTGATACCGGTAGTCCCCCGACGCGAAATAGGCGACCACATCGGCGTCGAGAGCCAGTGCGGCATCCACGTCACGGGTGGCGACGACGCCGGTCACCGGCATCCCGCACAGATCGCCCGCATCCTTGCCCTCTTTGGTCTTGGCGTGCACGACGACGCCCACGAGGTCCAACCCCGGATGCGCGATCAGCGCGCGCAAAGCGCCGGCCCCGACTTGACCGGGACCCCAGAGAATCACCCGCGGCCTACGTTGGCAGTCCGTCATCGACGCCCTTCCCGGTTGACCCAGCCCTACCTGTGAGAACATATCTTCTCAGATATTGATAACACCATTGCCGCATCAGAAGGATCTTGGAGGAGACGATGCCCGATTACCAGTTCCTGAAGTGGGAGACGTTCGACGACGGCCAGATCGTCCGAATCTCGTTGAACCGACCAGAGCAACGCAACGCGCAAAACCGCGGCATGTTGGTCGAACTCGACGACGCCTTCACCCGCGCTGAGGCCGACGACACCGTCCGCGTCGTCATCCTCGCCGGCGAGGGACCCATGTTCTCCTCTGGCCATGACATCGGCTCCAAGCAGGCCCGCGCCGAGTTCACCCCGGGACCGGGACAGCACCCGACAGCGGCCATCAACGGCGGGACCCGCGAGGGCGCGGAGAAGATCATGCTGCAGGAGTGGCACTACTTCTTTCAGAACAACCTGCGCTGGCGAAACCTGCGCAAGATCACGATCGCGCAGGTCCACGGAGATGTGTTCTCTGCGGGCCTGATGCTGATCTGGGCATGCGACCTGATCGTGGGAAGCGAAGAGGTGCGGTTCGCCGATGTCGTCGGCACCCGGCTCGGCATGTGCGGCATGGAGTACTTCGGGCACCCATGGGAGTTCGGCCCCCGTCGCACCAAGGAGCTGATGCTGACCGGCGATGCGATCGACATCGAGGAGGCATACCGACTCGGCATGGTCAGCAAGATCTTCAAAAGAGACGAGTTATCCGACCGCACACTCGAAATGGCCCGGCGCATCGCCACGGTGCCGACGATGGCCGCCCTACTCATCAAGGAGTCGGTCAATCAGTCCGTGGACAACATGGGTTTCTACAACGCCCTGCAATCCTGCTTCACCCTGCACCAGCTGAACCACTCGCACTGGGTCGGCGTGCGGGATGACAAGCGTGCCACCGCCGGCGAGGAGCAGGGCGTGCCGAACTGGCGAACCGCTCCCCCGATAGTGCTGTCGGTCAAAGACCGAGTGCGCGCCGAAGCGTAACAGCCGGTTCAGTTCGCCACGGCCCCGTAGCGGGCGTCGGCGACGCGATCGAGGGCAACGGCCGATGCGCCGTACACCATCGCCCAACCCCGGACTCGGCGGTAGTACAGCTGGATGTCACCGTCCATGCTGAATCCGTAGCCCCCATGGACATGCAAGCTGCGCTGTGTGGCGTCGCGCGCCGTCTCGTATGCGAATGCGAATGCCATGGCTGCCAACTCAGTGACGCGCTGGGGCTCGTCGGCGAACGCGCATGCCGCCTCGAACGCCAGCAACAGCGCGCCGTCGGCCGCAGTGGCACTGTCCGCCAACGGATGAGACACCGCCTGAAAAGATCCGATCGGGCTCCCGAACGCGTGTCGCTGCTTGGCGTACTCGACTCCTATTTCGACGGCCTTCTTCGCCGCGCCCGCGAGCGCCGAAGCGGTCAGTGCCAGCCACAAATCCAGTGCATCGGAGAACATCCGTCGTGCAGCGTCGCCCTCGGCAAGAACCGCGACCTCGTCCCCGACCGTGACATCGGCCAGCGGAAGCGAGCCGAGGTTTCGCACGCGCCGACGGTTCTCCCCGAGCGGCACCGCGATCAGGCGTTCGCCCGAGAGCGCCACCACCGTGTCCGCCACCGCCCCGGCGGGGACGAGCCCGAGTAGGCGGTCCGGTGCGACTCGCGGTGCAAAGCTGACGAGCTTGTCGCCCGTCATCAGTTCAGCCAGCAGACCCGCGCCGGCCTCACCAGACCTGGCGAGCAGCCTGGCTGCGACTTGGGCCTCGAGGACCGGGGCGGACGCGAGCGCCCGACCGTACTGCTCGGCGATCAAGGCCAATTCGAGCTCGGATGCACCCCAGCCGCCGTCGGCTTCGCCGACGGCCATCTCGACCACGCCGGTCTCCATTAGCGCCTTCCACAGCCGGGAATCGAAACCCACGGGCTCCGCGGCCCGCACCCGCTGCGACGTCGACTCGCGCGCGTACATCGCGGCGAACGAGTCGACCAGCTGACGCTGCTCGCCGGAAAGGCTCAAGTCCACGCTCAGGTCCCGTCACGTGCGGATATGGTTACTCTCACAAATGAGAGTAACATTATCGCGCGTGCCGCCCGGGCCCGTCGTGAGACAGATTGGTTCTGATCCATGCACTTTCAGCTCGACGCCGACACCCAGGCATATCGCGACGGAGTACGCCGCTACCTTGCGAAGGTCACGACGCCCGAGTCCGAAGAGCGGATCTACCGCAGCGGCGTTTCACACGACGACGATTTCGCCAAGGGGCTGGTGGACGAAGGTTATTTCGCCCCGAGCTGGCCGACCGAATTCGGCGGCCAAAACCGCAGCGCATGGGACGAGCAGGTCCTCCGAGAGGAACTCATGCGTGCGGAGGCACCCATGTACCTCTCGGAGACCACTCGAATGGTGGCGTCGATCATCCGAACCGTTGGTACGCCGGAGATGAAAGACCGCATTCTCGGCCCTGCGATGAAGGGCGATATCACCATCGCACTGGGATTCACCGAACCCGAATGCGGCTCGGATGTCGCGGCGGCGACCACGAAGGCCGTGCGCGAGGGCGAGGAATGGATCATCAACGGCTCCAAGATGTTCACCACAAACGGTCACATCGCCGACTACGTGTTCCTGTTGGCACGCACGAGTACCGACAAGCCCAAGCACAAGGGACTCACCATGTTCCTCGTCCCGCGCGATTCCGACGGATTCGAAGCCCAAGCGGTATGGACGCTTTCGGGTGAACGCACCAACGTCACGTTCTACAGCGACGTCCGTGTTTGCGACGAATGGCGCGTCGGCGATGTCGACGCCGGCTGGCAGGTAATGGGGCTGTCGCTGCAGGACGAGCACGCATCCGGGTGGGGACCGCATCTGTCTCGGCTGCTGCAGCACGTCGAGCAGTGGGCCGCGAACACTCAAGCCGACGACGGGTCACCACAGCTCACCAAGACAGACGTTCGGCGCCGAATCGCCAGGGTGGCAATGGAAGACGAGGTTTCGAGGCTGCTCCTGCGTCGCTGCGTCTGGATGACCGAGACCGGCCAGAACCCCGTAGCGGAGGGACCGATGTCCAAGGTGTTCAGCACCGAAGCGCTCGTGCGCGCCAGCCAGGACGCCATGGAGCTGGTCGGGCCGGACGCGGCGCGAAGCTACTTCGAGCCGACGGCGCCCGAACAAGGCCGTTTCGAATATCTCGCGCGGTTCGCGCTGGGCACCACAATCTATGCCGGCACAAGCGAAGTTCAGCGCTCCATCATCGCTCAGCGCGGGTTGGGGCTACCCCGTTAGCTTTCGAGGCCTGCGGGCCGTGGTTCGCTTCGCCGCTGCCTTGGCGGCCACGGCCTTGGGCTTGGTCTTAGCCGAATTCGCTGGCGGGGTGAGGGCTTGCTTGCACCAGGCCCATAACTGGTCCTCGGCGAGCTCTGCGCCCTTGACCCCCAGGTGGAAGACCCCTATTTGGGCGAGCGCAATGAGTGTCGAGTTCAGCAGCGTCGTCAACTGCGCTGGTGTCAAATCTTTTCGAATCAACCCGGCGCGCGAGCACGCGGTGAGGATCTTCGTGAGCAGCTTCTGATGCGGCTCCCAGATCTTCGCGAAGTCGGCAGGCCGCTCGATCTCCAAACTCAAGTTGTAGATAGTCATCACCCGTCCGCCGATCGCCTCGGATGACTCCGCCCGGGAGAGAAATCCCCGACAGAACGCCTCGAGTTGTTCCATCGGACCATCTGCCATTGCGACCTCGTGGCGGATAGCTTCGATGAACTGACTCGTGGCGTTCTCGTAAAGGGCGAGCAGGAGCTCTTCCTTGCCCGCGAAGTGTTGATAGAACGCGCGCAGGCTCAGGTTCGACCGGTCGATGAGGGTCTGGATGGTGAAATCGGCGCGCCCCGACTCCTCGACCAACTCCAGCGCAGTGGCAAGGAATCTCGAGCTGCGTGCCAGCGCACGGGCGCGCGCGGCGGAGAGACGCCGCTCTATCGTTCGTTCCTGCCAGCTGGTCGGCATCTCGTCGAGATCGGCGTCGACGATCTCGAGGCTGGCTTCGCTGTCCTGTCCGGGGCGCTTCTTCGCAGTCATGATTGCTTGAGAATACGCGTTCCCTGGCGGTTCGCCCAATCAACCTACACCGGTATGTTGGCCGGTCCTACGCAGCGTGCCGGTGTGGGACTGGCGGTCGCGCGGCCGTGCGATATTGTGGAAACGGTTATTCTCGTCTGCGGGGAATCAGCGTTTCGCAGGGGAAGCCCCTGCCTTCGAAGGAGTCAGCGTTGAGCACAGACATCCGAATTGTCTCGCCGGACGACCATTTGGTGGAGCCTGCCGATCTGTGGACCAGCCGACTGCCCGAGCGATATCGCGACATCGGACCGCGGATCGTTCGCACCCGCGGGCGGATGGATCCGTCGGTTACTTCCGATGTCGCTTTCGTCGAGGACGACGAGGGCCGCGACGCGGATATCTGGCATTACGAAGATGCGGTGATCCCGATCCCGCTGATCAGCGCGGCGGCCGGTTACGAACTCGACGAGCTCACCACCGACCCGATCACCTACGACGAGATGCGCCCGGGTTGCTTTCGCCCGGCAGACCGGCTCGCCGACATGGACATCGCGGGCATCGAGGCGTCGGCATGCTTCCCCAACACGCTCGTCCGCTTCTGCGGCCAACGCTTCCTGTACGGCAAGGACAAGGAGCTCGCCAAGCTCTGCGTTGAGGCCTACAACGACTTCCAGATCGATGAGTGGGGCGGCGGCTCGAACGGTCGGCTGATCCCGCTTGGCATCATCCCGCTGTGGGACGTCGAGCTCGCTGCGAAGGAGGTCGACAGGGTGGCCGCCCGTGGCATGCACGCGATCTGCTTCTCCGAGCTGCCTTCACGTCTGGATCTGCCGTCCATTCACAGCGGCTATTGGGACCCGTTTTTCGCGGCGTGCGAGCGAAACCAGGTCGGCATCATGCTGCACATCGGGTCGAGTTCGTCGCTCACGAAGTCCTCGCCCGACTCTCCGCATGTCGTCACCAGCGCGCTGATGGCGGTCAACTGCACCATCGCGATGGTGGACTGGTTGTTCTCCGGCAAGCTCAGGCAATTCCCGAATCTCAAGCTAGCCTTCGCGGAGGCGCAGGCAGGTTGGATTCCCTACTATCTGCAGCGCGTCGACGAGGTTTGGGAGGACCGGCGGGCGTGGGGCGGAATCCACCCGCTGCTAACCGAACCGCCGAGCACCCAAGTGCCCGGCCGCGTGTGGTTCTCCACGTTCGGCGATCCGGTCGCCTTCCGCATCCTCGACCTCGTCGGCGAGGACCAGCTCATGTTCGAGACCGACTACCCGCATAACGACACCAACTGGCCGCACAGCATGGAGGTCGCCAACAAGGCGACGGAGGGCCTGGACGAGGAGACCAAGCGCAAGGTGCTGTCGACCAACGCCAAGACGTTCTTTGGTATGGCGTAGCGTTCTGGAGTTGTTGCGCTACAACGCCTTCCACTCCGGCTTACGTTTCTCGAGAAAGGCGCGCGGGCCCTCGATGGCGTCCTTGGTCAGCGCCACCTTCATGCGGTAGTTCTCGGCGAGCAATTCGGCTTCGTAGATGGGCAGTGTCAGCCCCTTGCGCACGGCCATCCGCGAGCCCCGCACCGCCAGCGGCGCATTCGAATTGACGACCTCGGCGATCTCCCACGCCCGATCCATGAGCGTGTCGTGGGAGACCACTTCGGTGAAGACTCCCAAGTCGTACGCGCGCTGCGCGTCGAGTTGCTCGTGCTTGCCCATCAAGATCAGTCGCATGGCCACCGGCAGCGGCAGGATACGGGCCAGCCTCACCCCTTCGCGACCAGAGCTCACGCCGATGCTGACATGAGGATCCATCAACGTCGCGCGCTCGGACGCGATGGTGATGTCGGCGGTAGTCACCAAGTCCATCCCAGCGCCACAGGCGATGCCGTTCACCGCACAGATGATCGGCTTGGTCATCTGAAGCCAGGGCGGCGTTGCTTCCTGCGGCGCATCCCACTGCCGCATCGAGCTGAGGATGGGCTCCCCCTGGTTGTCGATCCCCGCCGCGTTCTCCATGTCATGGTCGGCTGCCTTGTTGACGTCGGCTCCGACGCACAGCGCGCGGCCGGCGCCGGTGATGATGACCGTCCAGATCTCTTGGGAGCGTTCGATTTCGGAGTACACCTCGGCGAGCTCCGCAATCATCTCGTCATTGATCGCGTTGAGCACCTCGGGCCGATTCAGCGTCACGCACGCGGTGTGACCCCGCACCTCGAATTCGAGGGTGTCGTAATCCGTCACCTGGTCGGACCCTCTTTCTCCAAAGCCGTTGTGGCGCTGGGACGAAATCCGAAAATCTCGCTGAATCTCTCACAGTAGCGCGGCCAGACATCGGGATTCAGCAACCGGGGCGGCATGCGCCCCTCGAAAATCACCTGCCATTGGGTCGCGGTGGCGACGGCGATGTCGCGGGCGGCTTCCACGGTGATGCCCGCGACGTGAGGCGTTGCGACCACGTTGTCGAGTGCTAGCAACGGATTGTCATGCCGCGGCGGCTCTTCGTGGAACACATCAAGGCCCGCCCCGGCGATGTCGCCGGCGACCAGCGCGTCGTACAGCGCGGCTTCGTCGTGAACGGGACCGCGGGCGGTGGTGATGAAGAACGCCGACGATTTCATCGTGGCGAACTGTGTGGAACCGAACAAACCACGCGTCTCGGCCGTGAGTGGACAGGTGACCTGAACGAAATCGGAGCGCTCGATCAACTCGCCGAGCTCTACCAGGGTCACGCCCCGCTCGGCGGCGGTCGCTTCGTCGACATATGGATCGTGGGCCAGGATCTCCATCCCGAAGGGCGCGCACAACTCCACGAGGCGCCGGCCGATGGCGCCGAGGCCGACCACCCCGAGCGTCTTTCCGAGTAGCTGGCTGCCCCGCAAGGCCAGGCGGTCGCCGAGCGGCCCGCTACGTAGGGCACGGTCGGCAACGGTGATCTTCTTGGCGAGATCGAGCATGAAGCCCAGCGCATGCTCGGCGACGGCCTCCGCGCCCGGACCGGAGTTGTTGCACACCGCGATTCCGGCGCGTGTGCACGCCTCGACATCAATGACGTCATAGCCGGCGCCCGCCGAGCAGACGGCCAGCAGCTGATCGCAGCGTTGCACCAGGGCAGGCCCGACCAACCACTGTTCGCCCTCGGGGACGGCCGCCACGTCGGTGCGCGTGGCGACCTGGTATCCGTTGGCGGATTCCAATACCGCCCAACCGTCCTCAGTCGGCGCATTCAGGTCGAGTTTGACGACGTCGATGTCGGCCACCTCGAGGATGTCCCCGGCGACGGGGTCGGTCCATCGCTCGTAGACGATTCTCGGACTTGGGCTTTGGCTCATTGCTTGAGCTTGGGCTTCGCCTGCGCCGCCTTGAACATGTCGGCGAGTTCGGCGTTGACGTTCTTGTAGTCGTTGCGCGCGATCGAGCCGTCGCGGCCCGGGACCACGTCATATCCCAGGCGCAGGTCCTTGTTCTCCATGTGGAAGTACTCACGGCCGATCGGCAGGCGTCGGTCTTTGCGCGGCACCTCCATCCATGCGCGCAGGAAGCAGCGGGCCTTCTTCGGATCGTTGCTGCTGACGAAGTCGGAGCGAGAGTGGCACATCGCGAAGTTGTTGGCTACGGCCGCCTCGCCCGACTCGAGCCGGAACTCGACCTGCTGCTCGACGAGGATGTTGCGCAGCAATTCGATCGCCTCGGTCTGTTCGGGCGTGAACTCCCGGCCGAGGGTGTGCATCGCCGGCAGGATGCTGCTGTAGGTGAAGTTGATGCAAATCCGGCCGTCGATCTGCGAGAACACCGGGACGTCGTACGGTGTCACGTCCGGCTGGTCGTCGGGCTGCTCACTGCGCCGGTGGTGTGGAAAACCCTGATACAGCACGGGAAGCAGGTCGGGTCGCTCGTGGAGAATCCGGTTGTGCGCCGCCGGCCCGCTCGCAAATTGGCTTTCACCGCCGGTCGCCGCGGGGTAGACGCACAGCAGCGACAGGATGTCGGCGGCGTCGTTGTGCATGGCCAGCTCCGCCCGCGATTTGGTGCCACGCGCGGGCTGCACGCCGTTCGGCAGGATCTCCTCCTGCACCCGAACCATTCGGTGTCCGAACGAGTTGTTGGATACCAGGTATCCCAGATGGGTGCAGAACGCCCAGTAGATGCGCTCGAGGTCGTCGATCGAATGTTGTTCGACCGGAAATCCGCGCACGCACGCCAGGCCTTTACCGAACATCAGGTCCCGGTACAGCCTCGCCAGATCGTCGTCAAGATCGGGGTGGCGCGCATCCTCGGGGGTGATGTCGTCGCGGTCCTTGTTCGACGTCTTGGCCAGAATCGACTCCAGGGCAGCCACATTGCGGGCCGAAAGGTCGAAAGCGAAATCGTCCTTGCTCGAGAAGTCGGCGCCGGTCCAGGACATCGAGTCGGCGACTTGCTCGGTATAGATCGCGGTGGGCATCCGTCCTCCTGTTGTGGCGGCGAGGCTTTCGGCTTATCGGGGCTATTCGTCGTTGCTACCTGCGTGGCGCCCGTCGAGCTCTCGCAACGCACGTGCCCGGGCCGTCGCCGCCTCGGTCAACATCCCGATGTCCGTACCTGCCGAAATGAAACGCAGACCCAATTCTGTGAAGCGTTTCAACAGGTCAACGGACTTGATGCCGGCTATTCCCAGCGCCACGCCGTGTGCACGACAAGCCGCCGCGACCGATTCTACTGCATTGCGGAAATGATCATTCTCATAGTCGCCGTGGATGCCCATTTCGGCCGTCAGATCGCTCGGACCGAGAAGGATCATGTCGATACCCTCGACGCCCGCGATGGTGTCCGCGGAGTCGACCGCTTGCGGCGTCTCGATCATCACCGCGACCACCGTGCGACCCTCGAGAACAGCGGTGAGTTCGGCCGGTGACCTTGGCTGGTAACCGCTGACGGCATTGGGCCCGGAAATGGAGCGGTGCCCGATTGGAGGAAACCGCGCGGCACCGACGACGGCTGCTGCTTCTTCTTTCGAATTCACATGCGGCACAATCACTCCGGTTGCGCCGTTGTCGATGACGCGAGCGATGACACTCGGATCGTGAGGCGGCACCCGAACCAATGCCGAGATGCCCGCTCCCAATGCGCTCGCGCAAAGCATGGCCGCCGTCTCCAGCGACGTGGAAGTGTGCTCGAGGTCGACGTAGACCGCGTCGTATCCACATGCTGCTGCGATCGCGGGGACATCGGGAGTGCGAGCGCTCATCAGCGCCAGACACAGCACCAGCTTCTCGCCGCGCAGTGCCTCCCGCAGTGGTTTCCGCACACGCTCACGGTAGCCGACTGAGAACGTTCATTCCACCAAGTCGTTAACGGCATTATCAATGTGGTAACCATTACGTATGTCCGCGAACCGGGTCGCTATCGTGGGCGCCGGCCTGTCGGATTGTGGGCGGGTGCCTGACAAGACCGCGATGGCGCTGATGGCTCAAGCAGCGCGCCGCGCCATCGCCGACGCCGGTCTGACGAAAGACGACGTCGACGGTTTCGGCGGCCACGGAACCCTGCTGCCCCCCGCCGAGGTGAGCGAGTACCTCGGCCTGCGACCGTCCTGGGTGGACGCGACCAATGTCGGTGGATCGTCCTGGGAGGTCATGGCGGGGCACGCCGCCGACGCCATCGCCGCCGGCGTGATCGACGTGGCACTGCTGACATACGGATCAACGGCGCGGTCGGCCGTCAAACGCCGCGCACGCGCATCGGCGGCGGCGATGAGCACTGGCGGCGCCATGCAGTACGAGGCCCCATACGGCGCCACCCTGATCGCAAAGTATGCAATGGCCGCTAGGCGCCACATGATCGAATACGGCACCACCGCAGAGCAACTGGCCGAAGTCGCGGTCGCGGCCCACGAGTGGTCGGCGATGAACGACACCGCATTCGAGCGCGACCGGATAACTGTTGCCGACGTCGCCGCCGCGCCGATGCTCGCCGATCCTTTCACCTCCAAGCATGTGTGTCTGCGCACCGACGGCGGCGGCGCGGTGGTGCTGGCAAACGAGCGAGTGGCGAAGAATTGCGCCAAGGAGCCCATTTGGATTCTCGGTGCGGCCGACTCGACGTCGCATGTCAGCATGAGCGAGTGGGCCGACTTCACCACGTCGGCCGCGGCGCTGTCTGGTCCCCGCGCGTTCGCGCAAGCCGGTGTCGCGCCCGCCGACATCGATGTGTGTCAGCTCTATGACTCGTTTACGTCCACCGTGCTGCTCACGGTGGAGGATCTGGGTTTTTGCGCCAAGGGTGAGGGTGGGCCGTTCATCGCATCGGGTGCGCTGCGTCCGGGCGGGGCGTTACCCACCAACACCGACGGCGGCGGTCTGGCCTCTTGCCATCCCGGCATGCGGGGAATGTTTTTGATGGTCGAAGCGACCAGGCAGCTGCGCGGCGAATGCGGCGCCAGACAGGTTGACGACGCGCGTCTGGCATGCGTGCATGCGATGGGAGGCTTTTTCACCCATAGCGCCACGATGATCCTCGGGAGGCAGTAGATGGACGTGCCGGTGGCCGCGAACCGGCCAACGATCGACTCCGACAGCGAATCGTGGTGGCAGGCCATCCAGGATCGCCGACTGATGATCAACGCGTGTGCCGGGTGCGGCCAGAACTCGCTCTACGTGCGTCCTTTCTGCCCGCACTGCTGGAGCGAGGACGTCGCGCAGGCACCGGCGTCCGGGCGGGCAAAGCTCTACACGTGGACCGTGGTGCAGCAGAATGCCGCACCCTTCGATACGCGCACACCGTATGTGGTCGCCATGGTGGATCTCGTCGAGGGCCCCCGGCTGATGACGGTTCTGGAAGACTGCCCCGCCGAAAGCCTCTGTGCAGAAATGGAACTCACCATCGCCTTTCGCGATGACGATGACGGCTTTGTTGTCCCGGTTTTCCGGCCGACCGGCAAATCGGAAGACTGAGACTCAACCACCTGCGGCGAGGCGGTCGGCAAGCGCCCGCGGCCGGCCCGCCGAGCGCGCAGCGAGCTTGTTGCGCTCGACCTTGCCGTTGGCGTTGACCGGCAGCGGCTCGTTCCAGAACACCAGTTCCTCGGGCAGCTTGTACTTGGGCAGTCCCGCCGAGATGAGCGCGTCGGTGACCTTCGCGAGTGACATGTCGACGTCGCCGTCGAGCACCATGGCGACGGCCAGTCGTTCGCCGGTCGCGGCGTCGGCCACCGAGTATGCCGCGCAATTGCGCACCCCGGCGATCCTGGCCACGGCCTCCTCCACCTCGACGGCCGCGATCTTCAGACCGTTGCGAATGATGATGTCTTTCAGGCGCCCGACGATGCGCACCCGGCCTTGCGACATCTCGGCCACGTCGCCGGTGCGAAACCAGTCGCCATCGAACGCCTGCGCGTCGTCATCGGCGTCGGTGTACCCGAGGAACGCATGCGGGCCCCGTATGCAGCACTCGGTCGGATCGGCTGCGGATCCGACCTTCACCTCGACATCGTCCAACGCGACACCGTCGTCGGCGTGACGGACGTCCGCGGACTCCGACCGCAGACCAGACGTGCTCACTGGTACTTCGGACGAACCGTAGGCGCGCATCACAATGATCCCGAAGTCGTCTTCGCTGCGGCTGACGATGCGCCGGTCCAGCACGGTCCCGCCCAAATAGACCGCTTGCAGCGGCACGTGCAGCCCGCGCGCCACCGCCTCGTCGAGCAGTCTGTCCAGCAAGCGATCGGGTCCGCCGTACCACGTCGCACCCGACGAGACCAGCAGCTCACAGGTTTCGGCGGCATCCCAGTTGTCCTCGAGGATGACGGGTGCGCAGAGCATCGGCGCGATGAGCAACGCCTGCAGCACGCCAGTCACCGACGCGAGCGGACTGATGAGAAAAATCCGGTCTGCCGGGCCGAGTCCGGCCGCCGCGATGTAATTCGATGACGCCTTCATCAGCGTGCTCTGCGAGTGGATGACTCCCTTGGGCGCCGAGGTGGTTCCCGACGTGTAGAGCACGAGGCAGGGTTCGTCGGCCGCACGCTGGGATCGGTACACGCTCTGCGATGCGGCATCGTCCAAAGCGATCCATGCAAAGTGCGCGGACATCCCTTTCCGAGGGGCCGCAGGCCAATTCGGCGCGACCCCGAACTCAGCACCGGTGCGCGCGATGATGTCGGCCACCTGCGCCTCGCCGGCGCTGCGAGGCGCCAACAGGACCACGGCATCCAGGCGCATCGTCGCATGAACGGCAACCACTGAATCCACGTCGTTACCCACAACCACAACGGTCGGTGTCGAAGCTCCAACGCCCGAAGCCGCCAAAGCGCCGCATGCCGCATCGATGCGCGCGTCGAGCTCGGCATAGCTGAGCTCGACCCCCCGGGCGCACAGAGCCAGCTTCCCCGGATGTCGTGCCGCGGCAGCCCGAACGATGTTGGCGGGCTGGCCAGACCAGAACCCGGCCTCACGGTATCGGTCCCGCAATGCCGTCGCGCGCCGCTGCGCACATTGCAAGAGAGCCGGCGCGCCCCTCATGGATGCCCTCCGATGCAAATGCTGGTTCTCACTGAGAGTAAATGTAACCTCTCCCCATGCCGTCAATGAATTTCGATGATCAGGTCGCCATTGTCACCGGTGCAGGGGGTGGCCTCGGCCGTTGTCATGCCCTTGAGCTCGCCCGCCGGGGCGCGCGCGTAGTGGTCAACGACCTGGGCAGCGCAGTGGACGGCACCGGTGCGTCAATAGAGGCCGCGCAGGCGGTAGTTGACGAGATCACGTCGACGGGCGGCACGGCGATCGCCAACGGCGACTCGGTCGCTACCGAAAAGGGCGGCGCGGCCATCGTTGCGGCAGCCATGGACGCATACGGACAGGTCGACATTCTCATCAACAACGCGGGAATCCTGCGTGACGCGGCATTCAAGAACATGACCGCCGAACAGGTGGATGCGGTCATTTCCGTTCACCTTTCCGGGGCGTTCCACGTCACCCGCGCCGTATGGCCGGTCATGCGCGAGCGGAACTATGGACGGATAGTCCAAACGACCTCGGGTACCGGCTTGTTCGGAAACTTCGGGCAGGCCAATTACGGCGCGGCCAAGATGGGACTCGTCGGCATGATGCACGTGCTCGCCATCGAGGGAGCACGAAACGGCATCGCCATCAACGCGGTTGCCCCCATCGCAAGGACGCGCATGACCGAGACCATCATGGGCGAGGCCGCGAAGGCGATGGACCCTGAGTTGGTCACTCCGGTCGTGGTTTATCTGTCGCATCGCGACTGCGACCGCACTGCCCACATTTATTCGGTGGGAGCGGGCAAGGTGTCGCGGGTATTCATCGGCGTGACCAAAGGAATCGAGAACACCTCGCTCACTGCGGAATCCGTCGCTGAGGCGATCGACGAGATCGATGACGCCGCGACCTTCAGGATCCGCGGTGGGCCAGCCAAGGAGTGAGGGTCAGCGGCCCAAGAACCGCGGTTCGCGGCGCTCCGCGAACGACCGCAGGCCCTCCTGAAGATCGGTGGTGCGCGACACCGCCTCCTGTGCCCACGCCTCCTGCTGAAAAGCTCGATCACGGCCGGACTCCGAGGAAACCAAGAGCAGTCGCTTGGTGTGCCCGAGCATCACCGTCGGGCCGGCGGCAAGCCGGCTGACCAGCTTCTCTGCCTCCGCGCCCGTAACGTCCGGTGCGGCCACGCGGTTGACCAGTCCCAACCGCTCACAGGTGGCGGCGTCAACGGGTTCGCCGAGCATCAGCAGCTCGGTGGCCTTACGCAGCCCCACGATCCTCGTCAGCAGATGGATGGCGCCGGAATCAGGCAGCACCCCGCGATGCACGAACGCCGCGACAAGCTTTGCCTCCGTGGACATGACGACGAGATCGCATGCGAGCACCAGGCTGATTCCTGCACCGGCCGCGGTTCCCGTCACCGCAGCGACCACCGGCTTATCGCACTCGAGGATCGATGCGACCAGCCTCTGCCATCCGTTCTGCAGCATGCGAGCAACGTCCCCTGATCGCTTGTCGGCAACCGGCGGCTGGGGGGCTGATCCAGCGGGCAACCCGGCCCCCGCGCAGAAATGCCGCTGCCCAGTCGCGCCCAGTAACACCGCGCGCACCGCTGGGTCGTCGCCAGCGCGCTGAAAAGCCTCGGTCAGCGCGTCACGAGCCAACGGTGACAACGAATTTCCCACATCAGGCCGGTCGATGGTGATGCGACAAACGCCGTCCGCACCAGCGGCCTCCAGGATCCCTGGCTGCTGCTCACTCAACTCACTCACCCCTGCCGTTAACGGCGTTTCCGCTTTTCGGGTATCTTAATTTCCACAGTTGTCCGGGCCACGATATTCGCCAGAACTGAGGAGGCGCGCCATGACCCGCTCTTCTCAACCGGGCCAAATCACTGATGAGGGGCTGGCCAGGTTGCGTGGCACCATCGGCATCGCCGTTCCGCACACCCAGCCACCGCACTACGTCCGCCCCAACGAGGACACCTTCCGCCACGTCGCCGAAGCCTACGGTGACGCCAATCCCATGTGGACCGATCCGGATTACGCCGCAAAGTCGGTGTGGGGTGAATCGATCGCGCCGCCAGCACTGGTCGGTGGTGACACGTTGATCGGCGAAGACGAAGTCACCGAGCTCTCCGAGGAGGACCGGGCCCTGACCAAGGGCGACCCGCTGCGCGGGGTGCACGCGTTTTACGCGTCGTCCGCACGAGAGTGGTGGGCTCCGCTGCGGGCCAACCACCGGGTATTCAGGCGCAACGCGCTAGTCGCCGCGATCGACAAGAGCAGTGAGTTCGCCGGTCGGGCGATTCACGAATGGTCGGCGCAAGTCTTCCGGGACGACGAGGGCACCATTCTCGGCGGCCAGTACCGCAACATGATCCGCACCGAGCGCAGCAAGGCTCGCGGCCGCAAGAAATACGAGTCGATCCAACTCAAGACCTGGACAGCCGAGGAGATCGCCGAGATCGACGAAAGCTACGCGCGGGAATCCCCACGTGGTGCTGAACCGCGGTGGTGGGAAGACGTCGACGAGGGCGACGCCGTCGGCACGTTGACCAAGGGACCGCTCACCGTCACCGACATGGTCTGCTGGCATGTCGGCATGGGCACCGGTATGTACGGGGTCCGTCCCCTGCGGTTGGCGTGGCGCAACCGGCAACGCATTCCCCGCTTTTACACCCCGAACGACCGCGGTGTACCCGATGCGCAGCAGCGCGTGCACTGGGAACCGGACGCAGCCCGAAATGCCGGCAACCCCACCACTTTCGACTACGGCCGGATGCGTGAGACGTGGTTGATCCATCTGTGCACGGACTGGATGGGGGACGACGCCTGGTTGTGGAAGCTGGACTGTGAGTTCCGGTTATTCAACTACGTGGGTGATTTGCACACAATCACCGGCACCGTGACTCGAAAGTACCTCGCCGAAGGCGAGCGCCCCGCCGTCGATGTCGAACTCGCGGCGACCAACCATCGCAACGAGATCACCACGCCGGGACACGCGACCATCCTGTTACCCAGCCGGGACCGCGGTCCGGTCCGGCTGCCGGATCCGCCCGGCGGAGCGACGAACCTGACGGATCTGCTCGCGGCCGTGTCGGCTGAATTCGCAGAACGGTGACAGCTGCCGTGAAATATGCGAGCGTTCCCGGGCTTTCGGCCGAGCAGCAGGGCCCGGTGCTGTGCCTCACCCTGGACCGCGCTGAGCGTCGCAACGCCGTCAATGACACGATGCTCGACGCATTGATCGAATATCTCGCCACCGCAGGGGTCGATGAGGCGGTGCGTGTCATCCGCATCGACGCCGACGGACCGGACTTTTGCGCGGGATCCGATCTCATCGCAAACAACACGAAGTCGGAGCGAAAACCGCGGGTGGGCAGTACTCAGCGCCGGCTACCGAACAAGGCCAACCGGCTCATCCCGTTGATGCTGGAGACACAGGTGCCGATCGTCGCGGTGGTCCGCGGCTGGGCGGCCGGGTTGGGGTTTCACATCGGGTTGGCGTCCGACTTCTGCCTGGCCGCCGACGACGCTCGGTTCTGGGAACCGTTCATGGCCCGCGGGTTCACACCGGACAGCGGCGCCGCATGGTTGCTGCCACGCCTAATCGGGATGGTGCGCACCAGACAGTTGCTGATGCTCGGCGAGGAGATCTCCGGCGCCACCGCGGCCGACTGGGGCATCATCCACCGCGCTTACGCACCGGAGCAATTGACCTCTGGCGCGGAGCAGCTTGTCGCCAAACTCGGTGAGGCGCCCACGGTTGCCCTCGGTCTCACCAAGTGGCTGCTGCACAGCGGCAACGGGCTCGATCTCGACCGCCATCTCCAGAACGAGGCCCTCGCGCTGGAATTGTCGAGTCGCAGTGACGATTTCAAAGAGGGCCTGGCGGCCTTCCGTGACAAGCGCGACGCAAAGTTCCAGGGCCGATGAAGGCCGCTGCGGGATCATGACCCGCTTGCCGATCACCCCCGACTCCTCCGCCGCCGCCGCCGTCGAGGCGGTGCGGCAGTGGATCGATGCGGAGGTGCCCGCAGCGTGGCGGGCGGCCGCCGCCGAGGGGCCTGCAGCCCTGCGGAGGGTCCGCACCGCGGCCGATTACCGGGATTGGTATCCGGCATTCGCCGACTCGGGACTGGTTGCACCGACCTGGCTTCCGGCGCACGGTGGCCTCGGCGTCGACAACGACACCGCACATGCGATTGAGGCGGTTCTCGCCCCGCTCCGGCTCACGCGGCTGAATCCCTTGGGGCTCAACAACGCCGCGGCAGCGTTGTTCAGTCACGGCACCGAGGAACAGCGACGGCGCTTCCTGCCTTCCATTGTCCGCAACGAAGAGAAATGGTGTCAGCTCTTCAGCGAACCCGGCGCAGGTTCCGATCTCGCGTCGTTGGCGACCCGCGCCGTACGCGACGGCGATCACTGGGTGATCTCCGGGCAGAAGGTGTGGACCACGTGGGCGGACGAGGCGGACTTCGCGATCCTGCTGGCGCGCACCGATCCGGATCAGCCTAAACACCAGGGCATCACCTACTTCCTGCTCGACATGCACCAACCGGGCGTCGACGTGCGACCGCTGCGCCAGATCACTGGCGAAGCTGAATTCAACGAAGTCTTCCTCGACGGCGCGCGGGTGCCCGACGAGCATCGGGTCGGGGAGATCAACGACGGCTGGCGAGTTAGCGCGTCGACCCTGTCCAGTGAGCGGCAGATGGTTTCCGGATCGGGATCCGGTGGTATGGGCCGCCTCGGTGGTTTCGGCGCCGAGCGCTTGATCTCCCTGGCCCAAGAAATCGGGCGTTGGGACGACCCCGTGGTCCGAGGCAAGGTCATGCGTCTGTGGGCGCAGGAGCAGATCCGTGGCTGGACCAATGCGCGCGTGCGCGCAGCACTTTCGGCCGGCCAGTCGCCCGGTGCGGCGTCCTCGATCGGCAAGGTCCATCAGGCCACACTCAATCAACAGATCCAGGATCTGATGGTCGATTTGCTGGGCACCGCCGCGGTGGCGTGGCCGGCGACCGGCGATCCTGATGCGTTGCCCCGGGAGGTGCAGGGCATGCTGCGCAGCCTGGCCAACGCCACCGAGGGCGGCACGACCGACATCAACAAGAACATCCTCGGCGAGCGTGTGCTCGGGCTGCCCAAGGAGCCTGATCCGTGGAAGGGTAAGCCCTGGAAAGAAATTCCACGCTCGTGAGCGGTTACGAGCGGCTGATCGTCGAGAAGTGCGACTCCGTAGGCTGGCTGATCCTGAACCGGCCGGATGCCGGCAACGCGTTCGATGCACTGATGCTCGACGAACTCGAGGCCGCATGGGCCGAGTTGGATGCCGACCGCGACGTGCACGTGATCGTCAATGCCGCCAACGGCAAGGCGTTCTGCACCGGCATGGACGTCGTGCAGGTGGCTCGCGACAAGGCGGCCATGCGGCGGCACTCGCGCCGGACCAGGGACGCCGAGCTGAAGATCTCGTCGTGGCATTGCGAGGTGTGGAAGCCGGTGATCGCGGCGGTTAATGGGGTGTGCGCTGGCGGGGGCCTGCACCTGGTCGCCGACGCCGACATCGTGATCGCCGCCGAACAGGCTTCGTTCGTCGACCCGCATGTCTCGGTCGGGCAAGCAGTCGCGTACGAGGCGATCACACTGCTGCGCAAATCACCGATGGAGGCGATCACCCGAATGACGCTGAGCGGTGCGGGCGAGCGTATCTCGGCGCAGCGGGCATACGAACTGGGCATCGTCTCGGACGTAGTGCCAGCCGATCAGCTTCGGGCGACCGCCGGCCGGCTGGCCGCCGGTGTCGCAACCAACTCCCCTACCGCGATGCGCGCCACCAAGAAAGCATTGTGGCATTCCCTCGAAGTCGGCCTGTCCGCAGCCAAACGTGCCGCCAGCGAGGAGATTTGGCGGTTGCGCAACCACCCCGACCATGCCGAGGGCGTACGCGCCTGGCGTGACAAGCGATCCGCGCGCTGGCAGCCGCTCGACCCCGCGGAGGTTTCGTGACCTATCAGAGGCTGCTCGTGGAGCGGCGCGGCCCGGTCGGCTGGATCATCAACAACCGGCCCGATCGACTCAATGCGTACGACGCGACGATGCGCGCGGAGTTCCCGAGGGCATGGGCGGAATTGGACACCGACCCCGGTGTGCGGGTCATCGTGCACACCGGCAATGGCAGGGCCTTCCAGGTTGGCGCCGACGTCGAGGACCTGGACGGCGAGGCGGTGCAGCAGTTCCAGGAGTCGATGCGCACGCTGGACCTCAAGTTGACCGGCTGGCATTGCAACGTCGGGAAGCCCATCATCACCGCCGTCAATGGAGTGTGCGCCGGCGGCGGACTGCATTGGGTTGCCGACGCCGACGTCGTCATCGCGTCATCGGACGCGACCTTCGTCGACCCCCACGTCTCCATCGGTCAGGTCAGCGCGTTGGAGACGATCGCCCTGATGCGAAAGATGCCCGCCGAGGCGGTGTTGAGGATGGCGCTCGTCGGCAGCCACGAACGACTGACCGCCCAACGCGCCTACGAGCTCGGGATGATCAGCCAGATCGTCGACCCGCCCGACAGGCTCCGCGACGTCGCACAGGAACTGGCCGAGAAGATCGCGATGAACTCACCCGCGGCGATGCGGGCGACCAAGCGCGCGTTGTGGGGAGCGCTCGAATACGGCTTGACCGATGCGTGCCGAGCGGGTGCCAACCACTTGACGTCGATGTGGGGCCATCCCGACCAAAATGAGGGACCACAGGCGTTCGCCGACAAGCGCACTCCCAATTGGCTACCGCTGGAGCCTGACTCGTGAGTCTTGCCGCGCTGCTGGCCAGCCTGCCCGATACGGCCGTGCACACGTTGACCACCGATGTCTCGCGCGACGACCTCAGCGTGAGCGCGGACCGCCTGGCCGCAATACTCGACGAAGCCGGTCTGGTGACCGGACAAGTCATCGCGGCGATGCTGCCCAATGACGCAGGGACGGTCGCCGCACTGTTCGGGACGTGGCGTGCGGGTGGGGTTTACACACCACTCAACCCCCGGGCCGCCGACGCAGAGGTGGCGTCCCAACTCGCGACATTGCGGCCGGCGGTAGTGATAACGACACCCGAACTGGCCCATCGGTTCTCGGCGGCCGAGTTGCCGGTGGTGGCTGGATCGAACTTGATGTGGTCGCTCTCGCCATCGTCTGTACAATCGCCCGATCCGCGGCAGTACGACACGGACGTGGCGCTGCTGCAGTTCACGTCGGGAACCACCGGGCCGCCGAAGCCGGTGCCGCTGCGTCATGCAACGGTGCTCGACCTGATCGACCGGCTGTTGGCCAAGCTCCGCGGAGCAAAATCTGCTGCTGCGAAGGCGCACCGGACGCCGATGCCGAACCTCGTGCCGCTCTCACTGTCCTTGTGGGCCGGCATCTACCAGGTGCTGTTCGCCTTTCGGGCGGGCTCGGGGGTCGTGCTGATGGACAAGTTCTCACCCGCCGAGTTCGCCACGCTGGTCAAGCGACATCAATTGCGTTCCACGGTTTTACCCCCCGCTGCGTTGACGATGGTCCTGCACGACGAGTCGGTCACCGACCTGTCGCCGCTGAAGATCGTGCGATCGATCACCGCTCCCCTTTCCCCCGTGCAAGCAGGTCGGTTCCGGGACAAGTTCGGGGTGATCGTGCTCAACTCCTACGGCCAAACCGAGCTCGGCGGCGAAGTCGTCGGATGGTCGGCCGCCGACGCGCGGGAATGGGGCGAGACCAAGCTCGGCTCGGTCGGACGCCCGCTGCCCGGCATCGACGTCACAATCACCGACGACGAGGTGATGGTCCGCACCCCGACGACGGCGGCTCGCAAGATCGACCCGGCGTTCCTCGACAGGCTCACCGATGACGGCTGGTTTCACACCGGTGACCTCGGGTGGTTCGACGACGACGGGTTCCTGTGGCTAGACGGCCGAGTGTCGGACATGATCAACCGCGGTGGGCTGAAGGTCTTTCCGGGCACGGTGGAGGACGTACTGCTGGCCGCCGAGGGGGTACGCGACGCGGCGGTGGTCGGGATTCCAGACGAGAGACTCGGCGAGGTGCCCTGGGCGTTCGTCGCCCGTCACGCTCCCGGCCTGTCCGAAGACGACCTAATCGCCTGGTGCCGCCAGCGTCTGACGCCCTACCGCGTGCCTGTGCGGGTGGTGTTCGTTGATGAGCTGCCGCGCAACGATGTCGGCAAAGTCGTGAAACGCGAGCTTGCCGCCATGACCAGCGCCCGGTAGCGGCCGAATACAGCCGTTTGCTATCTTGAGAATCAACATTCTCAGTCAGGTTGGAGGCACTGGTGACCGACGGAAGATCAATCGAGGTCTGGGACGCCGACAACCACATGTACGAAACCATCGACGCCTACACGCGCTACTTGCCGGAGAAATATTCCGAGGCGCTGAAATTCGTCGACGTGAACGGCCGCAAGAAGCTGCAGATCCTCGGCGTGGTCACCGAGTGCATCCCGAACCCGACCTACGAGGTGATCCCGACGCCGGGCGCGTGGGCCGACTACTACCGCGGCATCAATCCCGAGGGCAAGTCCTTGCGGGAACTGGCCGAGCCCATCCGCTGTCCCGACGCGTTCCGGCGTCCGGACTTGCGGCTGGAGCTGATGGACTCCCAAGGCGTCGACGGAGCGGTGATGTTCCCGACCACGGCGGGCATGCTCGAGGAACGAACCAAGTCGGACACCGAACTGACCCACGCGGTGACACACGCCTTCAACCGCTGGCTACTCGACGACTGGACGTTCAACTACCAGAACCGCATCTTCCCCGTGCCCGCGATATCACTCAACGATCCGGCCGAAGGGGTCAAGGAACTCGAGTGGTGCCTAGAGCACGGGGCCAGGACGGTGCTGATCCGACCCGCCCCGGTACCGCGCGAAGGCGGCACGTCCCGCTCGCCCGCGCTGCCCGAGTTCGACGACTTCTGGCGGCTCGTCGAGTCATCGGGCATCTCGGTGCAGATGCACAACTCGGACTCCGGCTACGACCGTTACGTCGACGACTGGGAAGGCGGCGACGAGTTCCAGGGGTTCCAGCTCACCAAGCTTCGCGGGTTCATCTACGAGGAGAGCCGCCACATCTTCGACACGCTCGCGGCGTTCATCGCCCATGGAGTGTTCGAGCGCTTTCCCGGCCTACGCATCGGCGTGGTCGAGAACGGCGGGTCATGGGCTCAGCGGCTGATGGAGGTCTTCGATCGGGTATATCGCAAGAAACCCAAGGACTTCAGCGAACACCCCTGCGACGTCTTCCGCAGGCACGTTTGGGTCAACCCGTTCCATGAAGAGGACATGTCACACCTCATCGACGTACTGGGGGCTGACCGGGTGATGTTCGGTTCGGACTTTCCGCATCCGGAGGGACTCGCCCACCCCGCGGAATTCGTCCAGGAACTCGCGAACCTTCCCGCCGACACCACAGCACGGGTCATGGGCGGCAATTTGAAGCAGCTCATCGGCCTCTAGGGGTTCAGGCACCAAACCGCGCGCGCAGTTGGTTTTTCAGCACCTTCCCGGTGAGGTTTCGCGGCAGCGCTTCCACCAATTCAAGTCGCTCGGGGTATTTGTGGCGACTCAAGCCTTGACCCTTGCAATGCTCCGCCAATGTGTCGAGGGTGACATCACTTCCGGGTTCAGCGACCACGATCGCGCAAACACGTTCGCCCGTACGAGGATCCGGGACGCCGATGACCGCGACGTCCGCGACGGCCCGATGCGTGGCCAGTACGCCCTCGATCTCCAGCGCCGAGATGTTCTCCGCATTGCGGATGATCGCGTCCTTGATACGACCGGTGACCACGACGTTTCCGTCGGCGTCAATGCGGCCCCGATCGCCGCTGCGGAACCAACCCTCGGCATCGAATGCGTCGGCGTTCAGGGCTTCATCGACATAGCCCAGGAAGCATTGCGGTCCTTTGAGCCGCAGTTCGCCCTCCTCTCCCGCTTCGACTTCGCGTCCGAAATCGTCGACGACACGGACGGATACCCCGGCTACCGGGCGGCCTGCCGTATGGTCGAGCACCTCCGGCGCTCCGTCCGGCGGCGGTGAGGTCACGACTGGAAATTCGGTCAGCCCCCAGGCGTTCGCCACCCCGGCGACCGAAAACGTCTCGCGGACTTGACGTCCCAGCTCGGCAGTGATCGGCGCCCCACCGCCGACACAACCGCGCAGATCGGGGAAGAGTGGATCAGCGCCGTGCTCTCGCTGTGCTGCCATGAAGGCGACAAAGAACGGTGTAGCCGAGCCCAGCATCGTGGGCCGGTGCGCAGCGATCGCCTTCGGGGTGAGCACCGGATCGAACTCGTCGAACAGCACCAGTCGCATGCCGGTCAGCAGGCTCGCTGCCAACACCGCCGCACCGCCGATGTGTGACACCGGAAACGCGATCGGATTGACGTCGTCGCTGGATGCACCGAACATCCCCACCACCCCGGCCGAGCCTGCGATCACCGAGCGATCGCAATGCCGGACGCCTTTCGGCGCCGCGGTGGTACCCGACGAGTAGTAAACCCACCGTGGCAGCGTCTCCGAGGTAGGAGGTGCGGGCAGCGGTGCGGGATCGACTGCAGGAAGCCGAAGGCCCTCACCGACACGGGCCGCATGATCAATGACCAAAACCGTCATCGGCTGCTCTCGTGCCAGCGCGTCGGCCAGTGCGACATGGTCGAACCCACGCCACGAACCTGGCACGATGATCACCTCGGTGCCGAGTTGCACTGTCGCGAAGCGGACTTCACTCTCGCGCCAGATCGGCAGGATTGGATTTTGCACGGCGCCGAGGCGGGTCAGCGCCACCATGACGACCATCGTCTCGAGCGTGGTCGGCAGCTGCCAGGACACCACAGTGCCGTCGCGAATCCCGCGCTGCGCCAACGCCGCCGCGGTGCGCTCCGCCGCATCGCGCAACTCTGCATTTGTCAGGCTCCGGCCGTAATCGTCGACGAGCACGATTCGCTCTGGATGCGTGCGGGCCGCTTCTTCAACCAAGCCCCAATAGGTTCCGGTCATCAGCCGCTCGGAAGCAACAACCGGCGTTTGGCGAGGATGTTACGCATCATCTCCGAGCTTCCGCCGGAAATCGTATACGCGCGCGACCACAGCCAGCATTCTCGTAGACGTTGTTTGGCCTGCTCGATACTCGGGTCGGCGCCCATCGTGCATACCGTCGCGGCGAGCTCGGCGCCGTACACCGAAACCCGGTGATACGTCTCGGCAAAGCTGAGCTTGGCGATCGAACCGTCACCCGGCTTCTCGGCGCCGACGACGAGACGATCGACATGATCGTCGATAAAAGCCTTCGCCACCTCGACTTCGACGGCCAACTCGGCGACTGCCTGCCGGATGTCATCGTGCTCGAACGCCGGGATCCCGTCGAGGGTGGCATTGCGCGTCACCGTCACCAGGTCATCGATCAGCAGCTCGAGCAGAATGACGTTTCCGCCGATGCCGAAGCGTTCGAAGTCCAAGCCCGCCATGATGATCGACCACCCTTGGCCGGGCCTGCCGATCAGGCTCATCGCGGGCACCGTTACGCCGCCGAGGAAAACTTCGTTCACCTCGACCGCTTCGTTGATGGTCCGGATCGGACGGACCTCGACGCCAGGCGTTGACATTGGCACCGCGAACACCGAGAGGCCTTGGTGGCGCGATGAATTCGGGTCGGTACGGATGAGCGCCAACCCCATGTCGGCCCAGTGCCCGTCGGTGATCCAAATCTTTTGGCCGTCGATCACCCACGTTCCGTCGGGTTGCTCGACCGCCCTGCTGCGCACTGCGGCGATATCGCTGCCTGCATCGGGCTCGCTGAGCAACTGACACCAGATGTGCTCGCTGCGGCGAATCGGCGGCAGCCATGCGGCCTTCTGCTCATCCGACCCGAAGTGCAGCAGCACGTGGGCCGCAAGGTTGACCTGGTCGACGGGTCGCGGAGCACGGGCACGCAGGAGTTCCTCGCTGAGGATGCGGTCATGCAGCGGGTGGTGGTCGGCGCGTCCGCCGTGCTCGGCGGGCCAGTCGGCGCCGAGGAAGCCGGCGTCGAACAACGTGGCGAACCACTTCCGCAATTGCCCTTCCTGCTCAGGGTTTTCCGGCGCCCGGCGTCCTTCCTGCGCGGCGAATGGAGGTGCGTGTTCGGCGATATGCGCCCTGACCCGGCGCCTGTACTCGGTCAGCTGTGCTTCGCTGGGCCGGGCGGGGGCGGCGCTCACCAACCCGACCTCTCCGCGAGTAACGCACGACTGGAGCGAGCCGTGCCGAGCAGATAGCCGTTCGTAAACACCCGGCGCAACTCGTGGTGCAAGGGGTACTCCCAGGTGAATCCGATACCGCCCGAGAGCTGCATGCACTCGTCGACGGCGGCGGCTGCTTTCGCGGCGACGAATGCGTGCGCCGCGGCGGACAACGCGATGGCGTCGTCTGAAATTTCGTCGGCCTCGAGGGCACGGGCGGCCTTCATGATGACCGCGCGTGCCTTCGCCTCGAAGACCAATAGATCCACCAGCCGGTGTTGCACCGCTTGGAAACTCGCGATCGGCACACCGAAGGCGATGCGCCCCTTCAGGTATGCGACCAGCCGCTCGAATGTGGTCGATAAAGCTCCCAGCGAATCCGCGCTGAGCAGAACCCTCGCGACCGCGAGCATCCGATCCGCTTGTTCGGGTCCACCGATCAGCACGCTCGCGGCCCCGGAAAGGTCAAAGCGCCATGCTGCGCGGCTGACATCCAACAATTCGTCATCTCGGCTCCTCGGCATTGCGGCCGACACCTCAAACAGATGGATTCCGTTGCGCCCCAGTGTGACCAAGAGGTCGATGACATTGCCGCTCGCCACCCGTACCGTGTCGCCCGCCAGCGTGCAGCCGGCCGTCGTGGTCCCGTCGAGCATCGCCTGCAACCATCGATCGCGCAGCTCGGCGGGCGCCGAGGCCAACGCCGCGGCAGATAGCACACAACCGAACCACGCCGACGCGTTTCGCGCGCGGCCGAGCTCTTCCGCAACGACTGTCGTCTCCACAGGACGCCATCCGCTGCCGCCAAGATCCTCCTCGACGAGCAGCCCGGTCCAATCCATGGCCGCGAGCTCTTTGACCGAATCCTGCGCGATCCGTCCGCTCAGGAAATCGCGCGCCGTTTCGCGCAACAGACCGAGGTCGACGCCATCCTCGTCCGCATTACCCATCGAGTCCTAGCTCCGCCCTATCAACTGATTCGCATTGTCGCGCATGATTCGCTTCTTGGCGGCGTCGTCGAGCGGATCGAGCAACTTGACGAAGTCAGCCGGCTCGGCCAACCCTTCTGCATGCGGGTAGTCGGAGCCCATCACGAGACAGTCGTCGTAGCCCAAGCTGCTGACGATCGCAGGCGTATCGTCTTCGGGATACGGCACAACTCGAACGTGCTGCCGGAAGATGGCAGACGGCTTCTCCGTCAGTTTCCCGCCGATCCACGGGCCGTTTCGGCCCATGCCGCGGCTCTTGTCCATGTGTTTCGTGAAGAAGGGCACCCACTCTGCACCGTGTTCGGCTACCAGCACGTTCAACCCGGGAAAGCGGCCGAAGAGGTTGTCGAAGATCAGCGCCGAGAGGGTGTCCTCGATCGGGCGTTGGCCGTAGACGTTCATCCACTGCCAGGCAGACATGTGCCACGAGGCCGGATCTGCGCAGTGCCCCCAGGCAGGTGAGATCGCATCGAAGTACCAGAAGGGCATGATGTGGAACACCAGGACACAGCCGGCTTCCTGAAGTCGCGCGTAAATCGGGTCAAAGTAGGGATCCCCCGGAGATCGGCCGTATGCCGGGCCCGTCGGCAGCAGGACAAACTTCGCACCCTGCGCGATCAATTCGTCGGTTTCGGCGACGGCTGAGTCTAGGTCGCGAAGTGACAGCAGCCCGGTCGCGTAGATACGGTCCTGGTAGTCGAAGCCCCATTCCTCGTCGAACCATCGGTTGAACGAACGAAGATTCGCGTATAGCGCGGGCGTGTCGTCAACGTAGTGCTCGGCAGACAGCGCCATGCCGCTCGGATAGATGACCATCCGCTCGACGTTCTGCTTTTCCATTACCGCGAGCCGGGCTGAACGCTCGATGTATTCGGGCTGCATGGGCTGCGGCTCGTAGGACTCCTCCGGGTTGCCGGATCCCATCTGCCTGAGCATCTCTTTCAACGATCCAGGGCGGTATGCGACGTCCAGACCCAGGCCCCCTTCACTGTTGAAGGTCGCGACGCGGTGGCCGGCGAGAATTACCTCGACCCCGTCGGCTCCGCGCACGGTGGTGATCGCCCGATCCTGGAACTCCTTGGGCAGGTAGCGGGTAAACGCATCACGCGTCTCGTAGCAATGGGTGTCGCAGTCGAAGATCCCGTACTCGAGTTTCGTCGTCACCACGCGGCTCCTTCGTGCGAGAATGGTGATTCTCCTATTTCAGAAAAGATACTATCCTTTCCCGGCAATGCCTATCCCGGGTCGGGCGGGCAGACCCACACCAAAAGGAATCCGCGATGAGTGAAGCCGACGAACTCCGCCGGTCGGTGCGGGAGTTCCTGGCGGTCGCTTCGACGTCCGCCCGGGTGCGCGACCTGATGTCCACCACGGCGGGATACGACGAATCGGTGTGGCATCAAATGGCCCGTGAAATGGGACTGCACGGCATCGCGGTCCCAGGAGAGTTCGGCGGGGCAGGTGCAACGCTGTCCGAACTCGCGGTCGTGTTCGAGGAGATGGGCGCCGCGCTGTTGTGCGCGCCGTTCTTCTCCACCGTCGCACTCGCCACCCAAGCGATTCTTTGCAGCGGCGACAACGCCGCGATGGCTGATTACCTACCGCGTTTCGTCGACGGATCCACCACCGCGACGGTGATCCTCAACGGCCGCCTCGATGCGTGGGATCCGGACGCCGTCGCGCTGACGGCACGTGCCGACCGCACCGGTCATCGGATCCGGGGCGATGCCGATCTCGTTCTCGACGGCAATACCGCCGATGTTGTTCTCGCCGCGGCGAATACGAGGGCGGGCATATCGCTGTTCGCGGTCGCGGCGGACGCCGAGGGGCTGACTCGTGAGCCGCTCGCCACGCTCGACCGCACGCGCAAGGTCGCGCGTCTGCGGTTCGACGATGTCCCCGCCCGGTTGATCGGAATAGATGGAGCCGCGGCCCCTGGCCTGGCCCGCACGTGCGACCTCGCGATCGCCGCGCTGGCCGCCGAGCAGGTTGGCTCCGCCCAACGCTGCCTCGACATGGCAGTGGGCTATGCCAAGGAGCGGGTCCAGTTCGGGCGGGCCATCGGCAGCTTCCAGGCGGTCAAGCACCGGTGC
This sequence comes from Actinomycetota bacterium, assembly GCA_036338755.1. Lineage (GTDB taxonomy): Bacteria > Actinomycetota > Actinomycetes > Mycobacteriales > Mycobacteriaceae > Mycobacterium. Next base: position 140,420 of record JAYZBN010000006.1, on the reverse strand, counting down.
GCGGACATGCTGGTGCTCGTCGAGGGTGCCCGCTCTGCCGCCGTTCACGCTGCGGAATCCGCCGACCGCAACGACCTGCCAGTTGCAGCGTCAGTGGCGAAGGTGGCCTGCTCGGAAGCCTTTCTGCAAGTCGCCTTGGACAACATGCGAATCCACGGCGGCATCGGGTTCACCTGGGAACACGACGCACACCTCTACGTTCGGCGCGCCAAGGCCACCGAGTTGATCTTCGGCAGCCCCGATCACCACGCGCAACGCCTAGCAGCCCTGGCGACAACATGAAAGGACGAATGTGACCATCTCGTACTCCCTCGAACTGCCCACCCAGCGGGTGGACGCGGTGTCCGAATTCGTCACCGCAGAAGCGATCTCCGAAATCGCGGGCGTCGGCGAGGCGAGCGGATTCGCCGCCGTACACGTCACCGACCACCCCGCCCCCGACGCGAAATGGCTCGACCATGGCGGACACCACGCCCTGGACCCGTTCGTCGCCCTCGCGTTCGCGGCAGCCGCCACCACGGACACCAGGTTGCTCACCAACGTCTACATCGCCGCCTACCGGAACCCATTCCTGGGCGCGAAGTCGATCCAAAGTTTGGACGTCCTGTCCGGCGGCCGGCTGATACTCGGCACCGCCGCGGGCTACCTCAAACCCGAGTTCAAGGCGCTGGGAGTAGATTTCGAAAACCGCGGGGCGTTGCTGGACGAGGCGCTGGACGTTCTCGAAAAGGTGCTTACCGGTGAGGATGTCGCCTACGAGGGCACCTCGTTCGCCGCTCGAGGTGTGCGCCTGTATCCGGTACCGGCGACTCCGCCACCGATCTGGGTTGGCGGAAACAGCAAGCCCGCGGTACGCCGTGCGGTTGCCCGCGCGCAGGGCTGGGCACCTTTCAACACATTCGGCTACGCGGCCGCGTCACGGACCGCTGAGATCTCGACGCTTGAGGGATTGGCGTCGGCCATCGACTGGGCCAAGAGTTATGCGGCCGAGATCGGCCGTACCGAACCGCTGGACATCTGCTTCTCGGCAGGCAACCTGCTCGACGACAGCAGGTCGACCGACGAACGGCACGCCACCATCGCACAGCTGGAAGCGATGGGCGTGACCTGGCTGACCATCGCACCGCGAGGCGCCACCCGAGCCGAATACATCGACCGCGCGCGCGGTTTCGCAACGGAGTTCATCGCATAACGCTGTCGGCTGCAAAGGCGTCCACAGTGATTCGTCGATGCGCGAACAACCAACGACCGTTCAGCGGTACGAGGACGTCGCGATAGCGTCCCCAGTGGTCGACGCCTCTGTCGGTGTGAACGGCGAAATAGCTGTTGACCTCAACCCGATCCCTGGCTACAGACCCGAAGCGGATGCTCGAAACGTGATGACGCACAAGCGTTGGCGCTTGTCTCTCCGGTCCGGCATTCTTGGACATGGCAACGCCGAGCCCCGACTCGATCTCGGCGGGACCGGTGAGCGGTTGCGCTCCGCCGGTGAACTCGAGGGTGCCGTCCGGCGCGAAGCAGGCGGCGAGACCGCGCAGGTCAAACCGATCGGTGGCAGCGGTGTAGTCGGCGATGGTCTGGCGTACCGACTCACGGATGCCGAGCTCCCAGACCTCCATCTACCCTCCCTGGGAAATCTGACTGGAAATCGTGTTCTCACACACGATAACGTTTATTCTCATGCCGCAACCCAGCCTGCTTGATCTGTTGACCCCCGCCACAACCGCCCTGGTCACCCAGGAATGTCAGGGCGGTGTGATCGGCCCACAGGCCGGTCTGCCCATGTTGGCCGAGGAAGCCAGCCGGGAGACGATCCCTAACATTGTCCGGCTTCTCAATGCGGCTCGGGCGGCAGGCGTTACGGTCGTGCACTGCCTTATGCAGAAGCGCCCAGACAACCGCGGGTCCAATAGCAATGCCAGGCTGTTCATGGCGGGGAAGTCATTCGCCGCCGATTTGACTCCGGGCAGCCCCGGCGCCTCGGTACTACCTGAGTTCGGCCCGGAGCCAAGCGATCTGGTCCTTACCCGTACGCACGGCGTCGGACCGATGACGGGTACCGACCTTGACTCCGTGCTCCGCAACCTCCGAATCAGGACCATTGTGGGCGTGGGCGTCTCGGTCAACATCGCGATCCAGAACTTTGTGATGGACGCCGTCAATCGCAGCTATCAGTTCGTGCTTCCGCGCGATGCGGTATGTGGCTACCCCCGCGACTACGCGGAATCGATCATCGACAACACGTTGACGCTGCTGAGCACGGTCACCACTACCGAAGCCGTCGTGAAGGCCTGGCAAGAACTCGCCGGAGGTAGCCCCGCATAGCTGTGGCGGAGCGTTGGTGATAACGTCATTTCCACTTAGCGTAAACGGTCATATTCGCTGCCCTGGAGGGATCAGTCACATGTCTACCCGGTCCTTGCCCTACCCGGTTTTCGACATCGACAACCACATGTACGAGACGAGGGACGCGCTCACCAAGTACCTACCCAAAGAGCACCGCGGCAAGGTCGGCTACGTCGAGGTCAACGGACGGCCCAAGCTCGTCGTCAAGGACCACATCAGCCACATGATCCCCAACCCGACATTCGAGCGGGTGGCCCGGCCGGGAAGCGCCGAGGACTACTTCTTGGGCAACAATCCAGAGGGCCTGAATTTCCGCGAATTCATCGGTGAAGCAATGGATGTCATCCCCGCCTACCAGGCCCCGGCTCCCAGATTGAAGCTGATGGACGAACTCGGTATAGATCAGTGCGTCATGTATCCCACCCTCGCCAGCCTCATCGAGGAGCGCACTACCGACGACGTCGTCCTCACCCACGCAATCATCCATGCGCTGAACGAGTGGATGCACGAACACTGGACGTTCAACTACCACGACCGCATCTTCGCGACGCCCGTCGTTTGCCTGCCGCTCGTCGACGAAGCCATCAAGGAGCTGCACTGGTGCCTCGAACGGGGAATGAAAACGTTCCTGGTTCGCCCGGCTCCGGTGCCCAGCCGCTTCGGCGGCTCGCGATCGATGGGTCTGCCCGAATTCGACCCGTTCTGGGAAGAAGTCGTCAAGGCCGGCATTCCGGTGACCATGCACGCGTCGGACAGCGGATACCAGAAGCACCTCATGGAGTGGGAAGGCGGCGACGAATACCTCTCGTTCAAGCCGAGCGCACTGCGCGAGGTGGTCATGGGGCACCGCGCCATCGAGGACACCTTGGCCGCAATGATCTGCCACGGTGCGCTGTCGCGGTTCCCCGACCTGAAGATCTTTTGCGTCGAGAACGGCAGCGGTTGGGTGCGCAATCTTCTCGAACAACTCAACACCGCGTACAAAATCATGCCCAAGGAGTTCGACGAGCATCCTGTCGAGGTGTTCAAACGCAACATCTACATCCACCCGTTCCTCGAGGACGACGTCAAGGGGATCGTCGACATCATGGGTGAGGATCACGTGATGTTCGGTTCCGACTTTCCCCACCCCGAGGGCATCGGCGATCCGTTGAGTTTTGTTGACCGGCTCGACGGCATCTCCGACGTCGCGAAGGCGAAGATCATGGGCGGCAACGCCATTGAGCAATTGGGGCTCAAGGTCCCGGCATGACGCAGGTCTCTCCGACCGTCTACGAAGGCGTCTCCGGCTTCGAATCACATGTCGGCGAACACCTTGGCTACAGCGGGTGGCACCAGGTCACTCAGAAGGAAATCGATCTATTCGCCGAGGCGACCGGCGACCACCAGTGGATTCATGTCGACGCGGAGCGGGCGGCCAAGGGTCCGTACGGTAGGACGATCGCGCACGGATATCTCACGTTGTCACTGGTTCCCATTCTCGTGCAACAAATTTACCGGGTTTCGGGGCTGTCGATGCAGGTCAACTACGGCTCCGACAGGCTTCGCTTCCCTGCCCCGGTACCGGTGGACTCGCGCATCCGCGCCGGCGCCGAACTGATCAAGGTGGAACGCACCGACACGGGTGGCCGGGCCACCGTGCGAGTCACCGTCGAGGTTGAGGGATCCGACCGACCGGCCTGCGTGGTCGACACCATCGCGGCAATGGTCGATGACTGAAGCTACGCGTTCAGCAGCCGTTCGCCGATAATCTGATCGTCACGCAGCTTCGTCAGCTCCTCATCCGACAGACCGAGAGCCGCCAGCACCTCGCCATTGTGTTGCCCGAGCGTCGGTGATGGCGCGCGGTGATGCCGCAGGGGTCCCGGCGTTATCCGAAATGGCCAGCCCGGGAACCTCTGTCGCCCGGCGAGCCGATGCTCAAGCTCCTCGTAGAAGCCGCGCGCCCCGAGCTGGTCGACGTCGTACATCCGGTCCGCGGTGAGGATCCGCTCCGCGGGGACACCACGGCGACGAAGCGCCTCGGCGATCTCGTCGGGCGGCCGACCCGCCGTCCATTCAGAAAGGGTTTCGTCGAACGCGTCGTGGTTGTGCAGCCGTGCCCGTGGTGAGGCGAACCGTGGGTCGTCGAGTAGTTCGGGCCGGCCGATCACGTCGACGACGGCGGCCCAGTCGGAGTCGTCACGCACCGAGATGGCCACCCACTCATCGTCATCACTAGCCGGGTAGACGCCTTGTGCGTAGTTGCGGTGGCGGTTGCCTTCTCGCTCGTACGCCCGGGCGGTCAACGAGTATTCGATGACCGGCTCGGCCGTCACCGCCGCGCCGACCTCGATCTGCGCGACCTCGATCAATTGGCCTTCACCGGTTCTGCGCTTGTGCTCGAGCGCGGCCAGTAGTGCGACGGTCGCATGTACACCGACGATCGGATCGGCAGGCCCTTGTAGGTTGCACGGTGGACCGTCGGGGTAACCGGTGGCTGCCGACATCCCCGATATCTGTTCGAAGTTCAGTGCCCACCCGACGTAGTCACGCCATGGCCCTTCTAGCCCGAGGCCCGGCATGCGGACCATGATGACGTCCGGATTCACCTTCGCCAGCGAGGCATAGTCCAAATTGAACTGCTCCACCACGCGCGGCGAGAAGTTCTCCACCACGACGTCTGCCTCGGCGGCCAGCTTGAGGGCCAATTCGCGGCCGGCTTCGGTGCCGAGATTCAAGGTGATATCGCGCTTGTTGAGGTTGGTGCCCTGCCACATCGGTCCTATCTCGTACCAGTCATCGGTGCTGCGCAACAGCGAGCCCGAATATCGGTGACCGTCCGGACGTTGGATCGACTCGACCTTGACGACATCGGCGCCGAACGCACCCAGATAGCAGGTGACGTAAGCGCCGGACCAGAATGTGCTCAGGTCGAAAACCTTGAGATCTGCGAATGGCAGTGTCACATCGTCAACTCCGGATGCGGCCGGCTTCGTCCGTCGATCGCGCGATGAAGCTACCGCTCGATCGCCGAGCCGTGGCGCTGGTTTTAGCGGCTCAACCGGCGTTCGGGCCAGCCTGAACGGTGCGCCCGGTCGGAGGAAACGTTGGCCTCCCGCTCGGCTTTCGATGAAGAATCCCCGCTCGCGGTACTGGGGACAGTCGAGAATGGATGCTCCGTCGTTGACCGGCGCCGCGGGAATTCGCATCGCCTGGCTCAACTCGACCAGATCGGCCACGGTCATCGAATCGAGCCAGGGCTGCGCCTTTGCGAAGAACTCCGCGCGTTCGGGCCCGCCCAGCATGATGGCTATCTGGTGATCGCCGAATTCCGGCAGTCCTACCATCGCGCAGACGTCCAGCCAGTGCTGCCCCGTCAAGCAGTTGATCCCGATCCACCCGTCGGCGGCGCGCACGATGCCGAGCATCGGACCCGCCTTTGAATTCGGCGGAAGACCAAGGCTTTTCAAGCGTTCGGCCATCAGCATGGGATACGCCAAGGTTGACAAGAGTGACTCGAACGCCGAGACATCGACTTCGATCACCCGATCAAGACCGCCATCCGCGACCCGCAGGGCCGTCAGGGCCCCGAGCGCCGCGTAGCTGCCGGCGATGTACTCGGGGATACGGACGCCGGCCTGTACCGGCGCCCGGCCGAGTTCGCGAGTATTGACCCACCCCGACGCGGCCTGCAGGGTCAGCGATGTCGACTGGCGACTCCGGCGTGGGCCCTCCTGACCGTAGTCGGAGATCCGGACGACGACGAGATTCGGGTTGACGCGTTGGAGAGCTTCACGATCGAGTCCCCAGCTCAACCTGTCGCTCGATCCGACCGGCAGATCCTCGACCACCACGTCTGCTTGAGCAATGAAATCAGCAAGCGCATCGGGATGTGATTCGAGATCGATTGTCAGCCCATGCTTTCCGGCGTTCAAATACTCAAATAGTCCGCTGGACGAGCCCCAGCTTCGCAGCGGATCCCCCACCGGTGCCTCGACCTTGTACACATCGGCGCCGAGATCGACAAGCAGTTTCGTGCAATACGGCGCCGAAATATCGGTCCCTACCTCGACGACCCGCAGCCCCGACAGGGATCCTGTCACGCAGGCACTCCGATCGCCTTGGGTTCCATGTATGCCCGCAGCCCCATCACGCCACCCTCGCGCCCGATTCCGCTCTGCTTGAACCCGCCGAAGGGCGCGTCGCCGGGTATCGTGCCGTTGATCGAGATCTGACCGGTCCTGATTCGCCGCGCAAGTCCGACGGCGCGATCGACATCGGTGCCCCAGATCGCGCCACCCAGCCCGTAGGCCGAATCGTTTGCGATACCGACCGCTTCGTCGTCGTTGCGGTAACTCAACACCGTCAACACCGGACCGAACACCTCCTCCTGCGCGATAAACGACTCGGGAGTGACATCGGTCAAAACCGTTGGCTCGAAATAGAAACCGCGCTCCGGTCCGGTCGGCCGCCTGCCGCCCGCGACAACCTTCGCCCCGTCGCCTTGCGCCCGCTTGACGAAACCCTCGACCCTATCCAGATGTTGGCGACTGATCAGCGGACCCATGCCGGTCGCCTCGTCGGTCGGGTCTCCCACTTTGACGGTGCGGGCCAGGTCGGCGAGCCGATCGACGACCTCGTCGTGTAGCGTGTCCGGGACCACCAGACGACTGTTCAGGATGCACGCCTGACCCGCATGCATCGTGCACCCTTCGAAAAGCAACCGCTCGAACAATTCGTCGGTCAGGTCGACATCGTCAAGCAGAATGCTCGCCGATTTGCCGCCGCACTCGAGCAGGATCCGCTTCATTGAGGTTGCGGCGCCGGCCATCACATCGCGACCGACGGCCGAACTTCCGGTGAAGGTCACCATGTCCACCCGGGCATCGATAGTCAAGATCCTGCTGGCCTCAACACTGCTCGGGGTGACGACGTTGACCACGCCCGGTGGAATGTCGGTCTCCTCGTCGATGAGCCGCGCCAGCGCGAGACCGGCCAGCGGTGTCAGCGGCGAGGGCTTGAGGACAAGCGTATTGCCCGCGGCCAGCGCGGCACCCAGTTTCATCACGTTCAGCGTGTGCGGGAAATTCCACGGCGTCATGGCCGCGACCACACCGAGCGGCTCATAGCGCAACAGGGTGGTGCCCGCCGCTCCCCACGCGTCCATGGGCGCCTCAGCCGGTTCGAGCGCAAGTTCCGCGGCGTGGCCGACCATGAACGCGGGCCCCTCCACATGGATCAGCCGCTCGTTTGCTGTACAGCCCCACTCGGTTTGCGCCAGCCCGTAGATTTCCTCGCCGCGGGCGAGCAGTGCGTGGCTGAGCTGCTGGAGACAACGCGACCTCTCGGTCGGATCGGCCAGGGGCCACGGCCCGGAATCGAAGGCGGCGCGCGCCGCACCGATGGCGCGCTCGACTTGCGCGACGCCGGCGTCCGGCGCCGAGGCGATGACCTGCTCTGTCGCCGGGTTGGTGACGTCATATCGGCCGGTATCCGGTTCGACCCAGTTGCCGTCGATATAGACGCCATAGCAGTCGACCAGGCTCGACTCGGCCATCACATCACTGACCTTCCCGGTTGGTCGCCGAACCGTACGGTGTCGCCCGATGCCGATGCGAACGTGTCCGACAATTCCTCAATTATGTACACCTGAGGTCGCGGTGGCGTCAACATTGTTGCCATTTAACTGGGTAAACACCGATTGACATTCGCGACGCTTGTCCTGTAGACACAGCATTACCGGACAATCACGAGCTACCTGTCCGATATCCGTGTGTCGAGGAAGGCCCAAAGTGCCCGCTGACTCCACCCCCAGACCGACGTCCACGCTGCCGCTGCAGTCGCCGGACTTCTACGCCGGTGACCCGTACCCGAGCTATCGGGAGCTGCGCAACAGCACGCCGGTCGTCTGGAACGACGTCACGAATTTTTGGGCCCTGACCAAGTACGAGGACATCCGCCACGTCTCCGGTCACCCGATGACGTTCACGTCGACGAAGGGCATCTCGATACCCGATCCCGCCATGCCAAGCCCGGTGCAGGAGGGAAACCTGATCTTCACCGATCCGCCACGGCACCGGCAGCTGCGCAAGCTGATCAACTCGGGCTTCACCCGACGCCAGGTCACGTTGCTGGAACCCAAGGTGCGCGAGATTGTCAAGGGGATTCTCGACGGCGTCGACCCATCCCACGAGTATGAGTTCGCCGAGGAGATTGCCGCGCCGCTGCCGACCCGGATGATCGCGGAGATGCTCGGCGCGCCGCCCGAAGACTGGGAGCAGTTCCGCACATGGTCGGACGCGGCGGTGGGGACCGCCGACCCCGACATCGAGCTGGACAACGTGGTGGCGCTCGGCGAACTGTACGAGTACTTCACCAAATTGATCGACGCGCGGCGTTCCGGCAAGGTCACCGGGCAAGACGACCTGCTGTCCATCCTGGCGGCCGCCGAGGTCGACGGCGAGCGCCTTACCGACGCCGACTTACTCAACTTCTCCTTTCTGCTGCTCGTTGCCGGCAACGAGACGACACGCAACCTCATCGCGCTGGGCACGCTGGCGCTGCTGGATCACCCCGATCAGTTCGCCTTGCTTCGCTCGAAGCCCGAGCTTTTGCCGTTGGCAGTCGAAGAGATGCTGCGGTTCACCAGCCCGGTGACCCACATGGCACGCGAAGCGACCGAGGACGTCGAGATCCGCGGCCACCAGATCAGGGCGGGTGAAACGGTGGTCATGCTCTATGGTGCGGCCAACCGCGACGAGGAGATCTTCGGCCCCACCGGCGAGGAGTTCGACATCACCCGAAACCCGAACCCACACATCGCCTTCGGCGCCGGCGAACACGCGTGCCTCGGCGCACAATTGGCACGCCTGGAGGCCAGGGTGATGTTCGAGGTGCTGCTGGGCACCTATCCGAGCATCGAACTGACCGGCGATGTGACGCGGCTGCGCGCCACGATGGTGCCGGGCGTCAAACGCATGCCGGTGCGGATGGGAGCCGGTGTCTGATGGATTTCGACTACACCCCCGAGCAGGAACAGCTCCGAAAGAGCTACCGCGAACGCCTCGAAGCCGTGATGACGCCCGAACGGCGCGAGGCGGTCGCGGGGTTGCTGGAGGGTGGCGCCGCGATCACCGAGTGTCGGCGCGCGCTCGGCGAGGCCGGGTTGCTTGGCGTCGCGTGGCCGGTCGAGTACGGCGGCAGCGGGCTGACTGCGCTCGAGCAGTACATCTTCGGCGAGGAAGCACGCCGAGTCCATGCGCCACTGCCGATGATCACGCTGAACACGGTCGGCCCCACGCTTATTCAGTACGGGACCGAGGAGCAGAAGCAGAAGTTCCTTCCCGCGATCCTGCAGGGCACCGTCGATTTCGCGATCGGCTACTCCGAGCCCGGCGCAGGAAGCGATCTGGCCTCCCTACGGACCAGCGCTGTGCGTGACGGCGACGAGTTCGTGATCAACGGCTCCAAGATGTTCACGAGCGGCGCGGAATTCGCCGACTACATCTGGCTGGCGGCCCGAACCGATCCGGAAGCCAAAAAGCACAAGGGCATCACGGTGTTCATCGTGCCCGCCAACGCCCCCGGCTTCTCCTGGAAACCACTGCACACGATGCCCGGTGTCTCCACCTACTACACCTTCTACGACGATGTGCGCGTCCCGGAGAGCGCCATCGTCCTCGGCGAGAACCAGGGCTGGAAGCTGGTGACCAACCAGCTGAACCTCGAGCGCGCCGCACTCGGCAATCTCGGTGCGCTGGAGCCGCTCTTCAGCAAGACGCTGGAATGGGCCAAGACCACGGAACTCGACGACGGGTTCGTCATCGACCAGCCTTGGGTCCAACAGGCATTGGCACGAGTGGAGGCACAGGTCGCGGCCTACCGATTGCTCAACCTGCGGGTGAACACCAACATGAGCTCGGGTGGCCTGGGCATGGGCGAAGCTTCCGCCGCAAAGGTTTTCGGCACCGAGCTCACCCAGCAGGTGGCCCGCGAGCTGCTCGACGTGGTCGGCCAAGCCGGCCTGCGCAAGGAAACGTCGGCTCCGCTCAAGGGCGAGCTGGAGAGTGCTTACCGATTCGCCGTCATCAACACCTTCGGCGGCGGTGCGAACGAACTGCAACGCGACATCATCGCCATGGCCGGCCTCGGAATGCCACGCGCACCCCGCGACGTGCGAGCCTCCTGAAAGGAGTGTCGACACCTATGACCGAATTGACCAAAGACGATCTGCGCCAGCGCCTCGACGCGCTGATCGGCACCCCCACCGACGGAGTCGGCAAGCCCTCGCGCGCACCAGATCCGGTGAACGCTGCCATGATCCGGCACTGGGCGCACGCGTTGGACGACATGAACCCGGCCTACCTGGATGAGGAGTTTGCCAGCAGTTCCCGCTACGGCGGCTTGGTCTCGCCACCGGTGATGCTGCAGAGCTGGACGATGCCACCACCGAAGCTGGCGGGCATTCGCGAGCGCGGTGGTGTGCCGATCGAAATCAAGAGCAACCCACTGCAGTTCCTGTCCGACGCCGGCTACACCGGCATCATCGCGACGAACTCCGAGTTCGAGATCGAACGCTATCCGCGGGTCGGAGACCAAATCACCGCCGAGACGGTGTTCGATTCGATCTCGGATGAGAAGAAGACGGCGATGGGCAACGGCTTCTTCGTCACCTGGGTGACCACCTACCGCGACCAGAATGGCGACGTCATCGGCCGCCAGTGGTTCCGCACTCTGCGATTCAAGACGGGTGGGGCCCCCGCCGGAACGGCTGGGGACTGATGGCCAGCAGACTCGCGCCGTCCATTAGTCCCGACACCGAGTTCTTCTGGTCGGGTTTGAAAGACAACGAACTTCGCATCCAGCGCTGCGCGGACTGCCAGACGCTGCGCGTCCCGCCACGGCCGATGTGCGGCAAGTGCCAGTCGTTGAAGTGGGACTACGTCGTGGCTTCGGGTCGCGGAGCGGTGTACAGCTTCGTGATGCCGCAGTATCCGCCGCTGCCGTTTCTTCAGTACCCGTACGTCGTCGCGCTCATCGAGCTCGAGGAGGGCGTACGCATCGTGTCGAACCTCTGCGACATCGAACCCACCGCCATCGAGGTCGGCATGCCCGTCGAGGTCTTCTACAAGACCTTCGAAGCACTGCCGAGTGGCGACGAGCTGGTGCTGCACCAGTTCCGGCCCGGCCGGGTGACCGAAGGCGACCGGAAATAATGGATTTCACCTTCACCGAAGAACAAGAGACCGTCGGTAAAGTTGCGCGCCAGCTCTTCGAGCACCGCGCCACGCCCGAGCATCTGACCGACCTGGAGGCCGGCGAGGTGCGCTACGACGCCGCACTGTGGACCGAACTCGCGTCCGCGGATCTACTCGGCATCGCGCTACCCGAATCCGTGGGCGGCAGCGGCGGCGGATTCCTCGAGTTGGGTGTGCTGCTCAGCGAGGTCGGGTTCAGTGTCGCGCCGGTACCCGTCTACGCCACGCTCCTTCTGGGCGCGGATACGATTGCACGGCACGGCGATTCCGTGTTGCAGCAACGGTATCTGCCCGGTGTGGTCGACGGCAGCACGATCCTCACCGCGGCGCTCGTCGAACCGGGCAACTCCGACCCGACCACACCGCGTATCACCGCGCGATCCGACGGCGACGCATGGCGGCTCGACGGCAACAAGGAGCTCGTGCCCGCGGCACAACTCGCCGCGGCCATCGTGGTGTCGGCGCAGACCGAACACGGTCCTGGCCTATTCATCGTCGACACCGGAACCGACGGCGTGACTGTCGCGCCGGTGCGCACCACCAACGGAGAGCCCCACGCCGATGTGGACTTGACCGGCGCGATCGGCCGCCGGCTCACTGAGCACGACGCGGGGAATATCGTCGGCTCGCTCTACACCCGCGCCCTCGTCGGCTTGTGTGCGATCCAAATCGGCGTTGTGGAACGGGCTTTGAAACTGGCCGCCAAGTACACTAGCGAGCGCGAACAATTCGGCCGCCCGATTGGATCCTTCCAGGCCGTCCAGCAGCGTCTCGCCGACGCGTTCATTGACGTCGAAGCCATCCGGTGGACCACGTGGCACGCGGCATGGTTGATCGCCCAGGGACGACCGGCCGATCGGGAGGCCCGCATCGCCAAGTTCTGGGCCGCCGAGGCAGGCTCCCGCGTCGCCTCCTCGGCCCAGCAAGTGCACGGCGGCATGGGAATCGATGTCACCTACCCGCTGTCCCGTTACTTCTTGTGGGCCAAGCAGAACGAACTCGCACTCGGGTCGGCATCACAGCAACTGGCCCGGCTCGGCAATGCATATGCGGAAGGAAGCGGCACATGACCTCCACCATCAAGCGCACCACGACCCTGGCGTGGAACACCGTCAATGTCGGTGACGAGGTCACACCGATGGACGTGCCCGTGACCACCACGCTGATCGTCGCGGGCGCCATCGCGTCGCGTGACTACATGCCGGTGCACCACGACCGCGACTTCGCCAATTCTCAAGGCTCCAAGGATATTTTCCTCAACATCCTGACCACCAACGGGCTGTGTGTGAAGTTTTTGCACGACTGGGCCGGACCCGAGGCGATGATCAAGAAGCTATCCGTTCGCCTCGGTGTTCCCGCCTACCCCAACGATCCCTTGCGCTTCGAGGGCAGCGTCACCGACAAGTCATCGGCCGACGGCGAGGGCTTGGTGGAGGTCACCTTCAAGGGCAGCAACAGTCTGGGTGACCATGTCTCCGGCACCGCGGTGCTCAGCCTGCTCGACGGGGTCGATGCGTGAGCGCGGGCATCGCCGGGAAATCCGCTCTCGCCGGTATCGGCCATACCGAATTCTCAAAGGAGTCTGGCCGCACCGAAATGCAGCTTGCCTGCGAGGCGGTCAAGGCGGCCATCGACGATGCGGGCCTGCGTCCACGCGATATCGACGGGATGGTGACGTTCACCGTCGACGAGAACGAGGAGATCGAGGTCGCCCGCAACGTCGGCATCGAGAACCTCTCGTTCTTCACCAGGGTTCCGCACGGCGGCGGAGCAGCGGCGGGCACCGTGATGCAGGCCGCAATGGCCGTCGCGACCGGTGCCGCCGAGGCCGTGGTGTGTTACCGAGCCTTCAACGAGCGCTCCGGCTTCCGTTTCGGCGGCGCTGGACGCCAACCCGGTGTCACGCCATTGTGGATGGCCCCGTACGCCCCGTTCGGGTTCATGACACCGGCCGCATGGGTCGCCCTGCATGCTCAGCGGTACATGTCGACCTACGGGGTCACCAACGCCGACTTCGGCAAGATCTCGGTCATCGACCGCAAGCATGCCGCCAACAATCCGGATGCCTGGTTTTACGGCAAGCCGATATCCCTTGAGCAGCACCAGGAATCGCGCTGGATCATCGAACCTGTGCTGCGTCTACTCGATTGCTGCCAGGAAAGTGACGGCGGCGTCGCGATGGTGGTCACCAGCGCCGAGCGGGCGCGGGATCTGCCGAACCCTCCCGCCATCATCACCGCGGCCGCCCAAGGCGCTGCCTACGACGGCGAGGTGATGACGAGTTACTACCGCGAAGAGATCACCGGGCTACCCGAAATGGGTGTGGTCGGCGACAAGCTGTGGCGCGACTCCGGGCTGAAACCGGATGACATCTCGACGGCGTTCCTCTACGACCACTTCACACCGTTCGTGTTCACCCAACTCGAAGAACTCGGGTTCTGCGGACGGGGCGAGGCCAAGGATTTCGTGTCGATCGACGAACTGTCGTTGGGCGGACGGATGCCGATCAACACCAACGGCGGCCTGCTCGGCGAGGCCTACATCCACGGGATGAACGGGATCACCGAGGGAGTACGACAGGTGCGCGGCACGTCCCACAACCAAGTCGACCGCGTCGAACACGTCCTGGTCACATCGGGCACCGGCGTCCCGACCAGCGGGTTGATCCTCTCGCCCGACCGCTGAGTCGCAACACCGCTACTCTCAACGGAAGCCAGAAAGGAGTCCTCCATGACGCAGGCAACCGCGACCGACACCCGCGCTGCCATCATCGCGGCGGCCTTCGCCTGCTTCCGGACCCAGAGCCTGGCCAAGACGACCATCGTCGACATCGCGCGGGCGGCCGACGTGTCCCGCAGCACGTTCTACGAATACTTCCGGGACAAGGAGACAATCGTCGAAGCCTGCGCCGAGGCCGCATCGCAGCGGTTCTACCGCAACATGGCCAAGGCGATCGACCGCCGCGGCGGTAGCACCCTGGAGGGCCGGCTGGTGGAAGCCGCCGTCTTCGTGAGCCAGGCGCGGCGCGTCGTCGAGCCGGAAGCGTACTTCGACGAGGCGGAAGTCAGCCTGATGATGACCAAGAACGCCGCAATGCTTCTCAAGGAATGCACCGAGTTCCTCGCGCCGTACGTGTCGGCTGCCAGGCTGACCGGCGAGGTCCGGAGTGATCTCGACATCCCCACTGCGACCGAGTGGTTTGCTCGAATCCTTTTCTCGCTGTTCACGACTCCGTCACCGACGATCGATATGCGCAACGACGACGCGGTGGCCGGCTTCGTGCGGGCCTATGTCGTAAAAGGATTCGTCGACGGCGGCGGGCGCCGGCGCTAAACGGCAGGCTTCAGCCAGCCCTCCGCACGGGGACATTTGACCAGCCACATACGTTCGCCATCGCCACCCGCTGTAGGCCGTCGCGGTCGACTTCGTACTCGGGAAGCAGGTCCAACAACGCGTCGAGCGCGATGCGGCTCTCCATGCGGGCCAGCGCCGCACCGAGGCAACTGTGTATTCCGTAGCCGAACGCAAGGTTGAAGCCCATCTTGCGGTCTCGATCGATGTCCAACCGGTCGGGGTCGTCGAACATGCGCTCGTCGCGTGTCGCCGAACCCGTGACCAGGAGTACCGGGCCGCCCGCCGGAATCGTTGTCCCGTAGTACGTCACGTCGCGTGTGGCGGTCCGGACCTGATACTGCGAGGGCGCCTCGTAGCGCAGCAACTCCTCCACCGCGGCCGGGATCTTGCTTCGGTCGTCGTGAAGCTTGCGCCACTGGTCGGGAAAATCGGCGAATGCGACCATCGCATTGCCCACCAACTTGGTGACCGTTTCGGCGCCCGCCCCTCCGAGCATCGTTGCAAAGCCCGTGATGTCGACGTCGGTGAGCTTTTCCACCACGCCGTCGCGTTCGATCTCGGTCTCGATCAAACGGCTGATCATGTCATCTTCGGGGTGGGCCCGCCGCTGCTGCACCAGGTCGTAGTAATACAGGCCCGTGCTCACCGAGGCTTGGTATCCCTGCTTGGTGGTGGCGATCTCGCCAGGATGCCGCTCGAGCAGCAAATCCAGCCAGAGGCGGATCTGGTCGCGGTCCTGTTTCGGCACGCCGAGCATCGTGGTGATGACCTCGTTGGGGAACAGGGCCGAAAAGTCGGCGACGACGTCGAAGGACGCCGGATCCAGTGCTTCGATGCGCTCATAAACCTTGTCCCGCACCATGTCTTCCAACGCCGCGATCGACCGCGGGGTGAACACGTTGCTGACCAGCCTGCGCATCTTCTGATGCTCGGGCGGGTCCATGGAGATGATCACCTTGGGCACCGGGATGGCGTCGTCGTGGGCCTTGACCATGTCCAGCGTCGCGCCCTTGGCCGACGAAAACGTTTCGTGGTCTTTCGTCGCGGGTGCTACATCCTCGTATCGGGTGAGCGCCCAGAAGTCCCACTTTGCGCTGTAATAGATGGGCGCCTCGTCGCGAAGCCGTCGGTAGGTGTCGTAGGCGCCGTTGAAGAAGTCGGCGGAGAACGGGTCGAATTCGATAGCGACGGCCGAGCTCACAGGATGGCCCCGGATTCCTTGTACTTCGTGATCGTGTCCCAGTCGATGCCGGCGTCCATCAGGACTTCCTCGGTGTGCTGGCCGTGCTCGGGCGCTCCGGGCGGGATAACCGATCGCTCGTCGAATTGAACGGGGTTGGTGGGCAACGAAAATGGCGCTCCGCTGACGGTTTGCGTGTGCGCGACGTAGCCGTTGGCGACGACGGCGGGGTCCTGACAAAGTTCGGCCGGTGTCTGCACGATTCCCCACGCCCCGGAGAGCTCCGCCAGCGTCTCGCGCCATTCGGCCAACGTGCGCTTGGCAAACGCCTCGTCCAGCAGGGCGACCAGCCTGACTCGGTTCTCGAACCGCGATGCGGGATCGGCGAATCGCGGATCGTCCACCAACTCGGGAAGACCGATCACTCGCATCGCCTCGGCGTAGAACTTGTCCAGTTGCAGCATCATCAGCTGCACATAACGATCGTCGTTAGTGCGGTAGGTGGCCACCAGCGGGTTGGGTGAATCGGCGTGCCCATACTTGGGAATGGCGCTGCCACCGTGTATTTGGCTGACCGCGACGTCGGGGCTGAGGTTCCATGCGGCCAACCCGAGTAGGGAGACGTCGACCACCGAGCCGTTTCCGGTCGTCGCCTTTTTGTAGAGCGCGGCGGCGATGCCTCCCGCAATCGTCATCCCTCCGAGCAGGTCGCCGAACGCCGGCCGCGAGCGGACCAACTCATCAGCGTCTTCGGTGAGAACGGTGGCGATGCCGCCCCTCGCCCAGTAGGACACACCGTCATAGCCAGGCTTGTCGGCATCCGGCCCCTTCGGCCCGTGCCCCGATCCCCGCACATACACGATGCTCGGGTTGGCCGCTCTGATGTCCTCGACGTCGATGCCCAGCTTCTTGCGGCGCTCCGGCAGGTAACTGGTCAAGAACACGTCGCAGGTCTTGGCCAGTTCGCGCACCACATCCTGGCCGGCCGGCGTGCTGAGATCCACTGCGATGGATTTCTTTCCCCGGTTGGGGATTTCGATCATGTAGTTGACCGACCCGCCGCCGCCGTCAACGATTCCCATCGTGACCAGCCCGCGCTGGGGATCACCGCCGTCGCGGGGCTCGACCTTGATGACTTCTGCGCCCCACTCCGCGAGGACCGCCCCGGCCGAGGGCACGAACGTCCACGCGGCGACCTCCAGCACACGAACTCCGCTGAGCACCTTGTCGTCGGAAATGACGCCCTCCCAAGCTTGCGATAACTACCATTTACATAAATGAGAATGTCACTTTCAAACTCCATTGTAAACGGACTACGGGCTCCGCGAGAGGCGCCCGGGTTGCTCGGGATCGCCCTTCTCCCAGAACGCTCGCCAGCTCGGCATCCGTTGTGGCATGGCCGCGCGAAGCGGTACGTCCGTCGGCCACCGAAGGAACTCCGGCCCGGGCCGTTCGGTCACGTCTACGGAGTACCACGGATGCTCACGCCGCTTGACGAAGTACCACCGACCGTCACGTCGTTCGTACACATCGTCGTAGCGCATCGTGATCACGTACCACCCGTCACCGTCCTCGTGCTCCGCGCGGCAGTACACCGATCCGGTCGCATGATCAGCGTCGATGAAATCGAACTCATGCCCGCAGATCAGGTGGATGCTGCGGTAAAACCGCCGCAGAACCCGGTCATACCAGCGCTGCAACGCCTCCCGGCCGCGGCCCTGCGCACCCGCGTCGACCTCGTCGACGAAAAGCGCCACTAACGCGTCCACGTCGCGGGCATCCAGTGCCATGGCATAGCGACTCGGCAGCTGACTGATCGCCAAACTGGACTCGATCCGATCCAGACGGTCCGGCGCCATGGTTTGCAGTGTAGTTCGCCGAGAGTTGTCGAGAACCGGTGTTCTCGTTTGGCGGAAAGGCAACTATTCTGTTGAGGCCCAATGAACCTGTAGAGGATGGCAACCACATGCCCTTCCCGACGATCATGCCTACGGTCCCCGCCCTGGTGAGATCGTCTGCAGAGCGTTTCGGTGATGACCCATTCCTGATCGCCGGCGGACACGTGCTGACCTACGTCGAGCTCGACCTGCGTTCATCGCAGTTGGCGATGGCACTGCTCGCCGAGGGCATCGGAAAGGGAGACCACGTCGGGATTCTGATGCCCAACAGCGTGGAATGGGCACTCGCCTGGTTCGCGGCGACCCGCATCGGCGCCGTCGCTGTTCCGCTCAACACGTTCTACAAGACGTCCGAACTTGCCTGGACCGCCCGTCACGCTGACCTCAAGGCGGTCCTGGCATGGTCCGCCTTCCGCAACCACGATTTCGTCGAACGACTCGAGGAGGCATTGCCCGGGCTCGCCGAACAGCATGAACCGGGCCGCATCGTCCTGCACAAGACGCCGTTTCTGCGCACGATCGGAGTGTGGGGACCGTGTGACCGGCCCTGGGCGACGGCATGTGCAGACAAGGAACTACCGGCGGCCATCGACACCGAATTCCTTCTCGATGTCGAGTCCTGCGTGACCCCCGCGGACGAGGCGATGATCATTTACACCTCGGGCAGTACTGGCGACCCGAAGGCGCCGGTACACACCCAGGGCACCCTGGTTCGCCACAGCTACAACCTCACCTTCCAGTACGGCATCACCGCCGAGAGCGTTTTGTTCACCGCCATGCCTTTTTTCTGGGTGGGCGGGTTGATCACCGGGTTGCAGGCCGTGATTCACCACGGCGCAACGCTTGTCACTCAGCCGGCGTTTGATGCGGCTGACGCGTTGGAACTGATGGAGCGGTACCGCGCGACGATCGCGCTCGGTTGGCCACAGCAGGGCAAGACCTTGTCGGAGCATCCAGATTTCGCCGGGCGCGACCTGAGCTCGGTGCAGCGCACCAGCATGCCCGCGATGGTGCCGCCGGACCGGCGACCCAAGGGGCCGAATGCCCTGGGAATGACAGAACTGTGCGGCAACCACATCGGCGTGGACCCTTATCCGCCACAGCCGCGGGATCGAGCTGAGACCGGAGGGTTTTCGATCGAGGGTCTGAGCCACATCCTCGTCGATCCCGAGACCGGCGTACCGGTCCCGGTCGGGACGAAAGGTGAGATCTGGGTCCGCGGTTACTCATTGATGCAGCGCCTCTACAAGTGCGAGCGCGAGAATGTGTTCACCGCGAACGGGTACTACCGGACCGGTGATTGCGGCGTCGAGTACGACGACGGCTGGATCACATTCACCGGCCGGTTGGGAGACCTGATCAAGACGAGCGGCGGAACCAACGTCACACCGAGCGAAGTGGAACTGGCCCTTGCCGATTGCGACGGCGTGCTCGAAGCGTATGTGGTCGGTGCCGAAAGCCCCGAGGACGGAACGGTGGTCGCGGCGGCGGTGGTGCCGCACGGCGATTCGACGCTCGACGGCGAGTCATTACGAGTGCAACTGCGGGGGCGACTTGCGGCATACAAGGTGCCGAAGGTCATCTGGGTAACCTCGAAGCGGGATCTTCCGTTCACCGCGACCGGAAAGCTCAAGAAGGTGGAGCTGGCGCAGCAGCTCAGCGGACTGCTGGTGCGCCGCTGAACGTCAATCGACTGCAGCCGACCCTCGCGGAGAATACTCATTCTCACATGCGAGAATTGCCTCGACTACGGCACAAAGGGAGCGATTCATGAGCGACCGGCACTCCAGCATTGCAGGGACGCGGATGCTGATCATCGGGGCATCGTCGGGCATCGGACAGGCATTGGCCGTTGCCGCCCATTCCCGGGGCGCCCACGTAGCGCTCGCCGCGCGGCGGCTGGACCTCCTTGCGAAACTGGCCGATCAGCTGCACGGCTCGGCGCACGAGCTCGACGTGTCCGACCCGCGTGGCATCGAATCCGTCGTGGGCGACGTCGCGGCCAAGTTCGGCAAGCTCGACGCGGTGGTGTTCACCAGTGCCGTCGTGCCGTTCGCGCTGATTGAAGAGACAGAAGTCGAGACCTGGCTGCATGCGTACGCCGTCAATGCCGTTGGCGCCTCACATGTGCTGCGTGCGACCCTCCCCCATCTGGCGGACGACGCGGTCGTCATCGTCGCGTCGAGCCACGACGTTGGCCGGCCTCGCGCGGGCGTGGCCGCCTACCACGCGAGCAAGGCGGCGCTCGACGAGATCCTGCGTTCTTGGCGAGCCGAACATCCCGATCTCGCCGTCATCCGGGTCAGTGTCGGCCCCACCTGTGACACCGAGATCCTCCGCGGAGCCGATCGTGACCTGCTGGCGAATTTATACCGGGCCTGGGCACACGAAGGTCAGATTCCGGACGAGATGTCGACAGTCGACGACGTGGCCAATGCCATGCTTTCCCTCATCGCCATTTCACGCGCCAACCCGACGGTGATCAGCGAGATCGTGCATCTCGCGCCCCGAATCATCAAGCGTCCGGCGCTTGTCGGCAGCTGGCCGGGAAAGGATCGCGCATGAGACTTCGGGGACCGAACTCGAAACCGCCCAATCCGCGGTGGGCAACATACTGCGACGAGGAGCGACGCCAATGACCACCAAGCCCTTACGCGTTGCGGTCATCTCCACCGGATGGATCAGCAGCCTGGCGATACGGGCGATCGTGCGGCGTCCGCATCTCGAGCTCGTCGGGGTCTGGGTGCACAGCGCAGACAAGACCGGTCGCGACGCGGGCGAGATCGTCGGACTGGGTCCGATCGGAGTGACGACGACCAACGACCTCGACGAGATCATCGCGTTGAGACCCCACTGCGTGGTCTACGGTGCGGCCAGCGCCGAGATGGATGCCGCCGCGGTGCGCGACTACGTGCGTCTGCTCGGCGGCGGGCTCAACGTCGTCACGACCAACACACCCGGAATGATGTTCCCCGACAGATGGATTCCCGAGCTGGCCGGCCAGGTGCGCGAGGCGGCCCTGTCGGGCGGGGTGACCATCTACACCTCGGGTATCGAGCCGGGCTTCGCCGGTGACCAGTTCGCGGTGTTGCTGACGACCCTGTCGAACACGATCCGATCTATTCGCGCGCAGGAGATCTTCGACTACTCGGCCTATCCGAATCAGGACCTGATGGTCAGCGCCATGGGATTCGGCAAGCCGCTCGACTTCACTCCGCTGCTTGAACTCGAGGGTGCCCAGCAGTTCGCCTGGGGGCCGCCCATCGGCTTGGTCGCCAAGGCGCTCGGCGTTGAGCTCGACGAGGTCACCGAGTCCTACGAACGCGTAATCGCCCCGCGCGATCTGCATGTGGCGTGCGGGGTCATTCCCGCCGGGACGGTTGGCGCCGTCCGCGCCGAAACCACCGGCGTGGTCAACGGTCAGCCGGTAATCACCATCGAACACATCAATCGCATGGCGCCCGACCTGGCCCCGGAGTGGGCGACAGCACCCAACGGCACCTACCGCCTTATCATCGAGGGCCAGCCCCATATGCAGTGCGACCTACGGCTCGGCACCGAGGACACTCCAGAGTCGGCCAACGACAACGCAATGGAGGCAACTGCCATGCGCGTCGTCAACGCCATCCCCTATGTCGTCGACGCTGCACCGGGGATCGCGACGTCGCTGGACCTGCCGATCACCGCACCGCTCAACGCAATAGAGGTCGCCTAGACGCGCGATTGCCGGCTTACGATCGCGGGTCCCGACAGCGGATTGGCAATCACGCCAGGCGGCGCTTCGACGACGGCTGGAATCGCGTTGACCGCGGCCATCGCCGTGACTGCGACACCCGGGTTCGCCCGATCGGTTGCCGACTGCTCGAGATGCAGCTCCAGGCTCATACTGGGGCTGCCCTCGATGCGGAACACCATGCCGCCTTCGCCCTCACGGGCCGGCTTCGGCCAGCGGTCCGGCCAGGGCGTGCTGCTGACTGTCGCGAAGTATTGAACTGCGACAGCCGGTCTCGTGCCGACCACCCCGGCGAGTTGCCAACGATGGGCACAGATCGTTCCCTCGGAGATGACTCCCAATGCGGTCTTCAGATCCGTCGGCGCAAGCAGCGTCTCCCAATCCAGTTCTATCCCGTCGAGCTCGATTCCGAGGATGTCCGCGATGTAGCGCACCACGGTGTCCCAGTCCTTGTTCACCTTTCCCGAGGCGATGCGAACCGGCACATGACCGTCGGGCTTCCCGAAGCCCATCGACTCGTGCAGGACGTCCCAGATCGGATACGCCTTGTCCAGATCGAGCGCGTATTCGTCCATTCGATACGAGTCGACCCGACCTGCTCCCGCCAGAAGAGCGGTAGGGATGTTCAGGCTGATAAAACCCGGCTCACTGCCGGTGCCATAAAACGTCGAGTTCCCCTTATTCGCAGCGCTTTCCAGAGCACCCCGCCAGGCGGCGGGCGCCGCGGCCGGATAGACCAACGGAATCGTCGCGAACGTCACCACGTTGATGCCCGCCTCGAGGTAGCCGGCGATGTCGGCGATGGCTTCCTCTTCGCGGCGAACCGCCGTCGCGCAGTAGGCGACACAGTCCGGAGCCAGCGCCAAGACCGCTGATGTGTCGCCGGTTGCGCTTACACCGACATCCGCAGTCCCGCAGAGTTGACCCGCATCCACCCCGACCTTCTCCGGTGTCGACACCCTGACGCCCACGAGTTCCAGCAGCGGATCGTCGATGATGGCCCGCAACGCCTCGCGACCGGTCAGTCCAGTGCCGACGTGGACGACGCGGTAGCGTCCCTTGCCTTCAGTCACCAATGTTTCACTACTCCTTAGCATTTCGATAGAACGGCCCGGGCTTGCCCGCGTTCTGCAGATGGCCGTAGGGGTCGTAGACCTTGACACTCGGATAGGGGTTCTGGTCATAGGCGGGCCTGGACAATCCTGCCGCCCGCAGGCCGGCGAGCACCGCCAGCGGCATTGCGAACGACACCAGGCCCACCGTCACCGAGATCAGCAACTGTCGACTCAACGTCAGCTTCGGGCGCCCCGGCCGCGCAGGCAACCACCGCGCGATGCGGCTGATCAGCAACAGTTCACCTTCGTCGTCGCGAACGCACATCACCGCGACCATCGCGAAGATGAACGAGTCGTACACCGCCATGATCAGCGGGAAATAGACATGCCCCACGCGCAGCACGGGGCCGACGGCTTCGGTGTAGAAGAAGATGCCGCACCTCATCCAGGTGAATTGAACCAGCCCGTTGAGGGGAATTGCGATGACGGCCGCGCCGAGGAACACCGAGAGAAGCCGATGGCGCGCAAGCCAACTCGTCCGCGGGATCAGCGGATCGACGATTCGGTCATGCAGTTGAAGGATGGCGAGGCCGGTGAGCAAATAGTAGGCGGCATAGCCGCCCAGGAATGCCAGCGCCGGTTCGAGATTCGGCGATATGTTGACGTACGGCCAGGTCAGCGGGAAGTGCAGCATGCGCGGATCGAAGATCGCGAATGTTGCCCAGTTGGCCAGAGGATCGAGCGCGCCGGTGATCAACCCGGCGAAGGCGATCACCACCGCCCAGTGCACCTTGCGTTGTGTATAGGACAGCCATACCAGCGTGGCGACCAGGCCGATCGCCATCGGAATCGAGCTGATAGACACGGCGAGCGGCCAGTTGTCGAAGCCGAGAAACGGTGGATAGGGCGCAGGATTCGGGTTCGCATTGGTCCTCGTCGGGTCCCCGTGCAGACCGGATTGCATCGTCGCGATGGTGACGATTGCGAAGACGAGGTAGGCGACGATGAACGGCCCCCAGCCCGCCCGTGCCGGCCACCGCGGCAACCGGGGCCTGGTCACATCGGTGGCGCGAGAATCTGGGTTGCTGTCAACGGTATTCGTCATGTCAGACATGCACTGGCAGGCTCGCCCAGCCGCGGACGCTGGTGGTGTGAGCGCGCTTGGCGTTGTGGTAGTCGACTTCCCAGTCGGGCCATCTGGTGAGCACTTCCTCAAGCGCGATGCGTGCCTGCACCCGCGCCAGCGCAGCGCCCAGGCAGAAGTGGATGCCGTGCCCGAAGGACAGATGTGCCACCCGCCGGTGGATGTCGAATCGGTCGGCGTCGACGAATTGGCGTTCATCGCGGTTCGCGGATCCGTTGAGCAGCAACATCACCGACCCTTCGGGTACCGTCTGCCCATAATGTTCGACGTCACGGGCCACATGGCGTGCCTGCACGGGTGACGGGGCCTCGTAACGCAGCACTTCCTCGACCGCCCCGGGAATCAGGCTGAAATCCGCTGCGAGCTCTCGGCGCTGGTCGGGGTGATCGGACAACAGCTGCCCGGCGAAGCCGATCAACCGCGTCGTGGTCTCGTTGCCGGCGCCCACGACAGTGCCCGTGTAGGTCAGCACCTCTGCACGAGTCAACCGCCTGCGGCTACCGTCCGGTTCCTCGACCTCGGCGTTGACCAGTTCGGTCATCAGATCATCGGAGGGGTGGTCGTAGCGCCAGTCGATGAACTCCTCCAGCATCGATCCCTGACGCGTCAGCATGTCATCGGCCACCTGGACGAGCCCGCCGTCTTTCAATTCGAGGAGCCGGTCGGTGTTCCGCCGGATCGCGATCTGCCTGTCCTCAGGTATGCCCAGCAGGTACCCGATCGTGCGCATCGGCATCCACGCGCCGAGGTCGGCGATGAAGTCGAATGTGTCGGCGTCCGCAAGGGGCTCCAGCGCGCGCCGGCAGAACTCCCTGGCCAGCGATTCCATGGCCGCCATCCGACGCGGCGTGAACACCCCTGCCAGCAATCGCCGGTGCGCATCGTGAATCGGCGGGTCCTCGAACAGGATGATCCCGGGCGGCACCTCGACCCCGTTGAGGATGATGTCGATGGTGGTGCCTTTACCGGACCGGTAGTCATTCCAATTCACCAACTCGCGCGCGACATCTGCGTGCCTGCTCAACGCGTAAAAGCCGTACTTGTCGTTGTAGTAGAGCGGCGCGGCATCACGCAGCTGTTTCCACACGGGATACGGGTCGTCGTCGATCTCGAAGTCGAAAGGGTCGTAGTACGGATCAACCTTCACCCTGTATGTCACAGGACGAGAATAGGCGTTATCGGCTGCCGTAACGACTTTTTGCCTTACGAACATCGATGCGACCGATACATTGAGGGTCCGCGATGGGGACGTGAAGGGAGCGATGCTTGACCGCCAGCACCCGTCCGCTACGAGTCATCCAATGGGCCACCGGCGCCGTGGGCACCGAGATGGTCACGACCATCCTCGATCACCGGCCAGACATCCAGTTGGTGGGCGCGCGGGTCTATGCCGATGCGAAGAACGGCGTAGACATCGGAACCCTGGTCGGCAGAGAGCCGATCGGCGTCACCGCAACCACCGATGTCGCTCAGATCCTCGCGCTCGACGCCGACCTGGTGTTGTACGCACCGTCCTTCACCAGTATCGACGATGTCTGTGCATTGTTGGAGAGCGGCAAGAACGTGGCAACGCCAGCTTTCCTGTTCCACCCGCGACGCATCCCCGAAGCCGACCGCGTGCGCCTGCAGGCCGCATGCGACAAAGGCAATAGCACCATCCACGGCAGCGGCCTGAATCCAGGCAACCTGTCCGGCGTGCTGCCCCTGGCGCTGTCCGGGATGAGCCGCACGATCGATCGGATCACGCTGCAGGAGCGCGCCGACTGGACGCTGTGGGATAGCACCGAGATCACCTTCGACGGGATGTGGTTCGGTCGGCCAATCGAGGAGGTCACGCCGACAGCCAACGAGTACCTCAGGTTCTTGACGAGACTGTTCGTCGAGCAGACCTGGTTCATCTCCGACACCCTGAACGCAGACATCGACGATGTCTCAGTCACGCTCGAGACCGTCCCCGCGACAAAGGACTTGCAGATCTTCGACTACGTTGTCGCGGCCGGCACCACCGCCGGGCAGCGATGGAATTTCGTCGGCCATCGCAACGGCGAGACGCTAGTCGAGTTCGAGACGCTATGGACGCTCGGCGGTGAATACCCGGAGCACTGGCCCAAACCTCTTGACGGCTGGACGCTGACCATCGAGGGCGATCCATCCATGCGTACGCACTTCTTTCCCCTGGCCAGCTTTTCGCGCGAGGCCTCGATCGAGGAGCACGTCAGAGCTGGACTGATCACCGTCGCCATGCAGGTCGTCAACGCCATCCCAGCCGTGTGCGCCGCGCCGGCAGGGTTCGCGACCATGGCCGATCTTCCGCTGATCCGCAGCTACACCGGTTTCGGCAATCGAAGTCTGGGTGCGCTCTAGCCGTTTGTCCAGTGCGCGACAAACGGGGCGATCGTGGAAATGTCGTAGAGGCCCGGATCGGCCGCCACGACCATCGGTATCGCGTTGATCGCATGCATCGCGGTGGCCAAGCACCCTTGTTTGGAGTGGTCTTCGTCGTGCGAGCCGATCACGAGGTGGCACCTCAGGTTCGGCTCGCCGTCGAAACTCACGTCGTAGCCGATATCGGTCGGCCACTCCGGCGCGAGGTCATCTGCCATGCGGGTGAGGTGCTCGACCGCCAATGTGGTTGCGCCGCAGTCGACCTCGACACCGAATCGCATGGCGGCCACGGTGCCCGCGGGGATCTCGCCGGCGGCCACCGTCAACG
Source organism: Actinomycetota bacterium (assembly GCA_036338755.1). Classification (GTDB taxonomy): domain Bacteria; phylum Actinomycetota; class Actinomycetes; order Mycobacteriales; family Mycobacteriaceae; genus Mycobacterium. The sequence goes on along the minus strand of JAYZBN010000006.1, from coordinate 113,758 downwards.
CCCGCGGGGTGGTCCGGACGTCGCGGAAACCCCGAACGGACCTGATCTGCAGCCCCAACGACTGCGCGAGCACACTGGCACTGCCGATCCAGGCGCTCGCCGCGTACTCGGTGTTGGTCAGCAGCGGCGTCGTGTCGTCGGGCGTGTGTCCGAAACCCATGGCATTGAAGATCAGATCGTGGCTGGCGTAGGTCGAGTAGTCGAGCACCTCACGGACGCTGATCCGCCCGACGCGCGCGGTGAGTCGCGACAGGATGGGCGTGAGTGATTCGCCGAAGAATCCGGGATATAAGCCCACTCCGAGGAACGAGGATTGTCCTGTGCAACAGGCGTTCTCGATGGCGTCTGCCAGCGATGCATGCAGCGACCGGGGATGGATGAACCGGCTCCCGGTGGCCACGACGTTCTTGCCCGACGCGAGGAGCTCGCACACGTCGGCAAAACAGCCGGGCGTATCGATCTCGACCTTGCCCATGTAGAGCACCACGTCCGCGTCAGTGCTGATGATCTCGTCGCGATCGGCGGTGGTGCGAAGTCCGACTTCGCCCGCACCGCACAGCGTGCCGGCGTCCACACCCGCCTTCGCGGGGTCGTACACGCGCACCCCGACCAGTTCCAGATCCGCCCGTTCGATGACGTGACGAAGCGACATCATCCCGGTAACGCCGGTCGCCCACTGGATCACCCGTGTCATGGCATATCGCTTTCAGTCCCACACGACGTCAAGGCGGGGCGGGGAACGGAACATCGTGCCGGTGATGTACGGCGGCGCCGCGTCCGGGTCGAGCCGCAGATTGGCGAGTTCATCGAATATCGCATTGAAGATCTTGGTCGTCTCGAGCCTGGCCAGGTGCATACCGAGGCACACATGCGCTCCGTGAGCGAAGCCGATGTGCGGCTTGCGTTCCCGGAAGATGTCGAACCTCTCGGGTTCGTCCCATCGCGTTTCGTCGTGATTCGCGCTGCCCAGGCTGAGCATCATGGTCGCGCCCTTGGGAATGTGTATGCCACCCATCTCGGTATCGGAGGTGACCTCGCGCATGAAGTTGAGCAGCGGGGTTTCCCAGCGGATTCCTTCCTCGATGGCCTGAGGTAGCAAGGTGCGATCGTCACGGACGGCGTCGAGTTGGTCGGGATGCGTCAAGAGCGCCAGGGCAAGACTGGCCGTCGACCGCGAGGTCGTCTCCGCGCCGGCCGGCAGCAGGTTGCGCATGAAACCGTAGATCTGTTCGTCGGACATCTTTACGCCGTTGACTTCGGCACCCGCCAGGATCGAAACCATGTCGTCCTTCGGGGCTTTGCGTCGGTCGGCAAGTATCCCGACGAAGTACTCCTTCATCTCGGCCGATGCGCGCAACGCGCATTCCATGTTCCCGCGGAAGCCAAGCAGGTCGATGGCGAGTCGGTGAAACTGCAGCACATCGGCATCCGGAAGGCCCAGCAGTGCCGCGATCACCCGCACCGGGATCGGCATGAAAACCGCGTCGACGAGGTCGGCGCGCTTGGCGTCCTTGAATTTCGCGATGGTTTTGTCCACTAAGGGGCCGACGAGTTCGGCGTCCCAGCGCTTCATCGAAGAGCGCGCGAAGGCGAACTCATGCAGTTTGCGGTAGACCGCGTGTTCGGGTTCCTGCATCTCCAGGATCGTCGGACCCTGGAGTGGCCGGACGACATCTTCATAGCAGCGCGTGCTGAAGGTGATGTTGTCGGTGAAGATTGCCTTGACGGTGTCGAACGTGTAGGCGGTGAAGGTTGGTGGCCCGTCACCCGAATTGCCGACCATCCCCATCTCCGGCCAGCCGGCGTGCACCGGATTCTGTGCGCGAAGCTTTTTGAGCATCGGATATGGCGATGCGTCGCCGTCGGCACCCATGCCTTGGTTGAATCTGTCCTGTGCGTCTCGAATGCTCTGTTCGAGCTCCTCGACAGTCGCCGGCTCGGCCATGTGACGACTCCTCACTGGTGCTTAGGCTCGCGCAACATACACCTTGCTGGTTGAAAACCTACATGATGTAGGTTGAGGGCACCAACAACTGTGGATCGCCGAAAGAGCAATCAGGAGCGTTCGATTGGCAACTCGAGTCGTGCAATGGGCTACGGGCGCGGTGGGCCGTGCCGCGCTGCAGGAACTGATTGAGAATCCCGATTACCAGTTGGTCGGTGTGCTGGTGTACGACCCCGCCAAGGCCGGGCAGGACGCCGGAACCTTGTGCGGGCTGCCACCCACCACCGGAGTGCTCGCCACATCGGACAAGGAGGAGATCTTCGCGCTGGGCGCCGACGTCGTCATCCACACGGCAAGTAAGGCACATGCCGTCGAAACCAACGCCGAAGATATCTGCCGACTGCTCGCGTCGGGAACCAGTGTCATCACAACCACCTCATACAACCATCTGGCCACCTACGGGGCGGACACCGAGCGCGCCTTTGTCGCAGCCTGTCGCGCAGGCGGATCCCGCTTCCATGCGGCGGGTGAAAATCCGGGCTTCATGTTCGAACGCCTGATCGCCACCGTGACGGCGCTGTCCAAGACCATCGACCGGATCGATCTCTACGAGGCCACCGACGTGTCTGCGGTCGACAGCAAATCGATGCTCGTCGACCTGATGGGCATGGGCAGACCGCCCGAAGATGTCAGCGTTGATTCCCCGATCATCAAAAAACTCGACCTGGCCTATCGCCAGGCGCTCAACGCCACCGCCGACGTCCTTGGGATCACGCTGTCACATGTCGACGTCTCGGTCGACGCCACGACACTTCCCCACGACCTCGACGTCCGCGCCGGCACCATCGAAGCGGGAACTGTCGTGGGACAACGGTTCTCGTGGGTTGGACATTGGTCTGGCCGACCACTGCTCGCCATCCACGAGGAGTGGGTCCTTACCCGCGACCTCCCGCAGTGGGGCCTACAGCCCCTCGCTCCGGGCGAAAAGGCGCCGCTGATCCGGGCCGTCATCAAGGGAAAGCCCAGTTTTGAGTTGCAGCTGGATGTCGGATGGGACGACGAGCCGCCCACCGGAACGCACGCCGAGCCGGGGCATCTCATGATCGCGATGGGGGCGGTCCGCGCGATTCCCGACGTGCTGGGTGCGGCACCGGGCGTCGTCACCGCCCCGGTGTTCGGTGCGATTCAACTAGCGGGTGCCGACACCAACCGCGCGTGAGATGTGGTCGCTGGGCGCAGCGTGAAACACGTGCGCCGAACCGTCCGGCAGCACCCGGCGGGCGATCAAATAATCCGTGCCCATCCAGCCCTGCCGGATGTAGCGGCCGAATCGCAAAAACGTCCCCGGCGCCCCACTGGCCGACGGGACGAGTTTGACCTGCTCGATGCCGTCCTTAACGCCATCCCCGGTCAACGGCCGGGCCGCCGCGAGGCCGCGCGCTATCACGGTTGCCACGTCGTGCGTCAGGCCGGGCATCGAATGTGCCGGCCGTCGGCCGAACCGGGCCTCGAAACGATCCAGGAACGCCTGCCCCACGAGGTTGCGTTCGTCGTAGCTGTCCAGCCCGACCCAGCCCGACAGCTGTCGCATCCACTCGGCGTTGATGTGCGCCATCTCGAATGCCGTGGTGGTGTACCGCGGCGGGTCCCATCCTGCCGCCAGCAGCGCGTCGGTGAAGCCCCACAGCCCGTGGCCGAACCCGACATGCACCAGGGCGTCTGGCTCGGCATTCCGCAGCTCCTCGACCACCCTAGTTTTGTCGGCTTCCACCTGAGGTATCGCGACCGTGCTCACGACCTTCAATCCGGCGGCGGAATAAGCCTTTTCGGCGAACGCGAGGTACTCCTTACCGATCAGAGATGCTTCGTAGGCGATGGCTATCCGCGACCGGCCGTCCCCGAGCATCACGGCGGCCAGCATCACCGGCTCTTCGGGCATCGATCCGTTGTTGAGCGCAAATGTCCACTCGCCGAGCGCCCCCTCGGAGCCCGACAGGATGATATTGGGAACCTTGGCCACTCGATCGGCGTGCGCGGCCAATGGCACCGCGTTGTCGGAGACATACGGACCGTAGATCGCGAGGCACCCCTCGGCCACCAGCTCGTCGTAGGCGGTCTCCACGGCGTGATATGTGCCGTTGGGCAGGCCGATCACGTGGCGTTCCACCAGTTCTATCGGCCGGTCGACCAGACCGGAGGCGACCGCCTCGTCGAACACCAACCGCAGTGTGTCGAGAGTGTCGTTCTCGGTCCCAGTCTTCGTCGGATAGTCGTTGAGCAAACCGACTTTCATCGGGACCACCGAACCGTACGCGCGAACCTTCTCGTCGGCCATACCGGCAACATACATGATGCATGTTGCTACGATGCGAACATGGCCAAACGCGGTGGCACCGACACTGAGCGCCGGGCACGAGGCGATCAGACCCGACGAGATCTCATCGACGCCGGCCGGATCCTGTTCGTGGACAAGGGATACTTCAACACCAGCATCGGCGAACTTGTCGCCACTTCCGGCGTGGGCACCCGCGGCGCCTTCTACCACCATTTCAAGGACAAGGCCGAACTTTTTCGCGCGGTTTTCGAAGAAGTCGAACGCGACCTGACACTGCGATCGCTGGCCTCGCCACCGCGTGGTGACGATCCGTGGGCGCGGCTTTCGGCCGGTCTTCATGGCTTTCTCGAGTCGGCGCTCGAACCCGAGGTGCAGCGCGTGATGCTGCTCGACGGCCCCGTGGTGCTGGGCTGGCAGACCTTGCGGGCCATCCAGGAGGACAACAGCATCGCGCTCATCAATGAAATGGTCCGGGAAGCGATTTCCGAGGGCGTCATCGACGAGCAGCCGGTCGGCGAGTTGACGCACATGGTGGTCGCCGCGCTCGAGGAGGGCGCGCTCCTCGTCGCGCACGCCCGGCAACCTTCCCGGGCCCGCCAGCGAGCAGCCAAGGTGCTTGACCGTCTCCTGCTGAGCTTCGCGGTAGAGCCGCGAAAGGTACTGCGGAAATGATCGTTACCGTTTACTGCATATCATCACTCTTAAAGTCTGATAGCCTCGCTCTCGACCTTGCGTAAGGGAGACCATGTCTGACGAGCCCGCAGTGCGAGTCGCCGTCGTCGGAGCCTCAGCGGGCTTGGGCCGTTGCATCGGCATCGGCCTGGCCCAGCGCGGTGCCAGGGTGGCCTTCCTCGCGCGACGCCGCGACCGTTTGGTCAACGCGGCCAAAGAAGCGCAGAACGGCGCCGCGGCCGTAGCCTGCGACGTCACGGTCGCGGCCAGCTGTCAACGGGCCGTCGCGGAAGTCGTCGACAACTTCGGCGGTTTGGACGCGCTCGTCTACACCACCGGTATGGGTATCCTCGCACCGCTGGCTGACGTCAGCGGCGAGCAATGGGCGAAACTGTTCGCCACCAACGTGACCGGCGCCTCGCTCGTCACCGCCGCCGCCGCGCCGCACCTGGCCGCGTCGGGGGGATCCGCGGTGTACCTGTCGTCGTTGAGCGCGTCGTATTCGACACCCTGGCCGATGCTGGGCGCCTACGCCGTCACAAAGGCCGCGTTGGACAAGCTCATCGAGGCCTGGCGCATTGAACACCCGAACATCGGTTTCACCCGACTGGCGGTGGGCGACAGTTTCGGTGGTTCCGGTGACTCACAGACCGAGTTCAACAAGAATTGGGATCCACAGGCTCTGGACACCGCCATCAGATACTGGATGGAGCACGGCTATATGCAGGGCGGTCTGGTGGACGCCGACCACCTCGTCGGTGTCGTGCATTCCGTACTCCAGTGCGGCAGTAGCAGTTTCATCCCTTATTTGACCCTCGCTCCCCGACCGGCCGATGCGGTCAAGGAACTTCGACAATGGTGAAGGACATCTGAAGGAAACCGCGATGAAATCAAAAGCGGCCGTGTTGCACGGTGTAGGTGTGGACTGGGAAGTCACCGAGGTCGATCTCGATCCGCCACATGCGGGCGAGGTCCTGGTCAAGATGGCGTATGCCGGCATCTGTCATTCCGACGAGCACTTCTACACCGGCGACAGCGTGCCCAGTCAGGAAATGGAAGAGATGATGCGGGCGTCGGGGCTCCGCGTGCCCGAGTGGTTTCCCATGCTCGGCGGACACGAGGGCTCCGGTGTCGTGGAAGCGGTCGGCCCCGGGGTGAAGACGTTGCAACCCGGTGACCACGTGGCCATTTCGTTCCTCCCCGCCTGCGGCAGCTGCCGATGGTGCGCGACCGGATACACGTACCTGTGTGACGTGGGCGCCGACATCTACGACAAGGCGATGACCACCGATGGCACCCGACGTCGCCATCTGGGGGGCGCGGACCTCATGGCGATGATGCAGGTCGGCACCTTCTCGGAGTACGTAGTGGCATCCGAGCGCTCACTGGTCAAAGTCCATGACTGGATACCCCTGGAGGCCGCCTCCCTGGTGTCCTGCGGTGTGACAACGGGATTCGGGTCCGGTTCGGTCGCGGCCGGCACCCAACCGGGCGACACGGTCGTCGTCGTCGGTGTTGGCGGTATCGGCATGAACGCCGTGCAAGGCGCGAAAGTGGCGGGCGCCAAGCACATCATCGCCGTCGACCCGAACGAGTTCAAACGCGGAATCGCACCGACGTTCGGCGCCACCCACACCGCCATCGACACCGGCGCCGCACTGGAGTTGGTCAAAGAAATCACCTGGGGGGTAATGGCCGACCGGGTCATTCTCACGCCCGGGGTGGTGCCCGTGGACATGGTGATGATGGGAATGATGTTGCTACGCAAGGGCGGAACGTGCGTGCTGACCGCAATGCCCAAGATCACCGACCTGATGGTGCCGATGGTCCTTACTGACATGATCAGCTCATGTAAGACGTTCAAGGGTGTGCTTTACGGCGAGATGAACCCGCGGGAAGCCATGCCGAAACTAGTGTCGATGTACGAGGCGGGCCTGATCAAGCTCGACGAACTGATCACGCAGAGATACAAGCTCGACGACATCAACGAAGCGATGAAAGACCTTCGCGCCGGACGGAATATCCGCGGCGTCATCGACTTTGATCTGAATCCCCAAAAGTGACCGACTTCGGCTGACCGGCCACAAGGGTAATGATGATGGACCACATCGACTTCGACGTTCGAGTGCAGGCGCCGACGCTTGACTTCTACCGGCGAGCGTGGGCGCCGGGGCTCGGCGCCAGTTTGGCGGGGATGTGGATAGGCGCGGTGGTGACTGACGCGTCCGGCCAGACTTACTGGGGGTTACGCGGGGCCGATGACTTCCTCATCGGCATGACCCACGTCGTTTCGCCGATCACCGGGTTCAAGAAACTGCCGCCGACGTTCGACCCCGATCCGCCGCACCTCTTCGACGAATACTCCTCGATCGACTGGTTCGAACCGATGGAATATGTCGACGGGCCGGACAAGGTTCAACTGAGCTACTACAGCGGTCGCATCGAGCGAGACACAGCTGGCTTCCACTGGTACGACGCCAGCGGTCGCTGGGAGATGCACGGCCGCAATGTCACCGACGTCTTTAGCGTCCATGTACCCACACAGGACGGAGTCGCGGACGAGGTCTACTACCGCCACGAGCTTTTGGCGGCGCACGGAACGATCGAGGGCGTCGAGGTTTCGGGCTATCTGCACCAGGATTACGCCTATGGGCCAGCCGGAAAGGTCTATCCGGAGTTGCCGATCGTGCGTCGGCTACAAGGCATGTGGGTGTCGTGGCTGCACACCTACGACGACGGCGAATGCGGCGGGGGTTGCTTCTGGCAGGGGCGTGACGGGCTGGCATTCGGCCCGGGTTACCAGGTCAAGGGTGGAGTGACCACGGCCCACGACGACATCGCCGCCACCCCGACATTCAACGATGACGGAAAACTGGTGAGGCTGGACACCACGATCGGACTCGACTCCTACACATTCGAATTCGACACCGCCGGGAGCTACATCCATTACTTCGGACGGCTCACCGATAGCTCGACGGGTAAGAAGCCGGCCCGCAGCTGGTGCTGGGTGGAATACGCGGGAGGGATGCTCACAACGGAGATCCTGGACTTCATGATGCAGCGATTCCGGCTCGCCAGAGGTCGTTGAACTGTGACAGCGACGCGTGCCTCGGCGAGTCGATCGTGGGTCACCACGCGCCCATTTAGGGTGTTGACCAACTAATACTCAGTGGAGCTGCCGGGAATCGAAATCGCCAAAGAAATCGCACACTGACCTGTGGGAATGTCGGAATCTTTACGCGAAGCGACGCCAAATGACGCGAAATGACCTGCGGATACGCGAAAGGCGTTGATGGCATCAACGACAGGCCGGACCGTGCGGCCTCTCAGGTCCGCCGCGCAGATCGGCGTGCCCATCGGATCAGTAACTTTAGAGGCGGGCGGCGCAGGTCTGTGCTCGCGCCCGAAAGGGTTGGTCAGGCTGGCGTCAGGTGGATCGGTAGGTGGGTCGGGCCGCGTAGTGAACTGTGGGTCGACCAGGTGGTCGAGCCGTTGGGGCTTAGGCGACTGACGTGAGTGACGAGTTGTCGAAGCACGGCTTGGGCTTCCATTCGAGCAAGCGGTGCGCCGATGCACATGTGTGGGCCGTAGCCGAAGGCGACGTGGGTTCGCGGGTTGCGGTCAGCACGGTACTCGTCGGGTTCGTCGAACACTGCGGGGTCGCGATTCGCAGCTCCGAAGGAGAGCAGCACGCGTGACCCGGCGGGAATGGTGATGCCCCCGATTTGATAGTCCGCGCGGGTGTAACGGTAGAGGTTCTGTATTGGCGTCGTGATGCGGAGTTGCTCCTCGACGGCGATCGGGATGAGGTCGGGGTTGGCGCGTATCAAGTCGTACTGATCGGGGTGATGGGCGAGAGTGTCGAACATTCCACCGAGAAGGTTCGTGGTTGTTTCGTTCCCGGCGATCAACAGGTGGATTGCGATGATCCAAAGCTGACGATCGGTGAGGTTGCCATCGGTGTTGTGTTCGAGGAGCCGCCCCAGCACAGTGCCCGATCCTTTGAGTGCGCCCTGTGCGAATTGCTTCACGAAGTAGCGCTGCAACGCCACCATTGCGGATATTGATCTGGTTGCCTCTGTGAGACCTGCGCGTGTTGGGGTCAATTCCATGACTTTCACGGCGTTTTCTGACCACCGACGGAAGTCATTGACGTCGTCTTCGGGTACCCCGAGGATCTGAGCGATCAGGCGGATTGGCATCGGTATCGCCAGGTGCTGCACGACATCGCAGCCGGGGTTGTTCAACACGTCGGAGACCAGTTCCGCGGCTAGCTTCTCGACGATTCCCTGCCAAGCGCTCATGGCTCCCTTGCTGAATCCCGGCTGGATCTGCTTACGGAGTCGGGCGTGTTCTTCGCCGTCGGTCAGAACCGCGAGCGGTGCCGACATTCTCAATCGGGTGACCCCTTGAGTACTGGTGACCTGATCGGTGTCGCGCAGTGCAGCTCGCACGTCGTCGAGTCGGCTGACGATCCAGGTGGCTCGCCTGGGGTTGTAGTGCAGCCGGCCACTTCTGTGTAGGGCGCGGTAGGCGTCGAATGGTTGGGCAGCGGTGATCGGATTCTGTGGGTCAAAGTCCGTGTTCACCGCGCCGGTCCAAGCGTCGTAGCCGCGCCGGCGGGTGCGTATCGCGGCAGCCAGGTTCATCCGGACGGCATTACTGAAAGGCCAAATGGCTTCGGCAACCCCTTGGGCGGTCTGACCGATCGACATTTCGTTCCCCTTACCCGAGCCCCCGGCTCCCCTGACTGCATCCGTGCCGAATTCGAACTTGGTTGTGGACGATGTTGTTCGTCAAATGAATGACGTAACAAGCAGATACGATGGTCAACTGCCGACTCATTCGAGGATTCGCCATCATGACCCCGATCGTCGTTTCGATGGCACCGTTGATGTAGGTGAACATGCGCGCGTGTTCGCCAAAGCCGACGCGGTTGATGGGGTCGAAGAACCGTGGAACGAGAAAGTGCGCGACACCGACAACGGTGACGATGACCGCGACGCGGTGTTCGCGGCCTCTTCCCGAACGACGAGTAGTTGTGTCGGTCATTGAAGTTGCGGGGTGTTCCGAGCGACGGCGATCATGTCTCTCATCGTGAACGCTGCGAGAACGCCGCCGTCGCAGGCGATATCGACGCCAGTCATATAGCTGGCCTTGGTGTCCGCGCAGAATGCCAATAGTTCTGCGACTTCCTCGGGTCTGCCGAACCGCTTCAACGCGGCGTAGTTCAACATCGCCCCCGAGCCGGCTCGTTCCTCCAACCTGCCCATGGGCGTGTCGATGGCGCCAGGAGATACCGAGATGATTCTTCCGCCGCGCTGGCCGAACCTGGCTGCCTGTGAGGAGCAGTACCACGTTACGAAGTTCTTGCTGATCGAATACGCGAACCCTGGCCGCATCTTGGTGGGCACGACGTTGCACGCCGATGTCATCTTCTTCACGAAGACGTCCTGGTCACGCAGCGCGTGCTTGAAACGCCTTTTGGGTATTAAGACTCGCGGAAAGGTGTGCGCCGCCATCGACGCAACGTTGACGATCGCAAAGCCTTCCTCCACGAGTCGGTAGAAGGCTTCGTTCACGTTGACCGTGCCCAGCGCATTGATCCGGATGATTTGCTCGGCCGAAGCCATGCTGGGACTCACCCCAGCGGTGTGGATGACCGAGCCAACGGTACCGAATGCTTTTGATTCGCAGACTAACTCGGCGACTGAGTCACGGTTGGTGAGGTCAGCCACGACGGGCTTGCACTCGACGCCGAGGTCCCGCAGCTCCGTTGTGGCCACGTCGAGGCGGGTTGGACTGACATCGCAGATGACGACCGAGTGGTCGCGTCCAACGATCTTCGCCGCGGCGAGGCCGATGCCACCCGCGCCTCCGGTGATTACGCACAGTTCGCGCATTCGCGACCTTTCCGCTCGGCGGGAAGTCCCACTTCGAGGCGAACCCATCCCCGCTCGGTCACGGTCTAACGCCTGGCTGGCCGGGCCCCCCATTATTTACGAGATGTTTTTTCTCGTAAATAGTGACACATTGTGCTGCCGATGTACATGGCCGCCTCGCCCAGACGTAGAAGAGTCAGGACGCCCAAGATTTGTTTTAGGGTCGTCACGTGAGCCAACCCCGCCGAGGGCGACCGCGTAGCGCGGCCGTGCATGAGGCCATCCTCGACGCCACGCGCACCCTTCTGGTCGAAGTCGGGTACAGCGGAGTGTCTATGGACAAGGTCGCTGCCAATGCCGGAGTGGGAACGCAAACGGTTTATAGACGGTGGCCGTCGAAAGCTCCTTTGGTGGCCGAAGCGGTAATGCAGGCCTATGCGCAAGCCGACTTCACACTTCCAGATACGGGAGACACGGTCGAAGATCTGAGGACCTGGATGCACGAATCCGCCGCGCTCAGTGCCGCCCCTGAGAACATCGCACTCGTCCGCGCTCTGGCCGCTGCCGCCGCTGAGAACCTTCGAGACCGCGACACCTTGTACCAACAACTCACTAGCCGCTTCCACGCCGCGGTGATGCAGCGGTTGCACACCGGCATCTCGTTGGGTCAAATTCGCGTCGACGCCGACATCGAGGCTGCCGCTGACGCATTGATTGGAGCCACGCTATATCGCATGCTCAGCGTCACATCGACCGCAGGCGAGGCGATCAGACGTTATGACGGGCTAATAGACGCATTGATGAATGGCCTCTCGACGCGCTGACCCGATCACCTGAAAGTGACTCCGAACGGGACAGACATGCAGGCTAGGTCAATCCCGCGCCGGCCCGCTCTCCCCGGCGACGGTGTTGCTTCGCGACGAGTGAAGTCCAGGCGCCACCACTCGTTATTCTCATCTGCGACAAACGTATTGAGCGCGTCACCGGTTCAGGGAGAATCCGCGACAGTCGAGTGTGGAACTCCGAGTCCTTCCGCCAAATTCTGTAAGGCGATTTCGGCCAGGGGTAGATCGACGTCCAGTTCCCTGCCAAGCCGCAGCGCCAGACTGAGATCCTTCTCGCCCAGCGCGCAGGTGTGGGTGAACGGTTGGTAGAGGAAATGATCCGGGTCGAGTGGGCGGCTCATGTCGTCGCGAAACATCATGGCGCCGGCGCCACCGCTATGTGTGTCTGTATGACGCACAATTCGGCCCAACGCTTGAACATCGAGGCCTGCACGTTCGGCCAGTTGCATCGCCTCGCAAGCGGCCGCGAAGGAAGTGAAGGTCAGCATGTTGCGCGCCAGTTTCATTCGCGTGCCGGCGCCCGGCTCGCCGGCATGGACGACCATCGACGCCCACTGTTTGAACGCCGGCTTGACGCGCTCGTAGGTCTCCCGGTCTGCGCCCACCATGACAGCGAGTTCACCCGTCTTGACGGCCTCCACACCACCGCTGACCGGTGCGTCGATGAGCTGAATGCCCTTGACTTGGAGTTCTTCTGCCAATTCGGACGCGGTGTTGTGGTTGATCGTAGAATGTATCGCGATGACGGTATCCGGTTGAGCGTGAGCGGTGAGGTCGGCCACCACGTCGCGGACTTGCTCGTCGTTGAGCACCATGACACTGATGATGTCGGCGACCGCCACGTCGCTCGTGGTCCGGGCCACCTCGGCACCGGCTTCGGCGAACGGCGTTGTGGCGTCGGCTCTTACGTCGAAAACAACCAGGCCGCCGGGCCACTCGACGAGCCGCCTGGCCATCGGCGCACCCAAATTCCCTAGGCCGATGAACCCCAACTTGGGTGCATGAGTCTCAGCCATCGACATTCCTCCTCGGACTTGATGACCGTGTGGCTATTCGCATTCTTACACCTGGCGCAGCAACATCGCCGTCGTGCCGCTGTTGGCTGCTCCCACGCCTACCGCAGCCAGCTTGGCACCGTGGACCTGTCGCTCTCCAGCCTGGCCACGAATCTGCAAACACGCTTCGTGCAGATGCCCGAAGCCGTGCAGGCGTCCTCCCGATAGCTGCCCTCCGCCGGTGTTAAGGGGCAACTCTCCGCCGAGCGAAATGCGGTGAGGGTCCGAAACCCATTCGCCGGATTCTCCGACGGGACAGAAACCAAAGTCCTCGAGCCAGCAGAGCACGAAGACACTGAACCCGTCATACAGCGAGGCGACGTCGACATCGGCGGCGGTGAAGTCGGTCCGCTCCCAGATCGTGGACCATCGTGAGCTGATCCGGGTGATGTCTTGACCGCCCTCCCACGTGAAGCGGTCGTGGTGAGCACAGTCGACCGCCTCGACGGTCACCGCCGGGTGGTCCAGCCCCTCAGCATGCTCGGCGCAAGAGACGACGAATGCGGTGGCGCCGTCACAGGCGATGTCGCAGTCGAACATGCACAGCGGGTCGGAGACCATTCGCGCGTTGAGATAGGTCTCGAGGTCGAGCGGATCGCGGTAGACCGCCGACGGGTTGCGAGCGGCGTGACTCCGTTGCGTTATGGCGATCGACGCGAGCTGCTCGCGAGTAAGCCCGTATCGCAGCATCCGCGCGCGGATCTGCAGGGCCGCCAAGTTAGCCGCCGTGGCACCAAAAGGAATCTGCCAGGCCAGCATTCCGCCTGGACGGCCGCCCCCGGAACCGTATCCTTTGCGTCGGCCGGCGCCTTGCGCGGTGCCCTCCCAGATGCTGCGCCAGCAGAGCACATGGTTGGCCAACCCGCCCGCCACAGCGAGCATGGCGTCGACCACCGCGCCGAGCTGACCCGGGGACTCCACCCCCCCTGCGACCCAATTCGGCTCGATTCCCAATGCGTCATGGATGTCACGCAGTGACGCCCCAGAGAACCCGAGGCCCGGTTGGGAACTACCGGGATACGTTGTAAGGCCATCGATGTCGGCCAACGTCAGACCGGCGTCGGCAACTGCGGCCAGACATGCTTCGGCGGTGAGCTCCAGCGGATCCCGCCCCAGTCGACGACCGATTGCCGACTGACCGATGCCGCTGATGACGGTCCGCTCGGTCAACGCCTTAGTCATCAGCGCTCCGGTTCGAACAACGGAATGAACACCTCGTCGTCACCATCTACACATCGATCGAAGATGACGCGCACCGGCATGTTCTGGGTGACGTCGTCAGGTTCGACGTGCACCAGGTTGGTCAGCAGCCGCACCCGTTCGTCCTCGACCGGATTTACGAACGCGATGAGGTATGGCGGCGGGAACCCGGGGAACCATTGATGACGATTCACCGTCCAGGATTCGACAAACCCCCGGCCGCTGAGTTCGACGTATTCGGTCGCCGCATGGTCATGAGGGCACAACAGCGAGGGCGGCTGACAGAGCCGCCTGCAGGAGGTGCAGCGTTGCATGCGCAGCACTCCGTCCGCGCCCGAGGTCCAGAAGGGCCGATTCAGCGCGGTAAGCGCAGGAGCGGGACGGTGAGCTTCTGGCATGTGCGTCATGTGTTGTCGGGCGAATCAGCCTGTTAACCAAAGACTCCCGGCGATTGCGAGTAGTCCACCGTGGATAGCTCGGTCATGCCACCATCGACCTGCAGTATCGTGCCTGTCACGAATGCTGCGTCGTCTCCCGCCAAAAAAGCCACGGCCGGCGCAATCTCAACGGGATCAGCGCCGCGTTTCATCGGCGAGGCGGCTGCCGTCCGCGTGTAGTTGTCCCATTCGGTGCCGATCATCTTTTGCTGGGCCTCGGTCAGGGCAAACGGGCACACCGCATTTACTCGGATGCGGTGGCGAGCCCACTCGTTCGCGGCGACCTTGGTCAGCGCGGCTACCGCGCCTTTGGCCGCCGAGTAGGGGGCGGTGTAGGCAATGCCGGCCAGAGCAGACCCTGACACGAAGTTGATCACTGAAGCCCGTCCGGACTCACGGAGGAACGGAAAGCAGAGCTGCATGAACCGGAAGGTCGCCTTGGGCCCGGTGGCCTCTGAGAGTTCCCAATCCTTATCGGTAACAAGTTCCAGCGCCTTGGGCATGGCGAAGAACTGGGCCGCGTTGACCAAGACGTCGATCCGGCCGTCCACGGTATCAGCCACCTGATGCACCGCGGCTTCAATCGCTTCCCGGTGGGCCACATTGGCCTTGATGAAGGAGGCCCGCCCCTGGTCGGCACGAATCCGCTCTACGCGCTCCTGACCCTTCTCTTCGTTCAAATCGACGATAGTGACATGGGCGCCCAGACCGGCAAGCTCCTCAGCAATCGCTCCTCCCAACCCCTGAGCCCCGCCCGTGACCAGCGCGTATCTGTCCTCCAAACGAGACAAAACCACTCCTTGCCGCTATGTAACAATGGAACATCAGACGTTCTATTATTCAATAATTGCAGATCCTCGCCGCCGTGCCTAGTGGGGCTGGGTCCAAGCGGCTGTCGTAGTTGGTGCGATCACGGAACCCGTAGCAGGAGGGACATGAGTGATGACGTTCTGGCCCAGGTTCCCGTAGGAGAGTTCCACCTGCCCGCGAAGCCGCTGTTCGTGAAGCGGCCGCCATCTGCCCCAAGATGGCGTTGGCGCTACACACTGACTAGCGGCCAGTTCGCTTGTAACAGCGCTGATTACCGATTTGCGTCGGCGACGCCGCCGCATCGGCGCACCAGAGCCTCCACCGCCAAGAGCGCAAGTTCGCGGCCGCGGCGGACCCCATGCGGCCACCTGGTTTTCGGGAATATACAACAATACATATGATGTATTACTGTTTAGTTCTGTGACCGCAATCTCCGTCCTGCCATATCTGTCTTCCGCGACGCTGCCGCCATCCCAAATGTTCGTCAACGGTTCGTGGCTGGACGGAGCCGCCGATCCGATCCCCCACATTCACCCGGCGACCGGCGAGATGGTCTTCCAGGCACCACACGCCGACAGGTCCGCGGTTAACGCGGCGGTGACGGCAGCGCGTTCGGCGTTCGACGACGGTGTCTGGCCGCGAATGATGGGCAAGGATCGCGCGCGGTATTTGCGTAAGATCGCCGACCTCATCCGTACTGACGCCGCGAACTTGAATACCCTGCTCTCCCTGGACAAGCGACGCCGAGTTCGTTCTCTGGCTTCTACCAAATGGGAGCCGAGTATCCGGCAGACCTGTTCGACACTTACGCGGGATGGGTGGACAAGGTCACCGGCGAAACGTACCCACAATGGGAACCCACTCAACCGTTCACTTTCACAACGCACGAACCCATCGGAGTCGCTGGGATCGTCACACCGTGGAATGCCCCGATGAGCCTGTTCGCCCAGAAGGTGGCCCCGGCATTGGCGGCGGGCTGCACGTTGGTCGCCAAGCCCTCGGAGCTGTCCCCGCTGGTCAGCTTGCGCATTGCGGAACTGATTGCTCAAGCCGATCTCCCGGCGGGAGTGTTCAACGTGGTGACCGGTCCCGGCGACCCAGTAGGTACGGCGCTGGTCAACGATCCTCGAGTTGACAAGGTGTCATTCACCGGCAGCCGGGCAGTGGGTGGTGCGATCGCGGCCACCGTGGCCGCCCGAATTGGGCGAGTCTCGTTAGAGCTGGGTGGTAAAAGCCCGGCAGTGATCTTCCCCGACGCGGACCTGGGCATGGCTGTCGGGATCGCCGCGGGCAACGCATTTCTCGGACTGTCGGGCCAGGTGTGCGTGTGTCAGTCTCGGATCTTGGTGCACCGCGACGTGTACGACGACGTCGTGAACACGCTAATCGGCTTCGCGTCGGCCGCGACATTCGGTGACCCGTTCGACCCCGCGGTCTCGGCGGCACCGATGATCAGCCCTCAGCACATGGACCGGGTGCTCGGCCACATCCACAGCGCAATCAGTGAGGGCGCTGAAGTCGCGGCAGGCGGGGGCCGCGCCGAAGGCGCCCCAACGGCCGGCAATTTCGTCGCCCCAACGGTGCTGGTCAATGTGGAAAACTCGATGGCCGTGGCCCGAGACGAAATCTTCGGACCCGTGTTGTGCGTGATCCCGTTCGGCGACGAGGACGAGGCCATTCGGCTGGCGAACGACACCACCTACGGACTGGCAGCCGCGGTCTACACCCGCGACGTCGGCCGAGCGCTTCGAGTGAGCCGCGCCCTGCGGGCAGGCAACGTCGGTGTCAACACCTGGACGCTGCAACCGCACGCCCCGTTTGGGGGGATGAAGCAGTCGGGTTTGGGCCGCGAAAACGGGCGCGCAGGAATTATGGAGTACCTCGACACCAAGACCACCTTTCTTGGGTGAGTTTTGCTCTGCGTGTCGTTAGCGCGATTGGCGCGCTTCAGGAGCCCGACACCGGGTGTCACGTAGCATAAAGAGCTGGGAATATAGGCACCGCACGCGGAGGAACGACATGTCGACTGACCGAGCAATTGCCGAAACAGAGGTCGCCGACGAGTTCGATCGACGCGAACAGATTCTCGACGCCGCCAATGAGTGCTTTACACAACTGGGCATCCAGCGCACCAGCGTGCAGGACGTAGCGCGGATGGCCAGGGTCTCCCGGGGCACCATCTATCGGTACTTCGTCGACCGCGACGTGCTCATCGAGGCGGCGATCGAGCATGGAGCTCAACGCTTTTACCGTGAGGTCGCCGCGGCGATGGAAAAGAAAACCACGCTCGCTGAAAAGCTCGGCGCTATGGCCGAAACGAACGCAAAGATCCTCCTGGAACACCGAACCCGCAATCGACTCATGGCCGATGACGCCGAGCTCATGCGACACATGGTCTCCGACGGCGACAGTGCGGTCCGGCGCACGACAAAGTTTCTCGAACCCTACGTGCGCGACGCGCAAAAACGAGGTGAGGTCGGATCAGGAATTAACATCACGGCGGCCAGCGAGTGGCTCGCGCGCATCATTTATTCCTTTTCGACGGTCAATCAGGGACTGAGCTTCGATATGACGAAGCCAAAAACGGTCCGCGACTATGTAGAGAAATTTGCCATCAACGGCCTGCGCTGAGGGAAGGCATTACTCGCAGCTCACCTCGCCACGCACCAAAACGGCTGTGGTGCATTGACGCGTACCCGGACGCCTACGGGCGACGATCCCTATGCCGATCACATAGCCGTTCGGCTGTCGTGCCCCATGGCGGCGGGATCGGCCGCGAATTCACGGACCATCGCCTGGATCGTGTACGACGCGGCCAGCCGACCGTCTTGGCTGAACACCCGCCCGTCGCCCTGCACCAGCCCGCGCCCCGACCAGAAAGCGTGGTTGGTGTACAGCAACCAGTCGTCAATATCGAACTCGTCGTGAAACGCGATGGTGGCCTTGATGATCCCCGTCGAAAGGCTGACGTGCGCGCGAGCTTCACCTAGTCCCCGGTGGGGAAGCATGCCGGCCGCGATGGTCCAATGCGTCGTCGACTGAGCAAGCAACGCGGCCATTAAATAGCGTTCACGCGGCGCCTCGCGAAATCGGAGCCACGCATTGATCACCGGCGGTCCGACCCGCTCGGGGTCGGGATCATAGGCCCCGTCGACCACACGGATTTCGCGCCCGGTCATCCCGAAGCCCGGAAAAGCCACCGCCGCATCGGGTCCCGGCACGTCCGGCATCCGCTCAGTGTCCCGCATTACCTCGCCGGCACCAGAGTCCGCGAGAATGATTCCTGCACTGCGTAGCACGCTGTGTTGACACACCCGCACTTCGGCCGACGAGAATGTTCTGCCGCGGCGGAGAACATCGACGGTCAGGTCCACCGGTGCATCGAACGACGCCGCCTTGGTGAAGACCATCGATGCCGACGTAACTCTCTGCTCTGGAAGCACTTTCGATGCGGCGACGATGGCCTCGGCGAGGAGTTGTCCACCCTCGACAACGTTGCGGCGGGTGGGTCCGTGAGCCGCCCCAACGAAACAGCCGTTCTGCACAGGCTGAACATCGATCAGCCTCTGCAGCTCAATTGCGTCTCCCCAAAGTGGGAACGTGACAGGAACCTTCGAGCCGTCAGGCCAGTGTTCGACGACGACGACACGCAATCCGTCGTCATAGAAGGAGACGTGCCCCGCGATCGCGGCCACTTCAGGCAACGGGGTGCGGTATGTCCACACCACGTTTTCGATTGCGGGGTCAGCACTTGACAACGTCCAGTAACTTGCTCGGCCTTTGAAGGGGCACACGGTAGTGTGGTCCGACGGCGCAAAGAGTTCCCACCGCACATCAGCTTCGGGGAAGTACAGCCGGTCGTCGTGGTCGGTCTCGGTGACCACGAGGCAACGGTCACTTTCGGCGACAAGTACATCGCCGAACCACACCTGACCGGTATGAGGGCACGGGATTGCTTCGATTCGGTATTCGGGGTGATCGGGCCACGCTGATTGGACTTGCGCTGTCATGCCGTCACGGCCCTACGCATCGACGACGGCGGACGGACGACGAGCTGCTCGAGGCCCACGGCGGGAGAGTTCAGTGCACTCGCGAAAACGCCTGCCAGCACGTCGGCAACGTCTTCGGGCGTCATCAGCTCCTCCTGAAGCAGACCGCGCGCGATCCAATCCTGGACGACAACCCCCAGTAGATCGGGGTCAAAGGCCGCGGTGAACTCCGTGGGCACGGTTCCTCCCACCGTAATGCAGCAGAACCGGAAACTCGGATGCTCGGTGCGCCAAGCGTTAAGGCTCTCCGACAGCGCGGCCTTACTGGATGAATAGGCACCGAGGGCGGTCCTCGGCTGACCCACTGTTTCGGAGGACAGGGCGCTGACGATTGCAGAGGGCGCAAGCACCGGCACGCATGACTTGATCACTTGATGAACGCTGATGACGTTGGTACGCATTACGTCCAGCCAGTCATCGGCGGAGGTATCGGCGAACATGCGCAGCGGGGCATAACCCACCGATATGAAAAGCAAGTCGATGCCCCCCAGGGCGTCTCGCGCGACATCGGCGAGACGCGCGCAATCCTCCGTGCTGCGCACATCTGCGATCACGGCGCTGCCGCAGCCGGCCTCGGTGGCAACCTCTTCCAACCGATCCCGTCGGCGTGCGGCGATGAGCAGCTCCGCGCCCTCCTTACCCGCACGCACCGCGAAAGCCCGCCCAATCCCGGCCGATGCGCCCACGACCACGACGCGCTTGCCGGCCAAAGTCCGCTCACTCATGGCGCCCTCTTCTCACGTTCGCGGGTCAGGCCGCATCCGCCTTCGGGGAACACTAGTACATATGTTGTTCACTTGCGCCAAAGCCCGTCTGCGCAGGACGTAGATCAGCGGAGACCGTTGATCGCGAAAGTTTCGACGTAGCGCCGCACAGTCGCCGGCTTGGACATGTCGAATGTCTGCGCCTCGTTGACTGTGGAGAACGAGTAGATGATGCGCGCCAGCCATTCGCTGGCGGCCGTCACATCGACACCGGCGCCGATCTCGCCGCGTTCCCGGGCGTCGCGAACGTATGGCATCAGAAATGCCGTCGTGCGGCGCACTGCGGTGTCTCCATCGGAGATCATGTGTCGCATCAGCTCGGCGTCGTCGGCCATCAATCGGTTTCGAGTGCGGTGGTCAATCAGTATCTTCGCGTGGGTTTCGGCCATCGCGCCAACCTGTTCGGCCAGCGTCGCCTTCGCGGCCATCGCCACCGCGACTTCGCGATAGAACCGCTGTGCCCCGAACTCGATGGCGGCCTCGATGAGCACGTTGCGGTCCTCAAAGTAGCGGTACACCGTGCCCCGCGACACATTGGCCGTCCGCGCGACATCCTGCACGCTGGTGCGCGCGATCCCGAGCTGGGTGAAGCATTCGTTCGCCGCCCCCAGAATTTGGTCCCGGCGATCGAACTCCTCGGCCGAGTCCAGCTCGGCAGTGGCCCGTTCCGTCGACATTTCGCTCCTCTGCCGTGATAGCCGCCCCACCCGAAACAGCCATCTTACGCGACAAATATGCCCTTTATGTTCAATCCATGCCCATGATCGCGCTTCTGGCAAGCAGATTAGTGGTCATTTCTACATTTCCCGTACTTTTGTTTAGTATGGGCCTTTGCCGGACGCCTTGCGTCAGGGTTCGATCGCACGGAAGGGGCGGGGGCTTGGACCTAGGCGTGGCGGGGCGCAATTTCGTTCTCGTCGGCGGGACCACCGGGATGGGTTTCGCCACCGCCCAGCAACTCGCCGAAAACGGAGCCAACGTCGCGCTTTTGGCTCGCGACGGTAACCGGGCCCGCGATCGCGCCGAGCAACTGAGCGCCGAGCATGGCGTCCGTGCGGTCGGAATCGCCGTTGACGCCGCCGCAACCGGCGACGGCGTCGACCAGGCTATCGATCACGCGGCCGCAAGCCTGGGCCCCCTTCGTGGTTTGGCCATTACGGCGGGCCCGATGAACCAGCAGGGACCGTTCCTCGAACACGGCGACGACTCGTGGGACTGCTACTACCAGCTGATCCTGATGGCTACCGTCCGCTCTTGCCGCGCTGCCATCCCCCACCTGCAGCGCAACGGCGGCGGGACGATAGTGACCACCGCCGCGTACTCGGTACGGGCGCCTAAGATCCTGATACCGCCCTACAACGCGCTGAAAGCGGCGGTGCTGACCTTGTCAAAAATCCTGGCCAAAACGCACGGTCCCGACGGCATCAGAGTGAACACCGTATGCCCGGGGCTGTTCGACACCGAGGTGAACGACTTCATTCGCGCGCAGCGCGCGGCGGAATACGACGTGCCACTCGAGGACGCGATCTACACGCACTTGGCGAGCAATCCGGACTGGAATATGCGGGTCGCCCTTCGCCGAGGAGGCCGCCCCGCCGAGGCGGGCGAGCTGATCGCCTTCCTGCTCGGCGAGCGCGCAGCCTTCATGACTGGCGCGGCCATCAACATCGACGGGGGCACGGACTTCTGAGGCGCTCGCGCTTGCCGACCTCAGATTCCGATCTCACCGGCGAGCAGTCCCCGGTGGAATGTGGGATCGCCCAGCAGGTGGCCGGAGGATTTTGCTCTCTTGTAGTACAGGTGCGCGGGGTGCTCCCAGGTAAAGCCGATCCCCCCGTGAATCTGGATGTTGACCGCGGCGGCGCGTGCATACGCATCTGAGCTGCACGCCTTGGCCAACGATGCCACCGCCGACAGCTCGTCGGAGAGTTGCGCTGCTGCGCGCACCGCGTAATGTGCTACGCCGCGGGCACATTCGACGTCTAGCAAGACGTCGGCGCACTTGTGGCGGATGGCTTGAAAAGATCCGATCGGCTTGCCGAATTGTCTGCGCATCTTGGCGTAGTCGACGGCCAGTTCGAGGCAGCGCTGTGCGCCCCCGACCTGTTCGGTCGCCAGCGCGGCACAGCCGAGCGCCAGGGTCCGCATCAGCACCGGCCACGCCTCACCTTCGCGGCCGATCAGCGACGCCGGCGCTGCGTTGAACTCGATGCGCGCCTGCTTGCGGGTCTGGTCCAAGGTCGACAGCGGCCGGCGAACAACACTGTCAAAGCGGTCAACTGCGAAGAGCGACAAGCCCGCATCGGTGTGGGCCGCAACGAAAATTACATCGGCACTACTACCGTCGAGCACATACGCTTTGGTTCCGTCCAACACCCAACCGTCGTCTGTGCTGCGTGCCCGCGTCCGGATCGCGCCGACTTCCCAGCGGCCCGACTCTTCGGTGACCGCCACCGTCGCGACGGTGCCGCCGGACGCGATGTTTGGCAGATATCGCTTCTTGGCGGCGTCGTCGCCGGAATGCATGATCAGGTTGCCCGCCAGCACGACCGACGCGAAATAGGGCGAAGGAAGCAGTGCCCGGCCCATTTCCTCGGTGACAATTCCGAGTTCGACGAAGCTGAAGCCCTGGCCGCCGAATTCCTCGGGGATGGCCAGCCCCACCAGGCCCATCTGGTCAGACATCTGAGCCCACACATTCGAGTCGTAGCCCCTCGGCGATTCCATCTGCCGACGCACCTCGGCCTCGTTGGCCTTGCTCATTAGGAATGAGCGCACGGTATTGCGCAGTTCGTTCTGCTCATCGGTGAACGCGAAACTCGTAGGATTGCCGGGCATTTCAAGTCTCCGTTGCGCCACGGCCGGTGGGGTCGACGCGAGGGACGGCAACACCTCGGCGCAGGGTGCGCAACCACTCGCCGACGACGGCCGGGGCCGGGACCGGCGCGTCGAAGCGTCCGGGATCGGCGGTCCAGAACGCCTCCCACGATGGGAAGGCGTCGTGGAATGCGCCGTCGTGATGCGGGGTACCGGGCCAGCGCATCTTGCGTGGCCCGACCGGCGGGTCGGTTATGTCGCTCTGATACCAGAACAGCGGTGTCCGGCGGGCGAAATACCAATGGCCGTCCCGCCGTTCATAGCTGTCCAGATAGGCCAGCAGCTCGATGACCCAGTTCGACTCCGTCTCTAAGTCGTTGCGTGAATAGACGAGTCCACTGGCGTTGTCGGCGTCGTGCACGTCGATGATGTGGCCGAGAACACCATGTGCGCTGCCCAACAACGAGCGCCGGATCTGGGCGTCGTACCACTCCCGCATCGCCGCGCGGCCGCGACCCTTGCCCGGCACGCCGATGTCGTCCACGAAAAGGTTTGCCAAGGAATCGAAGTCGCGCATGTCCAAAGCCACCGCATACTTGGCGGCTAGTTGCCGGATCTCGTCGATGGCCTCCAACCGGGCGACGCGCGTTTCTAAGTCCGTCACGCCAACTCCCCGGACTCCAGTAGCTGCGCCAACCGGTTCTTGTCGATCTTGTTGGTGGTGGTGTACGGCAGCCGATCGGCGTCGGGAAGGATCACCCATCTCTTCGGGATCTTGTAGGCCGCGAGTTCTGTTCGGCATGCGGCGACGAGTTCGTCTTGCGACATGCGGCGCCCTTGATTGAGCACGACCACGGCGCAGACGACCGCGCCTTTTTCCGCGTCCGGAACGCCGACGACATAGGCGATTCGGACGCCGTCGACGCTAGTGATCACCGCTTCGACCTCAACGGGCGCGACGTTGGCGCCCGAGGTCTTGATCATGTCGTCGGTGCGTCCGGTGAAGAACAGGAATCCGTCGTCGTCCAGGTATCCGGCGTCCTTGGTGTGATACCAGCCGTCGGCGTCGAACAGGTCGCTGTGCTGCCGTCCTACCATGCCGCGCATCATCGCCACTCCCCGCACACAGATTTCCCCGATGGTGCCGTTGGGGACCTCCGCTCCGGATTCATCGACGATTTTGTGCTCGTAGCCGGGTGCGGAGACCCCGAGCGAACCGCGCTTGCTATCGGGCACCGGTTCGTGCGGTGGCCACCAGGTGTGGGAACTGCACGTTTCGGTCATTCCCAACTGTGTGACCAGCAGTGATGGATCAGCCGCGCGCAGTTCCGGCGGTAGCAGGACCTGGTGGTACCCCGCGCGCAGACTTGACAGATCGATCGACGCAAATTCGGGATGATTCGCCAGTGCGCGGCCCACATGTGGGAATCCCGTTGCGTAAGTGGCTCGTTCGGATTCGAGCAGGCGCAGCACGTCGCCGGCGTCGAACTTGTGTTCGGTGAGAATGGTGGCGCCGGTCTGCATCGGACCGAGCAGACCGAATACCAACCCGGCAACCCAGAAGAACACCATCGGGATGTAGACCCGGTCGTCGGGCTTCCACTCGTGCTGAGTGGAGACGAAGCGAGAGTGTGTGATCGCGGTGCCGTGCGTATGGATGACGCCCTTGGGGTCCGAGGTGCTTCCCGATGTGTAGATGACGACCAAATCGTCGGATGGGCGGACGGTAGATTCGCACGCGCGCAGAAACGCTTCGGGCACCGGGTCCGGCCACTCACTAGGCCAGGAGCGCTCGGTGCCGCCGAGCCCAAAAATGTTGCGCAACTGTGGCAGCCGTTCCAGAGTCAGCGGCGCGCCCATGACCGCGACCTCAGCCGTGGCCTCGGTGACCCGCGCCAGCATGTCCTTGCCGAGCAGTGAGTCGACCGATAACAGGGTGTGGATGTCGGCGTCGCGAAGCAGCCACCTCAACTCCGGCGGCTGAAAGAAAGTGTTGATGGGCACCGCGACCGCACCGATGCGGGTGGCTGCCAGGAACGCGACCACGAAATCGGGCCCATTCGGTGCGATCACTCCGACGCGGACACCTTTGGTCACTCCCGCCGCAACCAGTCGCCGGGCCATCTCAGCCGACCTGGAATCGGCTTCCGCGTAGGTAATCCGCTCGACGATGCCGTCACCGACCGAGGAAACGATGAAGTCGCTGTCGCCATAGTCAGCAACCAGACTGGCCAGCATCGCCGGCAGCACCGGTGCGTACGGCAACGGGTCATAGCTGAACTTCCGTGCGGACTGACTCATGGCGCGACAGTCATTCCACCACCCAGCGCGGTTCACGCTTTTCGGCGAACGCGAGCATCCCTTCCCGGTAGTCAGGATGGGTCAGCTGGTGTTGCAGCACGTAGCGGTAGGCAACGTCATTGGCCGCGCGCAGCCCGACATCCAGGCTGGCCCACATCGCCTTGATGGACGCCTGCACAGTTGCCGGGGAGAGTTTCGCGATTTCCAAAGCGATTTCCCTGGCGCGCTGCTGCAGTCGGTCAGCGGGTACCACCTCATTTATCAAGCCGATCTCGTAACCTCGTTGTGCGCTGATACGCCCTTGCTTGGTCATCAGCCCCAACTGCATCACCATCGACAGTGGCATTCGGCGCAATAGCACCGCGGGTTCGAGCGCGAACACGTTGCCGACTGCCAAGTGTGTGTCGATCAGTTCGGCATGTTCGGCTGCGATGATCAGGTCGGAGTCGGCGACCTGATGCAGAGCGCCTCCGACCGCCATCCCGTTGAGAGCGCAGATGACCGGCTTCCATACGTTGTGGTGAAGCCGAGAACCGGGAATCTTGTTGCGGATGCCGCCCTCTGCCGTTGCCCGAATGTCCTGGCCCGCGGAAAACGCGCGGTCCCCCGCTCCGGTGATGATGGCCACTCGAACGTTGGGATCGTCGCGGACGCGCGCCCACGCATTGCCGAGCTCGGTGCGGGTCAGATCGTCGGTAGCGTTGAGCCGCTCCGGGCGGTTGATGGTGATCGTGGCGACGTGCTCGCTGACCTCGAACAGGATTCTCTTCAGTTCCACGGCGTCCCCTGGCATCGATCTGTAGCAGCTAAACACTATAGCAGTATTTGTCTTATCGTCTCATCCGAGACTTTTATGGCATCCACTGGCCCCCGGACACCGAAATCAGCTGGCCTGTCAGGTGTTTGGCTGCCGGCGAGCACAGGAATGCGACCACACCGGCAACGTCCGCCGGTTCGCCCAACTGCCCGGTCACAGTGCTCCGGCGCATCTGTGCCAGCTCTTCCTCGGTCTTGCGCCCGACTAGCCAGGGCGTCGCCGTGGTGCCGACAACAACCGTGTTGACCCGCACCCCGTGCTCGCCCAACTGGACGGCCATCAGCCGGCTCAGTCCCTCCACGCCCGCCTTTGCGGCGGCATAGGCCGGCGGACCGGTGCGCACGCCGTGGGCCGAGACCGAGCTGATGTTGACGATCGCCCCGCCGCCTTCGGCTACCATCTGCCGGGCCGCAACCTGCGCCATGATGAACGTACCCTTGAGGTTGACTTCCACGATGCGATCCCAGTCCTCGTCGCTCTGCTCGAGAAACGTTCCGGGCAGCGTCATCCCGGCGTTGTTCACCAATGCACGAATGGGTCCGTACTCCTCGGCGAGGTTGCCCAGCGCATCCTCCACGGCGCCACGATCCGTAATCGAGAGGTTCATGGGGATAAGATCGCCCGAGTGCGCCGCGTCGCAAACCTGGGCTCGGGCAATGGCTTTCGTGTTGATGTCAACCGCGGCCACGCGATGACCGGCGGAAATCAACTCGGCGACGATGGCCTCACCGATGCCACGCACTCCCCCCGTAACGACCGCCAGCGGACGAGATTCAACCGACACGCTGTCCCCCTCTCGTCGCTGCCGCGCGCTCGATCGCAACGATGGATGGCCGCACGAATTCAACGGCTTCGGCCATCAGCTCTGGCAGATTTCCCCGACCACCGCCGGCCACCCACACATCGATGGCCGCGCGGTTGGCGCTGTTGGTCAGCGTGGCGGCGAGGCGAGGCCTCAAGTCCATCTCTTTATTGCTGTTCAGCCACCGCGCCACTTCGGCGGTGAGCTGATCGATCCAATCTTCGTTGATCCGCAACATCGTTGCGCGCAGCGATGGCACGTTGTGGTACATGGTGGCGCGGACCAGGAAGATCTCGGGCTGTTCGATGATCGCCTCCGCCACCGCGGACGAGGTTTCGGCAAGTGCGTCCCACAAGGAGTTCGACCGTGCGGCACGAAACCGGCGGGCGGCCTCCTGGAGCCGATCGGCGTAGCCGTCGAACAGTATGTCGTCCTTGGTGGCGAAGTGGTGAAAGAACGTGCGCGGCGCGACACCTGCAGCGGTCGAGATCTGCTCGATTGTGGTCGTTTCGTAGCTCTGGGTGGCGAAGAGCTCGATCGCCGCGTTGATGAGTGCGTGTCGGTTACGCAATCCGCGGGCCCGCCGTTGGTCCATGGTCATCCCCCTGCCAGCGTCGCAGTTCCCGAACTCAACGCGACGATGTCACCTTGCAGTGTCCGGAAACGCACGGAATCTCCAGTTCGCCACATCTCAGTGCGCAGCGAAGCATCGAGTCCGACCGGCTTGGCAAAGCGGCAACTCAAGGATGTCAACGACTGTGGATCGCCGTGGCCGATTCCGTTGATCACCGCGCGTGCGGCGAATCCGAGGGTGCACAGCCCGTGCAGGAACACGTCGCCGAAGCCAAACTTGCGGGCCGCAGCCGGGTCGATGTGGAGCTGGTTGCGGTCGCCAGACAGTCGATAGATCGCGGCCTGTTCCGGCCGGATCACGTCGTCGAAGACTTCGTCCGGCGGCCCATCCGGATCTGGCTCGGCCGAGGGTCCCCGCTCGCCACCGAATCCCCCGGCTCCAAGGACCATGGTCTGCGACCGGGCCACAAAGACGGTTCCGTCCGCGTCGACCCCGCGGCTGGTCAATTCGACGGCGGCGTGTTTGCCCTTGTCCCATACCGACGACACCCGAGCCTGCACTGACAGGTCGCCGCTGGCGGTGATCGGCCGATGCAACTCCAGCGACTGGGCCGAGTGGACGATCGGAAACGTACCGAGGTCGAGAACACTGCGGAGATCCTTGACTGCCCACCAGTTGGCGATGAGGGCAAAGGTGGGCAACACCGCAGGACCGCAAGCCTCATTGAGCAGTGCCAACTCGGCGGGTGGGCGGGCGCCAACCCCCAACGCGTAGAGGATCACGTCGGTCTGATCCCACGTGAATGACGCCGGCCTCAGAGCGGTTCCGACCACGGAGTCGGAGAGGGTCACGGCACCTCCTTGGATTGAACGGATTGACGATATATGTTCAATCGTGCAATATAGTGGCAGTAACTGCAACTATATTAATGGGGTCAGAAGGAAGGACCGATATGAAGTTCGGCGTGTTCATCCTCGGCGACAAGCCCAACCACCTCAGCGAGCGAGAGGTGCTGGCCAACGTGCTGGAGGAAGCGCGCTGGGCAGAGGAGCTCGGCTACGACGAGGTCTGGCTGGCCGAGCACCACTTCTCGCCATACGGGATGCTTCCCGACCTTCCGCAGGTGGCTACGGCGATCGCTGCGCAGACCGAACGCATCCGCATCGGAACCGCTTGCATGGTCGCGCCCTTCCACAATCCGATCCAACTGGCAGAACGCATAGCGATGGTCGACGTTTTGTCCGGCGGACGCTTCGACGCCGGCTTCGGCCGCGGCTACCAGGCGCACGAGTTCAAGGGTTTCGGCCTCTCGATGGACGAGGCCACCAGCCGCTACCAGGAGTGCGTGGACATCGTCAGCCGGCTGTTGACGGAGGAAAACGTCAGCTATGACGGCAAGTACTTCCAGCTCGAGGACGTGACCATCTATCCGCGACCGGCGCAGCAAACGATTCCGGTGTGGGGCACGGTGATGAAGACGCCGTCAAGCTTCGAGTGGCTCGCCGAGAAGGGCTTCGGTGCGATCATCGGTAACCCCTACCAGGTCGACCCGGACCTACAGGGGGCGCTGGATATTTACTTGAAGGTGCAGTCCGAGAAGGGACTCGAAGCAGCCACCGGTAACGTGTGGGCGCTGCTCAACGCGTTCTGCCACGAGGATGACGCATTCGCACGCAGCTATCCGCGCGAGAGTGTCGAACTGTCCATCCAGACGCACCGCAAGTATTCAAGCCCCTTCGAGCGGGGCGGCGAGATACCGGCCGACTATAAGGCCTACTCGGACTGGTTCGAGAAGCACGACAAGCAGAGCTACGAGCAGGTGCTGAATTCACACCTGACGCTGATGGGTAATCCGGAGCGCATCGTGGAGAAGATGCGTACTGTCATCGACATGGGTTGGCGCAACATCATATTGCGCATGTCGCGAGGCGGGGCGATGGATCGCGCAAAGGTTTATGAGTCGATGAAGCTGTTCGCCCAAGAGGTGATCCCAGCGGCCACCGAGCTCGCGGCAGCGGCGGCTTGAGCCAGCAGCTGACCGACCGCATCCGGGCGGTTCTGGCGATCGACCCCGGGGCACCCGCCATCGAGTACCAGGGTTCTTGGACGACTTGGCAGGCGCTGGCAGACATCGCTTCTGGAGTTGAAAGCCAGCTGACAGCAGTAGGTTTGGACGAGGGGTCTGCTGTCGGCCTGGTGCTGCGTAACCACCCCGCGATGGTCGGGGCGATGCTGGGCGGGTTATTGGCCAACGGTTGCATCGTCACGATCAACCCGTCACACGGCGACGCCGGACTCGCATCGGACATCCGTGGGTTGAGGTTGCCTGCGTTGGTCGCAGTGCCGACCGACTGGCAGCGCACCGGAGTCATCCGCGCCGCCGCTGGGGCGATGGGGCTGCAGGTGATGACCGAGCCCGCCGACTGCGCTACCGTTGCCGGCCTCGAAGATCCTGGATCCGGCCCGTTCCGAAACAAGACCGCTGGTATCGCCGTCGAGATGCTGACGAGCGGCACTACCGGTCCCCCGAAGCGAATCCCGCTGTCCTACAGCACGTTCGAGCACACAGTCGCCGCGGCAAGCGCACATTACAGTTCGGGGCACCGGCCGGAACTCAGACTGCGTTCCGGCGTCGCGATCGTCGGCTCGCCGCTGGTGCACATGTCGGGACTGTTTCGCACGCTGCTCAATGTCTGCGAGGGCCGAAAGATCGCACTAATGGAGCGATTCCGGGTGCCCGATTTCGTGGAATTGGTGGTCCGGCATCGGCCACGCGCCGTGAGCCTGGTGCCGTCGGCGCTGTCAATGGTGCTCGACGCCGGAGTGGCGCCTGAGGTGTTCTCCAGCGTGGAGGTGGTGACCTCGGGCACCGCGCATCTGCCCGTCGATATACAAGAGGAGTTCGAGCAGCGCTACGGCGTTGCGGTCTTGCCATCCTACGGCGCAACGGAATTCGCGGGCGGAGTGGCGGGCTGGAACCTTGCCTTACATCGGGAGTGGGCCGCAGCCAAACGCGGCAGCGTAGGACGGCCCCAGCAGGGCCGGGAAATCCGCGTCATGTCCATAGAAGACGACAGCGAGATGCCGGCCGGTGAACAGGGTCGCATCGAGGTCCGTACCTCCGGGGGCGCCTGGGTGCGGACCACCGACCTCGGCCGTGTCGATGACGACGGCTTCGTGTTCATCGATGGGCGCATCGACGACGTCATCATCCGCGGTGGCTTCAAGGTCACGCCCGCCGAAATCGTCGAGGTCCTGCGCAGCCATCCGGCGGTGCGCGACGCCGGTGTGGCCGGTCTGCCCGACGAGCGGCTCGGCCACGTGCCGGTCGCAGCAGTCGAGTTGGTCCACGGTGGTCAGGTCACATCGGAGGATCTTCTGGCCTATGTGCGCGAACGAGTCAGTCGCTACCAGGTTCCGGCCCGTCTGGTCATCGTCGATGAGTTGCCACGGACGCCCTCGCTCAAGGTCAGCCAGCCCGGCGTGCGTGAATTATTCGAAGAGGTGCGGAGTTGACAATCGACATCCGAGGGGCGGCGGCCGTCGTCGGTGTAGCCGACGAGGTTTCGCCGACCGGTGTGATTGACGTTCCGCTGCGGGAATTGGAAGCGCGCGTCATCACCGCGGCGTTGGCCGATGCCGGGTTGTCGCTGCGGGACGTCGATGGCCTGTGCACCTGTACCGGCGGAGCGCTCATGCATTCGGTCGAACTGGCCGAATACCTGGGAATAACACCACGATTCACCGATGCCACTCAAACCGGGGGCGCCAGCTACGGGCTGTACGTCGAGCATGCCGCCGCGGCGATCGCCGCCGGTGAAGCCGAGACGGTAGTGGTCGTCTATGCATCCACACCGCGTGCCGCCCGAAAGCGAGGCGAAAAAGGTCTTGGCGTCTTCGCCACCCCCGAGCGGCTCGAGTGGGAGAACCCGTTTGGCGTGATGCTCCCGATCAGTGCCTACGCGCTGGCCGCCAACCGCCACATGGCCACTTTCGGGACCACCGCCGCTCAGCTCGCTCAGATCGCCGTCGACACCCGGCGTTGGGCGGTAATGAATCCGCGCGCTCACCTGCGCGAGGCGATCACCGTGAATGACGTCCTGGACTCCGGCTTCATTGCCGAACCGCTACACAAGCTCGAGTGCTGCCTAGTCACCGACGGCGCCGCGGCACTGGTGGTCACGAGCGCCGAGCGCGCCCGCAACCTGGCCAAACCGCCGGCCTTCGTCCTGGGTGCGGCGTCGGCGGCCTCGCACGCGATGATCTCCCAAATGCCCGACCTCACCGTCTCCCCAGGTGGCCTTTCGGGGCCAGCCGCCTTCCGTGCAGCTGGCCTCAACCCGGCCGACATCGATGTGGTCGAGCTCTACGACTCGTTCACCATCACGGTGCTGCTGGCGCTCGAAGACTTGGGCTTCTGCCCGAAGGGCGAAGGGGGTTCGTTTGTCGCGGACGGCGCGTTGGGACCCGGAGGTACGCTGCCCGGTCAGACCTCCGGCGGCGGGCTCGCCTACACCCACCCCGGGGCGTTCGGGGCCTTCCTGCTCGTCGAGGCCACGCGCCAGTTGCGCGGTGAATGTGGCGAACGCCAGGTCCCAGAAGCGAAAACGGCTGTCGCACACGGCACCGGCGGGGTGCTCTCAGCCACCTCGACGGTGATTCTGGGAACGGAGGCGACGCTGTGACCGATACGCTGCCCGTCCCCCCGCCCAGCCCGGCATCCGCGCCCTTCTGGGACGCGACCCGGCGTCGCGAGCTGACGGTCCAACGATGCGAATCGTGCTCGCGGCTCGTCTGGTACCCGCGGTTCGTCTGTCCGCACTGCGGCGGGTCGTCGCTGCAGTGGGAGAAGTTGAGCGGCGACGGGGTCGTTTACGCGGTCAGCGTGCACCACCGCGCCGCGCTCCCCGCCCTTGCCGACAAGGTGCCGTACTCCGTGGTGCTCGTCGATCTGGACGAAGGTGTCCGCATGATGTCGAACGTGTTCGGTCCCCCTCCGACGGTTGGTGACCGTGTCACCGTGGCGTGGGTGCCGCTCGAGGACGGCCGCAATCTCGCTGTCTTCGAAACGAAGTGAGTCCTGATACCGCGCTGCGGCGCGTCCGCGAAGAGGTCGTGCTCCGGCACGTCGCGGCCGAGAATGCGCGCGACCTGGACGCGGCGATGGCCACCTTCACCCATCCGCGCTACGAGATCATCCCTACGGGAACCGTTTTCGATGGTGGCGAGGCGGTCCGCGCAATGTTGTTGCAGCAGTGGGTGGATCTCCCCATGCTGCGATATGCCGCGGAGGCGATCTACCACGGGGACAACGGTCTGGTCGTGGAGACCCGAACGACCGCACCCGGCACACCGCTCGACATGTTGAGCGTCAACCTCTTCGGCTTCCGCGGGCCCGATCTCGTCCTGGAACGTTGTTATTTCGACCGGATGCTGCTCGCTGCGCAACTCGAGTCGATCCGGACGCCCTAGTCATCGACAGCGTCACGGACCGCCTGGACGAGTGCGGGGATGTCGCGATCCCGATTCGCGCCAGGCAAGGGCCAGTGCGTCATTCGCAGGTCGGTCACGCCGGCGTTCGCCAGCGAGGTCGCTCCCGCGGCGACCGCGGTGAGGTCGAGCCGGCCATCGGCACTCGTCTGCATGCGCAGCGTCCCGGCAACACCGAACCCGTCCGGGTCGCCGCCGGCGCGCTCGACCGCGGCGCGCATTCGACTAATTCCCGCGGCGACATCCCGCGCATCCGGACCCCACGGGATCCACCCCCGTCCAAAGCGAGCGAGCCGGCGAGCGACCGCTCGGTTCACCGTCCCGCTCACCCAGACCGGTACTCCGCCGGGCTGCACTGGTTTGGGCATCTGGTGAATCCGCTCAAAACTCAAACCGGCTGAGTGATAGCTCACCTCGTTCTCCCGCCATAGCCGCTGGCATACTTCGAGCGTCTGGTCCAGGATCGCCCCGCGTCGGTCGAAGTCCACTCCAGCCGCGTCGTATTCCTCACGCTGCCAGCCGACGCCCACCCCGACATCGACGCGGCCACCGGACAGAACGTCCATGGTCGCAAGGGTTTTCGCAAGGACCGCGGCCGGACGCAGCGCGGCGAGCAAAATGTTTGTGCCCAGCCGGATTCGCTCGGTCTTTGCCGCCAGGTAGGTCAGCGTCGTGAGCGGTTCCAGCCAGTGCCCGTCCGGACCGGTCGGTTGGCGACCACCTATTGTTCCGCCCGTCCGTGGATCCGCGTACGCGTCCATGTTCATGCCGAACGCGACGTGTTCCGAGACCAGCAGGCGGTCGAATCCAGCGCCCTCCAACAGTTGCGCCCAATCCGTCAGGTGTTCCCAATCCGGCGGTGCCGCTGCGGAAAACGACGGAATCCCCATCGAGAGCTGTAGCGGGGCCATCAACTGAGTCCTCCGATCGACGCGGCCCGGTCCTCGGTGGCATCGACGACGACCCTGCGGTGCGCGATCCGCCACCGCAGACCGCCGTCGAGCGAATACTTGTCCAGGTAGCGGATGTGCATGACGTGGTTCTGCCCGTCCGGCTCGCCACCACGAAAGTGATTGGCAGTGCAGTAGATTTCGCCGACCGCCGACTCCCCCTCGACGACATACAGGCCCTGTGCAATGAGGTGAGCGGTGCGTGGCCACCGCGCGACGATGCCGATTATCCGTTGAATCTCGCCGTGACCGGTCAGCGTTCCCGGTTCGCGCCCGGGTCTTTCGACGAGCATGGACGCGTCGGGGGCGAACACCGCCAGAAGCGCGTCGCGATCTCGGCGATCGACCGCCGCCGCATACCTGCGGGACAGCGCTTCAAGTTCCGCATGGGGAAGTGCCCGCGAGATATCCATCTGCTTCCCGTGCCGGCCGATAGAGACCCGTAGACGATACCGCCTGAGCTTGTCGGGTCAGCGCCCGGCGGTTTCGGTGCGCGCCTCGTCGGAGGTTCGTGCGCCGAAGCTTGGCACGGTGACGAGGTCACTGTCGTGTGTCTCGTTGACGCCACGCTGCAGCGGTATCAGCAGCGGCACGAAGAGCAGTTGGTCGGCGACCATCGGTGTCAGCAGCCGGTTGTGTACGAAGCCGAATGAGCTTTTGGTGATCGGGTCGGCCCAGCCGATGGTCCCGCCCAGTCCGGCATGCCCGAAGCCCCGCAGTAGGCCCGGCACCGGTGATCCGTGGTAGCCCAGGTGAAATGACATCGGGAAGAAGACGTTCAGGTCCGGCCGAAAGCTGCGCCTGCCTGTCAACGACCCGACCAATTCCTCCGAGAGGAATCGCTGCCCATCGATACTTCCGCCGTTGGCGAGCGCTCCGTACATCTTGGCGAGCCCCCGCGCGGTCACCACCGCATTCACCGCGGGAATCTCGCTGTCCAGCAGCGCCATGTCGTCCTGGACCAGGGAGGTGATACCGGGTACGTAGGTCGCACCGAGCGGGCCTGGAATCGGCAGTTTGGCCATCAGCGAGATCAGCTGGCCGACCCCCGGCCCGCCCGAAAAGCGTTGCGGGAACATGGTCTGTGCGGCCTTCGTGGACCCGTCGGCCGGCGGCCGCCCTAGGTGGATACCGTCGGTGTCCAGTGGTCGCGCGATCTCCGTGCGGAATAGCTCCCGCATACCCTTGCCGGTGATCGCGCGGGCCAATCCGGATGCCAACCATCCGAATGTGAACGCGTGATATGCCGCCCGGCCGGCGAGGCGGTCAACGGGCGCGGCGGCCAGCCGCTCTTCCATGAACCGGTGATCGAGCAACTGTTCGGTGGTGATGGTCCCGAGCCGGGACAGGCCCGTCGTGTGACGCAACATGTCACGCACGGTGATGTCGGACTTACCGTTGGCGCCGAACTCGGGCCAGTACTGCGCGATGCGGTCGTCGTAGGACAGCAACCCACGGTCGGCGAGGCGGTGCAGGACCGTCGATGCCACGCCCTTACCCGCGGAGAAGACCATCGCGCCGGTGTCCGCGGACCAGGGCACGCGCCCCTCGCGATCGGACCAGCCGGTCCACACGTCGACGACGGGTTCCCCGTCGACATACACAGACAGCGCCCCACCGCCATACCGTGGGCCGGGAAAGAGCGCGGCGAAGGTTCTCACTGCGCAGGCAAATCGAGGGTCGGCGGCACCGTGCACATGGGTCGGCAGACCCTCACCGGCTCGCAGGGCTAGTCGCTCGGGCATCGCGGTCGAAGTTCTCCTCAACTGGGCGTCTGAGCCGCCCATCGGACGACTAAACAAATATCGTCATATTGTATTGTATGCTCGTCGACGGAGTGCGCATCGCGAAGGAGTGGTGATGGCCACGCAAGTAGACATGGGAACCCGGGTCCTGAGCAGCGACCGTGCCGTCGAGTTATACCGCTTGATGAGCAAGGTGCACCACAGCGACCAGCGCGTCCGAAAAGGCCTGTCCTCCGGCGAGATCGCCATGAGCTATTGGCCAGTCGAGGGACAGGAGGCGATGTCGGCCGGCGCGGCCCTTGCCCTCTCCGATAACGATCAGCTGGTCACCACCTATCGCGGTCTCGGTGATGTGGTGGCCAAGGGCATCGACCTACCCAAGTACTTCGCCGAAATCCTCGGCCGAAGCACCGGTTTGTCAAAGGGCAAAGCCGGGGCAATGGGCATTTTCGACCCCGAGCACGGGGTCGCGTGGACCACCGGCATCGTGGGTGCCGGCCCCCTGATCGCGAACGGGATCGCGCTGGCAGAGGCCGTCAAGGGCAGTGATCGCGTGGTGCTGGTGAGCTTCGGCGACGGTGCGACGAGCATCGGCTACGTCCACGAGGCCATGAACATGGCGACGCTGTGGTCGCTTACAGTGGTGTTCTTCTGCCAGAACAATGCATGGGCCGAATGCACGCCCGTGGCGGGCTACACCCGCTCGACCCGGTTGTCCGACCGGGCCGCCGGCTACGCGATGCCCGGGATCACTGTCGACGGCACGGATCCGCACGCGGTGTTTCACGCCGTGGCCGAGGCCGTCGAGCGTGCGCGGTCCGGCGGCGGCCCATCGTTCGTCGAAGCGGTGGCATATCGCCTGCAGGGCCACTACTTTGGCGACCAGATGCCCTACGCGGACCCTGACGAGCTGGCGGCCAAGCGCGCCGACCCACCCTTCGCGCGGTACCGGCAGCGCCTCATCGACGACGGTCTGGCCACTGAGGACGAGCTCGACCGCATTGACGCCGAACTGATGGCAGAAATCGACTCGGCCTTCGCCTCAGCCCGCGAGGCCGAGCCACCCGCCGTAACGGAACTCACTCGCGACGTGTTCGCCGCGCATGGCACCGAACTAGCGGCACCCGTAACGCAGCGTGCGAAGGCGCCCGAAGGAGAAACCGAGAATCTCGGTCTCGTGCAGGCGATTCACCGCACGCTGGATCGCGCCATGGCCGCCGATGATTCAATCGTGCTGCTCGGCGAGGACATCGCCGATCCGGCGGGCGGCATGTTCAAGATCACCGCGGGACTTTCCACCAAGTACGGCACCGACCGGGTGCGCGACACCCCGATCGCCGAGTCGTCCATCATCGGCGCCGCCGTCGGTGCGGCACTAGGCGGGCTGCGGCCGGTGGCGGAACTCATGTTCATGGACTTCCTGGGTGTGGCCATGGATCAGATCGCCAACCACGCCGCGAAGATCCGCTACATGTCAGGCGGCCGGCAGGGCGCACCGATCGTCATCCGCGCCATGGTGGGCACAGCCGCAGGCCCGCAACACTCGCAAGCGTTCGAGGCCTGGGCGATGCACACACCCGGAATCAAGGTCGTCTGGCCCAGCACCGCAGCCGACGCCGTGGGCCTGCTCAATGCATGCCTGGCAGAAGACGATCCGTGCCTGTTCGTCGAGTCGATGAAGCTCTTCTACGGCGGCGGTAAGGGGCCCGTGCCCACCGCCGACTATGTGATCCCGCTCGGGCAGGCCGACATCAAACGGGTCGGCACCGATGTGACGATCTGTACGTACGGCACCATGGTCCATGCCGCGCTCGATGCAGCCAACCAGCTTGACATTGAGGGCGTTTCGGTTGAAGTCGTAGATCTGCGGACGCTGGTGCCGCTGGATCTGGCGGCGGTGATCGAATCGGTCCGCAAGACCCGGCGCCTGGTGGTGGCCCACGAGTCGGTCGGATTCTGCGGACCGGGGGCCGAAATCGCCGCCGCCGTGGGCACCGAGCTGTTCGGTGTGCTGGTGAGCCCCATTCAACGCGTGGCCGGCACGTATACGCCGGTGCCGCGCGCGGCCACCCTCGAAGCGGCTTGCCGTCCGGACGCCGCGCAACTCGTCGAAACCGTCAGGAGAATCGTGTGATCGAGGTGCGGATGCCCAAACCTGGTGATGCGATCACCGAAGCGGAATTGATCGAGTTCTATGTAGCGGACGGTGACCACGTTTCCGAGGGTGACCCGCTTTATCAGATCGCCACGGACAAGATCGAAATGGACATCGAAGCGCCGGCCAGCGGAGTGGTCGCCTGGAAGGTCAGTGCGGGCGAAACCTTCAGTGTCGGTGAACTTCTCGCAGTGATCGGGGAACAGTGACCGCGCTCCCCGAATCGGTCGACGTCGACCTCGGCACCCCAGAGCTAATCGGGCGTATCCAGGGCGACACATTGACCGTCACGATCAGCCGTCCCGAGAAGAAGAATGCCGTCACCGCAGACGGCTATCACGGCATCAAGCGGGCAGCGATGATTGTCGCCGACGAGCCGCGTTTGAGCTTCCTGGTAATCACCGGATCCGGCGAGGCATTCTGCGCGGGTGGGGACATGAACGCGGTGGGCAACCCGGACCGGACGTGGGATGCATTCACCGAATCATACGACGGGACGCCGTTCGAAACGCTCGGCAAGATACCGAAAATCGTTGTCTGCGCGGTTAACGGGATTGCCCTTGGCGGTGGTTTGGTGATGACCCTGTTCGCGGATCTGGTCGTCGCATCCGATCGAGCCCGATTCCGCGTCCCCGACCTCACCCGCGGCGTATACGAAGCGTTCGTCGCCGCTCGGCTGCCGCAACGGCTGGGCACACTGAGGGCCAATCACCTTATCTACGGCAACGATTGGATCGACGCACCCGAGGCCGAGCGCCTCGGCCTGGTCGGTAAAGTCGTGCCGCACGACTCCTTGCTGTTGGAAGTCGACGCCCTGCTAGAACGAGTCCGAAAGACCGGCCCGGTCGCTCGCGCCGCGATGAAACGTGAGATGGCGCGTGCGCTGCCGCCCGTGG
Source organism: Actinomycetota bacterium (assembly GCA_036338755.1). Taxonomy (GTDB): domain Bacteria; phylum Actinomycetota; class Actinomycetes; order Mycobacteriales; family Mycobacteriaceae; genus Mycobacterium. The sequence continues at coordinate 75,217 of JAYZBN010000006.1, read as the reverse complement.
ACGTCACGGGCTACTGGTCGTCCATCGGCACCACCGAGCAGATCGAGGCCTTCACCGCGTTCCTGCAGAAGCGATCCCCGGAATGGCCTGTCAGCCACGACCGCGAGGCCTTCGTGGAGACTCGTCGGCCGGAATGGCTGACTGCAAGAGACGAGGGCTGAACGCCGATGACGGACGTACCGGAGGGCACACCGGAACTGACCGGGTGCGACGAGATCCTCGTGGCCGCAGACGGTCCCGTGCGTATCGTGACGTTGAACAACCCCGACAACGCGAACGCGGTCAACAACCGGATGCACACCGCCTTCACCCGGTTGTGGGGCACGCTGGCCGACGACCCCGACGCCCGGGCGGTGCTGATCACCGGCACCGGCGATTACTTCTCCGCCGGCGGAAACCTGGTGGAATGGCTGGAAACCCATGTCAACAACCCGGTCACTCGCCGCGCCGGAATGCGAGACGCCCGACGCATCGTGCGCGACGTGATCGACTTTCCACTGCCGGTAGTCGCGGCTGTCAACGGCCCCGCGGTCGGCTTCGGGTGCAGCATCGCAGTGTTGTGCGACATCGTCTTGATGTCAGACCGGGCGTTCTTCGCCGACACTCACGTAGCGAGCGGACTGGTTGCCGGTGACGGCGGCTCGGTCCTGTGGCCGTTGCTGATGAGCCTGATCAAAGCCAAGGAGTACCTGATGCTCGGCGAACGCATCAAGGCCGACAAGGCGGTCGAGCTGGGCTTAGCCAACCGGGTCGTACCGCATCCGGATATCAAGCGGGAGGGCCTATCGGTTGCTCACCGCCTCGCCGCGTTGCCGCCAAGGGCTGTGCAGGACACGAAACGAACGTTGAATTTGCATGCCCAGCGCGCGATTACCGGCATCCTCGAATACGGGATCTCGGCCGAGACGGAGTGTTTCACCACACCCGAGCATCGCGCGGCCATCGACAAGTTCCTCAACCGGTAGGGGCGATCCAATGGCCGACCACACCGATGCTGAGGCTCAGCTGATCCGATGCGAAAATCGAGACGGCATTGCTGTCGTTTTACTCAATCGGCCACGCCAGCGTAACGCGTTGTCGTATGACTCGTGGACCGAGCTATCCATCGCGCTCGGCGGACTAGTTGCCTACGGCGACCGCGGCGTGGTTTTGGCCGGTGCAGATGGATTCTTCTGCGCCGGAGGAGATTTGAAGACCGGACCGGCACACGGGAACGGTCCGCTGAGCCCCGCCGGCCGTGTCGAACACGCCCAACGAGTGATGGAACAACTCAAAGCACTGCCGGTACCGACCATCGCGGCAGTCGAGGGCGCGGCCGTCGGCCTCGGCTGGAGCCTGGCACTGTCATGCGATCTGGTTGTGTGCGCTTCCGACGCCTTTTTTGCTGCGCCGTTCGTGGCGCGCGCGGTGGTGCCCGACGGTGGGCTCGCTTGGCGCCTGACTCAGCAGTTGGGCCGGCACCGTGCGGCGTCGTTCCTGTTGCGCGGGACACGGATGTCGGGCTTCGAGGCCGAGAAGCTGGGACTGGTGACCGACGTTGTCGATCCCGGATCGGCGATCGACCGGGCGCTGGCCATCGCCAGCGAGCTGGCACAAGCCGATGCCGGAGCGGTGGAAATGACCAAGCGGCTGATCAATTCGGCCGAAAGCGCTCAGCTCGCCGCGTTCCATCCGCTCGAACTGGCGATGGCCACCGTTGCGCAGCAGCGCTCGGCTGCGGTTGAGGGCCGCACCGCCTTCTCCTAAGCGATCATCTCAGCGCGGCATGCCCAAGCCGACCGTAGATATCAGATCTCGCTGAATCTCGCTAGTACCTCCGCCGATCGCATGCAGCAGCGACAACAGGAGCCCCTCGGAAAAGTGCCCATGCAGGATGGAATCCGGATCGTTCGGCATGAGTTCACCAGCGGGACCGAGGATCTGGGCGCCAAGCGTCCGTAATTCGGCGGTCAGCTCGGAGTGGTACAGCTTCGACAACGACGGCAACGCGGGATCCAAAGCACCCGCGGCCTGCAGGTGCGCTACGCGATAGGACAGGGCGCGGCCGGCCTCTACGCGTTCGACGGCGCGGGCTAGCGCGATGCGGGTAGTCGGTTCAGCCAGCGGATCATGCGGCGACCCTTTCTGCGCGTGGCACCAGTCGATCAACTCATCGAGATAGCGCTGGGCCTGCGCGGCCCTGGTGATATTCGATCGTTCGACCTCCAACAGCGCCTTTCCGACCGTCCACCCCTCGCCCTCTGCCCCAACGAGATTGGCCGCCGGCACGCGCACACTGTCGAAGAACTCCTCGGCGAAGGTCGGATATCCGGTCATCGAGCGGATGGGCCGGCGGGTGATTCCCGGTGTCTCAAGGTCGACGAGGAAGAACGAGATTCCCGCCTGGCGCTTATCGGCAACCGGCGAGGTGCGGGCCAAGACGAAGATCCAATCGGCGAGCACGCCGTTGCTCGTCCATGTCTTCTGCCCGTCCAGGACGTAATGGTCGCCGTCCTGATGAGCGGTCATGCGCAGTGCCGCCAGATCCGAGCCGGCCTCAGGTTCCGAATACCCCTGTGCCCACATGCGTTCTGAGCGGGCGATGGCCGGCAGGTGCTCCGCCTTCTGTTCAGGAGTACCGTATTTGAACAACACCGGCGCCAGCATGTTGACGCCGTTGGTGTTGACCAGCGGTGCCCCGGCGTAGGCGAGCTCCTCCCGGATGACCACCTGTTCGACGACACCGCGGCCGCCCCCGCCGTACTGGGCGGGCCAGTGCGGCACGAACCAGCCCTGGTCGTGTAACGCCTGGCAGAACGCCACCGCACGGTCGTGCGCATCGCGGGGGAGGTAGTCGGGATTGGCCGCGGTGCGGCGGAATTCATCCGGCAAGTTGCCCGCAAGCCAGCCACGGACCGAAGCCCGCAGCGACTCGGTCTCCTCGTCCCCGCCGAACCGGATGATCGGTTTGAGAGGCATGCTCAGATGCGTTTACTGGGCTTTGAGCCCTTCTTCATGAGTTCCGCCATGAACTGCTGGAACTCCTTGCTGCCGGTCACCATCGCCTGAAGGTCATTGCTGGCTTGTTGATGGGTGCGGAACCCCATGGTCTCCCAGGCCCGGATGACGCCGGACTTGACTGCCTGCAGCGTGATCAAGGGCGCCTTGGCGATCTGCGCGGCCAGCTCCTCGACGGTGGCTTCGAGTTGATCGGCGGGCACCACCCGATTGACCAGACCGAACTCCAAGGCCTCGGCGGCCGTCAACCGCTGGGCTGTGTAGAGGTATTCGGCGGCGCGCTTGTAATTCATGAAAACCCACGGCTCAAACATCGTTTCGGCGCCGGGGAGCCCAAAGCCGGGAACCAGCGGCATCTGGAACCACGCGTCCTCGGAACACACGGTGATTTCGGGAATCAGCGCCCATGTCGTGCCCCCGCCGATCGCATAGCCGTGCACCTGAGCGATCACCGGTTTGGGGAACTCCCACAGCTTGAGGACCGGCCACAGAAATAATTGGGCAGCAGACCGCCAGACTTTCCCCGATGCTTCCAGCTCGGCCTTGAATTCGGGGTATGCACCCGTGGGGACGTGGCCAGAGCAGAAGCCCTTGCCATTGGCTTTGATGATCACGACTTTGATGTCGTAGTCGTACTGCGCGTCGTCGAGGGCCGCGTTGACGCTATGGACCATTTCAGAGGTCTGGGCGTTGGCGGCGTCCGGATTGTTCAGGATGATCCGCGCGATAGCGCCGTCCTTCTCGTAGACGACGTGCTCGAGATCTCGGGTTTCCACGTTCCTTCGTCCTCCTCAGCAGGGGGTGGGCGACCCGCGCCACCATAATAGTGCAACTATACAGATAATGTATTACTGTTCCTTACGAGGAGGACGGTGCCGATGACGACAACGGGCCTACGTTGGGATCCGTTCGATCGCGCCCTGCACAAGGACCCGTATGCGGTCTGGAAACGGTTGCGCGACGAAGCGCCTGTCTACCACAACACGGAGTACGACTTCTACGCCTTGAGCAGGTTTTCCGACGTGATGGAGGCGTCGCTGGACACCGAGTCGTTCTCCTCGGAGCACGGTGTCACGCTGGACGCGATCGGCGACGATCCGTGGGTATCGCCCAAGCCGATTATCATGATGGATCCGCCCGACCACACTGCGCTGCGAAAGATGGTCAACCGCACCTTCTTTCGCACAAGTGTCGCCAAACTCGAGGACCGCGTCCGCACGCTGTGCCGCGGCTACCTGGGCGAGTTCGTCGGCACCGAGGGCTTCGACTACGTGCGCGACTTTTCAATGAAGCTGCCGGTGATGGTCATCAGTTCCCTGCTCGGGTTTCCCGAGCAGGACCACGACAACCTGAGGGAATGGTCAGATGCCCAGCTCCACCGCGAAGACGGGGCAACTCAGCTGAGCGAAGACGGCCAGCAAGCCAACGCCAAGCTGCTGGGCTATTACGCCGACCAGATTCAGCAGCGCCGGATCGTTCCGAGCGACGACATCGTCGGCAACCTGATGGGGTCCGACCTGGTCCAAGCGGGCCGCGAGTCGCGTCGCCTCGATGACGGTGAGGTGTTGATGTTCATCGCAACAATCAACGTCGCCGGCAACGAAACAGTGGCGCGGCTGCTGGGCTGGGCGGCGCTGACGCTCGCGCGCTACCCCGAGCAGCGGGCCAAACTGGCCGCGAACCCAGAACTGATCGGCAACGCCGTCGAGGAACTGCTGCGCTACGACGCCCCGTCGCCCGTACAGGGCCGTTACACAGCACGCGAAGTCACCTATCACGGAACGCTCATCCCCGGGGGTTCACGGGTGGCGCTGCTGACCGGCTCGGCCGGCCGCGACGAACGCCAATACGAGAATGCCGACGTCTTCGACGTCGAACGAACCGGAATCCGCCACATCAGCTTCGGTCACGGTTCGCACTTCTGCCTCGGTGCCGCACTCGCGCGCCTGGAGGCCCGGGTCGCGCTGGAAGAGACACTGGCGCGATTTCCGGCGTGGGACGTGGATGAAGAGGCGGTGACCTACGTGCACACCAATTCGGTGCGCGGCCCGGCCAGCGTGCCGATTCGGCTGTGATCCCCGATCTGACGGCACGGACCGAGGACGCGGTCCGCTGGTTGGTATTGGACCGACCAGACGCCGGCAATTCGGTGACGCGGGCCATGCAGCGAAGCCTGATTGAGAATCTCCAGGCCGCGTCCAGCGATCCCGAGATCAGAGCGGTGGTGCTCACCGGTCGCGGCGACCGGCACTTCTGCACCGGACCCAATCTCCACGATCCAGGCATGCAACCGAAGAAAGACAGGGTCGCCGGCGATGCCGCCCGGATTCTGCGTATGGGATCTCAGGCGGTGGTGTCAGCTTTGCTCGATTGCGAAAAGCCGGTGCTGTGCGCGCTCAACGGCGTCGCCGCCGGGGTGGGCGCCAGCATGGTGCTCGCCTGCGATCTCATCGTCGCTGCCGAAAGCGCTCGGCTCATGGCGCTTTTCACACGCCGCGGGCTTGCGCCCGACGGCGGTGCCGCCTACCTGCTGGCCCGCAAGGTGCCCTTCAATATCGCCAAGCAGCTGCTGTTCTTCGGCGAGGAGCTGTCAGCGTCCGAGGCCTACCGGATCGGCCTGGTCAACAAAGTGGTCGCCGATGGCGACCTCGAGGACGAGACGCGCGCATGGGCCCGTCGGCTTGCGAGTGGACCGACACGCGCGCTGGCGGCGGCCAAGGCGATGCTCAATCAAGCGTTTGACGTCGACCGCGATGCGGCGTTTCGTACCGAGGCCCTGCTCGTGGAACAGGTAGCCGGGACAGACGACGTCGCAGAGGGCATGGCCGCCTTCGTTGAGCGACGCGACCCCGACTTCCGTGGCCGCTGACGACCGCTTGGCGAATGGACTGCTAAAGGCCCAGTTTCATACCCGCGCCGGCGTCGACGAATATCTGTTGACCGGTGACGTAACGGGACTCGTCGGAGGCCAGGTACACCACCAGGTGGGAGATGTCCTCCGGCTCGATCCATGGGACGGGCATCGCTTGCAGCAACGGGAAGACAAGCTCTGCGTCCTCGCGACTCGGTTCGGCGAGGTCCGGACGAAACGTGCGGTACATCGGAAGGTTATGCAACATCCCGGTATTGACGTTGGTCGGGTGCACGATGTTAATGCGGATCTGCTCTGGCGCCAGCGTCAAAGCCAACCCCTTGGTGTACTCCCCCAGCATCTTCTTGGCGAGACCGTAACCGGCACCCCCGGGACCCTGCGGTCCGCCACCGGTGGCCAGGTCCTTCTGTGAAACCAGCCCCGCAATGGAACCGGTGACGATGACCGATGCACCCGCCCGCAGGTGCTCGAAACTAGTGTGCACCGCGTTGACGACGCCGACGAAGTCGACGTCGAACGCATCCATGAAGCCGCGGGACGGGATGTTGATACCCATCGGGAGGATTCCGGCGTTCGCCACCACGACATGAAGACCGCCCAACTCGGCGACCGCCTCATCGATCGCCTTCTTCAGCGCGGCGCGGTCCCGCACGTCGACGACCGCCGAGACCGCGCGGCGACCAGACTTTTCGACCAGCTTGACGGTTTCGTCCAGGTCCTCCCGGGTGGCAAGGGGGTAGTCGTTGGTGTCGATATCGGCGCAAATGTCCAGCGCGATGATGTCGGCGCCCTCGTCGGCCAGGTGAATCGCGTGGCTGCGGCCCTGTCCACGCGCCGCTCCGGTTATCACGGCCACTTTGCCGCTCAGACGCTGCATCTGCTCCTCCGTCATTCGATGAGCCGGCTGGCCCGACCTCACACCCCGACTACGGCAGCCGACCGAACGTCCGGGCGCGACCCCGCCGACGTTATTGGATAATAGAACACTCAGTGTTAATCTGTCACGCGGGTGGATACCTGCGACCAGGCTGATCGGCATGAGGAAAAACCAGTGACGCTGCACCGAAACGCCGCATCGCTGGACGGTCGGGTAGCGGTCGTGACGGGCGGCGGGTCCGGGATTGGGCGCGCGGTGGCCGCGGCGTTCACGGAATTCGGCGCGAAGGTCTCGATTTGGGAGAGGAACGCGCGGACGGCAACATCAGCGGCCGCGGAACTCGGCGGCCTCGCCTGCGTCACCGACGTTCGCGAGGAGGAGCAGGTTGATGATGCCCTCGCCGCCACCGTCGAGAAGCTGGGGACTCCAACCGTCTTGGTTAACAACGCCGGCGGAGTCTTCTGGTCCGGCCTACTCGAAACCTCGTCCAACGGGTGGGACGCGTTAATTCGCATCAACCTGACCCAGGTCTTGCTGTGCACGCAACGGGTTGCGCGTGCCATGATCGAAGCAGGCGAAGGCGGCAGCATTATCAACGTCAGCACGATTGAGGCGGTGCGGGCGGCACCCGGGTTTGCCGCCTACGCCGCGGCCAAGGCGGGGGTCGTGAACTTCACGAAAACCGCTGCGCTCGAACTCGCTCCGCACAGTATCCGAGTCAACGGGCTGGCGCCCGACTTCACCCTGACCGAGAGCCTGGCGAAGATGGCCCCCGCGGGCGCCGAGAACGCCAAGCTCATGGTGCCGATGGGCAGGGCCGGTCACGTTGACGAAATGGCCGGAGCAGCAGTCTTTCTGGCCAGCGGTCTCAGCGCATATGTGACCGGGCAGACGCTGCATGTCGATGGCGGAACGTCGGCGGCCGGCGGCTGGTACCACCATCCGCAATCCGGGCACTACATACTCGGCCAGTCGACGCCGGCGCCCTAGGGCCCCACGAGGTCTGCGGAAGGGGATTCGATGGAAGACGCCGACCCAGTGAGGGACATGTTGGCACGCGAAGAGATTCGCCAACTGCCCTACCGTTACGGCGCGGCGATTGAAACACGGGATGTCGAGGCGATGGCCGACCTGTTCGTCCCACACGCGCGGTTCGGCCACCACGGTGAGGGCCGCGAGGGCCTGCGCCGGCTGATGTCCCACAGCGTCGACGCGAGCGTATTCGCGGTCATCCTCGTCGCCAACCACCTCATCGAGCTCAACGCCGTAGACCGCGCGCACGGGCAGGTCTGGGCCCAGTGCTTCGCACAGACTCACGCCGACGGGTTCATCGAACAGCTCATCAAGTACGAAGACAGCTACGAATACTACGGCGGGCATTGGCTTTTCGTGCATCGACGGCACCGCTTGTGCTACGGGGTCAGCCGTCAGACGTCGCCCCTGACGCAACAGGCAGCGGAGTGGCCGCGAAACCAAACCGGTGTCGGGGACCTGCCGCTGGCCGATCCGGTGTTCGCCGCTTGGTGGCAGAGCACGGCGAACGCGGCCGCTGAGACGGACAAGGAACAGCGGCGGTGAGCGGGAGCCGCTGTCTGGTCGATGGGCTGGCCTTCCCCGAAAGCCCCCTCGCCCTCGACGACGGTTCGGTTGTGGTGTCGGAGATGGCGGCGGGAAGGATCACCCGCGTTCGCCCGGACGGGGTCACCGAGACTGTTGCCGAGACCGGCGGCGGGCCCAACGGATTGGCTCGACTCGCGGATGGCCGACTGGTGGTCTGCCAGAATGGCGGTTCTACGTTCGGGCTCGGCCCGTGGCCTTACGACTTCGACGGCTGTGCAACGCTTTTCCGGCCGGTTGGCCCGCCTGACGAGCCGGTCGTTCCGGCTTTACAGCTTGTCGATCCAAGCGGTTATGTCAGCACGCTCACCGCCGAGTTCAGCACGCGTTCGGGGAGCGTGCTGCCGTTGACGCGGCCCAGCGATATCTGCGTTGACGGCCATGGCGGCTTCTATGTCACCGATGGCGGAGTGGTGCAAAACCGCAACCGCACCATGACTGGGCTGCTCTATGGCACCGTCGACGGCGGCCTTCGCGAAATCGTCTACCCGCTCGAAATGCCCAACGGCGTCGCGTTGTCGCCCGACGGCGCGCTGTTGTACGTGGCGGAAACCCGCACCCGCCGCATCTGGGAATTCGAACTCGACGAACCCGGCGTGGTGGGTCGGGCGCGTGGACTGGCCACCCTGCCCAGTGGTGGCCCGCTGAACGTCGGTGGAGCGGACGGGCTGTGTGTGGACCCGACGGGCCGCATCCTGGTCGCAACCCTCGGCACAGGTGGTGTCAGCGTCTTCTCGCCGACCGGCGAACTGCTGGGCGCGATTACCGCCGACGACCCGATGACCACCAATGTCGCATTGAGTCCCGATGGCCACACGTTGTTCATGACGCTCGCATCATCGGGACGACTGGTCATGGTCGAGAACTGGCTGAAGAGTTCAGGCGTCGACCAGGCGTCACCGTGAGAGACGCAGCCTGTCCGAACGCTTCAGGCTCAAACCTTCTGAGCCTTCTGCTCCTCCATCTTGTTCATGAAGGCCTCCATGCCGACCCCGCCATGACTTGCCATGACCTCGTCGTAGTCATAGTCGGCTGGGTTGCCGTCATTCGGGCGCCACCCCGAGTCCGCCGTGCAGGACTTGAAGCCTTCCTCGGGGAATGCGTACCAGCGCCGAGTGTTGAGCTCGACGATCTTGGCAGCTTCCTCGTCGGGTACATCGGCCAGCATTTCCTCGGCGCGTGCTCGGCTCTTAGGCCAGAACGAGTCGGAGTGAGGATAGTCGCACTCCCAGGTGATGTTGTCTATTCCGATCTGGTGCCGCATAGCCATCCCGACTTCGTCCTCGATGAAGCATCCGGAGATGTTGCGCCGGAACAGCTCCGACGGCGCCACGGTCGGGTGAATGTTCTGGTAGTACTTGTGTTTGCGCCAGACGTAATCCGCGCGCTCGACTAGGTAAGGCATCCAGCCGACGCCACCTTCGGAGAACGCCACTTTGAGGTTTGGATGCTTATGGAACACCGGCGAGAAGATGAGCTCGGTGGCCGCGGCCATCGACGTGGTGCCCATCAACGTGATCATCACCGCGAACGGCCCCTCCGGCGCCGTCTGAGGCGGGAATCCGCCACTGCCGAAGTGCATCACCGCCGTCAGATTCGTCTCTTCCAACGCCGACCACACCGACTCCCAGTACGCGGTGTGATAACTGGGCAGCTTGAGGTTTGTCGGGTTATCCGGGAGGCCGATCGCCCGGGCTCCCTTGGCCGCCACACGCTCGATCTCCGCGACGATGAGCGCTGGATCCCACAGCGGAGTGATCGCCATAGGGATGAAGCGGGCGGGATCCGTAGCGCACCACTCATCGAGCGAGAAGTCGTTCCACGCCTTGACGCCCAGCAGCGCCAGTTCCTTGTCCTGCCCCTCGAGGAAGACCGTGCCGCAGAATCGGGGAAACGACGGAAAGCACAACATCCCGTGGACACCGTCGATGTCCATATCGGCCAAACGGGCCTTCGGGTCATAACATCCAGGGATCATGTCGGCGTAGCGAATCGGATCGACGCCGAACTCCTCCGGGGGCCTGCCCGCGACCGCGTTCAGCCCGATGTTGGGATACGGTCGGCCCTCATAGACCCACTGCTGCATGGGCGGGGCACCCTCGCGCGGGAAGTCGACGATGCGAGGACCCTGATCGATGTACTTCTTCGGCAGCCTGTCGATCCAGACATGGGGTGGCTCGATGAGGTGATCGTCGACCGACAGAAGCTTCATCGATGGTTGCAGGGGCATCGTCCAGTCCTCAACTCTTCCGATTCATGCGTTACAGTACAACTAAACACTTTATGCCTAACTGACTATAACGCCGATCTCCACCTAGGCTCAAACCAATGGTGCACTGAGGAGAGACGATGGACTCGCATGAGCGCATCCCCCATGACGACTGGGCCGACCAAGATTTGCTCACCAAGGGTGAAGCGGCCGAACGGCTCTCCGCGGAGATAGCCGAGGTCGGCGCGAAACTCAGCGGGGCCCACGCGGGCGACGAGATCCTCGAAAGGCGGCTCAACGGTCTCAAAGAGGCGTACAGACACCTGACCGAGGCCGGGCCAGGTTAACCGGCACCTGCTCAGGCGCGTGGCAGCCCAAGCACCCGCTGCGCGACGATGTTGCGCTGGATTTGCGCGGTGCCCCCGTAGATGCCGGCGGCGCGCGACCACAGGTAGATGTCCCATTCCAGGCCCTCGGTGAGCAGAGGGCCGCTGGCGCACAGATCCATCATGGTGTGGCCCAAGTACTGGTCCGCACGGGCCATGAGCAGCTTGTCGACCGACCCCTCCGGGCCCGGAAGTTTGCCGCGTTGGCGCTCCGTGAGTGAGCGCTGAACCTTGACCTGGAGAGCGCGTAACTCCACGTAGGCCTGTCCAAGCCGGGCCCGCGCCGCGGGTGAGTCGAGGAGCCAGCCGGTCCGGATGTCGTTCTCGAGCCGCCGCAATTGTGTCGAGAGCCGGCTGACCCAGTTGATGTCGCCGGGACCGCGCTCGTAGGCCAGCAGCTGGCTTGCGATGGACCAGCCCTGGCCGCGCTCACCTAGCAGATTGGCCACGGGTACGTCCACGTCGTCGAACGTGACCTCGGTGAATTCCCGGTTGCGTGCGGCATTGACAATCGGCCGGACCTGGATCCCTGGCGTCGACATCGGTACCAACAGCGCCGAGATGCCAGCGTGCTTGGGGGCCTCGGACTCGGTGCGGCACAGCAGGAAACACCAGTCGGCGACCGCCCCGAAGCTCGTCCAGATCTTGCGGCCATTGACGCGGAAGCTCTGACGCCCCTCGATCTCGATCAACTCGGCGCGGGTCTTCAGGCCGGCGAGGTCGGATCCAGCCTCGGGTTCGGAGAATCCCTGACACCACCGCACCTGGCCGGACAACAGTCCGGGCAGCAGGGTGTCCCGTTGCTCGTCCGTACCGAACAACCGCAAGGCGTTGCTGAGGTGGCCGACCCCCTCTATGGGCGGGGCGCCGGCGCGGCCGAGTTCGTCGTTGAGTATCGCCTCGTAGATGGGGGCCTTGCCGTGCCCTCCGTACTCGACGGGGAAGGAGAGCCCGATGTACCCGGCTTTGTAAAGCGTTTGATGCCAAGCATTTTGCGCATCGGCGCGGGCGGCGGGATCCTCGGGGATCGAAGCGTCCGCGGCGTGTTCGGAAAGCCACTGCCTCAGCTCGGCGCGGAACTGCGCTTCGGGCGCGTTGTCGTTGAAGTCCATCGCTACGCCAACTCCCGGTTGGCCAACCGCATCGCCGCGATGGCGTCATAGTGAACCACCTCGTCACCGAATAAGCGCCGGTCCAGCAGCGTACGACGCAGCCGCAGATGCGAGATGTGCTCCCACGTGATCGCGATGCCGCCGAACACCTGAACGGTCGTCTCCACCACCTCGCGGCCCGCCGCGGCAGCGTATGCCTTCGCCGTCATCGCTGCCAACCGCGCCTCCTCAACCGGCAGTTGGTCGATCGCCCACGCGGCGTGCCACAGACAGCTGCGGGCGCCTTCCACTTGCACCAGGGCATCCGCGAGCAGATGCCCCACCGCCTGGAATGAGCCGATCTTGACTCCGAACTGCGCGCGTTCGCCGGCGTAGCGCACCGCATCATCGAGCGCGCCTTGCATGACGCCGACAAGGTCGGCGGCGAACGCGGTCATGGCCAGCGACTCCAGCCGCTGCCAGCGCTCATCACTGATGGGCTCCCCGGTCGCGACTGCCGAAGCCGCCAAATCGGCTGGCGTGCGGCGCAACACGCGGGTCAGGTCGAGGGCGGCCGCCTTGTCACCATCCAGCGGCGCGCAGAGGAGCTTGCGTTGCCCATCCGTTCGGACCGCTAGTAGTGCGTGGGTAGCGCCTGCCGCGTCGAATGCCACTCCTGGCTGATTCGCCGCTGCGAATCCCGCCAAGTCCATCGTCAGCACCGGCGCCACCCGCAGGCTTCCGTTTGCGACCAGCCGCAGTTCCTCCTCGGCACTGGCAGCCTCTAAAAGCTCGGTGGCCAGCACCGCTTGGCCTATCACCGGAACGGCGCTGAGGGCTCGCGCCAGCTGCTCGATGACGATGGCGGTTTCCACGCCGCTGGCTGCGAGTCCGCACAAGGCAGGCGAACGCAGCGTCGGCACACCAAGTTCCACAACCTGGCGCCACTGTGCGTCGAGCACCGCATCGGTAGGTAGTTGTTCGGGGCCGGTGACGCCGAGGCTCTCCCCCAGCCGAGTGGCGGTGTCCTGCAGCAGTTGCTGCTCGTCGGTGAAGGCGATGTTCATGGTCAGCGCAGGGTCATCTCCACGCGGGTGTAGCCGCGCACGGTCGCGGTGAGTACCCGCTCGTGCGCCCCGATGCCGTAGTTCGGGAACTTCTTGGCGATGTAGTCGAACACCAGTTGCGCCTCTCGGCGCGCCAGCCACTGCCCAAGACAGATGTGGATTCCCCAGCCGAAATAGACGTCGGTGCCGCGAGGCCGCCCGATGATGAAACGGTCGGGGTCTTTGTATCGACGTTCATCCCGGTTCGCGCTGCCCAAAAGCAGCAGCACCCAGTCTCCGGCGTTCATGGTGACACCGTGCCGCTCAATGGGCCGCGTCAGCGTGCGGGCCACCCAATGACTCGGGGTGTCATAACGAAGTGCCTCATTGACGGCTACGGGAATAAGGTTGCGGTCTTTGACAATTCGCTGCCACTGGTCGGGATGCTCCGCGAGCGCGACCAAGCCGTTGGAGATCAATTTCTGAGTGGTTTCCGACCCCGCGGCCGAAAGCAGGTTGCAGAACATGAGCACCTCGTGCGCGGTCAACGAGCGCTCACCGCCGGCCTCGGGGTCGTCGAAGGTGGCCTGCAGCACGATGCTGATCAAATCGTCCCCGGGTTCGGTGCGGCGCCGTTCGATGAGGTCGCCGATGTACTGGCTGATCATCCGATTCGCTTCGATGGCCTTGGCCGGCATGACCACTTCGCCTTCCTCGCGCGTCAGGAAGGCCTCCCACCAGACGCGCAGCCGCGCACGATCGCCGTGCGGCACGCCGAGCAGGTCGCCGATCACGTCGGTGGGAACCGAGAACGCGAAGGCCTCCATGGCGTCGACGGTGGTTCCGGGGCGCAGCCGGTCAAGATGAGTGTTGACCACCGATTGCAGGGCGGACTCCATCGCGGCGACCGCTTTTGGTGTGAAGAAGCCCTTGAGGACGCCGCGAATACGGTCGTGGCGAGGGGGGTCCATCGAGATTACGGAGTATTTGCGGCCGTCGTTGTCGGGATTCTCCGGTGCCGGACCAAGCTTGGACGAGAAGGTCTCCCAGTCCCGGAGTGCCCGTGAGACGTCGTCGAATCTGGACAGCACCCACCAGCGGTCCTCGGGATCCCGGTAGACCGGTGCCTCGTCGCGCAGTCGCCGGTAGACGGGGTACGGATTGTCGAAGATCGCCTTAGAGAACGGCGAATACATCAGCTCACTGGTGGCCGGCACAGCCATGACTCTATCATTTGGCTGAACAATCGAACGTTTTGTGATCAGTTGATCACTGTCTAGGGCGGCGCTCAATCAACTCCAGCCAATTTCCGTCGGGGTCGGTGGCCATCAGGCCGCGGTTGCCACCTTCGAATGTCACCGTCCGTTCGGGTCGTGCCCGCCCCCCGGAGCGCTCGATCCGCGCGATGAGTTCGTCGGGGTCGTCGACGCGAAACGGCAAGTGGGTAAATCCCACTGCATTCATCTGCCGGGGTTCAAGATTCCCGTGCACCCCGGGCGCCGCGTAACCGAGCAACTCGATGCGAAATCCGTCCCGCTGCAGGTAGACGATGTCGAGCACCAGGCCGGGAACATCCAGCAGCTGCGCCGTGGCGTGATCGTCGGCGCGCATGCGGCCAAGCTCATCGAATCCCAAGGCCTCACAGTAGAATTCGAGCGAGCGGTCAAGGTCGCCTACGCAAAGCCCGACGTGGGTGAGGCGGTGGCCGGCACTCATCGAACGCTTCCCCGAGCGGCTCACCCGAATCCAGCCTGCATGAACTCCCCCAACTCGGCAACGACCTCGGCCCTCGGGCGCTGCGCATCCGCGGCGAACTTCTCCGCGATGCGGTCGGACGCATATCCGCGCGGGCCCGTGCCGAAAACGTCGTAGAAACGGGCGGCACATTCCGCGGGGCTCTGCGCACCTGCTTCACGCAGCGCCGCCTCCAGCTCCGGTGTGACATTCCTTTCCCGCCGGAACGTCGGCGTCAGAGTGGTGCCGATGACGTAGCCCATGACGTCAACGCCCGTGCCCCGCAGCTCGTCCCAAAGTCCCTCGGCGAGAAGCAATTCATAGGCCTTGGCCGCGCCGTACGCGGCGAAGATGCGCAATCCTTGCAGAGCCCCGCCCGACGAACACAATCCAATTCCCCCACGACCCCGCTCGACCATCTTGGCGGCGAGTGCCTTGGCGATGAGGGTCGGCACAGTGCAATTCATATGGACGTTATGTACAAGCTGCTCATCGGGGGTGTCCAGAAACAGACCGCGCGGCTCGGCCGCAGCGTTGTAGACGAGGAGTCCAACCTCCATGTCGTCCACTGCTTTGACGACCCGCGCCGCGGCATCGGGTCCACTCAGGTCGATCGCCAGTGTGCGAGCCCGAACGCCATGGGTGCGCTCGATCTCGCCCGCTACGGCGGCAAGCTTGGATTCGGTCCGGGCAACCAGGATGACGTCGCATCCGCGCTCGGCGGCTCCCATGGCAAAGGCCGCGCCCAGCCCCTCGGACGCTCCGGCGATCAGCGCCCACGGACCATATTTGTCCTTGAACTCCATGCCAAGCTCCCTCCTACGATCGATGCGCTGCTCGCCCAGGCCGTCATTCGCCGTTGATGAAATATTCATCCAGTAGGTCGTTGTGCTCGCCGAGCAACGGTGGCCGAGCCGGCGTCGTGGTCGGCGCGAGACCGAAGATATAAGGGATGCCCGGGTAGCTGACTGTCGTACCCAGCTCCGGATGGCTTACGGGAACCGGGAATCCGCGGGCGGCAATGTGTTCGTCGTCGAATGCCTCATCGGGGGACAACACCGCGCCGGCTGCAAATCCGCGCCGCTGGCTCTCCAAGAAGTATTCCTTAGCGGGCATCCGGGACGCGATCAAGGTGATCGCATCCCGTGCCGCCGTCAGGATCGCGGTCGTTTCGTCGTCGGCGCCAATGAGCGCGATATCCACCGGCACGTCACGGGATGCGGCCAGTTCCAAAAAGACCGCCTCGGGCAACTCGTCGGTGAGACCCAGATCCGCCAGCCAGTCCAGCAAATTCGCGAATTCGTGAGGCTTGCGGGGAAGCACGCCCGTGGTGGCATACGCGCCGTCCGCGCAAAAAACTTGGGTACGTTGGCTCGGCGTGAAATACGCATGGCGGCCGGTCTGTCGCAAGCACGTCTCGTTGTTGACCAGCCAGTGGTAGGTGGTCTGCTCGCAACTGACGTTGCAGGCCGCATTGACATTGACGTCGACGACCTGACCCTGGCCGGTCTGGTCGCGGTGCGCCACCGCGACCAACGCGCCGATCGCACAGTAAAGGCCTGCAAGGTTTGCCGATTGCTCGCCGGCGCCCCGAATCGGTGGCAACGAATGGTCATCGTAGCCGCAATTCCACACCGGGCCCCCGCCTGCGAGCATCGTCAGATCGGTGACCGGTTGGTCGGCCCGGACACTGTTGAGTCCAAACGGACTGACGACCACCCAGATCAGCGAAGGATTCTCGGCGACGAGGTTGTCGTGACTCAGCGTGCCACCGCCGACCGCGCCGGCCCCCGAAATCGCAATGTCGGCGCCGGCGATCAGGCGCTGCAGCACACTTATGCCCTGAGGCGCGTCGAGGTCGATGGTCACCGAGCGCTTGCCGACATTGCCGCCCCACCACCGCAGGCTGGCATCGCGCCCGGCAATGTCGCGCGCAAACGGTGGCCGCGACCGGTGTGGCGATCCGGTCGGAGGTTCGACGACGATGACGTCGGCGCCGAGTTCAGCGAGTATCCGTCCCCCTATAGGAGTGAACTGGTCGCTGATCTCGACGACGCGAATTCCCGTTAGTGCGCTCAGATCACACCCTGCTTCTTCAGTTCGTCCAACTCCTCATCGCGGTGCCCGAGCAGCCCGCACAACACATCGCGGTTATGTTCGCCGAGGCAGGGCGCCGCCTGCGTAACGTTCCATGGCGACGCCGACAATCGCAGCGGCAGGCCCTCGACCCGCACCGTCCCAATCTCCGGATGCTCGACCGTCGGGAAGAGACCCCATTCCGCTAGGTCGGGATCTTCGTCGATGCGTTCAGCGGGTGACTTGACGACACTGGCCGGAACTCCCGCGGTGGTGAGTTCGCTTGCCAGGAGCGAGGCCTCGCGTATTCGAGTGCATGCGCAGATCATCTCGTCGAGTTCGTCAGCTGCGCGCAACCTCTGTTCGAGCGTGGCGAAACGGTCGGCGGTTAGTTCCGGCTCGTCCAAGACTTTGGCCAACAGGGTGACGTCGCGATCGTCACGGCAGGCGATGGCGATCCACCGGTCCTCGCCCAGGCACGAGTAGATGCCATGTGGCGCCATCTCGCCGAAGTCAGCGTGATTTCCGTCGGGACGTCCGGCCGTGCGTGCGGGTCGCCGGTTGACCGTCCAGTCGAGCACTTCGGTGGGCAGCATCGCGATGCCGGCCGGCACCGTCGCCAAGTCGACGTGCTGGCCTTCGCCGGAGCGTTCGCGCTGATGCACGGCCGCCAGGATCGCGACGGTCATGTAGTAAGCGGCGATGTGGTCCATGTAGGAATAGCCCCATCCCGCAGGTTCGTTGTCGGGCAGCCCTGAGGTGAAGGTCAGCCCACTGAGTGCCTGCACAATCGGGCCCCAGGTTTTGAACTGACGGTATGGACCGGTGTGGCCGAATCCGCAGTTGGAGACGTAGATGATGTCTGGTTTGATTCGCCGCAGCTCGTCGTAGCCGAAGCCCATCCTGGCCAGCACGCCGGCCGCGAAATTCTCACAGACGATGTCGGACACCCCGATCAGCTCGCGGAGCAACTGCTTACCGGCATCGGCGCGCAGGTTGATCGTCACGCCGAGCTTGCCCACGTTGTGGTTGTTGAAACCGGCGCCGAGGTTCACACCTCTTCGCTCGTCGACGAACGGGCCCACTCCGCGCAGTGCGTCCCACATGCCGTTGGTGAGCGGATCCTCGACCCTGATCACCTGCGCACCGAACGCAGCCAAGATTTTTGTTGCGCCTGCCCCAGCCAGCTGGCCGCCCAGGTCGCACACGCGTAGATGGGACAAGCCGCCGGTCACCGTGTAACAATAAAACACATTTTGTTCTGCTGCCAACCAGAGGCTATTCTTCAAGTTTATGGTGACGATCGCAGCCGCCCGGTTCGACGAGCCGGCGTTTTACCTCGGCCACCCGAACGAGACGTTTGCGCAGTTGCGCGACCGCGATCCCGTTCATTGGTATGACGAGGGCAAGTTCTGGGTCATCACCAAATACGATGACATCAAGGGAATCTCGGCGCGTCCCGAGAAGTTCAGGTCCGAGCGCATCGGCATCATGATGGACCTGATCGCGCACCGGGAAGGACGAGACCCACAGGGCTACAAGTCCCGCGGAATCATGTTCATGGATCCGCCCGAACACCGTGCGCATCGCAAGGCCATCGGCATTCGCTTCACGCCCGCCGCAGTAGCCAAGATGGAAGCCCGGGTACGCCAGGTCGTCAACGATGCGCTCGATGGCCTGCCAGAAGGCGAATTCGACTGGATCCAGCGGATCGCCGAGCCCATTCCGGTATATGTGTTCGCTTACCTGCTCGGGGTGCCGGAAGCGGACTGGCCCAAAGTCGCCGGTTGGGCGACCACGATCGCAAATGTGGGCAGCGGGCTGGCCAATGACAGCGACATGGCGTTGATTTTCGACCAGATCGGCCCTTACCTTTTGGGCCTAGTCGCCGAACGCAAAGACCACCCGCGAGACGACCTGCTCACGATGTTGTCGGAAGTGACCGTCGACGGAGAACCCTTCAACGACGCCCAGGTGATGATCTACGCGCTCACATTGCTGGCAGCGGGGAGCGAAACGACGCAGAGCCTGATTGCGGGCATAGCGGACTGCCTCGACGAGCATCCCGACCAGGCCGAGAAATTGTTCGCGAACCCCAGCCTGGCCGACAACGCGGTCGAGGAGGTGCTGCGGTACTGGACGCCGGTGATGAGCATGGCCCGTCAAGCCGCCCACGACGTGCAACTTCGCGGCGTCGCCGTCAAGGAAGGCGACGGTGTGCTGCTCGCCTACGCGTCGGCCAATCGCGACCAAGAGCATTGGGGACCCACAGCCGAGCAGTTCGACATCACCCGCGCCGATGCCGCGAATCACCTCGGCTTCGGCGTCGGCGAACACTTCTGCATGGGTGCCGCGCTGGCTCGGCGCGAGGCCCGCCTGTTGCTCGAGGAAATCGCCAAGCGCGCCAAGGGAATTCACGTTGTCGGCGAACGTGTGCAGCGGGCATCCGCGCTGGTGCACACTCACGACCGCTTGCCGGTCATGCTGAACTACCGCTGAGGGGCGTTTGATGAGCGGACCGATGGCCGGCGTGCGCGTCTTGGAGGTCGCCCAGTGGACGTTTGTTCCCGCTGCGGGAGCCGTACTGGCCGACTGGGGTGCCGATGTTCTAAAGGTCGAGCATCCGCGCACCGGCGATTCCCAACGCGGCCTTCGCCAGCTCGGCAACATCACCGTTGAAGGCGCGCGTAATCCCGTGATGGAGCACGCCAATCGTGGTAAGCGGTCCATCGCCCTGGATATCTCGACCGCCGACGGCCATGAGCTGCTGATGGAGATTGCGCGGAGCAGCGACGTGTTCCTGACCAACTTCCTGCCCGATGCCCGCAAGAGGCTCAAGATCGATGTCGACGACGTGCGGCTCGTCAATCCCGAAATCATCTATGCCCGCGGTAGCGCCTACGGTCCGCTCGGCGAGGACGGCGAAAAAGGCGGCTACGACATGACCGGGTTTTGGTGTCGCGCGGCCGGTGCCGCCAGCACCACTCCTAGCGATTTGGGCGGGGTCGTCGCCCAACCGGGGCCTGCCTACGGCGATTCCATCGGCGGCATGACCATCGCCGGCGGCATTGCTGCCGCACTATTCGAGCGCGAGCGCACCGGAGTGGCTCGCACCGTGGATATCTCGCTGCTCGGTGTCGGGGTGTGGGCGATGGGCGTAGCCGTCAATGCCGCCCTCGTCAGCGGCCAGCCGTGGGTGGCCAACCCGGCCGGTGCCAACGTGACGCCGCACAATCCACTCACCGGCTTCTATCGGACGAGCGACAACCGGTTCCTCGGATTGTCGATGCTGCAGGCGTTTCGGTACTTTGCGGCCTTCTGCGAGCGAGTAGGAGTTCCTGAGCTTGCCGGCGACGAGCGGTTTTCCAGCCATGAGCTGTTGGCCAAGAACGCTGGCGAGGCGACCGAAGTGCTGCGTGCGGCCATCGCGGCGCACCCTCTTGAGTACTGGCGCAAAGTGCTTGCGGACTTCGACGGCCAGTGGGCGCCGGTGCTCAGCACAGCCGAGGTGGCGAAAGACCCACAGGTGCGCGCCAACGGCGGCATCGTCGTGATCGAGCGTGACGGCGAGCCTTTCGAATTGGTTGCTAGCCCGGTGTTGTTCGACGAGACGCCGTTGCGTCTCGGTCCGTCACCGGAGTTCGCTGAACACACCGAGGAGCTGATCCTCGAACTCGGTGGAGACTGGGATCGGATCGTCGCGCTCAAGGAAAATGGCGCCATCGGCTGACCAATGCTTACGTCAGCCCGAGTTGGTCTCGGGAGCGGACTGGCGCGCGAGCGACCAGGCCGCAGCAGCCGCTCTTAGATCACCGAGCCGACGTCCTCGCGCACTATGCGCTCGAGTGCCCGCTCGACTACCGCGGCGATGGTCATCGATGGGTTGCACGCAGCGGTGGTCCCTGGGATCAGCGCACCGTCGAGCACGTAAAGCCCTCGGTGTCCACGCACCCGGCCCTCCGCGTCGCAGACGGTGCCCATAGGGGCCCCTCCGAGGGGATGCCAGGTGGTGTTGTTCAACCGATTGGTGTCGGCCAGGATGCCCGCCCGGCCGACGATCCGCTTGGCGCGGGAGTGGATTTCGGCCCGGATGGCGCTGTCGCCGTTGCGCGGGAACGACAGCTTCACTTCGTCGGCGTCCGCGTCGTAACTGAATCGCCCCCGCGACTGGCTGGCACCAAAGCCGACCAGGATCGTTGTGCGGATGTCCAGTCCTGCAACGGGTGGAATGGAGGCCTGAATCAGCGTGTTAGCGCGGTGAATATCGTGCCAATCCTTACTGCAGTAGACGACGGGGCCGCCCTGAACCCGGCCGAAACCCTCGGCCAGATCGGTCCACACATAGATTCGATCCCCGTTGGTGCCCCAGTCCTCACCCACGCCGGAAGGCAGATCGGGGATGTGGCCCAGCGCTGCGGCGCGCACCAGCATCCGGCTGGTGTTCACGCTGCCGGCGGCCAGCACCAGCGCGGAAGTGGTCAGGATCTTCGTCTGCTTTTTGCGGCCTTTCATGTCGAAGCGGTCCACCTCGACCTGCCAGCGGCCGTCGGGTGCCAAGGCGATGGCGGTTACCTTGTGTAGCGTGTGCAGGTTGACTCTGCCGGTTGCCCGAGCCGCGGCCAGGTAGGTCTTGTCGACCGTGTGCTTGCCGGGGTTGTTGACGCCGAAAACGCAGTCGCCGTTGCTCAATGAGGGCCGCACCTCACCTCGCAGCTCGGCGAGTGCGCAGTCCCAGTCGATGGGCATGGGTACCTTCTCGACCGAATAGCCCGCCCTGCGGACACGGGCGGCGAAGACGCGGCTCACCCGGTAGTTCGGGCTGTTGATCAGCTCGTCAGGCGCCGTGGCCAGCCGCAGCATACTGGCCACCCGCGGATAGTAAACGCGGTCCATTTCGTCGTAGTTGAGCGCCGAAGGAAGGTACGTCTCGAAGAGTTCCCTATTGGGCTGCAAGCTCATGCCCTGGTAGAGCAGCGACCCGCCGCCGACGCCCACGCCCGCGATGGACATCACGTTGTCACCAGAGAAGGCGCAGAGCACGCCGGGGTGGGGGCCACCTAACACGGGATGCCCGAACACTTTTGGGGCGGAGTCAAACCAGAAGATCCGCTTGTCAAACGGGTTGTGTGTCGGGCGGGGGAAAGTTTCGCGGTCCTTCGCCAGTTGCCATTCGATGCCCTGCTCGAGCACGGTGACCGGCACACCCGCCTCGGCCAAGCGCAACGCGGTGACCCCGCCGCCAAAACCCGAGCCCACCACGACAACCCTGTGATCTTCTCGGGTCACCGGCACCTGCACTGCAGCGGCGCGCTCCCTGACTGGCGCGATTCGTGCTAGTCCGCCTCGCGCCAGCCTCCGCACCGAGCAGGCGAACGCCGTCACGGGCTACCCGCTCAACACGGCGACGACGCACGATCCGCCGCCGCCCATCGCCTGCGCCAGTCCGATCCGCGGGTCGGCGACCTGTCGCGAATCCGCTTCTCCCCGAAGTTGACTAACCACCTCGGCCACCTGAGCCAGGCCCGTCGCGCCGAACGCGTGGCCGCGAGCCAGGCATCCCCCGTCGGTGTTAGTCGGCAGCCTGCCACCCGTGGCGAGGCCACCCGACTGCGCCAGCTCCGCCGCCTCCTTGATGTCAGCCAGTCCCAGGGCGATCAGCGCGGTGATTTCCTCGCTGGCGCACATGTCGTGCAGGGAGACAATGCCGATGTCGTTTGGGGCGACCTGCGCGGCATCGAAGGCTCGCTGCGCGGTCATGGTGATCTGGGAGGGCGGCCCCACGCATGGACCTGCCACCGGCCACATCGGGTCCCCCGGCCAGCTGGTCTGCTCGATGGCGTTGACCCCCACGGCCCTCGGCACCGGATCCGCCGTCACCACTATCGCGGCACCGCCGTCAACCGAGGCGTGACACATCATTTTGGTGAGCGGCTCGGCCACCATCCGCGCCGACATCACCTGATCGACGGTCACCTCGTCGTCGTTGCGCCGTGCGGCAAGAGGATTGAGCCGCGCCTGGTTGTACGACTTTGCCGCGACAGCACCGATGACCTCGGGACCACATTGGGCGTCGTGCAGCCAGCGGGCGGCCTCGATGGCGTAGTGAGTCTGCGGCGGGAACCGGTCCCAGAAATCGACCGCCGCCGGCACCACTCCCCCGGGTTCCAGCGCGGTGGTCTTCTCGTAGCCGATCGCCAGCGCGGTGCGGCAGCGGCCGGAGGCAACCGCCCAGACGGCATGCCGCAACGCAACCATGCCACCCGCTGAAGCACTTTCGATGGCGGTCACGGGAATTCCGGTGCGGCCCAGACGATGCGCCACTTTCAGCGCAGTCTGCGGCGGCGCCATCGAGGAAGATGCGAAGACCTCGCCGACACCGGCATAGTCGAGATCGGCATCGGCGAGCGCCCGCTCGGCGGCCGCGACCCCAAGGTCGGCCAACGCAGTGTCACCGTGCTTGCCGAACGCCGTTATCCCGATCCCCGCGACGTGGACGCGCGTCATGCCGGATTCGCCTCGAACAGCGTGGTTTTCGTTTCACCGAAGGTCTTCTCGACGACCCGGCCTACGGTGCCGGGCGCGGGCCGCGGCCCGGACACCAGCACCTGCAGTCGACCGTCGGGAGTGTCCACCCAGGCGACACTGTAGCCTTCCTCTCCGTACCCGGAGATGGGTGACTTCGACGGCACAAAGGTCGACGCCCACACGGTCGCCGCCGTGTCGGTGGATGTGTCAGCGGGCACTGCTCATCCTTTCCTGACTGACGTTTGCGTTGCCCAGAGCCGGTGGTGGCGCCAGCGGTATGGGTCCCTGGTCGACGAACCGCCATGGCAAGCCCACCAGCCGGGCAGTACCTATGTCGGGGTCGGGATGGGCGATTTCGGGAAAGAATCCACGTGCGGCCAGATGTGGGTCGGCCACCAATTCCTCGGCGGCCTGCACCGCCGCGGCGGACACGCCCATCGCGCGCAAGCGCTCGGCCGCCTCGTCAGCCGATGTCCCGGCGATCATCGCAGGCAGTTCGTCGGTCCGCCCGTCGTCGCGCTCTACGAATTCGACTGCCACCCAACGGCCGTCGGCTGCGCGGTAAACCTCGCGATGCGCGGCGGTGTCGGCGACCGATCGGTCGTCGACCGAGGCCGCGGCGACGAATTCGGCCACCGTGGAGGCGACGACCTCGGCCATGGACAGATCGATCACAGCGCCGGTGTCACGGGCTGGCCCGATGGCCCACGCGGCTATGACTGTGGCGGCCACCACCGACGACAGCGGGTCCGCGATGACCGTACCCAGTCGTGCCGGCGATCCATCCGCGCCGGCGGTCAGTCCGGCTAGACCGCCGTAGGACTGAACATTATTGGCGTACACCTTATATCCGGCAATGGGACCGCTAGATCCGAAGCCGGACACGCTCAGGACAAGCCCGCCCGAGCCGGCGATCTTCGCAGGATCCACGTCCAACCGGGCCAGTCGTGACTTACCGACATTTTCAATGAGGACATCGGCGTCAGCCAGCGCGGTCGCGACGTCCAGAACGGCGCGGCCAGGCTCGATCAGCAGGCTCTGTTTCGAATGGTTGGCCACCGCAAAGTAGGCCCCACGCTCGACGCCAGGCTTCCCATCGGCGAAAGGTCCAGTGCGCCGGTAGATATCAAGCCGATCGGGGTCTTCCAGGCGCATCACCCGTGCCCCCATCCCGCCCAGCAGCGCGCCGACGATCGGTCCGGCCAACACGTGGGTCAATTCCACGATGCGCAGATCGGTCAGACGACCCGTGCGGCCGCGATCGAAGCGCCCCCCGGCGGTGGTCAGCCACGGGGCATCCAGGACCGCAACGTCAACACCGTCGACCTGTGTTGACGACAGCGCCTCACGGAACGCGAACTGCGGTGAAGTCAGGATTTCTGCCGGTGCATTGACCGGGGTCGACGGAACGCCATTGGCCTGCAACAGTGCTGAACACGCTTCCTTGTCGTGCGTCGCCGCCCACTCGGCGACATGCCGGTTGATCAGATCGGCCTGCTCAATGCGGGCAGCCCTTTCGTCGAGACCCATCGCCCACTCCGGATGGCCGAGCGCCGCTAGCAGTCCGCGCCACTGGTGGTTTTCCACCGCGGTGATCCGGACCAAGCCGTCGCGGCAGCCGAACGTACCCGACGGCGCGAGATAGCGGCCGCTGCCGGCCTTTCCCTGGCACGAGTACAGGACGTGGGCGCACTCGGGAAGAGAAGCCGTGAACACCACCGCCTCCTGCACCGAAACATCAACGCTCACTGAATCGTGCGTGCTGTAGCGCCGGTCCAGACCGTGCAGAGACGCCAGCGCGGTCACCGCCCCCGCCGCCTTGAGGGCGACATACCCGGGTGCAGGCAACGGAGCGCCGTCGGATCCGGTGATGGTGGCCAGCATCCCACCGGCGGCTTGGGCGACGAGCTCGCCGCCCGGCTGTGTTGACCGGGGCCCGTCCAGACCGAATGGGCTGACACTGACCACGACGCAATTCTCGGCCTCTGGTGCCGCACCGGGGGCACCATCGACGATCACGATGTCGTGTCCGCCGATCATTGTCGTGAGGTCGGTGTCAGGTGGGGCAACCCGCTTGGCGTGATCGAGGGTAATGTCCACGGCGGCAACGGGTCCCGCCGCAGTTGTGATCCTCGGACCTGTGCGCTCAGCCACTTTGCCGGCGGCAACTTTGGTGACGTCGGCGCCCAAGCTCGCCAGCAGTGCGGCCGCCGCCGAACCGGCAATCCCGTCGCCGAGCTGCAACACGGTGATTCCCGACAGGAAGCGAATGTGTTCGACGGTGTTCACGCTTAACGATCTCCGTTGTCGACGGACGGGTGTCGGGCACTGAGCCAACGGGTGACGACGTCACGGTGATAGGCGCGCTCCCCCAACGTCGCCGCGACACTCGCTGCGCGGCGAAGGTGAACGTGGGCGTAGTGCTCCCAGGTGTAGGCGATGCCGCCGAACACCTGGATCGCGCCCTCAGGGACGGCGCGCAGCGAATCGATACCCCAATATGCGGCTAGCGATGCCAGCGCCGCAGCGTCGGGATGCCCGTGCTGACACGCGTCGGCGGCGCGGTTGACAAGGGCCCGTCCGACTTCGATCGCGCACCGCTGGTCGACGAGGCGGTGCTTGACCGCCTGGAATGCACCAATCGGGTGGCCAAACGCGGTGCGCTGCTTGGCGTATTCGATCGCCGCTTCGTTGGCGGCCGAGGCGATGCCGACCAGCTCGGCCACCTGAGCGACCCGTGCACGCATTGTCGCGCCGTAGTAGCGGACCTCGGCTGAGTCACCCGACTCGATGACGTCAATCGGTGCTTCCTGCAGCGAGATTCGGGCAGCAGGGTTGTGATCCAGTGGGGTGATCGCTTCACATGACACGCCTGCGCCGGTCGGGTCGACCACACCCAGAACAGCCTGGTCGTTCGTGCCGGCACAGACCAGGAGCCTGGTCGCAACCGCAGCGAAGGGCACAAGCGGCCATACTCCGGAGATGTTGCCGGCGCCGGCGAGTTCACCGCGCTCGGGTAGTACCAGGCTGATGCCGTCCGCGCGCCGATCCTCGCACCAGCCTGCGGCAGCCGCCGCGCCCAGCGGGACCGGGGCCGCCGCCGCGCCTGCCGCCTCGGCCAGCGCACACAACTCACGAAGACCCTCGCCTCCCCCGCCGCCCGCATCGCTCACCAAAACATCGGGCCATCCCAACTCGGCGATGGTCTGCCACAACACCGGGTCGAAGGCCGGGCCGGGGCGGTCGAGCAGGCTCCGGAATGCCTGTGGCGACCATGCCCGCCGCAGGATATCGTCGGCCGACTCGCGCAACCGGGCCAGTTCTGCTGCAGTGTCGGCGATCTCCGTCAACGACGACAGGGCGTCAGCAGTCACGGGGCAGCCCCAGCAACTTCTCGCCGATCACATTGCGCTGGATTTCCGATGTGCCCGCGCCGAAGGTCGCGGCCCGCATCAACAAGTAGCTCTGCGCGACATTGCCATCCTTGACCGCCCCCACCGAGCCGCGCTCCAACGTGCCTGCGGGGCCGGCGAGTTCCAACCCGAAATTCGCCATCGCCTGGTCGACCTCCGAGGTCAGCAACTTGGCCACCGACGCCTCCGGGCCGGGGCTGACACCACGGACGCCCGCGGCGGTCGCCTGTGCCGAAATCTGTCGAAGCGCCTCCACCTGCGCCGCGAATCCGACGATGTGATCGGCGACATAGCTGTCGTTAAATCCGTTGCGGGCCAGCGCATCCTCCTCCTGAGCCATTTTGACCAGGATCGCAAGCCGCCGCTCGATGCGATGAGTGCGACTCTGGCCCACACGCTCGAAGCCCAGTGTGGACTTGGCCACCTTCCAACCGCCGTTCAACGGCCCGAGAACGTTGACGAGCGGCACACGCACCGAATCGAAGAACACCTCATTGAACTCCGACTGACCGGTGATCTGCCGTATCGGGCGCACTGCTATTCCGGGGGTTCCTAACGGCACTAGGACGTAACTGATTCCATGGTGCTTATCCGCTGTCAGATCGGTACGCGCCAGAATGTAGATCCAGTCCGCGTATTGGGCCTTCGAAGTCCAGATCTTCTGACCGGTGATCACCAATTCGTCGCCGTCGATATCGGCCTTTGTCTTCAGCGCAGCCAAGTCGCTGCCGGCCTCGGGCTCACTGAAGCCCTGACACCACACCTCTTCCCCAGACAGAATCTTGGGCAGATATCGTGCGCGCTGCTGGTCGTTGCCCCACTGAATGATGGTGGGCCCCAACTGATTGACGGCGCTCCGATTGATGGGCTCGGGCGCGCGGGCGGCAGCCATCTCCGCGTTGAAGATCAGCTGCTGCACCGGTGTGGCGGCGCGCCCGCCGAACTGCACAGGCCAAGAGATCGCGGCCAGACCGGCCTCGCAAAGCCGTCTCTGCCACAACCGCATTCGGTCCAGGCGGTCGGTCTCGTTGCCTCCGGGACCCAGGACATCAGACGTCAGCGCTGATGCGAGAAAACCGCGGACCTCATCGCGGAACTCGCGATCAGCGTCGGCGAGGATGACGCCATAGTCCGGCTCGGTCACGCTCCACCGCGAAGGATCGAGGCCATCCGCACCTTCATGTCCCCGTACGTGATCGCCGTGGCTCCTGCCTTCGGCGCGCGGCCGGCGTCTACCTTCGGGGCGGACAGATCCAAGCCGGCGATCTTCCCGCGCAATGCTGCAACGGTGCAGTTCGCTCTTCCGAGTCGCTCAACGCCCGTGTAGCCGAAAGCACGGGCCGCGTTACGCCACGTGATCGCTTCGACCTCCTCGGCGGTGCAGCCCTGCAGCTGGGTAGCGAGCTGCTCGGGCGCGTCGGGCCAACTACTGTCCGAGTGCGGGTAGTCCATCTCCCAACAGATGGTCTCCACCCCGATACGGTCGCGCATCTCGATGCCCACGCGGTCACGGATGAAACATGACATGAAGTTGCGCCGGAATACGTCGGTGGGGCTCAGGCCATCACCGAGATCGTCTCCGGTCCACGCCCGCTGGCGGGAATAGATGTCCTCGAATCGCTCTAACAGGAACGGGATCCAGCCGATCCCGCCCTCAGATAGGGAGAACTTGATAGTTGGAAACTTCGTGAGGACCGGGGAGAACAGCAGATCGGCCGTGAACCGCTGGGTGTCAAGGGGGATCATCGCGTTGTACGCCAGGTAGGTGGTCAGGTCGGACGGCACGGGCATGCCGCCGCCGGTGCCGATGTGGATGTTCACCACGGAGTTCTCTTCACACAACGCCTCCCACAGCGGGTCCCAGTGCGGGTCCTGCCACGGCGGCTGGCCATAGTTGCCGATGTGCTGTGGCGCCGTCACCGCCCGGCAGCCCAGCCCCGCCAGCCGATGCACCTCAGCTGCGGCCAGCGCCGGATCCCACAGCGGCAGAATGCCCATCGGGATGAACCGGTCGGGATGACGGCCGCACCAGTCCTCGATGTGCCAGTCGTTGTAGGCGCGAACCATCACCTCGGAGACCTCACGGTCACCCCGGTAGGTGAACAGGGCGCCGGAGATGGTGGGAAACGACGGAAAACATAGCGAAGCCAACACGCCGGACGCGTTCATGTCGTTCACCCGTGCGTCGACGTCGTAACAGCCTGCCCGCATGTCGCTGAATCGCGAGGGCTCAAATCCCCACTCATCGTTGGGCCGGCCCGCGACCGCGTTGAGTCCGATGTTGGGCAGCTGCAGACCGTCATACTCCCAAAAGCACACGCCGTCAGCGTCCTCGACGATGCGCGGAGCGTCGTCGGCGAAACGGCGTGGCACCCGCCCAGCGAACATGTCGGGCGGTTCGACGGTGTGGTCGTCCACGCTGATCAGCACCAGATCGAGAGGGTCAATCACCTGATGCATTTTAGACTAATTAACAGATTATGTCTAAGTGTTCCATCCGGGCGGGCGCTCATTGGCGAAGTCTTGCACCCAGCCCGCCATCAAGCCGTAAACGCTCTCCATGGCATCGCGCGCGGCGGCATCGTCACCTATCGGCTCATAGTCGATGTCCCAGACAACGACCGATTCCCCAACGGCATCCGTGCTTTCGGAGACGGTGTTGACCGCCACAAATCGGCTGACCGGCATGGGATTGTTGGCGATCTCGTAGGATAGCGCGCGCTCGTCCGGTCTGATCCAGATGAGTGTCTCGATTACCGGCTTCTCACTGCTTGCGGCAATGAACCGTCGCATGCCCGGTCCTTCGCCCTCGACCCGGACATCGCTGGGCCCGGGGATCCAATCGACGTTGCCGAAGTCAGCCAGGACTGCCCAAACTGCGTCCGGCGATGCCGCGAGCCGCTTGGTGACCGTGAACGATGGCATTCGCTGAAGGTACCACCACCATGGAACAGTTGATCGACTACTGTTTCTATGTACTGCCGAGTGCACGAGGAGGGTGATATGAGCGCCGACGCCCCCGCCGAAGGCGAATACGAGGTGGATGACGACTCGGTCCGTTATGAAGTCGTCGAACCGCACATCGCCCAGATCACCATCAACCGGCCGGACCGGCGCAACGCAATCCTGTCGCCCGACATGCACAACTTGTTCAAGGAGCGGCTGACCCGCGCCGAAGATGACGATGAGGTCAAAGTCGTCATCCTCCTGGCCGAGGGCAAGGATTTCTGCAGCGGTGACGATGTGCGCCGGCTCCCAGTGGAGCAGGCGGGGCTGACCAAGGGGAAGCGGTTGCCGCAGACCGCACGTCTGGGCAACGCGCGACGACTACACCGGCACCTCACGAACTGGCTGGAGTTTCCCAAGACGGTGATCGCGGCCTGTCAGGGCGCGACCCTGGGCGCCGGAATGAACCTCGCTCTCGCCGCTGACATTCTGGTTGTCTCCGACGACATGTATCTCGCCCGCCCGCAGGCGCGCATCGGCTTCGCAGGATTCTCCACAGCTATGCCGTTGGCGCTGCTCAAGTTAGGACCTAACCGCGGCTACGAGGCGATGATCACCGGCCGCAAGGTGACGGCGGCCGAGTTACGCGAATGGGGCGTGGCCGCGTCCGTCGTGCCCGCCGAGTCGTTGCGCCACGAAGCCATGCGGTACGCGCACGCTATAGCCCATCACTCGGCCGACGGGTTGATGGTGGGAAAGCACGCGCTGATCGCGTTCTGGCACGCAGTCGGAATGGCGCAGTTCGGCGACTGGGTTCCGATGGGCCACACCGTGTTCAGCAACCTGTCCTGGCGTGATGACGAGTTCAACTTCATGAAGGAACGTAGCTCTCGCGGCGGCCGGGAGGCCATGGCCGAGCTCGAGCGCCGCTATTCCGAGTGGGGATTCGAATAGTTTCGCTAATGCGACACCTGTACAGATCTTGTATTGGTGTTCTGTATGCTGAGGCAAACGGCACGGGGAGCTGAATGACGATGGGTGTGCTTGACGGACGTACTGCATTGGTAACCGGCGCGGGACGTGGAATTGGGGCTGCGGTTGCCGAGGGGCTGGCAGCCGAGGGTGCGACGGTCTTGGTGTCGGATGCCGGAGTCACCGTCGATGGGATCGGCCATGACGCGGGCCCGGCCGAAAGCGTGGCCGCGGCGATCGCGAGCCGCGGCGGTAAGGCGTTCGCCGATACCACCGACATCACCGACTTCGCTGCGTGCGCGGATCTCATCGACCGCGCCGCCGAAACGCTCGGAGGCTTGGATGTCGTCGTGAACGCCGCGGGAATCCTGCGCGACGGCATGGTATTCAAGATGAGCGAGCAGGACTGGGACGCGGTGGTCTCGGTACACCTCAAAGGCACTTTCAACGTCACCCGCCACGCGGCGGCATGGTGGCGCGAAAACCGAGGCGGGCAGTACCGACTGATCACGTTCACGTCGATGTCGGGACTGCAGGGCGCCCCCAGCCAGCCCAACTACGCTGCCGCCAAGATGGGAATAGTTGGCTTGACATTCTCGTGCGCCAACGCATTACGCAACTATGGGGTGCGTTGCAACGCAATCGCCCCGATCGCCGGCACCCGCATGACCCAGGGCATCAAGGGTGGTGGGAGCATGGACTACTCGGATTCCAACGTTCGCCTATCGCCCAAGAACTGCGTGCCGCCCGTGGTGTATCTGGCCAGCGCGCAGTCTGATTGGCTTAACCGCCGCGTCATCTTCGCCGGCAACGGCCGCATCAGCCTGATGTCCAACCCGGTCGTCGAACGCGAGATCGTGTCGACCTCGGGAACCTGGGATATCCCGACTGCTTTCGCCGAGATCGAGACGTCGTTCAAGGAAGCCGTCCTGTATCCCAATATCTTCGACAAGCCACCCGCCAGCTGAGACGGAGAGGGTGATCATGACCGAGCTTGCCACCGAGCGGGTGCCCAAGAAATACGCCTGCGGTGAGACGTTCGTGCCGAAGAGTAGGTATGTTGATCCGGAGTTCCTGCAACTCGAGTTGGATCGATTATTCACCCAAGTTTGGCAGCCGGCGTGTCGCGAAGAGGAAATCCCTTCGCCAGGTTGTTATTACGAGTACATGATCGGCCGGCAATCCATCGCCGTGGTGCGCCAGAAAGATGGCGGGATCAAGGCGTTTCACAACGCTTGTGCGCACCGTGGGATGAAAATCGTCCGCGACAGCGGATGTGCGCCGGACAAGGAGTTGCGCTGTGGGTTTCACGGTTGGCGTTATGGCTTAGACGGGCGGTCGTCGTTCGTTCCTTGCCGTGACGAATTCGCCTCCCGCCCACGCGAACAATGGAACCTGCGGCCCGTCGCCGCCGGCACTTGGGGCGGGTGGGTGTTCGTGAGCATGGCGGAGAACCCGCCGGATCTGCTCGAATGGCTGGACCCGCTGCCTACGGCGCTGGCGCCATTTCGGTTGCAGGACATGCGCTACCGCTGGCGCAAGCGCACCTTCCTGCGTGCCAACTGGAAAACGGTTGTCGACGCATTCATCGAGGGCTACCACACTCCTGGCACCCACCCGCAAACGATGCGATCCGCAGAGGGCCCGCGGCCATCGGCAGCGCCCGCCGCCCCGCAGGAGTACGTCTACGCGCCTTACACGCCAACGATCACCTACAACAACCACTCTCGGTTCGTGTACACCCAGCGTCCCGAACACGCCAGTCGCGACAGCGCGCGCCAGGAACTGGCGGCACGACCGGAGGTATTCGCAAATTCGATGCAATACCAATACCTAGAGGTCGGCTCGCTGGTCACCGAACGCGACTACCGTGCCGCGCAAAAACTGGCGACGCAGGAGCCCAGCGAAGTCCCGCCGTTCGTGCTCTATCACCAGCTGTGCGAGGAACTCGCACGCGCGGAAGGCGTCGACTTTCCGCAGATGTCGATGGAGCAGTACTTCGCGGGCAACGGCGACTGGCATGTGTTTCCCACCATGGTCATCCTCGTCGAGAAGTCCTGCCTGCTCGGATACCGCATGCTGCCGGATGCCGAAGATCCGAATCGGTGCACGTTCGAAATGTTCTCGTTGGAGCATTTCGCACCCGGAGAGGTTCCCCAGACACATTGGCAAGTGTTCGAGCGATGGCAGGATCACGACGCCTGGGGCGAGTTGCCCTCGCAGGACTTGAAGAACATCGGAGCCATTCACGCCGGCATGCATTCGGCGGGCTTCGACGGACTCTGGCTGAACACCGCCCAGGAGATGTCGATCCGGAACGAGCACGCGATCGCCGACAGATACCTGTTCGGTTCGGGCAACTCAGACGAGTAAATGATTCCTGCCGCGCCGAACGGAGAGCGGCCCGGTGAGTATCCGGGTATAACACTCGGACGTTTCGTGTACCGAGCAAATGGGCCGCTCAAGAGCGACCCTTCCGGTGGAGCTGCCGGGAATCGAACCCGGGTCCTACGGCATTCCCTCAAGGCTTCTCCGTGCGCAGTTCGCTATGCCTCTGCTCGGATCTCCTGGTCACGCGAACAAGCCAGGATGACGATCCCAGTCGCTGTTGGTGTCCCGATGAGTCCCGCGACCGAACTCATCGGTGGATCCCTCTAGCTGACGCCAGGGTCCGGGTCGAGGGCTTTCCCGGTCTGACGGACTAGCTGTCGCTTAGGCAGCGAGAGCGTAGTCGCGCTGATGTGAATCGGCGCTTATCTGTTTGCAACGACGCTTACGGTGGTCAGTTGCCTGCACCGGCACGCTTCCCTTGATTCGATGCGCGAAGTCGAAACCTTTCAGCCCCTCGCACCCCGCCGACTTTCGGCAGGAATATCAATGGTACCTGGCTATCAACCAGCGGCAACGGGATTATCTTCCCCGCCACGCTGCGATCAGATCACGAAGTTGAGGTGCTCGACGACCTGCTTGGCCACGCCTTTGTCCCCGTCGAGCTCGATGTCCTTGACACGCGTGGGACACATCGGGCGGCCACCGGTGAGCCTGGTGAACTGCAACCCGTCCAGACGGATGGTCGCGGTCGGTTCTTGGCCGCCGAAGTCCTCGACCACCGCGGCCCGGCCGTCGACGCTGACCCGGATGGTGCGGGCCAGCGGGCCGGTGAGCTCGAACTGGATGCGTGAGCCGTCGGGAGCCTTGGCCAGCTTGCCCACGACGTAACCCATCGTGGCGGCGATCTCGTCCACGGCGAGCGACGCCGCCGGCCCGGCCAGCTCGTCATCGGAGGGCGGCCGACCCAGCGCCATGCGAATGTCTTCTTCGTGCATCCAGCAGTCGAACACCCGGATTCGCATGAACCGGCCGTAGGAGTCCGGACCCGTCGGAGTCATCGTCACCGCGTCCCACTCCTCGCCGGACAGGCCCTTCAACGCTTCGCGCCGATCGTTGGTGATCGCCCTGAAGCTCTCTAACACGTCGGCATCGGCGTGCGCGCTCAGATGGCGAACCCAGCACTCGTTCATCACCCCGACGTCGTTGCGCACGTGTTCCAGCGTCGAGACGTCGATATCGGGCTGCGGTGCGGCGATGCCGGCGAGAAACGACTCGGTGCCGATCATGTGCGCCACCAGGGCCTTGACGTCCCAGCCCGGCAGCGGACTGGCCGCTCGCCATTGCGCTTCGGACAGCCCGGCCAGCAGCGCGTCGATGTCGTCCCACACCGCGAAGAGTCCGGAGAGAACGGTGGACTTGTCGAGTCTGGTGACGGGGCGATCGGCCATGGTCGTCGATCGTAGGCCGATCAATCACGCATGGGGCCGTCAGGCCGAGGCGATCATCGCCACGGAGCCCATTGCCAGCACCATGCCGATCCCTTGCAAGCGGGTCACCCGCTCGCGCAGCACCACCATCGCCAGCACCACCGTCGCGGCGGGATACAGCGAGATCAGGATGCTGGCCAACGACAGCAGCCAGGTGTGCAACGCCGCCAGCATGGTGATGTTGGCGAAGATGTCCAGCAACGCGACGGCCACGGCCAGTTTGAGCGGCCGTCCGCGCGGCATCGCCAAGTTCTGGCTGGTTTTGGCCATGGCGAAGACCACCAGGCTGGCCGCCACCCGAGCGAAGACCAGCGGCCAGAGTTTGCACACGTGCGGCGCCTGGTGCAGGAACACCAGGTTCAAGCCCATCGCGGAACCCGCAACTACTGTGAGCCAGGCCACTTTTGGCGTGAACCGATACGGCGTGCCCTCCACGGGGGCCTCCCGGCTGACAAGCATCACGGCAGCCAGCGCCAGGACGACCCCCACCAGGGCCGCCTGACCGGGCCGCTCCCCGAGGGCCATGCCGACCGCCACCGGCACCGCGGCGTTGAGCACGGCCGCCAACGGCGAGACGACCGAAATCGGCCCGGAACCAAGTGCGGCGAAGAACGCCCACATGCCGAAGGCCATGCCGATGCCGTACAGGCACCCCCACAGAACGGCGCCGACATGGATAGGACCGCCGACGAAGACGGCCATCACGCCCAATATCAGCGTTTCAATCGGGTAAGCGACCAGCATTACGCGCAGCGCGGCCACTCGCCGCGCTGCCACGCCGCCCACGAAATCGCTGACGCCGTACGTAACGGCAGACAGCTGGGCGTAAGCCGCCCCGATCAGGTCATGCCCTTTGCTCGTCGCCCCATTTCACGGACCACCTCACGCTGTGCATCACGCTGCGCCATATCCTGGCGCTTGTCATAAGCTCTTTTGCCGCGAGCAAGGGCGAGCTCGACTTTGACCTTGCCCTCCGAGAAGTACAGAGACAGCGGCATCAAGGCGAGGTTACCATCTCGTATCTTGCCCACCAGTCTGTCGATTTGTTGCCTATGTAACAACAACTTTCGGTTGCGACGTGGCTCATGATTGGTCCAGCTACCGTGCTGATACTCCGGAATGTACAAATTACGCAACCAAACTTCGCCGTCGTCGATCGTTGCGAACGCGTCAGCCAACGATGCTTGGCCCAGGCGAAGGCTTTTGACCTCGGTGCCCTGCAAAGACACTCCGGCCTCGAACAACTCGATGATCGAATAGTTATGCCGCGCTTTGCGATTGGTGGCGATGATTTGTTTGCTGCCACCTTTGCCGCCCGCCGCCTTGGCGCGGCCGGAACCCTTGGCCACAGCTAACGCCGGATGTAGAGGCGCAAGGTCGCGTACCCCGTCACTGCAGCCATCGACACGCCGAGCAGGAACAGCCACGGCGAGATGTAGAGGATGTCGGCATAGTCGACCTTGGCGATCAGATGTGCTTGATAGAACTGACTCAGCGCATTGTCCAGGAACAGAGCCCGGACCAACATGAGCCCGACGACGGCGATGGCCACACCGACGGACGCGGCGAGCATCGCCTCCACCAGGAACGGCAGCTGGGTGTACCACCGGCTGGCTCCCACCAGCCGCATGATTCCGATCTCGGTGCGACGGGTGTACGCGGCGACCTGCACCATGTTGGCAATCAACAGGATTGCTCCGACGGCCTGCACCAGGGCGACGGCGAACGCGGCATCGCGCAGCCCGTCCAGCACGGCGAACAGCCGGTCGATGAGGTCCTTCTCGTTGAGGATGCTGCGCACTCCGGGCTGGCCCTGCATCGCGGCATCGAACTCCGCGTGCTGTTCGGGATTGTTCAATTTGACGATGAACGAGGCGGGAAACGAGTCCTTACCCGCCACGTCCTTGAACTCCGGGAACTTCTTGATGGCGTCGTTGTAGGCGTCCTGCCGATTGACGAAGCGCACCGATTTGACGTCTTGACGCGCATCGATCTTGTCGCGCAACCCTTTACACGGCGCGGACGCACACGTGGTGTCGTTGGCCGAGATGTCGTCGGTCAAAAACACCTGCGTCTCGACGCGGTCGAGGTAGATCTCGCGCGAGTTGTCGGCCAGCCGGACCACCAGCAGGCCGCCGCCGAACAGGCCGATGGAGATCGCGGTCGTCAGGATCATCGCGGCCGT
This sequence comes from Actinomycetota bacterium, assembly GCA_036338755.1. Taxonomy (GTDB): domain Bacteria; phylum Actinomycetota; class Actinomycetes; order Mycobacteriales; family Mycobacteriaceae; genus Mycobacterium. The sequence continues at coordinate 38,453 of JAYZBN010000006.1, read as the reverse complement.
CATCGTGACGTTGCGACGAAAGCCGGTCAGGACCTCGTTGAGTAGGAAACCGAAGCGCACTTAGCGGTCCATCCCGTAGATGCCGCGCTGCTCGTCGCGAACCAGCCTGCCCAGCGACAGCTCGACGACGCGCTGGCGCATCGAGTCGACGATGTGGTGGTCGTGCGTCGCCATCAACACCGTCGTCCCCGTGCGGTTGATCCGCTCCAACAAATCCATGATGTCCTTACTGGTATCTGGGTCGAGGTTGCCCGTCGGCTCGTCGGCCAGCAGGACGAGCGGCCGGTTGACGAACGCGCGGGCGATCGCCACCCGCTGCTGCTCGCCGCCGGACAACTCGTGGGGCAACCGGTTGGCTTTGCCGGACAGTCCGACGGTATCGAGCACCTCCGGCACCACCCGGTTGATCGCGTCGCTTCGTTTGCCGATCACTTCCAGCGCGAACGCGACGTTCTCGTAGACCGTCTTTTGCTGGAGCAGGCGGAAGTCCTGGAAAACGCAGCCGATCACCTGGCGCAGCTTCGGGACGTGACGACCGCGCAGCTTGTTGACGTGGAACTTCGAGACCCGGACGTCACCGCTGGTCGGGTTCTCCGCGCCGAGCAGCAGCCGCATGAACGTGGACTTACCCGACCCCGACGGGCCGATCAGGAAGACGAATTCACCCTTGTCGATCTTGACGTTGACGTCCTCCAGCGCCGGGCGCGCCGACGCTTTGTACTTCTTACTGACATGGTCCAGGGTGATCATCACGGCACGCCAGTGTAGCGGTGAATTTCGCTGGCAGGCGAAGTCAACTGGCCGGTGGCCGCGAAGTCGGCACCGGACCGGGCCCCGGCTGCGGTTGCGGCGGCGGCGACGGGGTGGGGCTCGAGCTGGGCGGGCAGAACGGGGCCGGCAAGACGCACGGGAGCTGTGGCAGCTGGAACGGCGGCGTGGTCGTTGTCGTCGTCGTCACCGGTGGGGGCGGCGGGGGCGGAGGCGGCGGCGTGCTCGTCGGGGTCGGTGTATAGGTGACGGTCGTCGGCGGTGCCTGCACGCGGCTGCGCGGCACCCAGGTGTAGTTGGGGTCGGGCACGAAGCCCGGCGGCACCACTTGCTGGGCCGGAGGCTTGGGGGCCGGTTCCGGGCGGTAGGTGTCGTAGACCCACCACACCACGAAGAAAGCGACGATCAACACGAAGGTCGACGTGCGCATCCGCCCGCCGAAGATGTGCTTCGGCCAGCGATGCTCCGCATCCGTGTCGTCGCCGCGCTTCTCAAGGATGTTCAGGGTGAACTTCACCGCTTCTGCCCCGCACCCTGGACTTCATCGGCTTGCTGTCCGGCTGCCTCGGCGGCCTCGGCGGCCGGAATCGACGGGTCTTCCACCAGGCCCACCGTCGCGTCGGCCGCGGTCACGATCCCGACTCGAGCCAGCGCCCGGATGACCAGCACCCGTAGCTGCCGGCCGACCTCGAACTGCTTGCCGGGCAGGGTGCGTGCCACCATGCGCAGGGTGACGGTGTCGACCTCGATGCTCTCCACCCCCATCACGGTGGGGGCGTCCAGCAGCAACTGGCCCAGCACCGGGTTGTTCATCGCGCGGTCGCATTCCTGATGCAGGACCTCGTTGACCCGGTTGAGGTCGGCGCTGGTCGACACCGGGATGTCCACCACCGCGCGCGCCCAATCCTTGGACAGGTTGACCACCTTGACGATCTGCCCATTGGGAATCGTCAGCACCTCGCCGTCCGGCGAGCGCAGCCGGGTCACCCGCAACGTCACGTTCTCGACCGTGCCGGTCGCTTCGGTTGCGGAAACGACGGTAAGAGTGACCAGGTCGCCGAACCCGTATTGCCGCTCCACCAGGATGAAGAAGCCGGACAGCAGGTCGCGGACCAACTGTTGCGCGCCGAAACCCAGCGCGGCGCCCACCACGGTGGCCGGCGCTACCAGACCCCCGACCGAAAACTGCAGAACGTTGGCGATCTGCATGATGACCCAGATGCCGATGATGACGACCGAAACCCAGGAGATCACCGACGCCAGGGCCTGCCGGTGCTTGGACGCCTCCGAGCGCACCAGCGCGTCGCTCTCGGCGAAGCCGAGGTTGAGCTGATGGGTCACCTGCTGCGCGACCCAGTTGACGAACCGGGCGGCCAGCATCGCGGCGATCAGGACCATGACGATCCGCAGACCCCGGGTGATGATCCACTCACCGAGCTCGCCCCGCCAGAAGTCGTGCCAGCGGTGCGTCATCGATGCGGCGAGAATGTGTGTGTTATTCGTCATCTTTTCGGTTGCGCCAACGGATTCCCGCTTCCAGGAATCCGTCGATGTCTCCATCCAGGACGGCCGCAGGATTGCCAACCTCGTACTCGGTCCGCAGGTCCTTGACCATCTGATAGGGCTGCAGAACATAGGAGCGCATCTGGTTGCCCCATGAACTGCCACCTTCGCCTTTTAACGCGTCTAACTCAGCGCGTTCTTCGGAACGCTTGCGCTCCAACAGCTTTGCCTGAAGCACTCGCATCGCCGAGATCTTGTTCTGCAACTGCGATTTTTCGTTCTGGCAAGTCACGACGATACCCGTTGGGATGTGGGTTAAACGTACCGCAGAGTCGGTTGTGTTGACCGACTGGCCTCCCGGCCCACTCGAACGGTAAACGTCAACGCGCACATCGCCTTCCGGTATATCGATGTGGTCGGTGGTCTCGACCACCGGAAGCACCTCGACTTCAGCGAAAGAAGTCTGGCGCCGACTTTGATTGTCAAACGGGCTGATTCGCACCAGCCGGTGCGTGCCCTGCTCCACAGAGAGCGTGCCGTAGGCGAACGGGGCGTGCACGGCGAACGTCGCGCTCTTGATGCCGGCCTCTTCGGCGTAGGACGTATCGAATATCTCCACCGGATACTTGTGCTGTTCAGCCCACCGGATGTACATCCGCATGAGCATCTCGGCCCAGTCGGCGGCGTCCACTCCACCGGCGCCGGAGCGAATGGTGACCAGGGCCTCGCGTTCGTCGTAATCGCCCGACAGCAAAGTGCGCACCTCGGTGGCTTCGATGTCCGCGCGCAGCGCCTTCAGCTCGGCATCGGCCTCGGTGAGCGCCTCGTCGGCGCCTTCGCCCTCCTCGGCCGCCAGCTCGTAGAGCACCGGCAGGTCATCCAGCCGCCCACGCAGCTCCTCCACCCGGCGCAGCTCGCCCTGGGCGTGCGACAACTCACTGGTCACCCGCTGGGCACGGGCTTGGTCGTCCCACAACTGGGGATCGGATGCCTCGTGTTCAAGCTTCTCGATGCGGGTGCGCAGACCGTCCACATCGAGCACCCGCTCCACCGTGGTCAGGGTGGCGTCGAGTGCGGCGATATCGGCTTGACGGTCGGGTTCCACAGCCGACAACGTTACCCGGGGGTCCCCAAGCGGCTCAGGTCGCAGCGAGTGTCCAGGTCACGACCAGCGGTCATGCGTTTAGCATCGAGTCACGATCATGTGCGCCCCGCTTTGCGCGCGACAGCCCCTGCGCGCATTCGGGCACGAATAGAAGGTCGAGAATGCGCCCTTACCACGTTGCAATCGTTGGCTCCGGACCGTCGGGCTTCTTCGCCGCATCCTCCTTGCTGAAGGCGGCCGACGGGTCCGAGGACATCGACGTCGCCGTAGACATGCTGGAGATGTTGCCCACCCCGTGGGGGCTGGTGCGCTCCGGCGTCGCGCCCGATCACCCGAAGATCAAGTCGATCAGCAAGCAATTCGAGAAGACGTCCCAGGATCCGCGCTTCCGCTTCTTCGGCAACATCTCGGTCGGCGAGCACGTCCAGGCGAGCGAACTCGCCGAGCGCTACGACGCCGTCGTCTATGCGGTCGGGGCGCAATCCGACCGTGCGCTGAACATCCCGGGCGAGGACCTGCGGGGCAGCATCGCCGCCGTCGATTTCGTGGGTTGGTACAACGCGCACCCGAATTTCGAGGCGGCCACGCCCGATCTCTCCGGGGCGCGGGCTGTGGTCGTCGGCAACGGCAACGTCGCGCTCGACGTCGCACGCATCCTGGTCACCGACCCCGACGTGCTGGGGCTGACCGACATCGCCGACCACGCGCTGGAGTCGCTGCGCCCGTGCGGCGTCGACGAGGTGGTTGTCATCGGTCGGCGCGGCCCGCTGCAAACCGCGTTCACCACCCTCGAGCTCCGCGAGTTGGGCGACCTGGAAAACGTCGACGTGATCGTCGATCCCGCCCAGCTGGAGGGCATCAGCGACGAGGATGCGGCCGCGGCTGGCAAGACGGCGAAGCAGAACATCAACGTGCTGCGCGATTACGCGAAGCGCGACCCGCGACCCGGCCACCGTCGCATCGTGCTGCGCTTCATGACCTCCCCGATCGAGATCAAAGGCGACGAGAGGGTCGAGGCAATCGTGCTCGGCCGCAACGAGCTGGTCACCGACGACAGCGGGCGGGTGTCGGCCAATGACACCGGCGAGCGTGAGGAATTACCGGTTCAGCTGGTGGTGCGTTCGGTCGGCTACCGCGGTTTGCCCACCCCGGGACTGCCGTTCGACGAGAAGACCGCGACCATCCCCAACAGCGGCGGGCGGGTCGAAGGCAGCCGCAACGAATACGTGGTCGGGTGGATCAAGCGCGGGCCCACCGGCGTGATCGGCACAAATAAGAAGGACTCGCAGGACACGGTGGACACGCTGCTCGCCGATCTCTGCGCTGCCGACGGTATCGCCGATTTCCCGGACGACCACGCCGCCCAGTTGGCTGACTGGCTGGCGTCACGCCAGCCCAAGCTGGTGACCTCGGCGCACTGGGATCTCATCGATGCCCATGAGCGGGCGGCCGGTGAACCGCACGGACGTCCCCGCGTCAAGCTGCCGAGTTTGGCCAAGTTGCTGCAGGTCAGTCACGGCTGAGCCGGCGCCAAGATTACGAAGGGCCCTACTCAACGAGGCCAATCCTCCGTAGCGTTGAGGATGTGGGTAGCGACCAACCGGTGACCGTGCTTTCCGAGGACGAAAACTGGAACCTGTTGGGCAGCGTCTCGCTGGGCCGGCTGGTCACCAACTTCGCCGGTGAACCCGAGATCTTTCCCGTCAACTTCGTCGCGCAAGAGCGCACCGTGTTGTTCCGCACCGCCGAGGGCACCAAACTGTTTTCGGCCGTTGCCAATCATGCGGTGGTCTTCGAGGTCGACGACCACAACCTCATCGAAGGATGGAGCGTCATCGTGCGCGGACGCGCGCGACTGTTGAAGACCGACGCGGACATTCAACGAGCCGAACGCGCGCAGCTGTTGCCATGGACGGCAACGCTCAAATCGCACTATGTGCGCATAACGCCGACCGAACTCACCGGCCGTCGTTTCCGGTTCGGTCCGGAGCCTGACCGTCATGAGCCGGTTGCGTGACGAGGAGCTCGGGTGCGTCGGCGCCGGTCAGTCGCCGGTGCATGGCCCACGCGATCCGGCCGGCCTGAACCTTCGCCCGATCGGCCGCCGGCCCGCGGTACATCTCGTCAATGGTGTTGTGCCACAGGCTGAGCCAGCGCCGGAAGTGACGATCTGACAGGGGGGCACGCCGGTGGATCTCCCGGTGCGCCTGCAACGCACTGCCGCGATAGAGCCCCGCGCCGAACAGTACGGTCTCCCAGAAGTCACACATCGTGGGAACATGCGTCTCCAACCCGGTGGCCCGCAACTCGGCAAACGGCTCGGCCAGCATCTCGTCCTGCAACGCCCGCCGGTAAAAACGGCGTAGCAACGCCGCCACGTCGGCGCGGTCGGCCAGGTCTGCACCTGCCTCGGCCGTCGTCAGCTGACTCATGGCTGGCACCTTCCGATATATCTGCAACTCAAAGTAACACCATGTTGGCCCCGAGATTCGGCCGAAGCACTGTGTTTTAGGTCGCTGCCGATCCGAGCTAGAGGTTGCCGCAACGGATCGCAAGCACGGAGTGACCCCTCCGGCACCGGGCCTCGGCCCGATAGGAGTCGGTGACCACCAGCTGTCGCGTGTCGCGGTGGGCGCCCAGGTAACGGTCCACGCCCTCGGTGAGAACCACCGGCTCGGCCCGCACGTCGGGGTACAACCGCGTCCATCGGGCAAGCCGACGAGCCAATTGCCCTTGTGCTGGGCGATTGCCAGCGGTGCCATCCCGAACGTCGGGACCCCTCGCTACCGACACGGCCCGCAATGCGGCTCGGCGCAACCGCGCTTCGTCGAACGCGTGCCGCAGCACGGTGCCGTTGTCGGCTTCGGCGACCACGCTGCCGACCTGGGGAGGCGTCGGACGGCTCGCCGGCTGTTGGATCACGGCGACCGGGCACGACGCCGAGCGGATCAGACGGGCCGCAACGGCGGGTCCGCCGTGGCAGGCATGGTTGAGCCCGATCCGCCCGACGCAGACCATGACCGCCGACCTGGATGCTTCGAGCAGCTTGGAAACCGTTCTTCCCCAGAGGATTTCGGTTTCGACCTTGACCGGCTGGCCGACGGCGTCGACGGCCCGGTGGGCGTCGGTCAACGCGGCACGGGCGACGGCAAGCCGAGTGGCGTCGTCGCGCGCGGCCCAGCCGTCATGCGGATTGATGACATACAACAATCGCAGGGGGATGTCGCGGCTCACCGCCTCATCGATCGCCCAGACGGCCGCATGTATCGCCGCCCTGGATCCGTCGACGCCTACCAGAATTGCGGGAGCTGGATACACGTTGCTCATCGCGAGGTCCTTCGTCGATCTTCTTCATGCCGTTCAACTACGACGTTATGACCGTAAACCTCACTCCCCCAGAGGCATTGGTCCCGAATTCAGTGCCTTTAGACCCTATGGGTGGCCGAAACAACCGAATTGACTGTGGCCAGGAGTTACGCGAAGCCGCGGAGACCCTCTCGAAAAGTCCGGGGTCGCTGTAGTTGTGCTACCTACGGACGCTGTTGGAGTAGGGGGCCGATCAGAACTCGACCGTCGTCTTTCGTCGCCGGTCGACATCATCACCTCGCGGCACCCCGAGATGCTGCGGGCCGTGGCCGACGGCGCCGGAACGCCAAGCATGGCAACCGCTTTCGCTGTACGACCGGTGCGAGACGGGTTCTGGACTGAGGTTAACAAAAGGTTAACAAAAGATGAATTTTACCTAGCCCGCGTCGTGAAATAAGCAAAACCCCGCCGGCATCGGCCGCATTTGCGACTTTTGAAGGGCCCAAAAAACGAAAGTCTTCGCAATGCCCTGCGCGCACGCTCCCCCGACCCGATAAGTGCCACGCTGCCCGCCCAGCGGGCGTGGTGCGATCGCGCTGGCCTGCCGTCTCACCTGACGCGGGGTGAGCCGTGCGCCGCAGGCGCACATGCGAATCAGCGGGCGGCCCAAATATCTTCCAGACACGCCGATGCGGCTGGCGCCGGCGTCGGTGGCGTTTGCCCGAAATCCACACTTCGAGGGGATGTATCACACATGGAGTGGACTTTTCTTCCACCCGAAATCAATTCGGCCCGAATGTATACCGGCCCCGGATTGGCCTCGCTACTGGCCGCGGCCGGAAGCTGGGATGCGCTGTCGGCCGAACTGGCCTCCACCGCCGAGGCGTACCAATCCGTGCTCGCGGGCCTAGACCTACAGTGGCGCGGCCCCGCCTCCGAGTCGATGGCGTACTCGGCCACCCGGTACGTGGGCTGGCTGCAAGCGGCCGCCGAGCAGACGAAACAGACAGCCATGCAGGCGCGGACGGCCGCGGCGGCCTACGAGCAGGCGTATGCGATGACGGTGCCCCCGCCGCTGATCGCCGCCAACCGCACGCTGTTGGCAGCGCTGGTGGCGACGAACATCGTCGGCCAGAACACCGCGGCCATCGCGGACACCGAGGCGCAGTACGCCGACTTCTGGGCTCGGGACGCGGCTGCCATGGCCGGCTACTCCGTGGCGTCGACGTCGGCGACGACCCAGTTGCCCCGGTTCGCGACCGCGCACAAGTCCATCAACGAGTCCGGGGTGGGCGCGCAGAACGCCGCCGTGGCCACGGCCAACGCCAACTCTGGCGCGACTAAGGCTGCCACACAAGCGTTTTCACCGGTTTCTCCCCAGCAGCCGCAGGTGCAAGCGGCGCCGAATCTGGGAGCGGCCGGGGGCGGGCGGCCCGCTTTTGCGGTCCTTGACGCCATTCAGGGAACGGGCCTGGGTTTCAGCGCTCCGTACAACATGGAGCAATTCGTGTCCGGCATCATCGGGGCTGAGAACAATTTGGGCATTCTCGCCAAGCCCGGCGCGGCCGCGGCCAATCTCGCTCCCGCGCTCGCAGCGCCCGCGCTCCGCGGCGCCACGTCGGGACTCGGCGGTGGCCTGGGCAATGTCACCGCGGCTCTCTCGCACGCCGGCAGAATCGGGCCGATTTCGGTGCCCGCGAGTTGGTCCGCACCCACGAGCACCCATATCTCGCCGCTGGAACCCGCCGGCTTCACCACGTTGCCGGGGACCGAAGAGCCGATGGCTTCCGGGTATCCCGGTTACCCCGGCATGCCAGGCGGCGGCGCCGCCCGATCGGCCGGGGCGGGTGCCCCACCCCGCTACGGCGTGCGGCTCACGGTGATGCCACGCCCGCCAGCCGCCGGGTGACGTGCCACCAGCCCACCAACTGCCGTCGACCACAGGACTGACCCTTCGTCGCCGGCAGCTTCGCTACACGCAGCCCATGAAGCTGTAGGACAATGGATTTCGGCTTTCTTCCGCCAGAGGTGAACTCGGGCCGGATGTACGCAGGCCCAGGGTCGGGCCCGCTGCTGGCCGCCGCGACAAGTTGGGACTCGCTCTCGGCCGAGTTGGGCACCACCGCCGCGGTATACGAATCGGTGCTGTCCGGCCTGACCGGCTTGTCCTGGCAGGGACCCGCAGCCCACGCGATGGTGGCCGGCGCCGCCCCCTATGTGGCGTGGCTGCATGCGACCGCCGAACGTGCACAACAGACGGCCATGCAGGCACGGATGGCGGCGGCGGCCTACGAGCTCGCTTTCGCCATAACCGTGCCCCCGTCCGCGGTCGCGGCCAACCGCACCCAACTGGCGACGCTGGTCGCAACGAACTTCTTCGGCCAGAACACCGCGGCCATCGCGGCCACCGAAGCCCAGTACGCCGAATACTGGGCTCAGGACGCCGCTGCGATGTACGGCTATTCCGCCAGTTCAGCCGCGGCGGCCCAAGTTTCGCCGTTCGTCGCCCCGCGCCAAACCACCACTCCGGATGGGGAAAGGGCTCAGCGAGACGCCGTCGCTCGAGCCACCGCCAACGCCTCGATCTCGAGCGCGAAATCGGGATCGCCTGGGGGAATTGTTCTCTCGAGGCAAGACCAACTGTTCCGGATCTTTGACACCATCCAGGGGACCTCAACCGCGTTCAGATCCCTTTTCACTTCGGAGGGGACCGCTGCCGGAATCATCCAGGCCGACAAGAACTTGGGCATCTTGCCGAACGTCGCGGCGGTCCCGTCCGCGCTTACCAAGGCGCCTGCGCTCAGCGGCGCCCAGTCGGGCGTTGGCAACGTCAGCACGGTGCTCGCCCGTGCCGGACGGATCGGCTCGATGTCGGTGCCCGCCGGCTGGGCCGCCGCGACCGGCAACCCCGTCGCGGCATCGACGGGCAGCGGCATGTCCGGCCTGGCGACGACCGAAGCGGCGGCCCGATCCGGGTCCGGGACGCCCGGCATACCCGGGGTACCGGGAGGGACCGTCAGGCGGGCCGCGCTTGTGGTCCCCCGCTACGGCAGGCGGATCATGGTGACGACTCGCCCGCCCGCGGCCGGCTGACCGCTAGCGGGCGGGCGGCTGCGGCGATTCGGGTGGCGCGGGCGGCCCGGGCGCGGCAGGCGGTTCCGCGGGAGCGAATCGCCAGTTGTCCGGATTCTTCGGCGAATACACCACCGGGAACAGCTGGCCGATGGTCGGCCATTGATTCACATCGACGGCCAGGCGCTGATACACGGCGTGCTCGTTGACGGTGGGCCCATTGATCACGCCGGCGATGGTGACGAACTGCTCGCCGGTGGCGTCGGGGCGGGGGCTTATGCCGGTCACCAGCAACGTGCCGCTCAGCACCTCGCCCCGCGGGCCGCGTGGGACGAACCGTTGAACGAGAAACACGGCCAGCACGGCCATCAGCAAGAGCAACAGTCCGAATTCCCACACGGGGCCATGGTAGGGCCGTGATAAGACTGCGTCATGAGCCGCACCGACGACGATGCAGAACGAAGCGATGAGGAGGAGCGGTGCAGATAAGCCAGGACGATCTGGCGCTGGCACTGACGCTGGCCGACCGCGCAGATACGTTGACTTCGGCGCGATTCGGCGCGCTGGACCTGCGCGTCGACACCAAACCCGACCTGACGCCGGTGACGGACGCCGACCGCGCAGTGGAGACCGAGCTGCGTGAGGAGCTCGGGCGCGAACGGCCGGACGACAGCATCGTCGGCGAGGAGTTCGGCGGGGACACCACCTTCACCGGCCGTCAGTGGATCATCGACCCGATCGATGGCACCAAGAATTTTGTCCGCGGGGTTCCGGTGTGGGCCACTTTGATCGCGTTGCTCCAAGACGGTGTTCCCGTCGTCGGCGCCGTGAGCGCCCCGGCATTGCAGCGGCGGTGGTGGGCCGCGCACGCCCGGGGCGCTTTCGCCGCGGTCAACGATGCTCCTCCGCGCCGGCTCTCGGTTTCCTCAGTGGCACAACTGAATTCGGCGAGTCTCTCGTTCTCCAGCCTGTCCGGGTGGGCCCAGCTGGGCGTTCGGGATCGATTCATCGCGCTGACCGACACCGTCTGGAGGGTGCGCGCCTTCGGTGACTTTCTGTCCTATTGCCTGCTCGCGGAAGGCGCGGTCGACATCGCCGCAGAACCGGAGGTGTCGGTGTGGGATCTCGCTGCGCTCGACATCCTGGTGCGCGAGGCGGGCGGGACGCTGACGGCCCTGGACGGCACCGCGGGACCGCATCACGGCAGCGCCGTGGCCACCAACGGCCTGCTGCAGCAGCAGGTGCTCGACAGCCTCGCTGTGAATTAGTTAACAAGTGTTCTCTCCGATCTTACTCCGGAGTAAGATCGGCGGTATCCGCAACGCCCAACGACCTGAGGCTGCTGAAAATGACCGGTTCCGGTTCCAAACAGACACCCACCCGCTCCCGCGCCAAACGGCGCGACCATAAGTCCGCTGTCGGCCTGCAAACGCACAAACGCACTGGCGTCGACATCGCGATCGCGCTGATCACCCCGCTCGTCGGTCAGGAGTTCCTGGACAAATATCAGCTGCGTGACCCGCTGAACCGCGCGCTGCGCTACGGCACGAAGACTGTCTTCTCCACCGCCGCCACCTCGTCTCGGGAGTTCAAGCGCATCCAGAACCTGCGCGGCGGACCAACCCGGCTCAAGTCCAGCGGCAAGGACTACTTCGACCTGACGCCTGACGACGAGCAGAAGATGATCGTCGAAACTGTCGACGAGTTCGCCGAGGAAGTGCTGCGGCCCGCCGCGCACGATGCAGACGAAGCGATCACCTACCCGCACGAGCTGATCGCCAAGGCCGCCGAGCTGGGCATCACGGCGATCAACATCCCCGAGGATTTCGACGGCATCGCCGCACACCGGTCCAGCGTGACCAATGTGCTGGTCGCCGAGGCGCTGGCCTACGGCGACATGGGTCTGGCGTTACCGCTGCTGGCCCCGGGCGGCGTGGCCTCGGCGCGGACCCCGTGGGGCAGCGCCGACCAGCAGGCCACCTACCTTCCCGAGTTCGCCGGTGAGAACGTGCCCCAGGCGTGCGTGGCCATCGCCGAGCCGCAACCGCTCTTCGACCCCACCCGGCTGAAGACCACCGCGGTGCGCACACCGAGCGGCTACCGCCTGGACGGGGTGAAGTCGTTGGTCCCGGCCGCTGCCGATGCCGAGCTCTTCATCGTCGGCGCACAGCTGGACGGTAAGCCGGCCTTGTTCATCGTCGAGTCCTCGACGAAAGGCCTTACCGTGAAGGCGGATCCCAGCATGGGGATCCGTGCGGCTGCCCTGGGCCACGTCGAACTCTCCGGGGTGACGGTGCCGCTGAGCGCGCGGCTCGGTGAGGACGAGGCGACCGACGAGGATTACTCCGAGGCGATTGCGCTGGCCCGACTGGGCTGGGCCGCGCTCACCGTCGGCACCTCGCACGCGGTGCTCGACTACGTCGTCCCGTACGTGAAGGAACGCGAGGCCTTCGGTGAGCCGATCGCCCACCGCCAGGCGGTCGCCTTCATGTGCGCCAACATCGCCATCGAATTGGACGGGCTGCGGCTGATCACCTGGCGCGGCGCCGCGCGTGCCGAGCAAGGTCTGCCGTTCGTCCGCGAGGCGGCGCTGGCCAAGCGGCTCGGCGCCGACAAGGGCATGCAGATCGGCCTCGACGGCGTTCAGCTGCTCGGCGGCCACGGCTACACCAAAGAGCACCCGGTCGAACGCTGGTACCGCGACCTGCGGGCCATCGGCGTTGCCGAGGGTGTCGTCGTCATCTGAGTCGTTATTCAATTCGAGCTGAAAGTCCAATCATGGCAATCAATCTGGAACTTCCCCGCAAGATGCAGGCGGTGACGACGAAGACGCACCAGGGCGCCGCGGAGTTGATGCGCCCGATCGCCCGCAAGTACGACCTCAAGGAGCACGCCTACCCGGTCGAGCTGGACACGCTATTCAGCCTCTTCGAAGGCGCCTCGGAGTCAATCGAATTCGCCGGAGCGAACGCGCTGGGCGGCGAGGACGAAGAGCGGGACAAAAACCACAACGGCGCCAACATGGCCGCGCTGCTGCAAACGCTGGAGGCGAGCTGGGGCGACCTGGCGATGATGTTGTCGGTCCCCTATCAGGGACTGGGCAACGCGGCCATCTCCGCCGTCGCCAACGAGGAACAGCTGCAACGCCTGGGCAAGGTGTGGGCGGCGATGGCCATCACCGAACCGGGCTTCGGATCGGACTCGGCGGCGGTGTCCACGACCGCCACCCTGGACGGCGACGAGTACGTGATCAACGGCGAGAAGATCTTCGTCACCGCCGGATCGCGCGCCACCCACATCGTGGTGTGGGCGACGCTGGACAAGGCGGCGGGCCGCGCGGCGATCAAGTCGTTCGTCGTGCCGCGCGAGCACCCGGGTGTCACGGTCGAACGGCTCGAGCACAAGCTCGGCATCAAGGGTTCCGACACCGCGGTCATCCGGTTCGACAATGCCCGCATTCCCAAGGAAAACCTGCTCGGCAACCCCGAAATCGAGGTGGGCAAGGGCTTTTCCGGAGTGATGGAGACCTTCGACAACACCCGGCCCATCGTTGCCGCCATGGCCGTCGGCGTCGGCCGCGCCGCCCTGGAGGAGATCCGCAAGGTCCTCACCGAGGCCGGCGTGGAGATCTCCTACGACAAGCCTTCACACACCCAGAGCGCCGCCGCGGCGGAGTTCATCCGCATGGAAGCCGATTGGGAGGCCGCCTACCTGCTGTCCCTGCGGGCGGCATGGCAGGCCGACAACAAGATCCCGAACTCCAAAGAGGCTTCGATGAGCAAGGCCAAGGCCGGCCGGATGGTCACCGACGTCACGCTCAAGTCCGTCGAATTGGCAGGCACCGCAGGCTATTCCGAGCAGTTACTGCTGGAGAAGTGGGCGCGCGACTCGAAGATCCTGGACATTTTCGAAGGCACTCAACAGATTCAGCAGCTGGTGGTCGCCCGCCGCCTGCTGGGGCTGTCTTCATCCGAGCTCAAGTGACTCGCGAGCTTCGGCGTTCCGCGCCGAACGTGCAACCAGGGCGAGATTTCTGCTGATTTCTCGCCGTGAGTACACGTTCGGCGAGGGCGGGTGGTGCCGCTTTGGTCGGCGGTCGGGTTAGCGTCGAAAGATGGACACTTTTCAGGCGCTCGTCGCGCGACAAGATGGTGACCGGATAACCGCGTCGGTCGAGACGCTTCGTCCTGACGACCTGCCCCCCGGCGAGGTGACCATCCGGGTCCTGTATTCGAGCGTCAACTACAAGGACGCGCTGGCATTGACGCCCGGTGGCGGCGTGGTGCGCGACTACCCGGTGGTGCCGGGCATCGACCTGACCGGTGAGGTCGTGGACTCGACGTCTTCCGACTTCGCCGTGGGCGATGGGGTTCTGGCGCACGGGTATGCGATCGGCACCGGTCACCACGGCGGCTACGCCGAATACGTGCGACTGCCGGCCGACCAGGTGGTCTCGCTCGGCGCGCTGAGTCCGCATGAGGGCGCCGCCATCGGGACCGCCGGCTTCACCGCCGCGATGAGCGTTCAGGCGTTGATCGACTGGGGCATCGCGGCCGACGCCGGTCCCGTTGTCGTCACCGGAGCCACCGGCGGCGTCGGCTCGGTCAGCGTGGACCTGCTGGCGGCCGCCGGCTATCAGGTGGTCGCGTCGAGCGGCAAGGCCGAGGCGGCCGACCGGCTCAAAGCCCTTGGCGCCGCTGAGGTTATCGGCCGGTTGCCCGCCGATCCCGACGCCAAGCCACGACCGCTCGGGAAGGCGCGGTGGGCCGGCGCAGTGGACTGTGTGGGCGGTGCGACGCTGGCCGACGTGCTCAGCACCGTCGATTACGGCGGGGCCGTGGCGGCCAGCGGCCTCACCGGCGGTCCTGCCCTGCACACCACGGTGCTGCCGTTCATCCTGCGCGGGGTCGCGCTGCTGGGCATGGACTCGGTGCTGATGCCGATCGGACCGCGCCGCGAATTGTGGGCCCGGCTCGGCGATTCCTTGCGGCCACCTCACCTGGACTCGCTGGTCAGCGAGGTCGACGTGAAGGACGTCGTCGAAGTCATCGATCAAGTGCGCGCCGGCAAATTCTCCGGCCGGGCCGTGGTGCGGGTCGCCGGCGGATTTTGAGCGGCCAGTAGGCTCTGGTGGCATGCACGCGGTACAGGTGACTCGGCTCGATGGCCCAGACGCGGTCGAGCTGACCGAGATCGACGAACCGTCGGGCGACGGGGTGGTCGTCGACGTGCACGCCGCCGGGGTGGCCTTCCCCGACGCCCTTCTCACCCGCGGCCTCTACCAATACCGCCCGGAATTGCCGTTCGTGCTCGGCGCCGAGATCGCCGGCGTGGTCCGGTCGGCACCCGATGGCGCGAACGTGCGCGAGGGAGACCGGGTCGTCGGCCTCACGATGCTGTCGGGCGGCATGGCCGAGGTCGCGGTATTGGCCCCCGACCGGGTGTTCAAGCTGCCCGACAATGTCAGCTTCGAGGCCGGCGCCGGCCTGCTGTTCAACGACCTGACGGTGTACTTCGCGCTGACCGTCCGGGGTCGGCTGCAGCGCGGCGAGACGGTTCTGGTGCACGGCGCGGCCGGCGGCATCGGGACCTCGGCGCTGCGACTGGCGCCGGCGCTGGGCGCGGCCCGCACGATCGCCGTGGTCAGCACGCAGGACAAGGCCGACATCGCCACGGCGGCCGGCGCGACCGATGTGGTCCTGGCCGACGGTTTCAAGGACGCGGTGAAGGAGTTGACCCATGGCCGTGGCGTCGACATCGTCGTCGACCCGGTCGGCGGCGACCGGTTCACCGATTCCCTGCGCTCGCTTACTCCCGGCGGGCGCCTGCTGGTCGTAGGCTTCACCGGCGGCGAGATACCCACTGTCAAGGTAAATCGATTGCTGCTCAACAATGTTGACGTGGTTGGCGTGGGTTGGGGCGCCTGGGCGGGGACGCATCCCGGCGCGCTGGACGAGCAGTGGGCCGGACTCGAGCGATTGCTCACCTCCGGGGAGCTGGCCCCGCCCGAGCCGATCACCTACCCGCTGGAGCAAGCCGCGACCGCGGTCGCCTCGCTGGAGAACCGCAGCGCCAAGGGAAAGGTCGTGCTGCGCGTCCGGGGTTAGCCGCCGCGCTTCGTCCCAGCCGCCACAGCGGTTTCGCCGCGAGGCACTCGACCGTTTGCCCGCCTCGTAGCGACTGTCTTGTCTCGGATACGTGCGCTTGGGTGTTGTCGCTGCGAGGTCAGCGCAACGCATGCCCCGTCCGGCGGAGGCGCGTATGGCGCTTGTGACGAACGCGTAACGGGAGACGGTAGGCGCCCGCCCGTCGGGCCTTGTGCCTGTCAAAAAGAGAAAGTAATGTCACTTTCAGTTTTGTCGACCAAGATCGCCACCCAGTGATCCCCTCCGGAGGAACCGTCCATGGAATCCTTTGTGCACCTGCGAAAAGGCCGAACGCCGCGCCGCCTGCACGCCGACCTCGACGGCCTCAAGGACGACGAGTTGGGCCGGGGCGGATTCACCGGCCGCACCGCCAACCTCTACCGGCGCCACGACCCCACCGCCTATCGATCGGTCGGGCCGCTGCGTCCCATCGACGTGCTGTCCAGCGAGCTCAAGCCCAGCGATGCCACCGAAGCGCACGGCGGGCCGCTGCTGATGTTCAGCAACGACGACTGCCGAATCCTGTTGAGCCGTCGCCACGAGCCGATGCCGTTCTTCGTCCGTCACGTCGACGGCGACCTGCTGTGCTTCGTGCATAAGGGCAGCGGCCTGGCCGAGACCGAATTCGGGCCGCTGCGCTATCGGGAGGGCGACTGGCTGTACGTTCCGAAGGCATGCACCTGGCGCCAGTTCCCCGACAGTGCGACGACGATGCTGATGATCGAGGCCACCGACGAATTCCGGGTGCCGCCGCCGGGCGCGCTGGGTCGCCACTTCCCCTTCGACCCGTCGCAGGTCGTCATCCCCGAGCCGGCGCCGGCCGACGACGCCGACGGCGACTTCGAGGTCCGGCTCATCCACCAGGGCGGCCCGACAACGCTCTTCTACCAACACAATCCGCTCGATGTCGAGGGCTGGCGCGGCGACAACTTCGCGTTCACTTTCAACATCGCCGACTACAACGTGGTCACCTCCGACAGTGTTCACCTGCCGCCGACGGTCCACCTTTTCATGCAGGCCACCGGTGTCTACGTGATGAACTTCCTGCCCAAGCCGGCCGAGGGGATCCCCGGCACCGAACGCACGCCGTGGTATCACCGCAACGTCGACTACGACGAGATCGCCTTCTTCCATGGCGGCTCGCTCTACGGCATCCCGATGCCGCCCGGTTTGATTTCGCATGCGCCGCAAGGAGTTCATCACGGCGCGCCGGAGAAGGCGCGAGAACGGGCGCGTCGCAAATTCGATGACTACTCCCGCGTCGACTGGCAGGTGATCGCCATCGACACTCGCCGGCGACTGACCCCGTCGGCCGAAGTGCTGGCCCACGACCTAGGACAACACTGATGAAGCACGAATACGAGCGAATCCCCTATCTCGTTGCTTTCCAGAACAATTCCGAGGTCCGAGACGTCTACGGCGGCCTGGCCGAGATCACCGTGCTGGAGAGCTACCTGCTCAAGCCCAAGGACAAGCCGTCGGACACCGTGCTGGTCTTCATGCATCCCATCGGCGGCGGCGCCTACCTACCGATGATCAACGCGCTGGCGCGGGCCGGCCATCACGTCATCTACTGCAACAGCCGCTTCCGCGGCACCGACTCGGCACTGCTGATGGAGAAGGTCGTCGAGGATCTCGGCGAGTGCATCAAGGACGCCAAGAAGCGGCTCGGCTACCAGAAGGTGGTGCTGGCGGGATGGAGTGGAGGCGGTTCGCTGTCGGTGTTCTACCAGCAGCAGGCGCAGAACCCGACCATCACATCCAGCCCGACCGGCGACGGACCCGACCTGACCAAGCTCGACCTGCCCGCGGCCGACGGCATCATGCTGCTGGCCGCGCACATCAGCCGCCACGGCACGCTGACCGAATGGCTGGACGCGTCGATCCTCGACGAAACCGACCCCACCCAGCGCGATCCCGAGCTGGACCTGTACAACCCCGACAACCCCAATCAGCCGCCCTACCGCCAAGAATTCCTGGACCGTTATCGGCAGGCGCAGATCGACCGCAACCGCCGTATCACCGCATGGGTCAAGGGCAAGCTGGGCGAGTTGAAAGCCGCCGGCCGCCCCGACGACGAGTTCGGTTTCGTCGTGCACGGCACCATGGCCGACCCACGCTGGCTGGATCCGGCCGTCGATCCCAACGAACGCAAACCCGGCACTTGCTACCTGGGGGATCCTCAGGTGGTGAACATGAGTCCGGTCGGGCTGGCCCGGTTCTCCACGCTGCGCGGCTGGCTGTCGCAGTGGAGCTACGACGACGCCCGCGGCGACGCGGTGGCCTGCGGGCCCGATATCGCGATCCCCGCGCTGGTGATCGGTAACCTCGCGGATGACGCCTGCACGCCCAGCCACACCCGGCGGCTGTTCGAGGCGATCGGACACGACGATAAGGAGATGCACGAAATCCCCGGCGCCACACACTATTACGCGGGCCCGGACCAGCGCGAAGCGCTGCGGGCCGCAGTCACTATTGTCACCGACTGGCTGATCCGGCACGATTTCGCGGACCAAGAATGACTTCCGCCGGCGACGATGCAGAGCGCAGCGATGTGGGGGTACCTCCCGCTTGCGGGGGAGAGGAGCGGCGCATCGATGTAGCCGGTCCGCTGGACGGCGTTCGGGTGCTCGAACTGGGCACCCTGATCGCCGGGCCCTTCGCGGGCCGGCTCCTCGGCGACATGGGCGCCGACGTCATTAAGGTGGAATTGCCCAAGGCGCCGGACCCGTTGCGCACCTGGGGTCAAGCCGAAATCGACGGGCAGCACGTCTTCTGGACGGTGCACGCGCGGAACAAGAAGGCGATCACGCTGGATCTGCGGCATCCCCGCGGCCGCGAACTGTTCTGCGATCTCGTCGAGAAATCCGACATCGTGGTGGAGAACTTCCGTCCGGGCACCCTGGAGAAGTGGAACCTGGGCTACGACGTATTGTCCGAACGCAATCCGGGCATCATCCTGGTCCGGGTGTCCGGCTACGGGCAGACCGGTCCCGACGCCACCAAGGCCGGCTACGCCTCGGTCGCCGAAGCGGCCAGCGGGTTGCGGCACCTCAACGGGTTTCCCGGCGGACCGCCGCCCCGGCTGGCCCTGTCGCTCGGTGACAGCCTGGCCGGCATGTTCGGCGCGCAGGGCGCGCTGGCCGCGCTGTACCGACGCAGCGTCACCGGGCGCGGCCAGGTGGTCGACGTCGCGTTGACCGAATCGTGTTTGGCCGTACAGGAATCCACCATTCCCGACTACGACGCCGGCGGGGTGGTGCGCGGACCCTCGGGCACCCGGCTGGAGGGCATCGCCCCGTCCAACATCTACCGCAGCGGCGACGGCTCTTGGGTGGTGATCGCCGCAAACCAGGACACGGTCTTCGCCCGGCTGTGCAAGGCGATGGGCCGCCCGGAGCTGGCCACCGATGACAGGTTCGCCACACACGTCGCCCGGGGTCGCAATCAAGACGAACTCGACAACATCATCGGGGCGTGGGCCGCGGAACGCCAGCCCGGCGAGATCATCGAAATCCTCTCCGCCGCAGGGGTGATCGCGGGCCCCATCAACACGGTCGCCGAAGTGGTCAACGACCCGCAGCTGCGGGCGCGCGGCATGCTGGTGGAGCACCACGACGAGCGCGTGCAGCGCAACGTGTTGGGACCGGGCATCGTGCCGGTGCTGTCGGAATCGCCGGGCCGAGTCCGCAATGCCGGTCCCGCGCGGCCGGGCCAGCACAACGACGACGTCTACATCGGGCTGCTGGGCAAGACCGCCCAGGAGCTCGAAGAGCTGCGCGCCGAGGAGGTGCTGTGACACACATCGAGATTCGAGAAGTGGCCCTGCGCGACGGTCTGCAGATCGAGGCGCCAATCCCGTTGTCTGGCAAGCTCGAACTGCTGGCCGCGGTGGCGGCAACCGGCGTTCGCGAGGTGGAGGTCACCGCGTTCGCCTCCCCCACCAAGGTGCCGTCGATGGCTGACGCCGCCGAGCTGGCCGCTCATCTGCATGACTACCCCGACATCGAATTCTCGGCGCTGGTGGCCAGCCCGAATGGCGCCAAGCGGGCCGTCGCCGCGGGATTGCGCTCCATCGAATACGTGGTGGCCGCCGACGACACCTTCAGCAAGGCCAACGTCGGGCGCACCAGCACCGAGGCCACCCACCAGATCGACCAGATCGTCGCGATCGCGCACGACAGCGGCGTCACCGTCGAGGTCGTCATCGCCACCGCCTGGGACTCACCCTTCGAAGGGCCCACCCCGCCGCAGCGGGTGCTCGAGATCGCCGCGGCCGCCCGCGACCGCGGCGCCGACCGCCTGTCGATCGCCGACACCATCGGCACCACCACCCCGGGTCGAGTGAGTTCGCTTGTCGCACAACTCCGTCCGGTGCTCGGTGACCTTCCGCTGGGCGGGCATTTCCACAACACCCGAGGCTCGGGTCTGGCCAGTGCCTACGCCGCGGTCAACTCCGGGGTGACGCGGCTGGACGCCTCGGTCGGCGGCCTGGGCGGGTGCCCCTTCGCCCCCGGCGCCACCGGCAACATCGCCACCGAGGACCTCGTATACCTGCTGCGCGACAGCGGTTTCGACGTGGACGTCGACCTGCAGGCCGCCATCGGCGCGGCCGAGGTGGCGAAGTCGCTGGTGGGACACGACCTGCCGAGCGCCCTGCTGCGTGCCGGTGACCGGATGCGGAACTGATGTCCGCCCCGGAGGCGAATCGCGAGCTGACCGCCAAAGGCCGCCAGACCAGGCAGGCCATCGAGCAGGCCGCCCGGAAGCTGTTCGCCGAACGGGGCTTTCACGGCACCACCCTGGCCGACATCACCTCGGCCGCGGGAAAGTCGCCGGCGGTCTTCTACCGATACTTCAACGACAAGGAAGACCTGCTGGCCGCCCTGGCCGAATCGTTCCTGCACGAGGTGGTGACGCCGTCCGGATTGAGCGTGCACCTGCCGGACTCGCCCGACGACGACGCGTTCTTCACCTCGGTGGTCACCGGCTATTGGAACATGTTCAAGCAGAACATCGGCATCATGATCGCGGTGGCCCAGCTGGCCGCCACCCAACAGCGGTTCGCGGCCGTGCAGAACGAGTTTCGCCGCTTCGGCGTGGACATCGTGGCCGCATCGGTGCGGCGCGCGCAGGAGCAGGGTTATGGCGCCGAGCTCAACCCGCAACACACGGCGGCGGCCATCGCGCTGCTGTTCGAGAACTTCACCACCGTCTTCGTCGGGCAGTCGGGTCTCGGCATGGAGATCAGCGACGAAGACGCCATCGCCACGCTATCGACGGTGTGGAAGAAGACTGTCTATGGTGCGTAACGCGAGAATCGCGAGGAGATGACCGTGGATTTCACTTTGCCAGAGCACCTTCCCGGCCTGCTTGCCGAGATGGATGAGTTCATCGAGGCCGAGATCAAGCCGCTGGAACGCGAGAATATGCAGTACTTCGATCAGCGTCGCGAGCACGCGCGCACCGACTGGGAGAACGACGGCATCCCGACGCGCGAGTGGGAGGATCTGCTCGCCGAGATGCGCAGGCGAGCCGACAAGGCCGGCTGGCTGCGCTACGGATTGCCGGCGTCACTCGGTGGCCGCGACGGCACCAACGTCGACATGGCCGTCATCCGGGAGCACCTGGCGCACAAGGGCCTTGGCCTGCACAACGACCTGCAGAACGAATCGTCGATCGTCGGGAACTTCCCGCAGGTGATCATGATGGAGCGGTTCGGCACCGAGGAGCAGCGCAAGCAGTGGTCGGAAGCGTTGATCACCGGGGAACGGTCCATGGCGTTCGGCCTGACCGAGCCGCAGCACGGATCGGATGCGACCTGGCTGGAGACGCACGCCGAACGCGACGGTGACAGCTGGGTGATCAACGGCTCCAAGCGGTTCAACACCGGAGTGCACCGTGCGACCCACGACCTGGTCTTCGCACGCACCTCCGGCGAACCGGGAGCCGCGCGGGGCATCACCGCGTTCCTGGTGCCGACCGATTCGCCCGGATTCAACGTCCCCTACTACTGGTGGACCTTCAACATGCCGACCGACCACGGCGAAGTCGAGCTGACCGACGTTCGCATTCCCGCCGACGCGGTGCTCGGCGAGGTGGATCAGGGCCTGGAGGTCGCGCAAACCTTCCTGCACGAGAACCGGATTCGGCAGGCGGCGAGCAGCCTGGGCGCGGCACAGTACTGCATCGACCGCGCCGCGGAATACGCCGCAGGCCGAAAGGTGTTCGGCAAGCCGCTGTCGGTCAATCAGGCCGTGCAGTGGCCGCTGGCCGAGTTGGCGACGGAAGCACAGATGGTGCGGCTGCTGGTGCAGTACGCCGCCTGGCATCTGGACCGCGACCACCACATGGAGGTCTCCGACAAAGTTTCGATGGCGAACTACCGCGCCAACCGGCTGGTCTGCGACGCCGCCGACCGGGCGATGCAGGTCTACGGCGGCCTCGGCTACAGCCGCCACGAGCAGTTCGAA
Organism: Actinomycetota bacterium; assembly: GCA_036338755.1. Taxonomy (GTDB): domain Bacteria; phylum Actinomycetota; class Actinomycetes; order Mycobacteriales; family Mycobacteriaceae; genus Mycobacterium. Next base: position 16,080 of record JAYZBN010000006.1, on the reverse strand, counting down.
CACATTTACCGCCATCACCGTCGCTACCGGATCACCGAGGGAGCGGAGGAGATTCAGATCCGCCGGGTGGCGCAACGCCTGTTCAAATTCGGCAACAAGTGATGGACACCGACTCGGCGGAACTGGGCGCCAGACTGGCCACCGTGCTCACCGGGACCCTCGGCGCCGACACCGCCGTCGAGAACCTACGCGCGTTGACCGGTGGCGCCAGCCGAACCACCTGGGCATTCGAGGCCGTCACCGACGCGCAGCGTCGCGCACTGATCCTGCGCACCGGCCCACCCGACGATGTACACGCCGGCATGGAGCTGGAAGCCAGGACGCAGGCCGCCGCGGCTGCCGCCGGGGCGCCGGTCCCCCACGTGCTGATCGCCGACAATTCCCCTGCCGCACTGGGTAACCCGTACTTGATCTGTGACGAGATCAAGGGCGAGACCATCGTGCGGCGCATCCAGCGTCAGCTCGACGCCGCCGGCGGACACCCGGCCCGCGCGCGCCTGCTGCAGCAGTGCGCGCAGGCGGTGGCCGCCATTCACCGCGCCGACACAGGCATTCCGGACCTGACCCACGAAGACCAACTCGACGAATGGCGTCAACGCCTCGACGACATGGGCGACACCACCGCAACATTCGAATGGGGGTTCCGCTGGCTGGCCGCCCACCGTCCAAAACCATTGCCGACGGTGTTGGTACACGGGGACTTTCGGATGGGCAACCTCATCGTCGACGGATCCAACCTGGCCGCGGTGCTGGACTGGGAGCTGGTGCACGTCGGACAGGCGTACGAAGACCTGGCGTGGTTCTGCATCCGCGCCTGGCGATTCGGCGCACCGGCCGGCCTCGGCGCCGGCGGCCTGGGCAGCATCGAAAGCTTCCTGCGAGCCTACGAGCAGGCCAGCGCGACTACGGTCGACCGAGTGGCGTTTCACTGGTGGCTGGTGCTGTCCACCTTGCGCTGGGGTGTCATCTGCCGCTTCCAGGCCGAACGGCACCTGAGCGGGCATAACCGCTCGGTCGAGCTGGCCACCATCGGACGTCGCGTCTGCGAAACGGAGTGGGACCTGCTCAACCTACTCGCGCCCGCCGACGATGCGCGCCGCGCGGCGGCGCGAGGAGGAGGCGGGCAATCGGGGCCGGGCGGCCCCGTGAAAGGCGCATACGGCCGCCCGCTGGCCGCCGAACTCGTTGCCGCGGTCGCCGAATTCCTCGAAAACGACGTGCGCGGTGCGACCGAAGGGCAGGTCAACTTCCACGCCCGGGTCGCGGCGAACGCGCTGCGCATCGTCGAGCGTGAGCTCCTCGACGACAGCGAGGCGGAGTCCCGCGCGGCGCTGGCCGCCATGGGTTTCGCCGACGAGGAACAGCTGGCCGCCGCGATCCGGGCCGGCGACATGGACGGGCGAGCGGAGCAGGTCACCGCCTGCCTGCGCATCCTGGTGCGACGCCGGCTGGCCGTCGCCCACCCCGGATACGACAGCGAATAGCTCGGCGATCAGATAGGAGCCAGACATGCCCGCTTCCAGCACCGAGACGGTCCTCGATGCGGCCAATCGGCTGTTCACGGCGATCGAGCGAAGCGATGTCGCCGCGGTTGACGCGATGTGGAGCGACGACATCGCGGTGTGGCGGGTCGGCTCGCGGCGCGACGACGACAAGACCCGCGCGATGCGGGTCATCGACTGGTTCATCGGCGTGACCACGCAACGTCGCTACGAGATCCTGGACCGGCAGCTCTTCGATGACGGATCCGCCCGCGGCTTCGTTCAGCAGCACATCCTGCACGCCACCGGACATGCCGGGCAGTCGATCTCGCTGCGGGTCTGCATCGTGATCCGGGTGGGCGCGGACGGCCTGATCGAGCGGATCGATGAATACTTCGATCCCGCCGGGATCGCGCCGCTGATGAACTAGCGCTACATTCGCCACGACACATTGGGGGTGACGATGACGACGTTGGAGACACTGCTTCACGATCCCGACATGGCCGGCGTGTGGAAGTTGGCCCCGGATCGCTCGGCCATCACGTTCAAGATCAGGAACATGTGGGGCCTGGTGAACGTCAAAGGCCGCTTCACCGACTTCGCCGGCGAGGGCGAACTGAGCGGCCAGGGAGCGGTTTTCGGCCGCGTGGACATCCCGGCGGCTTCGCTCAACACCGGCATCGGCCGTCGCGACAAGCACCTGCGCTCGGCCGACTTCTTCGACGTCGAACGCTTCAAGGAGATCAGGGTCGTCGTCACCGCCGTGCACCCGACGAAGGGCAAGTCCGCCGACCTTCACACCACCTTCACGATCAAGGGCGTCACCGCGGAGATCCCCCTGCCCGTCACGATCTCCGAGCTCGACGACGGCTCGATCCGAATCACCGGCGAAACGAAGCTCGATCGGAACCGGTTCGGCCTGGGTTGGAACCGGGCCGGCATGATGAGCTCGACGGCGACTGTCGCGGCGGATGCCATCTTCGTGCGGGTATCGCAATGAACATTTCTGCGGGCACCCCGCTGAACCCGGTATGGCACCAGTAGCATCTGCACCGTGTCCGACTCCACCGTCGCCCTGCGGATCCTCGTCTACAGCAGCAATGTGCAAACCCGCGAACGGGTGATGCGGGCGCTGGGCAAGCAACTACACCCCGATCTGCCCGAGCTGAGCTATGTCGAGGTGGCTACCGGGCCCATGGTGATTGCGACGATGGACAAGGGCGGCATCGACTTGGCCATCCTGGACGGCGAGGCCACCCCGACCGGCGGCATGGGAATCGCGAAGCAGCTCAAAGACGAACTCGAGACCTGCCCACCCGTGGTGGTGCTGACCGGGCGGCCCGACGACGCGTGGCTGGCCTCCTGGTCGCGCGCCGAGGGCGCGGTGCCGCATCCCATCGACCCCATCCTGCTGGGCCGCACGGTATTGAACCTGCTGCGGGCCCCGGTTCGCTGATTTAGTCGACGCCGCGTCTTTGCCGCGGGCGTTCACTTCCGCCCGTTCAAGGCGGCAGTGCTGACATACCGGCCCCAATCGACCAGCCGACCGTCGCCGGTGCGACGTTGCTGACGACGGGCCATCCGCGCTGGCGACGCCGTTGATCTTGACCGCCGCAGCGATCGGCGCAGCGGCGCCTTTGCTGGTGTTGACCGAGCAGCCGGTGCGGCAGCTCGAGTGCGCCGGCGAGCGTTGGTTGCAACGGCTATCGAGTTTGCGCGGCACAGCGCGACGCTGCGCCGCCGATGCTGGAAACGCGTACCCCGGGCAAGCGCGCTGCGGCCCGCGCCGCTATGTTGTAAATCACTGTGACGGGCCTGCGGCCCGGTTCGTCACAGCAGCCCGGTTACCGCCTGGCCGCTGCAGGCGGCTCGTACGACGGATCATGGAGCGAGTTGAACGTCTACATACCCATCCTGGTGCTAGGCGCCATTGCCACTGCCTTTGCCGTGGGCTCGGTGGCGATCGCGAGCCTGGCCGGCCCGTCACGTTTCAACAAGTCGAAGATGTCGGCGTACGAGTGTGGAATCGAACCCACCGAGACGTCGGTGAGCGGCCCGCATGCGACGGCCGGGCAGCGCTTTCCGGTGAAGTACTACCTCACCGCGATGCTCTTCATCGTCTTCGACATCGAAATCGTGTTCCTGTATCCGTGGGCCGTCAGCTATGACGCGCTGGGCACCTTCGCTCTGGTCGAAATGGTGATTTTCATGCTGACGGTTTTCGTGGCCTACGCCTACGTGTGGCGCCGCGGCGGCCTGACGTGGGATTGAGGTAGGACGTGGGTCTTGAGGAACAGCTGCCCGGCGGGATTCTGCTGTCCACTGTCGAGAAGGTCGCGGGCTACGTCCGCAAGAACTCACTGTGGCCGGCGACATTCGGGTTGGCCTGCTGCGCCATCGAGATGATGGCAACGGCCGGGCCAAGATTCGACCTCGCCCGGTTCGGCATGGAGCGATTCTCGGCAACGCCCCGGCAGGCCGACCTGATGATCGTCGCCGGGCGGGTCAGCCAGAAGATGGCTCCGGTGCTACGCCAGATCTACGACCAGATGGCCGAGCCGAAATGGGTGCTGGCCATGGGCGTGTGCGCATCATCCGGCGGGATGTTCAACAACTACGCGGTGGTGCAGGGCGTCGATCACGTGGTTCCCGTGGACATCTACCTGCCCGGCTGCCCGCCGCGACCCGAAATGCTGCTGTACGCAATCCTGAAGCTGCACGAGAAGATTCAGGAGATGCCGCTGGGCGTCAACCGCGAAACCGCCATCGCCGAAGCCGAGCAGGCGGCGCTGTCGGCCCGGCCCACGATCGAGATGCGCGGACTGCTGCGATGAGCTCACCTGACCAAGACCCCAAAGAAGCACTCAGCCGCACCGACGAAGAAGTCATCGACGTGCGCCGCGGCATGTTCGGCGTCAAGGGCTCCGGTGACACGTCCGGATACGGGCGGCTGGTGCGCGAAGTCCTGCTCCCGGGCAGCAGCCCACGACCGTACGGCGGCTACTTCGACGAGGTGGTCGACACATTGGCCGCCGCGCTGAGCGAGGACAACGTCGAATTCACCGAGGCCATCGAAAAAGTGGTGGTGTACCGCGACGAACTGACCCTGCACGTCCGGCGCGAAGCGCTGGAGCAGGTCGCCCACCGGCTGCGCGACGACCCGCGACTGCGCTTCGAGATGTGCCTGGGCGTCAGCGGGGTGCACTACCCGCACGAGACGGGACGCGAACTTCACGCGGTATATCCGTTGCAGTCGATCACGCACAATCGCCGCGTCCGCCTGGAAGTGTCTGCGCCCGACGGTGATCCGCACATTCCCTCGCTGTTCGGGATTTATCCGACCACCGACTGGCACGAGCGGGAGACCTACGACTTCTTCGGCATCATCTTCGACGGGCACCCGTCGCTGACCCGCATCGAGATGCCGGACGACTGGCACGGGCATCCCCAGCGCAAGGACTACCCCCTCGGTGGGATTCCCGTCGAATACAAAGGCGCGCAGATACCCCCGCCCGACGAGCGGAGAGCGTACAACTGATGAGCACTACCACCGAAGCGACGCACGACGGCGCCGGCGAGACCTTCGTGGTCGCCGGCGGCCAGGACTGGGACAAGGTCGTCGAAGCCGCCCGCGCTGTCGATCCCGGCGAACGCATCATCGTCAACATGGGGCCCCAGCATCCCTCCACGCACGGGGTGTTGCGGCTGATCCTGGAGATCGAGGGCGAGACGGTCACCGACGCCCGGTGCGGCATCGGCTATTTGCACACCGGCATCGAAAAGAACCTCGAATACCGCTACTGGACCCAGGGTGTCACGTTCGTGACCCGAATGGATTATCTCGCACCGTTTTTCAACGAGACGGCCTACTGCCTGGGTGTGGAGAAGCTGCTCGGTATCACCGATCAGATTCCGGAGCGGGTCAACGTCATCCGCGTGATGATGATGGAGCTCAACCGGATCTCGTCGCATCTGGTGGCATTGGCCACCGGCGGCATGGAACTGGGCGCCATGACGCCGATGTTCGTCGGATTCCGGGGACGCGAGATCGTCCTGACCCTGTTCGAATCGATCACCGGCCTGCGAATGAACAGCGCCTACGTCCGCCCCGGGGGTGTGGCGCAGGACTTGCCGCCCAACGCGGAAGCCGAGATCGTCGAAGGTCTCAAGGAACTCAGGCAGGTGCTGCGCGACATGGGCGGTCTGCTCAACGAGAACGCCATCTGGAAGGCCCGCACCCAGGACGTCGGATATCTGGATCTGACCGGTTGCATGGCGTTGGGCATCACCGGCCCCATCCTGCGCGCCACCGGACTGCCCCACGATCTGCGCAAGAGCGAACCGTACTGCGGATACGAAAACTACGAATTCGACGTAATCACCGAAGACACGTGTGATGCTTACGGGCGCTACATGATTCGCGTCAACGAGATGTGGGAGTCGATCAAGATCGTCGAGCAGTGTCTGGACAAGCTGAAGCCCGGCCCGACCATGGTCGAGGACCGCAAGATCGCCTGGCCGGCCGACCTGAAGGTGGGGCCCGACGGCTTGGGCAACTCGCCGGAACACATCGCCAAGATCATGGGCGGCTCCATGGAGGCGTTGATTCACCATTTCAAACTGGTCACCGAGGGCATCAGGGTCCCGGCAGGCCAGGTCTACACGGCGGTCGAATCGCCGCGCGGGGAGCTGGGCGTGCACATGGTCAGCGACGGCGGCACGCGGCCCTACCGAGTGCACTACCGAGACCCCTCGTTCACCAATCTGCAGGCGGTCGCGGCGATGTGCGAAGGTGGAATGGTCGCCGACCTGATCACCGCGGTCGCCAGCATCGACCCGGTGATGGGCGGGGTGGACCGATGACCGGGCCGCAGGGGCAGCCGGTCTTCATCCGGCTCGGCCCACCGCCCGAGGAGCCCAACGCGTTCGTCGTCGAGGGCGCGCCCAAGACGTATCCGCCCGAGGTGCGGGCCCGGCTGGAGGTCGACGCCAAAGAGATCATGGGCCGCTACCCCGACAAGCGTTCGGCGCTGTTGCCGTTGCTGCACTTGGTGCAAGCCCAGGATTCCTATCTCACACCCGCGGGCCTGGATTTCTGCGGTGAGCAGCTGGGGCTCACCGGGGCAGAGGTGTCCGCGGTTGCGAGCTTTTACACCATGTATCGGCGCGGCCCCACCGGCGAATACCTGGTGGGTGTCTGCACAAACACGTTGTGCGCCATCATGGGTGGCGATGCCATCTTCGATGCCCTGAAGGAACATCTGGGCGTCGGCAACGACGAGACCACTGCCGACGGCTCGGTCACGCTGCAGCACATCGAGTGCAACGCCGCCTGCGACTACGCGCCCGTGGTGATGGTGAACTGGGAGTTCTACGACAACCAAACGCCGGAGTCGGCGCGCGAACTCGTCGACTCGCTGCGTTCCGGTGAGCCGAAGTCACCCACTCGTGGCGCCCCGCTGTGCGTCTTCCGCGAGACATCGCGCATCCTGGCCGGCCTGCCCGACGAACGCCCCGACCAGGGCCAGGGCGGCGCCGGCGCGGCCACCCTGGCCGGCCTGAAGGTCGCCCAGGAACTCGGCATGGAGGCGCCCAGCGCGCCGGAAGGCCAGTAATGACAACGACTTCTGACAATCAGGCGACGCCGCTGACTCCGGTCATCAGCCGGTTCTGGGACGATCCCGAATCCTGGACCCTCGAGACCTACCACCGCCACGGCGGCTACGAGGCGATGAAGAAGGCGCTGGCGATGGAGCCCGACGCGGTGATCGGGATGGTGAAGGACTCCGGGCTGCGCGGGCGCGGCGGCGCGGGATTCTCGACGGGGACGAAGTGGTCGTTCATCCCGCAGGGCGACACCGGCGCGGCCGCCAAACCCCATTACCTGGTGGTCAACGCCGACGAGTCCGAACCCGGTACGTGCAAAGACATTCCGCTGATGCTGGCGACGCCCCACGTCCTCGTCGAGGGCGTCATCATCGCCTCGTACGCGATCCGGGCCAGTCATGCGTTCATCTATGTGCGCGGGGAGGTGCTGCCGGTCCTGCGCCGCCTGCAGAACGCGGTGGCCGAGGCCTACGCCGCCGGCTACCTGGGCCGTGACATCAACGGCTCGGGCTTCGATTTGGAGCTGGTGGTGCACGCGGGTGCCGGCGCCTATATCTGCGGCGAGGAAACCGCGCTGCTGGATTCGCTGGAAGGCCGCCGCGGTCAGCCGCGGCTGCGCCCGCCGTTCCCGGCCGTGGCCGGACTCTACGGCTGCCCGACGGTGATCAACAATGTCGAGACCATTGCGAGCGTGCCGTCGATCATCGGCAACGGCGTGGACTGGTTCCGCTCGATGGGCAGCGAGAAATCCCCGGGCTTCACGCTGTATTCGCTGTCCGGCCATGTCGCCCGGCCCGGTCAGTACGAGGCCCCGCTGGGAATCACGTTGCGGGAGTTACTCGCCTACGCCGGCGGCGTGCGGGCCGGGCATCGGCTCAAGTTCTGGACACCCGGCGGGTCGTCCACCCCGCTGCTGACCGACGAGCACCTCGATGTGCCGCTGGACTACGAGGGTGTCGGCGGCGTCGGCTCGATGCTGGGCACGAAGGCGCTGGAGATCTTCGACGAGACCACCTGCGTGGTGCGTGCCGTGCGGCGCTGGACCTACTTCTATAAGCACGAATCGTGCGGCAAATGCACGCCGTGCCGCGAGGGCACCTTCTGGCTGGACCAGATCTACGAGCGGCTGGAAACCGGCAAGGGTACCGACGAAGACATCCAAAAGCTGTTGGACATCTCCGATACCATCCTGGGGAAGTCGTTCTGCGCCTTGGGCGATGGGGCCGCCAGCCCGGTGATGTCGTCGATCAAGTTCTTCCGCGACGAATACGTCGCGCACGTCGAGGGCGGCGGGTGCCCCTTCGATCCACGAGACTCCATGCTGACGGCGGAGCGCGACGGCGCGAAAGGTTAGGACTCGATGACTAGCGCGGCCAAAACCGAAACCGGCGACGAGGTGCGTCCGCCGGAAATGGTGACGCTGACCATCGACGGCAACGAGATCAGCGTTCCCAAGGGAACTCTGGTGATCCGGGCCGCCGAACTGATGGGCATTCAGATCCCTCGGTTCTGCGACCACCCGCTGCTGGAACCGGTCGGCGCGTGCCGGCAGTGCCTGGTCGAGGTCGAAGGTCAGCGCAAGCCGATGGCGTCGTGCACCACCGTCGCCACCGACGACATGGTGGTACGCACCCAGCTCACCTCCGAGGCCGCGGACAAGGCGCAGCACGGTGTGATGGAGTTGCTGCTCATCAACCACCCGCTGGACTGCCCGATGTGCGACAAGGGCGGCGAGTGCCCCCTGCAGAACCAGGCAATGTCCAACGGCCGCGCCGATTCTCGCTTCACCGACGTCAAGCGCACGTTCGCCAAGCCGATCAACATCTCGTCGCAGGTCCTGCTGGACCGGGAGCGCTGCATCCTGTGCGCGCGCTGCACCCGGTTCTCTGAGCAGATCGCCGGCGACATCTTCATCGACATGCAGGAACGAGGCGCCCTGCAGCAGGTCGGCATCTACGCGAACGAACCCTTCGACTCCTACTTCTCGGGCAACACCGTGCAAATCTGCCCGGTGGGCGCGCTGACCGGATCGTCGTACCGGTTCCGGGCCCGTCCGTTCGACTTGGTCTCCAGCCCAAGCGTCTGCGAGCACTGCGCTTCCGGATGCGCGCAGCGCACCGACCACCGCCGCGGAAAGGTGCTGCGCCGGTTGGCCGGCGACGACCCCGAAGTCAACGAGGAGTGGAACTGCGACAAGGGCCGGTGGGCGTTCACCTACGCGGCCCAGGCCGACGTGCTCACCACTCCGCTGATCCGCGACGCCGACGGCTCGCTGCAACCGGCGTCGTGGTCGCACGCGATCGCCGTCGCGACGAAGGGCCTCGAAGCGGCGCGTGGCCGCACGGGCGTCCTGGTCGGCGGCCGGGCGACCTTGGAGGACGCCTACGCCTACTCCAAGTTCACGCGAATCGTGTTGGACAGCAACGACATCGACTTTCGCGCGCGTCCGAGCTCGGCCGAGGAGGCCGACTTCCTGGCCGCCCGGATCGCCGGCCAACCGATTTCCGTCAGCTACGCCGATCTGGAGCGGGCGCCGGTCGTCGTGCTGGCCGGATTCGAGCCCGAAGACGAGTCGCCCATCGTCTTCCTGCGGTTGCGCAAGGCGGCCCGCAAGCACGGGCTGCCGGTCTACGCCATCGCGCCTTTCGCCACCCGCGCGCTGACCAAGATGTCCGGGCGGCTGATCAAAACCGTTCCCGGCGCCGAAGCTTCGGCACTGGACGGGTTGGCCAGCGGCGAGGTGGGCGAGTTGCTCTCCACCGCGGGGGCGGTCATCATGGTCGGCGAACGGCTGGCCACGGCGCCGGGCGCACTGTCGGCCGCGGCCCGGCTCGCCGACACCACCGGCGCCCGCCTGGCCTGGGTGCCGCGTCGCGCAGGCGAGCGGGGCGCCCTGGAAGCCGGTGCGCTGCCGGGGCTGCTGCCCGGTGGCCGGCCGGTCGACGACGACACCGCCCGGGCGCAAATCGCCCAGGCATGGCACGTCTCCGAATTGCCCTCCGGCAGTGGACGTGACGCCGACGCAATCGTCGCCGCCGCCGCCGACGGCACGCTGGGGGCCCTGCTCGTAGGCGGTGTCGAGCCCAACGACTTCGCCGACCCCCAAGCGGTGCTGGCGGCGCTGGACGGCGTCGGCTTCGTGGTCAGCTTGGAGTTGCGGCACAGCGCGGTCACCGAACGCGCGGACGTCGTGTTCCCGGTCGCGTCGACGACGCAGAAGGCCGGCGCATTCGTCAACTGGGAGGGCCGCTTCCGGCCGTTCGAGGCCGCGCTGCGCACCACTCAGGACGCCAGCCAATCCGACCACCAGGTGCTCGACACGCTTGCCGACGAAATGGGCGTGTACCTGGGCATGTCCACCGCCGCCAGCGCCCGCGAAGAACTGGCCGCGCTGCGGGGGTGGGACGGCAAGCGCGCCGCGAGCCCGGACGTCGCGGCCGCCGAGGCGGCCCAACCCGCGGCGGGCGAGGCGGTGTTGGCGGGGTGGCGAATGCTGTTGGACAACGGCCGTTTACAAGACGGCGAGCCGCATCTGGCGGGAACCGCGCGCGCATCCGTCGCCCGGCTGTCCGCCGATACGGCGGCCGAGATCGGCGCTGCCGAGGGCGACGCCGTCACCGTCAGCACCTCGCACGGATCCATCAGCCTGCCGCTGGTGATCACCGACATGCCCGACCGGGTGGTGTGGCTTCCGGTGAACTCACCCGGTTCGGCGGTGCACCGCCAACTCGGCGTATCGGTCGGTAGCACAGTCAAGATCGGAGTCGGCTCATGACAGCGTTCACCGCGTTCGGGCACGACACCTGGTGGTTGGTGCTCGGTAAGGCGCTGGCGATCTTCGCGTTCCTCATGTTGAACGTGCTGGTGGCGATTCTGCTCGAACGCAAGATCCTCGGCTGGATGCAGCTGCGACCCGGGCCCAACCGGGTCGGACCGTGGGGTGCGTTGCAGAGCCTGGCCGACGGAATCAAGTTGGCGCTCAAGGAAACCATCACCCCGGGCGGCGTCGACAAGTTCGTCTACTTCGCGGCGCCGGTCATCTCCACGATCCCGGCCTTCACCGCGTTCGCGTTCATCCCGTTCGGTCCGGTCGTGTCGGTGTTCGGGCACCGCACACCGCTGCAGCTGACCGACCTGCCGGTGGCGGTGCTGTTCATCCTGGGGCTGTCGGCGATCGGCGTGTACGGAATCGTGCTGGGCGGCTGGGCTTCCGGGTCCACCTACCCGCTGCTGGGCGGGGTGCGCTCCACGGCCCAGGTGATTTCCTACGAAGTGGCGATGGGGCTTTCCTTCGCGGCGGTCTTCCTCTACGCCGGCTCGATGTCGACGTCGCAGATCGTCGCAGCCCAGGACCGGGTCTGGTACGTGTTCCTGCTGCTGCCCTCGTTCGTGATCTACCTGATCTCGATGGTCGGCGAAACCAACCGTGCGCCTTTCGATTTGCCCGAGGCCGAGGGTGAGCTGGTCGCGGGATTCCACACCGAGTACTCGTCGCTGAAGTTCGCGATGTTCATGCTGGCCGAGTACGTCAACATGATGACGGTGTCGTCGCTGGCCACTGTGTTGTTCTTCGGTGGGTGGCACGCGCCGTGGCCGCTGAACATGTGGGCGGGCGCCAACACCGGCTGGTGGCCGGTGCTGTGGTTCACCGCGAAGATGTGGACCTTCCTGTTCATCTACTTCTGGCTGCGGGCCTCGCTGCCCCGGCTGCGCTACGACCAGTTCATGGGGCTGGGCTGGAAGCTGCTGATCCCGGCCTCGCTGGTCTGGGTGCTGATCGCCGCCGTCATTCGCACGCTGCGCAACCAGGGCTTCCAGCACTGGACCCCGGTCCTGGTGGCGAGCAGCGTCGTGTTCGCCACCGCGCTGGTGCTGTTGCTGCGAAAGCCGTTCAGCGCACCGGGCATTCGCGCGCTGGAGAAACAGATGCGCCGCGAGGCGAAGAAGCTGCCGGCCGCGGAACGCCCCACCCCGGTATTCCCGACACCGCCGCTGCCGATGAAGTCCCTGGCGGCGGCGAGCAAGGAGGAAGCACGTGGCTAAATTCTTGGACGCCGTTGCCGGATTCGGCGTGACGTTCGGATCGATGTTCAAAAAGAACGTCACCGAGGAGTATCCGGAGAAGCCGGGCCCCGTCATGCCGCGCTACCACGGCCGTCACCAGCTCAACCGCTACCCGGACGGTCTGGAGAAATGCATTGGGTGCGAATTGTGCGCCTGGGCATGCCCGGCCGACGCCATCTATGTCGAGGGAGCGGACAACACCGAGGAACTCCGGTATTCGCCCGGGGAACGTTACGGCCGGGTCTACCAGATCAACTATCTGCGGTGCATCGGCTGCGGACTGTGCGTCGAGGCGTGCCCCACCCGGGCGCTGACCATGACCAATGACTACGAGATGGCCGACGACAACCGTGCGGACCTCATCTACGAGAAGGACCGGCTCCTGGCGCCACTGCTGCAAGACATGCTCGCGCCGCCGCACCCCAGGACCGCCGGCGCCACCGACAAGGATTACTACCAGGGCAATGTGACCGCGCACGGGTTGCGGGAAACCCAGCAGGCCGGAGAATCCCGGTGACCGGATTGGCCGACCACGCCGTCGTCGTGGCGTCGAATTTCGCGCCGGACACCATCGTCCGCACGTCCACCGGCGAGGCGGTCGCCTTCTGGGTGCTCGGCGTCCTGGCGGTGCTCGGCGCGATCGGGGTGGTCACCGCCGTCAACGCCGTGTACTCGGCGATGTTCCTGGCGATGACCATGATCATCCTGGCGGTCTTCTACATGATTCAGGACGCGCTGTTCTTGGGCGTGGTTCAAGTGGTGGTCTACACCGGCGCCGTGATGATGCTGTTCTTGTTCGTGCTGATGCTCATCGGGGTGGACTCGGCGGAATCGCTCAAGGAGACGCTGCGCGGTCAGCGGATCGCCGCGGTGGCGGCGGGCATGGGGTTCGGCATTCTGCTGATCGCCGCCATCGGCAACCTGAGCACCGGCGGATTCGCCGGACTCACCACCGCCAACGCCAACGGCAACGTGGAAGGGCTGGCGGCACTGATCTTTTCGCGCTACCTGTGGGCGTTCGAGCTGACCAGCGCGCTGCTGATCACCGCGGCCGTCGGTGCGATGGTGCTGGCACACCGCGAGCGCTTCGAGCGCCGCAAGACACAGCGCGAGCTCTCCCAGGAGCGATTCCAGGCGGGCGGGCACCCCACCCCGATGCCCAACCCGGGTGTATACGCACGCCACAACGCCGTCGACGTGGCCGCATTGCTGCCGGACGGCTCGTACTCGAAGCTTTCGGTGTCGCCGCTGCTGCGGAGTCGCGGCGCCGACGGCAAGCGGACCCCGTCCACCGAGCCGAGCCCGACTCTCTCCCAAGGCGGTACGTCATGAATCCGGCTAATTACCTGTACCTTTCGGCACTGCTGTTCACCATCGGGGCCTCCGGTGTGTTGTTGCGCCGCAACGCCATCGTCATGTTCATGTGCGTCGAGCTGATGCTCAACGCGGTCAACCTCGCCTTCGTGACGTTCGCGCGGATGCACGGGCATCTGGACGGGCAGATGATCGCGTTCTTCACGATGGTGGTCGCCGCCTGCGAGGTGGTCATCGGCCTGGCGATCATCATGACCATCTTCCGTACCCGCAAATCGGCATCCGTCGACGACGCGAACCTACTCAAAGGCTGACGACGCCAACATGACTCAATACACCTGGTTGCTGGTGGCGCTGCCATTGGCCGGCGCCGCGATCCTGCTGTTCGGCGGGCGACGCACCGACCGGTGGGGGCATTGGCTGGGCTGCGCCACCGCCCTCGCGGCGTTCGGGGTGGGCCTGAGCCTGCTCAGCGAACTGCTCGGCCGCGCCGCCGACGACCGCGTCATCCACCAGAAGGTGTTCAGCTGGATCCCCGTCGGCCAGCTCCAAGTGGACCTCGGGCTGCAGATCGACCAGCTGTCGGTGTGTTTCGTGCTGCTGATCTCGGGGGTCGGATCACTGATCCACATCTATTCGGTCGCCTATATGGCTGAAGACGTAGACCGTCGAAGGTTTTTCGGTTACCTCAACCTGTTCCTGGCATCGATGCTGCTGCTGGTCGTCGCCGACAACTACGTGGTGCTCTACGTCGGCTGGGAGGGCGTGGGCCTGGCCTCCTACCTGCTGATCGGATTCTGGTACCACAAGCCGACGGCGGCCACCGCGGCCAAGAAGGCGTTCGTGATGAACCGGGTCGGCGACGCCGGGCTGGCCCTCGGAATGTTCTTGATGTTCAGCACTTTCGGCACGCTGTCCTATGCCGGCGTGTTCGCCGCCGCACCGGCCGCCAATCACGGCGCGCTGACCGCCATGGGGCTGCTGTTGCTGCTGGGCGCCTGCGCCAAATCCGCCCAAGTCCCGCTGCAGGCGTGGCTGGGTGACGCCATGGAGGGTCCCACCCCGGTGTCGGCGCTGATCCACGCCGCCACCATGGTGACCGCCGGTGTGTATCTGATCGTGCGGTCCAACCCGCTGTACAACCTGTCCCCGGACGCGCGGCTGGCCGTGGTCATCGTGGGCGCGGTCACGCTGCTGCTCGGAGCTTTCATCGGCTGCGCCAAGGACGACATCAAGCGGGCGCTGGCCGCGTCGACGATGAGCCAGATCGGCTACATGGTGCTGGCGGCCGGCCTGGGCCCGGCCGGCTACGCCTTCGCGATCATGCACCTGCTCACCCACGGTTTCTTCAAGGCCGGTTTGTTCCTCGGCTCCGGCGCGGTGATTCACGCGATGCACGAGGAACAGGACATGCGCCGCTACGGCGGTTTGCGTGCGGCGCTGCCCATTACGTTCGTCACGTTCGGGCTGGGCTATCTCGCGATCATCGGCGTGCCGCCCTTCGCTGGCTACTTCTCCAAAGACGCCATCATCGAGGCGGCGCTGGCCGCCGGTGGCACCCAGGGTTATCTGCTGGGTGGCGCCGCGCTATTGGGCGCCGGCGTCACCGCGTTCTACATGACCCGGGTGATGCTGATGACCTTCTTCGGCAAAAAGCGCTGGGGCCCAGGCGCCCATCCACATGAGGCGCCGGCCCTGATGACGTGGCCGATGATCCTGCTCGCCGTCGGCTCGGTGTTCTCCGGTGGCCTGCTGGCGGTGGGCGGCACCCTGCAGAGCTGGCTGGAACCGGTCGTCGGAAAGCACGAGGAAGTGACCCACGCGTTCCCGGCCTGGGTCAGCTCCGCGCTGGCGCTGGGTGTCGTGATCATCGGCATCGCGGTGGCCTATCGGCTGTACGCGAAGATTCCGATCCCGCGGGTGGCCCCGCTGTCGGTGTCGGCGTTGACGACGGCGGTACGCAGCGACTTCTACGGCGACGCCTTCAACGAGGAGGTCTTCATGCGCCCCGGCGCGCAACTGACTCGCGCGCTCGTCGACGTCGACAACGCGGGTGTCGACGGCTCGGTCAACGCGCTGGCCGCGCTGGTCAGCTCGACGTCAAATCGGCTGCGGGGGTTGCAAACCGGCTTCGCCCGCAACTACGCATTGTCGATGCTGACGGGCGCGGTGCTGGTGGTCGCGCTCATCCTGGCGGTGCGGCTGTGGTGATTCGTGCCGGCGACGATCCGGTGGCAGGCGATGAAAGGGAGCGGCGCTGGTGAATAGCGTTCCATGGCTGAGCGTGCTGTGGCTGGTGCCGCTGGCCGGCTCCGTGCTGATCATCCTGATGCCGCCCGGACTTCGACAGCTCGCCAAGTGGACCGGTCTGGTCTTCGGCATCCTGACCCTGGCGGCGGCCATCGTCGTCACGGTCGGGTTCAAGACCGGTGGCGCGCCTTACCAATTCGTCGAAAAGCATCAGTGGATCCCTGCGTTCGGCGCCGGCTACACCCTGGGTGTCGACGGCATCGCGGTGGTGCTGGTGCTGCTGACTGCGGTGCTGATTCCGGTGCTGCAGGTGGCCGGCTGGAACGACGGGGACGACGCTGACGACCCCGCGCGCTCGGCTTCG
>JAYZBN010000005.1:0-42851 GCA_036338755.1 Actinomycetota bacterium | reverse complement strand
GGGGTCCGGCGCCACCATGTGGTAGCCGTCGGAGGTGATGCTGGCGCCCATGATGCGGGCCAAGATGTTGGCGCCGCGGGCTTTGGCGTGTTCCTCGGTCTCGATGACCATCAGCGCGCCGGCCTCGCCGAACACGAAGCCGGTGCGGTCGCGGTCGAACGGGCGACACGCGCCCACCGGGTCGTCGTTCTTGGTCGACATCACGATGCGCATCTGGGCGAACGCCGCAATGGGCACCGCTTCGATACGCGTTTCCACACCGCCGCAGATCGCGATGTCGGCCTCGCCGAACACGATGTTGCGCCACGCCTGCGCCACGCCCTCAGAACCCGACGCGCAGGCCGACACCGGCGTGATCACCCCGGCCTTGGCCTGGCGCTCGAGTCCCACCGCCGCCGAGGCGCCGTTGGGCATGTACTTCTGAACGCCCAGCGGAGAAACGGCCTTCATGCCACGAGCGCGCATGTCGTCGTAGCTGAAGACCATCTCCTCCGACGAACCCAGACCGGTTCCGATCGACACCATCAGGCGATTGCTGTCGACCTCGGGGGAGCCGGCGTTCTCCCAGACCCGGCGGCCCAGAATGGTGGACATCCGCTGCAGGTAGCCCGTCCGGCGCAACTCGATGCGGGTCATTTGGCTGTCGAATTCCTCCAGCAAATGCCCGCCGATGCGCACCGGCAGGTCGAACTCCTCGACGAACGGATCCTCGAGTTTGCGGATACCACTTTGGCTGTCCAACAACAGCTTCCAGGTGTTCTCGGCATCAGTAGCCAACGCGGTCGTCATGGCGATGCCAGTGACGACCACGTTCGGGAGCGTTTTCCCGGTAACCAGCTCTGTCATGGGTCTTGCGAACGTTCCTTCCGTGCTCAGTAACGCCCGAAGGCGAGTGCCACGTTGTGGCCACCGAACCCGAATGAGTTGTTGATCGCGTAACGGAAATCGCCGTAGCGGGGTTCGCCCGCGACAACGTCCAAATCGATCTCGGGATCGGGTGTTTCGTAGTTGAGTGTTGGCGGTATCACGCCGTCCCGAAGGCTCAATACCGTGAGAACAGACTCCAGAGCTCCGACGGCACCAATGGAGTGCCCCAGAGCCGACTTCGGTGCGTACACCGCCGCTTCCTGGCAACCGGCGACCCGAATGGCGTTGGCCTCGGCCGTGTCGCCGATCGGCGTCGCGGTGCCGTGCGCGTTGACGTGGTCAATGTCCGCCGGCGACAACCCCGCCAGCTCGAGCGACCTCGTCATCGCCCGGCCGGCACGGACGCCGTCCGCCGCGGGCGCCACCATGTGGAAGGCGTCCGAGGTGATGCCGGCACCCAGCAACCGGGCCAGTGGCTTGGCGCCCCGGGCCTTGGCGTGCTCTTCGGTCTCGATGATCATCATCGCCCCGGCTTCACCGAACACGAAGCCGTCGCGGTCCTTGTCGAACGGCCGCGATGCGCGCTCAGGCTCATCGTTGCGCGTCGACATGGCCCGCATCATCGAGAACGCCGCGATCGGCAGCGCTTCGATGGGACCCTCGACACCGCCGCAGACGGCGAAGTCGGCGTCGCCCATGACGATCTGACGCCACGCGTGCGCGATCGCCTCCGAGCCCGACGAGCAGGCCGAGACCGGGGTGATGACCCCGGCGCGAGCGCCGAGCTGCAGGCCCACCACCGCCGCGGCGCCGTTGGGCATGATCATCTGAACCGCGAGCGGCGACACCTTGCGGGGGCCACCCTCGTTCATCAGGTCGTAGCTCTCCACGATCCGTTCGGCGCCGCCGAGCCCGGTGCCGACCACGACCGAGAACCGGTCGGGGTCGACCTCCGGACTGCCGGCGCTCTCCCACAACTGACCGCTGAGCAGTTTGGCCAACCGCTGTACGTAGGACATGCGGCGCAAGTCGAGCCTGCTCATGTGTTCGTCGATGGGCTCCTTGAGGTGTCCACCGATCTTGACGGGCAGGTCCCACTTGGTGATGAACTCGTCTTCGAGGACGTGGATGCCGCTCTCGCCGGCCAACAAACCCTTCCACGTGCTCTCGATGTCCGGCGCGATCGATGTCGTCGCCGAGACGGCGGTTACCACAACGCTGGGGTAACCGCCATTAGCAGTGGAAGGCTTGCTCACTTGCTGTCCGCTTCCAGCCTCGACTTGACGTTCGCGACCGCCTCGGGGTTCTCGGTCTCCAGCTTGGCGCGCAGCGCCTCGGCAGCCTCGGGGTTCTCTTCCTCGAGCTTCTGGATGTAGGAGACGACGTCACCGACGGTGCGAAGACCGGCGAGGTCCTCGTCGGGGATCTTGACGCCGTACTTGTCCTCGGTCTGAACGGCGATCTCGACCATCGACAGCGAGTCGATGTCCAGGTCGTCGACGAAGGACTTCTCCGGGGTGACCTCGGAGGGCTCGATACCGGTTACCTCTTCGATGATCTCGGCGATACCGGCGATGATTTCTTCCTGGCTGACGGCCACAGCGTGCTTCCCTTCGTAATGTGTTGTGTGTTAGTCGAATTGACGTGCTATGCGGTTGTACTGGTTGTGCAACTGGTCGAGCTGGCTTTAGAGCTCGGCCAATGCGTCCAGGTCTGCGGGAGACTTGACGGCGCGAGCCGTGATCCCCCGAAGTTCTCGTTTGGCGATGCCGGTGAGCGTGCCCGCGGGCGGGAACTCCACGGCCGCAGTGACTTCCAGGTCACGCAGCGTCGCGGTGCACAGGTCCCAGCGCACCGGCTGGGTCAGCTGGGCGACCAGCGCCTCCATCGCCGCGGCCGCCGACGCGACCGGCTTGCCGTCGCGGTTCGACAGCAGGGTGGCGGTTGGCTCGGACGTCTGGACAGCGGCCGCCGCGGCGGCGTAGCCGTCGAGCGCCGACGCCATGTACTTGGTGTGGAACGCTCCGGCCACACCCAGGGCGCGCACCCGGGCCTTCTCCGGCGGGTCCTCGGCCAGCTTCTCCAGCGCGGACAGCGAGCCGGCGGCGACTATCTGGCCCGCGGCGTTGCGGTTGGCGGGAAACAGGTCGAGCTGCTCGAGCCGGGCAAGAACCTCGCCCTCGTCCCCGCCGAGCACCGCCGACATGCCGGTGGGCTCGACGGCGCAAGCCTTGGCCATCTCGGCGCCACGGGTGGCGGCCAGCGCGACGGCGTCGTCGGCGGCGATCACGCCGGCGATCGCGTATGCGGCGATCTCGCCGACCGAGTGGCCGGCGACGACCAGTTCCGCATCCGACAGCAGGCCACGTTTGGTCAGCTCCTGATGGGCCAGCAGCGTGGCGGCGACGACCAGCGGCTGGGTGACCGCAGTGTCGGTGATCTCTTCGGTCGATGCAGTGGTGCCCAGGCGCACGAGGTCGAGGCCACTGGCCTTGGACCACAGCGCCAACTGGTCAGCAGCGCCGGCGAGTTCGAGCCACGGCGACAGCATCCCCTCGGTCTGCGAACCCTGTCCGGGCGCAAGCAATGCAATCACGTGTTTAAGAGAACACTGTGGAAACGGTTTTGGCGGGTGTATCAGATTATGAACCTCGTCTTAGGTTTTTGTGAACTCCCTACAAAACAGCTCCTTAAGCTACGGGTTTGATATCGCGCCGCGATCTGTTGCCTGGGTCACTGTCACCCGGATTGGCGCGCGGCGACCCCTCTGACCGGCAGCGGAACCGCCGGCATGGCGTTGTTGTCGGCGCTTGGCGGATTGATGGGGTAGTTGAGCTGGCCGACCGTCGCCGCCACTCGCAGCACATATGCGTCTCGCGGCTGCATGGGATCGCGGCCGGTGAAGTCGGTGATCCGCTTGAGTCGGTAGCGCACGGTGTTTGGATGAACGAACAACTTTCTGGCACAGGCCTCAATCGCGCCGCCACAATCTAAGTAAGCGTCAAGCGTCTCGATCAGCGTGGGACCCGCGTCGGCCAGCGGGCCCATCACGTCGGTATGCAGGGCCACGATCGCGGACGCGTCGCCCATCAGGGCCCGTTCGGGCAGCAGCTCGCGGGCCGGCACCGGCCGCGGCGCACCGCGCCAGCCACCCACGGCGTTCATGCCGGAGATCGCCTCGCTGGCGCTGTGGTAGGCCGCCGTCAGCATCGGCGCGGTGGGTCCGACGACCACGGGGCCGTCGGCGAAGGCCGCCAGCAGGTCGCCGAGGAATTTGTCGGTTGGTGACAGTTGGCCGGACACGATCGCCACCAGCCAGGTGCCGTGCACGTCGGTGAGGGCCGCGCGCCCGTGCTGGGCCGCGATATCGCGGACGTGCTGACTGGCGCGCTCGCTGTCGTCCGGGCCGGTCGATCCGTCGCGGCCGGGGGCCGGGGTGCCGACGACGACCGTCGCCGGGGCGGTGGTGTCCCAGTTCAGCGCCGCGGCGCGGGACAGCAGCTCGGGGCCGGTGTCGCCGCGGACCACCGCGTCGACGACGCTGGCTTCCATCCGGCTGTCCCAGGTGCCGCGTGCTTCGGCCGCGTTCGCGTAGGCGGTGGCGGCGGTGAACGCCAGGTCGCGGCTGTATTTGAGGATGCCCACGGTCAGCGCGGTCAGCTGCTCTTCGGAGCGGGCCAGCAGCGGGACCACTTCCTCGAAGAAGTCCATGGTCACGCGCGCCATGTCGACGCTGTGGCGCAGCGCGATGCGGCGGGCGAGGTCTTGGGGTACCAGTTCGAAGGCCTGCGCGGTGTGGCTGACGTTGCTGTGCGGGTCCTGCATCCACTCCGCGAAGTTGTTGATGGCCGTCTGCACGACCAGCGCCATGCTGGCCCGCTGCGAGGCTTCCAGGTCGGCGAAGAACGGCAACCGGTCGCCCATCACCGAGACCGCTTCGGTGGCCAGCCGGCCGGAGTACTGCTTCAGCCGGCGCAGGACGGAGTCCGGCACGGTATCCAGCAGCTCCAGTGGCGATCGCGGCTGCTTGGCGAACGGACCGGCGAAGGGGTTGTCATTCACCCCTAAAACCTACGCGCCATTTCTGGAAGTTTCCCCCAAAGCCGGCGCGTGTTGTTCGCGGCGTTGGGGGCGGACGTCGAGCGTGAAGTTATCTTCACGCTCGGTGCCCAGCGTGAAGATAACTTCACGCTGGGCGGGCGGGTGGCCGGGGCCGTGCCGCCCGTCAGGCCACCCCCGGGTCCGACGTCTGCTCGGGGGCGGCCTGTACGTCGTCGATCTGGTACTGGCGGGCCGCGGCGATCGGCACCGAGGGGTCGATCTCACCGTCGCGCGCCAGCGCCTCCAGCACCGCGACGACCTGCGATTCGGCGTCGGTGTTGAAATACCGCCGCGCCGCCGGCCGGGTGTCCGAGAAGCCGAACCCGTCGGTGCCCAGGGTGACGTAGGTGCCTGGGACCCAGGGCCGGATCTGCTCGGGAACGGCACGCATCCAATCCGACACCGCGACAATCGGCCCGCTCGCGTTCTCGAGGGCCTCGGTGACGTACGGGACGCCGGCCGGCCGGTCCGGATGGCGCAGCCTCGCCCTGTCGACGGCCACACCGTCGCGGTTCAGCTCGCCCCAGCTGGTCACCGACCACACGTCGGCGGCGACGTCCCACTCCGCGGCGAGCATGTCGGCGGCATTGAGCGCCGACGGCATTGCCACCCCGGACGCCAGGATCTGCGCCTTATTGGTCCGCTGCTCGGTGGCGACGCGGTAACGGTAGAGGCCGCGCAGCACGCCCTCGGGGTCGAAGTTCTCCGGCTCGGGCGGCTGCACGTACGGCTCGTTGTAGACGGTGATGTAGAAGAACACGTCTTCGGGGTTCTCCCCGAACATTCGCGCCAGGCCGCTCTCCACGATGTAGGCGATCTCGTAGGCGAAGGCCGGGTCGTAGGCGACCACGGCGGGGTTGGTGCTGGCGAGCAGCAGCGAGTGGCCGTCGGCGTGCTGCAGGCCCTCGCCCGTCAGCGTGGTGCGCCCCGCGGTGGCCCCGAGCAAGAACCCGCGTGTCATCTGGTCGGCGGCGGCCCACAGGCCGTCGCCGGTGCGCTGGAAGCCGAACATCGAATAGAAGATGTAGATCGGGATCATCGGCTCGTTGTGCGTCGCATACGACGTGCCGACCGCAATGAACGACCCCACCGACCCGGCCTCGTTGATGCCCTCGTGCAGGATGTGGCCGCCTTCGCTTTCCTTGTAGGCCAGCATCAGCTCGGCGTCCACTGCGGTGTACAGCTGGCCGTTGCGGTTGTAGATCTTCAGCGACGGGAACCAGGAGTCCATCCCGAAGGTGCGCGCCTCGTCGGGGATTATCGGCACGATCCGCGGGCCAACTTCTTTGTCCCGCAACACTTCCTTGAAGGTCCGCACCGTCGCCATGGTGGTCGCGACCTCCTGGTTTCCCGACCCCTTTTTCAGCGCGGCGTAGGTTTCGCGGCCTGGCAGCCGCAGCGCCTTCGCCTTGGTCCGCCGCTCGGGCAAAAAGCCCCCGAGGGTGCGCCGGCGGTCGACCATGTAGCGGATCTCCTCGGCGTCGGAGCCGGGGTGATAGTAGGGCGGCAGGTAGGGATCCTCTTCCAGCTGGGCGTCGCTGATCGGGATCCGGATCGCATCGCGGAAGTCCTTAAGGTCTTGCAGCGCAAGCTTTTTCATCTGGTGGGTGGCGTTGCGGCCCTGGAAATGTGCGCCCAGCGAATAGCCCTTGATGGTCTTGGCCAGGATGACCGTGGGCTGGCCCTTGTGGTCGACGGCGGCGCGGTAGGCGGCGTAGACCTTGCGGTAGTCGTGGCCGCCGCGCTTGAGGTTCCAGATCTCGGAATCGCTCATGTGCTCCACGAGCGCCTTGGTGCGCGGGTCGCGGCCGAAGAAGTGATCGCGCACGTACGCACCGTCATTGGCCTTGTACGTCTGGTAGTCGCCGTCCGGGGTGGTGTTCATCAGATTGACCAGCGCGCCGTCGCGGTCGGCATGCAGCAGGGCGTCCCACTCGCGGCCCCAGACCACCTTGATGACGTTCCAGCCGGCGCCACGGAAAAACGACTCCAGCTCCTGAATGATCTTGCCGTTGCCGCGCACCGGGCCGTCGAGGCGCTGCAGGTTGCAGTTGATCACGAACGTCAGGTTGTCCAAGCCCTCCAGCGCGCCCACGTGCGCCAGGCCCCGGCTCTCCGGCTCGTCCATCTCGCCGTCGCCCAGGAAGCACCACACGTGCTGGTCGGACGTGTCCTTGATGCCGCGGTCGTGCAGGTAGTGGTTGAACCGCGCCTGGTAGATCGCGTTGAGCGGACCGAGCCCCATCGAGACCGTGGGGAACTCCCAGAAGTCGGGCATCAACCGCGGGTGCGGGTACGACGGCAGCCCGCCGCCGGCGTGGCTGTGCTCCTGCCGGAAGCCGTCCATCCGGTCGGCGGTCAACCGGCCTTCCAGGAACGCGCGGGCATAGATGCCCGGGGACGCGTGGCCCTGGATGAACACCTGGTCGCCGCCGCCGGGGTGCGATTTACCGCGAAAGAAGTGGTTGAACCCGACCTCGTAGAGCGCCGCCGACGAGGCGTAAGTCGAAATGTGGCCGCCCACACCGACTCCCGGGCGCTGGGCGCGGTGCACCATGATCGCCGCGTTCCACCGGATCCACGCGCGATAGCGCCGCTCCACGTCCTCGTCGCCGGGGAACCACGGCTCGAGTTCGGTCGGAATGGTGTTGACGTAGTCGGTGGACGTCAGCGACGGGACCGCGACGCGCTGCTCGCCGGCCCGTTCCAGCAATCGCAGCATCAGGTAACGCGCCCGCGACGGGCCGGAGCGCTCCAGCAGCTCATCGAAGGACTCCAGCCACTCCGACGTCTCTTCGGGATCGATGTCGGGCAGGTAGGAGGCCACCCCCTCGCGGATCACCCGAACGCGGTCGGGTTCGGTTGCGCTGTGGGGGTTTGTGGCCAGATCGTGGCGCACGAACTCAGTTGTCAACGCACTACTCCTGTTGTTGGCGGAATGTGTGCCGTAACGGGTGGGTCGCACCCTGCCACCATCGTGCCGCACCCGTGTCTCGCGCGGATAGCCGACGTCGGCTCGCCGGCGAAGCGTGGCGCGGCGAACACGAACTCGGCGGGTATGGGGCAGTCGGGCAACCCACCCGGTAACGTCAGCCGTGTGCTCATCCGGTGGGGTGCCGTCCCTCAGACGCAGGTGAAGGCTTTGCCCCAGCGCGGGGCCTTGGCGCTGGGATGTGTGGCCGTGGCCCTGATGGGCATCGTCGGGTGCACCTCCGTCACCAACGGCACGGCCACGCCCGACACCAAGGTGGCGCCGGCCTACCGGCAGTCGGTGTCCGCGTCGGTGTCGGCGTCGTCGGTGACCTCGAGCGTGCGGGAGTCACAGCGGCAGCAATCGCTGACCACCAAGGCCGTGCGCACCGCCTGCGCCACGCTGATCACCACCAGCAAGAACGCGATCGACAAGACCAACGAGTTCGTGAAGGCGTTCAACGCCGGCCGCGGCACCGGCCCGACCGAAGGCCCGGCCATCGACGCCCTCAACGACAGCGCCACCACGGTGGGCAATAGCTTCAGCGATGCGATGTCGCAGCAGATAAAGGACGCCTTCAACGCCTACATCGACGCCGCGCGCGCGGTGGCCAACGCCATCGGGACGCACGCGGGAACCGGCGAATTCAACAAACGGGTCGACCAGCTCAACGACACGAAGAAGAACGCGGTGAAACTGTGTCTGGCAACGTGATGGTGCGGAAGTATGGACCGGGTTCTGGCTGTGCGACGATAATCCTCAATCGCATCGCGTGCGGACATTAAGGAGGCTCCACGGTGGTCGCGGCGGATCACGCCCCGAGCTACGCTCGCAAATTGGGCATCCAACCCGACCAAGTTGTCCAGGAGTGGGGCTGGGATGAAGACACCGATGACGAGATCCGCGCCGCGGTCGAGGAGGCCTGCGGCAGCGACTTGCTCGACGAAGACACCGACGAGGTAGTCGACGTCGTTCTGCTGTGGTGGCGAGACGGTGACGGCGACCTGGTGGACACCCTGATGGATGCGATCGGCCCGCTGGCCGAGGACGGCGTGATCTGGGTGCTGACGCCCAAAACCGGCAAGCCCGGGCATGTGTTGCCGGCCGAAATCGCTGAGGCCGCGCCCACCGCCGGTTTGATGCCGACCTCGTCGGTCAACCTGGGGGACTGGAGCGCCAGCCGGCTGGTGCAGCCCAAATCCCGTGCCGGGAAGCGTTGATGCTGCCCGTCGGCACAGCCGCCCCGGATTTCACCTTGCGCGACCAGAATCAACAACGCGTCACGCTGAGCTCCTATCGGGACGCCAAGAACGTACTGCTGGTGTTCTTCCCGCTGGCATTCACCGGGATTTGCCAGGGCGAGCTGGACCTGTTGCGCGACCACCTGCCCGATTTCGAAAACGACGACAGCGCGGCGCTGGCGATCTCGGTGGGACCTCCGCCGACCCACCGGGTCTGGTCGCTGGACAGCGGTTTCACCTTCCCGGTGTTGTCGGACTTCTGGCCCCATGGCGCGGTCAGCCAGAGCTATGGCGTGTTCAACGAGGACGCCGGTTACTCCAACCGCGGGACGTTCGTCGTCGATCGGTCCGGGATCATCCGCTTCGCCGAGATGAAACAGCCCGGCGAGTCCCGCGATCAGCGGCTCTGGACCGATGCCCTGGCCGCACTGCGGGGCTGAGCGGGGCTGGAAATTTTGGGAACTTGGCCTTCGGACGGGTAGCCTGCCCGGGGCAACGGGCGCGTAGCTCAGTGGTAGAGCTCTGGTTTTACACACCAGCGGTCGGCGGTTCGATACCGTCCGCGCCCACCGACATTTGCGCGCGGCGGCGTGACCGCGCCGAATCGCTCGCTTACGAACTGGCGGCCGTCGTCGTGGTGGTCGACGAGATCGCGTCCGGACAGTAGGCGCTGGCCGCGATCGCGGTGAATTTCTCCGCTTTCTCTTCGGTCAGTGCGGCCGCCTTCGACGTCATCGCCTTGGCGATATCCGCCATCGCCGTGCCGCCCCCAGCCGCCGAGCACACATAGTGGGCGGCCTGGATGACCTGCGCCGGATCGTTATAGGTGAAGCCGGCCGAATTGAGCGACGCGAGGAACGCGTCGTCGGTGTCATCGGCGTGCGCGGGCACCGCCAAGCCAATGACGGCCGCCACGCCGGAAATCATCAGAACGAGCTTCATAAATTCGAAATCGTCCCAGATGCGCTGGGCGGTTCGTGGCCGACGAAACAATTTGTAACAATCGGCAACCTCCGGTTGACAGACCGAATTATCCGAGTGTGCTTCGCGCAAAGCGCCCCGGCGTTAGTCTTTGCCGATGATCGCGGGCGAGAAGGCGCCTGACTTCACTTTGTTTGATCACACCGGTCGGCCCCGGGCGCTGTCCGCGCTCCTTGCCGAAGGGCCGGTTGTGCTGTTCTTCTTCCCACTCGCATCATCACCGATCTGTACGGCCCAGGCCTGTCATTTTCGGGACCTCAGCAACGAATTCGTGACGGTGGGCGCCCAGCGGGTGGGTATCAGCACCGACACCGTCGACAGGCAGGCCCACTTCGCCCAACAGCGCTCGTTCGACTATCCGCTGCTCTCCGACGCGGACGGCGTGGTGTCCGAGCTGTTCGGGGTGCGCCGAGGCAGGTTCGCCAAGCTGCGTAGATCCGTCGCCGCGCGTGACGAGGCCCGGCGCGGCCGGCACACCCGGCGCCGTGGCCTGCTGGCCCGGTTGCTCCCGGTCAGACGGACCACGTTCGTCATCGACACCGATCGGACCGTGCTCAAGGTGGTCTCCAGCGAGCTGCGGGCATCGGTGCATGCCGACCAGACCTTGTGGTTCCTGCAGCACCACATGGGTGCCCATAGTTCGCCGCATGCCGGGGGGAAGCATTCCGACGCGCCTCGGCAGTCGGAGGACAAAGGCACGGAATCAGAGACCGCGAACGAGCCGAGCCTGGTCCGGCCGTACGCGCTGACGGGAGGCCGCACCGACGCCGGTGTCGAACTCGCACTCGAGGCTCCGGTCGAAGCGCTCGACACCACAGCGAAGCCGCCGCGCTGGCCGAGAAACGATGTGCGGGGCCAGATCCTGACCTATTGCGTGCAGAGTCCCTCGGTCGCAGAGATCGCCGCTCGGCTGTCCCTGCCGCTCGGTGCGACGCGGTTCCTGGTCGGCGAACTGGTGACACAGGGCTATCTGAGGGTGCACGCACCCCTCGGTGACTCGATGTCGATCGACGAACGACGTGAACTGATCGGCCGGACCCTCAGCGGCCTGCGAGCGCTCTGACGGCGCCGGGGTGCGTGCCGCCGGTCACGCGGCCGCAGGCACTATGAACGCGTGAAACCGTTCCGCATCGAGGTTCCTGACGACGTTCTCGACGATCTGCGATCGCGGCTGGCCCGTACGCGTTGGCCGGAGGCCGAATGCGTGGACGACTGGAGCCAGGGCGTGCCGTTGGCCTACACCCGCGAGCTGGCCGACTACTGGGCCAACCACTACGATTGGCGAGCGCGGGAGGCCGCGCTCAACCGTTTCGATCAGTTCACCACCGAAATCGACGGCCTGGACATCCATTTCATCCATCAGCGGTCGCCGCACGCCGACGCCTTCCCGCTCGTGATCACGCACGGCTGGCCGGGTTCGATCGTGGAGTTCCACAAGGTGATCGAGCCGTTGACC
The DNA here is from genome assembly GCA_036338755.1 of Actinomycetota bacterium. Taxonomy (GTDB): domain Bacteria; phylum Actinomycetota; class Actinomycetes; order Mycobacteriales; family Mycobacteriaceae; genus Mycobacterium. The sequence goes on along the minus strand of JAYZBN010000005.1, from coordinate 31,234 downwards.
AATCCCGCGTCGGGCCGCGCCGAGGACGCCTTCCACGTGGTATGTCCATCGCTTCCGGGATATGGGTTCTCCGGAAAACCCACCGAGACCGGCTGGGGCGTGGAAAAGATTGCCGAGGCGTGGGAAACGCTCATGCTGCGCTTGGGGTACGACCGCTACGGCGCCCAGGGCGGCGACTGGGGCGCCGCCGTCACGACACAGATCGGCCGCAACAGTAGCCACAGGGGAGGCCACTGCCTGGCGATCCACCTGAACATGCCGGTCGGCCGGCCCACCAAGGACTCGCTGACCAACCCGACCGACGAGGAGCAACGGGCGCTCGCTGGGTTGGCCAACCACCGCAAGTGGGGCACCGGCTATTCCAAGCAACAGTCCACCCGGCCGCAGACACTGGGCTACGGCTTGGCTGATTCGCCTGTGGGGCAGCTGGCCTGGATCGTCGAAAAGTTCTGGGACTGGGCCGATTGCGACGGGCATCCCGAGAACGCGGTCAGCCGCGACGAGCTGCTCGACAATGTGATGGTGTACTGGGTGACCAACACCGCCGCGTCCTCGGCCCGCCTGTACTGGGAGAGCTTTGCGGTCTGGGGCGGCGGGGATCGCGTCGAATTGCCAACGGGCGTCGCGGCTTTCCCCGGTGAGCTGCTCAAGGCGCCTCGTAGCTGGTGCGAGCCGGTCTACAACATCACCCACTGGACGGACATGCCGCGGGGCGGGCATTTCGCTGCGTTCGAACAACCGGAGCTGTTCGTCGAGGACGTGCGCGCGTTCTTCGCGACGGTGCGCTGACGATCAGCCGGGTGGGGCGAACAACTCCAGGGCGATGCCGTCGGGGTCGCGGAAACTCAGCCCGGAGCCGTACGGCGCATCCACGATGCCGCCGTGCTCGATGCCCAGTTCACCCAGCCGGGTGACCCAGTTCTCCAGCTCGGCGCGGCTGGCGCAACCGAAGCCGACATGGTCGAGACCGACGCGATGTTCGCTGAACTTTTCGTCGGGTGCCTCGCGGTCGTGCTGATGGATGCCGAATATCGTGCCCCCGTCGAGCATCCACACCTGATGGTGAAATCCGGCATCGGTGTGTTCGTCGAGGATCGGGTCGGCGCCGAGCAGGTTGCGATACCACGGGCCGCTGATGTCGATGTCGCGCACCGTGACCGCGACGTGGTTGAGCGGTGGAAACGTCATGCCTTGCCACGCTAGTCCGCTTTGCGCGGTACGGGCTCGCCTATTGACGAGGAAGATTTTCCCCTCGAAACGACCCTGTGCCCGCTAGACGATCCGCCAGCCGCGCCGGGCGCGAAACCGCATGTCCCACAGGTAGATTCGATACAGGAGGATCCAGGCGTCATGGAGGATGAACAGGTCGGCCAGCCGCAGCGCCGAAAGCAGCCATTCGAACCGGCGCTGCTGGCGCGGCGACCAGTCCAGCTGCATCATCGCCCGAAACTGCGGAGCCAAAAAGCCAGTCGTCGCGAACAGGTTGAGCGGCCCCCCCAGCACCCGCAAGGGCCAGGGCAGAAACGCCATGGCAGCCACCCCGTGCAGATGTTCGCGCACCGGGGGGTCGATGCGCAGTTCTTCGAGCGAACGCTTCCAGTACGCATCAAAGGCGGCCCGGTCTGGCGGCCACATGCTCTCGGGCACCTGCAACGTGGTGCCTAGCCGCTTGCCGTCTTGATAGACGGCGTCGGCGGTCGCGTCGTCCAGCGGGCCGTACAGGAACTCGTGTTGCTCAACGAAGTACCGGTACAGGCAGGCCGCCACCCACAGCTGCAGCTTCGGGTCGAATGCGTTGTAGGACACCGGACTTGACGACGTCGATCGCACTTGCCGGTGCGCGCCGTCGACGGCGGCGCGGATCATCGCCCGGTCGGACTCGGTCCCGATGGCCGCGACCGCCAGATAGGTGCCGGTGGTGCGGGCCCGCTTGAAGGGATGCTTGTAGACGTTGCCGCTGTCCACCGGGCTTTCCAGCACGCCATAGCCGACGCCGGGCAACGACAACTGCATGATGACGTTCGCGGCGGGCAACAACAACGCCGCCGGGTTCAGCAGGTCGGCGACGCGGGTCGCGGGCCGCTTCACCGCCGACCTCGCCTGCTGGGCCTCATGCCTTCGAGTAGACCATCGCCGGATCGGCACGATCAATGATCTGACGTTATATCCGCCTGATAATGGGCGCGCCTGGGCGGTCAGCACCTAGCCGAGGCGGGGCGCGAGGGTGTGAGACGCTGCCGAGGTGGTTGCGAGGCAGGCTCGAGTCGCGGGCGTGGCGATCGGCTATTTGGCCGACCGCGCGCTGGGCGACCCGCGACGGGGCCATCCCGTCGCGCTGTTCGGCCGTACCGCCGCCGCGCTGGAGAAGGTGACCTATCGCGACAGCCGGATCGCCGGCGCGGTCCATGTCGGGGCGCTGATCGGGGCGGTGGGCGTGCTCGGCCTGGCGATGCAGCAGGCCGCCGCGCGGAGCGCCCGGGTGTGGCCGATCGCGGCGACGGCCGCGGCCACCTGGGTCTCGCTGGGTGGCACCTCGTTGGCCCGCACCGGACTGGACATGTCGGAGCGGCTGGGACATGGCGACGTCGAGGCCGCGCGTGCGCTGCTGCCGTCGTTGTGCGGGCGTGACCCGGCGTCGCTGAACGGCGCGGGCCTGACCCGTGCGTCGCTGGAATCGATCGCCGAGAACACCTCCGACGCCCAAGTGGCACCGCTGCTGTTCGCGGCGGTCGGCGGCTTGCCCGCGGTCCTGGTATATCGCGGCATCAACACCCTGGACTCGATGGTCGGCTATCGCTCGCCGCGGTATCTCCGGTTCGGTTGGGCCGCGGCGAGATTGGATGACACCGCCAACTTCCTCGCCGCGCGGGTGACCGCGTCGCTGACGGTGCTGCTGGCGCCGGTGGTCGGGGGATCACCGGCGGGCGCGGCCCGGGCCTGGCGCCGCGATGCCGCCCGTCACCCCAGCCCCAACGCCGGCGTCGTCGAGGCCGCCTTCGCCGGGGCGCTGGGCGTGCGCCTGGGCGGTCCCACGCACTACCAGCACGGACTGCAGATCCGGCCCACGCTCGGCGATGGCCGCGAGCCGACGGTGGCCGACCTGCGGCGCGCCGTGACGCTGTCGTCGCTGGTGCAAGCGGGTGCCGCGGTGTTGGCCGGACTGTTGACGTATCTGTCGGGTTACCGCCGGCGGCCGTAGCGGTCGGCGAGTTTGGCCTCGACGGACTGCGGCGCCTCGGGCGCCTGGGTCGCTTCGGGGGTGGGCGCTGCCTCGGGCGCCGGCCGGGGTTGTTTCTCCTGTCGCCGGGCGCGGATCTCCGAGTAGGCGAAGTAGCCCAAGCCGATGGGTGCGAGGATGCCGAACGCGATCCACTGGATGCCGTAGGACAGGAACGGGCCCGCGTCCAGCTGCGGCACGCCTACCACGCCGAGCCCACCGGGCTGACCGTCGATCAGTTGCAGGTAGGACCCGGCCAGTGGGGTCTTGGTCAGCACGGCGACCTGTTCGGTGTCGATCGAATAGACCTGCTGCACACCGTCGCCCACGAACGGATCCTTGTTCGCCGCGGCGGTCTCGGAGTTGCGCAGCCGCGCCGTGATGGTCACCGTCTGCGCGGGCGGGCGGGGTATCGGCGGGACGTGAGACCCCTCCAAAGGACGCACATAGCCGCGGTCGACCAGGACGGTCGGTCCGCCGTCGACGACGAACGGCGCCAGCACCTCGAACGCCGGCTTCGAGTCGATCACCCGCAACCGGGCCAGCACTTGCACGTCCGGCAGATAGTGCCCGGTTGCGGTGACCTGGCGCCACTGCGCGCCGGGAGCCGCCGAATTCTGCTGCGGCAGTAGCGTTTTCAACGGAACCGGCGCGGTGTTCAGCGAAGCTTCGATCTGGCGGTTCTCCTGCGACGTCCTGCTGTGCTTGCCCAGCTGCCAGGGCGCGAGCACCGTGAAGCACAGGTACGCGAAGGCGAGGACCACCAGCGCCAGCACGATCCAGCCCGGGCGCAGCGGGAAGGGCAACCGGCGCATCAAGGGGATCCGTTCTGCGCGAGCCGTTCGTCGACCCAGTCGTGCAGGCCGGGCAGCGCGGCCTCGATGACGGCGTAGACGCGTTCGAAGTCTTCGGTGTCGCCGTAGTAGGGATCGTCCACGTCGGGGGTGTGGGCGCCGCTGCGCGGGTCGAAGGACCGCAGCATCCGGACGCGATCCTCGTCCGCGCCCAGGTGCCGCAGCATCCGGGCGTGGTTGCGGTCCAGGGCCACCACCAGATCGGCGCCCAGGTGCTCGGCGTCGACCTGTGCGGCGCGGTGCTCGCACGCGTAGCCGTGGGCGCGCAGCACGCCGGCCGCCCGCTCGTCGGCGCGCTCGCCCACATGCCAGTTGCCGGTGCCGGCGCTGCTCACCCGCACCGCGTCGGCCAGGCCCCGCCGGCGCAGCTGGTCGGCGAACATCTTCTCGGCCATCACCGAACGGCAGATGTTGCCGGTGCACACGAACGTGACGTGCAGCGCCTCGCGACTAGACACCCAGTGCCCTCCGCAGTTCGTCGATGGTCGAGGCGTGCGTCACGCCGGATTCGGCGGCGTCGCTCGCGGCTGCGCGGTCGGGGAAATCGGCTTTGCCGTAGCCCCAGCCGACCACCACCGTGTCGATGCCGTGCGCGGCCGCGCCGTGCACGTCGTGGCTGCGGTCGCCGACCATGCGCACCCGCTCGGGCAGGGGCCGCAGCTGCGCCAGGGCATGGGCCAGCACGTCGACCTTGGTCTTGCGCGAACCGTCGGGGCTGGCGCCGGCGATGACCTCGAAGTGCTGGTCGAGCCCGAAATGAGCGAGGATGCGCCGCGCCGTGGGCTCCAGCTTCGAGGTGGCGACCGCCAGCCGGACGCCGGCGGCGCGCAGATCCACCAGCAGCGCCTCGATCCCGTCGAAGAGCGCGTTCATCGCCCAGCCCCGAGCGCCGTATTCGGCGCGAAACGCGGCGATGGCCTCCTCGGCGTCGGCGCCGAGCTCCATCGCCCGGAACGTGTCGTCCATCGGCGGGCCGACGATCTGCGCGACGAGGTCGCCGGGCGGCACCGGGGCGCCGATGTGGTCGAGCGCATGCAGGAAGCTGGCGACGATCCCCTCCGCGGAGTCGGTCAGCGTGCCGTCGAGATCGAAGATCACCAGCTGCGCCCCGGGGGCCTCGCGTTCGGCCGGCCTTGTGCCTGTCACCTCACCATTGTCCTTGATGGGCGGGGCCGGGTGTGACGGTGTTGCCGATGCATCGCCGGGCGGACCGGCCGGCGCACTAGTGTTTCACGGATGGCGAGTCTGAACCTGAGCCCGCCTGCGGCGCGCTACCACGGTGATCAGGCCGTCGCGCCCGGGATGCTGGATTTCGCCGTCAACGTCAGGCACGGCCGCCCGCCGGAGTGGCTGCTGCGACGACTGGCCGAGCGGCTGCCCGATCTGGCGCGCTACCCGAGCCTCGACGACGTCCACCGGGCCCAGGACGCGGCCGCCGAGCGGCACGGCCGGACCCGCGACGAGGTGCTGCCGCTGGCCGGCGTGGCCGAGGCCTTCGCGCTGCTGGCCAACCTGCGTCCGCGCCGGGCGGCGATCATCGCGCCGGCGTTCACCGAGCCCGCCGTCGCCCTGACCGCGGCCGGGGTGCCGGTGCACCACGTCGTGCTGGAGCCGCCGTTCGGCCTGGCCGGTGCGGCCGTCCCCGACGACGCCGACCTCGTCGTGGTGGGTAACCCGACCAACCCCACCTCGGTGTTGCACACCCGCGAACAACTGCTGGCGTTGCGCCGGCCCGGGCGGATCCTGGTGGTCGACGAGGCCTTCGCCGACTCGATTCCCGGTGAGCCGCAGTCGCTGGCCGGCGACGCGCTGCCCGACGTGCTGGTGTTGCGCAGCCTGACCAAGACGTGGGCACTGGCCGGGTTGCGGGTGGGCTACGCGCTCGGTTCCCCCGAGGTGTTGGCGCGGCTGACCGTGCAGCGGGCGCACTGGCCGGTGGGCACGCTGCAACTGACGGCCATCGCGCAGTGTTGCGGTCGGCAGGCGGTCAGCGCCGCGGCGGCCGGCGCGACGCGATTGGCGCGGCTGCGCGCCCAGATGGTGGCGGGCCTGGCGTCGGTGGGCGCCGAGGTGGTCGACGGCCAGGCGCCGTTCGTGCTGTTCCGCACGCCGGACGCGGTCCGGCTCCGAAAAAGTCTGCATGACAGGGGAATTGCCGTTCGCCGCTGTGATACGTTCGTCGGCTTGGACGAGCGGTACCTGCGGGCGGCGGTGCGTAGCGAGTGGCCGCGGTTGGTGCAAGCCATCTCGGAAGCGACGGGACACCTCGGGGGGCAGCGGTGAGCGTGAAGCTGGCCGAGGTCATCGCGGTGCTCGACGAGGCCTACCCGCCGCGGCTCGCGGAATCGTGGGATTCGGTGGGGCTGGTGTGCGGTGACCCCGACGACGAGCTGCACTCGGTGACCGTCGCGGTCGACCCGACGCCGGCCGTCGTCGACGCGGTTCCCCGGGCGAGCCTGCTGTTGGCCCATCACCCACTGCTGTTGCGCGGGGTGGACTCCGTGGCGGCCAGCACCCCCAAGGGCGCGCTGGTGCACCGGTTGATCCAGACGGGGCGTTCTCTGTTCACCGCGCACACCAATGCCGATTCGGCTCGCCCGGGCGTCTCCGATGCGCTGGCCGAGGCGCTGAGCCTGACCGTCGAGGCCGTGCTCGAACCGGCGACGGGCGCGCCCGACCTCGACAAGTGGGTCGTCTACGTGCCCGGCGAGAACGCGGAAGCGGTGCGGGAGGCGGTGTTTGCGGCCGGCGCCGGCCACATCGGGGACTATTCGCACTGCAGCTGGACCGTCAGCGGCATCGGGCAGTTCCTGCCGCACGAAGGCGCCTCGCCCGCGCTGGGCAGCGTCGGGAAGGTCGAGCGGGTGGCCGAAGACCGGTTCGAGGTCGTCGCGCCCGCGCGATCCCGGGCCGCGGTGCTGGCGGCGATGCGCGCCGCCCACCCCTACGAGGAGCCCGCGTTCGACATCTTCGCGCTGGTGCCCCCACCCGGCGACACCGGGCTGGGCCGCATCGCGACGCTGGCACGCCCGGAACCGTTGCGCGACTTCGTCTCCCGTGTGCAGACGGCGTTGCCGCGGACATCCTGGGGAGTGCGAGCGGCGGGCGACCCCGATACGCCGGTGTCGCGGGTCGCCGTCTGCGGTGGCGCCGGAGATTCGTTGCTGGCCGCGGCGGCCGGTGCCGGTGTGCAGGCCTATGTCACGGCCGACCTGCGGCACCATCCGGCCGACGAACATCGCCGCGCCTCCGATGTGGCTCTGATCGATGTGGCACATTGGGCAAGTGAATTCCCTTGGTGTGAACAGGCCGCCGGGTTGCTGCGGTCGCGTTTCGGTGCGGAACTCCCGGTGCGAGTGAGCTCGATTCGCACCGACCCGTGGAACGTCGAGCACGCTGACAACGAGTCCGGGGGGGACGGGTCATGAAAGCCGAAGTGGCACAGCAGCGTTCGTTGCTGGAATTATCGAAATTGGATGCCGAGCTGTCCCGGATCACGCACCGGGCCACGCATCTGCCGGAACAAGAGACCTGCGAGCGGTTGCAGAAGGAAGTCGAAGCGGCGGGCGACCGGCTGGCCACGCTGCGCATCGCCTTGGAAGACATCGACGCCCACGCCTCGCGGCTCGAGGCCGAGATCGACGCGGTGCGCAAGCGGGAAGACCGCGACCGCTCGCTGCTGCAGTCGGGCGCGACCGACGCCAAGCAACTGTCGGATCTACAGCACGAGCTGGAGACCCTGCAGCGTCGTCAAACCAGCCTGGAGGACTCGCTGCTGGAGGTGATGGAACGTCGCGAGGAGCTGCAATCTGAGCTGGACCGTGAGCAGCAGACGCTGACGTCACTGGAGGCCGAGATGGCCGGCGCGCGCGAGGCTCTCGACGCCGCGGTCGCCGAGATCAGCGAGGCCCGCGAGCTGCAGTCCTCGCGGCGTGACTCGCTGAGCGCCGAGCTGGATCCGGCGCTGGCCGCCCTGTACGAACGCCAGCGCGCCGGGGGAGGCGCGGGCGCGGGACAGCTGATCGGGCGCCGGTGCGGGGCCTGCCGACTCGAGATCGACCGCGGCGAGTTGTCCCGCATCTCGGCGGCGGCCGAAGACGATGTGGTGCGCTGCCCCGAATGTGGCGCGATCCTGTTGCGGGTCAAGGGTTTCGACCAGTGAAGGTCGTCATCGAGGCCGACGGCGGGTCACGCGGTAACCCCGGGCCCGCCGGATACGGTGCGGTGGTATGGACCCAGGACCGAGCGACCGTGCTGGCGGAGGCCAAGCAGGCGATCGGCCGGGCAACCAACAACGTTGCCGAATACCGTGGTCTGATAGCCGGTTTGGACGACGCCCTGAATTTGGGCGCCACCGAGGCCGCGGTGTACCTGGATTCCAAGCTGCTGGTGGAACAGATGTCGGGTCGGTGGAAGGTCAAGCACCCCGACCTGGTCGAGCTGCATGCCGAAGCCCGGAACCGGGCGCGACGCTTCGAGCGGATCAGCTACTCGTGGATTCCGCGGGAGCGCAACACGCACGCCGACCGGTTGGCCAACGAGGCGATGGACGCCGCGGCCGAGGTCGACGACGCGACGCAAAAGCCCGAGCCGGCACAACAATCCGCCCCGGCGGCAAAACCCGAACCCGCCCCGTCGGCGCCCGGCTGGACCGGCGCGCGCGGCACCCCGACCCGACTGCTGCTGCTGCGGCACGGCCAGACCGAGTTGTCGGTGCAGCGCCGGTATTCGGGTCGCGGCAACCCGGCGCTGACCGAGCTGGGGCGGCGGCAGGCCGACGCGGCTGCGCGCTATCTGGCGCAGCGGGGCGGGATTTCGGCGGTGTTCGCCTCGCCGCTGCAACGGGCTTATGACACCGCGGCGGCGGCGGCCAAGGCACTGGGCCTGGACGTGACCGTCGACGACGACTTGATCGAGACGGATTTCGGCTCCTGGGAGGGGCTGACGTTCGCCGAGGCGGCCGAGCGCGATCCCGAGCTGCATGGTCGCTGGCTGCGCGACACCGGCACCGCACCCCCGGGCGGGGAGAGCTTCGACGCGGTGGCCGAGCGCGTGTCGCGGCTTCGTGACCGGATCGTCGCCGCCCAGCAGGGCACGACGGTGCTGGTGGTGTCGCACGTGACACCGATCAAGATGTTGCTCCGCGAGGCGCTGGACGCCGGCCCCGGCATCCTGTACCGCCTGCACCTCGACCTGGCATCGTTGAGCATCGCCGAGTTCTATTCCGACGGAGCGTCTTCGGTGCGGTTGGTGAACCAGACGGACTACCTGTAGACGTCACTCCTGCTCCTGGTTGAGTCGCGGGATCAGCCCGCCGGCCAACACGTCCTTGACCTGTCGTGGCGAGAGTCGATGCCGCACCGCGAATGATGAATCCTTGCCGGCATTGTCGACCTGCAGCACATTGTCTTTGTCGATCGCGTTCAGATTCTGGAAGCGCAGCGTGTCGTCCTGGTCGATCGAGTCGTAGTCATCGGGGTTTTCGAACTCGAGCGCCAAAATTCCATAGTTGGCCAGGTTTTGCCAGTGGATGCGCGCGAAGGACTTGGCGATGACAACGCGCAACCCGAGGTAACGCGGTGCGATCGCGGCATGCTCGCGCGAGGAGCCTTGGCCGTAGTTCTCCCCGGCGACGATGACGTGCCCGCTGTCGTCGGCCTGTTGAGCCCGCTCGGGGTAGGAGTCGTCGATCCGGGTGAAGCTGAACATTGCGAGCTTCGGGATGTTGGACCGAAGCGGAAGCGCCTGCACGCCGGCCGGCGAGATCTCGTCGGTGGAGATGTTGTCGCCGACCTTGAGTAGCACCGGAGCCTCGAGTTCGTCTGGCAGCGGCGACAACTCGGGCAGGCTGGAGATGTTGGGCCCCTTCACCGGTTCGACACGTTGTGCCTCTTCGATGTCGAGCGGAGGAACCAGCATTGCGGTGTTGACGGAGTTGTGCTCGGGCAGATCGAGTTTCGGGTACTCCATCTGCTCCTCTTTGGCCCAGTCCCGCGGATCGGTGATCACTCCCGTCAGCGCCGATGCCGCCGCGGTCTCGGGGGAGCACAGCCAGACCGCGTCCTCCTTGGTGCCAGACCGGCCGGGGAAGTTGCGGGGCATCGTGCGTAGCGAGTTGCGACCGACCGCGGGCGCCTGGCCCATGCCGATGCACCCCATGCAGCCCGCCTGGTGGATGCGCGCCCCGGCCACCACCAAGTCCAGCGTCGCGCCCATCTTGGTCAGATCGGCCAGGATCTCGCGCGACGTCGGGTTGATGTCGAAGCTGACCTGCGGGGCCGTCTGGCGTCCCGCCACCATCGCGGCCGCGATCGCGAAATCGCGCAGCCCGGGGTTGGCGCTCGAACCGATCACCGCCTGGGCGATCTCCTCGCCGGCCACCTCGCGAACCGGTACCACGTTGCCCGGCGACGACGGTTTGGCGATCAGCGGCTCGATCTGCGACAGGTCGATCGTGTCCTCGACGTCGTAGCCCGCGTCGTCGTCGGCCTGCAACTCCATCCAGTCGTCCTCGCGTTCCTCGGCGCGCAAAAACTCGCGAACGGCGTCGTCGCTGGGAAACACCGTCGTCGTCGCGCCGAGTTCGGCTCCCATGTTGGCGATGACGTGGCGGTCCATCGCCGTCAGCGTCGCCAGGCCGGGGCCGTGATACTCGATGATCCGGTTCACCCCGCCCTTGACGTCGTGGCGGCGCAACATCTCCAGGATCACGTCTTTGGCCGAACACCATTGGGGCAGCTCGCCGTCGAGCCGCACACCCCATACCTCGGGCATCCGGATGTGCAGGGGCCGCCCGGTAATCGCGAGCGCCACCTCGAGGCCGCCGACGCCGATCGCGAGCATGCCCAGCGATCCGGCCGCCGGAGTGTGGGAGTCGGAGCCCACCATCGTCTTGCCGGGGATGCCGAAGCGCTGCATGTGAGTCGGGTGCGAGACTCCGTTGCCCGGTTTGGAGAACCACAGCCCGAAGCGTTGCGCCGCGGTGCGCAGGTATTCGTGATCCTCGGCGTTCTTCTCGTCGCCCTGTAGCAGGTTGTGGTCGACGTACTGGACGCTCACCTCGGTGCGGGCGCGATCCAGCCCGAGCGCCTCGAGTTCCTGCATCACCAGCGTGCCGGTCGCATCCTGGGTCAGCGTCTGATCGATGCGGATCGCGATCTCTTCTCCCGGCGACATCTCCCCGGATTCCAGATGTGAACTGATCAGCTTGTGAGCGACGTTCATGGCCATACCCGGGGGTTACCCCGGCGCGGCGTGTTCTAGCGCGATGCCACAGCCGACGTTTGGCCTCGGACCCACGCGTCAACGACCCAGCGTGATGGCACTTTCGGGGCAGTTCTGTTCGGCGGTGACGGCCTGCGATTCCAGCTCGCCGGACACCTCGTCGACGAGCACCACGCAATGTCCGACCTCGTCGGCGTCAAAGACGTCGGGCGCCAGGGTGTAGCAGCGTCCGTGCCCGGTGCAGCGGTCGGGATCGACGGCTACGCGGGTCATGACACCGGAAAGACCAGCGGCAGCGACTCGACCGAGCGCAGCGCCGCGGTGTAGGACAGCTCGGCGCCGGGCTTGATCTCGTAATCCGGTATCCGCCGGTGGAATTCGCGCAGCGCCACCCGCAGCTCCATGCGGGCCAGGTGCGAGCCGAGGCAACGGTGCGGCCCGCCGCCGAACGCCCGGTGCCGGTTGGGGTTGCGGGTGAAGTCCACCAGCTCCGGGTCGGGGAACTCGGCCGGGTCGGTGTTGGCCGCCCCCAGCAATGGGCTGACCCGTTCGCCCTTGCTGATCGGACACCCGCCGACCTCGACGTCCTGGATGGCGACCCGGGCGACGCCGGGCACAGGTGTTTCCCAACGCAACAACTCCTCGACCGCACCGGGCAGGACGTCGGGCCGCTCGACAAGTTGACGACGGTGATGGGGGTGGCGCGCCAGGTACACGAAGAAGCAGTCGAGCGAGTCGGTGACCGTGTCCAGTCCGGCGATGAGGAACAGGAAGCAGATGTCGAGCAGCTCGTCGCGCGACAGCGGTTGGGCCGCGTCTTCTTTGAAGTTCGCCGCGATCATTGCGGACAACACATCGTCGCGGGGGCTGGCGATGTGGTCGTCGATGGCCCGGTCGAAGTATTCGTAGATTTGCTGGGCCATGCCCGCCGAGCTTTCGTGGCGGCGGTCGAAACCGGAGTCGCCCTCCGGGCGGATCACGCCGTCCTTCCACACCAGGAATTTGTCGAGGTCGTCGAGCGGCAAGCCGAGCAGCTGCAGAAAGACGGTGCAGGGCAGCGGCACCGCGAACTCGGTGTGGAAGTCGCACTCGCCCCGGTCGGCGAAGCGATCGATCATCTCGTTGACCAGCTCGGTGACGCCTGGTTCGCGTCGGGCCATCTCCCGCGGAGTGAAGAGGGGATCGAGAATGCGCCGGTACTTCGCATGCTCGGGCGGATCGATTTGGAGCGGGATCAGCGGCCGCACGTTACCCAGGTCGACCGCGTCCATGTTCGACGAGAACAGCTCGGTGTGTTTGAGCGCCATCTCGATGTCGGCCAGGCGGCTGAGAACGACCGCCTGCGGCGACCGGAATACGGGGCTGGTTTCGCGCAGCGCCTTATACATCGGTTGCGGCTCCGCGAGTCCCGTCCGCGTCTGATCGACGAAACTTTCGGCTTCTGTCATGCGGTCAGCCTGGCACCGACGCGCCTATTGGGCAATGGGCTAATACGGGTCAACTATGCAGGTGGAGCCGCTCGCCGTGCGGTCCGAAGATGACGATGGCCTCCACCGGCCCGTCCACCACACCGAACCAGTGCGGCGTCCACGTCGAGAACTCGACGGCTTGGCCGGGGTCGATGGTGAAGTCGCGTTCGCCCAGGATGAGCCGCATCCGGCCGGAAAGCACATACATCCAGTCCTGGCCCTCGTGTACCGGCAGCTCGGCGGGCGGGGTGCGGCGCCGCGCGCTGACCCGGACCTTGAATGCGTGCAGGCCCCCGGCGGGGCCCTGGCGGGTGAGCGGCCAGTAGGTGACGCCGTGGTGGGTATGCGCGGTCCCGCGCACCCGCGGGTCGGGCGTGGGCGGCGCCTGCAACAGCTCGTCGGTGCTGACGGACAGGGCCCGGGCCAGGCGCGGCAGGTGATCCAGTGCCAGCCGGCGCTTCCCGGATTCGAGGCGGCTGAGTGTCGAGACGTCGATCCCGGCGCGCTCGCCCACCTCTTGCAGCGTGAGGCCGCGCTGCACGCGCAGTTCTCGTAGTCGCCGGCGCACCAGGAGGTCGATGTCGGGTGTGCTTTTTGCCTGCATGGCAATTCAGCTTGGCAAACGCCGTGCCGGGTGGGCAAGCTCGCGGTGTGGAGAATTCATGCAAATCAGATGATGCCCAGCGGTTCTGGGAGGAGCGCTACCGCTCGGCGGAGCGGGTGTGGAGCGGACGGGTCAATCCCCGCCTGGCCGAGGCGGCCACCGATCTGCCGGTCGGCCGGGCCCTCGATCTGGGCTGCGGGGAAGGGGCCGACGCGCTATGGCTGGCCGAGCGGGGCTGGGAAGTGGTGGCCGTCGACATCTCGGCCACCGCGTTGCAGCGCGCCACCCAGGCTGCGTCGGCTCGGAACATGCTCGCTCACATCGACTTTCAGCGGCATGACCTCAACGAGAGCTTCCCCGACGGGACCTTCGACCTGGTGTCCGCGCAGTACTTGCACTCGCCGGCGCGACTGGAGCGTGACGGGGTACTGCAACGGGCGGCCGAGCGCGTGAATCGCGGCGGTGTGCTGTTGATCGTCGACCACGGAGCGCCCCCGCCGTGGGCGGAACATCACGATCACCACTTCGAAGACATTGAGGAGGTCCTCGCGTCGCTGCACCTGAACGCGCCGCGCTGGACGCGGGTGCGCACCGAGGCCGTCGAGCGAGAAATGGTGGGTCCGAATGGGGAAGTCGGCACCATGGCCGACAACGTGATGATCCTGCGACGATCCGGCTAGCCCGCCTACGCCGCGTCGTGAAAAATCAGCCCCATGGCGTAACGCTCACCGGAGCGAACGACCGAGACGCCGTGGCGCACCGGCGCCGCGGACCAACCCCGGGCCGAGGGCACCGGTCGTTCCCGGGTGGTGAACACATACCCGTGTCCCTGCGGCAGTTGTGTTGCCATGCCGCGGGATTGGGCCCGCAGCCGTTGTTCGACGAGCAGGAACTCGCCGCCGGTGTAGTCGGTTTCGGGATTGCTAAGATTGATGACCACCTGGAGCGGAAAAACTAACTCACCGTACAGATCCCGATGCAACGCATTCCAGTCGCCCGCACCGTATTTCAGCATCAGCGCGGTCGATCTACCCTGGCCGGCCGCGTGACAGGTCGCCAGCCAGTCGTCGAGGCTGTCCGGCCAAGGTGCTTCCCGGCCGAGCTTGCCCCACCAGTCGCGCGCTATCGGCAGCAGCCGGGGGTAGAGCGCCTGTTTGAGCCGTTCGATCGGTTCGGGATAGGGCGCGCGGAAATAGCGGTATTGGCCTGCGCCATAGCGTTTGGGCGCCATGTCGATGGTCGAGCGGAACAGGTCGTCGTGGGCGTAGAGCTTGCGCAGCCGGGCCGCTTCGGCGGGCGTGACCAGCCGCGGCAACAGCGCGCCGCCGTATTCGTCGGCCGCGGTGGCGATGGCGTCCCAATCGCCTGTGTCGACGCGCTTTTTCCACTGGTCCATCTGGTCCACCATAGAGCCGCGCAAGCGGTTGTTGCTGGCACCGGCATGCCGCAGGTAGTACCGTGGTTCGTCGCGGACGAGTTGGCCGGGCGGCCGCGGACCGCGCAAGCGGTTCGAGGAAAGTCCGGACTTCACAGAGCAGGGTGATTGCTAACGGCAATCCGAGGTGACTCGCGGGAAAGTGCCACAGAAAACAGACCGCCACCCCCGCGGTGGTAAGGGTGAAACGGTGCGGTAAGAGCGCACCAGCATCCCGGGTGACCGGGGTGGCTAGGCAAACCCCACCCGAAGCAAGGCCAAGAAGGCCGCACCGGAAGGTGCGGCCGCGCAGGCGTTCGAGGGCTGCTCGCCCGAGCCTGCGGGTAGGCCGCTCGAGGCACCCGGTGACGGTGTGTCCAGATGGATGGTCGCCGCCGCGCCGCCGTTGCTTATGCGCGGCGGCGGGGAACAGAATCCGGCTTACAGGCCAACTCGTCCGCCTCCTAATGCCCCGCCTTGCGGACCGCCTTGGCGAGTTTGCGCAAGGCGTCGTCGAGTTCGTCGCGGCACCGGTCGGCCAAGTCGGCCTCGCGCTGATACAGCAGCCCGTAGGTGAAGGTGTCCTCGCCGGCGGCATGCGCGGCTTCGGCCTCCTGACGCAGATGCTCGCGGCTGACGACGCTGTCTTGATGGTCACCGAGCAGCGACTGCACCGCCTTGGCCTCTTCGGACACCCCGACGGCGCCGGTGGCGGCGGCGGTATAGCGAAGTCGCTTGGCGCGCTTACGGATTCGATGTATTGCCTCGTCGCGTTGGTGCCGGTCGTCCGGGTGTTCTCGGTCGACCCGCGCGGCGGCCTTCTGAGCCTTGCGTACCTTCTTATACGCGGCGTCGATGGTTACCGGGGCCTGTTCGTCGACCACGGCGGCGCCGGGGGTCTCGGCCGCTATCAGATCGAGGGAGTCCAGCAGGCGGAAGTATCGCTGCGACCGCATGGCGATCAAGGACCGGCGCAGCCCGATCTGGTAGCGCCGCTGGGCACCCCCGACCAGGCGTTCGCGCACCGGTCCGCGCACCAATTCCGGTGCGAGCGCGTCCAAACCGCGCTCGTATCGCTCGGCGAGCACCTCGGCGTCGCGGGCCACACCCAGAATTCCGGCGAGCTCCCGCAACTCGTCCATGACCCACCCCTCGTCGGGCAGGGCGAACGACTCCTGGTAGTCGCGCAGCAGGCTGCGCAGCTTGCGGGTGGTCACCCGCATCTGGTGAATGGCGTCGTAGGCGTCGGCACGAACGGCGCGATCCCACACCACAAGCTCGCGAACCTGCTCGGCGATCGCGCGCTGCAGCGGATCCTCGGACGGCTGGGCGCCGTCGGGCGGCGCGGCGCCGAGCACGCGCGCCAGCTTGGACCCGTGACCCGCCGGTACGGCGCCGGCGTCCAACAGCCGGTTGCCCAATCGGTTCAGCAGCTCAACGCCGGCTGTCCCGTTCGCGAGCCCGCTCGCTTCGAGGAGCTCCAATTCCCACTCCCGCCATTCCTGTTCGGTTGGCGCCGAGTCGGTGTCGTCGGATCCGCGGGTCGACCACGCGGTGACATGGTCGTTGCTGAACTCGGCCAGCGCGGTGCCCGCGGCGTCGTAGAGCACTTGGCTCTCGCGCCGGGTGGTGATGCGCGCGACCGGCTGCATCGGACGGTCGCGGACGATTGCCAGCACCACATCCGTCAGCTCGTTGGGCACCGAGTCGTTTCCGCCCGAGGCGTCCAGCGGGAGGCGGACCTCGGTTCGGGAGTCCGGACCGGCCGGCAGCTTCAGGTGCCAGCCCGCGTCCGAGCCACCGGTACGGCGGCGCAGTGTGATCTTGTTGCGCGCCAAATCGTGGATGGGGGTGTCGAAGTACGTCGCGTCCAGGGTGTGCGCCGGCGACTTCTCGACGTGGGCAACCGCGGCGATCCCGTCGAACGACGGTGACACGGTGGATTCCACTACGTCGAACTTGCGCTCGACCTCGAGATAACGCGAGGGCTGCGGCGCTTTTGCAGGCATCTTCTTCGGCTCCGTTGCGGACGCGTCACGGCGGCCGTGAACATGGTGGACGGTGGGAGATGAGCACCCATAGCCTGCCATACCGAAGCGACGCGCCCGCCGCGGATCGGACGGTCAGTGAGGCGCCCAGCCGTAACGGCGGCCGCTGACCGATCGTCCTCAGCCGGCCGGTGGTGGCGGCGGCTGCAGGTGCATCGCCAGGTCGCTCAACTCCAGAATCGTCTGCATCTCGGCGTCGCGGAATGGCCGTCCGTCCGGACCCAGCAGGTCGTGAAACCACTCCTGCGGCATCGCCGGGTCCGGGTCCGGGTGGTCCCAGGAATCCCAGGGGAAGAAGGTCTGCGTCTTTCCGGCGACCAGACCCCAATTGAACGCGCCGACTCCGGCACGCTTCGCGATCGGCAGGACGCCCTGCACCGTGCTGCCCAGTGGCCGGGCCATGTACTCGGTGCACAGGATCGGGCGGCCCAGCGGGACGAGCTCGGCGATGCGTCTCTCGAACTCCGCCGGCTCGCCATAGTTGTGGAACGTGATGATGTCGGAGTTGTCGAGCTGGATGCCACTGATGACGCTGCGGCGTCCCACGTCGGCCCACTCGCCGTGCCAGACGCCACTGGTCAACGGCTGGCAGGGATCAACCAGCCGCGCCCACTCGAACACCTGGGGCAGCAACTGGGCGACCAGGTCCACCTTGTCTTTGCGTTCGACCGAGGCGTAGGCGTCGGCGGGGTTGTCGGGCTCGTTCCACAGGTCCCAGCCCAGGATGCGATCGTCACCGCGGAACTGCGTCAGTACTCCGGTGACATAGCCGCGCATGGTGTGCAGGTAGCCGCGATCGTCCAGGCGCGCCGCGCCCGGGCTCTGCACCCAGCCGGAGTTGTGGATGCCCGGCCGAGGCGCACGCTGTGGACCCGCCTGGGGGAACGGATCCCAGCACGAATCGAACAAGACGAACAGCGGTTTGATGCCGTGACGGGCGGCGATGTCGACGAACTGGGACAGACGGCCCTGAAACCCGCGATGATCCTGCGCCCAGAGCTGGTCGTGCAGGAAGACCCGGATCGCGTTGAACCCGTTGACCCGCGCCCAGCCCAGTTCGGTGTCGATGCGCCGGGGGTCGAAGGTTTCGCGCTGGAACATCTCCAGCTGATTAATGGCATTGGAGGTGATGTAGTTCGCGCCGACCGGCCAGCCTTGCGCCTGATACCAGCGGTTGGCGCGCTCGGGAGTCCACCTGCTTGCTTGCGGCGAGGTCCGAGGCGGTTCGGCGGACGCCCGCGGTGTTGGGGCCAAAGCCATGCCTCCCGCCATCAGCAGCGGCAACGTCAGCACCATGCGACGGTGCACGAAGCCACCGCGGTTCCCCCGGTCGATGTGGTCCACCCCTGATAGTTCGGATCGCCCCCGCGAGCCATCGTACATCCATGTACCGCAACGCTTTTCAGCGGTTCGGTTGCGACGGCAATAACGTGGTCAACCAGGCGCTGACCGTGAATCGCAGCCAGGAGCGTGCAAACTAGCGCGTTGACGCGCCAGGGGTGGATCTAAAAGCAGTGCTCGTCGGCGGGGAACACCCCGGCGGCCACCTCTTGGGCATATTGCGTTGCCGCGCGGCGCAATTCCCCACCGATGTCCGCGAACCGCTTGACGAAGCGGGCCGCTTTGCCGCCGCTCATACCGGCCATGTCCTGCCAAACCAGCACCTGGCCATCGCAGTTCGGTCCGGCGCCGATCCCGATGGTCGGGATGGTCAGCTTGCCCGTGATCTGGGTGGCCAGCTCGGCCGGCACCATCTCCATGACGACGGAGAACGCGCCGGCCTCGGCGACGGCGATCGCGTCGTGCACCGTCTGCTCCGCCGCGTCACCGCGTCCCTGCACCCGGAACCCGCCGAGGCTGTTGACGCTCTGCGGGGTGAACCCGATGTGCGCCATCACCGGGATGCCGGCGGCGGTCAGGCAAGCGATCTGCTCGGCCACCCGCTCGCCACCCTCCAGCTTGACCGCGTGCGCGCCGCCCTCCTTCATGAACCGGGTGGCGGCGGCCAGGGCCGCGGCGGGCCCGGCCTCGTAGCTGCCGAACGGCAGGTCGGCGACGACGAGCGCGTGCGGGGCACCCCGCACCACGCCGCGCACCAGCGGAATCAACTCGTCGATCGACACGGGCACGGTGGTGTCGTAGCCGTAGACCACGTTGGCCGCGGAGTCGCCGACCAGCAGGACCGGGATGCCCGCCTCGTCGAAAATGCGGGCGGTCGAATAGTCGTAGGCCGTGAGCATGGCCCACTTGTGGCCTTCGGCCTTCATCTTCTGCAGGTGATGGGTGCGGATCTTGGGTCTCGCCTTTTCGGGCTGCGCGGGCGAGTTGGCACCGTAAACGTTGTGCTCAGACATCATTGTCCCTAAGGGTGGTCGGTTCGATCCTCGAGGCCTTTGAAGGTCCCCGGGTTCGTTTGACCCTCTGATTCTGCCATTTCTTTTACGCGGTCGCACCGTCGCGGCGGTGTGAGACATACCATGCGCGCCGGTTCCGGGGGAGGGAGGAGTTGCTCGCTCGCGGGGTGACCGGGCGGCGGGTGCCGCTAATCATGATCTCAGGTTTCCTCTGGCAGCATAGGTTGGCATGGGGCTGTCTCGCCGCGGCGATATCGCGCGCACGCTGCTGATCTGGACGTCGATGGCTGCCGTCGCGCTGCTGCTGGCGGGCTGTGTCCGCGTCGTGGTGGGACGCGCCGTCATGTCCGGGCCGAAGCTGGGCCAGGCCGTCGAGTGGACGCCGTGCCGCGCCGCGAACCCCAAGGTCAAACTCCCCGCCGGCGCGTTGTGCGGCAAACTGGCCGTGCCGGTCGACTACGACCACCTCGACGGCGACGTGGCAACGCTGGCCATGATTCGTTTCCCCGCGACCGGAGACAAGATCGGCTCGCTGGTGATCAACCCCGGCGGGCCGGGCGAGTCCGGCATCGAGGCGGCGCTGGGCGTCGTCCAGTCGTTGCCGAAGAAGGTTCGCGAGCGATTCGACCTCGTCGGCTTCGACCCCCGCGGGGTGGGGTCGTCGCGGCCGGCGGTCTGGTGCAACTCCGACGCCGACAACGATCGGCTGCGCACGGAGCCCAACGTCGACTACAGCCCGGCCGGCGTCGCCCACATGGAGGACGAAACGAAGCAGTTCGTGAGTCGCTGCGTCGACAAGATGGGTAAGGACTTTCTGGCCAATGTCGGCACCGTCAACGTCGCACGGGATCTCGACGCCATCCGCGCGGCGGTCGGTGACGAAAAGCTCACCTACCTCGGCTACTCCTATGGCACCCGGATCGGCTCGGCCTACGCGGAAGCCTTCCCGCACAACGTGCGGGCCATGATCCTGGACGGAGCCGTCGACCCCAACGCCGATCAGATCGAAGCCGACCTCCGTCAGGCCAAGGGATTCCAGGACGCCTTCAACAACTACGCCGCCGACTGCGCGAAGCAGCCGACCTGCCCGCTGGGCACCGACCCGGCCAAGGCGGTGGACGTCTACCACAGCCTGGTCGACCCGCTGGTCGACCCGAACAACCCCATGGTCGGCCGGCCCGTCCCGACGAACGATCCCCGCGGCCTGGGCTACAGCGACGCGATCATCGGCACCATCATGGCCCTGTATTCGCCGAACCTGTGGCATCACCTGACCGACGGTCTTTCCGAGCTCGTCGACCACCACGGCGACACCCTGCTCGCCCTGGCCGACATGTACATGCGCCGCGACTCGCACGGCCACTACACCAACGCGACCGACGCGCGGGTCGCGGTCAACTGCGTCGACCAGCCGCCGATCACCGACCGCGCCAAGGTGATTGACGAAGACCGCCGCTCCCGCGAGGTCGCACCGTTCATGAGCTACGGGCAGTTCACCGGCAACGCGCCGCTGGGCACCTGCGCATTCTGGCCGGTGCCGCCGACCAGCAAGCCGCACACCATTTCCGCGCCCGGCCTGGCGCCCACGGTGGTCGTGTCCACGACCCACGATCCGGCCACCCCGTACAAGGCCGGCGTCGATCTGGCCAACGAGCTGCGCAGCTCGCTGCTCACCTACGACGGCACTCAACACACCGTCGTCTTCCAGGGCGACGGCTGCATCGACAACTACGTGACGGCGTATCTGGTCGGCGGTTCCATTCCGCCCGACGGCGCCAAGTGTTAGGCAGGCCGCCGGCGCCGAACGTGCACTCACGGCGAGCTTTTCGCCGATTCTTCGCCGTCAGTGCACGCTCGGCGACGCCGGCAGCCGAGACCAAGGCGTAACCGTTTCGCGCTGCCACGGGTACCCGGGCCTGCAACGATGACAGCCATGTCGCGCCTGAGATCGTTGAGCTCGGCGCTGTTCTCCTTGCTGATCGTCAGCGGTCCGTGCGTCGTCGTGTCGCCCCCTGCCGGTGCCACGCCGGAACCGGGTGCCGGGCAGACGCCGACCCCGAATCCGCCGTCGGCCGCGGTGCCGCAAGGGTGGGGCAGCTGCAGCCAATTCGTCGGTGACACAAGCGATATCCCCACCGCGCAGTGCACCACCGTGTCGGTACCGATCGACTACAGCAACCCCGCCGGCGCGCAGGCCAAGCTGGCGGTGATCCGGATACCCGCGACGGGACAACGGATCGGATCCCTTCTGGTCAATCCCGGCGGTCCCGGCGGCTCGGCGGTCGACATGGTGTCCTCGATGGCCCCGAACCTCGAGGACTCTTCAATCAGGCGCAATTTCGACCTGGTCGGCTTCGATCCGCGCGGCGTGGGCCATTCGACCCCCTCGCTGCGCTGCCGCACCGACGCCGAATTCGACGCGTACCGGCGTGAGCCGATGGTCGACTACAGCCCGGGCGGCGTGGCGCACATCGAGCAGCTCTACCGCCAGCTGGCCCAGCAATGCGTCGACCGGATGGGTACTGCGTTTTTGGCCAACGCCGGCACCGCCTCGGTCGCCCGCGACATGGATGCCGTCCGCCAAACGCTGGGCGACGACCAGATCAACTACCTGGGCTACAGCTACGGCACCGAGCTGGGCACCGCCTACCTGGAGAAGTTCAGCAACCACGTGCGCACGATGGTGCTCGACGGCGCCATCGACCCGACCGTCGGGCCGATCGACGAGAACGTCAACCAAATGGCGGGATTCCAAACCGCTTTCAACGACTACGCCGCCGACTGCGCCCGCTCACCGGGCTGCCCGCTGGGCACCGACCCGGCCCAATTCGTCAACCGATACCACGCGCTGGTCAACCCGCTGGCGACCAAGCCCGGTCGCACCGCGGACCCGCGCGGCCTGAGCTATGCCGACGCGACCACCGGCACCATCAACGCCCTTTACACGCCCGCGCACTGGAAATACCTGACCAGCGGCCTGCTCGGCCTGGCCCGCGGCACCGACGCGGGCGACCTGCTGCTGCTCGCCGACGACTACGACGGCCGCGACAAAGACGGGCACTACTCCAACGACCAGGACGCATTCAACGCGATCCGCTGCGTCGACGCGCCGAACCCGACCGACCAGGCCAGCTGGGTGAGTGCCGATCAGCGCATCCGCCAGGCCGCGCCGTTCCTGAGCTACGGGCAGTTCACCGGCAACGCTCCCCGCGATGTCTGCGCGCTGTGGCCGGTGCCGCCCACGTCGGCGCCGCACGCCGCGCCGCCGATGGCGCCCGGCAAGGTCGTCGTCGTCTCCACCACGCATGATCCGGCAACGCCGTATCAGGCCGGCGTGAACCTGGCCCACCAGCTCGGCGGGCCGCTGATCACCTATGACGGCACGCAGCACACCGCGGTTTTCAACGGCCACCAATGCGTGGACGACGCCGTCGTCCGGTATTTGGTCGCCGGAACGCCGCCGCCGGCCTCCTACCGCTGCCAGCCCTGACGACCGCCGGACCGCGCGATCGGCGTCGAATCGTTTGCTGATTATCCGGGGTGAGGGCTGGGTATTCCCCTGACCATGCGTTTCATCTATCTCGCTGTCACGGCCGGGCTAGCCGTCGCCGTCCTGTTGATCGCCCCGGCTGTGCTGATGGGCGCGTCTGCTCACGCTGATTTCAGCGGTTACCGCCGCTGCGTGGGCAAGATTACGGAACCGATCGGGGAAGCCGACCCGCAGAACTTGCAGCTCATCGGCGAAATCAAGCAGGATCTCAATTCCGGTGTCACACCGGCTGCTGAAGCCCAAAAGGTTTCCCACAAGGGATTCAACCCTCAGCTCGCCAACGGGATCGTTCAGTGCGTCATCGAGGAGCGCCCGTAGACGGGCGGTCGGTCCGCAAGAGCGGCTCGAGTCCGACCTCGAGGCCAGGTCACAGCACATCCGTACTGATCCGGTAACACAGAATTAACAGCAGTTGCATACTGTTCGGGATATGGATCGACAGAAGGAATTCGTCCTCCGCACCCTCGAGGAACGGGACATCCGTTTCGTTCGCCTGTGGTTCACCGATGTGCTCGGTTTCCTCAAGTCGGTCGCCATCGCCCCAGCCGAGCTCGAAGGCGCCTTCGAAGAGGGCATCGGCTTCGACGGATCCTCGATCGAGGGCTTCTCACGGGTCTCGGAATCCGACACCGTGGCCAACCCCGACCCATCCACCTTCCAGGTGCTGCCGTGGGCCTCGCCCAGCGGCCACCACCACTCGGCGCGGATGTTCTGCGACATCACCATGCCGGACGGATCGCCGTCGTGGGCCGATCCGCGGCACGTGCTGCGCCGGCAGCTGCAGAAGGCCAACGACCTGGGCTTCTCCTGCTACGTCCACCCGGAGATCGAATTCTTCCTGCTCAAGCCGGGCCCCGACGACGGGACGCCCCCGGATCCCGTCGACAACGCCGGCTACTTCGATCAGGCCGTTCACGACTCCGCGTCGAACTTCCGCCGCCACGCGATCGAAGCCTTGGAATTCATGGGCATCTCGGTGGAATTCAGCCACCACGAGGGCGCGCCCGGCCAGCAGGAGATCGACCTGCGGTTCGCCGACGCGCTGTCGATGGCCGACAACGTGATGACGTTCCGCTACGTCATCAAGGAGGTCGCGATCGAGAACGGCGCCCGCGCGACCTTTATGCCCAAGCCGTTCGGGCAGCATCCCGGCTCGGCGATGCACACCCACATGAGCCTGTTCGAGGGTGACGTCAACGCGTTCCACAGCCCCGACGACCCGCTGCAACTCTCGGATGTCGGTAAGTCCTTCATCGCCGGGATCCTCGAGCACGCCTCGGAGATCAGCGCGGTCACCAACCAATGGGTCAACTCCTACAAGCGATTGGTGGGCGGCGGCGAGGCGCCCACCGCGGCATCGTGGGGTGCGGCCAACCGGTCCGCGCTGGTGCGGGTGCCCATGTACACGCCGCACAAGACGTCGTCGCGGCGCGTCGAGGTCCGCAGCCCCGACTCCGCGTGCAATCCGTACCTGGCCTTCGCCGTGCTGCTGGCCGCCGGACTGCGCGGGGTGGAGAAGGGCTACGTGCTTGGCCCGCAGGCCGAGGACAACGTGTGGGACTTGACCGCCGAGGAACGCATCGCGATGGGCTATCGCGAGCTGCCGACCAGCCTGGACAGCGCGCTTCGCGCCATGGAGTCCTCCGAGCTGGTCGCGGAAACCTTGGGGGAGCACGTATTTGACTTCTTCCTGCGCAATAAGCGCACGGAGTGGGCCAACTATCGCAGCCACGTCACCCCGTACGAACTGAGGACGTACCTCTCGCTGTAGCCCGTACCGGGCGCCGATCAGGCTGAAGATCGGCTGGTTGCGCTACGGTCGTGGTCGTGACCAAACCCGCGACGCAGCGCCCCAGGCTGCCCAGCGTCGGCCGGCTCGGGTTGGTCGATCCGCAAGCGGCCGAACGCATGGCGCAGCTGGGTTGGTACGAGCACGACGACCAGGCCCACGTCGACCTGCTCTGGTCGCTGTCGCGGGCGGCGGATCCCGACGCCGCGCTGCTCGCCCTGGTCCGGTTGTCGGAGAACCCCGATGCCGGATGGGATCAGCTCAATGCCGCGTTGCTCGCCGAGCGCCCGCTGCGCGGCCGGCTGTTCGGCGTGCTCGGCTCGTCGCTGGCCCTCGGTGATCACCTGATCGCCCAGGCTGGCTCCTGGAAACTCTTGCGCGGCAACGTCAAACTCCCCACCCACGACCAGCTGTGCGCCATATTCACCGAGTGCGTCGACGAATCGCTGGCGGCGCCGGGCTCGGCGATGGTGCGCCTGCGCACGCTGTACCGCGACCAACTGCTGATACTGGCGGCGCTGGATTTGGCCGCGACGGTCGAGGACGAACCGGTGGTCCCGTTCACCGTGGTGGCGGCCCACCTGTCGGACCTGGCCGATGCGGCGCTGGCCGCCGCGCTGCGGGTGGCCGAGAACAGCGTGTGCGGCGACCGGACGCCGCCACGGCTGGCGGTCATCGCGATGGGCAAATGCGGTGCCCGAGAACTGAATTACGTCAGCGACGTCGACGTCATCTTCGTCGGCGAGCAGGCCGACGCGGTCACCACCCGGGTGGCCAGCGAGATGATGCGGCTGGCCTCCGAGGCGTTCTTCCAAGTCGACGCCGGGCTGCGGCCGGAGGGGCGCAGCGGTGAACTGGTTCGCACCGTCGAGTCGCACATCGCCTACTACCAGCGGTGGGCGAAGACCTGGGAGTTCCAGGCGCTGCTGAAAGCCCGTGCGGCGGTGGGCGACGCGGACCTCGGGCGGCGCTATTTGGACGCGCTGATGCCGATGGTCTGGGTCGCCTGCGAGCGTGAGGACTTCGTGGTCGAGGTGCAGGCCATGCGCCGTCGGGTCGAACAACTGGTGCCCGCCGAGGTCCGCGGCCGCGAGATCAAGCTCGGCAGCGGCGGATTGCGCGACGTGGAATTCGCCGTGCAGCTCCTGCAACTGGTGCACGGCCGCGGCGACGACTCGCTGCACGTGGCGTCGACGGTGGACGCGCTCGCCGCGCTGGGCCAGGGCGGCTACATCGGACGCGAGGACGCGGCCAACCTCACCGCCTCCTACGAGTTCCTTCGGCTACTCGAGCACCGGTTGCAGCTGCAGCGGCTCAAGCGCACCCACTTGCTGCCCGAGGCCGACGACGAGGAGGCGGTGCGCTGGCTGGCGCGGGCCGCCCACATCCGGCCGGACGGGCGCCACGACGCGGCCGGGGTGCTGCGCGAGGAATTGCGACACCAGAACCTGCGGGTGTCCCAGCTGCACGCCAAGCTCTTCTATCAGCCGCTGCTGGAATCGATCGGCCCGGCCGGGCTGGACATCGCCCGCGGCATGACCTCCGAAGCCGCCGAGCGCCAACTGGCGGCGCTGGGTTACGAGGGCCCGCAGACCGCGCTGAAGCACATGTCGGCCCTGGTCAACCACAGCGGGCGGCGCGGCCGCGTGCAGTCGGTACTGCTGCCCCGGTTGCTGAACTGGATGTCGTACTCGCCCGATCCCGATGGCGGGCTGCTGGCGTACCGGCGGCTGTCCGAGGCGCTGTCCGGCGAAAGCTGGTATCTGGCCACGCTGCGCGACAAGCCCGCGGTGGCGCGCCGGCTCATGCACGTGCTGGGGACCTCGGCGTACGTGCCGGACCTGCTGATGCGAGCGCCGCGGGTCATTCAGGATTACAGCGACGGGCCGTCCGGCCCGAGGCTGCTCGAGACCGAGCCCGCCGCGGTGGCCCGCGCGCTGGTCGCATCGGCCGGCCGTTACTCCGACCCGGTGCGGGCGATCGCCGGGGCGCGCACGCTGCGGCGCCGCGAGTTGGCCCGCATCGCATCCGCCGACCTGCTCGGCATGCTCGAGGTCACCGACGTGTGCGCGGCGCTGACCTCGGTCTGGGTGGCGGTCCTGCAGGCGGCGCTGGAGGCGATGATCCGGGCCAATTTGCCCGTGAACGGGAACGCGCCGGCCGCGATCGCGGTCATCGGCATGGGCCGGCTGGGCGGCGCCGAGTTGGGTTACGGATCCGACGCCGACGTCATGTTCGTGTGCGAACCCGCCTCCGGTGTCGAGGATTCGGTGGCGGTGCGCTGGGCGACGGGTGTCGCCGAGCAGGTGCGGGCGCTGCTGGGGACGCCCAGCGTCGACCCGCCGCTGGAGGTCGACGCCAACCTGCGGCCCGAGGGCCGCCAGGGTCCGCTGGTGCGCACCCTGGCCTCCTACGCCGCGTACTACGAGCAGTGGGCGCAGCCGTGGGAGATTCAGGCGCTGTTGCGGGCGCACTCGGTTGCCGGCGACGCAGAGCTGGGGCAGCGTTTCCTGCTGATCGCCGACAAGACGCGGTATCCGTCGGACGGGGTGTCCAGCGAAGCGATGCAGGAGATCCGGCGGATCAAGGCCCGTGTGGATTCCGAGCGGTTGCCGCGCGGCGCGGACCCCAACACCCACACCAAGCTGGGGCGTGGGGGACTGGCCGACGTCGAGTGGACCGTGCAGCTGCTGCAATTGCGGCACGCTCACGAGATCCCGGCGCTGCACAACACGTCGACCTTGCAGTGCCTCGACGCGATCGCTGCGGCCGACCTGGTGCCCGCCGACGAGGTGGAGCTGTTGAGGCAGGCCTGGCTGACGGCGACCCGGGCGCGCAACGCGCTGGTGCTGGTCCGCGGTAAGCCCACCGACCAGCTGCCCGGCCCCGGCCGCCAGCTCAACGCGGTCGCCGTGGCCGCGGGCTGGCCGACGGATGAGGGCGGCGAATTCCTGGATAACTATCTACGGGTGACACGACGAGCAAAAGCGGTGGTGCGCAAGGTGTTTGGAAGTTGAGTCAGGAGGCCGGCGCGTTGGACGCCATATTCGAGGTGCTCAGCGCGGCGGAGGCCGAGCGGGTGACCGCGCTGTATGCTCCGCTGGCCGGTGCGGTCCGCGAGCTCGTCGACGCCACCATCCGGACCGAGGCGGACGACGAGGTTGTCGCCGAGGCCAGGAAAGCGATCGAGGCCGTCACCGCATCGTTGCGGCAGCGCACCCGCCCGCTCGGGGTGAGCTATCGCGTCAACGGACGCCCGCTGCCGTTGGGCAACGCAGCTATCGGCGTCTGCAACCCCGTCGCCCCGCCGATCGTCGTGCAGCACGAGGGCGAGGGCCGCTGCTGGAGCGAATTCACCCTCGGTTCGGCCTACGAAGGGCCGCCCAAATTGGTGCACGGCGGCGTCAGCGCCCTGGTGCTCGACCACATGCTCGGCGAGGCGGCCAGCGAGGGGCTGTCGAAGGCGCGTTTCACCGGAACCATCACGGTGAAGTATCTGCGCGGCACCCCGCTGGGCCCGCTTCGCTGCGAGGCGTGGGTCGACGGCAAGGAGGGGCGCAAAGTCTTTGCGCGCGGCACCATTTCGGATGCCACGGGCGTCACGGTCGAGGCCGAGGGCGTCTTCATCGAGCCTGCCTGGGCGCAGGAGACGCAGTGAAGTTCTACATCAGCAGCGCCTTCCTGAACACCCGCGAGATCATCGAGCTCGCCAAGGCCGCCGACGAGCTGGGCTATGACGGGATCGGTATCCCCGACCACGTCGTCAATCTGGAGACCCTGGACACGCCGTACCCGTACACCAAAGACGGCCAGCGGCGCTGGCAGCCCTTCACCGACTGGCCCGATCCCTGGGTCCTCGTCGGTGCGCTGGCGCAGGTCACCACGAGGTTGCGGTTCGTCAACACCGTCTATATCCCCGCGATGCGCAACCCGTACTCGGCGGCGAAAGCCATTGGCACCGCGGCGGTTTTGGCGTCCGGCCGGGTGGAGCTGGGTATCGGCGTGGGGTGGTGCCGTGAGGAATTCGCCTTGATGGGCGAGCAATTCGAGGCTCGCGGCAAGCGCACCGACGAGATCATCGAGCTGATGCGGGCGCTGTGGGCGCCGGGCTGGACGGAGTTCGAGGGCCAGTTTTATCGGGCGCCGCGGCTCGAAATGCAGCCGACGCCGCCACCAATTCCGGTCTATGTCGGCGGCCTGTCCGACATCGCGCTGCGCCGTGCGGCCCGCAACGACGGCTGGATCGGCGATCTGATCAAGTCCGAGCAGGCCATCGACGCGGTCGGGAGGCTGCGGGAGATGCGCGCCGAAAACGGTTTGGCCATGGACGATTTCACCATCCTGACGCCGCTGACCGACGCGTTCACCACCGCCGACTATCAGCGGGTCGAGGATGCGGGCATCACCGGCATCATCACGATGCCGTGGATGTTCTACGCCGGGCCGCACGCCAGCCTGGACGACAAGATCGATGGCATGCAACGCTTCCGCAAGGATCTGGCACTCGACGGCTAGCGGCGCGACATGAAAAGTGGCGCAGGGGCCTAGCTATTGTCGCGGGGACCCCGAGTCGGCCCGCTCACGGCACGAAAAATCGGAGCATAATTGGGCCATAGGCCGAAGCCGGCTTTGCTCATGACCGGGCGGCTTCGGCCAGATTGGAAAAGCATGATGACCGACCATTCCAATGCGAGTCAGCTCTCGCCCGCTGAGCTCATCGAGCAAGCCCTCGACGTCATCATGAACCGGTTCGATCTCGACGCCGAACAAGCGATGAAAGTGCTTCGCAGCATCTCACGCGAAACGTGCACGCAGATGTGCGTGGTCGCCGAGCAACTAGTCAAGGACAACGGCACTGTGGACCCGGTGCACCCTGAAAAAGATGCGCTGCTGCGGCTGGTTCGTCGCGACGAAACAATAGCTTGACGGCCATTGCCGTTGCGGACTCAACAAATGCGATTAACAACGCGGCCGGCGGGTAAACACACGCAATGGCGCGTGATATCAGGATTATCGACGCCGAACTGCGATCCGTGGCGGCACTGCGCCGTGCGGCTCGAGAACACGGCGGTCCGTTGCCGTCGATAGACGCGGCGGATGCGCTGCTCGACGAACGCTACGAGCTGACGCGCTTCACCCCTGTCCGAGAAGTCGCGAAGGCGTAGGGGTTCTCCGACCCGCCCGTCAGGTGGGCCGGTGGTGGGTACCGGGGCACTCTCCGGTAGCCCAAATGTCGTACTCGAACGCCGGCGGCATAGGCGCGTACTTCGAGCTGTCAACAAACGGCCTTTCCAGCGTTTTGCCCAATATTGCACACACGCCCAATGGCAGCGTTAGCATCCAATGGTCGCGGTACTCAGGTGCCCGGACGATGTGGCTGGAAGAAAGGTGTGATCGATGAGGACGAAGAGCACCAAGAAGATGCTGAAAGTTGTCGCATTGGCCGCAATGCTGACCGGTGTGATGTTGGGGTCTACGGGCTGCATAACGATCGACCTCGCCCCCGCTCCCGTCTACGTCGCGCCAGCCGGCTGATTGACGGCTGAATGACGATTTTCGCCGGTTCGTCGTCGACCTGACGACCGACGTCGAGAGTTGCTGCCGGCAGGGCGCGGGCAGTCTCACCAAATCGCCCGGGCCCTTGACTCCGGCGAGCGTCCCTGCCGGCTGAGATTCGGATATCGCCTCCCCGGTCGTCGGGTTGCGTTAAAGTCTGCGCGGTCAGGGAAGGAGTTCACACATGACCAAACTGTCGTTGACCAGACTCGGTATTGCGGTTGGTGGTTTGACGCTGGCGTTCACCGCTGGGGCCGGGGTCGCGTCTGCAGACCCCGACTTGAGTCCCGCCGTCAACACCACCTGCACGTATGACCAGCTCGTCGCTGCCTTGAACGCGCAAGACCCAACGCTCGCCGCGATTTTCAACAATTCGCCAGATGCGCAGGCGGGTTTGCGTCAATTCATCGCTGGGTCGCCCAGCCAACGGAGGCAATTGGCCCAGCAGATAGTGAGCGATCCGGATAGCCAGCCATACATCGGAGTTCTGCAGCGAAGCTTCGATACCTGCAATAACTTCTAAACGGCTCGGGGGGCTGCCGATGCGCCCGCGCAACGGCTTCGGGAACAGTCACGGCTTCGCACCCGACTTGCCGCTGGCCCCGAAATCTATTGGTGCGCAGCGGAACTGGCCCGGCAGTACAGAACGTCGTCAACGCTTCTCTGACATACACCACAGCGGCGCCGGATTGCACCGACAGACCACCGGCCGCACTCGCAGCATGCCGATGAGTCCACCCGCTCGGCGATCGGTGCGGTGATCGCGAAGCGGATGGACCCATTCGGAACTACTGCGGCGCTACGACTCAGAGCGTTCCGGCTCGTAGCCGTCAGCCGGCTTACACGTCGTAGTACAGCGCGAATTCGTAAGGGTGCGGCCGGATCTGGACCGGCAGGATTTCGTTCTCGCGCTTGAAGTTGATCCACGTCTCGATGAGGTCGGGCGTGAACACGCCGCCCTCGGTGAGGTATTCGTGGTCTTCTTCCAGCCGGTCGATTACCGCGGACAGCTGCGTGGGCGCCTGCGGGATGTTGGCGGCCTCCTCGGGCGGCAGCTCGTAGAGGTCCTTGTCGACCGGCGCCTGCGGCTCGATCTTGTTCTTGATGCCGTCCAGGCCGGCCATCAGCATGGCCGAGAACGCCAGGTACGGGTTG
>JAYZBN010000004.1:0-336843 GCA_036338755.1 Actinomycetota bacterium | reverse complement strand
AGCTGATCGATGTCGACGGCGCGCCGGTGCCCGAGCCGGTCGCCCATATCGCCCGGGATCCTCTGGACCCTGGGTTCGACCGTGACGCCGTGGTGGATGTGTTGCGGCACAAGAACTCCGAGATCAAGCGTCAGCTGCTGGACCAGACTGTCATCTCCGGCATCGGCAACATCTACGCCGATGAGGCCTTGTGGCGCGCCAAGGTCAACCCGACCAGGCTGGCGTCGGGTCTGTCGCGACGGAAGCTGGCCGAGTTGCTCGACGCCGCGGCCGCGGTGATGTCCGATGCGCTGGGCCAGGGCGGGACGTCGTTCGACTCGCTCTATGTGAACGTCAACGGTGAGTCGGGCTATTTCGACCGGTCGCTGGACGCGTACGGGCGTGACGGGCAGCCGTGCCGGCGATGCGGCGCGGTGATGCGCCGGGAGAAGTTCATGAACCGCTCGTCGTGCTACTGCCCTCGGTGTCAGCCCCGTCCCCGAGTCCGTTGAGTCTGGCCCACCGCCCGCCGGACCGCTGTCGGGTCGTCGTCTGCGCCCGAAGCGCGACCGGGAATCTCCGTTCGGAGAACGTTGTAGAAAGAGAGCATGACCGAACTATGGGTTGAGCGCACCGGGGTGCGGCGTTACACGGGCCGCAGCTCCAGGGGCGCGGAGGTGTTCATCGGGTCCGAGGATGTCGAGGGTGTCTTCACCCCGGGCGAGTTGCTCAAGATCGCGCTCGCCGGATGCAGCGGGCTGTCCAGCGACCAACCTCTGCGCCGCCGACTCGGGGACGACTACCCGGCCACCATCCGGGTATCCGGCCAGGCGGACCGCGAGCAGGAGCGCTACCCGCTGCTCGAGGAGTCGTTGGAGCTCGACTTGTCGGGGCTCCCGGCCGACGACCTGACCCGGCTTCTCACTGTCGTCGAACGAGCCGTCGACCAGGTGTGCACGGTGGGGCGCACGTTAAAGACTGGTACCAAAGTGAACTTTGAGGTGAAAGATGTTGGGGGAAAGTGACGTCCGGCTCACCGCCTGGGTGCACGGATACGTGCAGGGCGTGGGTTTCCGCTGGTGGACGCGCTCCAAAGCCCTGGAGCTGGGCCTGACGGGGTTCGCGGCGAACAAACCCGACGGTCGCGTCCAGGTGGTTGCGCAGGGCTCGAAAAATGCCTGTGAGCAGCTGCTCGGCGCGCTGGAGGGTGGAGACACGCCGGGAAAGGTGGACAAGGTGATCGCCAACTGGTCGGAACCGGCCGACGCGTTCACCGGCTTCACCGAGCGCTGAGCTCCGCGACGGTAGGGTGGCACGTCATGCATCTGAAGAGTCTGACGCTGAAGGGCTTCAAGTCCTTCGCCTCGCCGACGACTCTGCGCTTCGAACCGGGCATCACCGCCGTCGTGGGGCCCAACGGATCCGGCAAGTCCAACGTCGTCGACGCGCTGGCCTGGGTCATGGGGGAGCAGGGGGCCAAGACGTTGCGCGGCGGGAAGATGGAAGACGTCATCTTCGCCGGGACCTCGTCGCGGGCCCCGCTGGGCCGCGCCGAGGTCACCGTCACCATCGACAACTCCGACAACGCGCTGCCCATCGAGTACTCCGAGGTGTCCATCACCCGGCGGATGTTCCGCGACGGCGCCAGCGAATACGAAATCAACGGCAGCAGTTGCCGTTTGATGGATGTTCAAGAACTGCTGAGCGACTCCGGGATCGGCCGGGAGATGCACGTCATCGTCGGGCAGGGCAAGCTCGACGAGATCCTGCAATCGCGGCCCGAGGACCGTCGCGCCTTCATCGAAGAAGCGGCCGGGGTGCTCAAGCACCGCAAGCGCAAGGAGAAAGCCCTCCGCAAACTCGACGCGATGTCGGCGAACCTGGCCCGGCTGACCGACCTGACCACCGAGCTGCGCCGCCAGCTCAAACCGCTGGGCCGCCAGGCCGAGGTGGCCCGCCGAGCCCAGACGATCCAGGCCGACCTGCGCGACGCCCGGCTGCGGCTGGCCGCCGACGACCTGGTCAACCGGCAGGGCGAGCGCGAGGCCATCTTCGAGGCCGAGGCCGCCATGCGCCGCGAACACGACCAGGCCTCCGCGCGGCTGGCGGAGGCGTCCGCCGAGCTGACCACGCACGAAACGGCCGTCGGCGAACTCTCGAGCCGGGCCGAGTCGGTTCAGCAGACCTGGTTCGCGCTGTCCGCGCTGGCCGAACGGGTCGCCGCGACCGTGCGCATCGCCAGCGAGCGGGCGCAGCACCTGGATGTCGAGCCGCTTGCCACCGGCGACACCGACCCCGACGCGCTGGAAGCCGAGGCCGAGCGGGTCGCGGTCGCCGAGCGCCAGCTGCTCGCCGATCTGGCCGGCGCGCGCACCCGGCTGGACGGCGCCCGCGCCGAATTGGCCGAGCGGGAGCGCGAGGCCGCCGAGGCCGATCGGGCACACATGGCGGCGGTGCGCGCGGAGGCGGATCGGCGAGAAGGCTTGGCGCGCTTGGCCGGTCAGGTGGAGACGATGCGGGCGCGGGTCGAGTCGATCGACGACAGCGTGTCGCGCCTGTCCGAGCGCATCGAGCAGGCCGCCGCCCGCGCGCAGCAGGCCAAGGTGGAATTCGAGACCGTCCAGGGCCGCGTCGGTGAACTCGATCAGGGCGAGGTCGGCCTGGACGAACACCACGAGCGCACGGTCGCGGCGTTGCGGCTCGCCGATGAGCGGGTGGCCGAGCTGCAGTCCGCCGAGCGAGACGCCGAACGCCAGGTGGCCTCGCTGCGGGCCCGCATCGACGCGCTCGCGATCGGGCTGGAGCGCAAGGACGGCGCGGCCTGGCTCACCCAAAACCACGGCGGCACAGGTCTTTTGGGGCCGATGGCCAAACTGGTCAAGGTCCGCCCCGGCTACGAGGCGGCGCTGGCCGCGGTGCTGGGATCGGCGGCCGACGCGCTGGCGGCCGAGAGCTTCGGCGCGGCGCGTTCGGCCGTCGCCGCGCTCAAGGCGGCCGACGGGGGCCGCGCCGCGCTGGTGTTGGGAGACTGGCCCGCCGATCAGCCTGCGCCGCAGGCCGCCCCGGCGGGCGGGCTGTGGGCGCTCGACCTGATCGACGCGCCGGCCCGGCTGCGCGGCGCGATCACGGCCATGCTCTCCGGTGTCGCGGTGGTCGACGATTTGGACCAGGCCCTGGCGCTGGTGGCGGCGCACCCTCACCTGCGCGCGGTCACGCTCGACGGTGACCTGGTGGGCGCCGGCCGGGTGAGCGGCGGGTCGGACCGCAAGCCCTCGACGCTCGAGGTGACCTCGGAGATCGACAAGGCCGGCGACGAGCTCACCGCCGCGGAAGCGCGGGTGGCCCAGCTGAGCGCGGCGCTGTCGGGCGCGCTGACCGAGCAGGCCGCCCGTCAGGACTCGGCCGAGCAGGCGCTGGCCGCGCTCAACGAGTCCGACAGCGAGATCTCGGGGATGTACGAGCAGCTGGGACGGCTCGGTCAGGAGGCCCGGACGTCCGAAGACGAGTGGAGCAGGCTGCTGCGGCAGCGCGAGGAGCTCGAGGCGGGCCGGACCCAGACCGTCGCCGAAGTCACCGAACTGGAAACCCGGCTGCGCAACGCCCAGGAGACCCAGCACGCGCCGACGGAAGATCCGGTAAACCGTCAGCAGATCGCCGCGGCCACCGAGACCGCTCGCAGCGTCGAAGTCGAGGCCCGGCTGGCGGTGCGGACCGCCGAGGAGCGCGCGAATGCGGTTCGCGGACGGGCGGATTCGTTGCGCCGCGCGGCCGCGGCCGAACGCGAGGCCCGGCTGCGGGCCCAGCAGGCGCGGGAGGCGCGGCTGCGCGCCGCCACGGTGGCGGCGGCGGTGGCCGACGCCGGGCGCCTGCTGGCGCAGCGATTGACCGGCGTCGTCGACGCCGCGTCCAAAATCCGCGACGCGCTGGCCGCCGAACGCCAGGAGCGTGCGACCGCGATGGCGGCGGTGCGCGCCGAGGTGAACGCGTTGAGCGCGCGGGTGGCCGCCCTGACCGACTCGCTGCACCGCGACGAGGTGGCCAACGCCCAGGCGGCGATGCGCATCGAGCAGCTCGAGCAGATGGTGCTCGAGCAGTTCGGCATGGCGCCGGCCGACCTGATCGCCGAGTACGGCCCGGAGAATCAACTGCCGCCCTCCGAATTGGAGATGGCCGAATACGAGCAGGCCAAGGAGCGCGGCGAACAGGTTTTCGCGCCCGCGCCGATTCCCTACGACCGGCCCACCCAGGAGCGCCGCGCCAAACGGGCCGAGCGCGAGCTGGCCGAACTGGGCAGGGTCAACCCGTTGGCGCTGGAGGAGTTCGCCGCGCTCGAAGAGCGTTACAACTTCCTGTCCACCCAGCTCGAGGACGTCAAGGCCGCCCGCAAGGACCTGCTCGGGGTGGTCGACGAGGTCGACGCCCGCATCCTGCAGGTGTTCAGCGAGGCGTATGCCGACGTCGAACGCGAATTCACCGAGGTCTTCACCGTGCTGTTCCCCGGCGGTGAGGGCCGGCTGCGGCTGACCAATCCCGACGACATGCTCACCACCGGCATCGAGGTCGAGGCCCGCCCGCCGGGCAAGAAGATCACCCGCCTGTCGCTGCTATCCGGCGGTGAAAAGGCGCTGACGGCGGTGGCGATGCTGGTGGCGATCTTCCGGGCCCGCCCGTCGCCGTTCTACATCATGGATGAGGTGGAGGCCGCCCTCGACGACACCAACCTGCGGCGGCTGATCTCGCTGTTCGAGCTGCTGCGGGCGCGCTCCCAGCTCATCATCATCACCCACCAGAAGCCGACGATGGAGGTCGCGGACGCGCTCTACGGCGTGACCATGCAGGGCGACGGCATCACCGCGGTGATCTCGCAGCGGATGCGGGGCCAGCAGGTGGAGCAGCTGGTCGGCGCCGTCGAGTAAGGCCCGGTGACCACCCGGCACCCGACCGCTTGAAACAATGTCAGCGTGTCCCAAGCTCTTTGGATCGCCATCGCGGTCGTCGCTGCCCTGGTCGTCATCACCGCGCTGGTCCTGGGCCTGCTGCGGTATCGGCGGCGGCGCATCAGCTTCTCGACGCGGCCCGAACCCGGGGCGATCGACCGTTCCGGCGGCTACACCGCGTCCTCGGGCATCACCTTCAGCCAGACCACGACCGCCGATCGGCTCGACACCACCGGGCTGCCCGGGGTAGGTGACGACGCCGCCATCCCACGCGACGCGCCGCGGCGCACCATTTCCGAGGTCGAGCTTCCCGAACCGGTACCCGAGGCCCCCGCCGCGCCGGCCCCGGCGCCGGCGCCGCAGGCCCCCGCGCCCGAGGCCCCGGCACCGGAGGTTCCGGCGGCCCCCGAGGTGCCCCCGGCCGCCCCCGAGATCGAGGAGATCGCGCCCACCGAGGGCCGACTGGAACGGCTGCGCGGCAGGCTGGCCAGATCGCAGAACGCGCTCGGTCGCAGCATGCTGGGCTTGATCGGCGGCGGCGACCTGGACGAGGACGCCTGGCAGGACGTCGAGGACACACTGCTGATCGCCGACCTGGGGCCGGTGGTCACCGAATCGGTGATCGCGCAGCTGCGCACCCGGCTGGCCGGCAGCGACGTGCGCACCGAGGCCGACGCCAAGGCCGTGCTGCGCGACGTGCTGATCAAGGAGTTGCAGCCCGGCATGGACCGGTCGATCCGGGCGCTGCCGCACGCCGACCACCCCTCGGTGCTGCTGATCGTCGGGGTCAACGGCACCGGAAAAACCACCACCGTCGGCAAGCTGGCCCGGGTCCTGGTCGCCGACGGGCGGCGCGTCGTCTTGGGCGCCGCCGACACGTTCCGCGCCGCGGCGGCCGATCAGCTGCAGACCTGGGCGTCGCGGGTGGGCGCGGAGGTGGTGCGCGGCGCCGAGGGCGCCGACCCGGCCTCGGTGGCGTACGACTCGGTCGACAAGGGCATCGCCGCGGGCGCCGACGTGGTGCTCATCGACACCGCGGGCCGGCTGCACACCAAGGTCGGGCTGATGGACGAGCTCGACAAAGTTAAGCGGGTCGTAACACGGCGCGCCGCGGTCGACGAGGTGCTGCTCGTCCTTGACGCCACCATCGGGCAGAACGGGCTGGCCCAGGCGCGGGTGTTCGCCGAGGTCGTCGAGATCACCGGCGCGGTGTTGACCAAGCTGGACGGGACGGCCAAGGGGGGCATCGTCTTTCGGGTTCAACAGGAACTCGGCGTGCCGGTCAAACTGGTGGGGCTCGGGGAAGGCCCGGACGATCTCGCGCCGTTCGAACCGGCCGCTTTCGTCGACGCGCTACTGGGCTGACACCCCTTACACGGCGAGCGGGACGTTAATCCCGCCGAAACATGGCGGCACCATCGCCGAAACAACAATCTCGCAATGTTCTGGGACAGGCCATCAGACGTGTTTCTGGCGGCCAGTTGTGGGCCGAGCGGAGGAGATTGCGAGTGACATACCCGATACTGGGCCAGCCCAATACCGGCGATACCGCCTGGATGCTGGCCAGTTCCGCGCTGGTGCTGTTGATGACGCCGGGTCTGGCGTTCTTCTACGGCGGCATGGTGCGCGCCCGAAGCGTGCTGAACATGCTCATGATGAGCATCAGCGCGATGGGCGTGGTCACCGTGCTCTGGGTGCTTTACGGCTATTCGCTCGCCTTCGGCGACGACGCCGGGGCCGGTGTTGTAGGGAAGCCGACGTCGTTCTGGGGCCTGAAGGGCCTCATCGGCGTCAACGCTACGGCCGCCGATCCAAGCAAAGGCGTTGCGGCAACGGACATTCCGCTGGCGGGTACCTTGCCCGCCACGGTGTTCGTGGCGTTTCAGCTGATGTTCGCGATCATCACCGTCGCCCTGATCTCGGGCGCGGTGTCCGACCGGCTGAAGTTCGGCGCCTGGCTGGTGTTCGCCGGCCTATGGGCGACGTTCGTCTATTTCCCGGTCGCCCACTGGGTTTTCGCGTTCGACGGCTTCGCCTCCGAGAAGGGCGGCTGGATCGCCAACAAGCTGCACGCAATCGACTTCGCGGGCGGGACCGCGGTCCACATCAATTCCGGTGTGGCGGGCCTGATGCTGGCGATCGTGCTGGGCAAGCGGCGCGGTTGGCCCACGACGTTGTTCCGGCCGCACAACCTGCCGTTCGTGATGCTCGGCGCCGGATTGCTGTGGTTCGGCTGGTACGGGTTCAACGCCGGATCGGCCACCAGCTCCAACGGTGTCGCCGGGTCGACCTTCATGACAACCACGGTCGCGACGGCGACCGCGATGCTGGGCTGGATGCTCACCGA
The DNA here is from genome assembly GCA_036338755.1 of Actinomycetota bacterium. GTDB lineage: Bacteria > Actinomycetota > Actinomycetes > Mycobacteriales > Mycobacteriaceae > Mycobacterium. The sequence goes on along the minus strand of JAYZBN010000004.1, from coordinate 329,580 downwards.
GCGGATCCGCGACGGCAAGGCGACGACGCTGGGCGCGGCGTCCGGCATCGTCGCCGGTCTGGTGGCCATCACGCCGTCGTGCTCGTCGGTCAACGTGCTGGGCGCGCTGGTGGTGGGCCTGGTGGCCGGTGTCGTGTGCGCGCTGGCGGTCGGCCTGAAATTCAAGCTGGGCTTCGACGACTCCCTCGACGTGGTCGGGGTGCATCTGGTCGGCGGCTTGGCCGGCACCCTGTTGGTCGGGCTGCTCGCCGCGCCGGAGAGCCCGGCCATCAACGGCGTCACCGGGGTGTCCAAGGGCCTGTTCTACGGCGGCGGCTGGGCCCAGCTCGAGCGGCAGGCAGTCGGCGCGTTCAGTGTCCTCATCTACTCTGGGGTGGTTACGCTGATCCTGGCGTTGATCCTGAAGTACACCATCGGGCTTCGTCTCAACCCGGAGGCGGAAGCCTCGGGCATCGACGAGGCCGAGCATGCCGAGAGTGGTTACGATTTCGCCGTGGCTACCGGTTCGGTTCTGCCGCCCCGGGTCGCTGTGGCGGATACCCGCAATGGCCTGGAGGAGGAGCGAGTGGGCGACAAAGTGGAGGCAGAGCAGTCATGAAGCTGATCACCGCGATCGTAAAGCCGTTCACGCTCGATGACGTGAAGACCGCTCTGGAGGACGCGGGCGTCCTGGGGATGACGGTCAGCGAAATCCAGGGCTACGGACGGCAGAAGGGTCACACCGAGGTCTACCGGGGCGCCGAGTATTCGGTCGACTTCGTGCCCAAGGTGCGCATCGAGGTCGTCGTCGACGACTCCATCGTCGACAAGGTCGTGGACAGCATCGTCCGGGCCGCGCGCACCGGCAAGATCGGCGACGGCAAGGTGTGGGTGAGCCCCGTGGAAACCATTGTGCGGGTGCGCACCGGCGAGCGCGGAACCGATGCGCTATGACATCCGCTGTCAATTGCTGATTCGACCCGGGCGGGCCGGGAGGGCATGACCCCGAACGACCCCGATCCGTCCGGGCAGCTGGCTGGGACGGAAAGCGCCTGCGGGGCAGTCGATTTGGCCGCTTCGCGGCGCCAACTACTGTCCGAGGGCAGCAAGCTGCACGCCGCCGAACTGCGGCACGCCTGGCTGGACCTGCACGAATCCTGGTTGATGGCCAAGGCGGACGAGATCGGGATCACCGACGACAGCGGCTTTGCCATCGTCGGCATCGGTGGACTGGGCCGCCACGAGTTGTTGCCGCATTCCGACCTGGACCTGATGTTGTTGCACGACAACAAGTCCGACGACGTGCTGGGCACGGTAGCCGACAAGTTGTGGTATCCGTTGTGGGACGCCAACGTTCGGCTCGACCACAGCGTGCGGACCGTTTCCGGGGCCCTCGGTGTCGCCAACGCCGACATGATCGCGGCGCTGGGCATGCTGGACGCCCGCCACATCGCCGGCGACGCCCGGCTGTCCGACGAATTGATCGCCGGCGCTCGACGACAGTGGCGCAGCGCGATTCGCTCCCGCATGAACGAGCTCGTCGAAATGACGCAGACGCGTTGGGACCGCTGCGGACGGATAGCGCAGCGGGCCGAGCCGGACCTGAAGTCGGGTCGCGGCGGCCTGCGCGATGTGCAACTGCTCGACGCGCTGGGTGTCGCCCAGCTGATCGACCGCCACGGCATGGCGCGTCCGGAATCTCCCGGGGGTTCGCTCGACGACGCCCACCTGACGCTGCTCGACGTGCGCACCGAGCTGCACCGGGTGTCGGGCCGCGGACGCGATCAGCTGCAGGCCCAATACGCCGACGAGATCAGCGCCGCCCTGCACATCGGGGACCGATTTGACTTGGCGCGCAAGCTATCCGACGCCGGGCGCACCATCGCCTACCATGCCGAGACCGGCATCCGGACCGCCGAGAACGCCCTGCCGCGGCGCGGGGTGACGGCCCTGGTGCGCCGGCCCAAGCGGCGTCCGCTGGACGAGGGTGTCGTCGAATATGCCGGAGAGATCGTCCTTGCCCGCGACGCGCGCCCCGACACCGACGTCGGTTTGGTGTTGCGGGTGGCTGCCGCCTCGGCCGACACGGGGTTGCCGATCGGCGCCGCCACGCTGAGCCGGCTGGCCGCCGGCGCGCCGGAGATGCCGGTGCCATGGCCGCGAGAGTCGTTGGACGACTTACTGGTTGTGCTGTCCGCCGGGCCGACCACCGTGGCGACCATCGAAGCGCTCGACCGCACCGGGCTGTGGGGCCGGCTGCTGCCGGAATGGGACGCCATCCGCGACCTGCCGCCCCGCGACGTCGCGCACAAGTGGACGGTGGACCGCCACGTCATCGAGACGGCCGTCAACGCCGCACCGCTGTCGACGCGGGTGGCGCGGCCCGACCTGCTCGCGTTGGGCGCGCTGCTGCACGACATCGGCAAGGGCCGCGGCGTCGACCACAGCGTGCTGGGCGCGGGTCTGGCGCTCGAGATCGGGCCCAGGCTGGGCATCTCGTCGGCCGAGACCGAGCTGCTCGCGCAGCTCGTCCGCCACCACCTGCTGCTGCCGATGGTGGCCACCCGCAGCGACCTCAACGACCCCAACACCATTGAGCGCGTGGTGAAAGCGCTGAGCGGGGACGCGCTGCTGCTCGAAGTCCTGCACGCCCTGACCGAGGCAGATTCGAGGGCCACCGGCCCCGGGGTGTGGAGCGAGTGGAAGGCGTCGCTGATCGAGGATCTGGTCCGGCGCTGCCGGCTGGTGATGGCGGGGGAGCCGCTCCCCGAGGCGAAACCCGCCGCACCGCAGTATCTTTCGCTGGCTGCCGATCGCGGCGTCCACGTGGACATCAAGCCCAGCGGCGGCGAGCGTCTGGATGTGGTGATGGCCGCGCCGGATCAGCGGGGACTGGTGTCGAAGGCCGCCGCGGTGCTGGCGCTGAACTCGCTGCGCATCCATTCGGCCTCGGCCAGCACCCATGAGGGATTCGCGATCGTCGAATTCGTGGTGTCGCCGTTGTTCGGCTCACCGCCGGAAGCGGGCCTGCTGCGCCAGCAGTTCACCGGCGCGCTGGCCGGCGACGTCGACGTGTTGGGCGCGCTGGAAAAGCGCGACAGCGACGCCGTCAGCGCGGCCACCGGCCGGGCGGGTGAGGTCCAGGTCGGGGTGCCCGTCACGCGGTCGAGCGCGCCGCCCCGCATCCTGTGGATCGACTCGGCCTCACCCGACCAGTTGATCGTCGAGGTGCGCGCCATGGACCGACTCGGATTGCTCGCCCTGCTGACCCGCGCGCTGGAGTTGGCGGGCACCGACATCGTCTGGGCGAAGGTCAACACCTTCGGATCGACCGCGGCGGACGTCTTCTGCGTGACGGTGCCTGCCGAAGTGGCCGATGCGGCCGCCGGCGCCGAGCACGGCGCGCGCGACGGGGTCGAGCAGAGCCTGCTGGCCGTCTTGGGCGGCCCGGCGGTCGAGGTGCTCGAGGAACCCGTCGGCGACTGAGTGTGATGGGGCGACCCGTCCCCCGCAAGCGGCTCGCGGCGCCCACTCACGAATGTTCGGCGGCGAGCTGGCGCACCGCGTCGATGCGAGCGCGCAGCTGTTCGCGGCTCGCCGCGGCGATCGGCGGGCCACCGCAGCGGCGACGCAGCTCGTTGTGAATCCACCCGTGCGGCTTGCCCGTCCGGTGGTGGGCGATCGAAACGAGGGTGTTCAGCTCGCGGCGCAGCTCCCGAAGCTGGCCGTGCACGGTGGCGGACGGGGCCTGCACGCCCGCCCGCGATCCGGCCTCCTTTTGCATTTGGGCCCGCCTCTGCAGCTGTTCGTCCTGACGCTGGTGCAGCAGCGCGCGCATCTGCTCGGCATCGAGCAGCCCCGGGATGCCGAGGTAGTCCGCCTCCTCCTCGCTGCCGGCCGGAGCGGCGGTGCCGAACGACGATCCGTCGAAGATGAGCTGATCGAGTTCCGCGTCGGCACCCAGTGAGGTGAACCCCTTGTCGAGGTCGCTCTTCTCGTCCTGCGTCTTGGTGGCCGGATCGCCCTCGAGCGGGTCGCCCTCGGAGACGCGGTGCGGCTCGCCGAGCACGTGGTTGCGCTGAGCCTCCAGCTCGCTGGCCAGCTGGAGCAGGTTCGGCACCGACGGCACGAAGATGCTCGCGATTTCCCCCGGGCGGCGCGACCGCACGAACCGGCCGACCGCCTGGGCGAAGAACAGCGGCGTCGAGGCGCTGGTGGCGTAGATCCCGACCGACAGCCGCGGCACGTCGACGCCCTCGGAGACCATGCGCACCGCGACCAGCCAGCGGCTGGTGCTCGCGGCGAATTCGCTGATGCGCGCCGACGATCCGGGATCGTCGGAGAGCACCAGCGTCGGCGCCTCGCCGGTCAGCTTCGTCAGCAGGGCGGCGTAGGCGCGCGCGGCGGTCTGATCGGAGGCGATGATCATTCCACCGGCATCCGGTATGTGCGTGCGCAATTGGCGCAGCCGCAGATCCGCGGCGGTGATCACCGCGGGCATCCATTCGCCGGCTGGGTCCAGCGCCGTGCGCCACGCGCGCGCGGTCTGCTCGGCCGACAGGGGCTCGCCGAGGCGGGCCGCGTGCTCCTCGCCGGCGCTGTCGCGCCACCGCGCCTCCCCGGAGTAGGCGAGGAAGACCACCGGCCGGACCACGCCGTCGGCAAGCGCATCGGTGTAGCCGTAGGTGTGGTCGGCCCGCGAACGCCGTACCCCGTCGGGGCCCGCCTCATAGGTCACGAACGGGATGGGGCTGTCGTCGCTGCGAAAGGGCGTGCCCGTCAGCGCGAGCCGGCGGGTGGCGTCGCCGAAGGCTTCGCGGATGGCGTCGCCCCACGTCTTGGCGTCACCGCCGTGGTGTATCTCGTCGAAGATGACCAGGGTGCTGCGCTGCTCGGTGCGCACCCGGTGCAACGTCGGATGCGCGGCCACCTGCGCGTAGGTGACCATCACGCCGTGATACTCCGGCGCGATCCGCGGGTTGCTGTTGGTAAACCTCGGGTCCAGGGCCAGGCCGTAGCGCTGCGCGGCCTGCGCCCACTGCACCTTCAGGTGCTCGGTGGGCACCACGACGGTGACGTGCTCCACGGCGCGTTGGCCGAGCAGTTCGGCCGCCACCCGTAGGGCGAACGTCGTTTTCCCCGCGCCCGGGGTGGCCACCGCCAGGAAATCGCGCGGCCGGCCGGCGAGGTACTTGACCAGCGCCCTGCGCTGCCAGCCGCGCAGCACGCCTGCGTCGTCGGCCCGCGCCTGGATGTCGCCGAGCGGCATCGACACAGGCCCCCCGTTCATTGCTCGCCGACGCGGCTGACTCGATTGAGTCGCGGCTGTGAAATCTAGCACGCCAACGCTTTTCGGCGCAGTAACGACTCGACCGGCTACTGTGTCGGGCTCACCGTTTCGCGGGTCTGCAGCCATTCGTGGATGCGTCCGGCAACGTCGGCCCAGCCCGGTTCGAGCATCATGTTGTGGCCCATGGAGAAGAATTCCGGCTCGGTGCGGTAGGCGCGCGCCGTGTTGCGCACCTCGCGGACGCTGACGAAGCCGTCGTGCAAGGCGCCCAGCACCAAGATCGGCGTGGTCACCCGCTTGGTTCTGACGCGACGGACGATCGGGTCGGTCATCGCCGCGCGAACGCTCTCGGCCCCCGCGCGTTGCCGGCACGATTCGACGACGGCCTCGGGCGTGTCGACGCAGAACAGGTACTCGCGGGCCAGCGCCGGGGTGGCGAGGAACTTCAGCAGCGTGGGATCGCTCCACGATTCCATCGTCATCGAGGGTCGCCGCCGCCACACCCGCAACGCCAGCGTGAGCACGCCCTGCGGCGGCACCGAGCCCACCAGCACCGCGGCCGGCGCGCTGCGATCTTCGAGGTAGCGCTGGATCACGAAACCGCCCAGGGAATGACCCACCAGGACCGGCGCGCCGCCCAGGTCGTCGGCCACCGTGCGGACGTCATCGATGTAGTCGCGGATCGACACCTTCGGCAGCGGCTTGGCCGTGGGGCTGGCGCCGTGTCCGCGCAGGCTCATCGCGACCGCGCGGTAGCCGGCCTCGGCGAAGAAGTCCAAGAAGTGTTCCCAGCACCACGCGCCATGCCAGCCGCCGTGCACGAAGAGCAGCGGCACCGGATGCGCTTCGGTGCACGACCCCTTGCCGATCACCTCGAGCATGAGCCGACCTTTGCTGGCGGCGGACCGGCCGTCAAGCTCCCGCCGAGCGTCACGCCAGCGTGGCGCCCGACGCCGTGGGCCACGCCAGCGTGACGCTCGCGCCAGATTGCAGTGCCACTAGGCTGGCGGGGTGTTTGAATCGCTGTCCGACCGATTGACCGGTGCCCTGGCAGGGCTACGCGGCAAGGGTCGATTGACCGACGCTGATATCGAGGCCACCACTCGCGAAATCCGGCTGGCGCTGCTGGAAGCCGACGTGTCGCTGCCCGTGGTGCGCGCCTTCATCACCCGGATCAAGGACCGCGCCCAGGGCGCCGAGGTCTCCGGCGCCCTCAATCCGGCGCAGCAGGTCGTCAAGATCGTCAACGAAGAACTCATCGGCATCCTGGGCGGACAGACCCGCCAGCTGGCGTTCGCCAAGACCCCGCCGACCGTGGTGATGCTCGCCGGCCTGCAGGGTTCCGGTAAGACGTCGCTGGCCGGCAAGCTGGCCGCCTGGCTGCGCGGACAGGGGCACACCCCGCTGCTGGTGGCGTGCGACCTGCAGCGCCCGGCCGCGGTGAACCAGCTGCAGGTGGTCGGTGAGCGCGCCGGGGTACAGGTCTTCGCGCCGCATCCCGGCGCGTCCCCCGAATCCGGGCCCGGCGACCCGGTCGCCGTCGCGGCGGCCGGACTCGCCGAGGCGCAGGCCAAGCACTTCGACGTCGTCATCGTCGACACCGCCGGCCGCCTCGGTATCGATGACGAGCTGATGGCCCAGGCCGCGGCCATCCGCGACGCGATCAATCCCGACGAAGTGCTGTTCGTGCTGGACGCGATGATCGGTCAGGACGCCGTCACCACCGCCGAGGCGTTCCGCGAGGGCGTCGGCTTCACCGGTGTGGTGCTGACCAAGCTCGACGGCGACGCCCGCGGCGGCGCGGCGCTCTCGGTGCGCGAGGTGACCGGCGTCCCAATCCTTTTCGCCTCCACCGGCGAGAAGCAGGAGGACTTCGACGTCTTCCATCCCGACCGGATGTCGAGCCGCATCCTGGGCATGGGCGACGTGCTGAGCCTGATCGAGCAGGCCGAGCAGGTTTTCGACGCCGAACAGGCCGAGGCCGCGGCGGTCAAGATCGGCACCGGCGAGCTGACGCTCGAGGATTTCCTGGAGCAGATGCTGGCCATCCGCAAGATGGGCCCGATCGGCAACCTGCTGGGCATGCTGCCGGGCGCGGGGCAGATGAAGGACGCGCTGGCCCAGGTCGACGACCGCCAGCTCGACCGCCTGCAGGCCATCATCCGCGGCATGACCCCCGCCGAGCGCGCCGACCCGAAGATCATCAACGCGTCGCGGCGGCTGCGCATCGCCAACGGCTCGGGCGTCACCGTGTCCGAGGTCAACCAGCTGGTGGACCGCTTCTTCGAGGCCCGCAAGATGATGTCGTCGATGCTCGGCGGCATGGGCATCCCCGGTCTGGGCCGCAAGTCGGCGACGCGAAAGTCCAAGGGGGCCAAGGGCAAGGCGGGCAAGAAGGGCAAGAAGGGCGGACGCGGTCCGACGCCGCCGAAGGCGCGGAACCCCCTGATGCAGGGCATGCCGGCCGGATTCCCCGACCTGTCCCAGATGCCCGAAGGTCTCAACGAACTGCCGCCCGGTCTGGCCGACTTCGATCTGTCCAAGCTGAAGTTCCCGGGCAACCCCGGAAGAAATTAGCCGCCGGTGCGCATGCACGTTCGGGGCGTGGGGTTGCCCGACGAGACCGAGATCGAACTGTGGATCGTCGACGGCCGGATCAGCGCCGAACCCGTCGCCGGAGCCGACACCGTCTTCGACGGCGGCTGGATTCTGCCCGGGCTGGTCGACGCCCACTGCCACGTCGGCCTCGGCGAGCATGGCGAGATCCCGCTGGACGACGCGATCGCCCAGGCCGAGATCGAACGCGATGTCGGCGCGTTGCTGTTGCGGGACTGCGGGTCGCCCACCGACACCCGCAGCCTCGACGACCGCGACGATCTGCCCCGAATCATCCGTGCCGGAAAGCATTTGGCCAGACCCAAGCGCTATGCCGCGGGCTTCTCGCGCGAGCTGGAAGACGAATGGCAACTGCCGCAGGCGGTGGCCGAGGAGGCCAAGCGCGGCGACGGCTGGATCAAGCTGGTCGGCGACTGGATCGACCGCAGCGTCGGCGATCTGGCCCCGCTGTGGTCCGACGACGTGCTCAAGGCCGCCATCGAGACCGCGCACGCCCACGGCGCCCGGGTCACCGCGCACGTCTTCAGTGAAGACGCGCTGCCCGGGCTGATCAGCGCCGGCATCGACTGCATCGAGCACGGCACCGGCCTGGACGACGACACTATCGAGCTGATGGTCGAGCATGGGACCGTGCTGGTCCCGACGCTGGTCAACATCATCGAAAACTTCCCCGGGATCGCCGAGGCCGCCTCGAAGTATCCGGCCTACGCGGCGCACATGCGTGACTTGCATGCGCGCGGGCTGTCCCGGATCGCGGCGGCCCGGGAGGCGGGCGTGCCGATCTACGCCGGCAGCGACGCCGGCACCATGGTCGCCCCCGGGCGCATCGCCGACGAGGTCGAAGCGCTCAAGAGCATCGGCATGAGCCCCACCGAGGCGCTGGGCGCGGCGTGCTGGGACGCGCGCCGCTGGCTCGGCCGGCCCGCCCTCGATCACGGGGCCTCCGCGGACTTGCTGTGCTACTCGAGCGACCCGCGCTCGAGCGCCCCCGTGCTGAACACTCCCGACCTGATCATGCTGCGCGGCAACATCTTCCGGTCACCCGCTTAGCCGCACCACGGGGTCATCGCACACCTGGCCCGCCGCGCCGGGACGACCGGGATTGCGACGCCGGCGCCCCTCGATGTCGCACACTAACCATCGCGGGAACTCCGGAGGCCTGGCGGAAAAGATTGCGAGTGCTTGCTATCTATGTTAGCGTTCCGGCAGCAACGAGAGGGGAACCATGGCCTACGACGTCATCATCCGCGACGGATTGTGGTTCGACGGCACGGGCAGCGCGCCCCTGACGCGCACGCTCGGCATCCGCGACGGCATCGTGGCCACGGTCTGCGCGGAGCCGCTGGATGAGACCGGCTGCCCCGAGGTGATCGACGCGGCCGGCAAGTGGGTCGTTCCCGGCTTCCTCGACGTGCACACCCACTACGACGCCGAGGTGCTGCTGGATCCCGGGCTGCGCGAGTCGGTGCGCCACGGCGTCACCACGGTGCTATTGGGCAACTGCTCGTTGTCGACGGTCTACGCCGATTCCCAGGACGCCGCCGACCTGTTCAGCCGGGTGGAGGCGGTGCCGCGCGAATACGTCTTCGGCGCGTTGGATTCCCACCGGACCTGGTCGACGGCCGCGGAATACATCGAGGCGATCGACGCGCTGCCGCTGGGCCCCAATATCGGTTCACTGCTTGGTCATTCGGACCTGCGGACCGCGGTGCTGGGACTGGATCGAGCCACCGACTCCACGGTGCGTCCCACCCAGGGCGAGCTGGAGAAGATGGCCCAACTGCTGGACGAGGCCCTCGACGCCGGAGTGCTCGGCATGTCCGGGATGGACGCGCCCATCGACAAGCTCGACGGCGAACGGTTCCGCTCCCGCGCCCTGCCGTCCACCTTCGCGACCTGGCGGGAACGGCGCAGACTGCTCAAGGTCCTGCGCAAGCGCGGCCGCATCCTGCAAAGCGCCCCCAACGTGGCCAAGCCGTCGACCGGAATGCTCTTCTTTTTGGCCAGCAGCCGATTGCTCAACTGGGGCAAGGGCGTTCGAATGAGCATGCTCGTGTCCGCCGACGCCAAGTCGATGCCGCTGTCGGTGTACGTGTTCGGTCCGGGGACTCGCCTGCTGAACAAGCTGCTGGGCTCTCAAGTGCGATTCCAGCACCTGCCGGTGCCGTTCGAGTTGTACTCCGACGGAATCGACCTACCCGTCTTCGAGGAGTTCGGCGCCGGAACGGCCGCCTTGCACCTGCGAGACCAGTTGGAGCGCAACGCGTTGCTGGCTGACAAGGATTACCGCCGCAACTTCCGTCGCGAGTTCGACCGCGTCAAGCTCGGACCGTCGCTGTGGCACCGCGACTTCCACGACGCGGTCATCGTCGAATGCCCGGATAAGTCGTTGATCGGCAAGAGCTTTGGCGTGATCGCCGACGAGCGCAAGCTGCACCCGCTCGACGCATTCCTGGACGTGCTCGTCGAAAACGGTGAACGCAACGTCCGGTGGACGACGGTCGTCGCCAATCATCGCCCCAAGCTGCTGGACGCGCTCGCCAACGAAGGCAGCGTGCACATTGGCTTCTCGGATGCCGGAGCGCACCTGCGCAACATGGCGTTCTACAACTTTGGATTGCGGATGCTCAAGCGCGCCCGGGACGCCTATCGCGCCGGCGCGCCCTTCATGTCGATCGAGCGCGCGGTGCATCGGCTCACCGGTGAACTCGGGGAGTGGTTCGGCGTCGACGCGGGCACGCTGCGGCAGGGCGACCGTGCGGATTTCGTGGTGATCGACCCGGCCGGACTCAACGAATCCGTCGACGGCTACCACGAGGAAGCGGTGCCGTTCTACGGCGGCCTGCGGCGCATGGTCAACCGCAACGACGACGCCGTCGTCGCCACCGGTGTGGGCGGTGTGGTCGTCTTCGGCGGAAGCCACTCCAAAGGCGAATTCCGGGACGGCTACGGGCAATCCGTGCGGTCGGGCCGGTACCTGCGCGCGGGACAGAGCGCCCGCCGCGACCGTGACGCGCCGAAAGTCACCGCCTGACATGGCCAGAACTCAGCAGCAGCGCCGCGAGGAGACCGTCGGGCGGCTCATCGACGCCTGCATCGCCACCATCATCGAGGTCGGTTACGCCAAGGCGTCGGCGGCGGTCATTGCCAAGCGGGCCGGGGTCTCAGTCGGTGCGCTGTTCCGGCACTTCGACACCATGGGCGACTTCATGGCCGCGACCGCCTCGGAGGTGTTGCGCCGTCAGCTGGAGTCGTTCACCAAGGGAGTCGCCGAGATACCGGCCGACCGCCCGGCGCTGCAAGCGGTGCTCGAGATCCTGCGAGACATCACCAGCCGCCCGGTCAACGCCGTGATCTACGAGCTCACGGTCGCGGCGCGTACCGACGAAAAGCTCAGGGACACTTTGCAACACGAGCTCGCGCAGTACGCCGCGAAGATCGACGAGGCCGCGCGCGCGCTGCCCGGCGTCGACGCATTCCCCCGGGACACCGTCCCGGTCCTGGCGGCGCTGATGCGCAACGTGTTCGACGGGGCCGCCGTGATCGAGGGGGTGTTGCCGCAGCCCGACATTGCGGCGCAACGCATTCCGGTGCTGATGGCGCTACTGGCCGCGGCGCTGCCGGGTGCCGACTCCTGATGAAAAGCTACAGCGAGCCGATGCCGGCCTGCGGGCTCTGCGCGAATCCCCAGTCGAACAACGTCGCCGCCTGATCCCAGTACGTCGGCCCGCCCTCTTTGATCAGCCCGTACATCATGGCGATCACCAGCCGGCGGCCACCGCGTGCGGCGGCCCCGACGAAGGTCTTGCGGGCGGCGTTGGTGAAGCCGGTCTTGCCGCCGATCGCGCCGGGATAGCGCTGCAGCAGTTCGTCCTGATTGGTGATCGGGTGATCGCCGTTGTCGCCGGGGAACATCGCCGACGGCTCGGCGGTGATCTGCGCGAACACCGGATTGGCCATCGCCGCGCGGAAGATGACCGCCAGGTCGCGCGCCGTCGACGCGCCCGAACCCCCGGGGCCGTCCAGGCCGGACGGCGTCGCCGCGTGCGTGTTGGTGGCACCCAACGAGGCCGCCTTGGCGTTCATCTTGGCGACGGTGACGTCCGGCCCGCCCAGCATGTGCGCCAGGGTGTTGGCGGCGTCGTTACCCGAGACCAGCAGCAGGCCGTCGAGGAGTTGGCGGGCGGTGTAGGTGCGGCCCGGTTTGATGCCGACGCAGTTGCACTCCACCTGGGTGTCGGCGACGTCGGCGACGACGGTCGAGTCCAGGCTCACCGAATCCAGGACCACCTGCGCCAAGAGCGTCTTGATGGTGCTCGCCGGCGGGTGCGCCACGTTCTGGTCGCGACCGGCGAGCACCTGACCGCTGTCGAGGTCGGCGATGATCCACGTCTGCGCGGGGCCGTCGGGAATGGGAATCGAGCCGACCGGCTGCGTGCTGTCGCCCCACGCGGTCGACATGGTGACGGCGGTGCAGGTACCGAGGACGAGCAGGGTGGCGGCCATCCTGAATCCCAGGGCCGTGAGCTTCCGCATGGCCGCAAAGTCTAACTTTTATCCCTGGTCTCGACAGATCTTCAGTACTGTCCGTTGCATGTTGAGCCTGGCCGAAATCTCCGACCGCCTCGAGATCCAGCAGCTTCTGGTGGATTACTCCACCGCCATCGACACTCGCCGATTCGACGACCTGGACAAGGTGTTCACGCCCGACGCCTACATCGACTACACGGCGCTGGGCGGCATCGAGGGCCACTACCCCGAGGTGAAGAAGTGGCTGGCCGAGGTGCTGCCCAACTTCCCGGTGTACGCGCACATGCTGGGCAACTTCTCGGTCCGGATCGACGGGGACACGGCCGCCTCAAGGGTGATCTGCTTCAACCCCATGGTGCTGGGCGGCGACAGGGATCAGGTGCTGTTCTGCGGACTCTGGTACGACGACGAGTTCGTGCGCACCCCCGAGGGCTGGCGCATGACCAGGCGGGCGGAGACCAAGGTCTTCCAGAAAGTGATGTGAGCGCGGGTTGCGGCGCCGAGATTGCCGTCAGGGCTGTGCCGCGCGACCAGATCACGACCATGACGGCAATCTGGGCGCGGTGATGTGGTCCCTGAGCGCGCGCGATTTCTGATCGCCGCCCCTGGTCTGGCACAATGGGCGGCTGTCCGCCGAGCGATTACGCATCGCCGACCGGTCATACACGCGAGGCAAAACCGGATCCGGGCATCGGGCCCCGATCGCTGAATTGCAGCGTGACACATACAGGAGAAATCGCTTAACCATGGCTGTGAAGATCAAGCTCACCCGGCTTGGGAAGATCCGCAATCCCCAGTACCGCATCTCGGTCGCCGACGCGCGCACCCGCCGCGACGGCCGCTCCATCGAGGTCATCGGCCGCTACCACCCGAAGGAAGAGCCGAGCCTCATCGAGATCGACTCCGAGCGCGCCCAGTACTGGTTGTCCGTGGGGGCCCAGCCCACCGAGCCGGTCCGCAAACTGCTGCAGATCACCGGCGACTGGCAGAAGTTCAAGGGCCTGCCGGGCGCCGAGGGCCGCCTGAAGGTCGCCCCGGCCAAGCCCAGCAAGCTGGAGCTGTTCAACGCCGCGCTGGCCGAGGCCGACGGCGGGCCGAGCACCGAGGCCGCGAAGCCCAAGAAGAAGGCCCCGGCCAAGAAGGCCGCGAAGGCCGCGGAGGGGTCCGCCGAGGCCGAGGTCGCGGCCGAGACCCCGGCGGAGGCCGCAGCCCCTGAGGCCGAGGTTCCCGCCGAGGGCGGCGAGCAGGCCGAGCCCACCACCGAAAGCTGACCGCGGCGATGAGTACGGTTGTCGTTGACGCTGTGGAGCACCTGGTTCGCGGGATTGTCGACAACCCCGACGACGTGCGGGTGGACATGGTGACCAGCCGCCGGGGGCGGACCGTCGAGGTCCACGTCCACCCGGACGACTTGGGCAAGGTGATCGGCCGCGGAGGCCGCACCGCAACCGCACTGCGCACGCTGGTCGCCGGGATCGGCGGTCGCGGCATCCGCGTCGACGTGGTGGACACCGACCAGTAGGCCGGCGCTGCGCATGGAACTCCCTTGGAGTTGACCGTCGGGCGCGTGGTGAAAGCCCACGGCATCAGCGGCGAGCTGGTGGTGGAAATCCGCACCGACGACCCCGACGCCCGGTTCGCGCCGGGCAACACGTTGCGCGCCAAGGCTTCTCGCGGCGGTGCTGAACGCAGCTGTGTCGTCGAAAGCGTGCGCGAGCACGGCGGTCGGCTGCTGGTCCGCCTGGCCGGCGTCGCGGACCGCGACGCCGCCGACGCGCTGCGCGGCACCCTGTTCGTCGTCGATTCCGAGGACTTGCCCGACATCGACGAGGCGGACACCTACTACGACCATCAGCTCGAAGGCCTGCGCGTGCGCACCATCGCGGGCCAGCAGGTCGGTGTCGTGGCCGAGGTGTTGCACACCGCGGCGGGCGAACTGCTGGCGGTGCGGCGCGAAGCGGGCGAGTCCGGCGATGGGAATCGGGAAGTGCTGGTGCCGTTCGTGACCGCGATCGTCACAGCGGTGTCGCTGGAGGATGGAACCGTCGAGATCGACCCGCCCGAAGGCCTGCTGGACCTGTAACGGGATCTTCGAATGAGAATAGACGTCGTCACGATCTTTCCGGCCTATCTGGATCCGCTGCGGCAATCGTTGCCCGGCAAGGCGATCCAGTCCGGCGTCGTCGATCTGCGAGTGCACGACCTGCGGCGCTGGACGTATGACGTGCATCGCTCGGTCGACGATTCGCCCTACGGCGGCGGACCCGGGATGGTGATGAAGGCGCCGGTATGGGGCGAGGCGCTTGACGAAATCGCCTCTGCAGAAACGCTGTTGGTTGTTCCCACGCCGGCCGGGCGGTTGTTCACTCAGGCGACGGCCGCGCGCTGGAGCGCCGAGGCCCACCTGGTGTTCGCGTGCGGCCGATACGAGGGCATCGACCAGCGGGTCATCGACGATGCCGCCCGGCGGATGCGGGTCGAGGAGGTTTCGATCGGCGACTACGTGCTGCCGGGCGGGGAGTCGGCGGCCGTGGTGATGATCGAGGCCGTGCTGCGCCTGCTCGACGGCGTCCTCGGCAATCCCGCGTCGCACCAAGAGGATTCGCACTCGCCGGCGTTGGGCCGGCGACTGGAGGGTCCCAGCTACACCCGGCCGCCCAGCTGGCGCGGGCTCGACGTGCCCGAGGTGCTGCTGTCGGGTGACCACGCGCGGATCGCGGCGTGGCGCCGGGAAATCTCGCTGCAGCGCACCCGGGAGCGCCGGCCCGAACTACTCGAGCCCGAAGGCTCTGAGCACGAAGGCGATTCGGGCCGCTAGAGCCCATGCCGGGGCGCGTCGATGCGGCCCTCGGGGAAGATCGTCTTGACCGCGCGGGTGATGGTGTCGCGGGCGGTGGCGTCATCGGCGGTCTGCAGGGACTGGACCACCATGATGTAGCGGCGGTCGGCCCCGATCACCCCGGTCGACAGATGCATCCAGTCGCTGCCGATGCAGCACATCCAGCCCTGCTTGACCGCGACCGGCTCGGCGTACAGGCCGTCCGGGATGCCGAATCGCTGCGGATAGCCGTCGAGCCCGTTGGGGGTGGACTGCGCCAGGTCGTTGACGATGATCTTGGCCTCATCGGCCGGCAGGCCACCCGATCCGTCCAGCAGCATCTCGTAGTAGCGAATCAGGTCGGTCACCGAGCTCATGGTGTTCCACCACCGCCCATCGCTGGGCGGGGTAGTGGAGGACAGGCCGTAGCGGGCGGCCACCTCGGTGATGATGGCGGCTCCGCCCCCTTGACCCCAGAACCGCTCGGCCGCGCCGTCGTCGGATGACTCCAGCATGATGTCCAGGGCTTGGCGGTCATCGGCGCTCAGCGGCGCTTTGCCCTCGCTTTCGTGCAGCAACAGATCGTCGGCGATGAACAACTTGGCCACCGAGGCGGTGCCGATGACCTGGCTGTTTCCGTTGGCAATCAGCTGATGGGTAGACCGATCGAGGATGGCCACCGACAGGGCGGCGCCGCTGCCGGCGGCCTCGTCGGCGGCGCGCTGGACGCGGGCCTGCAGCTGGCCGAATCCCGGGCTCGGTAGCGCCTGGGCCGGCTGCGGGGGAGCGGCCGCCTCGACCATCAGCGTGGCCGACTGCGCGGGAGCCGAGGTGGGTGGCGCGGAGACGACCCGGACGGGCGCGGTAACCGGCAAGCTGTACACCTTCGCCTGGACCAGTGCCTCGGAACCGGCGGCAACCACCAACGTCACCGCCGCGGTGGCGGTGATCAGCGTCAGCGGATGTACCCGCATTTCCTCTCCTCCGGCGTGACATCGGCACAGTGCAGCAGCGGGGCCCCTCGCGCTACCGGCACCGGGCATCACGCTCCCGTGCGGGACCCCAGTCATATTTACCATTTACCAGCGCGTTTGGCGCGCTGTGAACCACCGACTCGCTGTGATTTCCGCGGTATGCGCCCCATCTGGCACAATTGACCAGTTGTCTCCAGCGGTTGCAGGCCGGTTGAGCCGTTTCCCGCCTGCTGCGAGATACGCCAGAAAGCCCGAAACCATCGGCTTGGCGACCGCCCCACACCTGAGTGTGGGTAGCTGCCGTCGGCCGCGACCTCAAGGAAGTGTCTCGCATGAACCGGCTGGACTTCGTCGATCAGGCGTCGCTGCGCGACGATATCCCGGTGTTCGGCCCGGGCGACACCGTCAACGTGCACGTCAAGGTCATCGAGGGCGCCAAGGAGCGTATCCAGGTGTTCAAGGGCGTGGTGATCCGTCGCCAGGGCGGCGGCATCCGCGAGACCTTCACCGTGCGCAAGGAAAGCTATGGCGTCGGCGTCGAGCGGACCTTCCCGGTGCACTCGCCCAACATCGACCACATCCAGGTGGTGACCCGCGGTGACGTCCGCCGCGCGAAGCTGTACTACCTGCGTGAGCTGCGCGGCAAGAAGGCCAAGATCAAGGAGAAGCGCTGAGCCGGGACGCCTTGGCGGCGCTACTGATTCGTCCCATCGTTCCTCCGGTGCGCCGGTTGATCGGGCCACGACGCGCGCTGGCTACGCTGATCTCGTGACCGATACCGCGGATTCATCGAAGCCCGAGCCCCACGCCGGCGAGTCAGATCCGAAGGTCTCTACCCGCAACCCGGAGACGCGCGAAGGCGAGGCCGACCCCACCCCCGGCGAGGTCCCCGAACCGGAGCGGGTGGCGGATACGCCCGACGAGGGCGAACCGGCGGACTCCACGCGTTCGACATTGCGCGAGTTCGCGATCCTCGCGGTGATCGCCGTCGTCCTCTACTACGTCATGTTGACCTTCGTGGCGCGGCCCTACCTGATCCCGTCGGAGTCCATGGAGCCCACGCTGCACGGATGCACGGGCTGCGTCGGTGACCGGATCATGGTCGACAAGGTCACCTACCGTTTCAGCGCTCCGCGGCCCGGTGACGTGATCGTCTTCAAGGGCCCGCCGCCGTGGAACCTCGGCTACAAGTCGATCCGGTCCAACAACACCGTGCTGCGCTTCGTGCAGAACGCGCTGTCCTTCATCGGGTTCGTGCCGCCCGACGAGAACGACCTGGTCAAGCGGGTCATCGCGGTCGGCGGGCAGACGGTGCAGTGCCGGGCCGACACCGGGTTGACGGTCGACGGCAAGCCGCTGAAGGAGCCGTACCTCGACCGCACCACCATGGCCGCCGACCCGTCGGTGTACCCCTGCCTCGGCAGCGAGTTCGGGCCCGTCGCCGTCCCGGCCGGGCGGCTGTGGGTGATGGGCGACAACCGCACGCATTCGGCGGATTCGCGTGCGCACTGCACCAGCGTGCCGGCCGAAGCCCTCAAGGGCGTGCTGTGCACCGGCGACCCGACGTCGGGAACCGTGCCGGTGTCCAACGTGATCGGGAAAGCAAGGTTCATCGTGTGGCCGCCGTCCCGGTGGGGCGGCGTGGGATCGGTGAACCCGCAACAGAATCGGTAGCCGTGGCCACGACGTGGCCGCCGCGGACGGTGATCCGTAAATCGTCGGGGTTGCGCACCCTGGAATCCGCGCTGTACCGCAGCGGTTTGGGGCCGGTGGCCGGCGTCGACGAGGTCGGCCGCGGCGCCTGTGCCGGGCCTCTGGTGGTGGCGGCCTGTGTGCTCGGACCGGGGCGAATGGAAAGCCTTGCCGCGCTTGATGATTCCAAGAAGCTGACCGAGGCCGCCCGGGAAAAGCTGTTCCCGCTGATTCGCCGGTATGCGCTGGCCTATCACGTGGTGTTCATCCCGCCCGCCGAGGTGGACCGGCGCGGCGTGCACGTCGCCAACATCGAAGGAATGCGCCGCGCCGTCGCCGGGCTGTCCGTCCGGCCCGGCTACGTCCTGAGCGACGGGTTCCGGGTGCCCGGGCTGGCCGTCCCGTCGCTGCCCGTAATCGGCGGCGATGCGGTCGCGGCGTGTATCGCGGCGGCCAGCGTGCTGGCCAAGGTCAGCCGGGACCGGTTGATGGTCGCGATGGAAGCCGACCATCCCGGCTACGGCTTCGCCCTGCACAAGGGGTACAGCACGCCGGCGCACAGCACGGCGCTGGCCCGGCTGGGCCCATGCGCCGAGCATCGTTATTCGTTCATCAACGTGCGGCGCGTGGCCAACGGGTCGGGCGAGCGGGTGGTGGCCGACTGTCAACCGGACCCACCGCTGCAGCGCGACGGATATCGGTGAGGAAAGATGGGATCAGGATTGCCGCCCCGGCGAACGGCAGCTAGCGCCGGGATTCCCGCGGAGAGCTGTCCGGGAGAAGGACGTCTGAGCGAATGAGTGCAGAAGATCTCGAAAAGTATGAAACCGAGATGGAGCTCTCGCTGTACCGCGAATACAAGGACATCGTCGGCCAGTTCAGCTACGTCGTGGAGACCGAACGGCGGTTCTACCTGGCCAACAGCGTGGAGATGACACCGCGCAACGCCGACGGTGAGGTCTACTTCGAGCTGCGACTGTCCGACGCATGGGTGTGGGACATGTACCGGCCGGCGCGGTTCGTCAAACAGGTGCGGGTGGTCACCTTCAAGGACGTCAACATCGAAGAGGTCGAAAAGCCGGAGCTGCGGCTTCCCGAGTAGCCCGGCGCTAGCTATCCGCCGGATTCTGGTCGTCGCCGGGGCTGGGCAGCCGGCCGCGCTGCTCGATGACCTCCCGCGCGACATCGGCCAGCTTGATGTTCAGCGCCTGGGAGTGGCGCCTCAGCAGGTCGAACGCCTCGTCCTCGCTCATGTCGTGCAGCAACATCAGCATGCCGACGGCCTTGCCGATCTCGCGGTTGCTGAGCAGTCCGCGCCGCAGGCTCGTCGCGTCCTCGCCCTTGGCGACCGCGTTGATGGCGACGCTGGCGAACGCGGCCAGCACCGCGGCCCGGCCGGCGGACTCGGCGTCGAACATGTTCGGGGTGTCGCTGAACAAGTTGAGCGCGGCCCCTTTGCGCTTGTCGACCAGAAGCCGAAATCCCATCGCGCCGCGCACCGGAGTCTCTGCGACCAGTACCTTGGCCAGCTTGGGCCACATCGACGGCGTGGTCAGGTCCGGGTCGATCTGCGGCGTCTCCTCCTCGATGGCGTCGATGCACGGGCCGTCACCCGCCCGCCGTTCGAGGTCGTCGATGGCTTGGGCCAGCCGGTCACTGGCACCGACGGTGATGTATTTGTCGTTCTCGCGCACCAACAGGCTGGCGTGATCACAGCCCCGCACGGTCAGGGTGGCGGCCACGCAGATGGCCGCGTACATCTGGTTGACGTCCGAGCCCTGGTAGATGATCTCGGCGAGGGCGGCGAAAACCGTCGCGGGGTCGGCCTTCTCCCCGCCGTTCACGGATGCGTCCGCGCCGGTTTTCAATTCGTCCGCCATGCTGCTTCCTCGCTTCGGTGTCGGCGGTGTGTCCGCTTCCGATCGCCGTAAATTACCGGTCGCCGCCACCAGCCTTACACGCTGGTCGGTGCGGTTGCGGCCGATCTCGGCATCTTGGCCGGTCACCGGCGACCGCCAAGCCCTCGCTGCGGATGCGGAGTGCCCGCACGTCCAACCGCTCACGGATCGCGAGAGGTTGAAAAGATGGTTCTATCACGCCCGCGGAGTTTCAGGTGGCCAAGGGAGGGAAGGATTTTCTGATGGGAGTGACCGTCGCGGTGACCGGGCCGACCGGGGAGATCGGTATCTCCGCGGTGACGGCGCTGGAGCGCGAACCCTCCGTCGACGCGATCATCGGAATGGCTCGCCGGCCGTTTGACCCGTCGTCGCGGGGCTGGCTGAAGACCAGCTACCAGCAGGGCGACATCCTGGACCGCGCGGCCGTCGATGCGCTGGTGGCGCAGGCCGATGTGGTGATCCACCTGGCCTTCATCATCATGGGTTCGCGCGACGAGAGCGCGCGAGTGAATCTCGAAGGTACCCGCAACGTGTTCGAGGCGACGGTGGCGGCCGACCGGCCCCGGCGCCTGGTGTACACCTCGTCGGTGGCGGCATACGGCTACCACTCCGACAATCCCGTCCCGCTGACCGAGGACGTGCCCGCCCGGGGGTCCCCGGAGCACTACTACTCCGAGCAGAAGGCGGCTTGCGAGGCGCTGCTTGCCGACATCACCAAGGATTCGTCCCTCGAGGTCTATGTTCTGCGTCCCTGCGTGGTGGCCGGGCCCAACGCCACCGCCCTGGCGGACGCCATGCCGTGGAATCAATTGCCCGGTCCGGTGCGTGCGGTGGTCAAAGCCGTCCCGGTCCTCAAGCCCGTGGTGCCCGATCCGGGTTACCCGCTGCAACTGGTCCACCACGACGACGTGGCTACGGCGATCGCCCTGGCCGCCACCGCGCCGGCGCCGCCGGGCGTGTACAACCTCGCCGGCGACGGCGTGGTCACCGTGGCCGACGTGGCCAGGGCGCTGGGCGGGCGCCCCGTGCGGGTCCCCGCGGTCGCCGCGACGGCGGCCTCGGCGGCGATCTCGCGGGTGCCGCGGGTGCCGTCCATGCTGGAATGGCTGCACACTGCGCGGACCTCGATGGTAATGGACACCACCAAGGCCAAGACCCAACTGGGCTGGCGTCCGCTGCACTCCTCGGCCGAGACGTTGGAAGCGCTGGCCGCGGGGGCGTGAGAACGCAATTGTCGGCGGGCCGGACCCGCATGTCACCGCCCGGCTGTGGATGGGCGACGGACTGGGGATAACCGGCCGGTGCGCGCGGCCGCGGGTCGCGATGATGGCCCGTCGCGTCGGGGGTGCGGGGCACCTTGGCCCCCATGACGACCGAAACGACGATGACCCGGATCCAGCTGGGTGCGATGGGCGAGGCGCTGGCCGCGGATCACCTGATGCGGATGGGATTGCGGATCGTGGCGCGCAACTGGCGCTGCCGCTACGGCGAACTCGACATCATCGCCCGCGACGACGCAACGTCGACGGTGGTGTTCGTCGAGGTGAAGACCCGCACCGGGGACGGATACGGGGGCCTGGCCCACGCCGTCACCCCGCGCAAGGTGCTGCGGCTGCGGAGGCTGGCGGGCCTATGGCTGGCCGGCCAGGACCAGCGCTGCGCGGCGCTCCGCATCGACGTGATCGGGGTACGGGTCGGGCGTCGCCGCACCCCCGAGATCACCCATCTGCAGGGGATCGGCTGATGGCGCTGGGACGCGCGTTCTCCGTCGCGGTGCGCGGCGTGGACGGACAGATCGTGGAGATCGAAGCCGATATCACCTCCGGGCTGCCGGGCGTGCACCTGGTGGGCCTACCCGATGCGGCCCTGCAGGAGTCGCGCGACCGCGTCCGGGCGGCCGTCACCAACTGCGGCAACGAGTGGCCCCAGGCGCGGCTCACCCTTGCGCTGTCGCCGGCGACGCTGCCCAAGATGGGGTCGGTGTACGACATCGCCTTGGCCGCCGCGGTGTTGTCCGCGCAGCGCAAGAAACCCTGGGACCGGCTGGAGAAAACGGTGCTGCTCGGAGAGCTGTCCCTGGACGGGCGGGTTCGGCCGGTGCGCGGGGTGCTGCCCGCCGTGCTGGCCGCCAAGCGCGACGGCTGGCCGGACGTGGTGGTTCCGGCGGACAACCTCGCCGAGGCCAGCCTGGTCGACGGCATCGACGTGTGGGGCGTCCGCACCCTGGGGCAGCTGCAGAAGTGGCTCAGCGGCGGCGGCGCCCTGGGCGGCAGGATCGACGCGCAGCCCACGGGCGACGAGCCCGAGGCGGATCTGGTCGACGTGGTCGGGCAGACGCAGGCGCGGTTCGCGGTGGAGGTGGCCGCCGCGGGAGCGCACCACCTGATGCTCACCGGGCCGCCGGGAGTAGGCAAAACCATGCTCGCCCAACGCCTTCCGGGGTTGCTGCCGCCGCTGACCGAGGCCGAGTCCCTGGAAGTCACGGCGATCCACTCGGTCGCCGGTCTGCTGTCGGGCGACACGCCGTTGATCACCAGACCGCCTTTTGTGGCGCCACATCACAGTTCCAGCGTCGCCGCGCTCGTTGGCGGCGGGTCCGGGATGGCCCGACCGGGCGCCGTCAGCCGCGCGCATCGCGGAGTGCTCTTTCTCGACGAGTGCGCCGAGATCCGGCTCAGCGCGCTGGAAGCCCTACGAACACCGTTGGAAGACGGCGAGATCCGCCTCGCCCGCCGCGACGGGGTGGCGTGTTATCCCGCGCGATTCCAGCTGGTGCTGGCCGCCAACCTGTGCCCGTGCGCCCCTGCTGACCCGCAGGATTGCATCTGCGCGGCGGCGGCCAAACGCCGCTACCTGGGCAAGCTGTCGGGGCCGTTGCTGGACCGGGTGGACCTCCGCGTGGAAATGCATCAGGTGAAGGCGGGGGCGTTCGCGGGCGGGGACGCTGAATCGACGGCGCAGGTCCGCCACCGGGTGGCGCGGGCCCGCGCGGCCGCCGCCCAGCGCTGGCTGCCCCACGGATTTCGCACCAACGCGGAAGTCAGTGGGGCGCTGCTCCGCCGGAGATTCCGCCTCGGCAACGCGGCGATGGAGCCGCTGCAAAGGGCGCTGGATCGCGGATTGCTCAGCATCCGAGGCCTCGACCGGACGTTGCGGGTCGCGTGGAGCCTGGCGGATCTGGCCGGCCGCACGTCTCCCGGGACCGATGAAGTCGCCGCCGCACTGAGCTTCCGCCAACCGGGGGCGCGACGATGACGACGGCGCACGACGAAACCGCGCTGCGCGCGTGGGCCTACCTGTCCCGGGTGGCCGAGCCGCCCTGCGCCGAACTTGCGGCTCTGGTGCAGCGCGTCGGCCCGGTGGAGGCCGCCGAGCGGATCCGGCGCGGGCTGGTCGACGACGGCCTGGCCCGGCGTACCGAGGCTAGGCGCGAGATCGACTGCAGCGCAGCCGATCTCGAGATGCTTGCACGGCGTGGCGGACGGTTGATCACCCCGGACGACGACGAATGGCCGTTGCTGGCGTTCGCGGCATTCCACGGTGCCGCACCGCGATCCGGCGGAGGTGCGCCGATGCTTTCGCCGATGGTGTTGTGGGCGCTGGGCCCCGTGCGGCTCGACGAGGCCGCCCAGCGGGCCGCGGCCGTGGTCGGGACGCGCGCTTCGACCACGTACGGCGAGCACGTCGCCGGTGAACTGGCGGGCGGGTTGGCGCGGCGCGACGTCGCGGTGGTCTCGGGCGGCGCCTACGGCATCGACGGCGCGGCGCACCGCGCCGTGCTGGACTGCGACGGCGTCACCGTGGCCGTCCTGGCCGGCGGGCTCGACGTTCCCTACCCGAGCGGTCACACCGCCCTGCTGCACCGGATCGGCCAGCAGGGGCTGGTGTTCACCGAATACGCGCCAGGCATCCGCCCGGCCCGCCACCGGTTCCTGACCCGCAATCGCCTGGTCGCCGCCGTGGTGGGGGCCGCCGTGGTGGTGGAAGCCGGCCTGCGCAGCGGCGCTGCCAATACCGCGGCGTGGGCGCGGGCGTTGGGGCGGGTGGTCGCGGCGGTGCCGGGGCCGGTCACGTCGTCGGCGTCGGCGGGTTGCCATGCCCTGCTGCGCAACGGCGCCGAGCTGGTCACCCGCGCCGAGCATGTCGTCGAGCTTGTCGGCCACATCGGCGAACTGGCCTGCGACGAGCCGCATCCGACGACGCCGCTCGACGGCCTCAGCGACGCCGAGCGCCGCGTTTATGAGGCGTTGCCGGGCCGCGGCGCGGCCACGGTCGACGAGATTGCCGTCGCGTCGGGCATGGTGCCCGAGCTGGCGCTGGGGCCGCTGGCGATGCTCGAGCTGGCCGGCCTGGTGCAGCGCCAGGACGGGCGGTGGCGAATAGTACGGGTCACCGCAGGTCAGGGCGTATCAACGACGCGACTCGTATAGTCGACCGGGGGTTGGGGTTTGGACAGGAGGACACGTGGCGGGTCGACCACTGCAACGCTTCGAAGTTGTCGGTACCGAACAACTCACACGGCACATGGTGCGGATAGTGCTCGGGAGCAACGACTTTGACGCTTTCGTGCCGAGCAAGTTCACCGACTCCTACGTCAAGTTGGTGTTCGTCGCCGACGACGTCGACGTGGCCGGCTTGCCCGGGCCGCTGACCCTCGACAGCTTCGCCGACCTGCCGCCGGAGAAAAAGCCCTCGGTGCGGACGCTGACCGTGCGCCACGTCGACATCGAGAAGCGCCGCATCACACTCGACGTCGTCGTGCACGGAGAGCACGGCATCGCGGGTCAGTGGGCGTCCACCGCCCGGCCCGGTCAGCCGATCTACCTGATGGGACCCGGCGGGGCGTACACACCGGACCCGGCCGCCGACTGGCACCTGCTGGCCGGCGACGAATCGGCGCTGCCGGCCATCGCCGCGGCGCTGGAAGCCTTGCCGCCCAGCGCGGTCGGTAAGGCGTTCATCGAGGTCGCGGGCCAAGAGGACGAGATACCGCTGACCGCACCCGAAGGCGTCGAGGTGCATTGGGTTTACCGCGGCGGGCGCGCCGACCTGGTTCCCGAGGACCGCGCCGGCGACCACGCGCCGCTGATCGAGGCCGTGACGAGCGCCCCCTGGCTGCCCGGGCAGGTGCATGTCTTCATTCACGGCGAGGCCCAGGCCGTCATGCACAATCTGCGCCCCTACATCCGCAAGGAGCGCGGTGTGGACGCCAAGTGGGCGTCGTCCATCTCGGGGTATTGGCGCCGCGGCCGCACCGAAGAGACCTTCCGGCAATGGAAGAAGGAACTGGCGCAGGCAGAGTCGGCGAACTCGTCAGCCTGACCCCCGCCTGGCATTGTCTTTCCCATGGCATTCGGCGACTACCAGAACGAGATCTACTTCAAGGGCCTGGGCGGGGTGGCGCCCGCGCTGCCGATGGCGTTCGCGGAGCTGGAGGCCCGGGCCGAACGGGCCATGCCGCCGTCGGTCTGGTCGTACGTCTCCGGCGGCGCGGGTGACGAGCGCACGCAGCGGGCCAACCGGGAGGCGTTCGATCACTGGGGCCTGATACCGCGCATGTTCGTCGGTGCCGCGGCTCGCGACCTGTCGGTGGAGCTGTTCGGCCTGACCTTGCCGTCGCCGCTGTTCATGGCGCCGATCGGGGTCATCGGCATCTGCGCCCAAGACGGCCACGGCGACCTGGCCACCGCACGCGCGGCGGCGACCACGGGCGTCCCGATGGTCGTCTCCACCCTGACCGCCGACCCGATGGAAGACGTCGCCGCGCAGTTCGGCGACGCCCCGGGCTTCTTCCAGCTGTACACACCCAAGGATCGTGACCTGGCCGCCAGCCTCGTCCAGCGGGCAGAAGCCGCCGGCTACCAGGGCATCATCGTCACCCTCGACACCTGGATTCCCGGGTGGCGCCCGCGCGACCTCACCACCGCCAACTTCCCGCAGCTGCGGGGTCTCTGCCTGAGCAACTACACGAGCGACCCGGTCTTCCGCGCGAGCCTGCAACGCCCGCCGGAAGAGGACCCGCAAGGCACCGTGCTGCAGTGGGTAACGACCTTCGGAAACCCGCTGACTTGGGACGACCTCGGCTGGCTGCGGTCACTGACCAACCTGCCACTGATCATCAAGGGCATCTGTCACCCCGATGACGCGCGGCGCGCCAAGGACGGCGGCGTGGACGGCATCTACTGCTCCACCCACGGCGGCCGCCAGGCCAACGGCGGCCTGCCCGCCCTCGCGTGCCTGCCCGGCGTCGTCGAGGCGGCCGACGGGCTGCCGGTCCTGTTCGATTCGGGGATCCGCAGCGGCGCCGACGTCGTGAAGGCGCTCGCGCTGGGGGCCACGGCCGTGGGCGTCGGCCGGCCGTACGCGTACGGCCTGGCGCTCGGGGGCGTCGACGGCATCGTGCACGTGCTGCGCTCGATCCTGGCCGAAGCGGACCTCATCATGGCCGTCGACGGCTACCCCACGCTCAAAGATCTCACCCCGGACACGCTTCGGCGCGTCGACTAGAGCGCCAAACTCCGCCCTGCGACCGTGGGGGAGTGCAGGCGATCCTCGACGAGTTCGACGAGTACCTGCATCTGCAGTGCAATCGATCGGCGCATACCCGCCGCGCCTACCTCGGCGACCTGCGCTCGCTGCTCGCCTTCATCGAGGACCGTGGCGCCGGTCTGGATGGGTTGAACCTGCCCCTGCTGCGCTCGTGGCTGTCGGCCGCGGCGGCGGGCGGTGTCGCCCGCACGACGCTGGCCCGTCGCACCTCGGCGGTCAAGGCCTTCACCGCGTGGGCCGTGCGGCGCGGCCTGCTGACCGCCGATCCGGCGGCCCGGCTTCAGGTCCCCAAAGCGCACCGCACGCTGCCCTCGGTGCTGCGCCAGGACCAGGCCGCAGACGCCATGGCCGCCGCCAAATCCGGTGCGCAGCAAGGTGATCCAATGGCGCTGCGGGACCGGCTGATCGTGGAGATGTTGTATGCCACCGGGATCCGCGTCAGCGAGCTGTGCGGCCTGGACATCGACGACGTCGACACGCATCATCGGCTCGTCAAAGTGCTCGGCAAGGGCAACAAGCAGCGCAGCGTGCCGTTCGGGGGGCCGGCCGGCGAGGCGCTCGACTCGTGGTTGGCCGACGGCCGCCCGGCGCTGGCGACCGCGGAGTCGGGCCCGGCGCTGCTGCTGGGCGCGCGGGGTCGCCGGCTCGACGTTCGCCAGGCGCGAACGGTCGTGCATCAGACCGTCGCCGCGGTGGACGGCGCGCCGGACATGGGGCCGCACGGCCTGCGGCACAGCGCGGCCACCCATCTGCTCGAAGGCGGCGCTGACCTGCGCGTCGTCCAGGAGCTGCTCGGCCATTCCAGCCTGGCGACCACCCAGCTGTACACCCACGTCGCGGTGTCGCGGCTGCGCGCGGTGCACGATCAGGCCCACCCTCGCGCGTGAGCCGATTCAGCGGTTCAGCGGTTTGAGCCGGACCGGCGTGGACTTCAGCAGGCCCAGCGGATCGACGTATTCCGCACCCGAGGCCGGGCCCCACATAGCGCCCCAGTGCAAACACGCCGCGACCGGGCACCCGGCGTGTCCGGCCATCAGCTCGCCGATCACGGTCGCCGCCGTCACCGGCTGGCCGACCCGCACGGCCGCCCGGACCGGCTCGTAGCTGGTGCGCAACCCGCCGGGGTGGGCCAGCGACACCACCGGCCGCCCGGCCAACAGCCCGGCGAACACCACCGTCGCGGCGCCCGCGGCGTACACCGGCTGACCGGCAACACCGGCCAGGTCGACACCCCGGTGGCCGGGATGCCAATCCTGCACAGGGGCGTCGAACGAACGGGTGACGGCCGGCGGCGGGCGCAGCGGCCAGTCCAGGCGATCCTCGGCGGCCACCGCCGGCACCGCGCTGACCAGGCCCGCACAGAGCAGCAGCACCCTCCACCGCATCCCGGCAGTTCAGCGCGCCAGCGCCGGCATGGCTACCCGGCCGCGCCGCTGTTGTGGATGAGCGGCCCCGGTTGGGGAAGCGTGGCAAAACCACCTGCTGAATCCGTGTAAACTGCTTCCTCGCAGCTCGTTCGCGGGCTGACTTCGCGCGTCTGCATCGCGTCTCTGGTTTTACGAGGAGAACGCAATCGCATGCCGGGCGGTCCCTTAACAGGGTCCGGCATCGCAGCAGCCGCCAGGGCCCGGCCTCACCCGATGCCAGGCGACAACCGACACAAGTAAGGCATGACCATGGCCGTCGTAACCATGAAGCAGCTGCTCGACAGCGGCACCCACTTCGGGCACCAGACCCGCCGGTGGAATCCCAAAATGAAGCGGTTCATCTTCACCGACCGCAACGGCATCTACATCATCGACCTGCAGCAGACGCTGACCTTCATCGACCAGGCGTACGAGTTCGTCAAAGAGACCGTCGCCCATGGCGGCAGCATCCTGTTCGTCGGCACCAAGAAGCAGGCGCAGGAATCCGTCGCCGCCGAGGCGACCCGCGTCGGCATGCCGTATGTGAACCAGCGCTGGCTGGGTGGAATGCTGACCAACTTCTCCACCGTGCACAAGCGGCTGCAGCGCCTCAAGGAGCTCGAGGCGATGGAGCAGACCGGTGGCTTCGAGGGCCGCACCAAGAAGGAAATCTTGATGCTGACGCGCGAGAAGAACAAGCTCGAGCGCAGCCTCGGCGGTATCCGCGACATGGCCAAGGTGCCGTCGGCCATCTGGGTCGTCGACACCAACAAGGAGCACCTCGCGGTTGCGGAGGCCCGCAAGCTGAACATCCCGATCATCGCGATCCTGGACACCAACTGCGACCCCGACGAGGTCGACTACCCGATTCCGGGCAACGACGACGCGATCCGGTCGGCCGCGTTGCTGACCAAGGTGATCGCCTCCGCGGTCGCCGAGGGGCTGCAGGCGCGCGCCGGCGTCGGCCGCGGCGACGGCAAGCCCGAAGCCGAGGCCGCCGAGCCGCTCGCCGAATGGGAGCAGGAGCTGCTGGCCTCCGCCACCGCCACCGCCCCCACCGACGCCGCTGCGGGCGCCCCCGAACCAACACCACCCACGGAAGGCTGAAATGGCGAACTTCACCGCCGCCGACGTCAAGCGGCTCCGGGAACTCACCGGCGCCGGCATGCTCGACTGCAAGAACGCGCTGGCCGAGAACGATGGCGACTTCGACAAGGCCGTCGAGGCGCTCCGCATCAAGGGCGCCAAGGACGTCGGCAAGCGCGCCGAGCGTGCGACGGCCGAGGGCCTGGTCGCGGCCCAGGGCGGCGCGCTGATCGAGCTGAACAGCGAGACCGACTTCGTCGCCAAGAACGCGGAGTTCCAGGCGCTGGCCGACCAGATCGTCGCCGCGGCCGTGTCGTCGAAGGCCACGGACGTCGACGAGCTCAAGGCCGCCACCGTCGGTGACAAGACCGTCGAGCAGGCGATCGCGGAGCTCTCGGCCAAGATCGGCGAGAAGCTGGAGTTGCGCCGCGTCGCGAACTTCGACGGCACCGTCGAAACCTACCTGCACCGGCGGGCGGCCGACCTGCCCCCCGCGGTCGGTGTGCTGGTCGAATATCAGGGCTCGGACACCGACGCCGCCCACGCGGTCGCGCTGCAGATCGCGGCGCTCAAGGCCCGCTACCTGTCGCGCGACGACGTGCCGGAGGACGTGGTGGCCAGCGAGCGCCGCATCGCCGAGGAAACCGCCAAGGCGGAGGGCAAGCCGGAGCAGGCCCTGCCCAAAATCGTCGAGGGCCGGCTGAACGGCTTCTTCAAGGACGCCGTGCTGCTCGAGCAGCCATCGGTGTCCGACAGCAAGAAGACCGTCAAGGCGCTGCTCGACGACGCCGGTGTCACGGTGACGCGGTTCGTCCGCTTCGAGGTGGGTCAGGCTTAAGGCCTGACCACGATCCGCCCCGGCGCAAGCCGGAAAGCTCCCGGGGGGACGGGCGCGCGGGCTAGCGTCAGTGTCATGAGACACGTGCACGCGTTCGGCGACGATGCCCTTGGCGATCTGGACGCGGTCGGCCTGGCCGACGCCCTGAAATCCGGCCGGGTCGGCAGGGCCGAGGTGGTCGAGGCCGCGATCGCCCGCACCGAGGCCGTCGACCCGCTGCTAAATGGGTTGGCGTACGCGGCTTTTGAGCAAGCGCGGGCGGCCGCGGCGGATCCCGCCGACGGTTACTTCGGCGGCGTGCCGACGTTCATCAAGGACAACGTGGACGTCGCCGGACAGCCCAGCATGCACGGCACCGACGCGTGGACGAGCTGGAATGCCGTCGCGGACAGCGTCTTCACCCAGCTGTTCCTGGCCACCGGCTTGACCTCGGTGGGCAAGACGCAGCTGTCCGAATTCGGCTTCAGCGCCTCGGCGGAGCACCCGCGGCTGGGCCCGGTGCGCAATCCGTGGGACACCGAATACACCGCCGGCGCCTCGTCGTCGGGTTCGGGTGCGTTCGTCGCCGCCGGTGTCGTGCCCATCGCGCACGCCAACGACGGCGGCGGTTCGATCCGGATTCCGGCCGCCTGCAACGGATTGGTCGGACTCAAACCCTCGCGTGGACGGCTGCCCCTGGACGCGACCCTGCGCCGGATGCCGGTCGGCGTCGTCGTCAACGGCGTCGTGACCCGTTCGGTGCGGGACACCGCGGCGTTCTACCGCGAGGCGGAACGGATCTGGCGCAACCCGAAGCTGGCACCGGTCGGGGACGTCACCGGGCCCGGCCGGCAGCGGCTGCGGATCGCGGTGCTGACCCGATCGGTACAGCGCGAATGCAGTCCTCAGGTGCGGGAGCTGACGTTGAAGTCCGCCGGTCTGCTCGAGGAGCTGGGCCACCGTGTCGAACACGTCGACGAGCCCCCGGTGGCGCCCAGTTTCGCCGACGACTTCGTCATGTACTGGGGATTTTTGTCGCTGGCCCAGGTCAGCGGCGGGCGGCACCTGTTCGGCGAGACGTTCGATCGCAGCAAGCTGGACAGCCTGACGCTGGGTCTGCTTCGACACACCAGCCGCAACATGCACCGCCTTCCGATGGCGATCGTGCGGCTGCGCCGGGCGCGCAGACGCACCGCTCAGTTCTTCCGCACCTACGACGCGGTGCTCACCCCCACCCTCGCCGACGAGACGCCCCGCATCGGATTCCTGGCGCCCACCGATTATCAGCAGGTCGTCAGCCGGCTGATCGACTGGGTTTCGTTCACCCCGCTGCACAACGTCACCGGCGAGCCCGCGATCTCGCTGCCGCTGGCGCAATCCGCCGACGGGATGCCGGTGGGCATGATGTTGTCGGCCGATATCGGGCAGGAATCTTTGCTGCTCGAATTGGCCTACGAGCTCGAAGAGGCGCGGCCGTGGGCGCGCATTGACGCCAGCTGAGGCGCGCGATCGCGCTAGTCGGATCCGAGCTTTTCGAGCATCTTCTTGAACTCACGCTGCTGAGTCTCGGTGAGCCTGGCCAAGATTCGTGCGTCGGCGCCGCGGACCGCTCCTTCGGCGCGCTTGAGCAGGGCGCGGCCCTGGCCGGTCAAGTTCGCCGGCAGCGCGCGTCCCGAGGACACCGACGACGGCCGCGCCACGGCGCCGACCTCTTCCAGCTTGCGCAGCACGGTGTTCATCGCCTGCGGGGTCACGTTGGTGTGGCGGGACAACTCGGCGCTCGACATTCCCGGAAACATCGAAAGTATGCGCAGGCAAACGAATTCGGGAAGGGTCAGGCCCAGCGGACCCAACGCGGTGGCGACCTCGGGTCGCAGGGCCGCCCCGACCCGGTAGAGGAGATAACCCAGCGGAGCATCGTCGGCCTGAATCATGTCAACGATATTGACATATTTCGAGCTGCCCGATGCCCACATTGTGCAGACCATGATTGTCGGCGCGCCGGCCGGGGTAACCGACCGGTTACCCGCAGCGCTTGCGGCACCCGAGGAGGTCCGATGCCGAAGACGACAAAGGGCGGCTCGGCCAAAAAGAGCGAATTGCCCAGCACACTGCAACGTTCCAGCGCCAAGGCCCAACGCACATTCGCGAAATCCCATGACGCGGCGGCCGAACAGTACGGCAGCGACGAACGCGCCCATCGGGTGGCGTACGCCGCTGTCAAGCACAGTTTCGAAAAGGTCGGGGATCACTGGGAACCCAAGGACGAGAAAGGCCCGTCCGACGAGCGGGCCGAGAGCGGTGGCCTGCGGCCAACGGGTAAGTCCGCCGAGGGCGTCGATGCCAACGCCAGCAAAAAGCACCTGCTCGAGCTGGCCCGCCGTCTCGATATCGCCGGCCGGTCCACGATGAACAAGTCGCAATTGGTCGACGCGATCATGAAGTACAACCGCAGGGTTCGTGGCCGCTGAACGCGGTGCCGCGAGCCCGTTTGCCGTTGAAAAGCGCGGGTACGCACTTTGGCGCGCGGTCGCGCACAACTGACACCGAGGAGTGCTGATATGAGCGAGCCGGAACCCGTCGTCCAAGAACTTCGCGGCGTCTTGGACAAAGAGCAGGGTTTGGCCGATCGGCTTGAGCGGTCTCTGCAGGAGGCCCGCCAACGGGCCGAAGCCGAGCTGAACCAGGACCTCTACAACGCGCTCGAGTGGCCGCGCGACATCGGCGAGTACGAGGCCTATCTGAACCGCTTCATCCGATGGGTGCCACACGAGTCGGATGCCGATGCCTGGAAGAACGAAAAGCGGCAGGCGCAAGAGGTCAGTGATCGCATGGCGCACTTCTACTTCCTGGTCGACCAGGGGGACGAGTCGCCGCAGGGCTCCGGTGTCTTTCGGGAATGGATGACCGAGTTCGCCCGCCAGTGGGGTAATTTCCTGGACTCACCGCAATCGTTCAGTCCGGAAGTCCTGCAGTCGTTCATCGACAATGCGCCCGAGTACCGCATCCATGAGTCGTTGATCGATGGGGTGCCGAATGCGCCCAGCGGATGGCTGACCGCCAACCAGTTCATCGCGCGGGAAGTCAACGGCGGGCTGCGCCCGATCGCCGAACCGACCACCAATCTGGTGGTCACCTCACCGGCCGACTGCAAATACCAGCACGCCTACGACATCGATGCCGACTCGAGCATCCCGGCCACCACCGTCAAGAACGAAAAGTACGGCAACATCAAGCAACTCATCGAAGGCAGCCAGTACAGCGAAAGCTTTGCGGGCGGCACCTTCGTCCACTACATGCTGCCGGTGCACGCCTACCACCGCTACCACCTGCCGGTCGCCGGAATGGTCAAGGAATCCTTCCGGATCGAGGGCAAAGTCTTCATGCGGGTGGGCCTGGAAGAACACGAGTTCGCCGCCAGCGACAGCGCCAGCAGCGGATACGAGTTCTCGCAGACCCGCGGGGTGGTCACCATCGATACGTCGCAATCGGATTGCGGCGATATCGGCATCGTGGCGGTCATTCCGGTGGGCATGGCCCACGTGTCGTCGGTGGTGCTCACCGCCGTGCCCGGCCGCCACATGGCCAAGGGAGAAGAGTTCGGATACTTCCAGTTCGGCGGCTCGGACATCATCATCCTCTTGCAGGAAGGCGTCGATCCTCAACTCGACAAGAACGAGGAATTTCGGCTCGTCGGCTCGCCCGTGGCGCGCTGCCGCGGTCCAGCCACCTGACGCGGTAGCGCACACAGCAGGTTCGTTTTCGCTACCGACGGCCGTCTTGCTCGCGGCGCGTTTAAAGTGCTTTCGCATCGGGAAGCCTGCGGCAGGGTTAATCCGCCATGCCTTTGGCCGCTGCGAGTGCGCACCGGAAGAAGGCGGCTATCGCGTTAAACGAGCAGCGCCGAGTCGGGGGATGGCTGCGCCGTAGCGCGATGACTCGGAATCCGTGTATCCGCCGGCTCGCAGGCCGCGCTGCCATCACTCGACGCGCGCAGCGTCGTTCATTGCACCGATGTGGCGGTGTTTGTCGACGGATTCCGGCGGGAGAGGATCGGGGGAGACATGAGCGGCCCGCTTGGCTTGTCGATCGGCACGGCCAACCTGGTGGCCGCGCGCACCGGCAGCGCCCCGGTGACCCGCGCGTCGGTCTTGACGATGTACGGCCACCGGCCCCCGGAGGTGGGCACGCCGAGCGAGAATCCTCGCCTGGACGAATCCGGCCTGCTTCTCGGCGGATTCGTCGAGCGGGTCGGAGACGACCAACCGTTAGCCGCCGCCGACGGAACGCGTCACCCCGCCGCGGCGCTCACCGCCGCCGCGCTCGACGGGATGGCGCGCAGCGTCGGTGGGGCCCCGGTCGCCATCGCGGTGCCCGGGCATTGGCACGAGCGTCAGGTCGCCGCACTGCGGGCGGCGCTGCGCGAGTACCCCGCCCTCGCGCCCGAGGCGCCACCGGCTTTCATTTGCGACGGCACGGCCGCGTTGGCCGCGCTGTACGCCCAACCCGGATTTCCCAGTGACGGTGGCGTGGTGCTGTGCGACTTCGGCGCGAGCGGCAGCAGCATCACGCTCACCGATGCCGCCGCCAACTTCCGTCAGATCGCTCCGACGTTGCGCTACAGCGGCTTCTCCGGCAATCAGCTCGACCAGGCAATCATGCGACACGTCGCATCGAACATGGGTGCCGACGCTGCCAACACCGCGCCGCTGGCTCCGCTGGGTCGTCGCCTCGAACAATGCCGGAACGCAAAGGAACAGCTGTCATCGGCGACGGTCGCCGTCATCCCGGCTGATCTTCCCGGTGTCGGATCCGACGTCCGGTTGACCCGCGGCGAGTTCGAGGAACTCATCGAAGAACCCCTGCAACGTTTCATCGACTGCGTCGTAAATGTGTTGCAACGCAATCAGATTCCGGCGCAGCGACTCGCCGCGGTCGCCACGGTCGGTGGTGGTGCCTGTATCCCGCTGATCACCAACCAATTGTCGGAGCGTTTGCAGGCGCCGGTTGTCACGACATCGCAACCCCTGTTGAGTGCGGCTATCGGCGCAGCGGTCCTGGCCCAACTGCGTTCTCCGGCCGGTGCGCCGGGCCCATGTCGTGCCGTCGGCGCCCCGGCAACTGTCGCAGGCCAGGCGCCAGCCGCCCGGACGGAAGGCGTCGCAGCCACCGAGGTGGGCCCGACGGCCTGGGCGGCCGGGACTGCCCACAGCGCCGCGGGGCAAGCGGCCGCCGACGGCGACCAGTCGGCGACGTACCGCGCGCTGGCGTGGTCTCAGGAAGCCTCTTCCGGCGAGGTGCCCATACCTGCACGCGAGGACGAGCTTGTAGACCATGAGGAGGCCGGCGCGATCCCGCCGAGCGCTGAGGTCTCCCGCGGTGCTCCACAGGTCGCAGCCAGGCCGCGGCGACGGCCGTGGCTACGACGCTCGGCAGTGCTGGTCAGCACCGCCGGCGCGGCCGCACTGGTGCTGCTCGTGGCCGCCGGGTTGGCCGTGCGGCTGGGCGGCGTCGGGAACAGACCGACCGATAACGTGCGCAACGTAACCCCGCCGGTCGAATCGTCGCGGCTAGCACCGCCGGTGACTACCAGCGCCGCCCCGGTCTCACCGACTTCCGAGTCGACCGAATCGCAGCCGCCGCGGTCGACGGTTACAACCACGCAGCCACCGGCGACGACGACGTCGCCGACCACCACCTACCCGACCACCACCTACCCGACTTCCACCCACCCGACCACCTCCTATCCGACAACTCCGTACCCGACCACCTCTTTGCCGACTCCGTATCCGGCGACCACCTATCCGACGACTCCGTATCCGGTGGCCCCGTATCCAACCGTGAGCCAGAGCGTGGCGCCGGCGTACCCGACGATGCCCACGACCGCCATAGAGCACTGAACCCCAGAACCGTTGTGGCCCTTACTGACCCACCGCTTCCAAACGCAAACTGTGAAGACGCTGAAAGCTTGCCGAACATCAGTTTGTCGGCCGGTCAGGCGGGTAGTCAGCGGTAATGGTCGGGCTGCTCGCACGCCTGTGGCTCAAAGCGTGGCACAAGGTTTTCACCTCGCCCCTCCTCACGCTCAACGGCTACGTCGCCTTTGATCTGCCACGCACGGTGACGGGCTTGGGCGCATCGCTGCTTGTGGGCCTGGCGGCGATACATGCCTATCTGTTGGCCAGCCGGCCGGGTCTACCGCTGTATTTCCTGGTATACGTCGTCGTGCTGATCGCCGCCTGCCTCGCCGCCGCCGGGGCGATGGCGTTTCCCCTCAAACCTCTTGTGCCGCAGGCGGGCTGGTTTGCCGGCAGTCTGATCAGCGCGGCCTTTCTGGTGATCTATGTGGTCAGCCGGTTCGCCGGCCTGCCCGGGCTGGTGGCGTTGACCGGCCGCTGGGACCTGGCGCCCGGGACGCTTGCCATGGCGCTCGCCGCAGGCTTCATCGCCGTGCACACCACCGTCTTGTCCGGCATCAACGTGGCGTATCCGCAACGGCAGAATTGGCGCGACTGAACGGTGAAGACATGACAGTCCTTGACTACCCGGCGTGGCTGCGTATCGACCACTGGCTCAACGTGTTGTTTTTGACTTTGGTGATCCGCAGCGGCGTCGAGATCCTGTCCACCCACCCGAAGCTGTACTGGCATGACGACAGCAAGCCGGGCAGCGAGTGGGCGCGCTTCACGGTCAAGGAAATGCCGATCAACAAGCTTTACGACACCCTCGACGAGGAGGAGGACTACAGCTCCCTGTTTTCGTTGCCCGGCCACAAGAAACTGGGCATGGGCCGGCACTGGCATTTCTTTTCGGTGATCGGCTGGATCCTCGTCGGGCTGTCGTACTACATCCTGCTGTTCGCCACCGGCCAGTGGCACCGCTATTGGCCGGCCTCATGGTCGATCTTCCCCGAGGCGTGGAACGACATCGTCACCTACATGAGTTTCAACCTGCCGCCTCTGCTGCCCGGAGAACCCCTGGATGCCATCCAGAAGCTGACCTACGCCGGCGTGATCTTCTTGTTGGCACCGTTTCAGATCCTGACCGGCGCCGCGCAGTCTCCGGCGATCGAGGCCGCGTTCCCGTGGTACGTGCGCATGTGGGGCGGTCGGCAATGGGCGCGAAGCCTGCACTTCCTCGGCCTGGTCGCTTTCCTGGTCTTCATCGTCATCCACCTGTCGATGATCTTCTTCTGGAGTTGGGGCCAGCTCACCGCCGCAATGATCTTCGGCTCCGTCCGCAACATCGGCTGGGCCACCGTCTTGTCGCTGGTGATCATCGCGGCCATCGTTGCCGTGCACATCGCGGCGACGGTGTGGAGTCTGCGCCGACCCGTTCAGGTTCGCCGCGTGCTGGGCGCCGTGGTCACCCGCGCCCGCAAAGTCCTACTGCGGCCGCTGAATTCCAAGCAGAACTACCCCGAGCGCATGACGTCCAAGGAACACCGGGTGAACGGCAAGCCGCCGACGAGCGCCGAGTACAAGGTGATGGCCGTGCACAACTTCGTCGATTGGCGTGTGCGGGTGGGCGGCCTGGTGGAGAACCCCGTGACGCTGGACCTCGACGAGTTGCGTTCCCTCGCCGATCGACAGTCGCAACGCGTGATGCACAACTGCGTGCAGGGCTGGACCAGCATCGGCCAGTGGAGTGGCGTGCCGCTGGCCCAGCTCGCCGACCACGTGCGTCCCCTGCCGCAGGCGAAATACATCTGCTTTCTGACCATGCAAGACACCGGCCGCGACGAGCCGAGCGCGGAAGGAGAGGGCCAGTTCTACGAGGTGATCGATCTCGAACTCGCCTACAAGCCGCAAACGTTGCTGGCCTACGAGATGAACGGAAAGCCGCTGCCCATCAAGCACGGCGCGCCGCTGCGATTACGGGTCGAGACCCAGGTCGGCTTCAAGATGGCGAAGTGGATCAACCAGATCGAGTTCATCGACGACTACTCCGGCATCGGCCACGGTCTGGGCGGCTGGCGTGAGGACAACGTCCACTACGACAAGGACGTGGAGATCTGAGATGACCGATACGAGCGTGCGGCCCGAGCTGATCGACCTGCAAAGCGTTGAGCGCGAACGGGTCTTAGAGCTGGTGGCGGTCAAGGGCGGTCACTGCGCCGGATGCGGCGCCAAGGATTTCGCCGTAGGGCACGCGCTGTATCTCGGGTTCCTGTTCCTCGACGAGGATGACGACGCCTTCATGGTGGCGTTGACCTGCCGCAATGGCGGCTGCCCCGCGCCGCGCACCGGAATCGTGTTGGCGGCCAACGAGTTCTTGTCCGACTACCGGGAGATCTCCAATGTCGAGGACATCGCGAGCCGGGCCAGGGCGAGACAAGCTAGCGCAACCTGGGGTGGCTCGGGGTATCGGTGAACCGTGGCCGGGCGAGACCGAACCTCTCGATCAAATCCGACACCGAACGCAGCTCGTCACATAGGGATTGGAACCGGCGTTCGGCGGCCTCGTCGAGCAGGCCAAGACAGCTGTAGTGCACCAGCCGCCGGAACCGCCCGGCAAGTGCTGCCCCCCAACGGATTCCGAAGTCGTAGATCTGGCCCTCGGGGACGTCGTCGAGTCGCGCGAGTTCTTTGAGAGCCGCGACCTGGTCGGCGAGTAGCTCGAAGTCGTCATCGGTCCCGATCGGCTCGGGCTCCCGCGTTGTTGTGCTCATCTGCACTCCTTCTACCGCGCCGCACTGGTCACGTCGATGCCATCCTGCGTTCGGGCTGTACCCCGGTGAGCGCACCGTTACACGTTGCCAGGCGACCCGGAGCCCCGCCGCCTACAGAATCGGTCGCCCGCCGGTCACCGCCACCCGCGCACCGGAGATGTAACTCGCGTCATCGGAGGCCAGCAGCACATAGATCGGGGCGAGTTCAGCGGGCTGACCGGCGCGTCCCAGCGGCACGTTGTCGCCGAACGACTCCACGCTGTCCGGCGGCATGGTCGACGGGATCAATGGCGTCCATATCGGTCCTGGAGCCACACTGTTGACCCGAATGCCCTTGTCGCCCAATAGCTGGGCCAGGCTGGCCGAGAAATTGGCGATGGCGGCCTTCGTCGCCGCGTAGGGCGCCAACGTGGGATTGGGCGTATCGGAATTGACCGACGAGCTGCCGATGATCGACGAGCCGGGGCTCATGTGCGGCACGGCCGCCTTGACGAGATAGAAATACGCGCCGATGTTGAGCCGGAAGGTGTACTCCCACTCCTCGTCGCTGATCTCGTCGAGACTCTTGCGCATCATCTGATACGCGGAGTTGTTGACGAGGATGTCCAGGCCGCCCAGTTCCTGCACCGCCCGGTCTACGACGGCGCGGCAGTGCGCGGGGTCGGAGAGATCGCCGGGCACCAGCACGCATTTGCGCCCGGCGCTGGTGACGTAACGGGCGACGTCGCGCGCGTCGTCGTCCTCGTTGAGGTAGGCGATCAGCACGTCGGCGCCTTCGCGCGCGAACGCGATCGCGACCGCGCGTCCGATGCCGCTGTCGCCGCCGGTGATGATCGCCCTTTTGCCCAGCAGTTTTGCCGATCCCTGGTAACTGTTTTCACCACAATCGGGAATCGGGTCCATTTGCGCCTGCACACCGGGAACGGATTGTTGTTGCGCTACAAAACCCATGCGATTTCCTTTACCGATTCAACGTGATTTGTGATCCTCAATCGCGCTCCGCGTTGCACGTGACTGCTCCCTTCGCGGCCGCCTTGAATAGGCCCTCGACCGCTTCGAGGCCGGATCGGCCCTAGCGCACCGATTACCCTTCGGCACTCGGCCTAATCGTCACGCGCGGCTGTGAGTAATGATGCATTTGTTATCACCTGATGCGAAAGATACTGCTCAAGAATGCAATCGAATTTCCGCCGCTGACCACGTGATATCACTGCCGATGTTTAAGACGGCGGCGGGTTGGCTATTTTGCTGGCTATACCTCTATGCCCTTCAGGGGGGCAATTGTTCGATACGAAAGGAATGAACAATGAAGGTCACCAAGACTGCCGTCGCGACAGCTGCCGCTGCCGGGGGGATAGCGGTGGCGACCCTTTTCGCGACGCCCGCTTCTGCCGCGCCCAACATTCAGGGGTTCGGCACCAGCGAGCAGCTCGTCGACGGGCCGCTGATCACCAACTACACGGTGAGCAACCTGCAGCCCAGCAATGTCACCATCCCCGGCTACACGCCGAAAGGCACGCTGTACCAGGCCGACGTCACCGCCAGGTCTGACGGCGGGCTGGTAACTCCCATGGTCAACGATTTCATCGCCCGCGGTCCCAACGGCCAGAACTACCGGGTGATCGACAAGGTCGGTGCCCCTAATGGGCTCAACCCGGCGCCGATCTCCCAGGGCAACGAGTCGACCGGCACGCTGTACTTCGACGTGACCGGCGCGCCGCCGAACGGTGTCGTCTACAACGACGGGATGCAGGACATCCTGATGTGGACGTCGAACATGCAGGGTGGCTCGGAGCCTGCCGCGCCGAACAGCCCGGCACCGGCACCTGGTGCCCCGCCCGCACCGGCGCCGCACACCGCCTAAACGGGTTGCAAATGCTCCCCGCGCCACGCCGAGTGGCGCGGGGAGATTTGCGTCCGGGGGAATCGTGCGCGCCCGAATCGGGTACCCGGTACGGCATGAGTAACCCGGATCACAGGCCGGCGCCGGTACGCGCCCAAGCGAGGCGGCAGGCCGAGGACGCCCGCGCGGCGATGGAAGAACGGCGTGACAACCAAGCAGGCGGGCTGAGCGGCTGGGTGGCCGAGCGTGCGGCGCGATGGGACCTTTCCGGCCAGGACGAGACCACCCTGCAGCGACAGAAATATCTGTGGAATGTGCTGGTGGACTACTGGTTTCGGATGGAAATCGACGGGTGGGAGAACATTCCGGAGAAGCCGCCGGCGCTTCTGGTGGGGATTCACTCCGGGGCCCCATTCGTCTGGGACGCCTGGACCGTTGGCCTGCAATGGTGGCGGCGGTTCGGGCAGGAGCGGCCCCTGCACGGCACCGCCCACGATGCGCTGATGGCAATCCCCTTGTTCGGGCGGTACTTCCGAGCGATGGGGGTGCTGCCGGCCGCGCCCGACGCGATCGCCACCGCATTGGCGGAAGGCCGTGACGTGGCGCTGTGGCCCGGCGGGGAAGTGGACTCATTGCGCCCGTGGACCGAGCGCGATCAGGCCAACCTGGCGGGACGGACCGGCTTCGTCAAGATGGCGATTCGGGCCGGCGTACCGATCGTGCCGATCGCGACCGTCGGCGGCGCCGACGCGATGCCTGTGCTGATCCGCGGTGACCGGTTGTCGAAAACCCTGCGCCTGGACCGTATCTTGCGGCTCAAGGTATTTCCGTTGGCCGTCTCGTTGCCCTGGGGGATCGCACCGGCGGCACTGCCGCAGCTGCCCCTGCCGGCCAAGATCAGAACCCGGTTCATGCCCGCCGTGGAACTCGACAACGATCCCGCGCGAGCGGACGACGACCAATACGTCGAACGCAAATACCACGAGGTGCAAGACGCGATCCAGGACGGAATGGATGCGCTGGCGCGCAAGCGTGCGTTTCCGCTCTTTGGCTGATCGACTGCTGCTCAGGGCTCTGCTGGTTCCGGATTCATCGGACCACGCGCGGGAGTTGTCGTCGAGGTCCAGATCGGTGTGAGCCTCGAGCCGGCGACCCATTCCGGTTGCGGCGGCGTTGCGGCTCGGTAGCCGACTCCGCGGACGGTGTCGACCATGAATCGGTGGCGCGTACCGAGCTTGGCGCGCAGCCGCCGGATGTGCACGTCGACGGTCCGCGCCTTGCCGGTGCTGTCGTAGCCCCATGCCTCTCGCATCAGCCGGGTTCGCGTGAATGCCTGACCGGCGTGCTGCACGAGGAAGTTCAGCAGTTTGAACTCGGTGAGCGTCAAACCGAGGTCGCTGCCGTCCAGCGACGCGGTGGAACTGGCCGGATGCAGAAGGAGGTCGCCGAACTTCAGGCTGCCCTCGACCGCGCTGCGCCGGCGGCTGATCGCAAGGCGCAACCGGGCCTGTAACTCTTCGGCGCCGGTGCCGGGCAGCATCACGTCATCGAAGTGGGAGTCGACTTCGACGGTGGCACCGTCGGCCGGTGCTACGAGCGCCACTACCGCGGTGCCGGGGTTGTCGGTCGTCAGCCGAGAGCTGACATCCTGGGCCATCGCCATGTTCGTGCGCGCATCGACGATGGCGATGTCGGCCATGGCGCACTGCCCGTCGGTGTCCGCCGTCAGGCTGGCGCGCCGCATCGGTTGCGCGAACGTCGACAACGGGAGGGCAGATTCGAAGTCGTCCTCGTCGGTGAGCACCACCACGTCCAACCGCATCTCCTAACCTCGTGACGTCCCGGTTCCCCCCCGGTCCGTAGGCACCTCTGCGGAGATGTCGTACAGCGCTAGCCGTGGGTACCCAGCTCGTCCGAAACTATGCAAAAGCTATGCGACTTGAGGTCAGTACTGGCCGATGCGCCTGCGGACAACGACGGGCCCGGCCCGTTTTCACGGACCGGGCCCATCGTCTACGACGTGCTACTGGGCGTCTTTCTGGCGCTCCTCGGCCGCCTTGGCGCCGCCGCGCGCGGCCTCCGCTTCGGCTTCCTTCTTCGCCGCGTCGCGCTGCGCCTCGGCCTTGTCTTGCTGCGCCTGGCCCTCGCGGGTGAGGTCATCACGACCGGCCACCGCGCCTACGGCCTCCTTGGCCTTGCCTTTGACGTCTTCGACGACGCCTTTCACAGCTTCGGCAGGTCC
This sequence comes from Actinomycetota bacterium, assembly GCA_036338755.1. Taxonomy (GTDB): domain Bacteria; phylum Actinomycetota; class Actinomycetes; order Mycobacteriales; family Mycobacteriaceae; genus Mycobacterium. The sequence continues at coordinate 287,169 of JAYZBN010000004.1, read as the reverse complement.
GGACTTGTTTTCTTCAGCCATGGAAGTGCTTCCTCCTCGTTGGCGTACTCTGAGCGATCCATTGCTCAACGGCGATCGCGAGCGATCGACCCGGTCATACGGCGAGGCCGGTCCTCATTGCTTAAGACCGCATCTCTGCCGCGTTGATGCGGATTCCCATGCCATCCGTGGCTCAAACGCGCGTCGGCAGAAAGCACATCGGCGTGAGGTATTTCGGTACCGCCAGACTCGAAAATTGGTCCGGCGCTCCAACTGTGCGCATAATGCACCCCGTCGAGGCCGCATTGTGCTGCGATGAGGCAGGATGTGAAATGCCGTTCCGGATTGAGGTCGCCCGGGATGGCACTCTCATGCGAGGAGTCTGATGACGGAGTCCAGGGAGCCCCAAGTCGCCGGCTCGGCGGCTCCGAGGCCGGAGCCGGCAACCGGCGGCAACGGCGTATCGACATCTGCACCGGAAAACGGATCGGGTTCTGGCCAGCCGCTCGGCAGGGCGAGGTATTCGCGGGTGTTGCTCAAGCTCGGCGGTGAGATGTTCGGTGGCGGCCAGGTCGGCCTGGACCCCGATGTCGTGGCGCGGGTGGCGCGACAGATCGCCGAGGTGGTTCGCGGCGGCGTCCAGGTCGCCGTCGTAATCGGCGGCGGCAACTTCTTCCGGGGTGCCCAGCTTCAGCAGCGCGGCATGGAACGCACCCGTTCGGACTACATGGGCATGTTGGGCACCGTGATGAACAGCCTGGCGCTGCAGGACTTCCTGGAGAAGGAAGGCATCGTCACCCGGGTCCAGACCGCCATCACCATGGGTCAGGTCGCGGAGCCCTATCTGCCCCTGCGCGCCGTGCGCCACCTCGAGAAGGGGCGCGTGGTGATCTTCGGAGCCGGTATGGGACTGCCGTACTTCTCCACGGACACCACCGCCGCGCAGCGTGCCTTGGAGATCGGCGCCGAAGTGGTCCTGATGGCCAAGGCCGTCGATGGCGTGTTCGACGCGGATCCGCGGCAGCATCCCGATGCCGAATTGATCGCCGCGATCAGTCATCGTGAGGTCATCGACCGCGGGCTACGAGTGGCCGATGCAACCGCGTTCAGCCTGTGCATGGACAATGGCATGCCGATCCTGGTGTTCAACCTGCTGACCAATGGCAATATCGCCCGGGCGGTCGCTGGTGAGAAGATCGGGACTCTGGTCACCACCTGAAACCGACGACGCGATGACGTGCCGTGGGAGGACGTGCAGCGCAGCAATGAAGAGGAGCGACGCACATGATTGACGAGGCTCTCTTCGATGCGGAAGAGAAAATGGAAAAGGCCGTAGCCGTTGCCCGCGACGACCTGTCGACCATCCGGACCGGGCGTGCCAACCCGGGCATGTTCTCGCGGATCGTGATCGACTATTACGGCGCGGCCACGCCCATCACGCAACTGGCCAGTATCAACGTGCCCGAGGCGCGCCTCGTCGTCATCAAGCCCTACGAAGCCAGTCAGGTGGGCGCGATCGAGACGGCGATTCGCAATTCCGACCTCGGCGTCAACCCCACCAACGACGGCACCCTGATCCGGGTGGCGGTCCCGCAACTCACCGAGGAGCGCCGCCGGGAGCTGGTCAAGCAGGCCAAGGGCAAGGGGGAGGACGCCAAGGTCTCGGTGCGCAACATCCGCCGCAAGGCGATGGAGGAGCTGCACCGGATTCGCAAGGACGGCGAGGCCGGCGAGGACGAGGTCGGCCGGGCCGAAAAGGACTTGGACAAGACCACCCACCAGTACGTCACCCAGATCGAAGAGCTGGTCAAGCACAAAGAAGGCGAACTGCTGGAGGTCTAGCGACCGCTCAGCAGCTAAGTTCATCCACACCAGTGGCCACTCCAGAACCCGGCGCAACCGACCCGCCCGACGATCCAGCGCGCGCCGGCAAGGACACCGTCGCACAGCCGGCCGGAAAGGCATCCCGGGCCGGACGCGACTTGCGCGCCGCCATCGCGGTGGGCACGGCTATCGGCGGCGTCCTGGTGGTGACACTGGTGTTCGCGCCGCGGTTCTGGGTCCCCATCGTCGCCCTGGCCATCGTCGTGGCCACCCATGAGGTGGTCCGGCGGTTGCGCGAAGCCGGCTACGTCATACCCGTGATCCCGCTGCTGGCGGGGGGCCAGCTCACCGTCTGGCTGACCTGGCCCTTCCACGCCGCGGGCGCACTGGCCGGCTTCGGCGTCACCGTCGTGGTGTGTAACGTGTGGCGGCTGTTCATGCGGGACAGCCGCACACGGACGGAGCCGGCCGACGGCTCTTCGTCCAACTACCTCCGGGACGCCTCGGCCACCGTGTTCCTGGCCGCGTGGGTGCCGCTGTTCGCGTCCTTCGGCGTGCTGCTGGTCTACCCGCACGACGGGGCGGGGCGGGTGTTCTGCCTGATGATCACCGTCGTCGCCTCCGACACCGGCGGATATGCCGTGGGGTCGCTGTTGGGCAAGCATCCGATGGTCCCGGCGATCAGCCCCAAGAAGTCCTGGGAGGGATTCGCCGGTTCCCTGGTGTTCGGAATCACCGCGGCGACGCTGACGGCGACCTTCCTGGCCGGCAAGCCGCCGTGGATCGGCGCGTTGTTGGGCGTTGTCCTGGTGCTGACCTGCACGCTCGGCGATCTGGTGGAATCGCAGGTCAAGCGCGATCTCGGCATCAAAGACATGGGCCGGCTGCTGCCCGGCCACGGCGGCCTGATGGATCGGCTCGATGGGGTGCTGCCATCGGCGGTCGCGGCCTGGACGGTGCTGACACTCGTTCGCTAGGCCGGTCCGAACGTGACCGATACTGGACAGGTCATGGTTCAACAGTTGGTTTTCTCCGAGCCCCGCCCCGGCAGGCCGCCGCGGCACCTGGCCGATCTCGACGAGGACGGCCGCGCGTCCGCCGTCGCGGAGCTGGGCCTGCCGGCGTTTCGCGCCAAGCAGCTGGCGCATCAGTACTACGGCCGCCTGATCGCCGATCCGCGGCAGATGACCGATCTGCCGGCGGGATTGCGCGACGCCATCGCCGAGACGATGTTCCCCATTCTGCTGACCGCGGCCTCCGACGTGACCTGCGACGCCGGCCAGACGCGGAAGACGCTGTGGCGGGCCCTCGATGGGGTCACCGTCGAGTCGGTGCTGATGCGCTATCCGCAACGCAACACGGTGTGCATCTCGTCGCAGGCCGGCTGCGGCATGGCGTGCCCGTTCTGCGCGACGGGTCAGGGCGGGTTGACCCGCAACCTGTCGACGGCCGAGATCCTCGAACAGGTCCGCGCCGGCGCCGCGGCCCTGCGCGACGACTTCGGCGACCGGCTGTCCAACGTGGTGTTCATGGGCATGGGGGAGCCGCTGGCCAACTACGCCCGCGTGGTCGCCGCGGTGCGGCGCATCGTCGCCCCGCCGCCACAGGGATTCGGTATCTCGGCCCGTTCGGTCACCGTGTCGACGGTGGGCCTGGCGCCTGCCATCCGCAAACTCGCCGACGAACGCCTCGGCGTCACGCTCGCGCTGTCGCTGCACGCGCCCGACGACGAACTGCGCGACACGCTGGTGCCGGTCAACAATCGGTGGAAGATCACCGAAGCCCTCGACGCCGCACGCTATTACGCCGATGTCACCGGACGCCGGGTCTCGGTGGAGTACGCGTTGATCCGCGACGTCAACGACCAGCCTTGGCGCGCAGATCTATTGGGGCAGCGGCTGCATCGCGCGCTCGGGCCGCTGGTGCACGTGAACCTGATTCCGCTCAACCCGACCCCGGGAAGCGAGTGGGACGCCAGCCCGAAAGCCGTGGAGCGGGAGTTCGTGCGGCGGGTCCGCGGCAAGGGCGTCTCGTGCACGGTGCGCGACACTCGCGGACGCGAAATCAGCGCCGCCTGCGGACAGCTGGCCGCCGAACGCGGATGAACCGCGAGGCGACCGGTGACGGCTACCTGATCCAGCCGCGGCGACGGCCCCACAGGTCGCGGATCAGAGCCACCAGGATCAGCGTCGCAAAACCGATCAGGAACCAGTTCTCGATGTGGCCGACGTGGTTGCCGCGCAGCATCGCCAGCAGGAAGCCGAAGCCGACCAGTCCCGCGATGTGCCAGCTCCGGTGGTTGATCCGGCTCCAACCCCACGCTGCCGACGGGACCTCGACGGCATCGACGCCGCTGACGTGCTCCACCTCGGTACTGGCCACGGCGAAATCCCCTTCGGATCGGATTGGCTTGTCCTTGGAGAATTCTGGCACACCCCCGGGCGGGCTAGGGGGCGTGGCCCGGCAGATGGCCCCGGTCGGTGCCGGGCGGCACAATGAGTGGGTGACCAACCCGATGACCGACGGGCAAACGCGGGAGCGGCTCCGCGTGCTGGTGCTGGGCAGCACCGGCTCCATCGGCACCCAGGCGCTGGACGTCATCGCCGCCAACCCGGACCGCTTCGAGGTGGTCGGCCTTGCGGCGGGGGGCGCCAACCTGGACATGCTGTTGCGCCAGCGCGCCGAGACGGGTGTGACCAACATCGCGGTCGCCGACGAAGCGGCGGCGCAGCGGGCCGGCGACATCCCCTTCGCCGGGCCCGAAGCGGCCACCCGGCTGGTCCAGGAGACCGAGGCCGACGTCGTGCTCAATGCGCTGGTGGGGGCGTTGGGCCTGCGGCCGACGCTGGCGGCGCTGGAGTCGGGCGCCCGGCTGGCGCTGGCCAACAAGGAATCGCTGATCGCCGGCGGTCCGCTGGTGCTCCAGGCCGCCAAGCCGGGGCAGATCGTGCCGGTCGACTCCGAACATTCCGCGCTGGCGCAATGCCTGCGCGGCGGGACCGCCGACGAAGTCGCCAAGCTGGTGCTGACCGCCTCCGGCGGCCCGTTCCGCGGCTGGACGGCCGCACAGCTCGAGGACGTCACCCCGGAACAGGCGGGCGCCCATCCGACGTGGTCGATGGGCCCGATGAACACGCTGAACTCGGCCTCGCTGGTCAACAAGGGGCTCGAGCTCATCGAGACCCACCTGCTGTTCGGCATTGCGTATGACCGCATCGAGGTGGTCGTGCACCCCCAGTCGATCGTTCATTCGATGGTCACCTTCGTCGACGGCTCGACGCTGGCCCAGGCCAGCCCCCCGGATATGAAGCTGCCGATTTCGCTGGCCCTGGGCTGGCCGCAGCGGGTCCCCGCTGCGGCCGCGAGCTGCGACTTCAGCACGGCCTCTAGCTGGGATTTCGAGCCCCTGGACGACGAGGTGTTCCCCGCCGTTGAACTGGCCCGATACGCCGGGCAGACCGGTGGCTGCATGACCGCCGTCTACAACGCGGCCAACGAAGAGGCGGCGGAGGCCTTCCTCGCTGGCCGGGTCGGGTTCCCCGCGATCGTCAAAACCATCGCCGACGTGCTGCACGCCGCCGACCAGTGGGCACCCAAATTTGGGGAAGTACCCGCTAACGTGGATGAGGTACTCGACGCGCAGCGCTGGGCACGTGACCGGGCGCGGCGTTCCGTCGCACAAGTCCAGCCCGCCAAGGTGTCAGCAAAAGCCTCCGGAGTGGTGTGAGAAAGGTCCAGCAGACCAGATGATGTTCGTTATCGGCATTGTGCTGTTCGCACTGGCCATCCTGATCTCGGTGGCCCTGCACGAGTGCGGGCACATGTGGGTTGCGCGCGCGACCGGCATGAAGGTGCGGCGCTACTTCGTCGGCTTCGGCCCCACCCTGTGGTCGACCCGGCGCGGGGAGACCGAGTACGGCCTCAAGGCGGTTCCGCTGGGCGGCTTCTGCGACATCGCCGGAATGACCTCGGTGGAGGAGCTGGCGCCCGACGAGACCGACCGCGCCATGTTCAAGCAGAAGGTGTGGAAGCGGGTGGCGGTGCTGTTCGCCGGTCCGGCCGCGAACTTCGTCATCGCCCTGGTGTTGCTCTACGGCATCGCGCTGATCTGGGGCCTGCCGAACCTGCATCCGCCGACTCGGGCGGTGGTCGGCGAAACCGCTTGCGTGGCACCGGAAGTGGCGCCGGGCAAGGTCGCGGACTGCACCGGGCCCGGTCCGGCGGCGCTCGCCGGTATCCGCCCAGGCGACGTCATCGTCAAGGTGGGCAACACCCCGGTTTCGACCTTCGAGGACATGGCCGCCGCGATCCGCAAGCTGCACGGCAACGTCCCGATCGTCGCCGAGCGCAACGGCACGACCATCACCGCCTACGTCGACGTCACAACCACCCAGCGCTACCTGAGCACCGGGTCCGACGCCAAGGGCGGTCGGCAGCAACCCTCGACGGTCGGCGCCATCGGCGTCGGCGCGGTCAAGGTCGCGCCCACGCACTACGGGCCATTGACGGCGATCCCCGCCACCCTCGCCTTCACCGGTGACCTCACTCGCGAGGTGGGCAAGGCGCTCGTCGCGATCCCGACGAAGGTCGGTGCGCTGGTGCACGCCATAGGCGGCGGGCAGCGCGACCCGGAGACGCCGATGAGCGTCGTCGGGGCCAGCATCGTCGGCGGCGACACCGTCGACCACGGGTTGTGGGTGGCGTTCTGGTTCTTCCTGGCCCAGCTGAACCTGATCCTGGGCGCGATCAACCTGGTGCCGTTGCTGCCCTTCGATGGCGGCCACATCGCCATCGCGGTGTTCGAGAAGATCCGCAACCTGATCCGGTCGGCCCGTGGCATGGTCGCGGCCGCGCCGGTGAACTACCTCAAGCTCATGCCCGCGACGTACGTCGTGCTGGTGTTCGTGGTCGGCTACATGCTGCTGACCGTGACCGCCGATCTGGTCAACCCGATCAGGCTCTTCCAGTAACGAGACCGAAGGAATCAACACCGTGACCCGCGCCGGCGACGATGCAGAGTGTAGCGATGAGGAGGAGTGGCGCAAATGACCATTGGCCTGGGCATGCCGCAGACACCGGCGCCCACGCTCGCTCCCCGGCGTACCACGCGCCAATTGATGGTCCGTGACGTCGGGGTCGGCAGCGATCATCCGATTTCCGTGCAGTCGATGTGCACCACCAAGACGCACGACGTCAACACGACGCTGCAGCAGATCGCCGAGTTGACCGCGGCCGGCTGCGACATCGTCCGGGTGGCCTGCCCGCGTCAGGAGGATGCCGACGCGCTGGCCGAGATCGCCCGCCACAGCCAGATCCCGGTTATCGCCGACATCCACTTCCAGCCCAAGTACATCTTCGCCGCCATCGACGCGGGGTGCGCCGCGGTGCGGGTAAACCCCGGCAACATCAAGGAATTCGACGGCCGCGTGGGCGAGGTCGCCAAGGCCGCCGGTGCGGCAGGCATCCCGATCCGCATCGGCGTCAACGCGGGCTCGCTGGACAAGCGGTTCATGGAGAAGTACGGCAAGGCCACCCCCGAGGCGCTGGTCGAGTCGGCGCTGTGGGAGGCCTCGCTGTTCGAGGAGCACGGCTTCGGCGACATCAAGATCAGCGTCAAGCACAACGACCCGGTGGTGATGGTCGCCGCCTACGAGCAGCTGGCCGAGCAATGTGACTACCCGCTGCACCTCGGGGTCACCGAGGCCGGCCCCGCGTTCCAGGGCACCATCAAGTCCGCGGTCGCCTTCGGCGCACTGCTGTCGCGCGGCATCGGCGACACCATCCGGGTGTCGCTGTCGGCGCCGCCGGTCGAGGAAGTCAAGGTCGGCATCCAGATACTCGAATCGCTGAACCTGCGGCCGCGCGGTCTGGAAATCGTGTCGTGTCCCTCGTGCGGGCGCGCGCAGGTCGACGTCTACACGCTGGCCAACGAGGTGACCGCCGGGCTGGACGGCCTCGACGTGCCGCTGCGCGTGGCCGTGATGGGCTGCGTCGTCAACGGCCCGGGGGAGGCCCGCGAGGCCGACCTGGGCGTCGCGTCGGGAAATGGCAAGGGCCAGATCTTCGTTCGTGGCGAAGTGATCAAGACGGTGCCCGAAGCCCAGATCGTCGAGACTTTGATCGAAGAGGCGATGCGAATCGCCGCGGAAATGGGCACCGACGGCGGACCGGATGCAACATCGAGCGGTTCACCTGTTGTCACCGTAAGCTGATTATCGCCAGCGCCCGGTCGAAGAGTTCGCACCACAGAGAGTTCGCCATATGTCGGCTCCGCCCCTGTTCCGCCTTGTCGGTGAGCGACGGGTGTCCGTGGTGCGCGACGCGGCCGCCGTCTGGCGGGTGCTCGACGCCGACCCCGTCGCGTCGTGCATGGTCGCGGCGCGGGTGGCCGACCACGGCATCGATCCCAATTCCATCGGCGGCGAACTGTGGACGTTGCGCGGTGCCGACGAGTCGCTGTGCTTCGCCGGCGCCAACCTGATCCCGCTGCGCGGGGCGCCGGCCGATCTGAGCGCGTTCGCCGACGAGGCCATGCGTGGGACGCGGCGCTGTTCGTCGCTCGTCGGCCGGGCCGAGCTGGTGATGCCGATGTGGGAGCGGCTTGAGGCGGCCTGGGGCCCGGCGCGTGACGTGCGCGACCACCAGCCGCTGCTGGCGTTGTCCAACCACCCCTGCTGCGAGCTCGACCCCGGGGTGCGACAGGTCCGGCCCGAAGAGCTGGACGCCTACCTGGTGGCCGCCGTCGACATGTTCATCGGCGAGGTGGGTGTCGACCCGCGGGTCGGCGACGGCGGACGCGGCTACCGGCGACGCGTCGCCAGCCTGATCACGGCCGGTCGCGCCTGGGCGCGGTTCGAGCACGGCCAGGTCGTCTTCAAGGCCGAGGTCGGCTCGCAGTCTCCGGGCGTGGGCCAGATCCAGGGCGTATGGGTGCACCCGGAGTGGCGTGGGGCCGGCCTGGGCACCGCCGGCACCGCGACGGTCGCCGCGGTGATCGTCGGCACCGGGCGAACCGCCAGCCTGTACGTCAACGACTTCAACACCGTGGCGCGCGCCGCGTACGCCCGCGTGGGCTTCACCGAGATCGGCACCTTCGCCACGGTGCTGCTCGACTAGCAGCGCCTTCTGCAGCGGTCCGCCACGCTGGCGTGACGCCCGGTGAGGAATGGCACGCTGGCGTGACGCCCGGCGGACGAGGACGCCCTCGATCCAGACATCACGGATCGGTCTCGGTGTGTCGGCGCCACCGTTCAGGCCACAGTTCTTAACATTTGCACCGATGGCAACTAGAACAACAATGGCCTCATCTGCCTCAGGATTGCTGCTGGTCGCGGTCATCGTCCTGTCCGGATGCACGCCCCGGCCCGACGGCCCGGGCCCGGCGGCGGAGAAATTCTTCCGCGCCCTGGCCATCGGCGACACCGCGACCGCCGCGCAGCTCAGCGACAGCCCCAACGAGGCCCGCGAGGCGCTCAACGCGGCCTGGTCCGGCCTGCAGGCATCCCACCTCGACGCCCAGGTCCTCAACGCCAAGTACGCCGAGGACAGCGGCACCGTCGGCTATCGCTTCACCTGGCACCTGCCCAAGAACCGGATTTGGACCTACGACGGCCAGCTGAAGATGGCCCGCGACGAGGGGCACTGGGCGGTGCGGTGGACCACCACCGCGCTGCACCCCAAGCTGGGCGAGCACCAGACTTTCGCGCTGCGCGCCGATCGGCCGCACCGCGCCTCGGTGAACGAGGTCGGCGGCAGCGACGTGCTGGTCCCGGGTTACCTGTACCACTACACGCTGGACGCCACCCAGGCCGGTCCGGCCCTGTCCGGCACGGCACACGCGATCGTCGATGTGCTGCACCCCTTCAACGGGGCCCTCAACGACCCGCAGCTGCTCGCCGAGCAAGCCAGCTCGACGCCTCACCCGGTTGATCTGGGGGTGACCCTGCATCCGGACGACAACGACAAGGTGTCGCCCCTGTTCGGGCACCTGCCCGGCGTCGTGATCACCCCCCAGCCCGAAATGCTGCCCACCGACCCGCATTTCGCGCCGGCGGTCATCTCCGCGGTGAAGAAGGCCGTGGTGGACCAGCTCGACGGTGAGGCGGGCTGGCGGGTGGTGAGCGTCAACCAGAACGGCGTCGAGGTCGAAGTGCTGCACGAGGTCGAAGGGTCACCGGCGCCCTCGGTGTCGATCACCCTGGACCGGGTGGTGCAGAACGCCGCCCAGCGCGCGGTCGACAACAAGGGCGGCAAGGCGATGATCGTCGTGATCAAGCCGTCGACCGGAGAGATCCTCGCGATCTCGCAGAACGGCGGCGCCGATGCGGACGGGTTGCCCGCCACCAACGGCCTGTTCCCGCCGGGGTCGACGTTCAAGATGATCACCGCCGGCGCGGCCGTCGACCGCGACATGGCCACGCCCAACTCGATGCTCGGCTGCCCTGGCCACCTCGACATCGGTCACCGCACGGTGCCCAACTACGGCGGCTTCGATCTCGGCGTGGTGTCGCTGTCACGCGCGTTCGCCAGCTCGTGTAACACCACGTTCGCGGAGTTGAGCAGCCGGATGCCGCCTCGCGGTCTGACCCAAACGGCGGCCCAGTACGGGATGGGCCTCGACTACACGGTGGACGGCGTCACCACCGTGACGGGTTCGGTGCCACCGACGGTGGACCTGGCCGAGCGCACGGAGGACGGTTTCGGCCAGGGCAAAGTGCTGGCCAGCCCGTTCGGCATGGCCCTGGTAGCGGCCACGGTCGCCGCCGGCAAGACGCCCGTGCCCCAACTGATCGTGGGCCGCCAGACGGCCGTGCAGGGTGACACCACGCCGATCAGCCCGAAGATGATCGACGCGCTGCGGCCGATGATGCGTCTGGTGGTGACCAACGGCACCGCCAAGGAGATCGCCGGGTGCGGCGAGATCTACGGAAAGACCGGTGAGGCCGAATTCCCGGGCGGATCGCACTCCTGGTTCGCCGGATACCGCGGCGACCTGGCCTTCGCCTCGCTGATCGTGGGGGGCGGCAGCTCGGAGTGGGCGGTCCGGATGACCAAGTTCATGTTCGAAGCGCTGCCGCCGAACTTCCTCGCCTAGCGCCGGTCGCAAGCGCGGCGCGTGCGCCGGGCGCAGCGGGGCGGCGCCATCTGCCTAGCGACCCCGGGCCGCTGCAGCGGTAAATTGCGAACATGACGGATACCGGCGGCGACATGGTGGCGTTGCGCGTCTCCGACGCCGACCGCAATGGCACGATGCGACGACTGCACAACGCGGTCGCGCTCGGGCTGATCGACATCGACGAGTTCGAGCAGCGTTCGTCGCAGGTGTCCTACGCGCGCACGCGCGGCGAGCTGGACGGGTTGGTCGGCGACCTGCCGGGGCCGGGCGCCATCGTCACCTCCGCGGCCGACCGGGTGGAACTGCGCGGCTGGGCGGGTTCGCTGAAGCGCCACGGCGAGTGGACGGTGCCGACCCGCCTGGCGCTGGTCCGCCGCCTGGGCTCAGTGGAACTCGACCTCACCAAGGCCCGATTCGCGGGCCCGGTGGTGGTCGTCGAACTCGACATGAGATTCGGCTCGGTGGAGATTCGATTGCCCGACGGGGCGAGCGCGTCGATCGACGACGTCGAGGTGTATGTGGGCAGCGCCAGCGACCGGCGCAAAGACCCGCCTGGTGAGGGCCGGCCGCACGTGGTGCTGACCGGGCGGGTGGTGTGCGGCTCGGTGAACATCAGGGGGCCGCGCCGCTCGCTGCTGCGCCGCCAGCGGCTCTGAGCGCCCGCCTTCGTCGAGTGTGCGTTGGCGGCGAGAAAACGTGCGAATTCCCGCCGTGACGACACACTGAACGCTGCGCGGCACTTCGCGGCCAGGGGCCGCGCCTCGACGCTCGGCCGGGTCGCGCGGCCTGCCATTAAGCTGGCGCCATGCCCGCTCGCACCGCGCTCGCTCCCGGAGAGTTGTCCCCGACTCTTCCGGTGCCCAGCCGCATCCCGCGCCCCGAGTACGCCTGGAAGCCGACGGCCCAAGAGGGCAGCGAGCCATGGGTGCAGACCCCCGAGGTGATCGAGAAGATGCGCGTCGCCGGCCGGATCGCGGCCGGCGCGCTGGTGGAGGCGGGCAAAGCCGTCGCACCCGGGGTGACCACCGACGAACTGGACCGGATCGCCCACGAGTACATGGTCGACCACGGCGCCTACCCTTCGACGCTGGGTTACAAGGGCTACCCGAAGTCGTGCTGCACGTCGCTCAACGAGGTCATCTGCCACGGAATCCCGGATTCGACAGTGATCGCCGACGGCGACATCGTCAACATCGATGTCACGGCGTACATCGACGGGGTGCACGGCGACACCAACGCGACCTTCCTGGCCGGCGATGTCGCGCAAGAACACCGGCTGCTGGTGGAGCGAACCCGGGAGGCGACGATGCGCGCCATCAACGCGGTCAAGCCCGGTCGTGCGCTCTCGGTCGTCGGCCGCGTCATCGAGTCGTATGCAAATAGATTCGGCTACAACGTTGTTCGTGACTTCACCGGCCACGGCATCGGTACCACGTTTCACAACGGCCTGGTGGTCCTGCACTACGACCAGCCGTCGGTGTCCACCGTCATCCAACCGGGGATGACGTTCACCATCGAACCGATGATCAACCTCGGCGGGCTGGACTACGAGATCTGGGACGACGGCTGGACGGTGGTCACCAAGGACCGCAAGTGGACTGCGCAATTCGAGCACACCCTGCTGGTCACCGACACCGGCGTCGAAATCCTCACCTTGCCATGACGTTTGCTCCGATGACCGGAGCGTTGCTGGTCGCGGGCACCAGCTCCGACGCCGGGAAATCGGTGGTGGTGGCGGGCCTGTGCCGGTTGTTGGCCCGCCGCGGGGTACGCGTCGCCCCGTTCAAGGCGCAGAACATGTCCAACAACTCGGTGGTGACCGTCGAAGGCGGTGAGATCGGCCGGGCCCAGGCGATCCAGGCACGCGCGGCGGGTCTGGAACCCAGCGTGCGATTCAACCCGATCCTGCTCAAGCCGGGCGGTGACCGCACCTCGCAGCTGGTGATCAACGGTCAGGTCGCCGGCTCGGTCAGCGCGAAAAGCTATGTGCAGCATCGTGATCGGCTGGCCTCCATCGTGCTCGACGAATTAGCCTGCCTGCGCGAGGAATTCGATGCGGTGATCTGTGAGGGGGCAGGTTCGCCGGCCGAGATCAATTTGCGCGCCACCGATCTGGCCAACATGGGGCTGGCCCGGGCCGCGAATCTGCCGGTGATCCTGGTGGGGGACATCGATCGGGGAGGCCTGCTGGCGCATCTGTTCGGGACGGTCGCGGTGCTCGAACCCGACGACCAGGCGCTGATCGCCGGCTTCATCGTCAACAAATTTCGCGGTGACCCCGCGCTGCTCGAACCCGGGTTGCGTCAGCTGCACGACCTGACGGGGCGCCCGACCTACGGGGTGCTGCCGTACGCCGACGAGCTGTGGTTGGACGCCGAAGATTCGTTGTCGGTGGTCGCGCACCGCGTCATCGGCACGCCCGCGCCCCCGCGCGGTGACCAGTGGCTGCGGGTGGCCGCCGTTCGGCTGCCCCGCATTTCCAACTCCACCGACGTCGAGGCGCTGGCCTGCGAGCCGGGTGTGCTGGTTCGCTGGGTAGTCGACCCCGCCGACCTCACCGACACCGACCTGATCGTCGTCCCGGGCAGCAAGGCCACTGTCTTAGACCTGACCTGGCTGCGCGATCGCGGCCTTGGCGACGCGATCACCGCGCACGCTGCTACCGGGAAGCCGGTGCTGGGCATCTGTGGTGGATTTCAGATGCTGTGCAGTCGCCTAGACGATCCGGTGGAATCCGGAACCGCGGGCGTGCCGGGGCTGGGGCTGCTGGACGTCGACATCACCTTTCATCCCGACAAGACGCTGCGGCGCTGGCGGCAGCCGCTGAGCGGCTACGAGATCCATCACGGCCGGGTCGCCCGCTGCGGCGAACAGAGCTGGTTCGATGCCGGCGCGGATCCGCACCCGCAGGGCGTGGTGCGTGGCGCGGTGTTCGGGACCCATTGGCACGGCTTGCTCGACAACGACGAGTTCCGGCGCGGTTGGCTCGGCCGGGTCGCCGAGGCGGCCGGCCGCAGCGGCTTCGTGGTCGGCCACGTCGACGTCGCCGCGCGCCGCGATGCGCAACTCGACCTCGCCGCCGATCTGCTGGCCTGCCATCTCGACATCGACGGTATTCTCAGGTTGCTTGACGGTCCGCCGCCACGCCGGCCACATCTCGCAAGTCGCTTGCGGCCGTGAGTGATTCGCTGTCTTGGCGGCTCGAACGTCGCCGTTGACGACGCGGTAAAAACGTTAAGTCTCTGTATAAATTGCCCAGAATCGTCGCGCTCGCACGCCGCTTGGCTGTAGCGTGCTGGGGTGTCCTCGATGATGACCACGCTGGACGGGTTCCCCGTCCCGGTGGTTGTGGCCGGCCCGGAGACCGGCGTCGTCGTCGTCATATTGGGGGATGAGAACCGCATCCCGGCGGCGTATGACGCCGTCTGCGAGCGCCTGCACACCGCGTCGCTTCGGACGGTCGTGATCGGGTTCGATTCGCGGCTGACGCCCAAGTCGGTGATCGGCGTCCTCGACGCGCTGAGCATCGGGTGGGCCGTGGTGATGGGCGACCGCGCCGGCGCCGAACTCGCGTGGGAACTGACCGCAACCCGGCTCGGCCGTTTCGTCGGACTGGTGGTAGTCGACCGCGGCCACCCAAAGGCCGCCGACTACGAAGGCGCCATCACCGACGGACACTGCCCGCCCGTCGAGATCGGCACCACCGTGTTGGTCAGCTCGCCGGCCGCGCGGGCGGTGGCACAGGCCAGCCAGCGCTACGTCTACGCCGACTACCGGGTGGTGCACCTGGGGCGGCGCAGCGTGCAGGAGTCGACGGCGCAACTGGCCGCGGAGATCATTTTGCGCGCCAGCACCTGGTAGTGCCTGGTTGACTGACGGTCATGGCCAGTGAAGACAGTGCTGTGACCGATCCCAAGACCCAGATGCTGTCGTTGACGGCGCTCGAACGACTGGTGGACACCGGCGAGGTGGACACCGTCATCGTGGCGTTCGCCGACATGCAGGGCCGGCTGGTCGGGAAGCGGATCGACGCGCGGCTGTTCATCGACGATGTGGCCGCACACGGCGCCGAGTGCTGCGGCTATCTGCTCGCCGTGGACGTCGACATGAACACCGTCGGCGGCTACGCGATCTCGAGCTGGGACACCGGTTACGGCGACACGGTCATGACGCCCGACCTGTCCACCCTGCGGCGCATCCCGTGGCTGCCCGGTACGGCGTTGGTGATCGCCGACGTCGGCTGGGCCGACGGCAGTCCGGTCACGGTGTCGCCGCGGGCGATCCTGCGCCGCCAAGTCGACCGGCTGGCCGAACGCGGCCTGGCCGCCGACGTCGCTACCGAGCTCGAGTTCATCGTGTTCGACGAGCCCTACCGGCAGGCGTGGGCCAGCGGGTACCGCGGGCTGACCCCGGCCAGCGACTACAACATCGACTACGCGATCTCGGCGTCGTCGCGCATGGAGCCGCTGCTGCGTGACATCCGGCGGGGGATGATCGGCGCCGGCCTGCGCTTCGAAGCCGTCAAGGGCGAATGCAACAAGGGCCAGCAGGAAATCGGATTCCGTTACGCCGACGCTCTGGTCACCTGTGACAACCACGTGATCTACAAGAACGGCGCCAAGGAGATCGCCGACCAGCACGGCAAAAGCCTGACGTTCATGGCGAAATACGATGAGCGAGAGGGGAACAGCTGCCACGTTCACCTCTCGCTGCGTGACTCGCAGGGCGGCGCGGTGTTCGCCGATCCCAGCCGCCCGCACGGCATGTCGCCGGCGTTCTGCGGTTTCCTGGCCGGCCTGCTGGCCACCCTGGGTGATCTCACGCTGTTCTACGCGCCGAACATCAACTCCTACAAGCGATTCGCCGACGGCAGTTTCGCGCCCACCGCGTTGGCGTGGGGGCTGGACAATCGCACCTGCGCGTTGCGGGTGGTCGGTCATGGGCCCAGCACCCGGGTCGAGTGCCGGGTTCCCGGGGGCGACGTCAACCCGTATCTGGCGGTGGCGGCGATGATCGCCGGCGGGCTGTACGGTATCGAACGGGGCCTGGAGCTACCGGACCCCTGCGCCGGAAATGCGTACCAGACTCCCGGCGTCGAGCGGCTGCCCGGCACGCTGGCCGAGGCGGTCTCGGCGTTCGAGCGCTCGACGTTCGCTCGGGACGTGTTCGGCGACGACGTCGTCGCCCACTACCTGAACAACGCCCGGGTGGAATTGGCGGCGTTCAACGCGGCGGTCACCGATTGGGAGAGGATGCGTGGGTTTGAACGCCTCTAGATCGCCGCGCCCGGCTGCGCCGCGCTTGCGATCGCCACGGCGCCCGGTGGTCGGCCTGACGACGTATCTGGAGCAGGTGCAGACGGGCATCTGGGATATCCGCGCCGGATTCCTGCCCGCCGACTACTTCGAAGGCGTCGTTCAGGCCGGCGGGATCGCGGTGTTGCTGCCCCCGCAGCCGGTGGACGACGAGATCGTCGACTCCGTACTGGACGGCCTGCATGCGCTGGTGATCACCGGGGGATATGACCTCGACCCCGCCAGTTACGGTCAGCAACCGCACCCGACCACCGACCAGCCCCGCACCGACCGCGACGCATGGGAATTCGCGTTGTTGGGGGGCGCGCTGCGCCGGGGCCTGCCGGTGCTGGGAGTCTGCCGCGGGGCACAGGTGCTCAACGTCGCGCTGGGCGGCACCCTGCATCAGCACCTGCCCGACGTCCTGGGGCACAGCGGGCATCGGGCGGGCAATGGGGTGTTCAACAGGCTGCCGGTGCGCACCGTCGCGGGCACCCGGCTGGCCGCGCTGATCGGGGAATCCGCCGATGCGCCGAGCTATCACCATCAGGCCGTCGACCGGGTGGGCGACGGCCTGGTGGTCAGCGCGCGGGACGCCGACGGCGTCGTCGAGGCGCTGGAGCTGCCCGGGGACCGGTTTGTGCTTGCGGTGCAATGGCATCCGGAACAGTCGCTGGAGGATCTGCGGTTGTTCGCAGCCATCGTCGACGCCGCCCGGTCGTACGCGGGACGCGTGAGCTGAGTTGACCGCGACGCAGCTGATCAACCCGGCGACCGAGGAGGTGCTGCGCTCGGTCGAGCACGCCGACGTCGCCGCGGTCGACGACGCGGTCGGGCGGGCGCGGGCGGCCCAGCGGCGGTGGGCGCGGTTGTCGCCGGCCGAGCGGGCCGCCGGATTGCGGGCCTTCGCCGCCGCCGTCGACACCCATCTCGGCGAGCTGGCGGCACTCGAAGTCGCCAACTCGGGGCACCCCATCGCGGCAGCTGAATGGGAAGCCGGTCACGTCCGCGACGTGTTGAACTTCTACGCGGCGAGCCCGGAACGCTTGTCCGGCAAGCAGATTCCCGTGGCTGGTGGCCTGGACGTCACGTTCAACGAACCGATGGGCGTGGTCGGTGTGATCACCCCGTGGAACTTTCCGATGCCCATCGCATCGTGGGGCTTCGCACCCGCACTGGCCGCGGGCAACGCCGTGCTGATCAAACCCGCGGAGGCCACGCCGCTGACCACGATCCGGCTCGGTGAGCTGGCGGCGCAGGCCGGGCTCGACGCGGACCTGCTGCAGGTGCTGCCGGGGCGGGGCCCGGTGGTGGGGCAGCGGTTCGTGACCCACCCCGACATCCGCAAGATCGTGTTCACCGGTTCCACCGGCGTTTGCAAGACGGTGATGGCCGGTGCGGCCGCCCAGGTGAAGCGGGTGACCCTGGAACTGGGCGGCAAGAGCGCCAACATCGTGTTCGCCGACTGCGACCTCGAGCGCGCCGCCGCGACGGCACCGGCCGGGGTGTTCGACAATGCGGGCCAGGACTGCTGCGCCCGCAGCCGAATCCTGGTGCAGCGCAGCGTCTATGACCGGTTCATGGAGCTGCTCGAGCCCGCCGTCACCAGCGTCGTGGTCGGCGACCCGGCGTCCCGGGACACCGAGATGGGGCCGCTGGTGTCGGCCGCTCACCGGGACAAGGTGGCGTCCTATGTGCCCGACGACGCCCCGGTCGCGTTTCGCGGCACCGCGCCGGCCGGACGTGGGTTCTGGTTCCCGCCAACCGTTTTGACGCCGCAGCGCACCGACCGTTGCGTCACCGACGAGATCTTCGGCCCGGTCGTCACGGTGCTGCCCTTCGACGACGAGCACGACGCCGTCGCCCTGGCCAACGACACCAGCTACGGGCTGTCCGGATCGATCTGGACCGACGACCTGTCTCGCGCGCTGCGCGTTTCCCGGGCGATCGAATCCGGGAATCTATCGGTGAATTCGCACTCGTCCGTTCGCTACAACACGCCGTTCGGCGGGTTCAAGCAGTCGGGGCTGGGCCGCGAGCTGGGACCGGATGCGCCGCTGAATTTCACCGAGACCAAGAACGTGTTCATCGCGATCGAAGAGGAGTAGGCGGTGGCGGTCGATCTCACTGAACGATTGGCGGGCCGCGTGGCCGTCGTGACCGGCGCCGGCGGAGGTATCGGGCTGGCCGCGGCGCGGCGGATGCATGCCGAGGGCGCCACGATCGTCGTCGGCGACATCGACGGTGACGCCGGCGGCGCGGCGGCCGACGAACTGTCCGGCCTGTTCGTGCCCACCGATGTTTCCGACGAGGCCGCGGTCGATGCGCTGTTCGATGCCGCGGCGCGGGCCCACGGGCGCATCGACATCGCGTTCAACAACGCCGGCATCTCACCGCCCGACGACGACCTCATCGAGAACACCGAACTGCCGGCGTGGCAACGCGTCCAGGACGTCAACCTGAAGTCGGTGTACCTGTGCTGCCGGGCGGCGTTGCGGCACATGGTTCCCGCGCGGAAAGGCTCGATCATCAACACGGCGTCGTTCGTGGCCGTGCTGGGGTCGGCGACGTCGCAGATCTCCTACACCGCCTCCAAGGGTGGGGTGCTGGCGATGTCGCGCGAGCTGGGCGTGCAGTTCGCCCGGCAGGGCGTCCGGGTCAACGCGCTGTGCCCCGGCCCGGTCAACACCCCGCTGCTGCAGGAGCTTTTCGCCAAGGATCCCGAGCGGGCCGCCCGCCGGCTGGTGCACGTCCCGGTCGGCCGCTTCGCCGACCCCGGCGAAATCGCTTCCGCGGTGGCGTTTTTGGCGAGCGATGACGCGTCATTCATCACCGCGTCGACGTTCATGGTCGACGGCGGCATCAGCGCGGCCTACGTCACCCCGCTTTAACCTCCGTACGTGTCGGCCGCTTGGGTGCCGGGCGGCTCGCTGACCAGGTGGATGGGCTCGCCGACCCAGGCCCCGCGCAGCCGCTGCCGCGCGGGAGCCGCGGTTGTCCAAGTCCGCGGCACCGACAGCCCACCGACCGGCGTTGCCCGGCCCAGGCCGGCGCTGACCACGCTGGTGGCGGCCGGCTTTGGGAACAGCGAGTGCAGCGCCGCCGTTTTGTTCATCGCATTGAGGTGACCGATCGCGAAGTCCGACGGCGCGGTCAGTGAATTCAGCTTCGACAGCGTCGGGGTGACCGCGGCCAGCGACGCTGCGAACGTTGTCAGCGGTGACGACGACAGGCCGCGCAGCGCCCCAGGTATCACCGACATCACTTCGCGGCCCGCCGATGTGACGTCCGGCGCCGACCGGAGAGCCCAATTGCGTTTCGTCAAATGAACATTGCCGGGCGGAGCGGGGAAGGGAGCCAGGGTCACGGCGCGCGCCGCGGACCTCGCGTAGGCGCGCATGGCGTGGGCGTTCTGCACCCACATCGCGTCGTACTCGGCGTCGACGTTCGCGATCGCCGCGCTCTGGTGGCCCAGACAATTCGTCGACACCAGCGACCTTCGTTGCGTGCGGTTGCCGGCGATCGCCGGTGGCGGCACGGTCGCTGTGACGGCCGACCGATGCGCGCGGGCCGCCGCCTCGAGCCCGGTGGCCGCGCGCTCACTTCGGCCTGCGACGGCATCGAGCCAGTCCGAGTAGCGGGTCGCGGCTTGGGTGAGTGCCGCGCCCTCGGCGCCGCTCCCCAGCCGTGCCGTCACCGCCCGGCAGTCGGCCGCCGCGCTGAACAGCCGCGCCGCCAACGCTTCCCACGCCGCGGCGGCGCGCATCATCGATCCGGCGCCGGGGCCGGAATACATCAGCCCGGAGCTGGTCTCCGGAGGTAACGTCGCGAAATCCATTACGGCCTCCGCCTGCCTGTGGCGGTGTCGGTGCTGCCCGAAAACATGAGGGTCTTCTTTCACGAGATAGCCATGAGGGTTACGAGCCGCTGGGCGTGGGCGCAACGATCAGCGGCGGGCGACGCAGACCTCGGTCAAGATGTCTCGGTCGAACGCAATGGCCGCAGGTGCGCGGGATCGGGCGCCGCCGGGGGCGAACACGATCGGGGTGAACGACAATGGCACCGGCGTCAGCAAGGATTGCGCCGACAAGCGGTTCCAGGTGAGCGGTCGCTCTTTCGTCATCCACGCGCGGCCGAGCGGCTTCTTGTTGGTCTTGTTCGCCGGCGCCGAAGGCAGCGAAACGGTCGAGGCGGGCCGGCTGAGGGCGGCAAGGCGGCCGGGCATGGGTCCGGCGTGCGCGTCGACGGTTGACGCCGACCAAGCCGTCGGCTCCGGCGGTGCCGCCGCCGCGGCACTCTGTCGCAGCGCGGACCCCGTGGCCAGGGCGATGAACACTCCCAGAGCCGCGGCAACGGCGATGACACGCTGCCATCGCCGAGTTTCACCGACACCCCGGAAAGCCACAGTGCACCGAATGTACCGCGCCGAAATCGGTGAACGGTCCCAGCGAGCTGTGAGCTCGATCCGAGTCAGTTGTGTGTTCTACGCGCGAAAGGCGATGAGCGGAATCGTCATCTCCGCGGCCGTGGCCCCACCGTGGAAGCCGATCAGGCGAGACATTTCCGGAGGCTCATGCGCGCTGGCCAGCACCGCGGTGTCGCCGGAACAAACCACCACCACGTCGCCGAGCCGCTCGGCGTGTCGCGCGGTGACCGGCCCGAACATGCCGGAGGCCACGGCCTGCTCGCGGCTGTACACGGTGGCGCGTCCGTCCAGCAGCTCGCTCCACACGGCCTGCACGTCGCCGGCGGCGCCCGGCTCGGTGTGCAGATACCGGACCCGGGCCTCGCCGGCCACCACCCGGATCCCGTCGGCCAGCCTGGGGTCGGTGTCGAGGTCGACGCGGGCCTCGGGTGGGACGTTGATGCCCCCGTGATCGGCGGTCACCAGCACCGCGGTGTTCGCGGGCAGCGCGTCGAGCAGGCGGGACAGCAGCGCATCGACGTTCGCCGCCGCGGTGTGCCACTGGTCAGAGCCGATACCGAAGATATGGGCGGCGGTGTCGAGGTCCGCGGTGTAGCCGTACACCAGCCCGGGCGCCGCGCGCAGCTCGTCGGCCAGCAGCCGCGCGTAGTCGTCGGTGGGGGTGGCCGGATGCAATTCGGCGCCCCGGTACGCGGCCTCGGTGAGTCCGCTGCCGATGAACACCGCCGGCAGCACGGCGCGCGCGCTCACGCCGGCGTTCTTGAGCCGTTCGAACCAGGTCGGCACCGGCTGCCACAGGGCGGGGGGCGGGTCGTCACGCCACCGGACGTGGGTGAGCACCCGGTCGGTGCCGGGCACCCTCAGCGTGAAACCGAGGATGCCGTGCTCGCCGGGCAGCGCGCCGGTGCACAACGACACCAGGCTGGTCGGCGTGGTCGAGGGGAATGTGCAGTCCAGCTGGGTCAGCCGCCCGGTGGCGCCGCCCAGCACGGACGCCAGCAGCGGCGCGCCGCCGGCAAGCTGGGGCAGCAGGTGCCAGCCCAGCCCGTCCACCAGCATGACCAGGACCCGGTCGACGCGGGCGCCTACCCAGCCCGCCACCGCCAACTTGTCGACGGCATCCTCGATCTCGAGCAGGGCGGCCGCGGCGGGCAGCACGTCGCACAGGGAACCGGGCACCGGGCCAGTCTGGCACGAGGTTCTGGGGGGAAGTGTGGGCCAGACCGTGCCACGTGTTGTTGGACGGTACGTCGTCGCTGCTGCAGCCGACGATGGGCGAGATCGACGCGCGCTTCGCCAACGTGGCCAGGTGCAGGTTCTCAAACCGCTTGCCGCGGGGGGTCCATGTGTCATGACTCCCTCAACCGTTTCACGGCACAATGCAGGGGCCGCACCTTTTCGGGGCGGACTCATCGGTACTGATCTTCAAACACGGCCTGGTGATTGGTATAACGCGGTAGCCAGTTCAGCTCGCGTTTGGCCTTCGCATTGGATACGGCTAACTGAATGTAGCCGAATGTTACTGCGGCGTAGGGCGCGAACGGCTTGATCAGCCATCTCGGTACGGCGAGCGGTTTCGGGCGGTTGATCGTAGCGGCCAGGTCGTTCATGTACCTGCGGAAGCTGAGCGGCTCGTCGTCGACGATGTTGTAGATTTGTCCACCGCGTCCCCGGGTTAGTGCGGCTAGTGTGGCGCTCGCCGCATCTCCGATCTCCACCCACGAGAAGAGCGCTTTTCCAGTAGGTACGGGCATCGCCCATCGCTTCACCATCTCGGCCATCATTTGGGCGTGCGGAACCTCGGGACCGTGAAAAACGCCGTAGCGCAGAACGATTCCCTCGGTAGCCGTCGTCTGGCCCGATTCCAGAACGCGGCGTTCCATGTCCCGCCATTCATCGATGAATGGCTGACCTGCTTTGCCCAGCGGTGGTGGCCCAGAGTTGGGGTCGTCCTCGGTCAGCTGTCGGTCACCGTTGCGGCCGTACCCGTAGGCGAAGATCATTGACTCGGTGACGAAGCGCTTGACGCCGGCACTCTGAGCCGCGGGCAACAACGATGCGGTCATCGACTTCCACAGTTGCCGGGTCGAGTCAAAATCACTTAATTTCCTGACACCCCCGTCAGGCAATGTCATCAGCAGTGATACGACTGCGTCGGGCTCCACTTCCTTCAGCACCGCAACCATTTTGGGATGATCCGCCACGTCGGCAACGATTGATCGTGCACCGGCCTTCTCGATGAGCTTCGACTTTCCACTGACCGGGTAAGACCAACCACATCGTGGCCGGCCGCGACGCACTCGCGAACTAGCGGAAGCCCTACAACGCTCGCGGCACCGGCGATGAAGACCTTCAAAACGGCTGCTCCTTCCATGGGTTCAAATCGCGCCCGCTGTCGATGATCCCTAGCCGTGGCCAGATGTCGTTGTCATTTCGGGTCGCTCAGAAAGACTCTCGCGACTGATGACGAAGTAGGCCGGTCCGATGTGAGGTTGGCTTGAGCCCTCCGTTCGAAAGCGAGTATCGATAGTGGCGGTGCATGACGCTCCAACCCCTGGTGCGTCACAATGTCGAGCGCTGCGGCGTCATAGGTACGTGAATAGAAATGTGTTCGATCAGTGACGGGCAAATCGGCAACATCGCCCTTGACGGTCGACAAGGCCAGTTCGCTTCCGTGGCGGTGGGCTAGTTGATAGGCGACGAAGACTCGTGTTGGCGCAATCAACCCTCCGAGTTCGGCAAGGCGCTTAACGCGGCGGAGAACCTTGCCGAGTACGACATGTTGATCAACCTTGCGTACCGCATGCTCGGGTCGATGGCCGACGCCGAGGATGTCGCGCAGGAAACCTACGTACGCTGGTACAGCCTCTTGCCGACAGAGCGGCAAAACATCAAGACACCTGCCGCGTGGTGTGTACGGGTAGCTAGCCGGCTCTGTATCGACATATTGCGATCTGCGCGTCGACGCCGCGAACACTATATCGGGCCCTGGATCCCTGAACCGATATCCACGCGCGCCCACACGGAATCCAACTCTCTACCAATGGATCCGGCCGACCGCGTGACCCTCGACGAGTCAGTCGCGATGGCCGTTCTCATCATTC
The DNA here is from genome assembly GCA_036338755.1 of Actinomycetota bacterium. GTDB lineage: Bacteria > Actinomycetota > Actinomycetes > Mycobacteriales > Mycobacteriaceae > Mycobacterium. The sequence continues at coordinate 263,427 of JAYZBN010000004.1, read as the reverse complement.
TGGAGTCGATGACCCCGGCCGAGCGAGTCTCCTTCGTCCTTCACGACGTCTTCCGTTATTCGTTCGGCGAGATCAGCGAGATCGTCGGACGCTCAGAAGTGGCCTGCCGACAGCTCGCCAACTCGGCGCGGCGTCGTGTCGAATCATCGCGGCCGGTCCCCACCGATGCGCGAAACCTCAGTACTGCGGTGAACCAGTTCAAGGCTGCCTTTGAGCACGGCGATGTCAATACGCTCATCTCGATCCTTGATCCCCAGGTGACAGCGGCTTTTGACGGTGGTGGGCGTGTGCGCGCGGCCTTGCGTCCTGTCATCGGCGCGGACAAGGTTGCCCGCTTGCTGTTCGGTCTCTTCCGCAGGCAACCACAATTCGACCTATCGGTGCGCAACGTGAACGGGGAACCGGGGCTGGCCGTCTCGCTGCACGGCTCGATCATCGCGGTGGCGGCGTTCGGCATCCGCGATGGTCTGATCAAGCAGGTATGGGTTGTAGTCAACCCCGCAAAGTTGCTGCGCTGGCAAGTGGACCAACCGGAAACATGACGAACAGCACATTCGGCGAAAGGACATCACATCTGCGGTGGCCGTCGCGTCGTTATGGATGTGAGCACAGCACTGCACCGTGGCCTTCTAGTTTTTCTCGCGGCTACCGGAGGTATCGCCGGATTCTGGGCGTATTTCGCGCCGTGCCACTGGTATAACAACTTCCCCGGCATGGGCCTGCGCTGGCTACCGCCGTTTGGACCGTTCAACGAGCATTTCTGCAAGGACATCGGCGCGATGTATCTCGCGCTCACATTGCTCAGCGTGCTGACCATCGTCCATATCACCAACACCACTCTGCGACGCGTCACCGGCGGTGCATGGATCACGTTCAATCTTTTGCACACCGCCTACCACGTGACCATGTTGCACATGTTCACTGCGCGCGACGCGATGCTCAACGTCGTCACGCTCGCGGCCGTCCTCGCAGCTTCCTTCGCGCTGCTCATACCCGTCCCCGAGCGCGTGCAGCGGTCCTAATTGGCGTAACTCAAGAGCCCGTCTCTTCGGCATCGGAAAGGAATCGCGTAATGAGTCAAGTCGACAACCGGCCCCCACCGCCCGCGGCGTTCTCCTACCTGCGCAACGTCGAAAGCAAGGGAGGTCGTGCGCTCAAACGCTACCTGGAACGCGCCGCAGGTACCGAACTATCGCTCTCCGACGACATAGTCGATAACTACGGAAGGTCGATGAACCAGGGTGACGAACTGGGCGACGCCTACATCGACGCCATGTTCACCGGACGCCGACGTAGCCAGTCTCGTTCGATGGTTGAGACGGCCCTCACGTCCGGCATTGAAAGCGTTACTGACGCGCCAGTCGAGTTGACTGCATTGTTCAAACAGATTGACACCGAACCGGATTGGCTGGACTGGGCCCTGGTGGAACACGGCGCGCAGGTGTTTCGCCAATACGGTATTGGCCTCTACGACTTCTTTGGCATGATCACCTTCACCGGATACCGGAACCCGACGGTGGCTAAGCCTCTCGTGCTGGCGCTTACACCGGCGGCACGGCGTTTGGTCGTTTTCTCGAGACCAGCCGCTTCTGGACCGATACGTCAGAGCCCGCCGCTCTGCGACCCGGTGGGATCGGCCGTCGCTCAGCGGTCATGGTTCGTCTGCTGCATTCCATCATTCGCAACCGACTGTTGCCGCATCCGGAATGGGATCGGGCGCGGCTCGGTATGCCGCTGAGCCAGGCCGACTCATTCGCCACACTGCAATCCGCCTCTTTTTACCCAGGGCAGGCATTCAAACGGTTTGGCTACCGCCCCAGCGACGACGACATCCTCGCGTGGATGCACCTATGGCGCTACATCGGCTACCTCATGGGTGTGGACCCGGAATGGTATCCCGCTACCATCACGGATGGCTTCCGTGCCCAGCTGCTGATCGCGTTGTCGAGCGCCAGCGAGGACAGCGGGGACTTTGTTTGCCTCACCCAGTCGTTCATGAACAACTATCGCCCTGCTGACGACGGCAATGCGCTGCACAAACTGAGAGGCGAGCTGTACTACAGACTGAAATTGGGACAGGCATGGTGTTACGTGCCCCGAGGCGTGTATCGGGCCGCCGGCCTTCCAGATCCCGGTCTGTGGCGATATGCCCCGTTCGCCGCCTTTGTACCCAACTACCTCCGCGAAACGGCGCGACTGCACATTCCCGGCGCCGCAACGCTGATCGATCGGCGCCGTCGCGCGGCCCGCGAGCGATGGCTGCGTATGCACCTCGAAGGTGGCGAAGCGACGTTTGCCCCGGTGGAAAAGCTGGCTCGCTAAACGTACTGAAAACATAAGGCGATTTGGGGGGCGGGGAATCCCCTCTGCGGCATTGTGTTCCGGCAATCTCCAAGTGGTGACGACGTAACCATGGCCGGGAGCGCGTCGATTGATCACGGCCTATCTGGCGACCTAGACGCCGATCGCCTCAGACGCGCGCCAGTCGCCGGCCGGTCACCAGCAGCTGCCGATCGGTGCTGTCCCTGAGCGCGCGAACCTGCGCCGGCGACAGCCGCCCGCACAACCGGCCCCAGTGCATCGCCACCACATCACCGGCGGCCACGTCGGGCACCGCGCTGTACCCGTCGGCCCACACTTCGAGGACGCGCGCCGACGGCGCCGACAGGGTGAGGGCCCGACCGTCCCACGCGAGCCTTCGGCACAATACCTCGACGCGGTCGCCGTCGCGGGAAAGCACTGTGCCGGAGGTGATCCGGCAGTTGTCGAGGACGTTAAGCGGCTGCTCGACATTGATTTTGCGGCCTCCGCCGCCTAAGAACCGCGTCCACGGATACACCCCGAACACGTGGAAGCAGTGGTTGCCGGCGGCCTCGCACGCCAGATCCGCGGTGAGGTGCGCCCAGTAGTGGCCCGCCTGTGGGCCGATGATCGCGAGCAGCGCGGCAACGAACTCCCGGGGGTCGAGGTCGGCGGCGACGCCGCCGCCGAGCCAATACGCCTCGACCAGACGATAATCCAGCGGGTCGGCGATGCCGGTGAGCTTTGACAGCACCCGCAGATACGGCCACGCGCCGGAGAATTTCGTTGTCGCCCTGCGCACCTCGGCGACCGAACCGTCGCGCAGGGTGGCCCCCAACGGCGGACCGCAATAGCCGAGCGCGTTGGGCGCATAGGCGTAGCGGGCGAACATCTCTGCGCCCTGGTCAGGGGTCAAGTGCGCCCCACCAGCTTGACGGCGTCGCGGTGCATGCGGCCGAAGTTGTAGTACGCCGCGCAAGCCCCCTCCGGCGAGACCATGCACGTCCCGATCGGGGTCTCCGGTGTGCATGCCGTGCCGAAGACCTTGCATTCCCAGGGCTTGAGCACCCCCTTGAGCACCTCGCCGCACTGGCAGGCCTTCGGGTCGGCGACCCGCACGCCGGGCATGGCGAACCGCAACTCGGCGTCGAACTCGGCGAAATCGTCGTGCAGCCGCAGCGCGCTTTGGGAGATGAAGCCGAGCCCGCGCCATTCGAAGTGCGGACGCAGCGCGAACACCTTGCCCATCAGCGCCAGCGCCGCCGGGTTGCCATGCTCGGGCACCACGCGCTTGTACTGGTTCTCCACCTCGCAGCGGCCCTCGCGGATCTGGCGCAGCAGCATCGCGACCGAGGCCAGCATGTCCAGCGGCTCGAAACCGGCCACCACCAATGGCTTTCGATACACCTCGGGAACGAACCGGTAGGGCCGGTTGCCCACCACGGTGGACACGTGGCCGGGGCCGATGAACCCCGACAGCCGCAGGTCCGGCGACTCCAGGATGGCCCTGATCGGCGGCACGATCGTGACATGGTTGCAGAAGACGCTGAAATTGGGCAGGCCCAACTCGCGCGCCCGCACGAGCGTCACCGCGGTCGACGGGGCGGTGGTCTCGAAACCGATGGCGAAGAACACGATTTGCTTGTCGGGATGGTCGACCGCGATCTTCAGCGCGTCCAGTGGCGAGTAGACGAATCGCACGTCGGCCCCGCGGGCCTTGGCATCCAGCAGGCTGCCGTGCGAGCCGGGCACGCGCATCATGTCCCCGAAACAGGTGAAGATCACGTCGTGCTGGCCGGCCAGCCACATCGCGTCGTCGATGCGGCCCATCGGGATCACGCAGACCGGGCAGCCCGGGCCGTGCACCAGTTCGACGTTGTCGGGCAGCAGGTGTTCGATACCGTGCCGGTAGATGGTGTGCGTGTGCCCGCCGCACACCTCCATGAACTTGAACTCCTCACCGCCTGTCCCGGCCAGGTGCTCGATGGCCGTCAGCAGCTTGCGCGCCGCAGCCGGGTCGCGGAATTCGTCAACGAATTTCATTGCCGCTCCTCGTTAAACGATGGCCGAAGAATCGAAGGCCTGCATTTCGGTGGCGTAGGCGTCACCGAGTTTCTTGATGGCGGCCAGGGTCAGCAGCGCCTCGGTCTCGTCGATCTTGGCCATCGCGAACCCGACGTGCACCAGCACCCAGTCGTCCGGTGCGGGCATGTCGTTCTCCAGCAGCCGGACACTGATCGCCCGCTGCACGCCACTGACGTCGACCTTGGCCAAACAGTTGGCGGGATCGGTGATCTCCACGATCCGGCCCGGAATTCCCAGACACATCTGATTACCTCCTAGCAGATCCGCGGCAACGGATCGCCGACGAGCATGTCGACGATGCGGGTGCCGCCGAACCCGGTGCGCAGCACCACGCTCTCGGCGGGTTCGGTGACGATTTGCCCGACCTCGGCCGCGTCGGCGCCCAGCGGCTGCGACCGCAACGCGGCCAGCCCGGCCTCGGCCTCCTCCGGCGCGACGACGGCCACGAATTTGCCCTCGTTGGCGACGTAAAGTGGGTCGATGCCCAGCAATTCGCAGGCGCCATTGACCATGGGCGCCACCGGAAGTCGCTCCTCGTCGAGCAGCACCCCGAGGCCGCAGGCCTGGGCCAGCTCATTGCACACCGTCCCCACGCCGCCCCGCGTCGCGTCACGCATCCATCGGGTGGACGGGGCGGCCGCCAGCAACGACTCCACCAACGGGCTGACCGACGCGGTGTCGGAGGCGATGTCGGCCTCGATGGCCAGGTCGCCCCGCGCGAGCATCACCGCCATGCCGTGATCGCCCATCGACCCCGACAGCAGCACCTTGTCCCCGGCCCGCACCGACTGTGCCGACAGTGTGCGGCCCGCCGGGATGACGCCGGTTCCGGCGGTGGTGATGAACAGTCCGTCGGCCGCGCCCTTGGGTACCACCTTGGTGTCGCCGGTGACGATTTGCACGCCGGCCGCCGCGGCCGCGGCGGCCATGTCGGCGACGATCTCCCTCAATTCCGCGATGGGGAAACCCTCTTCGAGCACGAACGCCGCCGAGATCCAGGACGGCACGGCACCGGCCACCGCCAGGTCGTTGCAGGTGCCGTTGACGGCCAGTTCGCCGATGGACCCGCCGGGAAACCGGCGGGGCTGCACCACAAAAGAATCCGTCGACATCGCCACCCGCTCGCCGCTGGGCAGGGCCAAAACGGCGCCGTCGCCCAGCGATTCGAGCAACGGATTGCGGAACGCCTCCACGAAAACCGCGTCCACCAGCGCCGCCGACGCCTTGCCGCCCGCCCCGTGCGCCAGCGTCACATGGTCGTCGAGGAGTCGGGGGCGACGCCGGCGGAACGACTCGATCCGCTCGATCACGTCGCCTTCGCCGAACCGCGGTCCCGACGAAAGGTAGTCACCCGCCGGCCTGTTCATCATGCCGCCCCCAAACCTTGGTCGCCGCCCAGACATTCGTGAACCGCCAGCCACAACTGATACCCCAGCAGCGCCTGCGATTCCTGGATCCGGTGCACGCTCTGCGAACGAACGACGAAGCAGGCGTCCACGTTCGGGTTGTCCACGAACGCGCCGCCGTCGTAGCCGGAAAACCCGATGGTGTACAGGCCGCGGTTGCGCGCCTCGGCCAGCGCGGTCAACAGGTTGGGCGAATTGCCACTGGTCGAAAGAGCGATCGCGATGTCGCCGTCCCTCGCGCGGGCGATCAGCTGCCGCGCGAACACCAACTCGAAACCGACGTCGTTGCCCAGTGCGGTCAGGATCGCCTGATCGGCTGTCAGCGACCACGCCGGAAGCGGCTTGCCGAGCGGTGGCCGCGCGAACAATCGCGCCAGCGTGGTGCAGTCGGTGCAACTGCCGCCGTTGCCGAAGGTGAACATCCTTCCGCCGGCGGCGAATCGGCGCGCCACCTCGGCGGCGGCCGACTTCAGCAGGCCGGCGTTGGCTTCCAGCGTGGCGCGCCGCAGCGCCACGCTTTCGGACGCCTTGGCCTGCGCGGACGCGGCCAGGTCGGCGAGCAGCGCGGAGGCGTCGTCCTCTTCGGCGTCGATGAACGGATACAGGAAGTTGGTGGGTTCGTCGGTGGGGCTCATGAAACGTCCTCCTCGTCGATGCGGCCGATCGCCGTGCCGGCGTGCACCAGCACCAGATCGCCGGGCGCGACGGGATCGACCAGTGTGGTGACCACGTCTTCGAGTCCCCGCGCCGTGCGTACCCTTGCCTCGCCGTCGACCGGCGCGCTCACGACCTCGCCCGGTCGGCCCTCGTCGCTGCACGTGACACACGCCCCGTTGTCGTCGTCGGGCTTGAGCAACCCGGAATGCTCGAAACACACATGGGTCAGCTCCCACAACAGGTGGTAGAACAGCACGAAGCCACCGGTGGCGGGCACGCGCGGGTCGGGATCATCCAGCCACAGCACGTGATCCGCCGCGCCCGCCGCGGGCGGCGCGCCGCTGCCGATCCAGATGGTGGTGGCGCCCCAGGCCGGGCCGCGTCGCATCACCGAGCGGACCTCCGCATTGTCCGCTCCGGCGATCGCGACCACGATGTCGCCGGGCCGAACCGATACCCGCACCAGGTCAACCAGATTGGGCCCGGTCAGCGCGACGGCCGGCAGGGCCCGCTTGCCCATGATGACCGGATGGACGAATTCGACCGCGATGTGCAGCGCGTGGGGTTCCCACGATGGCGCGATGGACCACATCGTGGCGCCCGCGGCGAATCGCTTGGCCAGGGTCAGAGCGGTGGCGGCGAGCTCTTCGGCCAGTTCGGAACTCAGCCCGCGATCGATGGCGGTGGTGATCATCGCGCCGACGCCTCCTCCATTGCGGTCAGCACCGCGACCGCGGCCTGGCCCAGGGCCAGCCCCCCGTCATTCGGCGGCACGATGTGATGAGTAAGAACCTCAAAGCCGTTGTGCCGCAGCAGTGCACGGCACGCACCCAGCAACAGGACGTTCTGAAACACCCCGCCGGTGAGACCCACCAGCGTGGTGCCGCCCGCCACCAGGGCGACGGCCTCGGCGACCGCGGCGGCGACGGCCCGGTGAAACGCCGCGGCGAGCACCGGCGATGAGGTCCCGGCGCGCAGGGCCGCGACCATGGCCCGCACCATCGGGGCCGGATCGATCACCCCGTCGGGGCGCACGACGAGCGGCAACACCGGCTGTGTGCCCGTTTGACCGGCCGCCAGCGCCTCGAGCTCGATCGCGGCCTGCCCCTCGTAGTCGATGCGGTGCCGCACCCCGAGCAGGGACGCGACCGCGTCGAACAGCCGGCCCATGCTCGAACACGGCACGCAACCCGCCCCTGTCTCCAATTGCGAACGGATCAGCTGCAATTCGTCGCCGGTGGCGGCCGCCACCGGCGCCAGGCCGGGGGTCCAGTCGACGCCGGCCATCCACAACTGGGCCAGCGCCATCCGCCAGGGGTTACGCACCGCCGCGTCCCCACCCGGCAGCGGTACCGCCGCCAGGTGTCCGGCCCGGACGAAACGATGGCTTCGGGTGTCGAGGGTGAGAATCTCACCGCCCCAGATCGTTTCGTCGCTTCCGTAGCCGGTGCCGTCGAAGGAGACCCCGACGATGGGTTCGCCGAGGCGCCCGTGTTCGGCCAGCAGCGACACCACGTGGGCGTGGTGGTGCTGGACCAGATCCAGCGGGCGTTCGTCCGCCTGACGCTCGGCCCAGTTTCGGGTGTGATAGCCCGGATGCAGGTCGGCGGCCAACCGCACTGGCCGGCCGCGGATTTCGCTGAGCTGGCTCACCGCCCGCTCGAACGCGCGCAGCGTCTCCCAGGTTGCCATGTCGCCGATGTGGCCGGACAGGTAGGCCCGGCGGCCGTCGGTGAGGCAGAAGGTGTTCTTCAGTTCGCCGCCCACGGCCAGCACGGCGGGGGCCTGGAGCTTCAAGTCGATCGGCAGCGGCGCGTAGCCGCGGGACCGGCGGATCGGCAGCTCGGTGGCCCCGCCCTCGTCGTGGACGACGCGCACCACCGAGTCGTCACACGGCACGTGGATCGGGCGGTCATGATCGAGCACGGCGTCGCACAGCGCCGGAAGCCGTTGTGCGGCATCGTCGTCGGTGAAGCAGATGGGTTCATCGGAGCGGTTGGCACTGGTCAGCACCAGCGCATCGGGTGCAGGCCCGCAAGCCCCGGGGACCGGCGCCAGCAGCAGGTGATGGAGGGGGGAGTACGGCAGCATCAGCCCGAGCAGCGGGCTGCCGGGCGCGACCGCCGCGGCGACCGGAGCGCCGGCGCGCCGCCGCAGTAACACGATCGGGCGGGCCGGACTGGACAGCACCGCGGCCTCGGCGTCGTCGACGTGGGCGTAACGTCGCGCCACGTCGAGATCGCGCACCAGCATGGCGAACGGCTTGGCGCCACGCGCTTTCCGCGCGCGCAATGCGTCCACCGCCGCCTCGTCGTCGACCGCGCAGGCCAGGTGGTAGCCGCCGACGCCCTTGATGGCCACCACGGCACCTGATGCCAGCGCGACCTGCGTCGCGGCCAGCGCCGCGTCCGCCCCGCTCACCCGGCCGGCCGGCGATGCGAAGCAGAGGCTCGGCCCGCAGTCCCGGCAGGCAATCGGCTGCGCGTGGAATCGCCGATCCGCCGGATCGTGATATTCGGCGGCGCAGCGCGCACACATGGCGAACCCCCACATCGTGGTGGCCGGCCGGTCGTACGGAAGTTGTCTGATGATGGTGAACCGAGGCCCGCAGTTGGTGCATGTCACGAACGGATGCCGGTAGCGCCGGTCGAGCGGATCGAACAGTTCGGCGATGCAGTCGTCGCACACCGCGATGTCGGGTGGGATCGGGCTGGTCGCGCCGGTGGCCGATTGGCTTGGCACGATCCGGAATTCGGGCCGGCACGCGGGGTCGGCGGCGACGCCGGCGACGCGCACGTCGGTGATCCGTGCCAAGGGCGGGGCCTCCGCACGCAGCCGGCGGGTGAATTCCTTCAGCGCGGCGGGCCGGCCCTGCACCTCGAGAAACACCGCACCCGAGTCATTACCGACGAATCCGGCCAGACCCAGTTCGGTCGCGATCCGGTGCACGAACGGACGGAAGCCGACCCCCTGCACCACGCCGGTCACCGTGACGCGCTGCCGAGTGTCAGCGGTGCCGTGACGCAACAGCAGTGGGGTATCGGTCATCTCAACCGGCTCCCGGGTGCGGTGTCAGGTCCGTGCGGCCGCGGCCCATCAGTTCCAGGCCCGCCATGGCCCGTTCGGCCCCGGCCTGGTCGGTCTTCTCGACGACGAAGCCCATGTGGATGATCACCCAGTCGCCGGGCGCGAACGTCTCTTCCGGCAACATGCCGACGTTGACCTTGCGCTGTTCACCGGCGACGTCGACGAGCGCGAGCTGTCCCTCGAAACCGTCCAGCATTTCGATGACCTGTCCGGGTATGCCCAAACACATGGCTCAGCACCCCTTTTCGGCCGCCGACGGCGCGGCCTGCAACGCCGCGACGATCTCTTCCACCGCCCGCGCCGCCCGGGGGACGGCCTGCGCGACCGGTTCGGTGAGGCCGATGCCCTCCTGGACGCTGCCCGCCTCGCAGCCGACCACCACGGTGTAGGGCGGCCGGCCGCCCAACGCTCGCAGGCTGGCGAAGACCGCGGCCGGGTCCATGCTGTGCCCGTCAAGGCCGTCGGGCCCGGACGGCGACTCGGGGTCGGCCTGAAAGACGTGCAGCGTGCCGGGATGGCCCCGGCTCGGCACGGCGTCGACCAGGACCAGCGTGTCCCACTCTTCGAGCAGGTCATACGCGAGGTGCATGCCCCGGATTCCGTAGTCGATGACCTGGACCGTCGGATCGTCCTGGGGCAGGTCGGCATTGCGAACGACTTCCGAGCCGAACCCGTCGTCGCCCAGGAAGATATTGCCGATCCCGGCTACCAGGATGCGCGTCGTCATAGTGGCACTCGCGTCGGTTACATCCGCCTCAACTTGAGATAACGTCGGGCGTCCGGAACCGATATCGCGCCGAGCGCCAGCCCGATCGCTGCCACCAGCGCGACGATGGCGATGAAGATCCAACCGAGGACTTCCATAGTGAACTCCCTTCAGGGGTTTGTGCTGTGCTGAGTTTGCAGCGGTTCGACTTCGTCGGGGGAGAAGTACAAATAGCGGCCATACCAGTCGTGCAGGTCCGCGGCCGGGTCCTCGTCGACGACGACGCCGACGTGCTTGTTGCCTTCGACGTCCTCGTGCACCGACGTGACGCGGGCGATCTTGCCGGCGACGAAGATGTCCTGGGCGTCGGCGTTGCGCCGTGGGCGCAACCGGACCCTGCTGCCTCGTGCTATCCGGATCCCGTTCACCAGCACCGCGTCGACCTCCGGACGGACGGCGTTGTCGGCCAATGGATTCCACCAATCCACGCCCTCGGGGATCTCGGGTACCAGGCCGGCGGGGACGTTGAGCGAGTGCGGATCGCGCAGCACCCCGTGCAATCGCGACATGGCCTCGGGCGACATGGCGTCGCATTCGTCGATGATGCGCGCGGCGCGCGGGTCGGTCGCCCGGGCCTGCGCCTTCTCCTCATCGGTCATGGTCATCACGCGCAGGGTGAGGATCTCGTCGATCTCCGTGCAGTCGTACAGGGCGGTGTCGCTCTGTTCGGCGATCTCGGGGTGGTCGTAGAGGATGATCGGTGAGATCAGCAGCATGTCGTCGGTGCCCGGCGCGCCCGCGAGCACCGGGAAGCAGCGATGCCGGCCGCACCGGGACGCCGCCTCGGCTGCGGACGGTGGCGGCTCGAGCAGTGAGATGAACCGGCCGCCAACCACTTCGGCGAGGAGGTGGGTACCGATCATGGAACGCGCGATCGCGTCGCCTTTGTCGCGTGCGGGTGCACCGATGTTGGCCACCCGCACCGAGACCCGTCGTAGGCCACCGTCGGGCTCGCTGGTGACGGTCAATAGGCCGCGTATCTCGTGGCGTTCGCGAACCAGGCGGCCGCCGTCCACCGCTTCGACGTCGGTTGCCGCGCCGGCCGTCAAGGGCAGCGCCAAGGGTTGATCGTCGAACGCGAGGGGGCCGAAGGAGATCTCGCGTTCCACGGCTTCGTCCCAGGTCAGCCACGAGCCGGCCGGGGTCCGCAGTTCGTCGACGGGTACGAAATCGCCTGTACCGGTGGCTTGTTCGGCCCGCCGGTGCTGCAACTGCAGGAACCGCACCACCAGCGTCAGCGCCCGGGCGTCGTCGACCAGGAAATCCGCGGCGATGGCGTCGTCTTCGCCCAGGCCGGATTCGGCGGCGCCCGGGGGCCCCACAACGCCGAATTGCCAGCGTGATTGGTTCTTGCTCGACGTCCCCCGGTACGGGTAGAGCAGATAGCCTTCGTAGAGCACCGCGTCGGCGACGGCGCGAGCGCGATCCCAGCTCGATGTCATCGCGTCACCTCACGATCGGTGACGTCCAGCAACGAGGTGACCGCGCGGTCGAAGTCGAGCATCCCGTGGGCGGACTTGTAACCGGCCAGCTGCGCGACGGTCTCGTGGCTCAGCCGAATCCATCCGGTGTTGGGATAGTGCTGGGCGACCAGGTCGCGCCAGACCGCGACCGGCATCGCGTAGTTGTCCTCGCAGTCCCACGAGACCTGCTGCACCGAGAATCCGCGCTCGGCGTTGACGAAAATCGTGCCGCTGAACAGGAATTGCAGCGGGACCGCGCCGTCGCGCAGCGCGTGCAGATATTTGGCGGCGGCGACCTCGAAGTCGTAGGTGCATTCCAGAGGCAGGGTCGCGGTCGTGTGGCCGGTGAACCCCGGCACCATCGTGGCGCAATGCTGCCACAGGAAGGTGCGTTGGGTGCTGGCCCAGCGCTCGCGGCCGCCGAACAGATCCAGCAGTCCGGCCGCTTCGTCGTCGGAATAGGAACGGCGCAGCGGCTCGATCCGGACCTGGCAGCGCAGGGCGATGGCGTGCACCGGTTCGTCGCCGCTGGCGGTGACGCCGACGCGGGCGGTGAGGACCGGGCTGACGGTATAGGGTTCGGCGGTCACGTCCAGGACCGCGAAGCTCACGTTCATCGGCGTGTCGTTCATCGCGGTGTCGCTGTGGCGCGGGCGGCGAGCCCGTCGAAGAAGCCATCGATGAATTCGCGGGCCTGCTGACCGCCGTCGAAGCCGCGCCACACCATGCGCAGGCGTCCGACGAATTCGTAGCAGGCATCGATGGGCACCAGATACGTTTGTGGCTGCGGTAATTCGCCATCCTGGGCGCTGTCGGCGACTCGAACCAGCAGCGCCTCCACGTCGTCGGCCAGCAGGCTCACCCGCGGGTCGGCGCCGCGGATGGTGTCCCAGACCTCCATGTCCAGCTCGGATTCGCATGCCCCGGCCGGCCCCGGGTAAAAGGCGACGGTGCGCGCGAGGGCGGAGTTGGTGAAGAAGAAGGCGACCCCGACGGGGATCTGCAACGCCTCCCACACCAGGCGGTCGAGCGCGAAGTCGGGAAACGACAGATACCGATCCGGTACCGCGCGGTAACGCAGGTCGGCTTCGGTGTCGGTGAACAGCAGATAGCAGGCTCGGCAGACGCACATCAGTTGGCGGCCGGCCACATTGACCACGTGCTGATGTTCGTCGGCGATCGACTCCGCGCACATCTCGCAGCGCTCGCCCGCCGGCTCTGGGGCGCGCCGGTCGCTGCGGATGCGGGCCAACACGTCATAGGCGTTGGTCATGCTGGAGCCCCCGTCGCTTCGCGGCGCAGCGCCACGGACAGCACTCCGTCGCGCGTCAACAGCGGAATCGGGTCCAGGTGATCGCCCGACGCATCTGCCACACCGGCTCCCGCACCGACCACATCGAAATCCGTTTCACAGCGCGGGCAGCGCAGCGTTCGACCCTGCAGTTTCGAACCCGCCAGCGAGTCGTCACACACCGGGCAGTGATCCCGGTAGGCGAAGGTCTGGTCACCGACACGGCAGGCCAGCACTGTGACCCCGTCGACCACGAATCCCGCCACTTCACCGGATGCCAACTGGGCGAGTTCGGGCGCTGGGTACCAGGCGGTCGGCCCCTGGCCATTGGAATGCAGGCGCGTCAGAAGCGATTCGGCGGGAATGACATTCGCCGGTGCGGTCTCGGCGGTCACCACCTCGATCGAGGAGATCTCCGGCGCGGCCGCGCGGACCGCATCCTGCACGGCCAGCTCCAGCGTCACCGCCGAGGACGGACAGCTCTTGCAGCTGCCCTTGAAGGCCAGCCGCACGGTGAGATCTTGCGGGCGGTCACCCGGAACGACCTCGAGCAGGTCGACGTCGCCGCCGTGCGAACCCAGGTAGGGCCGCACCCGGTCCAGCGCGGCGGACACCCTGCGGTGTACGTCGTGCGGATGCAGACCGTGCACCAGGAGCAGGCTGGCCACCAGGTCGTCGGTGGCCAGCCGCTCGACCAGCCCCCCTTCCGGCGCGGGATCGCCGGCCATCCGCACGATCCGTTCCAGCCCGGCACCGTACAGCCCGACTACCTCTCGAACCAGTTGCTGCGAACGGTCATACGCGGCGGTCCCACCTGCCGCGCACGAATCGAGCAGCGTCTGGATCCGATCGCCCGCTTCACGCCACCGCGTGTCGTTCGCGGACTTCTCCGGGCGATCCGCCATGCGTCACTCCTTAATGGTGCCGACCCGCAGCGCCCGGCTTCGCCGCGCTTGCGATCGTCACTCCCCGACGGGTGACTGGGTTGGCGTGTGCAGTCTGTCCAGGGTCTTGCCCTTACCCAGGTACATGTGCACGCCACACGGCAGGCATGGATCGAAGCTGCGCACCGTGCGCATCACGTCGATTCCCTTGAAGTTGTCGCGGCCGTTCTCCTCGAAGATCGGCTGCCCCTGCACCGCGTCCTCGTACGGACCCGGCGTGCCATAACTGTCGCGCGGGTTGGCATTCCACGGGGTGGGCGGGTACGGGTGATAGTTGGCGATCTTGCCGTCCCGGATCACCATGTGGTGGCTGAGCACACCGCGCACCGCCTCGGTGAAGCCGCATCCGATGGCCTCGTCGGGCACCTCGAAGCGCTCCCACGTCTTGGTGCGCCCGGCGCGGATCTCCTCGAGCGCCTTCTCGGCGAAGTACAAACCGCACGCCGCCGCGTAGGCCTGGAAGTAGGTGCGCGCCCGGTCGCGCTCGATCGTGTTGCTGCCGTACTTCGGGATCTTCCACTCCAATTCGACGGGTCCCTTCAGGGCCGTCTTGGGCAGGTTGATCTTGACACTGCTGCCGGTCGCCTGCACGTAGCCGATGTCGACCAGGCCGGCCAGCGCCGTCGCCCACAGCCGGGCCAGCGGTCCGCCGCCGGTGTCCAGCGCCAGGTGGTCCTTGCCGTCGAACCAGCGCGGTGACATCACCCAGCTGTACTTGCCGCCCTCTAAGTCCCGCTTTTGCGGGTGCGGGTTGGTGTGCTGATTCCACGGGTGGCGCCGGTCCACCGGGTTGCCCAGCGGGTCGGTCTTGACGAACATCTCCTGATCGGTCCAGTCATCGTAATACGAACTGCCCAAAAGGATTCGGATGCCGAGGTTGATGTCCACCAGCGAGTGGGTGACCAGCTTGCCGTCGACCACCACGCCCGGGGTGACGAACATCGCGTTACCCCAGCGCTCCATGTCCTTGTATTCGAAGTTGCACACCTCGGGATCCTGGAAGGAACCCCAGCAGCCGAGCAGGGTGCGGCGCAGCCCGACGTTCTCGTAACCGGGCAGTGCGGTGTAGAAGAAGTCGAACAGGTCGTCGTGCATGGGCACGACCTTCTTCATGAACTCGACGTAGCGCATCAGCCGCGTCATGTAGTCGGTCATCAGCTGGACGGTCGCGACGGTGCCGACCCCGCCGGGGTACAGCGTGGACGGGTGCACGTGGCGACCCTCCATGAGGCAGAACATCTCTCGTGTCCAGCGGCTGACCACGAGCGCCTCGCGGTAGAACTCGCCGCTGAACGGGTTGAGCGAGCGCATGATGTCGGCGATCGTGGAGTACCCGTGTGCGTCGGCGTGCGGCGCCGGGGTTTTCTCGGCCAGGGAAAGCACGCTCGGGTTGGTCTCGGAGACCATCTTCTCGCAGAAGTCCACGCCCACCAGGTTTTCCTGGAAGATGTTGTGGTCGAACATGTATTCCGCGGCCTCGCCGAGGTTGACGATCCACTCACCCAGATGCGGCGGCTTGACGCCGTAGGCCATGTTCTGCGTGTAGCACGAACAGGTGGCGTGGTTGTCGCCGCAGATGCCGCAGATGCGGCTGGTGATGAAGTGGGCGTCTCGGGGATCCTTGCCCTTCATGAATATTGAGTAGCCGCGGAAGATCGACGAGGTGCTGTGACACTCGACGACTTCTCGGTTCTCGAAGTCGATCTTGGTGTAGATGCCCAGGCTGCCCACGATCCTGGTGATCGGATCCCAGGCCATGTCGACCAGTTGGCCGGGCTCCCGCTTGGCGTGGGTGGGTTCAGGAATGATGGTTGTCATCGCGCTACTTCTTCCCGCTTTGGCTGCCGTCAGCGTTGGCTGATGCGGCGACGGCTCGGCTTCGAGTAAAGAAGAGCGCGCCGACCGGGTAGGTGACCTACCAGGTGCGGCGCGCTCCAGTGGTGAGCTGGTCACCGTTATGGCGCCACCGCGGCTCTTTGTCGACGGTGCGTTCCGTGATACCCCTCAGACTGCGAATCACGGCTCCGTACAGACCCGATGCGGTGCTCGAGATCTTGCCGCCCGGTGGCTCGTCCATGAACGGCATGAACTTGTCCGGGAAGCCCGGCATCGTGCAACCGATGCAGATTCCACCGACGTTGGGGCAGCCCCCGACGCCGTTGATCCACCCCCGCTTGGGCACATTGCATTTGACAACTGGACCCCAACAGCCCAGCTTCACAATGCATTTCGGCGATCCATACTCGGTCGCGAAGTCGCCCTGCTCGTAGTAGCCGGCCCGGTCGCAACCCTCGTGCACGGTCTTGCCGAACAGCCATTGCGGACGAAGCGCGTCGTCGAGCGGGATCATCGGCGCCTGACCGGTCGCCATGTAGAGCAGGTAGGTCAGCGTCTCCGACAAATTGTCGGGATGGATCGGGCAGCCGGGCACGCAGACGATCGGAATGCCGGCCTTGCTCTTCCAGTCCCAACCGAGGTAGTCCGGCACGCCCATCGCTCCGGTCGGGTTGCCGGCCATCGCGTGGATTCCCCCGTAGGTGGCGCAGGTCCCGACCGCCACGATGGCGGTGGCCTTGGGCGCCAACCGGTCGAGCCACTCACTGGTGGTCATCGGCTGTCCGGTGGCGGGGTCGTTGCCGAAGCCGCACCAGTAGCCTTCGTTTTTGATCTTCTCGTTCGGGATGGATCCTTCGACGACGAGCACGAAGGGCTCCAACTCGCCTCGGTCGGCTTTGAAGAACCACTCCAGGAAGTCGTCCGCCCCTCCGTTGGGTCCGCATTCGAAGTCGATCAGGGGCCAGTGCACGGCGACTTGGGGGAGTCCGGGCAAGGCCCCCAAAGCGATTTCCTCGACGCTCGGCTGGGTGGCAGCAGTCAACGCCACCGAATCACCGTCACAACTGAGGCCCGCATTGATCCATAGAACATGGATCAATGTTTGTTCTGCCTTGACTGCTGCTTCAGTTGGCATGATGCAGCTTTCCGGAGCCGGGCTGGGGCTCCTGCGCCGCCGGAGTCGACCGTCGGCCCACTTGCGCAGCGCTAATTTCCGGGTCTACTCCCGCTGCCGAGCGTTGTCAATGGTTCGGCATCAGCAACTAAGTAAACATGTGTTGTATAGCATCGAAAGTCATTGCACGCCTAAGTAACCCGTCGACTGCAGCGCATCATCGGAGGGCCGGCCATCCTGCGAATGTTTCGCAGGAGGACGGCCGCCGGCGGGGGTCCCCGCGCGCCGGTCAGGGCGCGTCGGTGGCGAAGCGCCGCAGCCAGCCGAACCAGGCACCCATGCCATCGCCGGTGCGCGCGCTGACCGGCAAAATCGTCGCTGCGGCATTCACTTCCCGGACATGGGCGATGTAGGTGTCGACATCCACGTCGAGGTGGGGCACCAAGTCGATTTTATTGAGCAGCACCACGTCCACCGACCGGAACATCACCGGGTATTTCAGCGGCTTGTCTTCGCCCTCGGTCACCGAATAGACCATGGCCTTGGCGTGCTCGCCGACATCGAACTCCGCCGGACAGACGAGATTTCCGACGTTCTCGATGATCACCAGGTCCAGCGCGGCGAGGTCGAGGCCGGGCAGCGCCCGGCTGACCATGGGCGCGTCGAGGTGGCATTCGCCGCCAAATCCGTTGCTGGTATTGAGCAGTGACACCTGGGCGCCGCGGCCGCTGAGCTTTGCCGCATCCAGGTCGGTGGCGATATCACCCTCGATCACCCCGAGCGCGAGTTCGCCGGCGAGTTGGTCGAGCGTTGCCTGCAGGATCGTGGTCTTGCCCGATCCCGGAGAGCTCATCAGGTTGAGGGTGCGCACCCCGTTGCTCTCGAAGGCCGTCCGGTTGGCATCGGCGAGCGCGTCGTTCTCGGCGAAGATCGCCTCCAGCACGTCGATGCGCTGACTGCCGGTCCGATAGCGGCTGTGATCGCCGTGATCGTGATCGTGCGGAACGTGATCGTGTTCGTGGGTGTGCACCGTTCCATCGTCGTGCCGATGAAATCTACCCATCGTCAACGCCTTTCACGAGACATCTAGCGACGTCACCAGGAATTCGTTGCCCTGCAGCACCTCGACGTCGGAACTGTCACACCGGGGACACCAGATCGACCACGGCGAGGTGATCTCGGATTGCCCGCCGCACGCACGGCACTTGACTTCGGCGCCGACGCACTCGAGTTCCAGTTCGGCGTCCGGCATGTCCTCGGCGTCGCGGACCAGCGTCCAGCAGAATGACAGCGACTCCGGCACCACCTGCCGCAGCGCGCCCACCCGCACCCGCACCACGTCGACGTGGCGACCGTCGGCGTGATCCTTGACCACACCGGCGATCGCCTCGCACAGCGACAGCTCGTGCACCGCCGGTTACCGCCGATCCGCGAGCTGGGCGCAGGCCAACGAGCCCATGAGCACTGTTCTACACCCGAACGGCGGTCGGTGGTCGGCCTTGGCTCGTTCGGTTCAGACCGTCCACTTCTCCTCGATGCGCCCGTAGCGCCAGACGAGCAGAGCCACCGCCCACGTGAGGACGAACATGCCGACGACGAAGTAACCGATCGCGTTGAGGTCCAGCCCACCGATCCAACTCCAGAACGGCCCGCGCCAACCGAACTGGTCGGCGAACAGGATGAGGAGTTCGATGCTGCCGATCACCCACGCGACCGCCACCGACAGCGCGGTGATGGTGATGTTGTAGTAGATCTTGCGCACGGGGTTGGAAAAAGCCCATCCGTAGGCGAAATTCATGAACGAGCCGTCGATGGTGTCCAGCAGGCACATGCCCGCGGTGAACAGCACCGGCAGACACATGATGGCGTACCACGGCAGTCCGGCGGCTGCGCTGGTGCCGGCCAGCACCAGTAGTGCGATCTCGGTGGCGGTGTCGAACCCGAGCCCGAACAACAAGCCGACGGGATAGCAGTGCCAGGACCTGGTGATCGACTTGGTGAAGCGACCGAGCAACCGGTTCATCAGCCCACGGCTGTCCAAATGCCGCTCCAGTTCGGCCGCGTCGGCGTCGGGATCGAATTCGCCCCGGCGTAACCGCGCGAAGACGCGCAGTATGCCGACCAGGACGATGACGTTGAGAAGCGCGATGGCGTACAGGAACACGCCCGAGACGCTCGTGCCGATCAGCCCGGTGTAGTGATGCAGCGTCGAGGAGTCGTCGCTGACCGGTCCGACGACCGTCCTGACTCCACACGCCAGCAGCACCGCCAGCCCGAACACCACCGTGGAGTGGCCCAGCGAAAAGAAGAAGCCGACGGCCAGCGGGCGTTGCCCGTCGTTCATCAGCTTGCGGGTGGTGTTGTCGATGGCGGCGATGTGGTCGGCGTCAAAGGCGTGACGCATGCCCAGGGTGTAGGCCGTCAAGCCGATACCGACGCCAAATGCCTTGCCGCCCAGACTGTATTGGGCCGGCGCCACGAAGAACATCATGGTGAACCAGCCGAGCAGGTGCAGCGCGACGATCACCGCCAGCATCGATGCCAGTCGCCACCACTGCGCCGGCGTCAGGGCGCCGAGAAGCCTGGTCGTCCGTGACGGCCGCCAGTCGATCTGGGTACTGGCCACTGGGGTCCTTCCGGCGCGTCCTTGCGGTATCGGCTGAGAACAACCGGCACGACTGTAAGTTCCACGGCTTTCCAGATGCAAGTGAGTTGCAGGAATCGCGGAGCCTGGATTGCGACGAAGACTGGCGATCCGCCCGCCCGGGCGCGACACTGAAGCGGTGGCGCCCAAGCCCTCGGCACTGGATGCGTCGGTCACCGAGAGGATCGGCGATCTTCTGCGCGCCCGTGGGCTGCGGCGAATGGCGTCCCGCATCCAGGTGCTGGCGGTGCTCGAGCCGGTCAACGGTCACCTGCCCGTCGCCGAGATCTACCGGCGGATGCGAGAGTGCCTGCCGTCCGAGGCCCACCCGCCCGACGTGGCGACCGTCTACCGCACGGTGACCACGCTCGTCGATCAGGGCGTGCTGCACGCGTTGACAATCGGCGGCGGCGTGACGACCTACGGGCTGGCCACCGTGCCGCACCATCACGCGGTATGTACCAACTGCGGCACCATCATCGAAGTGCCCGCCCGTCAGCTGAGTTCGGCGCTCGAACACGCGATCGCGGGCAGTTCCTTCGCGCTGTCGGACGCCGCCGGGCTGACGCTGCACGGCCTGTGTCCGCAATGCCAGGACGACGACAGGCCCGCCGCGCGACCGCGCCGGCGCTAGGCCAAACCCAGTAGCGCGTTCTCCACCACTTCGGGCAGCGCCGGGTGGATCCAGTACTGCCCGCGGGCCATCTGCGGCGCGGTCAGCCCGAAGCTCATCGCCTGGATCAACGGCTGGATGATCGATGACGCCTGCTGCCCCATGATGTGCGCGCCCAGCAGCCGCCCGGTGCCGCGCTCGGCGACGAGCTTGACGATCCCGGTGGTGTCCTCCGACGCCCAGCCGTAGGCGACGTCGCCGTAGTCCTGGACCTTGACCGACACCTTGAAACCCTGTGCGATGGCTTCGTTTTCGGTCAGGCCGACGGAGGCGACCTGCGGATCGGTGAACACCGCCGAGGGCACGAAGCGATGGTCGGTGACGGCCATCGCCTCGGTGTCGTCCCAGTCGCACAACAGGTTGTGCTGCACGACGCGCGCTTCGTGGTTGGCCACGTGTTTGAGCTCATACGGCGAGGAGACGTCGCCGAGCGCGAAAACCCCACGCGCCGTGGTCCGCTGGTATTGATCGACGGCCACCAGGCCGTCCTCGACGGCGACGCCGGCCTGCTCGAGGTCGAGTTGATCGGCGTTGGACACCCGGCCGGTCGCCACCAGCAACGCGTCCGCGTGCACGGTGCGGCCGTCGTCGAGTTGCACCGCGACGCCCGAACCGTGGTTTTCGGCGCCCACGACGTTGCGGTGGGTGTGCAGTTCCCACTTGCTCGACGCGATTCGCGTGAAGCGCTCGCTGACGACGTCGTCGAGATGTCGCAGCAGTGTGGAGCCCCGGACCACCAGGGTGACGCGCGAGCCCAGCGAGGAGAAGATGTGGGCGAATTCGGCCGCGACGAATCCGCCTCCGACGATCATCAGATGCTCCGGCAGCTCGGGGATTCGCATGATCGTGTCGCTGGTGTGGTACCGGGCGCCGCACTCGAGGATCGCCGGGGGAACCACGGCCCGCCCCCCCGCGGCGATCACCACCTGATCGGCTGTGAACTCGTCGCCCCCATCCGTGCGCAACAGGAAGCGTCCGTCGGACTGGACCGGACCGAAGCGGGTGTGCTGCTTGTACACATCGACGTTGGGTGCCGCGCAGCGATAGTCCTCACCGCCGAACCCGATCGGATCGATGCGCCCGAAGACGCGCGACACGATGTCGTCCCAGCGCACCCGGTCGATGCGAGCGTCGATGCCGAAGCGCGCCGCATCCCGGACCGTCTGGGCGACCTCGGCGGCGTAGACGAACATCTTGGTCGGGATGCACCCGACGTTCAGACACGTGCCACCGAAGGTGCCCTCTTCGCAGATCGCCACCCGCTTGTCGTCGAAGCGGTCATCGAGAATGCTGTTGCCAGAACCGGTCCCGATGATCGCGACGTCGTAGGTCTCCAAGCCGTCACCCCTTTCGCAGCGACGCCGTGGCATCGTGGTCAGCGCGCAGATAGCCGTCCAGCCACAGATCCAGTTCCCGATAGGCGACTGCGCGCGGCCCGGGCAACGACAAGAACACGTCGTGCTTGGCGTCGGCCACCGGGACCACAGCGGTGCGGTTGCCGACGCAGCCCGCCCAGCGGGCGATCTGGGTGACGTCGAGAACCGCGTCGCCGCATCGCATGGACGCGGAATCGGTGCTTTCGTGCACGCTGTGATCCGATCGCAGGATCAGGTTGGGCACCCCGACGTCGAGGCCGCGGTGCAGCCGGGCCTGGCCGCGTCGGATGGCGTGCAGCCAGCCAAACGTGATGGGGAAGCCGCCCACCGGTTTCCATTGCAGGTTGTAGTCGAAGTCGCCGCCGTAGTCGCGGTGCAGGGTGGCGCCGTAACCGCCCTGACCCGGAGACCGGGCCACGCCCTTGGACCGCACCCGGGACAGGCCGGCGATCAGCGCCACCGTCACCGAATGCCGCAGGATGGGCGGGCCCGGCAGGTCCAGGAACGGGCTGTTGAGGACCAGGCCGCCGACGCGGGCGTGCCCGGCCGGGTCGCGCCGGCGCAACCGGTCCAGCCACAGCGACACGATGAGCCCGCCCGCGGAATGCGCGTACAGCAGCACCCGGTCGTGCCCCGCGATGCCGGCCAGCGCCTGATCGAGTTCGGCCTCGTAGTTGGTGAGGTCGGTGATGAAGTGCGGCGTCTGGCCGTCGCGCCGCGACCGGCCGCACTTGTGGAGGTCCAGCGCGTAGAAGGCGAAGCCGCGGGCCGCGAAATGATCGGCCAGCTCGGTATGGAAGAAGTAATCGGTGTAGCCGTGCACCGCCAGCACCGCGTGCGCTGTCGGGCGGCCCGCCTGCCGCGGTTCGGGTCCGCGGCGTATCAGCGTCGCGACGATGTCGCCCTCACCGGCCGGATCGGACCCGAGCGCGATGGTGCGCTGCTGATAACCCGGAAGGACATCGGGCACCCAGCCGGTCACTTCGCGGGCCGCCCTGCCAGTCACGAGGCCAGCTTAGAGCTTTTGCTGGGTGCGGGGCGGCGCACGGCGCCCGCGGCCCATTTGCCTCGGGATAACCTGGGGATCGGCCCAGTCGAGGGAAGGACCAGCAAGCCGGTGTCAGCGCTAGCCAGAACCACGTCCACCGACGTCGTGCTGGTAGGCGCGGGCATCATGAGCGCGACGCTGGGGGCGTTGCTGCGCCGGCTGCAGCCGGATTGGTCCATGGCCTTCGTGGAGCGTCTGGATGCCGTCGCCGCCGAGAGCAGCAGCCCGTGGAACAACGCCGGCACCGGGCATTCGGCGCTGTGCGAGCTGAACTACACCCCGCAGCGGGCCGACGGCTCGATCGACATCGGCAAAGCGGTGCGCATCAACGAGCAATTCCAGGTGACCCGCCAGTTCTGGGCCTATGCAATCGAGAACGCGATCTTGACCGATCGACGTTTCCTCACCGCCGTCCCGCATGCGAGCTTCGTGCGCGGCGCGCGGCACGTCGACTATCTACGGCGCCGAGCGCGGGCCTTGGCGCCCAACCCGCTGTTCGCCGGCGTCGAATTGATCGACGACCCGGCCGAATTCGCTCGCCGGTTACCGCTGATGGCGGCCGGACGCGACTTCGCCGAACCGACGGCGCTCAACTGGGCGCCCAACGGCACCGACGTCGACTTCGGCGCGCTGTCAAGACAACTCGTCGGCTTTTGCGTGCGCGGCGGCGCGACCGCGCTGTTCGGCCACGAGGTCCGCAACCTGTCGCGCCAGTCCAGCGGCACATGGACGCTGTCGGTCCGCAACCGGCGCACCGGTGAAAATCACCGTCTGAACGCCAAATTCGTCTTCGTCGGGGCCGGCGGTGATGCGCTGCCGCTATTGCAGAGGTCCGGAATAGCCGAGGTCAGGGGTTTCGCCGGGTTCCCGATCGGCGGCCGATTCCTGCGCGCCGGAAACCCGGCGCTCACCGCCGCGCACCGGGCCAAGGTCTACGGCGTGCCCGCGCCGGGTGCCCCGCCGCTGGGGGCGCTGCATCTGGACCTGCGCTACGTCAACGGCAAGCCGTGGCTGGTGTTCGGTCCCTACGCCGGGTGGTCACCGAAGTTCTTGAAGCACGGCCACTTCACCGATCTGCCCCGCTCGGTGCAGCCGGACAACCTGGCGTCACTGCTCGGTGTCGGCATCAGCCAGCGGGCGCTGGTCAGATATCTGCTCGGCCAGCTGCGACTCTCGCAACGTGACCGGCTGCGCATGCTGCGCGAATTCGCCCCGACCGCAGTCGCTTCGGACTGGGAGCTGACGGTGGCCGGTCAGCGGGTGCAGGTGATCCGGCGGGACAAGCGCAAGGGCGGGGTGCTCGACTTCGACACCACCGTGGTGGGCGCCGCCGACGGAAGCATCGCTGGGTTACTCGGCGGTTCCCCGGGAGCGTCGACGGCGGTGCCGATCATGCTCGGCGTGCTGGAACGCTGCTTCGCCAACCGCTTTCAATCGTGGCTACCCGCGCTCAAGGAGATGGTTCCGTCGCTGGGAGCGACGCTGTCGGATGAGCCGGCGCTGTACGACGAGGTTTTCTCCTGGGGAACGAAGGTGCTGGGGCTGGGCGATGAGGAGCGGAGCCGGTGACAGAAGCGCTGCGACGTATTTGGGCCAAAGACCTTGACGCCCAGACACTTTACGAGCTGCTCAGGCTCAGGGTGGAGGTGTTCGTCGTCGAGCAGGCGATCCCGTACCCGGAGCTGGACGGGCGCGACCTGCTCGCCGAAACCCGGCACTTCTGGCTGGAAACGCCGGACGGCGAGGTGATCTCCACGCTGCGGCTGATGGAGGAGCACGCCGGGGGCGAGAAGGCGTTCCGGATCGGGCGGCTGTGCACCAAGCGCAACGCGCGCGGTCAGGGGCACACCACCCGGCTGCTGCGCGCGGCGCTGGCCGAGGTGGGTGACTACCCGTGCCGCATCAATGCGCAGGCCTACCTGACGGACATGTACGCCCAGCATGGATTCGTCCGCGACGGTGACGATTTCCTCGACGACGGCGTTCCGCACGTGCCCATGCTGCGGCGTGGCTCGGGGTTGGCGGTGAAGCCGTGAAGCCCTACCCGTTCAGCGCGATCGTCGGGCACGACCAGCTGCGCCTGGCCCTGCTGCTGTGCGCCGTGCGCCCGGAGATCGGTGGCGCGCTCATCCGCGGTGAGAAGGGCACCGCCAAGTCGACGGCCGTGCGCGGCCTTGCGGCGTTGCTGTCCGAGGCCACCGGCAGCGACGCCGGCCTGGTCGAAATGCCGCTCGGGGCAACCGAAGACCGGGTGATCGGCTCGCTGGATTTGCAGCGGGTGCTGCGCGACGGCGAGCACGCGTTCTCGCCGGGCCTGCTCGCCCGCGCGCACGGCGGCGTGCTCTACGTCGACGAGGTCAACCTGCTGCACGATCATTTGGTCGATGTGCTGCTCGACGCCGCGGCGATGGGACGGGTGCACATCGAACGCGACGGCGTCTCGCATTCGCACGAGTCCCGGTTCGTGTTGATCGGCACCATGAATCCCGAGGA
Source organism: Actinomycetota bacterium (assembly GCA_036338755.1). Lineage (GTDB taxonomy): Bacteria > Actinomycetota > Actinomycetes > Mycobacteriales > Mycobacteriaceae > Mycobacterium. Next base: position 238,243 of record JAYZBN010000004.1, on the reverse strand, counting down.
GGGCGAACTGCGTCCGCAACTGCTGGACCGGTTCGGGCTCACCGTCGACGTCCACGCCTCGCGCGACGTCGACGTGCGCGTACAGGTCATCCGGCAGCGGATGGCCTACGAGGCCGACCCGGACGGCTTCGCCGAGCGTTATGCCGACGCCGACGCCGAGCTGGCCCGGCGGATCGCTGCGGCGCGCGCACTCGTCGACGATGTGGTGTTGCCTGACAACGAATTACGGCGCATCGCGGCGCTGTGCGCGGCGTTCGACGTCGACGGCATGCGCGCCGACCTGGTGGTGGCCCGCACCGCCGTCGCGCACGCGGCCTGGCGCGGCGCGCACACGGTCGAGGAGTCCGACATCCGGGTAGCCGCCGAGCTGGCGCTGCCGCATCGGCGCCGTCGCGACCCGTTCGACGATCCGGGCATCGACCGCGACCAGCTCGACGAGGCCCTGGCGCAAGCCAGTTCCGAGCCTGACCCCGATCCCGACCCGCCCGGCGGCGGCCAGTCGGTCAATTCGGAACACGATGTGCCGCAACAGAATACACCGGAGAACGCCAAGCCGCAGCAGCCGAAGACCAGGCCCAGCGCGCCCCCGTCGAAAACCTTCCGCACCCGCGCGCTGCGGGTCCCGGGTGTGGGGGAGGGGGCGCCCGGACGGCGGTCGCGCGCCCGCAACGCCAGTGGCAGCGTCATCGCCGCCGCCGGCGCGGACGACCCGAGTTGCGCCGGGCATGGACTGCACCTGTTCGCCACCCTGCTCACGGCCGCCGAGCGCGCCGGCGCCGGACCGCTACGGCCGCGGCCGGATGATGTGCGCCGCGCCGTGCGCGAGGGGCGCGAAGGCAATTTGGTGATCTTCGTCGTGGACGCCTCGGGTTCGATGGCCGCGCGCGACCGCATGGCGGCGGTCAGCGGCGCCACGCTGTCGCTGCTGCGCGACGCGTATGAGCGTCGCGACAAGGTTGCCGTGATCACCTTCCGCCAACAGGGGGCCCGGCTGTTGTTGCCGCCGACCTCGTCGGCGCACATCGCCGGGCGGCGACTGGCCCGGTTCGACACGGGTGGCAAGACACCACTGGCCGAAGGGCTGCTGGCCGCGCGTGAGCTGATCGTCCGAGAGAAGGCGCGTGACCGCGCGCGGCGCTCGCTGGTGGTGGTGCTGACCGACGGCCGGGCCACCGCCGGTCCGGATCCCTTGGGCCGCACCCGAACCGCGGCGGCCCGGTTGGCCGCCGAAGGTGCCGCCGCGGTGGTCGTCGACTGCGAGACGTCTTTCGTGCGGCTGGGCCTGGCCGAGCAACTGGCCCGCCAACTCGGCGCGCCGGCCGTCCGGCTCGAGCACCTGCACGCGGATTCCCTGACGCGTGCGGTGCGCGACGCGGCCTGAACCGGAAAGGTAAACGCTGATGCCACAAGGCGTTCCATTGCAGGTTCCCGACGACGGCCTGACCACGCGGGCGCGCCGTCACACGCCGGTGCTGGCCGTGCACACCGGCGCCGGCAAGGGAAAGTCCACGGCGGCATTCGGCATGGCGCTGCGGGCCTGGAATGCCGGAATGTCCGTCGCGGTGTTCCAGTTCGTCAAAAGCGCCAAGTGGAAGGTGGGCGAGGAGGCGGTCTTCGCCCAGCTGGGCCGGCTGCACGACCAGCATCAGGTCGGCGGGCCCGTCGAATGGCACAAGATGGGCGCGGGCTGGTCTTGGACACGTAAGGCGGGCAGCGACGTCGACCACGCGGCGGCGGCGGCCGACGGCTGGGCGGAGATCGCGCGCCGGCTGGCCGATCAGCGTCACGACTTCTACGTCCTGGACGAGTTCACCTATCCGCTCAAGTGGGGTTGGGTGGACGTCGACGAAGTGGTGGGGACGTTGGCCAGCCGGCCCGGACATCAGCACGTGGTCATCACCGGACGCGACGCGCCGCAGCGCCTGATCGACGCGGCCGACCTGGTGACCGAGATGGCCAAGGTCAAGCACCCGATGGACACCGGGCGTAAGGGGCAGAAGGGCATCGAGTGGTGAGTGTTCCCGCCGTCGTCATCGCCGCTCCCGCGTCCGGCAGCGGAAAGACCACGGTGGCAACGGGTTTGATCGGCGCCCTGCGGCGCGCGGGCCACGCCGTGGCGCCGTTCAAGGTCGGCCCGGACTTCATCGACCCCGGCTACCACGGCCTTGCCGCCGGCCGGCCGGGCCGCAACCTCGACCCGATCCTGGTGGGGGAGCACCTGATTGGCCCGCTCTACGCCCACGGTGCGCATGGTGCGGACATCGCCGTGGTCGAAGGAGTGATGGGGCTGTTCGACGGCCGGATCGGGTCCACCGCCACCACCCCCGCGCCGGGATCGACGGCCCACGTCGCCGCGCTGCTGGGCGCGTCCGTGATCCTGGTTGTCGATGCGCGCGGGCAGAGTCAGAGCATCGCCGCCCTGCTGCACGGCTTTTCGACCTACGACACCGCGACCCGCGTCGCCGGTGTGATCCTGAACCGGGTCGGATCGCCGCGGCACGAGCAGGTGCTGCGGCAGGCCTGCGAGCAGGCCGGGGTTGCGGTGCTGGGCGCCATCCCCCGGGTGGCCGAAATAGAGTTGCCGACAAGGTATTTGGGTCTGGTCACGGCCCTGGAGTACGGGAAGCGCGCACGGTTGGCGGTGGCGGCGATGACCGCCCTGGTCGCCCGCCACGTCGATGTGCCGGCCATCGTCGCGGTCGCCGGCGCCCGAGTCGCGCAGCCGCCCTGGGATCCCGTGGCGGCGGTGGGGGAGACGCCCGGAGGGTGCGCCACTGTCGCGGTGGCGGCCGGCAAGGCATTCAGTTTCGGCTACGCCGAACACGCGGAGCTGCTGGCGGCCGCTGGCGCCGACGTCGCCGAATTCGACCCGCTCGCCGACGCCCTGCCCGACGGCACCGACGCGGTGCTGCTGCCCGGCGGTTTTCCCGAACAGTTCACCGCGGAGCTCTCGGCCAATGAGGGGGTGCGCCGGCAGATCAACGAACTGGCCGCCGCCGGGGCGCCGATACACGCCGAGTGCGCCGGGCTGATCTACCTGGTCTCCGAGCTCGACGGCCATCCGATGTGCGGTGTGCTGGCGGGGCAGGCGCAATTCACGCCGCACCTGTCCCTGGCGTATCGCGACGCCGTCGCCGTCGCGGATTCGTCGTTGTACACAGCCGGCCAGCGTGCGGTGGGGCATGAATTCCACCGGACCACAGTCACTTTCACCGGCGACTACCAGCCCGCCTGGATGTACCGGACCCATGATGCCGATCGGCAGGACGGTCCCGTGCGCGACGGCGTCGTGCACGCCGGTGTGCACGCGTCATATCTGCACACCCATCCGGCCGCCGCGCCGGAGGCGGTGGCGCGCTTCGTCGCACACGCGAGCGCCCGGCTTCGCCGCGCTCGCGATCGCCACTAGATCGATGGTGGCGACCCGCAGCGCCCGGCTTCGCCGCGCTCGCGATCGCCACTAGATCGATGGTGGCGACCCGCAGCGCCCGGCTTCGCCGCACTCGCGATCGCCACTAGGCTTGCCGGGTGACCGAGAGCGCCTACCTCGCTGGGCTGCGACTGAACGGCAAAAAGGTCGTCGTGGTCGGCGGCGGCACCGTCGCCCAGCGCCGGCTGCCCTTGCTCATCGCCAGCGGCGCCGACGTGCACGTCATCTCCCGCAGCGCCACCAGGTCCGTGGAGGCGATGACGGGAATCACCCTGGCGCTGCGCGAATATCGAGACGGCGACCTCGACGGAGCCTGGTACGCGATCGCGGCCACCGACGACGCGCGAGTGAACGAGGCGGTGGTCGCCGAGGCCGAAAGCCGTCGCATCTTCTGCGTCCGAGCGGACATCGCCGTCGAGGGGACCGCGGTGACCCCAGCGTCTTTCGACTACGCGGGGCTGTCCGTCGGAGTCCTGGCCGGCGGCGACCACCGCCGTTCGGCGGCGATCCGCTCGGCCATCCGCGAGGCGTTGCAGACCGGGCTCATCACGCCCGACAGCCCGGTGAGCTCCGACGTCGTCAAGGGCGGCGTCGCGCTGATCGGCGGCGGGCCCGGCGATCCCGAGCTGATCACCGTGCGCGGCCGGCGTTTGCTGGCCCAGGCCGACGTCGTGGTCGCCGACCGTCTCGCGCCACCGGAACTGCTCGCCGAGCTGCCCCCACACGTGGAAGTCATCGACGCCGCCAAGATCCCGTACGGGCGGGCCATGGCCCAGGACGCCATCAACGGCGTCATGATCGAACGCGCCCGCGCCGGCAGCTTCGTGGTGCGCCTCAAAGGCGGCGATCCCTTCGTGTTCGCGCGCGGATACGAAGAGGTGCTGGCGTGCGTCGAGGCCGGAATTCCGGTGACGGTGGTGCCGGGTGTGACGAGTGCCATAGGAGTGCCCGCTCTGGCGGGCGTTCCGGTGACTCATCGGGCGATAAATCACGAGTTTGTGGTGGTCAGCGGACATTTGCCGCCCGGGCATCCCGAATCGTTAGTGAATTGGGATGCGCTGGCCGCAATGTCAGGCACAATCGTTTTGCTGATGGCGGTGGAACGCATCGAACTCTTCGCCGACGCCCTGCTCAAAGGCGGACGACCTGCGGATACGCCGGTGCTGGTCGTTCAACATGGAACGACCGCCGCCCAGCACACTTTGCGGGCCACCCTGGCCGACACGCCCGAGAAGGTTCGCGCCGAGGGTATCCGACCTCCCGCGATCATCGTGATCGGCGCCGTGGCGGCCTTCGGGCTTTAAACGATTCTTAAGATTACTGTAAGGTAACCCTTTATGACGGCTCTCAACGATGCAGAGCGCGCGATGCAGAAAATTGCGTCGGCGCGCCCCGATCGTCCGGCCCCGGCGAGCGCAGCGCAGCCGGCGGAGACCGCCTCCAAGCCCCCGGCGGAGACCGCCCTGAAGCGCATCAGCAAGTACTACCCGGCGTGGCTGCCCTCTCGGCGTTTCATCGCGGCCGTGATCGCCATCGGCGGTATGCAGCTGCTCGCGACGATGGACAGCACCGTCGCCATCGTGGCGCTCCCCAAGATTCAGAACGAGCTCAGCCTGTCCGACGCCGGCCGCAGCTGGGTGATCACCGCCTACGTGCTGACGTTCGGTGGGTTGATGCTGCTGGGTGGCCGCCTCGGCGACACCATCGGGCGCAAGCGCACCTTCATCGTCGGTGTCGCGCTGTTCACCATCTCTTCTGTGCTGTGCGCGGTCGCGTGGGACGAGGCGACCATGGTCATCGCCCGGCTGTCGCAGGGCGTCGGATCGGCGATCGCCTCGCCGACCGGTCTGGCTCTGGTGGCGACCACCTTCCCCAAGGGCCCGGCCCGCAACTTCGCGACGGCCGTGTTCGCCGCGATGACGGCGATCGGTTCGGTGATGGGCCTGGTGGTCGGCGGCGCGCTCACCGAGGTGTCGTGGCGGCTGGCGTTCCTGGTGAACGTGCCGATCGGTCTGGTGATGATCTACCTGGCCCGCACCGCGCTGCGCGAGACCAACCGCGAGCGGATGAAGCTCGACGCCACCGGCGCCATGCTGGCCACCCTGACGTGCACCGCGGCCGTGTTCGCCTTCTCGATGGGTCCGGAAAAGGGCTGGGTGTCGATCACCACCATCGGGTCGGGCGTCGTGGCGCTCGGTGCCGCCCTCGCCTTCGTCATCGTCGAACGCACGGCGGAGAATCCCGTCGTCCCGTTCAACCTGTTCCGTGACCGCAACCGGCTGGTCACCTTCACCGCCATCTTCCTGGCCGGTGGGCTCATGTTCAGCCTGACCGTGTGCATCGGCCTGTACGTGCAGGACATCCTCGGTTACAGCGCGTTGCGCGCCGGCATCGGCTTCATCCCGTTCGTCATCGCGATGGGCATCGGCCTCGGCGTCTCCTCGCAGCTGGTGTCGCGGTTCTCGCCGCGGGTGCTGACCATCGGCGGCGGGATCCTGCTGTTCTGGGCGATGTTGTACGGCTGGGCGTTCATGCACCGCGGGGTCGCCTACTTCCCCAACCTGGTGCTGCCCATCGTGGTCGGCGGGATCGGCATCGGGATGGCCGTCGTCCCGCTGACGTTGTCGGCCATCGCCGGCGTGGGATTCGATCAGATCGGTCCGGTCTCGGCGGTCACGTTGATGCTGCAAAGCCTGGGCGGGCCGCTGGTGCTGGCCGTCATCCAGGCGGTGATCACCTCGCGGACGCTGTATCTGGGCGGCACCACCGGACCGGTGAAGTTCATGAGCGACGCGCAGTTGTCCGCGTTGGACCATGGCTACACCTACGGGCTGCTGTGGGTGGCCGGCGTGGCCGTGATCGTCGGCGCCGCCGCGCTGATGATCGGCTACACCCCCGACCAGGTCGCGCACGCGCAAGAAGTCAAGGAAGCGATGGAGGCCGGGGAGCTGTAGCTCACCCGCACGGGCGCTGCTCGCGACCGCCTTGCCGTTGCGTGTCACGCCAGAGTGGCGTGAGGGTCTGGGCGTTGCGCTGGCGTGACGTTCGACGCAGCTACCAGCACGCTAGGCTGGCCCGCTGTGATCACCCGGATGTCCCAGTTGTTTTTGCGCACCCTGCGCGACGATCCCGCCGACGCCGAAGTCGCCAGCCACAAGCTGTTGATCCGGGCGGGCTACATCCGGCCCGTCGCGCCCGGGCTGTACAGCTGGCTGCCGCTGGGATTGCGCGTGCTGCGCCGCATCGAGCGCATCGTCCGCGACGAGATGAACGCCATTGGCGGGCAAGAGATCTTGTTCCCAGCCCTGCTGCCGCGCGCACCGTATGAGGCGACGAACCGGTGGACCGAGTACGGCGACTCGGTGTTCCGGCTGCAGGACCGTCGCGGCAACGACTACCTGTTGGGCCCCACCCACGAAGAGCTGTTCACCCTGACCGTCAAGGGCGAATACAGCTCCTACAAAGACTTTCCGGTTCTGCTGTATCAGATCCAGAACAAATATCGTGACGAGGCGCGGCCGCGGGCCGGCATCCTGCGGGTCCGCGAGTTCCTGATGAAGGACTCCTACTCGTTCGACATCGACGACGCCGGGCTCAAGGCCGCCTACCACGCGCACCGCGAGGCCTATCAGCGCATTTTCTCGCGCCTGCAGGTGCGCTACGTCATCGTCTCCGCCGTGTCGGGCGCGATGGGCGGCAGCGCCTCGGAGGAGTTTTTGGCCGAGAGCGCGGTCGGTGAGGACACCTTCGTGCGGTGCCTGGAGTCCGGGTATGCGGCCAACGTCGAGGCCGTCGTCACCGCGCGCCCGGAGGCGCAGCCCATCGACGGGCTGCCCGAGGCGGTAGTCCACGACACCGGGGACACCCCGACCATCGCCACCCTGGTGGACTGGGCCAACCAGGCGGACCTGGGCCGCCCCGTCACCGCGGCCGACACGTTGAAGAACGTCCTGCTCAAGGTCCGCCAGCCCGGCGGCGAGTGGGAGCTACTGGCCATCGGGGTGCCGGGGGACCGTGAGGTCGACGACAAACGGCTGGGCGCGGCGCTGGAACCGGCCGAGTACGCGCTGCTCGACGACGCCGACTTCGCCAAGTATCCCTTCCTGGTGAAGGGGTATATCGGACCGAAGGCGTTGCAGGACAACGATGTTCGCTATCTGGTCGACCCGCGGGTGGTGGACGGCACCAGCTGGATCACCGGGGCCGACGAGGCCGGGCGGCACGTCGTCGGGCTGGTCGCCGGCCGCGACTTCACCGCCGACGGCACCATCGAGGCCGCCGAGGTGCGCGACGGTGACCCCTCGCCGGACGGCGCGGGCCCGCTGGTCTCGGCGCGCGGTATCGAGGTGGCCCACATCTTCCAGCTCGGCCGCAAGTACACCGACGCCTTCACCGCCGACGTGCTCGGTGAGGACGGCAAGCCGGTGCGCCTGACGATGGGCTCCTACGGCCTCGGGGTGTCGCGGATGGTGGCCGTCATCGCCGAACAGCACCACGACGAGCTGGGCCTGCGCTGGCCGCCGGCGGTCGCGCCCTTCGACGTCCACCTGGTGATCGCCAACAAAGACGCGCAGGCCCGCACGGGCGCCACCACTTTGGCCGCCGAGCTGGACGGGTTGGGCATCGAAGTGCTGCTCGATGACCGCCAGGCCTCGCCCGGCGTGAAGTTCAAGGACGCCGAACTGCTTGGCGTGCCGTGGATCGTCGTGGTGGGACGGGGCTGGGCGGACGGCGTGGTGGAGCTGCGCGACCGCTTCGGCGGCCAGACCCGCGAACTGTCGACCGGCCCGTCGCTGGCCGCCGACATCGCGGCGGCCTTGGGTTAGTCGTTGCCGCCGGGGAAGCTCGTCGTGATGGGCCAGGCGCCCAGCACGCGGCTCCACCGGGCGCCCATGACCGCGCTCTGCACCAGGGCGGTCGCGGCGAACGCGCGATCCGCGCCGGTCTCCGCGTGCTCGGCGACCACGCGCCATGCGCCGGCCCCATCGTTCTCCATCCGCGCGGCCAGCCGCGCGGCGTCGGCCGGACCGCCCACCACCATGGGCAGCTGGTAGCCGGCCGCGGCGACGGGTGCGGTCACCTTGCGGGCGTTCAGGATCGCGATGACGTCGTCGCGGCGCTGGCGGTGCTGCGCGAGCGCCTCCACCACCATGTCGTTCACGCTGGGCGGCGACAACGCGGACACGATGCCGTAGCCGTAGATCGTCGAATGCTCGATGGCCAGCGCGTCGCACAGCGCCGTGTTGTCGGCGTCCTTGCCCGAGGTCATATCGACGGACCCCCGGGCACCAGCGCAACCGTGTACGACGCCGTGCAGGATGCGGCGATCGAGGCGAGCAGCCCCGCCCGGTAGCCGGATTCGGTGCCCACCAGGCGACTCGCACTGTCGGCCGAGGCGCGCAACGCGTCGATCACGTCGGACACCGGCGGCGGGGGCGGGGGCGGCCCGGCCGGTTGGGCCTGGCTCGGGCTGGGCGTTCCGCTCGAGGACGACGTGGCCAGCTTGCCGGCCGCCCGCGAGATCTCGGCCGACAACGCGCGGGCATGCGCGGCGCGCTGGCTGGACACCACGCTCAGCGCGGCGGCGACCTGCGGCGGATTCCCGACCGCCGCGGCGGCGGCACCCGCGAGCTCGCTGTCGTGCCGGGCCTGATCGAGCGGCCCCAGCAGTTGCTCGACGGGCGGGGGCTTGGGCGCGGGCTTGCCGCAGGCGCTCACCACCGCCCCGAGCGCAGCCAAAGCCGCACCGCCGGCGAGGACATCTCGTCTGTTGAGGAACGGAACTGCGCTAGGCACAAGGACATCCTGCCATCGGGGCGAAGGCGGACAAGATGCCAGGACGCGATCACGCCGTCAACCTCGAATCCTGGCGTATCGTGGATAGCTGGTTCTCGCAGAGGACAGCCACCGACAGCAAACCGTCGGCACGGATGCTCCTCCGCCGGGACACCGGAAGCCGCCTGCGAAGCCATCGGGGCGCCGACATCCGCCAGATGACCGGACAACTCAAGATGAGGAGCTCGCCGTGACCACCGGGCTACCGTCGCAGACGCAGGTGATCGAGCTACTCGGTGGAGAGTTTGCGCGCGCCGGCTTCGAGATCGAAGACGTGGTCATCAACGCCCGGACCCGCCCCCCGCGAATCATGGTGATCGCCGACAGCGACGACGGCCTCGACCTGGACACGGCAGCCACGCTGTCCCACTCGGCATCGGCACTGCTCGACGGGCTGGACACCATCTCCGACCACTACGTGCTCGAGGTCTCCTCGCCCGGCGTGGATCGCCCGCTGACGAGTGCGAAACACTTCCGCCGGGCCCGCGGTCGCAAGGTCGACGTCGCGCTGTCGGACGGATCGACGCTGACCGGCCGGGTCGGTGCGACGACCGACGGCGCGGTCGCGCTGGTGGTCCGCGCCGGCCGGGACTGGGCGGTGCGCGAGATCCCGCTGGTCGACATTGCGAAAGCCGTTGTCCAGGTGGAATTTTCGCCCCCTAGCCAAGCGGAGCTGGAACTGGCGGGTATGGGTCAGGCCCGGAGGACGGAGGAGCGGCGCCTATGAACATCGACATGGCCGCGCTGCACGCCATCGAGGTGGACCGGGGCATCTCGGTCAACGAGCTGCTCGAGACGATCAAGTCGGCGCTGCTCACCGCCTACCGGCACACCGAAGGCCACCAGAACGACGCGCGCATCGAAATCGACCGCAAGACCGGTGTCGTCCGGGTGATCGCCCGGGAGACCGACGAAGACGACAACGTCATCAGTGAATGGGACGACACCCCCGAAGGTTTCGGGCGCATCGCCGCCACCACCGCCCGCCAGGTCATGTTGCAGCGTTTCCGCGACGCCGAAAACGAGCGGACCTACGGCGAGTTCTCCACCCGCGAGGGGGAGATCGTCGCGGGCGTGATTCAGCGTGACAGCCGGGCCAATGCCCGCGGCCTGGTCGTGGTCCGGATGGGCACCGAGACGAAGGCCTCCGAGGGCGTCATCCCGGCGGCCGAGCAGGTTCCCGGCGAAAGCTACGAGCACGGCAACCGCGTGCGGTGCTACGTGATCGGGGTGACCCGCGGGGCCCGGGAGCCGCTGATCACCCTGTCGCGGACCCATCCGAACCTGGTCCGCAGGTTGTTCTCGCTGGAGGTCCCCGAGATCGCCGACGAGTCGGTGGAGATCGTCGCCGTGGCCCGGGAGGCCGGCCATCGCTCCAAGATCGCGGTGAAGTCCAACCTTCCCGGCCTGAACGCCAAGGGCGCCTGCATCGGTCCGATGGGGCAGCGGGTCCGCAACGTGATGAGCGAGCTGTCCGGCGAGAAGATCGACATCATCGACTACGACGACGATCCCGCGCGCTTCGTCGCCAACGCGCTGTCGCCGGCGAAGGTGGTGTCGGTGTCGATCATCGACCAGGCGGCCCGCGCCGCCCGCGTGGTGGTACCCGACTTCCAGCTGTCGCTGGCCATCGGCAAGGAGGGCCAGAACGCGCGCCTGGCGGCCCGGCTGACCGGCTGGCGCATCGACATCCGCGGGGACTCGCCCGGCGGGCATCCGGAGAGCCAGTCAGAACACGGCGCCACCCATGGAATGGCCCACGACCGCTAGGCCCGGCGGGCGGCGGCTGCGCAGCCTCGGGCGGTTCTGACCATCGATTCGGTGACGCTAGACTGAGCCGTGATCCAGCGCGAACCTTCGGCCTTGGCGCACCGTCATGCGGGTGGACCCGTACGGACATGCGTCGGGTGCCGGAAGCGAGAGCTGGCCGTCGAGTTGCTTCGAGTGGTGGCTGTGCCGAACGGGAACGGCGACTTCGCCGTGATCGTTGACACAGGCAGGAGCCTGCCGGGGCGGGGTGCGTGGCTGCACCCCGGGCCGCAGTGCGTGCAACAGGCAATCCGGCGGCGGGCTTTCACCAAAGCGCTGCGCATCACCGGTTCACCGGATACATCCGCGGTGGTCGAGCACATAGAGTTCCTCTGTGCGCCCGATCGCCCGGCAACAGAACAGGTAGCAAAGAACATGAGCACACCGTGAAGTCCCGATGACCATGTGTCATAGCTAAACCCGAGGCGCGGCCCCACGACTGTCGCCTCATAGACAGGAGATGTAGTGGCAGGTAAGGCCCGCGTACACGAGTTGGCTAAGGAACTCGGTGTCACCAGCAAGGAAGTCCTCGCCCGGCTGAATGATCAGGGCGAATTCGTTAAATCAGCGTCGTCGACGGTAGAAGCCCCGGTGGCTCGCCGGCTGCGCGAATCCTTCGGCGGCGGCAAGACCGCCGAGAAGGCCCCCGCGAAAGCGGCCAAGGCGCCCGCCGCCAAGGCCCCCGACAAGTCGCTCGACCAGGCCCTCGACAATGCCATCGGTAACGGCGAAGCGACGGCGACCCCCGCCAAGCCCGCCGCCCCTTCGGCCTCCGCCGAGGCCCCGGCCCGCCCGGGCCCGGCCCCCGCACGGCCGTCGGCGCCGTCTCCGGGGCAGCCGAAACCGCCCGCGCCCGGGCAGCCGCCGGGCCAGGCGCCGCGCCCAGGCATGACTCCGGCGCCGCGACCGGGCCCGATGCCCAAGCCCCGCGCCCCGCGCGTCGGCAACAACCCCTTCTCGTCGGCGCAACCCGTCGACCGGCCCATTCCGCGCCCGCAGGCGCCGCGTCCCGGGGCGCCCCGGCCGGGGGCGCCCCGGCCCGGTGGCGCGTCGCCGGGCAACATGCCGCCCCGGCCCGCCGGTGCCGGCGGACCGGGCCGTCCGGCCCGCCCCGGCGCCCCGCGTCCCGGCGGTGGCCGTCCCGGTGGTCCCGGCGGCCGTGACGGAGGTGGCGGCAACTACCGCGGCGGCGGAGGCGGCGGAGTCGGCGCCCCGCCCGGCGGTGGCGGCGGTTTCCGTGGCCGCCCCGGTGGCGGTGGCGGCGGTGGCCGTCCCGGCCAGCGCGGCGGTGCCGCCGGCGCTTTCGGCCGTCCCGGCGGTGCGCCGCGACGGGGCCGCAAGTCGAAGCGGGCGAAACGCGCCGAATACGAGAACATGCAGGCGCCCGTCGTCGGTGGTGTGCGGTTGCCGCACGGCAACGGCGAGACGATCCGGTTGGCCCGCGGCGCGTCGCTGTCCGACTTCGCCGACAAGATCAACGCCAACCCGGCCTCGCTGGTGCAGGCGCTGTTCAACCTCGGCGAGATGGTCACGGCCACCCAGTCGGTCGGCGACGAGACGCTCGAGCTGCTGGGCAGCGAGATGAATTACGTCGTGCAGGTCGTCAGCCCGGAGGACGAGGACCGCGAGCTGCTGGAGTCGTTCGACCTGAGCTACGGCGAGGACGAGGGCGGCGAGGAAGACCTGCAGACCCGGCCACCGGTGGTGACCGTGATGGGTCACGTCGACCACGGTAAGACCCGACTGCTGGACACCATCCGGAACGCCAGCGTGCGCGAGGCCGAGGCCGGTGGCATCACCCAGCACATCGGCGCCTACCAGGTGGCCGTCGAACACGACGGCGTCGAACGGCCGATCACCTTCATCGACACCCCGGGTCACGAGGCGTTCACCGCCATGCGTGCCCGCGGTGCCAAAGCCACCGACATCGCCATCCTGGTGGTCGCCGCCGACGACGGCGTCATGCCGCAGACGGTGGAGGCCATCAACCACGCCCAGGCGGCCGACGTGCCGATTGTGGTGGCGGTCAACAAGATCGACGTCGAGGGCGCCGACCCGGCCAAGATCCGCGGGCAGCTCACCGAATACGGTTTGGTGGCAGAGGATTTCGGTGGCGACACGATGTTCGTCGACATCTCGGCCAAGCAGGGCACCAACATCGAGCAGCTGCTCGAGGCGGTGCTGCTGACCGCCGACGCGGCCCTGGACCTGCGGGCCAACCCCGACATGGAGGCCCAGGGTGTCGCGATCGAGGCGCACCTGGACCGCGGTCGCGGTCCGGTCGCCACGGTGCTGGTGCAGCGCGGCACGCTGCGGGTCGGCGACTCGGTGGTCGCCGGCGACGCGTACGGCCGGGTTCGCCGCATGGTCGACGAGCACGGCGACGACGTTGAAGAGGCGCTGCCGTCGCGGCCGGTGCAGGTCATCGGTTTCACGTCGGTGCCCGGCGCGGGTGACAACCTGTTGGTCGTCGACGAGGACCGCATCGCCCGCCAGATCGCCGACAAGCGCAGCGCCCGCAAGCGCAATGCGCTGGCGGCGCGTTCCCGCAAGCGGATCAGCCTGGAGGACCTGGACTCGGCGCTGAAGGAAACCAGCCAGCTCAACCTGATCCTCAAGGGCGACAACGCCGGTACGGTCGAGGCGCTGGAAGAGGCCCTGATGGGTATCCAGATCGACGACGAGGTGGCGCTGCGCGTCATCGACCGCGGTGTCGGTGGCATCACCGAGACCAACGTCAACCTGGCATCGGCCTCGGATGCGGTGATCATCGGCTTCAACGTGCGCGCCGAGGGCAAGGCCACCGAGCTGGCCAACCGCGAGGGTGTGGAGATCCGCTACTACTCGGTGATCTACCAGGCGATCGACGAGATCGAGAAGGCCCTGCGCGGCATGCTCAAGCCGATCTACGAGGAGAACCAGCTGGGCCGCGCCGAGATCCGGGCGATCTTCCGGTCCTCCAAGGTCGGCATCATCGCCGGCTGCATGATCAGCAGCGGCATCGTGCGCCGCAACGCCAAGGCGCGGTTGCTGCGGGACAACATCGTGGTCACCGACAACCTCTCGATCACCTCGCTGCGACGGGAGAAGGACGACGTGACCGAGGTTCGCGAGGGCTTCGAGTGCGGTATGACGCTGGGGTACTCCGACCTCAAGGAAGGCGACATCATCGAGTCCTACGAGTTGGTCCAGAAAGAGCGCACCTGATGGGCGGCCGGCATGGCTGACCCGGCCAGGGCGCGCCGGTTGGCCAAGCGGATCAACACGATCGTCGCCTCGGCGATCGAGTTCGAGATCAAGGATCCCGGGCTCGAGGGTGTCACCATCGTCGACACGAAGGTGACCGCCGATCTGCACGATGCGACGGTGTTCTACACGGTCATGGGGCGCACGCTGGACGACGAGCCGGATTACGCGGCCGCCGCGGCCGCCCTGGAACGGGCCAAGGGCGCGCTGCGCACCATGGTCGGGGCCGGCACCGGCGTGCGCTTCACGCCCACGCTGACGTTCGCCCGCGACACCACGTCGGACAACGTGCAGCGGATGGACGAGTTGTTGGCGCGTGCGCGTGCTGCGGACGCTGATCTGGCGCGGGTTCGTTCCGGCGCCAAGCCGGCTGGGGAGGCCGATCCATACCGGGACAGCGGATCGGGCGTGGAGCCCGGCTTCGACGGGAGTATCCGTGACGACGACCAACGCGAACACTGAACTGGGCGGCTCCAGGATGGGGGCGCGCGTCGATGCCGCGGGTGCGGTCGAATTGCTGTCGGGGGCCGACTCCGTCGCGGTGATCGCACACGTGCATCCCGACGCCGACACCATCGGCGCCGGGCTGGCGCTGGGGCTGGTGCTGGACAAGTGCGGCAAGCGGGTCGAGGTCAGTTTCGCCGAGCCGGCGGGGCTGCCCGAGTCGCTGGCAACGCTGCCCGGCCGCCGCCTGCTGGTCAGTCCGGACGCGATGCGTCGCGACGCCGATTTGGTTGTCACCGTTGACGTTCCGAGCGTCAAGCGGCTCGGCGCGTTGAGCGACCTGGCGGTAGCGGCCGACGAGGTGTTGGTGATCGACCACCACGCCTCCAACGACGTGTTCGGCACCGCCAACTTCATCGATGTGTCAGCCGATTCGACCACGATGATGATCGCCGACATTCTCGACGCCTGGGGCAAGCCCATCGATTCCGATGTCGCGCACTGCATCTACGCCGGGCTGACCACCGACACCGGCTCATTCCGCTGGGCCAGCGGGCGCGCCCTACGGCTGGCCGCCCGGCTGGTCGACGGCGGCGTCGACAACGCCGCGATCAGCCGCACCCTGATGGACAGCCACCCGTTCGGCTGGCTGCCGCTGCTGTCGCGGGTGTTGGCCTCGGCCCAGCTGCTCCCCGACGCCGCGGGCGGCCTCGGACTGGTGTACGCCGTTGTCGCCCACCAGGATTGGGCCGGTTCACGCCCCGAGGAAGTCGAGAGCATCGTCGACATCGTGCGGACCACGCAGCAGGCGGAGGTCGCCGCGGTGTTCAAGGAGGTCGCGCCGCGGCAGTGGTCGGTGTCGATGCGGGCCAAGGCCGCGGTGGACCTGGCGTCGGTGGCGTCCGGGTTCGGCGGTGGCGGGCACCGGCTGGCGGCCGGCTATTCGACCAGCGGCACGATCGAGGACGCGGTGGCGTCGCTGCGCAACGCGCTCGGCTAGAACGCCCAGCTGCCCGAGCGCTGCACCACGAACCCGTGGTCGCCGCTGGTGGTGTCCAGGCAGGCGACGAGGTCGTCGGCCCCCACCGCGCAGGTGACGTTGAGGTAGGTCAACTTCTGGCCGGGCGCCAGCGCCTTGCCGCCGGCCGGCAGCGGCGCCGGGTTACCGTCGCATCCGCTGTAGGACATCCGGCTCAATTGGTAGCCGGGTCCCTTGAAGTCCACCGATCCGACCACGCAGTCGCCCGGTCGTGAGCGCCCCCCGGGAATCGGGACGTCATCCATTCCCGGCATGTCGCCCTTGCACTTGATGTCCTGCGACGGTTGCGGCACGGGCGGCGGCCCGCCGTAGAAATCACAGACCAGGGCGGGACCGGCGGAGAAGCTGACCCGCGGCGGGCTTCCCGGCGCGCCGGTGCCCAGGTAGCCGTCGGCAGGCACCGCGGTGAAGGCGTCGAGGTTGGGGAATCCCGGTGGCGGCAGCGCGCCCGCCGGCGAGGCGAACACCGCGATCGCCGACGCGGCCGCCAGTGCCAGGCCGACCAGCAGCCTCACGGCGATCCCGACGACGGCGTGCATCAACTGATCGTATGGGCTGGGCCGAATCGCCGGGCCGGACTGGTGCAGATCGCCACGTCAGCGCACCTGCGAGCGCCCGCGTTGCAGCACGGCCTCCCGGTTGGCGGCGATGTCGTCCCCGCTGGTCCGGAACTGCCGGGCCGCCGTCGCCTCTTGCCACAGCCCCGCGCTGGTCTGCGCGTCGTCAATGCGGTGATAGGACGCCAGCAGCGCCCGCACCGCGTCCTGGTTGTTTCCGACGATCGATGCCGCCACGGCGCGGGCGGCGGGAAGCAGCTGGTCGTGCGCCACCACTTCGGTCACCAGGCCGGCGCGCAGCGCGTCGGCGGCGGACAGGTAGTCCCCGGTCATGCTCATCCGCCGGGCCAGCCCGACGCCCACCTTCTGCGGCAACCGCACGCTCAGGCCCCAGGTGGGCAGCAGCCCCACCCGTGCGTGCGTGTCGGCGAACCGGGCGTTCTCCGAGGCGATCAGGATGTCGCAGTACAACGCCAGCTCCAGCCCGCCGGTCACCGCGGCGCCGTTGATCGCGCCGATCACCGGCTTGGTCAGGGCCGGCCAGCGCGGCGAGATGTCTGGTAGCGCCGAGGAGCCACCCAGTTCCTTGAGGTCCAGTCCCGCGCAGAAGACGGGGTCGGCGCCGGTGACGATGACGACGTCGACGTCGTCGTCGGTTTCGGCGTCGGCCAATGCGCCGAAGAAGCGGTCCCGCAATGCCGACGACAGCGCGTTGCGCGACTGGGGCCGGTTGAGGGTCAGGGTGCGCACTCGTTCGTCGGTGTCGATCAGCAGGATCTCGTCGGTCATCAGCTCACCGTAGCCAGTCGCCCGGCACGGTCGGGCGGGCGCCTCACCGCGGGCAATTTCGCCGGGGAGCGGCGGCACCGAGCAACGCTTATCGTGGACAAGATGTGCCGAAACATCACCGAACTGCGCGGCCTGCAGCCAGCGGCCACCGCCGAGGAAATCGCGGCGGCGGCCCGCCAATATGTGCGCAAGGTCAGCGGCATCACCCACCCGTCGGCCGCCAACGTCGATGCGTTCGAGGCGGCGGTCGCCGAGGTCACCGAGACGACGACGCGGTTGCTGGGGCAGCTGCCGCCGCGGCGCCAGCCGCCCAAGACTATTCCGCCGTTGCGTCGCCCCGAGGTGGTGGCGCGGATGGCGGGCGCCAAATGACCGTCACCACAACAGTTCCCGCGCTCAAGGAGTGGAGCACCGCGGTGCACGCCCTGCTGGACGGCCGCCAGCGGGTGTTGCTGCGCAAGGGCGGCATCGGGGAGAAGCGATTCGAACTGGCCGCTCGCGAATTCCTGCTGTTCCCGACGGTCGCGCACAGCCACGCCGAGCGGGTGCGCGCCGAGCATCAAGACCTGCTGGCGGCCGCCGCCGCCGACAGCACCGACGAGCAATTGGTGATCCGGGCCGCCGCGAAAGTTGTTGCGGCGGTGCCGGTTGAGCGTCCGGATGGCCTTTCGGCGATCGAGGACCTGCACATCTGGACCGCCGATTCGGTGCGCGCCGACCGGCTCGATTTCCGCCCCAAGCACAGGCTGGCCGTCCTGGTGGTGTCGGTAAGCCCACTTGTCGAGCCGGTGCGCATGATGCGGGCCGCGGAGTACGGCGGCTGCAAGAGCTGGGTGGAGCTGCCGGTGCAGGCGCCGTTGGGGGCGCCGGTGCACGATGACGCAGCGCTGGCCGCGGTCGCCGCCCGGGTCCGCGCCGCGGTGGGCTGACAACTCGGCCGGTGCCGCGCGACTGGAATCAGAACTTGTAATACGGCGCGAGGTCGTTGGCGCGCTGCACGTTGGTCTGCATGCAATCGACCTCGGGATTGGAATAGACGGTCGAGTAGTACAGCGCCTGTTGCAGCACCCCGTAGCTGGTCTTGAACACGACCATGCAGGAGTAGAACCAGTAGCTGTTGTGGTAGGTCGGCTTGAGCACCCAGTACTGCGCGGCGCGGTGACCCGCGATCGTCGTCTCGACGGCGTCGGCGGGCAGTGAGGCCTCGTAGGTGCGCCAGATGATCGGCTCGACGGCCACCTGATAGTTGCCGGCGTCGAAGTGGCAGCGCAGCCCGTCTTCGTGTTCGGGCGGCGTGAAGCCCAGCCCGAGCCGCTGGATCACATCGAACGGAATGTCCTCGCACGCGTCGAACGGGCGCGGATCGGTGGTCGCCACGATCGGGCTCTTCATGGTGGTTTCCATCGGCTGGGCGGTCGACCTCAGCTCGACGGACCCACCGCCGGCGTCCGGCCCGGCCGGGGCGGTCAACACACCCACCGTGCCCCCGATGGCCGCTGTGAGCAGCGCCCCCAGCGCCCCCACCAGACGAACATTGGCGAACACGACACCCCCTGACGCCCCAGCGGTCCTTTTTGGGGGAGTGTACAAGTCCCGCGGGCGACGCCACAGGCAAACCTGAACTTGTTCCAACTCACCCGCCCGCCGCCCGAAACGACGCCCGCGAAACGGGCTTGCCCGGTTCGGGTCGTTAGGGTGGTTATTCGTGGCTGGGCATACATCGGGGCAGGAATCGACCAACGGTGGGCAACCGACGCTGTGGGCGGTGTCCGACCTGCACACCGGTCACCTCGGCAACAAGCCGGTCACCGAATCGCTGCATCCGTCCCATCCGGACGACTGGCTGATCGTCGCCGGCGATGTCGCCGAACGCACCGACGAGATTCGGTGGGCCCTTGACCTGCTGCGACGGCGCTTCGCCAAGGTGATTTGGGTGCCGGGCAACCACGAGCTGTGGACCACCACCCGCGACCCGGTGCAGGTCTTCGGCAAGGCGCGCTACGAGTACCTGGTCAACATGTGCGACGAGATGGGTGTGGTCACGCCCGAGCACCCGTTCCCGGTGTGGACCGAGCGCGGTGGTCCGGCCACGATCGTGCCGATGTTCCTGCTCTACGACTACAGCTTCTTGCCCGACGGGGCCACGAGCAAAGCCGAAGGCCTGACCATCGCGCGCGAGCGCAACGTGGTGGCCACCGACGAGTTCCTGCTCTCCCCGGAGCCGTACGCCACCCGTGAGGCGTGGTGCCGAGAGCGTCTCGAGATCACCCGTGCCCGCCTCGAAGAGCTGGACTGGATGACACCGACCGTCCTGGTGAATCACTTCCCGCTGGTCCGCGAACCCTGCGACGCGCTGTTCTATCCCGAGTTCTCGCTGTGGTGCGGCACCACCAAGACCGCCGACTGGCACACCCGTTACAACGCCGTCTGCTCGGTCTACGGTCACCTGCACATCCCGCGGACCACCTGGTATGACGACGTGCGCTTCGAGGAAGTGTCCGTCGGCTATCCGCGGGAGTGGCGGCGGCGCAGGCCGCCCAGCTGGCTGCGACAGGTGCTGCCGGATCCGCAGTACGCGCCGGGCGACCTCAACGACTTCGGCGGCCACTTCGAGATCACCCCCGAGATGCGGCGTCAGGCCGCGCAGTTCCGGGAACGGTTGCGGCAGAGGCAATCACGATGACTGTCGACTCGCTGGTTTCCGCTGTACTGCCCGAGGCGGACGGCCTGGCCTACTCGGAGGTGTTTTCCGACCCGCCCGATCTCGCGCCGCTGCCCGAAGAGGAGCCGCTGATCGCCAAGTCGGTGGCCAAACGGCGCAACGAGTTCATCACCGTGCGGCACTGCGCCCGGGTCGCGCTGAGTGAGCTCGGGCTGCCGCCGGTGCCGATCCTCAAGGGCGACAAGGGCGAACCGTGCTGGCCCGACGGCGTGGTGGGCAGCCTCACCCACTGCGCGGGTTATCGGGGTGCGGTGGTGGGCCGCACCGACGCGGTGCGCTCAGTGGGCATCGACGCCGAACCGCACGACGTGCTGCCCGATGGCGTGCTGAACGCGATCGCGCTCGACGAGGAGCGACATGAACTCTCCGCCTTGCCCGCGGGGCTGCATTGGGACCGAATCCTGTTCTGCGCCAAGGAGGCAACGTACAAGGCCTGGTTCCCGCTGACCAAGCGGTGGCTGGGTTTCGAGGACGCGCATGTCGTGTTCGACCTCGACCCGCCCGACGGGGCAACCACCGGCGTGTTCGTCTCCAAGATCCTGATCGATCCGGAGGCGCTGTCGGGCCCGCCGCTGACCGCGCTGCGGGGCCGGTGGTCGGTCGAGCGCGGGCTGGTGCTCACCGCGATCGTGCTATGAACGAAAGCCTCAGCGGGCCCGGCATAGTCGTCGTCGACAAGCCGCCCGGGATGACCAGTCATGACGTGGTCGGCCGCTGCCGCCGGATCTTCTCCACCCGCCGGGTGGGGCATGCGGGGACGCTGGACCCGATGGCCACCGGCGTGCTGGTGATCGGCGTCGAGCGCGCCACCAAGATCCTCGGCCTGTTGACCGCGGCCGCCAAGTCGTACACCGCCACCATCCGGCTGGGCCAGAGCACGTCGACCGACGACGCCGAGGGCGACTTGGTGCGCAGCGTCTCGGCGCGGCACCTGACGAGCGAGGCGATCGAATCCGCCGTGAGCGGCCTGCGTGGCGACATCGCACAGGTTCCGTCGACGGTCAGCGCTATCAAGGTCGACGGCAAGCGCGCCTACCGGCTGGCCCGCGAGGGCCACACCGTCGAGCTCAACGCCCGGGCGGTGCGCATCGACCGGTTCGAGGTGTGCGACATCCGGCCCGGCGGCGACGATTTCGTCGACCTGGATGTCGAGGTCGACTGCTCGTCGGGAACCTACATCCGGGCCCTGGCCCGCGATGTCGGCGCCGCCCTTGGGGTGGGTGGGCACCTGACGGCATTGCGGCGCACCCGCGTCGGGCGCTTCGGGCTCGATCAGGCCTACCCGCTCGACGAACTGGCGGAGCGCCCGCGGCTCAGCTACACCCTGGACGAAGCCTGCCTGTTGATCTTCCCGCGCCGCGACCTGTCGACCGAACAAGCCGAGGCGACCGGCAACGGGCGGGCCCTGGAGGCGGCGGGGATCGAGGGCGTCTATGCCGCCTGTGACCCCGACGGCCGGGTGATGGCGCTGCTGCGCGACGAGGGCGCGCGCACGAAGCCGGTGGTGGTCATCCGCCCGGCGACGCTGTAACCGCCCCGGCCGAACGGTTGGTAGGGCTAGGTTGCACACTGAGGTGTCTAGGCGGCCTACGGAAGGGGACAAGGATGTCCAGCAAGGTTTACGTCGTCGGCGTTGGCATGACCAAGTTCGAGAAGCCGGGCCGCCGTGAAGGCTGGGACTATCCCGACATGGCCCGGGAATCGGGAACCAATGCCCTCAACGACGCCGGCATCGACTACCGCGAGGTCCAGCAGGGCTACGTCGGCTACGTCGCGGGTGATTCGACGTCGGGGCAGCGGGCGCTCTACGAGCTGGGGATGACCGGCATCCCGGTCGTCAACGTCAACAACAACTGCTCCACCGGCTCGACGGCGCTGTTCCTGGCGGCGCAGGCCATCCGCGGCGGCATTGTCGACTGCGCGATCGCGCTCGGCTTCGAGAAGATGCAGCCCGGCTCGCTGAGCGGGGGCGCCCAGGACCGCGAATCGCCGATGGGCAAGCACGTCAAGGCGATGGCCGCGATCGACGAGTTCGCGATGCCCGTCGCCCCATGGATGTTCGGCGCCGCCGGGCGCGAGCACATGAGGCAATACGGCAGCACCGCAGAGCATTTCGCCAAGATCGGATACAAGAACCACAAGCACTCGGTCAACAATCCGTTCGCCCAGTTCCAGGAGTCCTACACGCTCGACGACATCCTGGCGGCGCGGATGATCTCCGATCCACTGACCAAGCTGCAGTGCTCGCCGACCTCGGACGGTTCGGGCGCGGCGATCCTGGCCTCGGAAAGCTTCGTCGAAAGCCACGGGCTGGCCGGCCAGGCGGTCCAGATCGTCGGCCAGGCCATGACCACCGACTTCGCGTCGACGTTCGACGGCAGCGCGAAGAATCTCATCGGCTATGACATGAATGTTCAAGCCGCACAACAGGTTTACGAGCAATCCGGACTCGGGCCGCAGGACTTCCAGGTGATCGAGCTGCACGACTGCTTCTCGGCCAACGAACTGCTGCTCTATGAGGCCCTCGGCCTGTGCGGTCCCGGTGAGGCGCCCAAGCTGATCGACAACAACGACACCACCTACGGCGGCCGCTGGGTGGTCAACCCGTCCGGCGGCCTGATCTCGAAGGGACACCCGCTGGGCGCGACCGGGCTGGCGCAATGCGCGGAGCTGACCTGGCAGCT
The DNA here is from genome assembly GCA_036338755.1 of Actinomycetota bacterium. Lineage (GTDB taxonomy): Bacteria > Actinomycetota > Actinomycetes > Mycobacteriales > Mycobacteriaceae > Mycobacterium. Next base: position 215,688 of record JAYZBN010000004.1, on the reverse strand, counting down.
GCGCGGGACGGCCGACAAGCGTCAGGTCGACAACGTCAGCGCCGCACTGCAACACAACATCGGGCTGGGTGGCGCCGCCGTTGTCACCGCCTACCAGCGCGCCGAGCGGTAGGGGTGCCGTGATCGAGTGGTCCGACACCGACCTGATGGTCCAGAACGCCGTTCGGCAGTTCGTGGACAAAGAGATTCGCCCGCATCTGGACGAATTGGAAACCGGCGAAATGTCGCCGTATCCGATCGTGCGAAAGCTGTTCAGCCAGTTCGGTCTCGACGCCATGGCCGCCGAGTCGGTCAAGAAGATGCTGGACCGCGAGCACGCCAAGCAGAACGGCGAGCAGCTCGACGAAAATCCGGATGACTCAAGCGGTTTCGGGGGCGGCGCGCAGGGGTCGATGATCGCGGTGTTGGTGTCCGAGATCGCCCGGGTCAGCATCGGTCTGCTCAGCACCGCGTCGGTGAGCCTGGGCCTGGGCGCGGCGACCATCATGAGCCGGGGGACGCTGGCCCAGAAGGAACGCTGGCTGCCCGAGCTGATGACGCTGGAAAAGATTGCGGCGTGGGCGATTACCGAGCCCGAGTCGGGCTCGGACGCGTTCGGCGGCATGAAGACCTACGTCAAGCGCGACGGCGAGGACTACATCCTCAACGGGCAGAAGACGTTCATCACCAACGGACCCTGCGCCGACGTCCTGGTCGTGTACGCCAAGCTCGACGACGGCTCGACGGACGACAAGCGCAACCGGCCAGTGCTGGTGTTCGTGCTCGATGCCGGCATGCCGGGCCTGACCCAAGGCAAGCCGTTCAAGAAGATGGGCATGATGTCCTCGCCGACCGGCGAGCTGTTCTTCGACAACGTGCGGCTGAGCCCGGACCGGCTGCTCGGCGAGAGCGAACAGCACGCCGACGGCGACGGCCGCGACAGCGCGCGCGCCAACTTCGCCGCCGAGCGGATCGGCATCGCGATGATGGCGCTGGGCATCATCGACGAATGCCACCGGCTGTGCGTGGACTACGCCAAGAGCCGGACGTTGTGGGGCAAGAACATCGGGCAATTCCAACTGATCCAGCTGAAGCTTGCGAAGATGGAGATCGCCCGAATGAACGTGCAGAACATGGTCTTTCACACCGTCGAGCGCCAACAGGCCGGCAAGCCGCTGACACTGGCCGAGGCCTCGGCGATCAAGTTGTATTCGTCGGAGGCCGCCACCGAGGTGGCGATGGAGGCCGTACAGCTGTTCGGCGGCAACGGGTACATGGCCGAGTACCGGGTGGAGCAGCTGGCCCGCGACGCCAAGTCGCTGATGATCTACGCGGGCAGCAACGAGGTGCAGGTCACCCACATCGCCAAGGGGCTCTTGAGCACCTGACCTTCGTTCGCCGAACGTGCACTGAGGGCGGGAAAAGTCGCGGAATTTCGCCGTGACGTCACGCTCGGCGAGCCGAAATAGCTAGGCCGTCACCCAGATGGCCCGGGCGGCGGGGCTGCCCAGGTCGACCGTCGTCTCGGCGCCGTCGCCGGAGTCGATCGCGACCGAGATCATGCCGGCGAATTCGCGCCGGGTCAGGACCCGCAGCCGGGAGTCGAGATTGATGCCGACGTCGGTGAAGTAGCGCAGCATCTCGGGGTCGGCGTCGGAGATGCGCGCCACCGTGCCGGAATCACCGTCGTCGCACGCCCACAGCTGGCGGGCCGGCGGGGTCGGCACCTGCCCGTCGGAGGCCGGGATCGGGTCACCGTGCGGGTCGCGGCGCGGGAAGCCCAGCTTCGCGTCGATGCGGGCCACCAGGCGATCGGACACCGCGTGCTCGAGCACCTCGGCCTCGTCGTGCACCTCGTCCCAGGCGTAACCGAGCTCGTTGACCAGGAAGGTCTCCAACAACCGGTGCCGGCGCACCATCTCCAGCGCCGCCCGCCGCCCCGCCTCCGTCAGCGTCACCGCACCGTATTTCTCGTGGTCGACGAGGCCCTGCTCGGCGAGCTTGCGGATGGACTCCGAGGCCGTGCTGGCCGACACCCCGATCTTCTCGGCCAGCATCTTGGTGCTGACCTTCTCCAGCGACCACTCCTGGGCATTCCAGATGACCTTGAGGTAGTCCTGGCCGACCGCGGTGATACCGCCACGCTCTTCGTCAGCCCTCACAACCAGAAAGTTTAGGCAACCCACGCCTGATCCGGCGCGTTCCCCGAAACCGTGGCCGGGCTTAGCCCCTCTCCCATCTCCCGGCGGACGACCCGGCGCCGTAGGCTTGCGGGCGTGCAGCGGTGGCGCGGCCAAGACGAGATACCCACGGACTGGGGCAGGTGTGTGCTCACCATCGGTGTGTTCGATGGCGTGCATCGCGGCCACGCCGAGCTGATCGCCCATGCGGTAAAGGCGGCGCGGGCCCGCAACGTCCCGACCGTGTTGATGACGTTCGACCCGCATCCCATGGAAGTCGTCTACCCCGGCAGCCATCCCGCGCAGTTGACGACGCTGACCCGGCGCGCCGAACTGGTCGAAGAGCTGGGCATCGACGTCTTCCTGGTGATGCCGTTCACGACCGATTTCATGAAGCTCACCCCGGAGCGTTACGTGCACGAGCTGCTGGTGGAGCACCTGCACGTCGTGGAGGTCGTGGTGGGGGAGAACTTCACCTTCGGAAAGAAGGCGGCCGGCAACGTCGAGACCCTGCGGCGCGCCGGCGACCGCTTCGGGTTCGCCGTCGAGTCGATGTCGCTGCTGTCCGAGCATCACAGCAACGAGACCGTGACCTTCTCGTCCACCTACATCCGGTCCTGCGTGGACGCCGGCGACATGGTGGCGGCCACCGAGGCGCTGGGCCGCCCGCACCGCGTCGAAGGTGTCGTGGTCCGCGGCCACGGACGCGGCGTCGAGCTGGGTTACCCGACCGCCAACGTGGCGCCGCCGATGTACTCGGCGATTCCGGCCGACGGCGTGTACGCCGCGTGGTTCACCGTGCTCGGCCACGGACCGGCCACCGGCACCGTCGTCCCCGGTGAGCGTTACCAAGCGGCGGTCTCCGTCGGCACCAATCCGACGTTCTCCGGGCGCACCCGGACGGTCGAGGCCTTCGTCCTGGACACCACCGCCGATCTCTACGGTCAGCATGTCGCCCTGGATTTCGTCGCCCGCATCCGCGGCCAGCAGAAGTTCGACTCCATCGAGGAGCTCGTGGTTGCGATGGGCAAGGACACGGAGCGGGCCCGGGGCTTGCTGTCGGCGGGTTGAGGCGCTGCGGCAGGGGTGCCCCGCGGTTTGTGCCCGGCACCGGCACCGCTGCTAAACTGCCGGACGACATCGGCGCGTGCTGCGGTTCGCGGTGGCCGCGCCTTGAACATTTACCTTTCGCGGACCGATTGATGGAGATAGTTCGTGGCGCTTACAGCCGAGCAGAAAAAAGAAATCCTGGGCAACTACGGCCTGCACGGAACCGACACCGGGTCGCCCGAGGCGCAGGTCGCGCTGCTGACCAAGCGGATCGCCGACCTGACCGAGCACCTGAAGGTGCACAAGCACGATCACCACTCGCGGCGCGGGCTGCTGCTGCTGGTCGGACGCCGGCGCCGGCTGCTCAAGTACGTCGCGCAGATCGACGTCGAGCGGTACCGCTCGCTGGTCGAGCGGCTGGGCCTGCGTCGCTGAGGCAGGCGGCGCCAGCGCCGGCGAAATCGAGCAATATCGCGGGCAGAGGTCGCCCGTGTAGAGTAAGGACGTTCTGGGCCGGTTCGGCCCGAGCAAACGGTGCGGTCACGCAGATCCGCGTGTGCCGTTCCAGCGTGTCACTACGCACCCCCGAGGGAGCAGCCCAGTCTGCATCGGGCGGTCTTCGGTAGTGGCTGCCGGGCTCTCCGGATCTGGGGCAGGTCGGCCGCTTCGATCGATGGCCGTAGCCGTATTCAGACTCAGCGCCTCCCGCGGGTGACCCGTGGCCGTCGGCCTGCGGTTCGCGCGTGGTCACGCGAAAAAGCTGAATACAAGAGAGGCCGTACGGACGTCTATGTCTGTCGCTGAAATTGAAGAGGGCGTGTTCGAGGCGACCGCCACCATCGATAACGGGAGCTTCGGCACCCGCACCATCCGTTTCGAGACCGGCCGGTTGGCCCAGCAGGCAGCTGGCGCCGTGGTCGCGTACCTCGATGAGGAGAACATGCTGTTGTCGGCGACCACCGCCAGCAAGAGCCCCAAGGAGCACTTCGACTTCTTCCCGCTGACCGTGGATGTCGAGGAGCGGATGTATGCCGCCGGTCGCATCCCCGGTTCGTTCTTCCGTCGCGAGGGCCGTCCCTCCACCGACGCGATCCTGACCTGCCGGCTCATCGACCGGCCGCTGCGCCCGTCGTTCGTCTCCGGCCTGCGCAACGAGATCCAGGTCGTGGTCACGGTCATGAGCCTGGACCCCAATGACCTGTACGACGTGCTGGCGATCAACGCCGCGTCGGCCTCGACCCAGCTGAGCGGCCTGCCGTTCTCGGGTCCGATCGGGGGCGTGCGGGTCGCGCTGATCGACGGCACCTGGGTGGCGTTCCCGACGGTCGAGCAACTCGAGCGGGCGGTGTTCGACATGGTGGTGGCCGGCCGCAAGGTCGACGGTGACGTCGCGATCATGATGGTCGAGGCCGAGGCCACCGACAAGGTCATCGAGCTCGTCGAAGGCGGTGCCCAGGCGCCGACGGAAACCGTTGTGGCCGAGGGACTCGAGGCGGCCAAGCCGTTCATCGCGGTGTTGTGCACCGCGCAGGAGGAGTTGGCCGGGGCAGCCGCCAAGCCCGTCGGCGAGTACCCGACGTTCCCGGACTACCAGGAAGACGTCTACTACTCGGTGGCCTCGGTGGCCACCGACGAGCTGGCCAAGGCGCTGACCATCGGCGGCAAGGCCGAGCGCGACGCGCGCACCGACGAGCTCAAGGCCGAGGTGCTGGCGCGGCTCACTGGAGACTCTGGGACCTACGAGGGTCGCGAGAAGGAGGTCAGCGCCGCCTACCGGTCACTGACCAAGAAGCTGGTGCGCCAGCGCATCCTGACCGACCATTTCCGCATCGACGGCCGCGGCATCACCGACATCCGCGCGTTGTCGGCCGAGGTCGCCGTGGTGCCGCGGGCGCACGGCAGCGCCCTGTTCCAGCGCGGAGAGACCCAGATCCTGGGTGTGACCACGCTCGACATGGTCAAGATGGCTCAGCAGATCGACTCGCTGGGACCGGAAACCGCGAAGCGCTACATGCATCACTACAACTTCCCGCCGTTTTCCACCGGTGAGACCGGCCGCGTGGGCTCGCCCAAGCGGCGCGAGATCGGGCACGGCGCGCTGGCCGAGCGTGCCCTGATCCCGGTGTTGCCCGGCGTCGAGGAGTTCCCGTACGCCATCCGTCAGGTGTCGGAGGCGTTGGGCTCCAACGGCTCGACGTCGATGGGGTCGGTCTGTGCGTCCACCCTGTCGCTGCTGAATGCCGGTGTGCCGCTGAAGGCTCCGGTGGCCGGCATCGCGATGGGTCTGGTCTCCGATGACGTCGAGGTCGACGGCAAGACCGAGCGTCGCTTCGTCACCTTGACCGACATCCTGGGCGCCGAGGACGCGTTCGGCGACATGGACTTCAAGTGCGCCGGCACCAAGGACTTCGTCACCGCGCTGCAGCTGGACACCAAGCTCGACGGCATTCCGTCGCAGGTGCTGGCGGGCGCGCTGGGGCAGGCCAAGGATGCGCGGCTGACCATCCTGGAGGTCATGGCCGAGGCGATCGACCAGCCCGACGAGATGAGCCCGTACGCACCGCGGGTCACCACCATCAAGGTTCCGGTGGACAAGATCGGTGAGGTCATCGGGCCCAAGGGCAAGGTGATCAACGGCATCACCGAGGAGACCGGCGCGCAGATCTCCATCGAAGACGACGGCACCGTGTTCGTCGGCGCCACCGACGGGCCCTCGGCGCAGGCCGCGATCGACCGCATCAATGCCATCGCGAACCCGCAGCTGCCCACGGTCGGCGAACGGTTCCTCGGAACCGTGGTCAAGACAACGGATTTCGGTGCGTTCGTGTCGCTGCTGCCCGGGCGTGACGGCCTGGTGCACATCTCCAAGCTCGGTAAGGGCAAGCGGATCGCCAAGGTCGAGGACGTGGTGAACGTCGGCGACAAGCTGCGCGTCGAAATCGCCGACATCGACAAGCGTGGCAAGATCTCGCTGGTCCTGGTGGAGGAAGACAACGCGGCTTCCGCCGACGCTCCGGCGGCCGCCCCTGCCGATGCCGCAACGGCGAGCAGCTGACTCGCCGGCCGGGACGCGTCCCGGTCGGGCCGGCGCCCTGCGCCGGGGCAAGGCCGCCGAGGCGGAATTGGCACCCCAGGCCGCGCTGCGGCGTACCACGCTGCCGGGTGGCTTGCGGGTGGTCACCGAGTACCTGCCCTCGGTGCGCTCCGCATCGGTCGGGGTGTGGGTCGGTGTCGGCTCGCGCGACGAGGGTGCCACCGTCGCCGGGGCCGCGCACTTCCTCGAGCACCTGCTGTTCAAGTCCACTCCCAGCCGCACCGCGGTGGACATCGCCCAGGCGATGGACGCCGTCGGGGGAGAGCTGAACGCGTTCACCGCCAAGGAACACACCTGCTACTACGCGCACGTGCTCGACAGCGACCTGGCGCTGGCCGTCGACCTGGTCGCCGACGTGGTGCTCAACGGGTGCTGTGCGGCAGGCGATGTCGAGCTGGAACGCGACGTGGTCCTCGAAGAGATCGCGATGCGCGACGACGACCCCGAGGACGCGCTCGGTGACATGTTCCTGAGCGCGCTCTTCGGCGACCACCCGGTGGGCCGTCCCGTCATCGGCACCGCACGGTCGGTGGCGTCGATGACCCGAAATCAGCTGCACTCGTTTCACGTCCGGCGCTACACGCCTGAGCGGATGGTGGTGGCGGTGGCCGGCAATGTCGACCACGACGAGGTGGTCGCGTTGGTGCGCAGGCATTTTGGGCCGCATCTGGTTCGCGGCCGCGAACCCATCGCGCCGCGCAAGGGTGCCGGACGGGTCACAGGTCGCCCCGTTCTGCTGCTGGGCAACCGGGACGCCGAGCAGGCTCACGTGTCGTTGGGCGTCCGCACGCCCGGGCGTGGCTGGGAGCATCGCTGGGCGCTGTCGGTGCTCAACACCGCGCTGGGCGGCGGCCTGAGCTCGCGGTTGTTCCAGCAGGTTCGAGAGCTGCGCGGGCTGGCCTACTCGGTGTACTCGACGGTGGACGTCTTCGCCGACAGCGGCGCGCTGTCCGTCTATGCGGCCTGCCAACCCGAACGCTTCGCCGAAGTGATGGCGGTGACGCGCGACGTGCTCGACTCGGTGACACGCGACGGCATCACCGAATCGGAATGCCGCATCGCCAAGGGATCCTTGCGCGGCGGTCTGGTGCTCGGCCTGGAGGATTCCAGCTCGCGGATGAGCCGGTTGGGCCGCAACGAACTCAACTACGGCAAACACCGCAGCATCGAGCACACCCTGCGCCAGATCGACCAGGTGACCGTCGACGAGGTCAACGCGGTGGCGCACAAGCTGCTCGGGCAGCGCTACGGCGCCGCGGTCCTTGGCCCCTATGCCGCCAAACGGTCACTGCCCCAACAACTTCGGGCGATGGTAACGTAGCTCGCATGTCCGCCTCCACACTCGCGCCGTGCCGGCGCTCGCCGTCGACGGACTAGCCGAATGGTACTGGGCCAGATGGTGCTGGGCTTTTGGGACATCCCCGTGCCCATCGTCGGCGCGCCCATGGCCGGCGGGCCCGGGACTCCCGCGTTGGCGGCCGCGGTGACCAATGCCGGTGGGCTCGGTTTCGTGCCCGGCGGGCATCGCAGCGCCGAGCAACTCGCCGACGACATCGCCGCGGCGCGCAAGGCCACCACCGGCCCGCTCGGGGTGAACTTGTTCGTGCCCCAGCCCAGCGTCGCCGACTGGGTGGCCCTGCACTACTACGCGGCCGAACTCGAAGAAATCGCCGAGCACTACCAGGTGGAGGTCGGTCAGCCGCAGCACGGCGACGACGACGAGTGGGAGCAGAAGCTCGAGGTGGTCGCCGACCTTCGGCCCGAGCTGGTGTCCTTCACGTTCGGCGTGCCGCCACCCGACGTGATCCGGCGGCTGGGCGCGCTGGGCCTGCTGGTGATGGTCACCGTAACGTCGGCCTATGAGGCGGGAATCGCGGTCGCCGCCGGCGCGGACAGCCTCGTGGTTCAGGGGCCTGCGGCCGGCGGGCACCGCGGCACCTTCGCACCGGACATGGAACCGGCCAACGAGTCGCTGCATCAGCTCATCGACCGCATCCGCAACGCGCACGACGTGCCGATCATCGCGGCGGGCGGACTGGGCACCGCCGATGAAGTGGGGGCCGCGCTGCGCAGGGGAGCGGTGGCGGCGCAGGTCGGCACCGCGCTACTGCTCGCCGACGAGGCGGGCACCAACGCCGCGCACCGGGTCGCCCTGAAGAACCCGCTGTTCGCCACGACCGTTGTCACGCGGGCGTTCTCGGGCCGCTACGCGCGCGGCCTGGAAAACGATTTCACCCGCATGCTCGATCACGTCGCGCCGTTGGGCTACCCCGAGGTCAACCAGATGACCTCGCCGATACGGGAAGCGGCCGCCGCCATGGAGGATCCCAACGGGATGCCGCTGTGGGCCGGAACGTCGTTCAAGAACGCGTGCGCGGGCCCCGCGGCCGACATCATCGCCAGTCTCGCGGCGACAAGTTAACGCTCCGCTCAGCCCAGAACGGCCGCCGGGTCGGTGAACGGCAGGCCGAGGTCGGTGGCCACCTGTTCCGACAGCAGCCAGCCGTCGTGGGTCGAAAGGCCTTTGGCCAGAGCATGATCCGAGCGGCAGGCCGTCCGCCAGCCGCGATCGGCGAGCGCGAGCACGTACGGCATGGTCGCGTTGGTCAGCGCCACCGTCGACGTCTTGGGCACCGCGCTGGGCATGTTCGTCACGCAGTAGAACAGCGTGTCGTGCACGCCGAAGGTGGGGTCGTCGTGCGTGGTGGGCCGGGAGTCTTCGAAGCATCCCCCCTGATCGATCGAGATGTCGACCAGCACGGCGCCCGATTTCATCTGTGAGACAAGGGAATTCGGGATCAAATTGGGGGCCTTCGCGCCGGGCAGCAGCACGGCGCCGATGACCAGATCGGCGCGCTTGACGGTGCCCTCCAGGTCGTAGGCCGACGAGTAGCGGGTGCGGACCTGGCCACCGAACTCCGCGTCGAGCAGGCGAAGCTTGTTGATGTTGACGTCGAGCACCGTGACCGACGCCCCCATGCCGCCGGCGACCCGCGCCGCGTTGTACCCGGCCGTCCCCGCGCCCACCACCACGACGTCGGCGGGCTTGACGCCGGGCACACCGCCCATCAACACGCCGCGCCCACCATGGGTGCGCATCAGGTGATAGGCCCCGACCTGAGCGGACAACCGGCCGGCGACCTCGCTCATCGGGGCCAGCAGCGGCAGTGTGCCGTCGGCGGTCTGGACCGTCTCGTAGGCGATCGACGTCGTTGCGGATGCCAACAGCGCCTCGGTGCACGCCCGCGAGGCCGCCAGGTGCAGAAAGGTGAACAGGATCTGGTTGCGCCGCAACAGGTCATACTCGGCCGGCACCGGCTCCTTGACCTTGAGCAGCAGGTCCGCGTCGGCCCAGACCTGGTCGGCCGTCTCGGTCAGCTGGGCGCCCGCCGCCTTGAACTCCGAGTCGGGGATCGCCGACCCTTCTCCGGCGCCGGCCTGCACAAGTACGTCGTGGCCGCGGCGGGTCAGCTCGGCGACACCGGCGGGGGTGAGGGCGACCCGAAACTCATTGGTCTTGGTCTCGGTCGGTACGCCGACTCGCATGATCGCCCCTAGATTGCCGGTTCACGTTCAAGTGTGAAGAAACTTCGCGGGAGCCGCAAAGGCTGGCTGTTTGCTGGCTATGATCGGCGAATGACGGACCCGTGCGTGCAGGCCACCGTGCAGATCGACGCCCAGCCCGACGTGGTGTACCGGCTCATCACCGACCTGCCCACGCTGGCCGAGCTGGCCGAGGAGGCGGTCGCGATGGAATGGCGCAAGGGCGACGCGGTGACGCCCGGCGCGGTGTTCACCGGCCAGAACAAGAGCGGCAGCCGCAGCTGGAGCACCAAGTGCACGGTCACCGACGCGGAACCGGGCCGCCGCTTTGCGTTCGACGTGAGCCATACGGTCTTTCCGATCGCCCGCTGGCAATACGACATCGCCGCGGCCGGCGACGGGTGTGAGGTGACCGAACGCACCTGGGACCGCAGGCCTGGGTGGTTTCGCAAGGTCGCCGGCAGGGCCACCGGCGTCGCCGATCGCGCGGCCGCCAACACCGAGCACATCCGGCTCACGTTGCAGCGCCTCAAGCAGCGCGCCGAGGCCGAGTAGCCAGAACCCCACGGGAGTACCGATGACGCGACGCGATCCCGCCGTAGCCGTCGTCGGAGCAGGCATGTCGGGGCTGTGCGTCGCAATTGCCTTGCTGCGCAGCGGTATCACCGACGTGACCATCTACGAGAAGGCCGACGAGGTGGGCGGCACCTGGCGGGAGAACACCTACCCGGGTCTGGTCTGTGACATCCCGTCGCGCATCTACCAGTACAGCTTCGCCAGGAATCCCGACTGGTCGCACCTGTTCTCACCCGGCGGCGAAATCCAGGCCTACTTCCGGGACGTCGCCGACCGCTACGGGTTGCGGAAACGCATCCGGTTCGGCGCCGAAGTCACCCACGCGCGTTTCGACGACGGCCGCTGGGTGCTGCGCACCGACGCCGGCGAGGAATTAACGGTCGACTTCTTGATCTCGGCCACCGGCGTCCTGCATCACCCGCGACTGCCGTCGATTTCGGGCTTGGATGACTTCGGCGGCAATGTTTTTCACTCCGCGCGGTGGGATCACGGCGTGGACGTGCGGGGTCGGCGCGTCGCGATCGTCGGCAACGGGTCGACGGGCGTGCAGCTGGTGTGCGGTCTGGCCGGGGTGGCCGGCCACGTCGCGCTGTTCCAGCGGACCGCGCAATGGGTGCTGCGCCTGGCGAATCCGCGCTACAGCGGCTTCACTGGGATCACCCGGCGCAAGATGCCGTGGCTGGATAAGGTGGCGTACCGCCTCTACAGCCTCGCGTTCGACTTCTTCGCGGTCGGGCTGACCAAGCCGGGCCTGCGCCGAAAGATCATGGCGGCGCTGTGCCGCGCCAGCCTCTGGGAGATCCGCGATCCCGAGTTGCGGCGGTCGCTGACGCCCGACTACACGCCGGCCTGCAAGCGCCTGGTGATGTCGAACGGTTTCTACCGGGCGATGCAGCGCGACGACGTCGAGCTGGTGACGGCGAGCATCGACCACGTGGAACGGCGCGGCATCGTCACCGCCGACGGCGTCCTGCACGAGGTGGACATCATCGTGCTCGCCACCGGATTCGACACCCACGCGTTTTTCCGGCCGATGGAGCTGATCGGCCGCGACGGCATCCACGCCAATGACGTCTGGCGCGACGGGCCTCGGGCCTACCAAACCGTGGCGCTGTCGGGCTTTCCCAACTTCTTCATGATGCTGGGGCCGCACAGCCCCGTGGGAAACCTCGCGCTGACGACCGTGGCCGAATCGCAGGCCGAGCACATCCTGGGCTGGATCGAGCGCTGGCGCCGACGCGAATTCGACACGGTCGAGCCGACGGCCGCCGCGACCGAGCGTTTCAACGCGAAGCTGCGCGCCGCGATGCCGGACACGGTGTGGACCACCGGCTGTAACAGCTGGTACCTCAACAACGACGGTGTGCCCGAGGTGTGGCCCCTGACGCCGGCCGAACACCGCCGGATGCTGGCCAACCCCGACCCCGGCCAGTACGAACTGCGCCGCCACGTCGCGGCCGGCTGAAGACGATCACGCAAGAATTCATCGCGGAAGAACCCAGTACCGGCGGTTTCGCATATCTGCGCCGCGTACTTATACTTGGGACGCGCGACGTCCACCACAAGACCGTGATCGAGGGCTAAAAGCCGAGGTAGGGGGCACGATGCTGACCGTCGACAACCAAGCAGCGGGTCCCCACGATGCCTCCCTGGATCACGAGCGCCTGGTGCTGGAAGCCCGCGACGTGGACTTCGACTGGACTCAGCTGCCGTTCCACTACGTGCCCGGCGAACCGTTTGCCACCCACGTCCTCAACGTGCTGCACCTGCTGCTGCCCGCCGGGGAAGAGTTCTTCGTCGAGGTCTTCAAGCAGACGCTGCCGCTGATCAAGGACGACCAGCTGCGGCTCGACGTGCAGGGCTTCATCGGCCAGGAGGCCGTGCATTCGCAGGCGCACGCGAACGTGCTGGCGCACTTTGCCGCGCGCGGCATCGACCTGACCCCCTACACCGGCCAGATCAAGTGGCTGTTCGACAAGCTGCTGGGGCCCCGGCCCACCTGGAGCCAGCGTCGCCGGCAGAGCTGGCTGCTCGAGCAGGTTTCGCTGGTCTCGGCCATCGAGCACTACACCGCCATCCTGGGCGAGTGGATCCTCGACTCGCCGGCCCACGACCAGATCGGCACCGATCCGGTGATGCTGGACATGCTGCGCTGGCACGGCGCCGAGGAGGTCGAGCACAAGGCGGTGGCGTTCGACACCATGAAGCATCTGCGGGCCGGTTACTGGCGCCAGGCGCGCGCCCAGCTGGTCGTGACGCCCGCCATGCTGCTGTTGTGGATCCGCGGCGTGCGGTTCATGTACTCGCTGGATCCCCAGCTGCCACCGGGCACCAAGCCGCGCTGGCGGAACTACTTCTCGGCGGCGCGCCGCGGCCTGGTGCCCGGGCCGATGCGCTTCGTCCGGGCGGTCGCCAACTACTACCGGCCGGGCTTTCACCCCTCGCAGCTCGGTGGGCTGGGGCTGGCCGTCGACTACCTGGCCATCTCACCGGCCGCGCGCGCCTCGCACTGATGACCGGCACATCGACCTTCACCACCGGCGACGGCGTCACGCTGGCCGTGCACCGGTACACCGACATCGACCCGGCGCGGCCAACCATCCTGGCAATTCACGGATTTCCGGACAACCACCACGTCTGGGACGGCGTGGCCCACGAACTGACCGGCAAGCCCTACAACGTGGTGGCCTACGACGTGCGGGGCGCCGGTGAATCATCGTGTCCCGCAAAGAGATCCGGATACCTGTTCGCGCAACTGATCTCCGACATCGGTGCGGTGATCGACAGCCTGGGTGTGGGGCGGGTGCACCTGCTGGCCCACGACTGGGGGTCGATCCAGGCGTGGGCGGCGGTCACCGACGACTCGGTGATGGGCAAAGTCGCGTCCTTCACCTCGATCTCGGGCCCGCACCTGAACTATGCCGGCGCATTTCTGCGCTCGGCGCGCACGCCGCGAGCCGTGGCCCAGGTGCTCAGGCAACTGATCGCGTCGGGCTATATCGGCTTCTTCTTGTGCCCGGGCGTGCCGGAACTGTCGTTTCGCTCGCGCGTCGGCGTGAAAGTCATTGAGGCGCTTGAGCGCATCGGCCGATCGAGCACGCGCAGCCAGCACCACGACACGCTGCGCTCGGTCACCGATTATGTGCACGGGCTCAACCTGTACCGGCAGAACATGCCGGCGCCGATGCTGGCGCCGGGTCGCCGGCTGCCCGAGACCAAGGTTCCCGTCCAGACGCTGGTGCCGCGCCGCGACATGTTCGTCACGCCCGCGCTGCAACGATTCACCGGAGCGATTCCGTTAGGCGGCAGGGTGATCGAGATCGAGGGCGGCCACTGGGTGGTGACGTCGCGTCCGGACGTCATCGCCCGGTTGACCGCCGAGTGGGTCGACCGCAACGTCGATGGCGCCCCCGCCGCCGGGCCGGCCGAGGTGCGCGGCGAGCGGCGTGACGTGCGCGGAAAACTCGCCCTGGTCACCGGCGCCGGAGCCGGAATCGGCCGGGCCACGGCGGTGGAGCTGGCCCGAAACGGCGCCCGAAAGATCGTCCTCGTCGACCGTGATCTGGCCGCCGCCAAGGAAACCGCCGACGCCGTACGCGCCGCGTGCGCCGAGGCAGCGGTGTACCAGGTCGACGTCAGCGACGAGGCCGCCATGAATGAGCTTGCGGCCCAAGTGCGCAACGAGCACGGGGTGGTCGACATCCTGGTGAACAACGCCGGCATCGGGATGGCGGGCCGGTTCCTGGAGACGAGCTCGGCGAACTGGGAGAACATCATGGGCGTCAACGTCCACGGCGTCATCTCGGGCAGCAGGGCGTTCGGGGCGCAGATGGTCGAACGTGGCGAGGGCGGCACGATCATCAACGTGGCGTCGGCGGCGGCTTACCTGCCCTCGAAGTCCATGGTCGCCTACAGCACCACCAAGGCGGCGGTGCTGGCACTGAGCGAATCGTTGCGCGCCGACTTCGCCGACGAGGGGATCAGCGTCACGGCGGTGTGCCCGGGATTCGTCAACACCAACATCGCAAAGAACACGATCTACGCGGGCATGAGCGCGGACCAGCAGGAGCGGGCGCGGGGCAAGGCCGACGCCGCCTATCGGCGCCGCAACTTCACCCCCGAAGCGACCGCCAAGGCAATCGTCAAGTCCGTCAAGACCGCTCCGGCCGTGTTGCCGATCGCCGCGGAGTCGCGGATCGGCTACGCGATGCGGCGCATCAGCCCGGGAGCGATCCGGCTGTTCGCGCGCTTCGACATTCGGCAGAAGTAAGGGGCGGTTTCGGTGCCGGAGAGCATTTGGTCCAGCAGACCCGCCGACCTGTACGGACGGCGCGAGCGCGATCGCTTCGGGTCGTTGCTGTGGGGCGTGCGGGCGGTGTTCGAGGGCTTCGCCACGGTGTCACGGTGGTCGCCGTCGCGGGTGCAGCCGGTGCAGCGCAAGCTGACCGCGGTGGTGACCAAGCGCGAGGTCGTCGCGCCGGACGTCGTCGCGTTGACCCTGGCCGACCCCGACGGCGGTTTGCTTCCGTCCTGGACACCGGGTGGCCACATCGACGTCCTGTTGCCCTCGGGCCGGCGCCGGCAGTACTCGTTGTGCGGCGCGCCCGGGCGGCGCACCGACTACCGCATCGCCATTCGGCGGATCGCCGACGGCGGAGGCGGATCCATCGAGATGCATGAGACTTTCGACGTCGGTGACACGCTGTCGTTCGAAGGTCCGCGCAACGCGTTCTACCTCGGCACCGCCGAGCAGCAGGCGCTGTTCGTCATCGGGGGCATCGGGGTGACGCCCATCCTGCCGATGCTCCAGGTGGCCGCGCAGCGCGGGATCGATTGGCGCGCAATCTATACCGGCCGCAGCCGCGAGTACATGCCGCTGCTCGACGAGGTCGTGTCGCTCGGGCCGGACCGGGTGACGGTCTGGGCCGACGACGAGCGCGGCCGCTTCGCCACCGTGGCGGAGCTGCTGGACGGAGCGGGACCGGCGACCGCTGTTTACGTGTGCGGGCCGAGCGCCATGCTGGAGGCGGTCCGCGTCGCCCGCAACGAGCATGCCGGTGCGCCATTGCATTACGAGCGGTTCAGCCCGGCGCCCGTCGTCGATGGGGTGCCGTTCGAGTTGGAGCTCGCGCGATCACGGCAGGTGCTCGCGATACCGGCGAATCGGACCGCGCTCGAGGTCATGCTCGACAGGGACCCGACCACCCCGTACTCGTGCCGGCAGGGATTCTGCGGGACGTGCCGGGTCAAAGTGCTTGCCGGACAAGTGGATCACCGTGGCCGCACCGACCCGGGCGACGACGGCATGCTCGTGTGCGTCTCGCGGGCCGACGGCGACCGCGTCGTCATCGACGCCTGAGGTTAAGGCCGGGACTGCTCCAGGTAGGCGGCCAGGGCGTTGGTCAGACCCCGCCGCGCCATATCGAGGTCGGCATAGGAACCCAGCTGACGCTCCGACACCAGGCCGCGCATCGCGCCGGGAATCAGGGCGGCGACCTCGCGAACCCGATCGGGGTCGACCGCCAGACCTGAGAAGGCGTGCTGGCAGGTCTCCAGCCAGCTTTTGCCCCAGGAAAACATCTCGGCGGCGGTGCGCGGGTAGAGCCGCTCGAGCTCCTCGGGGTCGCGCGGCAACGCGGCCCGCAGGTTTTCGATCGCACGTGAATCCGGGGACGCGAGGCCGCGGTAGAGGGTATCGATGATGGCGCCGACACGCTCGCGCAGCGGAGCGTCTGGCGAGATCGGCGTCGACAGCGTCGAGAACGTCGCCGCGCGACGTTCGGCGGTGCGGTGCAGCACGGCGGCCCAGAACCCGTCGGTGTCGCCGAACTGGTACTGCACCGCGCCCCAGGTGGCGCCGATGTCCTTGGCGATGCGGTTGGCCGAGACCGAGCCCGGCTCGCCGGACGCCAGCGAGCGCAACGCCGCCTCGAGCATGCTTTCGCGAGTCGCATTGCCCCGCCGGTTCGGCCGCCGGCCGTCCACGCCGGCGCCGGTGCGTGCGCGGGTCATTCGCCGATCTTATCCACTGACGCCGGTTGCACCGCAGGGTTTCATAGAGGGTACTTTGATTTTGTCGCGGCGCGGCCTATCATTCATCCGGGAGGGCGGCTCACATGGCAGGGATCGATGGCTAAGCCACCGTTGTCGATGACACCGACCGGCTGGTTCCAGGTCGCGTGGTCCGACGAGATCGGCGTCGGCGACGTGCACAAGATGAAGTACTTCGGCCAGGAGATGGTCGCCTGGCGCGCCGAATCCGGCGAGCTCACGGTGATGAACGCCTACTGCGAGCACCTGGGCGCGCACCTGGGATATGGCGGAAAGGTCGTCGGCGAGGTGCTGCAGTGTCCCTTCCACGGGTGGCAGTGGAGTCGCGAGGGCCGCAACGTCTGCATCCCGTACCAGGATCGGCCCAACCGCGGCCGCCGCATTCGCACCTACCCGGTGGTCGAGCGCAACGCATCGGTGTACATCTGGCACGACCTGCACCGCCGCGAGCCCTATTTCGATGCGCCGGACGTGTTCGCCGCGTTCGAGGACGGCAGCTGCGCTGACGACTATTACCCGCAACAGCGGTTGTACCGCGAGGGTTTGGAGATGCACCCGCAATACGTGCTGGAGAACGGGGTGGACTTCGCGCACTTCAAGTACGTGCACAACACCCCGATCGTGCCGGTGTTCACCCGCCACGATTTCGACGAGCCGGTGTCCTACGTCGACTTCACCATCACCTTCGAGGGCGACGACGCCCAGTTGATCGAGGACGTCAACAGCGGCGTGCAGGCCATCAACGGTGGACTGGGCATCGCCGTGACCAAGAGCTGGGGCATGATCGACAACCGCACCATCTCGGCGATCACGCCGATCGACGAGTTCACCTCCGATGTGCGCTTCATGGTCTACATCGGCCGGGTGCCCGGAAACGATTCGGCCCGTGCCGAACTCAAGGCGGACGAATTCGGGCGCGAGGTCATCCGCCAGTTCGAGCAGGACATCGAGATCTGGCAGCACCAGCGCTATTCGGATCCGCCGGCCCTGGCCACCGACGAGTACGAAGGCTTCACCGCAATTCGCAAGTGGGCCAAGCAATTCTATCCCGAAGCGTTGGTAGCGCAGGAAGGCTCAAGGCAGTGAGTACAGCACCGGTTCGCGTCTTTCAGGTCGGAAGCGGAAACGTCGGCACCGAGATGATCAAGCGGATCGCCACCCAGCCCGACATCGAACTCGTTGGCGTGCATTGCTATTCGCCGGAGAAGGTGGGCAAGGATACCGGAGAGTTCGCGGGCCTGGCGCCTAACGGGGTGGCGTTCACCGGTACGATCGAGGAGATCATCGCCGCCAAGCCGGACGTGCTGACGTTCCACGGGGTGTTTCCCGACGAGGACCTCTACTTACAGGTGCTCGAGGCGGGCATCAATATCGTCACTACCGCCGACTGGATCACCGGCTGGCACCGCGACACGAACCACCCACATCCGTCGGGCAAGCCGGTCAGCCAGCTATTGGCCGAGGCCGCTGAGTTGGGTGGCGCGACGTTCTACGGCACCGGGATGAACCCGGGTCTGAACCAGATCCTCGGCGTGGTGTGCTCGGCCGACGTCGCCGACATCGAAAACGTCACCACGATCGAATCGGTCGACGTGTCGTGCCACCACTCCAAAGACACCTGGATCGAGGTGGGCTACGGCCAGCCGGTCGACGACCCCGAGATTCCCTCGAAGCTGGAGAAGTACACGCGGGTGTTCGCCGACAGCGTCTACATGATGGCCGACTGCTTCGACCTGCGGCTCGACGAGGTCAAGTTCAGCTACGAGCTGGGTGCGTGCACCAAGGACGTCGACCTGGGCTGGTACACGCTGCCCAAAGGTTCGCTGGGCGGTAACTACATCAAGTACCAGGGCATGGTCGACGGCGTGCCGCGGGTCGAGACGCACCTCGAATGGCAGATGACCCCGCACACCGACCCGAGCTGGAACATCAAGGGCTGCTACATCACTCAGATTCAAGGCGACCCCTGCATCTACAACAAGCACATGATCTTCCCCAAGCCCGGCGTAGACCTGTCCAACCCGGACAACTTCGCCTCGATCGGCATGACCGTCACCGGCATGCCGGCGCTGGCTTCCATCAAGTCGGTGGTGGCGGCGCCACCGGGGCTGATCACCAGCGCCGACCTCCCGCTACGCGGATTCGCCGGGCGGTTCCGGAAGTAGGCGTTCGGGATAGTGAAACTCGTTGGTGCGCGCACCGCGGTCTAGCTCGGGCGGCGGTATCCACTCGGTGTCACCCCGGCGTGTTTTCGTTGTCCGCCAGCCCTTTTCGGCGAGCTTGTGGTGTGGCACGCAGGCGAACGTGAGATTGTCCGCGTCGGTCGTGCCGCCGGCCACCCACTCGGCGAGGTGGTGCGCCTCGCACCAGTAGCCTGGTGCGTCGCAGCCGGGGTGGGTGCAGCCGCGGTCGTGGGCGTACAACACGATGCGCTGATCCGGTGTGGCAATGCGTCGCGACCGTCCGAGATACAGTGGGCGGCTGGAGTGTTCGTCGAACACAGCGAGATAGTGGTAGGCGTGGCGGGCCATCCGGATCACATCGCGCATCGGTAGCAGCGTCCCGCCACCGGTCACCGCCCGCCCGGTGCCCGAGGTCAGCTCCTGCAGTGTGGTCGACACGATGACCGTGACCGGCAGTCCGTTGTGCTGGCCGAGCTTCGGGTCGCCGAGCTGGCCGCGCACCAGGGCGTTGAGTGCGTCGTGCCGGCGTTGCGCGGGGCCGCGCAGATCGCTGCGCACGCGCTCGCCGTCGGGTTCATCTGCGATGCAAGGGTTTTGGTCACCGGGATTGCACATCCCGGGGGCCGCGAACCGGGCCAGCCAGGCGTCGAGGTTGGCCCGCAGCTCCGGCGAGGCGATCAGCTTCCCCACGCTCATCCCGTCGGGCCGTTGACGGCACCAGGTGAAGCCGCGTCGGCGGGCCCGGTCGACGTCGGAGAACTTGCCGTCGGGATTGATCCGTAGCGCGCACTGGTGCGCGAGCTTCTGCAGCTGATCCGGCCGTAGCGTCCGCGCCTGCCGGGCCAGGAATCGTTCGGCGTTCTCCACTGTGGCAGCGGGTATGGACTCCGGAAGATCCCGGACGAACGTTTGAATGACTCGTAGGTGGTGACCGTCGAGAGCGCCTTCACGCCACGCGACGGCCGTGGCCGGCAACTGCGGTGGCAGCTCCGCGCCGGTGAGGGTTGAGCGCGGCGATAGCTCTTTGGCGTCGCGAACCCGGCGGCACGCCTCGGCGTAGCTGATGCGCAGCCAGTCGGCGACTACTTTGTGCACCGGGCCGCCGATGTCGGCGGGATCCTCCGCCGCCAGGCCGGCAATGACGTCATGGCTCACCGCCACCTGTCGGCGCCGCGACGCCTCGATCCGTTCGAGGACACGCAGCCGGACGGCGGGGCGCAGCGCATCGAAGTTCAGCTCGCGGATGGCCGCGTCGGCGGCATCCTGCGCGGCCAGGGCGGCGGATACCTCGGCCGGGAACGCGATCGAATGCATGTTCGAATTTTATGCCCGGGGAACAGCGAAGAAAGCGGACCGCGCGGCAGCTGGGGATGAACCCCGAACTGTGGACAAGCCAACCCGCCACGCCCGCGCGGCACGCAGACGGTGGTCACCCTGCCGGGTCATTTTGACGATTCGACCTCAGCCGCAAGGGGAACAGCAAACGCGCTGGATCGAAACGATTCCGCGTTTTTCGTGGCAGCGCTGCGGTAGCCTGTTCTGGTGCGCGCGGGATTCGTCAGTGCGGCAACGGCGGTCACCGTCGTCATCGCCGGATGGTCTTGTCCCTCCGGTTCGGCCGACTCCACGCCGGAGAGTCCACCGTTCCCGATCGGTCAGATGGGCGTGCCCGTGCATGTGCAGACGGCTAGCGGCGCGACCGCCGACATCACGGTCAACAGTGCCACGTGGTTTCCGCCAGGGTGCGCCTCTCATTTCGCGGCTCCGAGTGGCCCCGGATGCAACGTAGTGGAAATGACTGTCACCGCGACGTCCCACCAGTTCTTCCAGTTCGACCAGCGCTACATGTTCGCCGGATACGGCGGCGGCGCTCAGCCTTGGACTCATCCCGACGACGCGCCCGAGCCGTCAACGTTGGCGGTCGACTACCGGCGGCTCGACAAGCTGCCCGCGCTGCAATCGGGCGGCCTTCACGACGGGCAGACCGCCCACGGATTCGTCGGCTTCGCTATGCCGACGCCAGGCGACCTGTACATCACAATCAACGATCCCAAGCAACCCGCTCCCTATACCGAAGCGGGCTGGATCGTCCACACCTGATCGGGGCGAATCAGCGCCATCCGAGTTGTCGTGGAAAGACGCACGCGCGGCGCGGAATCGACCCGGTCTAGGGTGAAGGCCATGCGGGTAGGAGTGCTGGGAGCCAAGGGCAAGGTCGGATCGGCGATGGTGGCGGGCGTGCAGGCCGCCGAGGATTTGACCCTGTCGGCCGAAGTGGACGCCGGCGATCCGATGAGCCTGCTGACCGAGGGCGACACCGAGGTCGTCATCGACTTCACCCACCCCGACGTGGTGATGGACAATCTGAAGTACGTGATAGGCAACGGAATTCACGCGGTCGTGGGGACCACGGGCTTCACCGCCGAGCGGCTGCGGCAGGTGCAGGATTGGCTCGCCGACGGCCCCGGCGCGTCGGTGTTGATCGCGCCGAACTTCGCCATCGGGGCGGTGCTTTCGATGCATTTCGCCAAGCAGGCCGCGCCCTTCTTCGACTCGGCCGAGGTGATCGAGCTGCATCACCCGCACAAGGCCGACGCCCCGTCGGGAACCGCGACCCGCACCGCGAAACTGATCGCCGAGTCGCGAAAGGGCTTGCCGCCCAACCCCGATGCCACCAGCACCAGCCTGGCGGGCGCGCGCGGCGCCGACGTCGACGGCATCCCGGTGCACTCGGTGCGGCTGGCCGGGCTGGTCGCCCATCAGGAGATCCTGTTCGGCACCGAGGGGGAGACGCTGACCATCCGCCACGACAGCATCGACCGGACCTCGTTCTTGCCCGGCGTGCTGCTGGCCGTGCGGAGGATCAAGGAACACCCCGGCCTGACGGTGGGTCTCGAGGCCCTGCTCAATCTGCAATGAGCGACACCGCGCGGGTGGTGCGCACCCAATTGCTCGTCGCCTTCATGTGCGTCGCGCTGCTGGTGTACTTCGTGCTGCTGGGGCGCGTGGCCGTCGCGATGATCGGCTCCGGCCGGGCCGCCGCCGTCGGCCTCGGACTCGCGGTGCTGATCCTGCCGGTGATCGGGCTGTGGGCCATGATCGCCACCCTGCGCGCCGGGTTCGCGCACCAGAAGCTGGCCCGGCTGATCGCGGCCGACGGAATGGAGCTGGACACCAGCGCGCTGCCGCGCCGCCCGTCGGGCCGCATCCGGCGCGACGCGGCCGACGAACTGTTCGCCGCGGTCCGAACCGAGGTGGAGGACCACCCGGAGGACTGGCGGCGCTGGTACCGGCTGGCCCGCGCCTATGACTACGCGGGCGATCGCCGCCGCGCCCGCGAGGCCATGAAGACGGCGGTCGAGCTGCAGGGCCGCCCATGAGCAAGACGCTGCTGATCGTGCACCACACGCTGTCACCGCACACCCAGGAGATGTTCGAGGCCGTGGTCTCCGGCGCCACCGACCCCGACATCGAGGGCGTCGAGGTGCTGCGGCGCCCGGCGCTGACGGTCTCGCCGGCCGAGATGCTGGCCGCCGACGGCTACCTGCTGGGCACCCCGGCAAACCTCGGCTACATCTCGGGCGCTCTCAAGCACGCGTTCGACTGCGCCTACTACCAGCTTCTCGACTCGACCCGTGGGCGACCTTTCGGGCTGTACCTGCACGGCAACGAGGGCACGGAGGGCGCCGAGCGCGCCGTCGACACCATCACCACCGGGCTGGGCTGGGTCAAAGCAGCGGAGACCGTGATCGTGTCGGGCAAACCCGGCAAGGACGAGCTGCAGGCGTGCTGGGAGCTCGGGGCGACGGTCGCCGCGCAGCTGATGGACTAACCGGCGACCGGACGGCCCGATCCGGTAACGGCGTATCCCAGTGCCCCCACGAGGACCGCGAACTTGATCAGCGCGGCGACCTGTGCGCGCCGGGCATGGACGCCGATCCGTGTCCCGCGCAGCACCCTCAGCAGTGAAACTCCCTCCGCCGCATCACCGGCGACGGCGACGAGCACGGCGGCGGGCAGACCTGCCGGGTGGCCATGCCGCCGGCGCGCGCGGTCGACGAGCAGTGCCGTCAGCACGCCATAGGTGGCCATGTAGCCGAAATCGAGCCACAGGGACAGGCGCGCGGCCCGCCGGCCGTCGCCGCCCCACCGCGTCATGATGTCTTCAGCCCGAGATGCATTGCCGGCCAACTCGAATGCGATGATCCCGGGCCCGCCGCTGCGGCGCATGCGACGTTCCAACACGAGCATCAGCGCCGTGTAGCCGAGGAAGGCGACGGCGGCGGCCGCGAGGCGATTGTCCGTTAGGCGCTGGCTCACCACTCAAGGTTCCCGTGGAACGGCTCGGGAGTCCAGGCCGGCCGCCTAGGCGTAGGTCGGTTTGAAGGCGTCGGCCGGTTGAGCCAGGGCCAGCGCCGAGCTGGTGCCGATCGGCCCGTGCTGGTCGAACAGGGTCGCGGCGCCGGTGGCGACACCGGCCGCGCCGTAGTGGCTCTGGGCGGCCAGACCGAGGAATTCGCCGTCGGGCAATCGGCTCGCCGTCACGGTGTAGTCGGCGTTGATGTAGCGCAATCCACCGGTGCCCCAATGGGTGAGCGAACTCGTGATGTCACCGACGAAGGCCAGGCGGGTGAACGGTGTGAGCGGATGTCCGTGCACCATCGGGCGAAACAGCCGCGCCCAGGCGAACTTCTGGGAGTGGGTCTGCTCCCATTCGCCGGCCGCGATTCCCGGACTGCCTTGCAGCGTCGCACCATACCCCCAGATGAGAAACGGCATCCCGTCTCCGAAGCCGTCCGAGGATGTCGGGAGCGGCGGCATCTGCGCCGGCGACGACCACACCTGACCCTCGGGATGATCGCCGCGGCGCAAAAACAGCGCGCTGGCCCGGGCGACGACGGTGCCGTTCTGGACCAGGCTGCCGTCGACCAGTTTGATGCGCCTGCCCTCGCGCTGCACCGCGGTCCGGATCTGCACCGGCTCCATCAGGGCCGGGCGCAACAGGTCAACCGTGAAGCGGGCGGGCTGCAGGTCCGGATCGATGCCGGATTGCTCTATGCCCCAACCCAACAGACCCCCGACGATCTGGCCGCCCATCGCCGAGCCCCACGGGCCTTGCGTCATCGGGCCCGGAACATAGGAGTCGCCGTCTACAGTGAAGAACGCCTCGGGCATGATGGCGGAATCGTCGATGGTCACCGCTATCACGATAGGACACCGGATTAGCAAGGACCGGGCATGCTGTGATCGAAATTCCGCGCGACCGTAACCCGTTCCCGCTGACCGGCGTGTCCCGGGGTCGCGATGGTATTCCGCGCTTCGACGAGCTGCCCGCGTCCCTGCTGGACATGCTCGCCGAACAGGTCGACGCCCGTCCGGGCGCAGAAGCCCTGGTCGAGCTGGGGGCCGGGCGTCTCACATACCGGCAGCTCTGGGATCGCGCGGCGCGGGTCGCCGGGGGGCTGCGCGCGGACGGCCTGAAGCCGGGCGACCGCGTCGCGGTGCGTTACCCCGCCGGAATCGACTGGGCACTGGCGTTCTGGGGCACCGTGATGGCCGCTGGCGTTGTGGTGGCGGTCAATACGCGATCGGCGCAGCCCGAGGTCGAGTTCGTCCTGTCGGACTCCGGTGCGCGAGTGGATCTGGCGCCGGACGCCGCGCTGCCCGACGGGCGGCCCTACGTCACCGAGCAACGCGGCCGCGCCGACACGGCGGCCCTGTTCTACACGTCGGGCACCACCGGCCACCCCAAGGGCGTTCCGACCACGCACGAGGCGTTCCTGACCAACACAGAGAATGCGATCCGCTGTCTGCAACAGCCGCGGGACCTCGGCGAAGCGATGCGCACGCTCATCTCCGTGCCGCTGTTTCATGTGACGGGTTGCAATACCCAGCTGCTGGCCGCCGCCCGGCTCGGGGGCGCCTCGGTGATCATGCCCACGCTCAATCTGGACGCGTTGCTCGCCACGCTGACCGCCGAACGCATCTCGGTCATGGTCACCGTCCCGGCGATATATTCGCTGTTGTTGCGGCACAGCGGTTTTGCCGACCTCGACGTGTCGAACGTGCGGTGGGTGGGCTACGGCGGTGCACCGATCGCCCCGTCGCTGGTGCGGTCGGTGAAGAACGCGTTCCCCTGCGCCACGGTGTTCAACGGCTATGGCATGACGGAGACGGCGTCACTGATGACCGTGCTGCCCGACAGCGAGGCCGTCGAGCACGCCGACTCCGTCGGCTACGCGGTTCCATCGGTGGACCTGGGGGTGATCCCGTTCGGCGACGACCCGGGTGTGGGGGAGTTGGTGGCGCGGGGCGCCAATGTGACCACCGGCTACTGGAATCGGGCTAGGACCTCCGCGGCCACCGCCGCGACGTTTGCGGACGGCTGGCTGCACACCGGCGACGTGGTGCGCGTCGACGATGCGGGCCGGGTGCACATCGTGGACCGGCTCAAGGACATCATCAACCGCGGTGGTGAGAACGTCTCCAGCGTCGAGGTGGAGGCCGTGCTGCTGGCGGCGCCGCACGTGGCCGACGCCTGCGTGCTCGGGGTCTCCGACGAGGTCATGGGCGAGAAGGTGGGGGCGGTGTTGTTCGGCGGCGACGACGAAATCGACGTGCCGGCGGTGCTCGACCACTGCCGCAGCCAGCTGGCCGACTTCAAAGTGCCGCAATACGTCACGGTGGTAGACAGTGCGCTGCCGCGCAATGCCGGCGGAAAACTGCTCAAGGCCAGACTCCGCGAGCAGGTCCAGTGGGGAGACCCGCTGCGATGAGCCCGAGCGTGCTGGTCGCCAACCGCGGCGAGATCGCCCTTAGAATCATCCGCACGGCAACCGAACTGGGGATGCGCACGATCGCGGTCTATGCCGAGGACGATGCGGAGAGCCCGCATGTGCACGCGGCCGACGAGGCGATCGGCCTGCCGGGCGCCGGCCCGCGTGCCTACCTGGACCAGTCCGCCGTGCTGGCCGCGGCGAAGAACTCCGGTGCGGATCTGATCCATCCGGGTTACGGATTCCTCAGCGAGAACGCCACATTCGCCGATGCCTGCGCGACGGGCGGCTACACGTTCGTAGGTCCCGACGCCGGGGTGCTCGAGCTGCTCGGCAACAAGACGTCGGCCCGCGGCGCCGCGATCGCCGCCGGGGTGCCGGTGCTGCCGGCGACCGAGGGGCCGAGCAGCGTCGAGGACATCAGGGCATTCTTTGCCGCCCACGGCGGTGGCATCATGATCAAGGCCCTCGCCGGTGGCGGAGGGCGCGGAATGCGCAAGGTGCGCAACGCCGATCGGATCGACGAGGCCTATCGGCGGTGCGCCGCCGAGGCGCAGCTGGGCTTCGGCGATCCCGCGCTGTTCGCCGAGGCGCTGCTCACCGACGCGCGCCACATCGAGGTGCAGGTCGTCGCCGCGCCAGCGGGTCACCAGACGCACGCCCGCGCGGTCGGCGACCGCGACTGCAGCATCCAGCGGCGCTACCAGAAGGTCATCGAAATCGCTCCTGCGCAAGGACTTTCGGACGACCTCCGCCGAGCACTGCACGAGGCGGCGGTGCGCCTGTGCGCCCGCGTGGGCCTGCGCGGTCTGGCCACGGTCGAATTCCTGGTCACCGGCGAGCAATTCGTCTTCCTCGAAGTCAACCCGCGAATCCAGGTCGAGCACACCGTCACCGAGGAAACCACCGGACTCGACCTGGTGGCCGTCCAGCTGGCGATCGCCGGCGGTGCATCCTTCTACCAGCTGGGGCTGGCATCCGGGATCGCCTCCGACGGAATGGAAGTCATCGGCGAGCCCGCCGCGCACCACGGCATCGCCATGCAACTCAGGGTCAACACGGAGACCTTCGGGCCCGACTCCTCCGTCTCCGGATCGGCGGGCACGCTCACGGTGTTCTCCCCGCCCAGCGGTCCCGGCGTGCGCGTCGACACCTATGGCCGGGCCGGATTGGTGATAAGCCCCCAGTACGATTCGCTGCTGGCCAAGCTCATCGTCGATGTGCACGGGTCGTCCTGGCGGGCGGCGGTGCGCAAAGCCCGCACCGCCCTGGCCGAGTTCAGCATCGAGGGCGTCAACACCAACATCGCATTCCTGCGCGAACTGCTGCGCGACGATCGCATCGAGTCCGGTTGGGTGAGCACCGGTTTCCTCGATGAGAAGCTACCCGAACTCGCCCAGGCGGCGCTGTCGCACCGGCAGCAAACGCGGGTGGCCGCGGTCGAGCTCTACCCTGGTGAGGACGCGCTGCGCGCGCAGCTGGCCGGCACCGTGGTCGAGGTGGCGCCCGAGGGCACCGAATACCCCGCGGGTGGTCAGCTGGTTGTCCTGGAAGCGATGAAGATGCAGCACGTGCTCGTCGCGCCGGACGCGCTGCGGATTGTCCGGGTCCTGGTGGCTCCGGGCCAGGTGGTCGGCACCGGAGACCCGCTGTTGGTCTTCACCCGCACCGCCGATGCTGGTGATAGCGAATCCGTCTCGGCCGGAACTGATCTCGACCGATCGCGTGCCGATCTCGACGAGGTCGTGCACCGCCACGCCCTGACCCTCGACGAGGGCCGCCAGGCCGCGGTCACCAAGCGGCACAACCAAGGCCGGCGCACCGCGCGGGAGAACATCGCCGACCTCGTCGACCCCGACAGCTTCGTCGAATACGGCGCGCTGGCCATCGCCGCGCAGCGCAGCCGGCGCTCGGAGGAGGACCTGATCGTCAACACCCCGGCCGACGGCCTGGTCGCCGGCCTGGCCACCATCGGCGCGGATCGGTTCGGCCGGGCGGCGGCGCAGGCCGTCGTGGTGTCCTACGACTACACCGTGCTGGCCGGCACGCAGGGCATGCGCAACCACGCCAAGACCGACCGCGTGTTCGACCTCGCCGCGCGAAAGCGGTTGCCGGTGGTGCTGTTCGCCGAGGGCGGCGGGGGCCGGCCGGGGGACACCGACGTCGGCGGCGCCGCCGGGCTGGACGTCCCTACCTTCCGGATGCTCGCGGGGCTGAGTGGGGAAGTGCCGCTGGTGTCGGTCGTCTCGGGCCGGTGCTTCGCCGGCAATGCCGCGCTGGCCGGCGTGTGCGACGTGATCATCGCGACGCCGGACGCCAACATCGGGATGGGCGGGCCGGCGATGATCGAGGGCGGCGGGCTTGGCGTGTATCCGCCCGAGGCGATCGGGCCGATCGGCGTGCAGCGCCGCAACGGCGTGGTCAGCCTGGTCGCCCACGATGAGGCGCACGCTGTCGCACTGGCCAAGCAGTACCTGTCGTACTTTCAGGGCTCCGTCAGCGACTGGGCCGCGCCCGATCCGCGGCTGGCCCGGCATGTGGTGCCGCAGAACCGGTTACGCGCCTACGACGTGCACCGGGCGATCGAGGCGATCGTCGACGTCGGATCGGTGCTGGAGCTGCGTCCGGATTACGGCGTGGGAATCGTCACCGCGCTGGTGCGCGTCGAGGGGGTTCCGTACGGGTTGATCGCCAACAGCACCCACCATCTGGGTGGCGCGATCGATGCCGAGGCCGCCGACAAGACCGGCGACTTCCTGGCGTTGTGCGAATCGTTTCGGCTGCCGGTGATCTCGCTGTGCGACACCCCGGGCTTCATGGTCGGGCCCGACGCGGAAAAGGAAGCGGCCGTTCGCCGCTTCGGTCGGATGTTCGTGCTGGGCGCGCGGCTGACGGTGCCGCTGGGAATGATCATCTTGCGCAAGGGATACGGGCTCGGCGCGATGGCGATGGCCGGCGGCTCATTTCGCGCGCCGCACTTCACCGTCGCCTGGCCGACCGGAGAGATCGGCGGCATGGGCCTGGAAGGCGCCGTGCGGCTCGGCTTCAGCAAGGAGCTGGCCGCCGCGGAGGAGTCTGGCGATCCCGCCGAGCGGCAGAGCCTGTTCGATCGCCTGGTGGCCGCGGCCTACGAGCACGGCAAGGCGCTGCGGGCGGCGACCACATTCGAACTGGACGACGTCATAGACCCAGCAGCCTCCCGGGCCTGGATCACCAGGCTCTCGGGAGGCTGACGGGTTCAGCGATTAGGCGTGGCCGCCGCCGCAGCCGACGCCCGGCAGACAGCCTTGCCCGCCGGGAATGCCGCCGGGTCCAGCGTTCTGCCCGCCGGAGCCGCAGCCGACGCCCGGGACGCAGCCCTGGCCGCCCGGACCGCCGCCGGGGCCGTTGAACTGGCCGCCCGAGCCGCAGTTTCCGTTCGCGTCGCAGCCGCCGCCGCCCGGGTCGTCCTTGAAGGTCACGTGCGTGGGTGCGGCCGGTCCGGCGACGTAGACCTCAGCCGCGGCCGCGGGCGCGGCGGCGATAGCCGCGGCGACGGCACCGGCAACAACCAGCGGTTTCATGAGTGTCAATTTCGATAACATGCGCGTGGCATACCACCTCAACACATGTCCAAAACATCGTGAATAAAATTCGGCAGCAAACCAAGTCTGCGCTGCCGCCCGGCGGCTCCTGACCGCGACGGAAGGCCTGACAGCATGACCTCACAAGATCTGACCGGCCGCACCGCGATCATCACCGGCGCGTCACGCGGAATCGGCCTCTCGATAGCTCAGCAGCTGGCGGCCGCGGGCGCCAAAGTGGTCCTCACCGCGCGCAAGCAGGAGGCCGCCGACGAGGCCGCCGCCCAGGTGGGGCAGCAGGCCCTCGGGGTGGGCGCCCACGCGGTCGACGAGGACGCGGCGCGCCGCTGCGTCGACCTCACGCTGGAGCGCTTCGGCAGCGTCGACATCCTGATCAACAACGCCGGAACCAATCCCGCCTACGGTCCGCTGATCGACCAGGATCACGCCCGTTTCACCAAGATCTTCGACGTCAACCTGTGGGCACCGCTGCTGTGGACCTCACTCGCGGTCAAGTCGTGGATGGGGGAGCACGGCGGCGCGATCGTCAACACCGCGTCAATCGGCGGACTGCACCAGTCACCGGCCATGGGCATGTACAACGCCACCAAGGCCGCGCTGATCCACGTCACCAAGCAACTGGCGCTCGAACTCTCGCCGCGCGTCCGGGTCAACGCCATCGCGCCCGGCGTGGTGCGCACCCGCCTGGCCGAGGCGCTGTGGAAGGACCACGAGGACCCGCTGGCGTCGTCGATCGCGCTCGGTCGCATCGGGGAGCCGGTCGACGTGGCCGCGGCCGTCGCCTTCCTGGTTTCCGACGCGGCGAGCTGGATCACCGGCGAGACCATGGTGATCGACGGTGGCCTGCTGCTGGGCGCCGCCCAGGGATTCCAGTCCGCACCCGGCGGCGGGCAATGACCGCCGCCGACGCGGCCGACCTGGACGCGCGGATTCAGGCGCTGCTCGACGAGCACGATCCGGCCACCAGCGACCCGCGGGATTTCCTTGGCGCGCAATACGATGCGGGCCTGGCCTGGGTGCACCTGCCGCGCGGCTTCGGCGGGCTGGACCTGCCGCGCACCGCCCAGGAGCGAGTCGATGCGCGGCTGGCGGCCGCCGGTGCTCCGGTGGGCGGCACCCGCAAGAATTACATCGGCATGGGCATGGCGGCGCCGACGATCGCGGCGTTCGGCACCGACGAGCAGAAGCGAAAGTTCCTGCGCCCGTTGTTCACCGGTGAGCAGATCTACTGCCAGCTGTTCAGCGAGCCGGGCGCCGGATCGGACCTGGCGGGGGTGGCCACCCGTGCGGTGCGCGACGGTGACGACTGGATTGTCAACGGGCAGAAGGTGTGGACGTCGCAGGCGCAGCACGCGCAGATGGCCATCCTGGTCGCCCGCACCGATCCGTCCGTGCCCAAACACCACGGCCTGACCTACTTTCTGTGCGACATGACGCAGCCGGGCGTCGAGATCCGGCCGTTGCGCCAGATCACCGGCGAGGCCGAATTCAACGAGGTGTTCCTCACCGACGTGCGGGTGCCCGATGCGAATCGGCTCGGCCCGGAGGGCGGTGGCTGGCGGGTCGCGACCACCACCCTCAACAACGAGCGCGTCGCCATCGGGTCGCGCGCCGGGGCGCCCCGGGAAAGTGGCCACATCGGCAAGGTCACCGAGGCCTGGCGCGACGACCCGGCGCTGCGCAACCCCGCAATGCACGACCAGCTGATGCGGCTGTGGGTTGAGGCCGAGGTCCTTCGGCTGGCCGGTGAACGGTTGCGGCAACAGGCCGCCACCGGTCAGCCCGGCCCGGAAGGCGCTGGCATGAAGGTGGCGTTCGCCAAGCTGGCACAAGCGATTTCGGGCTTCGAGATCGAGCTGCACGGTGAAGCGGCGCTGCTCTACGATGACTGGACCATGCGCAGGCCCGAGACGGTCGACCTGGTCGGTCGCGGGCCCGGCTACCGCTACCTGCGGGCGCGCGGCAACTCGATCGAGGGCGGTACGTCAGAAATCCTGCGCAACACCATCTCCGAGCGGATCCTGGGCCTGCCGGGGGAACACCGTGTCGATAAAGAGGCCGCGTGGAAGGACCTCCCCCGATGAGCGCGCACGCCGCGGACCTGCTGTACTCCGACACCGAAGAGGCGTTGCGGGCCGGTGTCCGTCAGCTCTTCGCCGAACGGTGCCCGGCCGAATCGGTGACGCGCCTCTACGACCCGCAGCCACAAGACTTTTCGGGTGTGTGGCACACGCTGGCCACCGAACTGGGTGTGGCCGGCCTGATGGTTCCGGAGTCGCTGGGCGGCGCCGACGCCAGCGTGCGCGAGGCCGCCGTGGTCATGGAGGAGATCGGCCGCGCCGTTGCGCCGGTGCCGTTTTTGTCCAGCGCGGTCCTCGCCACGATCGCGCTGCTACGCGCCGGTGACACCGCAACCCTGCCGGCCCTGGCCCAGGGCGAGCTGACGGCGGCGCTGGTGGTCCCGCTGTCGAACGCACCGGGCGACCCGGTCACCGCGGTCAGCGCCGACGCCGACGGACTGAGCGGGTCGGTCACCAGCGTCGCCGGTGCCGACGCCGCCGACGTGCTGGTGGTGCCGGTCGCCGGGCGCGACGGGCTCGAGTTGCACACCGTGGCGCGCGACGCGGCGGGCGTGCAGATTTCCCAGCTGCTCGCGCTGGATATGACCAGACCCCTTGCCGCCGTGTCATTTTCGGGGTCTCCGTCGTCCCTTGTCGGGGCGGGAGACGAGCCGGTCACCGAGGCCATCCGGACCGCAGCGGCATTGCTGGCGTCCGAGCAACTCGGGGTCGCCCAATGGTGCTTCGAAACCACGCTGGAATACGTCAGGCAACGCAGGCAGTTCGGCCGCACGATCGGCTCCTACCAGGCGATCAAGCATCGGTTGGCGGACCTGTGGTTCGAGGTCGGCGCGGCGACCGCCGCGGCGCGCTACGCGGCCGACACCTGCGCCCGGGGCGCAAAGGACGCGGACGCAGCGGCGGCGATCGCCCAGGCCTACTGCGGCGACGTCGCCGTGCATGCCGCCGAAGAGTGCGTGCAGCTGCACGGCGGAATCGGCATGACCTGGGAATATCCCGCGCACCTGTACCTCAAGCGGGCCAAGAGCGACCAGTTGGCGTTCGGCACCGCCTACCGGCACCGCGCCCGGCTGGCCGAATTGGTGGACCTGCCGGCGTTCTGACCACACATCTTTCGGAGCTGGACGAATGCGAGTGTTGCTGTCGGCGTACGACTCGCGCGGAGGCGTCGAGCCGCTCGCCGCGCTCGCGGTGCAGCTGCGGACGCTCGGCGTTGACGCGCGGGTGAGTGCGCCGCCGGACGCCGAATTCGTCGAGCTGTTAGCCCGTGCCGGCGTGCCGCTGCTGCCCTTCGGCGAATCGCTGCGGGCGATGAAGACGGGCACGACGCCGTCGGAGGAGGACCTGCGCGGGCACTTGGACCGGCTCATCGCCGCGCAATTCGACACCGTTGCCGCCGCGGCCGAAGGCTGCGACGCGTTGGTGGTCGCCGGCTTCCCGGCCGCCGCGGCCGCCGCGCGCTCGGCGACCGAAAGGCTGGGACTCCACTACGTCTACGTCAGTTACCAGCCCACCATCCTGCCGTCGCCGCACCACCCACCGCCGGCGTACGCTAACGGGCCTATCCCTTTCGGCATGGCCGACAACCGCGTCCTGTGGCAACTGGATGGACGGCACATGCAGGAGCTGTTCGGCGCGACGCTCAACGGTCACCGTGCGGCGATCGGCCTGCCGCCGCTGGACAACTTGCGCGGCTACGCGGTGACCGACTGCCCATGGCTGGCGACGGACCCGATCCTGGACCCGTGGCAGGCCGCCGACCTCGACGTCGTCCAAACCGGTGCGTGGCTGCTGCGCGACGAACGCCCGCTGCCCGCCGACCTGCTGGCATTCCTCGACGCGGGCGCGCCGCCGGTCTATGTGGGCTTCGGCAGCATGCCGATGCGCGCCTCGCGGGACGTCGCGCGCACGGCCATCGAGGCGGTGCGCGCGCTGGGCCATCGCGCCGTGGTGTCCCGCGGCTGGGCCGGCCTGGCCCCGATCGACGACCGGGACGACTGCTTCGCCGTCGGCGAGGTCAACCACCAGGCGCTGTTCGGACGGGTCGCCGCCGTCGTGCACCACGGCGGCGCGGGCACCACGACGACGGCCGCCCGGGCGGGCGTCCCGCAGGTGGTGGTGCCCCAGGGGGCCGATCAGCCCCACTGGGCGGCCCGGGTGCGCGACCTCGGCATCGGCGCCCCCCATGACGGTCCCGCTCCCACCACCGAGTCGCTGTCGACCGCGCTCAAGGCGGTCCTGACCGATCAGGTCCGCGCACGCGCGAGTTCTGTGGCCGCAACGATCCGCACCGACGGCGCTTCGGTGGCCGCGACGCTGCTGATGACCGCGTTAGCGCGGTAGCGCGGACGCGAACACCTCCGTCATCGCCGCCCAATGCCGCTCGGCCGCCGCGGCGTCGTAGGGCGCGTTGTCCGGAACCGCGAACCCGTGGCCGGCCGGGTACCACTCGATGGTGTGCTCGACGCCGGCCGCCGTCAGCGCTTTGTCGAGCTGTTCGGCGTGATCGGCGGTGAACGACGCATCATCCTTGGCGCCGCCCACGTACACAGTGGCGGTCATCCGGTCGGCGAGCAGGTGGGGGCTGTCGTCGGTGTCGGTCACCAGGCCGCCGCCGTGGAAGGACGCCGCCACGGCCACCCGGTCCGGCACCCGGCCGGCCACCATGAGCGACGTCCGGCCGCCCATGCAGTAGCCGCACACCCCGAATCGTTCGCCGGCCACCTCGGGGCGGGCGGCCAGATAGTCGAAGAACGCGCCGGCGTCGGCGGCCATCCGATCCGGGGTGACGCTGCCGATCATCGAGAACAGGCGTCCGCGTTCTTTCGGGTCGCTGAACACCGTCGCCATGTCGAACGGCGCCCAGTCCGCGGTGCGGTAGTAGACATCCGGAAGCAGCACCGCGTAACCGAACCCGGCCAGCTTGGCCGCCATCTGCTCGAACGTGTCACGCACGCCGCCCGCGTCGGGATACATGACCACCGCGGGCCACGGGACTTGCGATTCCGGCCCGTCGGGGGTGAACAGGTGCACCGTGCAGGTGCCATCGGGTGTGGTGACGACGTCGATGATGTTCGGCATGGCACCCGTTCTACTCCGCGCGCCTCGACCCGAATCATTCGGCGCCGACCCGCCGCGCCCGGCCACGCCGCGCTGGCGATCGCCGCTGGGCTAATCGGCGCCGACCCGCCGCGCCCGGCCACGCCGCGCTGGCGATCGCCGCTAAGCTTGCGGCGTGCCGATCCCGACCCCCTACGAGGACTTGCTCCGCTTGGTGCTCGACCAGGGGGCGGCCAAATCCGACCGCACCGGCACCGGGACCCGCAGCCTGTTCGGTCGGCAGCTGCGCTATGACCTGTCGGCCGGGTTCCCGCTGCTCACCACCAAGAAGGTGCACCTGAAATCGGTGATCTACGAATTGCTGTGGTTCCTGCGCGGCGATTCCAACGTCGCCTGGCTGCACGAGCACGGGGTTACCATCTGGGACGAATGGGCAAGCAGCACAGGCGATCTCGGGCCGATCTACGGTGTGCAATGGCGGTCCTGGCCCACGCCGTCGGGCGAGCACGTCGACCAGATCAGTGCGGCTCTGGACCTGCTGCGCACCGACCCCGACTCGCGGCGCATCATCGTGTCGGCCTGGAACGTCGGCGAAATCCCGCAGATGGCGCTGCCGCCGTGTCACGCGTTCTTCCAGTTCTACGTGGCCGACGGCCGGCTGAGCTGCCAGCTCTACCAGCGCAGCGCCGACCTGTTTTTGGGCGTGCCGTTCAACATCGCCAGCTACGCGCTGCTGACGCACATGATGGCCGCCCAGTCCGGCCTCGCCGTCGGTGAGTTCGTCTGGACGGGCGGGGACTGCCACATCTACGACAACCACGTCGAGCAGGTGCGGCTGCAGCTGAGCCGCGACCCCCGGCCATACCCGGAACTCGTTCTGGGGCCACGGGATTCGATTTTCGATTACACCTACGACGACGTTGTCGTGAAGAACTACGACCCCCATCCGGCGATCAAAGCCCCAGTCGCTGTATGAAGCGCGCCGGCGACGACGCCGGCTCGGGCGGCCTGCAAGGAGTAGCGCGTATGACCGAGGTGGGCCTGGTGTGGGCTCAGTCGACCTCCGGCGTCATCGGGCGCGATGGCGACATCCCCTGGAAAGTGCCGGAAGATCTGATGCGCTTCAAAGAGGTGACCATCGGGCACCCGGTGATCATGGGCCGGCGGACCTGGGATTCGTTGCCGGCGAAGGTGCGGCCCCTGCCGGGCCGGCGCAATGTGGTCCTGTCCCGCGACACCGGTTTCGTCGCCGACGGGGCGTGCGTGGTCGGCACCCTGGACGAAGCCCTCGCCACGGGGGGGCCCGAAACGTGGGTGATCGGCGGCGCACAGATTTATTTGCTGGCCCTGCCGTACGCCACGCGCTGTGAGGTCACCGAGATCGAAATCGATTTGCGACGCGATGACGACGATGCGCTGGCGCCGACGCTGGACGACACTTGGGTGGGTGAAACGGGGCAGTGGCGGGCCAGCCGCTCGGGCCTGCGGTATCGCTTCCACAGCTACCGTCGCAGCGCCGCGCACCCGGTCGCGCCCACGGCCTGACCTGACATACTCGGACCCGGGGTCGGTCGTACGGGGTCAATCAGGCGTTCGCATTAGGAGGGGGAATTGGCAGTGACACCCGAACCCAGGACGTTCGCGCGAAAATTCATGGGGTACGACGCGACCGCGGTCGATGCCCACGTCGAGATGCTGACCGCCAAGCAGCAACTGCTGCTTGACGACGTCGAGAGCCTACGTGCCCGGCTGCGGGAATCCGGCGAACAAACGGCCGCGCTGCGCAAGGAAGTGGCCGCTTTGACGGACACGTCGCCGTCGCCGCACGCGGTGCAGCAGCGGTTGGCGAAAATGCTGAGCCGCGCGGTCGACGAGGTGGCGGAGATGCAGGCCGAGGCGCGAGCAGAAGCGGATGCGCTGATCGCGGCGGCCGAGGCCGAGGCCGAAGAGACCCAGCGAAAGCGCGAGCAGATGGTGTCGGACATGGCCGCGGAGCGCGAAGCCATGGAAGCCGAATACCAGGTGACCAAGGAAAAGCTCGAAGCGGAGCTGACCAGCCTGCGCGAAGACGCCCAGCAGGCGCGTGAGCGGCTCCTCGCGGAGGCGAAGGAGAGGGCGGACCGGGATCGTGAGGAGGCCCGACGGGCCGTCGAGGAGGCGAGCCGGCAACGGATCCGGATCCTCGAACAGCTGATGGGCGTCTACCGCGACCTGAAAGCGGTTCCGGATGCCCTCGATGCCGCATACGACGAACAAAAGAATGCGCCCGAGACGGACACGATGGCGCGGTTGGACGAGAAAGTCAGCGCCGGCTCAGCGTCCTAACGCGGCATGTCGGACACGGCCGGTATTCTCGGCGCGTGTCGACCCGCAGGCTATCGGCCGCCCAAGCCCGGCGGATAGCCGTTGCGGCCCAAGGATTTACCGAACCCCGGCCCGGTGGCGAGGTCACCCGGGCCCACCTGAAGCGGTTGATCTCCAGAATTCAGGTGCTGCAACTGGATTCGGTCTCGGTGGCGGTGCGCGCACACTACGCGCCGGTGTTCAGCCGGCTCGGCCCCTACGACCGTGACGTGCTCGACCGCGCCGCCTGGGGCCCGCGGTCGTCGCGGCTGCTGGCGGAGTACTGGGCGCACGAGGCCGCGCTGATGGCCGTCGAGGACTGGCCGCTGCTGCGCTGGCGGATGCGCCAGTACTCCCACGGCCGGTGGGGCACCCACATCGTCAAGGCCAACCCGGAACTTGCCGACAAGATCGTCGCCGCCGTCGCCGAACTCGGGCCCAGCACCGCCGGGCAGATCGAGGCCCATCTGGAAGCCGAAACACGCGGGCCCAGGGGAAGCTGGTGGGGCAGCCGCAGCGACACCAAGTGGGTGGCCGAGGCGCTGTTCTCGGCCGGCGTGCTCACCACCGCCACCCGGGTGGGCTTCGCTCGCCACTACGACTTGGTGGAACGGGTGCTGCCGGCCGGCGTGCTGGCCCGCGAGGTCGACGACCACGAGGCGATCCGCGAGCTCGCGCTGCGGGCCGCCACCGCGTTGGGCGTGGGCACCGAGGCCGACATCCGCGACTACTTTCGGCTGTCGGCGCAACAGATCAAGCCGGCGATCGCCGCACTGGTGGCCGCCGGAGACATCGAGCCGGCCGACGTCGACGGCTGGTCCGCACCGGCCTATCTGCGGGCGGGGCGCACGGTGCCCCGCACCGACCGCGGCACCGCGTTGCTGTGCCCGTTCGACCCACTCATCTTCTTTCGCCCACGCGTCGAGCGATTGTTCGAATTCCATTACCGCATAGAGATTTACACCCCGGCCGCCAAGCGGCGGTACGGCTACTACGTGTGGCCGCTACTCATGGACGGACGACTGGTGGCGCGGGTCGACCTCAAGGCCGACCGCGCCGCCGACTCGCTGCGGGTCCTGGGTGCGTTCGGCGAGCCCGGTGTGACCAAGCCCCGCGTCGCCGCGGCGCTGGCCCGTGAGTGCGAGTCCATGGCGTCGTGGCTGGGCCTGGGCGGGTTGAGCGTCGCCGGCCGCGGAGATCTGGCCGCCGAGCTGCGCGCGGCGGCCAAGCGGGTCAGTTGAGGCCAGCGTCGCCGGGCTAAGGTGAGCGCCGTGGCCGAGATCGCGCCGCTGCGCGTGCAACTGATCGCCAAGACCGACTTCTTGGCACCCCCCGACGTGCCGTGGGCCACCGACGCCGACGGCGGGGCCGCGCTGGTCGAGTTCGCCGGCCGGGCCTGCTACCAGAGCTGGTCGAAACCGAACCCCAAGACCGCGACCAACGCCGGCTACATCAAGCACATCATCGATGTCGGCCACTTCTCGGTGCTCGAACACGGGAGTGTGTCGTTCTACATCACCGGCATCTCGCGATCGTGCACCCATGAGCTGATTCGGCATCGGCACTTCTCCTATTCGCAGCTGTCGCAGCGCTACGTCCCCGAGAAGGAATCGCACGTCGTCCTGCCGCCGGGCATGGAAGACGATCCGGAACTGCAGCGGATCCTGGCCGCGGCCGCGGACGCCAGCCGCGCCACCTACACCGAGCTGCTGGCGAAGCTGGAGGCGAAGTTCGCGGACCAACCGAACGCGGTGTTGCGTCGCAAACAGGCCCGCCAGGCGGCCCGCTCCGTGCTGCCCAACGCGACTGAAACCCGCATCGTCGTCACCGGCAACTACCGGGCGTGGCGCCACTTCATCGCGATGCGCGCCAGCGAGCACGCCGACGTGGAGATCCGGCGGCTCGCCATCGAGTGCCTGCGGCAGTTGACCGGCGTGGCGCCGGCGGTGTTCGCCGACTTCGAAATCTCCACGCTGGCCGACGGCACCGAGGTCGCGACCAGCCCGCTGGCGACCGAAGCCTGATGCGCCGGCGCGCAACGCGGATGCTAATCACCTTGCCGGGGCCAGGTAACCTAGCAGCGTGAGCACGGTCGGATTCGACGCCCCAGCGCGGTTGGGGACCTTGCTGACCGCGATGGTCACGCCGTTTGACCGCGACGGCTCCGTCGACATCGCCGCCGCCGCACAGCTGGCCAATCACCTGATCGACGCCGGCTGTGACGGGCTGGTGGTTTCCGGAACCACGGGCGAGTCCCCGACCACCACCGACGACGAGAAGCGTGAACTGCTGCGCGTCGTGCTGGAGGCGGTCGGCGACCGGGCCCGCGTCATCGCCGGTGCGGGCACCTATGACACCGCCCACAGCGTCCGCCTGGCCAAGGCATGCGCGGCCGAGGGCGCCCACGGGCTGCTGGTGGTCACGCCGTACTACTCGAAGCCGCCCCAGAGCGGGCTGATCGCCCACTTCACCACCGTCGCCGACGCGACCGACCTGCCCGTGCTGCTCTACGACATCCCGCCGCGTTCGGTGATACCGATCCAGCCCGAGACCATCCGCGCGCTGGCCGCCCACCCCAACATCGTCGGGATCAAGGACGCGAAGGCCGACCTGCACAGCGGCGGCCAGATCATCGCCGACACCGGCCTGGCCTACTACTCGGGCGACGACGCGCTGAACCTGCCGTGGCTGGCCATGGGCGCCACCGGATTCATCAGCGTGATTTCGCACGTGGCCGCCGGACAACTTCGGGAAATGTTGGCCGCCTTCAGCTCCGGGGACATCGCCACCGCCCGCAAGATCAACGCCACCGTCGCCCCGCTGTGCGACGCGATGGCCCGCCTGGGCGGGGTGACCCTGTCGAAGGCCGGTCTGCGTCTGCAAGGTATCGACGTCGGCGATCCGCGACTGCCGCAAATGCCCGCGACACCAGAACAACTCGACGAGTTGGCCGCGGACATGCGAGCGGCCTCGGTGCTGCGGTGACCCGGGGAGTTTCCGAGAAGTGGATGTAGACCTCGCCCCGCCAGGCCCTTTGGCCACGGGAGGGTTGCGGGTCACTGCACTGGGTGGCATCAGCGAAATCGGCCGCAACATGACGGTTTTCGAGCATCTGGGCCGCCTGTTGGTCATCGACTGCGGGGTGATGTTCCCCACCCATGACGAACCCGGGGTGGATCTGATCCTGCCGGATCTGCGTCACATCGAAGACCGGCTCGACGACATCGAGGCGCTGGTGCTCACGCACGCCCACGAGGACCACATCGGCGGCATTCCGTTCCTGCTCAAGTTGCGCCCCGACATTCCGGTGGTCGGCTCGAAGTTCACGCTGGCGCTGGTCGCCGCGAAGTGCCGCGAGCACCGCCTCAAGCCCGTGTTCGTCGAGGTGGCCGAGGGCCAGAAGAGCAGTCACGGCGTGTTCGAATGTCAATACTTCGCCGTCAACCACTCCATTCCCGACGCGCTGGCGATCGCCGTGCACACCGGGGCGGGGACGATCCTGCACACCGGTGACATCAAGCTCGACCAGCTTCCTCTGGACGGCCGCCCGACCGACCTGCCCGGCATGTCGAGGCTCGGTGACGCCGGCGTGGACCTGTTTCTTTGTGACTCAACCAATTCCGAGCATCCCGGCGTCGGGCCCTCGGAAAGTGAAGTGGGCCCGACGCTGCACCGCTTGATCCGCGGTGCCGAAGGCCGGGTCATCGTGGCATGCTTCGCCTCCAACGTGGACCGGGTGCAGCAAATCATCGATGCCGCAGTCGCTTTGGGCCGGCGGGTGTCGTTCGTCGGCCGATCGATGGTGCGCAACATGGGAATCGCCCGGGAACTCGGATTCCTGCGGGTGGCCGACTCGGACGTGATCGACATCGGCGCCGCCGAGATGATGCCGCCCGAGCAGGTGGTGCTGATTACTACCGGCACCCAGGGCGAACCGATGTCGGCGCTGTCGCGGATGTCGCGGGGCGAGCACCGCAGCATCACGCTGACCGCGGGCGACCTGGTGGTGCTGGCGTCCTCGCTGATCCCGGGCAACGAGGAAGCGGTCTACGGCGTCATCGACGAGCTCGCCAAGATCGGGGCCCGCGTCGTGACCAATGCGCAAGCCCGCGTGCATGTTTCGGGCCACGCCTACGCCGGGGAACTGTTGTTTCTGTACAACGGGATTCGGCCGCGCCACGTCATGCCCGTGCACGGGACGTGGCGCATGCTGCGCGCCAACGCCAAACTGGCGGCTCGTACCGGCGTGCCGGAGGAGTCGATCCTGCTGGCCGAGAACGGGGTGAGCGTCGACCTGGTCGCCGGCAAGGCCTCGATCGCCGGCGCGGTGCCGGTCGGCAAGATGTTCGTCGACGGCCTGATCAACGGCGACGTCGGCGACATCACGCTGGGCGAACGGCTCATCCTGTCGTCGGGTTTCGTGGCGGTGACCGTGGTGGTCGCGCGCGGCACCGGCCGCCCGGTCGCCCCGCCGCACCTGCATTCGCGCGGGTTCTCCGAGGATCCGAAGGCGCTGGAGCCCGCCGTGCGCAGGGTAGAGGCCGAGCTGGAAGCGCTGCAGGCCGAGAACATCACCGATCCGAGTCGCATCGCCCAGGGGGTGCGGCGCACCGTCGGCAAGTGGGTGGGCGAAACCTACCGCAGGCAGCCGATGATCGTGCCGACCGTCATCGAGGTCTAGCGGCGACCTCTCGGCGTAGGCCGACGCGCGAGACTTAAACCATTGCGATGATGGCCGGCGTGTCGTCGCAGACGTTTAAGTGTCGCGCAGGACTCTGCGCTCAGAGCTTCTCGGCGTAGGCCGACCACTCCAGTTGCGACGCTGTGAGTTTGCGGCCGGTGGGCTCGACATAACGCTCGACGAGCTCGTCGGGACCGGCCTGCTCCACCAGCCGCCAGCCGTACTCGGCGAGGAACGCCGCGACGTCGTCGGGCTGCAAGCCGAAATGCCACAGTTGCCGGCGCTGGCGTACGGTGCGGTACAGCGTCCGGGTGCCATACCGGTTGGTGCCGTCGATGAAATCGCTACGGACGTAGGTGAACACCAGACGGCTGCCCGGCGCGGTTGCGCGCAGCCCGTCCAGCGTGCGCCGGACGGTGGCTTCGGTGAGGTATTGGGTGACGCCTTCGCAGATGAAGAACGCCCGGTAGTCGGTGCGGTAACCGTGCTCGGCGAGCGAGGTGAGCAGGTCGTCATGCTCGAGGTTCAACGCCACCAACCGAACCGACAGCGGCGGCTCGCCGAGCACGCGGCGGACCGTCTTGAGCTTCCTCGCCACGTTGACCGGCAGGTCGACCTCGAACACCGGAATGCGGACCCGCCGCGTCAACTGGTAGGCGCGGGTGTCCAGGCCCGCTCCGAGGATGACGACGGCGTTGACGTCGTCGAGTGATTCCTGGACCTTGTCGGTGATGAAACGCTTGCGGCACGCCAGATTCGCCCACAGTCCCGGACCGGTGAACTCCGAGCCGCGGATCATCAACCGCCGAACCGGCGCGAACCGGGTCGCCCCGACGAGCCACCGCAGCGGCGCGGGCAGGAAGAGTTCGGCGAAGTCGTCGTCGACCAGGCGGCGGCCGGGCGGCTCGTTCTGCTCGACCGCGGCCAGTAACATCGGGCCAAATGCCGTCTGCGCGACCGGGTTTCGTGCCATCGCCATTACTTGTTCAAGAAACCCGCGTCGACGGGCAGGGTTACCCCGGTGATGTAGCGCGCCTGGTCGGACACCAGCCACGCCACCGCGTTGGCGACGTCCTCGACGTCCAGCACCTCCACCGGCATGGCGTTGCCCATCGCGCCCGGCGTGTCCGTCGCGGCGGCCATCTTGGCCAGCCACTCCCGGGTGAATTCGTTGTTGATCATCGGCGTCTCGACGCCGGACGGGTGGATCGAGTTGACCCGGATCATCTGCCCGGCAAGCAGATTCGCGTAGACACGCATCAGCCCGACCACACCGTGCTTGGCGGCGGCGTAGCCGACGGAACCGGCGTCCGGGCTGCCGACCCCGGCCAGCCCGGCGCTCGAACTGATCAGCACGATCGACCCGCCGGTGCCCTGCTTGACCATCGTGGGTATCGCGACCTTGATGGTGTGGTAGACGCCGGTGAGGTTGACGTCGATGACGTCGTGCCAGCCGTCGTCACCGGATTGCATGGGGGCGATCCCGGCGTTGGCCACCACGATGTCGAGGCGGCCGAACTCGTCCAGGCCCGCCTGCAAGGCGGCCGCCAGCGATTCGCGGTCGCGGACGTCGCCGCGAGCGGCCACGATCCGCGCGCCGGTGTCTTGCACCAGCTTCACCGTGGCGGCCAAGTCCTCGGGGGTGGCCAGCGGGTAGGGGACGCTGGCGATCTGGTCGCACAGGTCGACGGCGATGATGTCGGCGCCGTCGGCGGCCAGCCGCACCGCGTGCGCGCGGCCCTGCCCGCGCGCGGCGCCGGTGATGAAGGCGACTTTGCCTTTCAGGGGGCCTTCTGGCGAGCGGGCCATCAGGGCCGCAACTGGCCTTTGGCCGGGTCGCCGGCCGACACCGGCTGCAGCATCTTGATGTCGGGGGCGCCGACGAGGTGCTCACCCGCCGCGGTGAACATCTTGCCGATCGCCGGCGCGGTGCTGTGCGCCTTGAGCGCCTCGGCGTCTGCCCACTGCTCGACGAAGACGAAGGTCTCGTCGGACTGGTGCAGCGAATACAACTGGCAGCCCGGCTCGTCGTGCACTTCTTCGACCGCCCGCGTGAGGATGTCGCGAACGGTGTCGACCGACTCGGGTTTGACAGTCATGGTGGCGACGACGACAACGGGCATTGATGGCCTCCTGGGCGCTGTGGGATCCGGTGACGAGCACGACTTCTCGCAACCGAATGTCACCCTACTCACGCGATTTGGCGCCCCGGCCGCACCG
This sequence comes from Actinomycetota bacterium, assembly GCA_036338755.1. GTDB lineage: Bacteria > Actinomycetota > Actinomycetes > Mycobacteriales > Mycobacteriaceae > Mycobacterium. The sequence continues at coordinate 172,287 of JAYZBN010000004.1, read as the reverse complement.
TGCCTGACAAGGCCGGAGGGTTACCAGTGTGGCGGGTGGTGTAGATGATGCCGTTGCGACTACCCTTGCCGTCATGCCCAGTAAGACCGCCGCCCGCTCCGGAAGCCGAACGAGCAGGTCAAAGGCCACTTCGCGCGCCAGCGGGTCCCGGGGTGCGCGCCCGGCGGCGCCCCGCAAGAAGGTCAGCAAGCCCGCCCGGCGGCGCAATCACGCCCCGCTGGTCGGGGCCGGACTGACGTGTGGTCGCGCCATCCGCGCGATCTGGTTGATGGCCGCCCGGGGGACCGGCGGCGCGGCCCGGTCGATCGGGCGAGCCCACGACATCGATCCCGGGCATCGCCGCGATGGCATCGCGCTGGTACTGCTGGGCTTTTCCGTGGTGGTCGTCGCGAGCTCGTGGTTCCACGCCGCCGGACCGGTCGGCACGTGGGTCGACACGCTGCTGCGGACCTTCATCGGCGCCGGTGTGCTGGCGCTGCCGGCGGCCACCGCGGCGGTGGCGGTGACCCTGATGCGCACCGAGCCCAACCCGGATGTGCGCCCCCGGCTGATCCTCGGCACCAGCCTGATCACGCTGTCGGTCCTCGGTTTGCGCCACCTGTGGTCGGGCTCGCCGGGGGACCCGGAGGCGCGCCGCCGCGCGGCCGGTTTCATCGGCTTCGCCATCGGCGGCCCGCTCTCGGACGGGCTCACGCCCTGGATTGCCGCGCCGTTGTTGTTCATCGGGTTCATGTTCGGCCTGTTGCTGCTGACCGGAACCACCATCCGGGAGGTGCCCGACGTGGTGCGGGCCATGTTCGGCACCCGGCTGGTCGGCGACGACGAGCCGTACGACTACGCGGACGAGTTCGACGACGACGCCGAAGCGGCCCACGACGACGACTACGACGACGCTCCTTCGGTTCCCGAGTCGGCCGCCTGGTCGCCGGACGACGAGGCCGAGGCCGCGCTGCAGGACGACATCCCGACCGTGCCCGAACCCGCCATCCAGCCCGCCCTGCAGGCGTCGCGGGGCCGCAAGCGCGGCCGGTCGGCGGGCAAGCACGACACCGTGGAACTCGACCGGATCGTCGAGGGTCCCTACACGCTGCCCTCGCTCAGCCTGCTGGTGGCGGGCGATCCGCCCAAGAAGCGCAGCGCCGCCAACAACGTCATGGCCGACGCCATCACCGAGGTGCTGACCCAGTTCAAGGTCGACGCCGCCGTGACCGGCTGCACCCGCGGGCCGACCGTCACCCGCTACGAGGTCGAGCTGGGACCGGGCGTGAAGGTCGAGAAGATCACCGCCCTGCAGAAGAACATCGCCTACGCGGTGGCCACCGAGAGCGTGCGCATGCTGGCGCCGATCCCCGGCAAGTCGGCTGTGGGCATCGAGGTGCCCAACACCGACCGAGAGATGGTGCGGCTGGCCGACGTGCTCACCGCTCCCTCGACCCGGCGCGACCACCACCCGCTGGTGATCGGGCTCGGCAAGGACATCGAGGGCGACTTCATCTCGGCCAACCTGGCCAAGATGCCGCACCTGCTGGTGGCCGGCTCGACCGGATCCGGTAAGTCCAGCTTCGTCAACTCGATGCTGGTGTCGCTGCTGGCGCGCGCGACCCCGGAGGAGGTCAGGATGATCCTGATCGACCCGAAAATGGTGGAACTCACGCCGTACGAAGGCATTCCGCACCTGATCACCCCGATCATCACGCAGCCCAAGAAGGCGGCCGCCGCGCTGGCGTGGCTGGTCGAGGAGATGGAGCAGCGCTACCAGGACATGCAGGCGTCCCGGGTGCGGCACATCGACGACTTCAACGAGAAGGTGCGCGCCGGTGTCATCACCGCGCCGCTGGGCAGCCAGCGTGAATACCGGCCCTACCCGTATGTGGTGGCGATCGTCGACGAGCTGGCCGACCTGATGATGACGGCGCCGCGCGACGTCGAGGACGCCATCGTGCGGATCACCCAAAAGGCCCGGGCCGCAGGCATTCACCTGGTGCTGGCCACCCAGCGCCCGTCGGTGGACGTGGTCACCGGTCTGATCAAGACGAACGTGCCGTCCCGGCTGGCGTTCGCCACGTCGTCGCTGACCGACAGCCGCGTCATCCTGGACCAGGCCGGCGCCGAAAAACTGATCGGCATGGGCGACGGCCTGTTTCTGCCGATGGGCGCGGGCAAGCCGATCCGGTTGCAGGGCGCGTTCATCACCGACGAGGAGATCCAGGCCGTCGTCACCGCCTGCAAGGACCAGGCCGAGCCCGAGTACACCGAGGGCGTCACGACCGCCAAGCCCACCGGGGAACGCACCGACGTCGACCCCGACATCGGCGACGACATGGACGTGTTCCTGCAGGCCGTCGAGCTGGTGGTGTCCAGCCAGTTCGGCTCCACCTCGATGTTGCAGCGCAAGCTGCGCGTCGGCTTCGCCAAGGCCGGCCGGCTGATGGACCTGATGGAGACCCGCGGCATCGTCGGACCGTCGGAGGGGTCCAAGGCGCGCGAGGTGCTGATCAAGCCCGACGAACTGGCGGGGACGCTGGCGTTGATCCGGGGCGGAAGCGACGCCGACGGGGGCGACCCGGAATAGCGGCCGGGTTCAACGCCGAGCGTGCACTCAAGGCGAAAAAATGGCGCGAATCCCGCCGCCAGTTCACGCTCGGCGTTCTACAACACCAGCAGCATTCGCGAGTTGCCGAGGATGTTCGGCTTGACGTAGCTGAGGTCCAGGAATTCGGCGACACCGATGTCGTAGGAGCGGCACATCTCCTCGAAGACCTCGGCGGTGACCGGCGTGCCCTCGATCTCGGTGAATCCGTGCCGGGCGAAGAACTCGGTTTCGAACGTCAACACGAACAGCCGCTTGAGCTGCAGCTCGCGGGCGACCTCCAGCAGCCGGTCGACGATCGCGTGGCCGATGCCGTGGCCGGTCAGCGCCGGGCTGACGGCCACGGTGCGCACCTCGCCGAGGTCCGACCACAACACGTGCAGCGCGCCGCAGCCAACCACCTGGCCCTCGTGTTCGGCCACCCAGAATTCCTGGACGGCCTCGTACAACGTCACGAGGTTCTTCTCCAGCAGGATCTTTCCCGCATAGGTGTCGACCAAGTTCTTGATGGCCGGCACGTCGGACGTTCGCGCGCGCCGAACCAGCGGCCGAGGACGCTGCGGATCATGGGTCACGGCTAACAGTATCGACATCGCAACCGGGTGTGCTGGTCAACCGCTATTCTGTTGCCGTGTCGGGGCAGCCGCAGACGGGTCCGGCGGCAGGCCGCGCGAACATCGCCAATTTGGCCAATACGCTGACCCTGTTGCGGCTCGTCCTGGTGCCGATCTTCTTGCTCGCGCTGTTCGCCGGGGACGGCCATCAAAGCGGTTTCCGGGTGGTTGCTTTCGTGATCTTCGCGGCCGCCTGCATCACCGATCGGCTCGACGGCCTGCTGGCCCGCAACTACGGCATGGCAACCGAATTCGGCGCTTTCGTCGACCCGATCGCGGACAAGACGCTGGTGGGGTCGGCGCTGATCGGGCTGTCGATGCTCGGTGAACTGCCGTGGTGGGTCACGGTCGTGATCCTGGCCCGCGAGTTCGGGGTCACCGTGCTGCGGCTGGCCGTGATTCGTCGCGGCGTCATCCCGGCCAGTTGGGGCGGCAAACTCAAGACCGTGGTGCAGGTGCTGGCCATCGGATTGTTCGTACTGCCCCTGGCGGGGCCCTTCCGGGTGGCCGCGGCGGTGGTGATGGCCGCGGCGATCGTGCTCACCGTCATCACGGGTATCGACTACGTCGTCTCGACCGTCCGGGAAGTACGCCGCACACCCGGCTGATTCCGGCGGCGCCAAATGGGAACCAGACCACCGCCGACGGCGTTCACCTAGAGAGCCCCTGCCGGAGGCAAGCGAGTACGTGCCGCGCAGGGCCGACTGGACGAAGGAGGGCGGGATGCCGCCATTGGTGCGCGAGGTCATCGGCGACGTGCTGCGCGAGGCCCGCACGACACAGGGCAGGACGCTGCGCGAGGTGTCCGATTCGGCGCGGGTGAGCCTCGGATACCTGTCCGAGGTCGAGCGCGGCCGCAAGGAGCCATCCAGCGAGCTGCTGAACGCGATCTGCGACGCGCTGGACGTCCCGCTGTCGTCGGTTCTCACCCACGCCGGCGAGCGGATGGCCAGCGAAGAACGTGCGGCCGTCGGCGCGCCCGCGGATGGGACCGCCAGCACCAGCATCAAGGTCGTCATCCCGCCGGTGGCGTCGTTGGCGCTCGCCTGAGCGCCGGGACCCGATCCGCGTAAGGGGTGGGGCGATCGGCGCCGACCCGTTAAATTGAGCGACAGGCGCAGAGCCCGTTCAGGCCCATCCGGGGACCCTCCGGATCCTCAAGAAGCGAAGGTGGAGCTCACTCATGGCCAATCCGTTCGTCAAGGCGTGGAAGTACCTCGCGGCGCTGTTCAACGCCAAGATCGACGAGCACGCAGACCCCAAAGTCCAGATCCAGCAGGCCATCGAGGAAGCGCAACGCACGCATCAGGCGCTGACCCAGCAGGCCGCGCAGGTCATCGGCAACCAGCGGCAACTGGAGATGCGGCTGAACCGTCAGCTGGCGGATGTGGAGAAGCTGCAGGTCAACGTCCGTCAGGCGTTGACGCTGGCCGATCAGGCGACCGCGTCCGGTGACACCGCGAAGGCCACCGAGTACAACAACGCCGCCGAGGCGTTCGCCGCCCAGCTGGTGACCGCCGAGCAGAGCGTCGAAGACCTCAAAACGCTGCACGACCAGGCGCTGGGCGCGGCCGCGCAGGCCAAGAAGGCCGTCGAGCAGAACGCCATGGTGCTTCAGCAGAAGATCGCCGAGCGCACCAAGCTGCTCAGCCAGCTCGAGCAGGCCAAGATGCAGGAGCAGGTGAGCGCGTCGCTGCAGTCGATGAGCGACCTCGCCGCCCCCGGCAACGTCCCCAGCCTCGACGAGGTGCGCGACAAGATCGAGCGGCGGTATGCCAACGCGATCGGGGCGGCCGAGCTCGCGCAGGGTTCGGTGCAGGGCCGGATGCTCGAGGTCGAGCAGGCCGGCGTCCAAATGGCCGGCCATTCGCGGCTGGAGCAGATTCGCGCCTCGATGCGTGGCGAGGCCCTGCCGACCGGTGGCGCGCCGGCCGCTCCCACCACCCCCGCCACCCCAGCGCCCGCGGAAAGCGCGGGCGGCTCGGTCGCCGAGAAGCCGCTTGGCCAGTAGTCGAAGCGTCGTTGCGGTGAAAGCAGCACAGCCCGGGCCGTGGCGTGCGCTGCTGCACCGCGGGCTGGCCACCGCGGCCGACCTCTCCGACTTGGTGGCCCGCCGGATCAGCGCGGTCGCGGACCCGCGCGCACGCCAGCTGCGTCGCCGTCGCCGCGCGCTTCGCTGGGGACTGATCTTCAGCGCCGGGTGTGTGTTCTGGGCGGCGGTGACGATGCTGCTGGCGGCCTGGGGTTGGTTCGCACTGCTGCTGGAAATCACCGGGGGCGTCGCGGTTTTCATGGCCATCCCCGCGACGCTGTTGCTGCTTCGCTATCGCTGGCTGCGGTCCGAGTCGTTGCCGACACCCCGGGCCGCGGGCGCGCGCCGGCTGCCGCCGCCGGGTTCGGCGGCGCGCCCCGCGATGTACGCGTTGGGGGCCTCGGAGCGCGGGTTTACGTCATTGGTGGCCGTGATCGAGCGGGGCGCGATGTTGCCGGCGGCCGAGATCCGCGACCTGACCGCGGCCGCCACCCGGACCTCGGCGGCCATGGCGTCCACCGCGGCACAGGTGGTGTCGATGGAGCGGGCGGCGCAGGCCAGCGAGGAATCGCGGTCGTATCTGGTGCCCACCATCAACGCGTTCACCGCGCAGCTGTCCGCCGGCGTCCGCCAGTACAACGAAATGGTCACCGCGGCAGCGCAATTGGTGTCCTCGGCGAACGGCGACGGATCCGCGGCATCGCAGCAGTATCGCGTCGAGCTGGCCGGCGCGACCGATCGCCTGGTCGGCTGGGCGCAGGCGTTCGACGAACTCGGCGGATTGCGCGGGACGGGCTAGCTACACCGTCGTGCCGCGCGGATCATATTGCTAGAACGACGCTTTGAGCGACGGCAGCAGCAGCGCCGCCAGACCGCGGGCGGTGGCCTTGAGCATGTCGAAGAAGTCGAAGTAGTCCCGCCACAACGTGATCCGCCCGTTGTGGACCTCGAACACGCCGCACACCCAGAACTGCAGCCGCAGCGGGCCGAAGATCAGCGCGTCGGTGCGTTCGGTGAGCACCGCGCCGCCGTCGGCCGCGATGCGATGGATCTTCACCTCGAAGGCGGCGCGGCCCTCCATCTGGCGAAACAACTTCATGGCCCTGGCCCGGCCACGGATGGTGGGCAGGCCGACGTTTTCGTAGACGAGGTCGTCGGCCAGCGCGGCGTCGGCGGCGTCGTAATCCGCGTCCTGCAGGGCGTACAGGAATCCTTCGACCGTACGGGTGTTCGCAACGGTTGTGCCAGTCAGCTCGGTCATCTTGCCAGCGTAGGCGCGGGGCGATCGGGCGCTGTGGCAGGGTGAGCACGATGCGCCTCGCCGTGGTCGCCGGGCCGGATCCCGGGCATTCGTTCCCGGCCATTGCGCTGTGCCGGCGCTTCGCCGCAGCCGGAGACGAGCCCACGCTGTTCACCGGCCCCGAATGGCTCGACACCGCGCGTGCCGCCGGCGTGAAGGCCGTCGAGCTGGACGGGTTGGTGGCCACCGACGAAGACGTCGACGCCGGGGCCCGCATCCACCGGCGCGCCGCGCGGATGGCCGTGCTCAACGTGCCCGCGCTGCGCGACCTGGCGCCCGACCTGGTGGTGTCGGACGTCATCACCGCCGGCGGCGGCATGGCCGCCGAACTGCTGGGCATCCCGTGGATCGAGCTCAACCCGCATCCGCTGTACCTGCCGTCGAAGGGCCTGCCGCCGATTGGCAGCGGGCTGGCGCCGGGCACCGGCATCCGGGGCCGGCTGCGCGACGCCACGATGCGCGCGCTGACGGCGCGATCCGTGCGCACCGGCCTGCAGCAGCGCGCGGACGCGCGCGTCGAGATCGGGCTGCCGGCGCGCGACCCGGGGCCGCTGCGGCGGCTGATTGCGACGCTGCCCGCGCTGGAAGTATCCCGCCCCGACTGGCCAGCCGAGGCCGTCGTGGTCGGGCCGCTGCATTTCGAGCCGACCGACCGGATCCTCGAGGTCCCGGCCGGCTCCGGGCCGGTCGTGGTCGTCGCGCCCTCGACCGCCGTGATCGGGACCGAGGGCCTCGCCGAGGTCGCGCTGGGGTGCTTGACGCCGGGGGAGACCCTGCCGGCGGGATCGCGCCTGCTGGTGTCGCGGTTGGACGGACCGGAGCTGACGGTGCCGCCGTGGGCGACGGTAGGGCTGGGACGTCAGGACGAGTTGTTGGCGCATGCCGACCTGGTGATCTGCGGTGGCGGCCACGGCATGGTGGCCAAGACGCTGCTGGCCGGCGTGCCGCTGGTGGTGGTGCCCGGCGGCGGCGACCAGTGGGAGATCGCCAACCGGGTGCTGCGCCAGGGCGGCGCGCGGCTGATCCGGCCGCTGACCGCCGACGCGCTGGTGGCCGCCGTGAACGAGGTGCTGTCATCGCCCCGCTACCGGGCGGCGGCGCGGACGGCGGCCGCCGGCATCGCCGACGTCGCCGATCCGGTCCGGGTGTGCCGCGACGCGCTCGCGGTGACCGGATGATCCGCCGCTCGCGGTCCCGGCCGACCTATGCTTCGGCGGGAGGCAGCCGATGAAGATCATCACGACAATCGCCGCCGGCGCCCTGCTGGCGGGGACGCTGGGCGGTGCAACCGTGGCGCACGCCGACAGCCCCGAGGAACAGCAGGCGTGCCAGTTGATGGACGATCCGGCCGCCGCCCAGCAGGGACTAGCGCCTGCCGAGTACGCCTTCATGCAATTGCGCGCCACCATGTCTGCTCAACGCGCGCGCGACGTGATGTCGATTGCGGTGCATGAGGACTGCCCGAATCACATCATCGACCTGCCGGCCAGCTGGAGGTAGCGGCCGCTCAGGTGTCCCATGTACGCGGGCTGGGTATGTTGACTGGCGTGCGGCTGACGGAGTTTCACGAGCGGGTAGTACTGCGCTTCGGCACCACCTATGGGTCCTCGGTGCTGGTGGATCACGTGCTGACCGGCTTCGACGGACGCACGGCCGCTCAGGCCATCGAGGCGGGCATCGAGCCCCGCGACGTCTGGCGGGCGTTGTGCGTGGACTTCGACGTGCCCCGGGATCAGTGGTGAGCTATTCGTATGCCGGGTAAGTGTTCTGCCGCAACACGGTGGCGAGGTGCACGGCGTTACGGACCGCATTGCCGGTAGCGGATGCGACGGCTTCCGGCACGTCGTCCAGGTCGGTGTAGTCCTTGCCCTGCATGGCCTCGCCGTTCCAATAGGTGCATCCCTGCGCGGCGATCGAGAATCCGATGTCATTGAGCGCCTGAAAGAGGTCGGCGACGATCTTGTGCGCGCCGTCCTCGTTGCCCACGACCGCGGCCAGGGCCACCTTGCCCACCATCCGTGGTCTTCCCTCGTCGTCCGTGTCGGACAGCTCGGCGTCGAGGCGCTCCAGCACCCGCTGCGCCACGCTGGACATATGACCCACCCAGGTCGGCGTCGACACGATCACGATGTCGGCCGCCTTGACCTTGTCCAACAGCGCCGGCCACTCATCGCCCGGCCCCATGTCGGCTTCGACGCCCGGCAGCAGGTTCAGGTCGACGCACCGCACCTTTTGGCCCTCGACGCCCGCGCTTCGCAGCTGATCGAGCAGCTGATCGGCGAGCAGCTCGCTGCTGGACGGCGCCGGGCTTTTCTTCAATGAGCAGACCAAGGCGATGGCGCGCAAGGATTGCGTTGCGGCTGAGGACATGCCGGTCAGATACCCGGACACGTCGACGCCAAACGGCGCCCGCGTCGTCCGACCGGCCCTATCGCCGCGTCCGGTGCAGCCCGCAGTCGCCGCATAACGAGCCCCCGGGCAGACGATAAAAAAGGCAGCAGCTGCGGCGCCTGAAGTCCAGGCCGGTGAGGACCCCGGATCCGGCCATCATGCCGGTGTCCAGTAGCGACCGGGTCGTCTGCACGATCGCCGGCCGCAGGTCGGGCCGCGCCACAAGCAGGGCCTGGGCGGCACCGACCAGCGCGGAGGCGACGTTGCCGGCCAGCAGGGCGGGCGCCAGCTTGACCGGAAGGCCGGCGGCGAGCGGCCGCATGTGTTCGGTCACGACGATGCGATACAGCTCCTCGGGCGCCGGCGAGGTGATGGATTCCCCGGCGGGATGGGGCAGCCGTAGCTGCGCGCCGCTATCGGCGCGTTGCAGATCGTCGAGGTCGGGCAGCACGCCGTGACCTACCGCGCACGCGAGCACCGGTGACCACAGCCGGGCGGCGTGGCCGAGGTGCACCAGCGAGGCGCCGATCCGCAGGTCGTTCGTGCGGTAGCGCCGGACGGTGGCGTCGATGAGGTCGGCGCAGCCGTCGGCGTAGGACCGCCTGACCGGATGCCATCCCGCCGCGTCACCACCCACGGTTAGCGCGAAGAATCCGCCATAAGACGAGATTTCGGACAACTCTGCCGAAATGTCCATCTGTTCTGGGGCCGGCCTTTCGCAATGTGGTGCGCGCGGCGTGTCGAACTTGAATCGAACACCTGTTCGGCTACTGTGGTGAACGTTCGGCCAGTCAACTTGTCGGTGGCTTTCTCTAATGTCACCGCCAACCGACCGATACCGGTCAGACGAACACCGACTATAGGAGAGACACCATGGCGCAAGCCCCCGACCGCGAGAAGGCTCTCGAACTGGCGATGGCCCAGATCGAAAAGAGCTACGGCAAAGGCTCAGTGATGCGTCTCGGCGACGAGACGCGTCAGCCGATCTCGATCATTCCGACCGGATCCATCGCACTGGACGTGGCCTTGGGCATCGGCGGGCTGCCCCGCGGCCGGGTCGTGGAGATCTACGGCCCGGAATCCTCGGGTAAGACCACCGTCGCCCTGCACGCGGTGGCCAACGCCCAGGCCGCCGGCGGCGTCGCCGCCTTCATCGACGCCGAGCACGCCCTGGACCCGGAGTACGCCAAGAAGCTCGGCGTGGACACCGATTCCCTGCTGGTCAGTCAGCCTGACACGGGGGAGCAGGCCCTCGAGATCGCCGACATGCTGATCCGCTCCGGCGCCCTGGACATCCTGGTCATCGACTCGGTGGCCGCGCTGGTGCCGCGCGCCGAGCTCGAAGGCGAGATGGGCGACAGTCACGTCGGACTGCAGGCCCGGCTGATGAGCCAGGCCCTGCGGAAAATGACTGGCGCGCTGAACAATTCGGGCACCACCGCGATCTTCATCAACCAGCTGCGCGAGAAGATCGGGGTGATGTTCGGCAGCCCCGAAACCACCACGGGTGGAAAGGCTTTGAAGTTCTACGCGTCGGTGCGCATGGACGTGCGCCGGATCGAGACGCTCAAGGACGGCACCAACGCGGTCGGTAACCGCACCCGGGTCAAGATCGTCAAGAACAAGGTGGCGCCACCCTTCAAGCAGGCCGAGTTCGACATCCTCTACGGCCAGGGGATCAGCCGGGAGGGCTCGCTGATCGACATGGGTGTGGAGCAGGGCTTCATCCGCAAGTCCGGTTCCTGGTTCACCTACGAGGGCGAGCAGCTCGGCCAGGGCAAGGAGAACGCCCGCACCTTCCTGAAGGAAAACGACGAAGTCGCCAACGAGATCGAGAAGATGATCAAGGAAAAGCTCGGCATTGGCGCGGTCGTGACCGATGACGACGTCTTGCCCGCCCCCGTCGACTTCTGAGCCCTCCCGCGAGGAGCAGGCGCGGGCGCTGTGCCTGCGCCTGCTCACCGCGAGAGCGCGCACCCGGGCCGAGCTGCACGGCCAGCTGACCAAACGTGGCTATCCCGACGACGTCAGCGGGCGCGTGCTCGACCGGTTGGCCTCCGTCGGCTTGATCGACGACGCCGACTTCGCCGAGCAGTGGGTGCATTCCCGCCGGGCGCACGCCGGCAAGAGCAAGCGCGCCTTGGCCGCCGAGTTGCACACCAAGGGCGTCGGCGACGACGTGATCACCTCGGTGCTGGCCGGGATCGATGCCGGTGCCGAACGGGACCGGGCGGAGCAGCTGGTGCGGTCCAAGCTGCGCCGGGAGACGCTGGACGGCGACGACGCGCGGGTGACTCGCAGGCTGGTGGGGATGCTGGCGCGCCGTGGTTACAGCCAGAACTTGGCATGCGAGGTCGTTTTCGCCGAGTTGGCCGCCGAGCGGGAGCGCCGCCGGGTCTAGGCCCTTGACGTGCGGTTTCTCCCGCGCCAACCCGTCGCCGTACCATGGCCGGGTGACTTCGATGGTGGCGCGGGACGCCGGGACCGCACACACGCCGGCCGATGCCGTGTCCGCGCGCACCTACCAAGTCCGCACCTATGGCTGCCAGATGAACGTCCACGACTCGGAGCGGTTGGCCGGCCTGCTGGAAGCGGCCGGCTATCGGCGCGCCGCCGAGGGCTCGGATTTTGGAGACGCCGACGTGGTGGTGTTCAACACCTGCGCGGTGCGGGAGAACGCCGACAACAAGCTGTACGGCAACCTCAGCCACCTGGCTCCGCGCAAGCGCGGCAATCCCGAGATGCAGATCGCCGTCGGCGGCTGCCTGGCCCAAAAGGACCGGGACGCGTTGCTGCGCAAGGCGCCCTGGGTCGACGTCATCTTCGGCACCCACAACATCGGGTCGCTGCCCACGCTGCTGGAACGCGCCCGGCACAACAAGGTCGCCCAGGTCGAAATCGCCGAGGCGCTGCAGCAATTTCCGTCGTCCCTGCCCAGCGCGCGCGAATCCGCCTACGCCGCTTGGGTTTCCATCTCGGTTGGGTGCAACAACAGCTGCACGTTCTGCATCGTCCCGTCGTTGCGGGGCAAGGAGGTCGACCGTAGTCCGGACGACATCCTGGCCGAGGTCGCCTCGCTGGTCGACGACGGCGTGCTCGAGGTCACGCTGCTGGGCCAGAACGTCAACGCGTACGGGGTGTCCTTCGCCGACCCGGCCCTGCCCCGCGACCGCGGCGCCTTCGCCCGCCTGCTGCGGGCCTGCGGCGACATCGACGGGCTGGAGCGGGTGCGGTTCACCTCGCCGCACCCGGCCGAATTCACCGACGACGTCATCGAGGCCATGGCGCAGACGCCGAATGTCTGCCCCGCCCTGCACATGCCACTGCAGTCCGGGTCCGATCGGGTGCTGCGCGCGATGCGACGGTCCTACCGCGCCGAGCGCTACCTGGGCATCATCGACCGGGTCCGGGCCGCCATGCCGCACGCCGCCATCACCACCGACCTGATCGTCGGGTTCCCCGGAGAGACCGAAGAGGACTTCGCCGCCACGCTCGACGTGGTGCGCCGGGCCCGGTTCTCGGCCGCGTTCACCTTCCAGTACTCCAAGCGGCCCGGCACCCCGGCCGCCGACCTGGACGGGCAGATCCCGAAAGCCGTTGTGCAGGAACGCTATGACCGGCTGATCGCGTTGCAGGAGGCGATCTCGCTGGAGGGTAACCAGGCTCTGATCGGGCAGACCGTCGAACTGCTGGTCGCCACGGGCGAAGGGCGCAAGGACAGCCGCACCGCGCGGATGACCGGGCGGGCCCGCGACGGCCGGTTGGTGCACTTTGCGGTCGGGGAAGCCGTCGGCGCGCCCGCCGACACCCGGGTGCGGCCCGGCGACATCATCACCACGGTGATCACCGACGCCGCACCGCACCACCTCATCGCCGACGCGGGCATCGTCACGCATCGCCGCACCCGGGCGGGTGATGCTCAGGCGGCCGGGCAGCGCCCGGGCGGCATCGGCCTCGGCATGCCCGCCGTCGGGCCGCCCGCCGGCCCGCCCGAACCCCTTGGATGTGCGCTATGAGAAAAGAAATCAACAACGACGCACAGCTCGACGCCCTGCGGACCGAGATCGAGGCCGCCGAGCGCCGGGTGGCGCGCGGATTCGACCCGGGCCCTCGCGCCTTCTTCGTCTCGATCCTGGTGTTCGTGCTGTTGGCGTCCTTCATCCTGCCGCACACCGGTGACGTGCGCGGTTGGGATGTGCTGTTCGGTAGCCACCACGCCGGCGCGGCCGCCGTCGCCCTGCCGTCGCGCGTGTTCGCCTGGCTGGCATTGGTGTTCGGCGTGGGCTTCTCGATGCTCGCCCTGGTGACGCGGCGCTGGGCGCTGGCCTGGGTTGCGTTGGCGGGCACCGCGATTGCGGGCGCCGCGGGCATGCTGGCGATCTGGTCGCGTCAGACCGTTTCTGCGGGGCACCCGGGGCCGGGCTGGGGTTTGATCGTCGCCTGGCTGACCGTGCTCGTGCTCATCTACCACTGGGCCCGCGTGGTCTGGTCGCGCACCATCGTGCAGCTGGCCGCCGAGGAGCAGCGGCGCCGGGTCGCGGCGGCGCAACAGTCGATCACCCTGCTGGACGGGCTGGACAACCCGGCCCCGCCGGCGGCGTCGCAGACCCGCGACGAGCCCGGCGACATAGGGGACTGATCGCCACTAGGGCTTGCGGGTCAGCGCCTCGACGGCCGCCTGCGCCCACTGCCGCCACTGCTCGGCGTTGGCTTTGGCCTCTTCGGCCTCCTTGGTCCGCCCCGCCGCCGCGGCCTTCTGCGCCTGCTGTTCGTATTGCTCGGCGCGGGCCTGGAATTGCTCGGCGCGAGCCTGAGCTTGCGGGTCAGACCAGCCGACGTCGCCCGCGTCGCGCACCTTCTTCTCGACCGCGCGCAGCCGGCGCTCGAGCTCGGCGGACCGCTCGCGCGGCACTTTGCCGATCGCGTCCCACTTCTCGGTGATCGTGCGCAGCGCCGCGCGGGCGGCGTCGTGATTGCTGGTGTCCAGCTTCTCCGCCTCGGCCAGCAACGCCTCCTTGGCGGTCGCATTGGCGCGGAACTCGGCGTCCTTTTCCGCCGTCACCGCGTTGCGCGCGGTGAAGAACACGTCCTGGGCGGCCTTGAAACGCCGCCACAGGGCATCGTCGACCTCCCGGGTCGCCCGCCCGGCCGCCTTCCACTCGGTGAGCAGCTTGCGGAATTCGGCGCTGGTCGCGGTCCAGTCGGTCGAGTCGGACAGCGCTTCGGCCCGCTCACACAGCCGTTCCTTGGCCTGGCGGATTCCCGAGCGTTCCCGGTCCAGTTCGGCGAAGTGCGATCCCCGCCTCCGGTTGAAGGCCTCCCGGGCCGCGGAATAGCGCTTCCACAGCGCGTCGTCGACCTTGCGGTCCACCCCGCTGATCGTCTTCCATTCGTCGAGGATCGCGCGGAACCGATCGCCCGCGGCCTTCCACTGCGTCGCGTTGGCGGCCAACTCCTCGGCCTCCGCGGCCAGCGCCTCCTTGCGAGCGGTCTGGGTGGCCCGATGCTCCTCGCGCCGGGAGCGGTCCGCGGCGACGGCCGCCTCGGCGTGTTCGGCGATGGCGCTCAGCCGGCCCGCCAGCGCGTCGACATCGCCCAGCACGGCCGCCGTCGGCAACGCCTCCGTCAGCTGGGCCGCGTGCGCCTTGATCTTGCGCGCATCACCGCTCCCGGAGGCCAGGCGCTCCTCCATAAGGGTGACCTCGGTGGCCAGGTCATCGAAGCGCCGGCCGAAGTGGGCGAACGCCGCCTCCCGGTCGCCGGCCTGCCAGGAGCCGACGATGCGCTCGCCGGCCGAGCTGATCAGCCACACCGTGCCGTCGTCGTCCACGCGTCCGAACTGGTGCGGATTGCTGGGAGGCGGCATCACCAGCGGGTGAGCGGTGCTGGGTCGCGGTGTCGGCCGGGGACCGGGGCGCGGTCCCGGGCGCGGCACCGGCCTAGCTGAATCGTCGCGAGGCTCGTCAGCCGTCATGCGCTCGTCACTACCCTTTCGCAACCCTTCCGCGCGGTCCGTGTCCCGCGCGCCTGCCGCGCGTAGCGGCACCGTTTTCCTGCGTCTGCCGGATGGCCGTGGCCGGGTCCCCAACAGGTGCTTAACAGTATTCAAGCAGCTTGCTCTGGCACGTGCCGCCACCTTGCCGTTCCCCACCGGCCCGACGACGCAGGCCGACGGCGCGCTGCGAGGGGGCTCACCCAGCGCTCACGGCTAGCTGTGTAGTTCTCTTAGAGTTATCCCACGGGTTACATAGATTGCTGAAGTATTAGTTGAACGGTTACCCGCGGCGTTATTAGCAACGTGTGCAACGTCATAGATTCGTAGTTGAACTGAACGCCAATTGTGCGTGTATTTGCTTGGGCCACGGGGAAAGCTGGGTCGGACGGCCGTCGGGCGGAGGGATCGATCAATGTCAAAAGTTGATGTCGCGGCGTTACTTGCCTTATGCGCGGCGCTGGCATCTGCGGTCGGCGACGTGATCCGTCAGCGCTCCGCGCACGAGATCACCGACAAGCCGGTCGGGCACCTCGAACTGTTCCGCATGTCGCTGCGGGACACCCGGTGGTGGCTGGGTGGCCTGGCCGCGATCACCAACTACAGCCTGCAGGCCGCGGCCCTGGCGTGGGGTTCGGTCGTCTTGGTGACCGCCCTGCAGGTGACGGCCCTTCTGTTCGCACTGCCCATCTACGCGCGGCTCGCCCACCACCGGGTGCAGCCGCGGGAATGGATGTGGGCGCTGATCCTGGCCGCCGCATTGGCGGTCGTCATCATCGTCGGCGACCCGGCTGCCGGTGACCAGCGCGCGCCGCTGCGGATCTGGCTCATCGTCGCCCTGGTCATGGTGCCGCTGCTGGTGACCTGCGTGGTGGCCGCGCGACTGCGGGCCGGCAGCCCGTTTGCGGCCATGCTGCTCGCGGTGGTGGCGGGTTCGTCGCTGGCGTTGTTCGCGGTCCTGACCAAGGGCATCGTCGAGATGTCCGAGCACGGCCTGCTGCGCGTGGTCACGTCGCCGGAGTTCGTGCCCTGGCTGTTGGTGGCGCTGGCCGGGATGATCTTCCAGCAGTCGGCGTTCCGCGCCGGCGCGCTGACCGCGTCGTTGCCGACGATGACGGTGGCCAAGCCGGTGGTCGCCGGCCTGCTCGGCGTGCTGGTGCTGAACGAGACGCTGCATGCCACCGGTCCCAAGGCCTTCGTGCTGGTCGGCGCGGTGGCGGTGGTCCTCATCGCCACGATCGCCCTGGCCCGCGGCGAAGCCGCCACCATCGACCGCGCCGAGCAGGGGTCAGGTGGTGCCCCGCGAGAAGTACCGGCCCGGGGGGTGACCGAAGACGACGACTTCGGCCCTCGCAGCGACCGTCTGGTAGTGGCGGACAGCTTTCGCCTCTGACGTCGGGCGCCCGGGCAAACCGAACTGATGCCGGACCGCGGCCGCGGTCACGTTAGTTTGGTTGCGTGCTGAGCGCGATCGCGATCGTCCCTTCGGCGCCTGTCCTCGTCCCCGAACTCGCCGGGGCGGCCGCCGCCGAAGTGGCCGACCTGGAGGCGGCGACGCTGGCTGCGGCCGCGCTGCTGCCCGACCGCTGGGTGGCGATAGGGGTGGGGCCCCAGGACGCCGTGCTGGGTCCCGACGCGGTGGGCACCTTCGCGGGTTTCGGCGCCGACGTACGCGTCCGGCTTTCCCCGCAGGCCGACGACACCGCCCCACCGGTCGCGTTTCCGGTCTGCGCGCTGCTGGCCGGCTGGGTGCGCGAACGGGCCCAGCCGCACGCCAGCGCGCAGGTCCGGATCTATCGCGCGGATCGCGAAGCCGACGCCGCACTGCGCCTCGGCGCGGCTCTGCGGGCCGAAATAGACCGGCTGGCCGAGCCGGTCGGGGCGCTGGTCGTCGCCGACGGCGCGAACACGCTGACTCCGGCGGCCCCCGGCGGATACGACCCGGACAACGCCGACGCGCAAGAGGCGCTGGACGATGCGCTGGCCGTCGGCGATATCGCCGCGCTGCGCCGGCTGCCGCGCCAGATCCTGGGGCGGGTCGCGTTTCAGGTGCTGGCCGGGCTGGCCGATCCCGGACCCCGATCGGCCAAGGAGCTGTACCGCGGAGCGCCCTATGGGGTGGGCTACTTCGCGGGCGCCTGGCAGCTGTGACGGCCGCCGTGCGCCCCGTCGCGATCATCGGCCCGACCGGCACCGGCAAGTCGCAGTTGGCCCTCGACTTCGCGGAACGGGTCGAGCGGCTCGGCGTCCGCGCCGAGATCGTCAACGCCGACGCGATGCAGCTCTACCGCGGCATGGACATCGGCACCGCCAAGCTGCCCGTCGCCGCCCGTCGCGGCATCCCGCATCACCAGCTCGACGTCCTCGACGTCGCCGAGACCGCGACGGTCGCCCGCTATCAGGGCGCCGCCGCCGACGACGTCGAAGCGATCGCGGCCCGGGGTGCGGTGCCGATCATCGTGGGCGGCTCCATGCTCTACGTCCAGTCGCTGCTCGACGATTGGTCGTTTCCCGCCACCGATCCCGCGGTGCGCGCGCGCTGGGAGCAGCGGCTCGCCGAGATCGGGGTAGGCGAGCTGCACGCCGAGCTGGCCCGCCGCGATCCCGCCGCGGCCGCGGCCATCCTGCCGACCGACGCTCGCCGCACGGTGCGGGCCCTGGAAGTGGTCGAACTGACCGGTGAGCCGTTCGCCGCGTCCGCGCCGCAGATCGGCGCGCCCAGGTGGGACACCGCCATCGTCGGGCTGGACTGCGACACATCACTTCTCGACGAGCGGCTGGCCCGGCGCACCGACGCGATGTTCGACCAGGGCCTGGTCGGCGAGGTGGTCGCGCTGCTGGACCGGGGATTGCGCGACGGGGTCACCGCCTCGCGCGCGCTGGGCTACGCGCAGGTGCTCGCGGCCCTCGACGCCGGAGGCGGTCCGGAGCGACTCGGCGAGGCCCGCGAGCAGACCTTCGTGGGCACCCGACGCTACGTGCGACGGCAGCGGTCGTGGTTTCGCCGGGACCATCGCGTGCAGTGGCTGGATGCCGCCGATCCCGCCCGGCTCGTCGACGCCGTCATGCGGGTGTGGCGCCACGTATCCTGAGCAGGTGAATTTCGCGAAGGGCCACGGCACCCAGAACGACTTCGTGGTGCTGCCGGACCCGCAGGCCGAGCTGAGCCTGACCGAGTCGCGGGTGGCCGCGCTCTGCGACCGGCGCCGCGGGCTCGGGGCCGACGGGGTGCTGCGGGTCACCACCGCGGGCGCGGCGCTGTCGGCCGGCGTGCTCGACCGGATGCCCGACGGGGTGGCCGCCGGTGACTGGTACATGGACTACCGCAACGCCGACGGGTCGGTCGCCCAGATGTGCGGCAACGGCGTGCGGGTCTTCGCGCACTACCTGC
Source organism: Actinomycetota bacterium (assembly GCA_036338755.1). Lineage (GTDB taxonomy): Bacteria > Actinomycetota > Actinomycetes > Mycobacteriales > Mycobacteriaceae > Mycobacterium. The sequence goes on along the minus strand of JAYZBN010000004.1, from coordinate 153,977 downwards.
GCGCCAGCGGCATGGAGTCCCGCGACGAATTCGTGGTCGGGTCGCTGGCCGGCCCGCGGCCGGTCGCGGTGCATCGCGTCGATGCGACCACCGCCGATGTCAGCGTCGACATGGGCAAGGCCAATACGCTCGGCCCGGGCGAGGCGGTCGTCGGCGGCCGGCGGTTCTCGGGCCTGGCGGTCGATGTGGGCAACCCGCACCTGGCCTGCGTGGACCCGGAACTGACTCCCGAGGTGCTGGCGGTGCTGGACGTCGCCGCGCCGGTGAGTTTCGATCCCGCCCAATTCCCGGACGGGGTGAACGTCGAGATCCTGACCGCACCGGCCGATGGGGCCGTGCACATGCGGGTGCACGAGCGGGGCGTGGGCGAAACGCGCTCGTGCGGCACCGGAACGGTCGCGGCCGCTGTCGCCGCGCTGGCCGGTGCCGGCGCGGCCACCGGCGCCCTGACCGTTCGCGTGCCCGGCGGCGAGGTCGTCGTCACCGTCACCGACGCCACCAGCTTCCTGCGCGGACCGTCCGTACTGGTAGCCCAAGGAGAGCTCAGCGAGGAATGGTGGCGCGAACAGCAGCGTTAAATCAGGTGCGTGACACCGGTTTCGCGTGCATCATCGTGTATTGCCTATGACAGAACCTGAATTTCGCGATCACGCTTCGGTCGTCCCGGAGCCCAGCACGGGCGAACTCGCCCTCGAAGATCGGTCGGCGCTGCGCCGCGTCGCCGGCCTGTCGACCGAACTCACCGACGTCTCCGAAGTCGAATACCGCCAGCTTCGGCTCGAGCGGGTCGTCCTGGTGGGCGTGTGGACCGACGGCACCGCCGCGGACAGCGAGGCCAGCATGGCCGAGCTCGCCGCCCTGGCCGAAACCGCCGGCTCCGAGGTGCTCGAGGGGTTGATCCAGCGCCGGGACAAACCCGACCCGTCGACGTACATCGGTTCGGGCAAGGCCGCCGAACTGCGCGACGTGGTGCTGGCGACCGGCGCCGACACCGTCATCTGCGACGGTGAACTGTCCCCGGCGCAGCTGACCGCACTGGAAAAGGCCGTCAAGGTCAAGGTCATCGACCGCACCGCGTTGATCCTCGACATCTTCGCCCAGCACGCCACCAGCCGGGAAGGCAAGGCGCAGGTCTCGCTGGCCCAGATGGAATACATGCTGCCGCGGCTGCGCGGCTGGGGTGAATCGATGTCGCGGCAGGCCGGTGGCCGTGCCGGCGGCAGCGGGGGAGGCGTGGGCCTGCGCGGGCCCGGTGAAACCAAGATCGAGACCGACCGGCGGCGCATCCGCGAGCGCATGGCCAAGCTGCGCCGCGAGATCAAGGACATGAAGCAGGTCCGCGACACCCAGCGCAGCCGGCGGGTGCACAGCGACCTGCCCGCGATCGCCATCGTCGGCTACACCAACGCCGGCAAGTCGAGCCTGCTCAACGCGCTGACCGGTGCCGGAGTGCTGGTCCAGGACGCGTTGTTCGCCACCCTGGAGCCCACCACCCGGCGCGCCGAGTTCGATGACGGCCGGCCGTTCGTGCTCACCGACACCGTCGGATTCGTCCGGCATCTGCCCACCCAGCTGGTCGAAGCCTTTCGCTCCACGCTGGAAGAGGTCGTCGACGCCGATCTGTTGGTACACGTCGTCGACGGCTCCGACGTCAACCCGCTGGCACAGATCAACGCGGTCCGCCAGGTGGTCTCCGAAGTCGTCGCCGATTACGGGACCGACCACGACGGTGCCGTGCCGCAGGAGCTGGTGGTGGTGAACAAGGTTGACGCCGCAAGCGATTTGACGTTGGCCAAGCTCCGCCATGCGCTGCCCGGTGCCATGTTCGTGTCCGCACGCACCGGCGATGGTATCGACGCCCTGCGCCGCCGGATCGCCGAGCTCGCCGTTCCCGCCGACACCCCCGTCGACGTCGTGATCCCGTACCACCGCGGCGACCTGGTGGCTCGCCTGCACGCCGATGGGCGCGTCCAGCAGGAGGAGCACAACGCCGAGGGCACCCGCATCCGGGCCCGGGTTCCGCTGGCCCTGGCCGGCCGGCTGCGCGAGTTCGCCGCGCGCTGAACGCGTGCTAGTGCGTCGAGACTGCAACCACGCACCCTCGCATCGGCGTGTCTTGTGCCTAGTTGCAGTGTCGCGGCAGCTCGGGCCGCCGGCCAACGGCCGCTAGCGCCCCGCCGGCTGCCGACCAACCGTCCGGTTGGTATATCTTGGGCTGCAGTATTCCCAGTCGCCGGAGGTCTTCCATGAGCAGCGCCATCAAATATCAGCGCACTCTTTTCGAGTCAGAGCATGACCTGTTCCGTGAGTCCTACCGGGGCTTCCTCGAGCGCCACGTCGCGCCCTACCACGACGAGTGGGAGAAAGAGAAGATCGTCGACCGCGGGGTGTGGCTCGAGGCCGGCAAGCAGGGCTTCCTCGGCATGGCGGTGCCCGAAGAGTACGGCGGCGGCGGCAACCCCGACTTCCGGTACAACGCGATCATCACCGAGGAGACCACCGCCGGCCGCTACAGCGGCATCGGATTCGGCCTGCACAACGACATCGTCGCGCCATACCTGTTGGCGTTGGCCACCGAAGAGCAGAAGCAGCGCTGGCTGCCGAAATTCTGCACCGGAGAGCTGATTACGGCGATCGCGATGACCGAGCCGGGAACGGGTAGCGACCTGCAGGGCATCAAGACCCGTGCCGTCAAGCAGGGCGACCACTACGTGCTCAACGGCTCAAAGACGTTCATCACCAACGGAATCAACTCCGACCTGGTGCTCGTGGTCGCGCAGACCGACCCGGAAAAGGGCTCTCAGGGTTTCTCGCTGCTCGCCGTCGAGCGTGGCATGGAGGGCTTCGAGCGCGGGCGCCACTTGGACAAGATCGGGCTCGACGCCCAGGACACCGCCGAGCTGTCGTTCACCGACGTGCACGTGCCGGCCGAAAACCTGCTGGGCAAGGAGGGCATGGGATTCATCTACCTCATGCAGAATCTGCCGCAGGAACGCATCTCGATCGCCATCATGGCCGCCGCGGCCATGGAGCAGGTGCTCGAGCAGACCCTGCAATACACCAAGGAGCGCAAGGCATTTGGCAAGCCGATCGGCAGCTTCCAGAACAGCCGCTTCGTGCTGGCCGAGCTGGCGACGGAGGCGACCGTGGTCCGCATGATGGTCGACGAGTTCGTCCGCCTGCACCTGGATCACAAGCTGACGGCGGAGCAGGCCGCAATGGCCAAGTGGTACTGCACCGAAAAGCAGGTGCAGCTGATCGACCGCTGCCTGCAACTGCACGGCGGTTACGGCTACATGCGTGAATATCCGGTTGCCCGTGCCTTTTTGGACGCCCGGGTGCAAACGATCTACGGCGGCACGACCGAGATCATGAAGGAAATCATCGGACGCAGCCTCGGCGTCTAGCGTTTCGTTTTCTGGATAGCGGCCTCCCACCCGCGGGCGATATCGGGGCAGCAATATCCGCGAATCGCTGGACGCGACCGACATTCGGGAGTTGTCTCGCACGGTCCTATTGCCGTGAGCGACAAACCGACCGATGCGCGTGGTGCGGGTGTGGGGGGCGGACCGTGAATGCACCACCGGCTCACGTACCGTCGGCGCATGTGTTTCCGGTGCGCCGACCGCGGCATCGCGCATAGTCAGCCCCGCGATCGCGCCGTCGGCTCAGGCGCGCCGCGCAATTCTGGTGTGCGAGTCGGCAGTCCGGCGTCGTCGCTCGATCGTGCGTTCCCGCCGCCCTCCCGTGCGATATCCGCTACACCGCGCGAACGGTGGCACGGCGGATCGCGATTGGGCCATGGGCAGGCATCATTTCGACATCGGTGTGGTATCCGTTTTTGTAAAATTCGTGATTTGACTTCGCATTTCTTGTTGCTTGGAGCAAAGTTATGCGAGCCCGACGATAAGGCTGATCGTGCGCGGGTCCATTTCCGGCGCGAGTACCGCCCGCTCGCCGGTTATGCAGATAAGGGCATCGCCGCTAAAAGAGCCATGTCCGCCGGCTGGGAGGCTTGGTGAAGGTGCAGAGAGGTCACATGCGCAGGCTGATCGGAAGCGCGCTGGTCAGCTTGACGACCACGGCGCTGGCCGCGGTCTTGTTGGCCCCCACCGCGGTAGCGAGTCCGATAGGCGACGCCGAGGCGGCGATCATGGCCGCGTGGGACAAGGCCGGCGGCGACACCTCGCCATTGGGCGCCCGCAAGGGCGACGTGTACCCCGTCGGGGACGGTTTCGCCCTGGACTTCGACGGCGGCAAGATGTTCTTCACCCCGGCCACCGGGGCCAGATTCGCCTACGGGCCTGTCCTGGACAAGTACGAGTCGCTGGGCGGGCCGGCCGGCAGCGATCTGGGCTTCCCGGCGATCGACGAAGTTCCGGGTCTCGCCGGTCCGGACAGCCGGGTGATCACCTTCTCCGCCAGCGACAAGCCGGTGATCTTCTGGACGCCCGAGCACGGCGCACACGTGGTGCGCGGCGCCCTGAACGCCGCCTGGGACAAGCTGGGCAGCTCGGGCGGGGTGCTCGGTGTGCCGGTCGGCGACGAGACCTACAGCAGCGAGGTGTCCTCACAGAAATTCAGCGGCGGCCAGGTCTCGTGGAACAGGCAGACCAAGCAGTTCACCACCGAACCGCCGGCGCTGGCCGACCAACTCAAGGGCCTGCAGGTGGCGATCGATCCCACCGCGGCGATCAACACCGCCTGGCGCGCGGCGGGCGGTCCCACCGGACCCCTGGGCGCCAAGCAGGGCGGGCAGTATCCGATCGGCGGCGACGGAATCGCCCAGAACTTTGCCGGCGGCAAGGTGTTCTTCACCCCGGCCACCGGCGCGAATGCGGTCGAGAGCGACATCCTGGCCAAATACGAGTCGCTGGGGGGACCGGTCGGCAGCGACCTGGGATTCCCGACCGCCAACGAAACCGACGGCAACATCGGGCGTGCCAGCCGCGTCGCCACCTTCTCCGCTGCCGACAAGCCGGTCATCTTCTGGACGCCCGACCACGGCGCCTTCGTCGTGCGTGGGGCGATGAAGGTGGCGTGGGACAAACTGCGCGCTCCGGCGGGCAAGCTCGGCGCCCCGGTCGGCGACCAGGCCGTCAACGGCGACGTGATCTCCCAGCAGTTCACCGGCGGCAAGATTTCGTGGAACCGGGCGAAGAACACGTTCAGCACCGATCCGTCCAACCTGGCGCCGCTGCTGTCCGGGCTGCAGGTGTCGGGTCAGGACCAGCCGAGCAATTCGGCCCTGCCGGCGCACCCGAAGAAGTCCTCCTGGCACTGGTGGTGGCTGGTGGTCGCCATTCCGGTGCTGGCGCTGCTCGTGCTGATGGCGTGGGTGCTGTTCGGTGGGCGGCGCCGGCCTGCGCACGAGGAGGCGGCGGCCTACGCGCCCGGTCGCGGGGGGAACCTCGGCTACGACGCCGACGAGCGCTGGGGCCACGACGATGCCGACGTCGGCGCCGACCCGTTCGGGCTCGGCGCGACGCATCAACCGGAGCCGGAACCGGACGCCGGGCGGGTCAGCTGGCAACGTCAGGCTCCTGCCGATAGCGACTATCGGTTCCACGAGGAGGAAGACCCCGACGCCGTCGATACCGACTCGATCCCGGTCGTCTCCGCGGAGATGCTGTCGGAGGACGAGTATGCCGAGGCGGGGGCCGACTACGCCGACTACACCGACGGCGTCCCCGAGGTCGCCGAGCCCGAGGCGGCGGACGACGCCGCCTACGTCGACGCCGACGGCCCCGATGCGGGTTATCCGCAGGAGGCGTATCCGGAAGACGAGTACCCCGACGTCGCCGTTTCCGGCATCCCGCCGGAGGGCGACGCGGCGGAAGGCCTCCTGGAAACCGCTGAGCCAGAAGACGAATACCTCGACCTCGCGGCGCCGGAACCGGACGTCGAACCCGAAGCGGACACCGCGACGGAGGCCGACATGACGGACACGGCGGTGGGAGCCGCCGCGGTCGCCGATGCGGTCGCGGCCGGGCCTCCGGCGCGAAGCGGTCGGCACGCCGCCGATGACGCCTCGGAAAACGGCCTGGCGGCCCCGGACGGGCGACCCACGATCCACCTGCCGCTCGATGATCCGTACCAGGCGCCCGACGGATACCCCGTCAAGGCCAGCGCTCGCTACGGCTTGTACTACATGCCGGGTAGCGACCTGTATCAGGACACGCTCGCCGAGCTCTGGTTGTCGAGCGAAGAAGTCGCTCAGGCCAACGGCTTCACCCGGGCTGACTGACCGAGGCCGGGCGCGCGTCAGACCTTGCGGATGACGGTGACGACCTTGCCCAGCACGCTGGCGTCGTTGCCCGGGATGGGATCGAACGCCGGGTTGTGCGGCATCAGCCACACCTGACCGCCGGCGCGTTTGAACGTCTTGACCGTGGCCTCGCCGTCGAGCATCGCCGCGACGATGTCACCGTTGTCGGCGACGTTCTGCTGACGGACCACCACCCAGTCGCCGTCGCAGATCGCGGCATCGACCATCGAATCACCGACGACCTTGAGCAGGAAAAGCGTGCCCTCACCGACCAATTCGCGCGGCAGGGGAAAGACGTCTTCGACGGCCTCTTCGGCCAGGATGGGTCCGCCGGCCGCGATGCGCCCGAGCACCGGGACGAACGTGGGTTCCGGTAGGGCGTCCGAACCGGCCACTTCGGTGGTGGGGGCCGCCACGTCGTCGTCGGCCCCGCGGACGTCGACGGCCCGCGGGCGGTTGGGGTCGCGGCGCAGGTAACCCTTGCGCTCCAGGGTGCGAAGCTGGTGCGCCACCGATGACGTCGACGTCAGACCGACGGCATCGCCGATCTCCCGGATGCTCGGCGGGTAGCCGCGGCTGGTGACCGAGGCGCGGATGACATTCAGAATGGTGCGCTGCCGTTCGGTCAGCGAGGAATCCACGGAGTGCAGCCGACCCTCGGGACCGGCCGATGAAACGTCGTTGCTGTCGCCCATGGCACCGAATGTAGCCGCACCGAGGACAAGAATCAAACATGTGTTCGAGTGGCGTGTCGCGGCGGTTCGCGTCGGCGCAAAACAAGCGCGAAGCCGGACGAATTACAGATGTGTAACTCTTCGGGATATCGGGTATTTGAGTGCTCGTGACAGTGGTAGAGGCCGACGAACTTGTCGGTGGTGTGATCTAGCGTTTGCTCGTGCGACACGCTTCGCTCAAATGTTCGGTTTCGAACATACAAGCGATTAGTGTCGAACACACGAGCGAGAGCTAGTTGACCGGAGGAACGAAGATGACAGTCATCCACACGCCCGCGCCGCGTACCAGCAGTCTTCGGCGCCCGATCAATGGACCCGTCCTGGGGCCTCGCTACGGACGGGACGGGCTGGCCCGGTCCCGCCGGCCCGCGCCGTCGCGGCCCGCGGGCGCCGCCACGCGCTACTACGGCACCGGGGTGGCAATGTCCGTCGCTCCGCACCGCAGGCGCGCCACCACCTGGGCGTCGACCATCGGGCTGGCACTGGCCGCCGGCGCGGTCACGCTGTGGCTGGGTCTCGTCGCGAACGTCGGCCAGGTGCTCAACGGCGACTCCACGAACTCGGCGACCCAGGTTCCCGACCGGCTCGCCGTCGTCCGCGTGGACGCGGGGGAGTCGCTCCAGGATTTCGCGCACCGCGTGGCGCCCGGCGCGCCGGCACCCCAGGTCGCCGATCGCATCCGCGAGCTCAACGATCTACACTCGCCCAACCTGCTGGCGGGCCAGACCCTCATCGCTCCGGTCGGCTGAGTGGCGTTGCGCCGAAACGGATGTGTTAGCCGTGCAGGTCAGCGCGCGGGTACGCTCAAGGTCCTGCGGTATCTTGTCGGCGCGACGAAGGAGCGGTCATGCACTGTCCGTTCTGCCGCCATCCCGACTCGCGGGTGATCGACTCCCGCGAAACCGATGAAGGCCAGGCCATTCGGCGTCGCCGATCCTGTCCCGAGTGCGGACGGCGTTTCACCACGGTGGAGACCGCGGTCCTGGCGGTGGTCAAGCGCAGCGGCGTCACGGAGCCGTTCAGCAGGGAGAAGGTCGTCAGCGGCGTCCGTCGGGCCTGCCAGGGGCGACAGGTCGATGACGATGCGCTCAACCTGCTGGCCCAGCAGGTCGAAGACACCGTGCGCGCGGCGGGCTCACCGGAGATCCCCAGTCACGAGGTCGGGTTGGCCATTCTGGGGCCGCTACGCGACCTGGACGAGGTGGCCTACTTGCGGTTCGCCTCCGTCTATCGGTCGTTCGAGTCCGCGGACGATTTCGAACGCGAGATCCAGGCAATGCGGGATCACCGCAGAGTGGCAGCTCGGGGCTGACACCGGGCCGGGCTCCGATTGCCCGCAACCTCGCCGGGCTAGGCTCGCTTTCATGCCCACGGACTTGCACCCCGACCTCGCGGCGCTTGCCCCGCTCCTTGGGACCTGGTCCGGCCAGGGTGCGGGTAAATACCCGACGATCCCGCCCTTCGACTATCTCGAAGAAGTCGTGTTCGCCCACGTCGGTAAGCCGTTTCTCGCCTACGGACAGAAAACCAGGGCGGTTGCCGACGGGAAGCCGTTGCACGCCGAAACCGGCTACCTTCGGGTGCCGCAACCAGGTCACATCGAATTGGTGCTGGCGCATCCCAGCGGCATCACCGAAATCGAGGTCGGCACCTACTCGGTCACTGGTGACCTCATCGAAATGCAGATGTCGACCACGTCGGTGGGGCTGACACCCAGCGCCAAGGAGGTGACCGCGCTCGGCCGTTCGTTCCGCATCGACGGCGACGAACTCTCCTACACGGTGCAGATGGGCGCGGTCGGGCAACCGCTGCAGGACCACCTCGGGGCGGTGTTACACCGGCAGCGCTGAGGTCCGAGTTAGGCCCTCGTCAATCGATCTGTCGCACACCGTCATTGACGACCCGCCCGGTCACCCCCACCCAGCCCTCGGCGCTCCACCTGGTGTCGATCACGGAGCCCTTGCCCTGGGTGATCCGCAGGCTCTGGCTCAGGTAGTCGGTGATCCGCATCGCCGCCGACCCGGTCGCCTCGTCCTCGACCACACCGAGGTTGGACGCGAACATGCGCGTCCGCAGCCATCCGGCCGCCCGGTCGGTCCAGGCCCACAGGTAGTGCGCGGTGTCGTCGGGATAGTCCGCCTCATCGGCCGCGAGAACCTGGTCGGCTGAACGGAATTCGTGCAGGGCGAAGTCGGGCGCCCATTCCGCGCGGGCGTTGATGCTGGCGCGGTCGCCGTCGTAACCCACCTGCAAGATCCCGGCCCGCACCCGCAGGGTGTTGATCGGCGAACCGTTCTCGCGCAGCCACCATGTCGCGCCGACGGTCGGGTGGCCGGCGAACGGCAGTTCGGTACGCGGCGTGTAGATGGTGGCGTGCGCGCTGGCGCAGCCGGGGGCCGGGAGGTCCACGAAAACCGTCTCGCTGTAGCCCAATTGGGTTGCCAGCCGCTGTCGGTGCTCGGGCTCCACCTGGGCGGCGTCCACCACGCCCAGCGGATTACCGAAGTGGCCGTCCGCATCGGTGAACACCCGCAGCACCGTCACGCCGATCCCCATGAGCCGACTGTACGGCGCCGCGTCGGGCCGCATCGATCAAGGCGATCAGGTGGCGCTGCGTTCGTCGGAGCCCATGGCGTTCAGCACGGCGACACGCGTGGGAGCGGAACCGGAGACGGCCTGCTCGCCGCCGCCGGTGCGGAGCAGTTCGCGAAGACTGGCCTGGTCGTACTCGGCGGGATCGGTGGAATCGATGAAGCGCTCGACGACGTCGATGAAGCGGGCCGGGTCGTCGTGGAAGGGAAAATGCCCGGAGCCTTCGAAGATTTCGAGGCGGGAGCCCGGCATCGCGGCATGCGCCATCCAAGCGTGCCGAACGGGAACCACCACATCCCTTGTGCCCCAGATGATCTGCACCGGGATGGCTTCGGTCAAATAACATCGGTCCAGCATGGTGACGATCTGCCCGCGCCAATCCACCACCGCGCGCAGCGTCCGGCTGAAAGCCGCCGACGCCGTCGGCTCCGGCAGGTCGTCGAGGATGCGCAGCACGTTGGGCAGATCGCGGCCCAGCCCGGTGCTGCCCAGCGCCACGCCCAGGACACGTCCCATGATCTGGACCGCCGGCAGCACCAGCGGCAAGCGCAGCAGGGCGATCGCCTCGCTGCCCATCGGCAGCGAGGCCCAGCGCAGCACGAAGTTGACGTCCTTGGTCACGCCTCCGGCGCCGACCAGGATCAGCCGTTCCACCAGATGCGGGAATTGGTAGGCGAATTGCATAGCCACACCGCCACCCAGCGAGTGACCGACGATGGTGACCCGCTCGATGTCGAGCACGCTGAGCAGGTCACGCATCCCGTTCGCATACGCCGCGATCGAGTAGTCGGCGCGCGGCTTGTCGGATTGCCCGTGGCCGAGCAGATCGGGCGCGATCACCGTAAAACGCTGGGCGAGCTTGGCCTGCACGGTATTCCAGGTGGTGGAATTGTCGCCGATGCCGTGGATCAGCAGTATCGCCGGCCCGGAACCGGCGATGCGGTAGGCCCGCTTGTAACCGTGGATGGTGCGGAACTCGAGTTTGGGTGCGGTCACTTCACGCACCGGGCGGAGCGTGGGTTTGCGCTTCCGCTCGGTCATATCGCCAACCTTGGTGTTGGGCCGGGCTGAGGGCGGGCCGGCTAGGGCGTCACGTGAGTGGGTCAGGGCTTGTCGTCGTCGTCGTACTTCTTCTCCGCCTGCTGGGCCAGAAATCGCTCGAACTCTGCGCCTAGCTCATCGCCGCTAGGCAGATCCTCGTCGCGAGCTAGTAACGATCTGTTCTCCTGAGCGTCGATGAAGGCATCGTACTGGCGCTCCAGCGCGGCCACCACTTGGGCGACCTCCGCGCTCGCTTCCACCTGCTCGTCGATCTTCGCCCGAATCACCTCGGCCGCTTCGGTTAACGCGGTCAGAGGCAGCTCCAGCGACGCGGTCTTGGCGACCTGCTCAAGCAAAGCCTGCGCGGCGGCCGGGTAGTCGGTCTGCGTGAGGTAGTGGGGGACATGCACGGTATAGCCGACGACCTCATGACCGTGCTGGCCCATCCGGTATTCCAGCAGGTTGGACGCGCTGCCCGGGACCTGGATCTCGGAGATCCACGGCTGGAAATTGGCGATCAACTCCGGGTTGTTCGAGTGTGCGGTCATCGTGGTGGGCCGGGTGTGCGGCACCGCCATCGGGACCGTGCCCAGGCCGATGGTCTGGCGCACGCCGAGGCGCTCGGCCAGCAGCCGCACCGCGGTGATGAACCGCTCCCACTTGAGATCCGGTTCCATGCCGGCCAGCAGCAGGAACGGCGTGCCGACCGTGTCGCGCATCGCGTACAGGCTCAGCTCGGGGTCCTCGTAGTGGGTGAAGTGATCGGTCTTGAACGTCATCAATGGCCGCCGCGAGCGGTAGTCCAGCAGTTCATCGATCGCAAAGGATGCGACCAGCTCGGTGTCCAGCACCGCCTTCAGATGCGCGGCGGCGAGCTTGATGGCATGACCGGCGTCGGAAAAGCCCTCCAGGGCGTGCACCAGCACGGGGCCGCGGCCGTCGGACGTCGACAACTGCGGCGCCGGGAACTCGAGTTCGTACATTCCGGCCTGGCCTGGCTGGTACTGATCATCCGGCTCCTGATGGTGAGCCATCTCCGATCGCCTCCTCTCGAAGTTCTCTCCAGGGTGCCCTACCGAGTGTCCCCCGAATCGGGCGGCACCAACATCTATCAGCGAACTTCGCGTTCACGCTCTTAGCTGGAACGCGACAATTCTTACTCGTAATCCGCAAACCACATCCTGGGGGTCACCCGCACGCCCGTTGGCGCACCGTCATGTGTGGGAGTCGGCCTGCCGCCGACCGGTCAGGCATGATGAAGGCGATGCGCATTCGGATCCTGATGCTCTGCTCGGTGGTGGGGGTGGCGACGTCGTTGACGTCGTGTCACCGTCCCGTCGAGCATGTTTCGGGTGCTCCGGTGTCCGCCCCGCGCGTCGGCGGGCCGGTGCAGCGGCTCAGCCAGCCCGAGCAGAAGGCCATCGCGGGTCCGGTCGAGCCGGATCGGCGCATCGGGGCGATTTTCATCGACGGTGGCCCGCTGCACGTGTGCACCGGTTCGGTGGTGCATTCGACGGGCGGCAACCTGATGATGACCGCCGCGCATTGCCTGGCCGGAGCCTCGCTGATCACCTTCGTTCCCGGTTTCGCCGGCGACGCCGCACCCGGTCCGGCCGATGTGTGGAAGGCCGACGCGGTCTACCTCGATCCACGCTGGACGGCGAGCAAGGACCCGCACGCCGACTACGCGATCGCGCGGGTCAGCAACGAGGCCGGCGCTCCCGTCGAGTCCCGGGCCGGCCTGGCGCTGACACTGGGAGTGACTCCTCCGCCGGGCAGCCGCGTCACCGTGCTGGGATACCCGGCAGGCGTGGGCGGCTCGCCCATCGGATGCCAGGCCAGCACGTCGGTCACCGACACCGGGTTCCCCTCCTTGGCGTGTGAGGGGCTGGTGGACGGCACCAGCGGTGCGCCCTGGGTCAGCGGCACCACGCTCATCGGGGTGATCGGCGGTCTCGAGCGGGGCGGCTGCGCCGCGAACATGTCGTACTCGGCGCCGTTCGGCGCACAAACCGCGGAACTGTTGGCCCGCGCCGAGGCCGGGGGGCCCGGCGATCCCGTCCCGAACGACCTTTCCGACGCCTGTTAGTGCCGACCGCCAGCGCGGCGGTTCAGTGCCGGAACTGGTTGAGCGCCCGAACCTTGTTCATCACGTCGAGCGCCGCCACCTTGTAGGCCTCGGAGAACGTCGGGTAGTTGAACACCGCGTCCACCAGGTATTCCACGGTGCCGCCGCAGCCCATCACGGCCTGCCCGATGTGCACCATCTCTGTGGCGCTGGTGCCGAAGATGTGCACGCCGAGCAGCTTGAGGTCTTCGGTGGACACCAGCAGCTTGAGCATCCCGTAGGAGTCCCCGGCGATCTGGCCGCGGGCCAGCTCCCGGTACCGGGCCACCCCGACCTCATACGGGATCGAATCCTTGGTCAGCTCCACCTCGGTGGCGCCGACGTAGGAGACCTCGGGGATCGAGTAGATGCCGATCGGCTGCAGCTCGGTGATCCCGTCGCAGGCTTCCCCGAACGCGTGGTAGGCGGCCAGCCGTCCCTGCTCCATCGAGGTGGCGGCCAGCGCCGGGAAACCGATCACGTCCCCGACGGCGTAAATGTGGGGCACCTTCGTCTGAAAGTTGCCGTCAACGAAGATCCGGCCGCGGTTGTCGGCCTCCAGCTCGGCGTTGTGCAGGTCGAGGTGGTCGGTCTGGCCCTGGCGCCCGGCCGAGTACATCACGGTCTCGGCGGGAATCTGCTTGCCGCTGGCCAAGGTGGTGACGGTGCCCGCCGAGCCGACGTCGACCGCGGTCACCTCCTCGCCGAACCGGAACGTCACCGCCAAATCGCGCAGGTGGAACTTCAGCGCCTCGACCACCTCGGGGTCGCAGAAGTCCAGCATGTCGCCGCGCTTTTCCACCACGGTCACCTTGGTGCCCAGCGCGGCGAACATCGAGGCGTACTCGATGCCGATGACCCCGGCGCCGACGACCACCATCGAGGCGGGCAGCGTCTTGAGGTCGAGGATCCCGTCGGAGTCGAGCACGCGCTCTTCGTCGAACTCGACGCCGGACGGCCGCGCCGGCCGGGTGCCGGTGGCGATGACGATGTATTTGCCACTGATGGTTATCTTTTCGCGCCGCGACGGGTCTTCGACCTCGATGGTGTGCGGGTCGACGAACCGCCCGTGGCCGATCAGCAGGTCGATGCGGTTGCGCATCAGCTGGTTGCGCACCACGTCGACTTCCTTGCCGATCACGTGCTGGGTGCGGGCCAGCAGATCGGCAGGGGTGATCTTCTCTTTCACCCGATAGCTCGCGCCGTAGAGTTCGCGCTGGCTCATCCCGGTGAGGTAAAGGACCGCCTCGCGCAACGTCTTTGACGGGATGGTGCCGGTCTGCACGCACACACCGCCGATCATCTGGCCGCGTTCGACGATGGCCACCGACTTGCCCAGCTTGGCCGAAGCGATCGCGGCCTTCTGTCCGCCGGGCCCGGACCCGATGACGACCATGTCGTACTCCTGCGCCGAACTCATGGCTTAAACAGTAAGGCAGCGCAACGCACAGTGCTGGGTTCATCCACAGGTCCGCTACCGGGCCCGTGGACGTGCGCACCGGTTGACGGTGGCGGCCGTCAGCGTGGGTGCTCATGACGACGCATCGAGAAGACTTCGAACTTTTACGCCCCGGCGCACTCATCGCCGCGCTGCCGGCCGTTCTCGGCTTCGTACCCGAAAACTCATTGATATTAGTGTCTTTGGGCGACGGGAAACTCGGCTCGGTGATGCGTGTGGACCTCTCCGAGGAACTTGCCGACCGGGTGGAGCACCTGGCGGAGGTCGCCGCCGCGGCGGCCCCCGAGGCCGTGATCGCGGTCATCGTCGACGCGGACGGGGCCTACTGCCCAAGCTGCAACGAGGAATACCGGCAGCTGTCGGTGGCGCTCGCAAAAGCCCTGTCGCAGCACAACGTCGAGCTGTGGGCCACGCATCTGGTCGACCAGGTGGCCCTCGGCGGCCACTGGCATTGCGCCGAGGGCTGCGGGTCGAGCGGCCTGGTCGACGATCCCGCGTCCTCGCCGCTGGCGGCCGCGGCGGTGCTCGAAGGCAGGCGGCTCTATCCGCGGCGTGCCGACCTGCAGGCGGTCGTCACGCCCGACGATCAGGCGCGCAGCGACGCGCTGGCCGGTGTAATCAGGCGCCAGGCCACCCGGCGCAGGGCGGCGCATCGTGCGCATCCGATTCGCTGCACCCGTGCCGACGTTGAGACGGCGATGTCCGTCGCCAGCCGGGTTGCGGCCGGGGAATCGCCGTCCGACACCGAATTGGCGACGCTGGGCTGCGCGCTCAGCGACGCGCAGGTGCGCGACATCCTGTATGCCCTCGCCGTCGGCGAGAGCGCCGGCGAAGTCGAGTCGTTGTGGGCGCTGCTGGCGCGCAGGTTGCCCTCGCCGTGGCGGGTCGAGGCGCTGGTCTTGATGGCGTTCAGCGCCTATGCGCGCGGCGACGGCCCGCTCGCCGGGGTGTCGCTGCAGGAGGCGCTGCGCTGCGAGCCCGACCATCGGATGGCCGGCATGCTGGACACCGCCTTGCAATCGGGCCTGCGGCCCGAGGACATCAGGGACCTGGCGCTCACCGGCTACCGCTTGGCCAAGCAGTTCGGCGTGCAGCTACCGCCGCGCCGGCCGTTCGGCCGCAGGGCCGGGTAGGGGGCACGGACAGCCCGGGTCAGACCTTCTCGACCTTGACCGCGTGCGCCATCTCGTGCGGCAGGGTGACGTTCTCGTGGCCGGGAATGACGATGGTCACCCCGGCGGTGCCGGTCTCGACGGTGACGCGGGCGTTGGGGACGACGCCGGCGTCCTTCAGGCGTGAGATCAGGTCGATGTCGCCCTGCACATGTTCGGTGAGCTGGCGCACCACCACGGCCACCGGCGCGCCGGGTGGCAACTCGGTCAGCCGGACCAGGGGACCGTCTTCGGACCAGGACTCGGGACCCACGCCGAGGTCCAGCAGCCCGGGGATCGGGTTGCCGAAGGGCGAGGTGGTCGGGTTGTTGAGGACCTTCACCAGGCGCCGCTCGACGTCCTCGCTCATCACGTGTTCCCAGCGGCACGCCTCGGCGTGGACCTCTTCCCACGGCAGGCCGATCACGTCGACCAGCAAGCGTTCGGCGAGGCGGTGCTTGCGCATCACGGAAATGGCCAGCGCGCGGCCCTTGTCGGTGAGCTCGAGGTGGCGGTCACCGGCCACGTGGAGTAAACCGTCCCGCTCCATGCGCGACACGGTTTGGCTGACAGTCGGCCCGCTCTGATCGAGGCGTTCGGCGATTCGGGCACGCAGCGGCGTCACGCCCTCTTCTTCGAGGTCGTAGATGGTCCGCAGGTACATCTCGGTGGTGTCAACCAGGTCGTTCATTCAGCACCCTCCGTCGACGCTGAGTCTACTTGCCCAGCTGCGCGAATGGTTGTAACGCGTCGGCGACAAGCAGTATGCCCGCCGCTGGCGCGGCGGGCATACTGTCTGCTACCTAGCTTGGGGGTGAGGCCTTAACTCGCGTACGACCGTAGCCTGTCGGCGCGCTCCCCGTTGCGCAGTTTCGACATTACGTCCCGCTCGATTTGGCGGACCCGCTCGCGGGACAGGCCGAACAGCTTGCCGATCTGGTCCAGCGTGCGCGGCTGGCCGTCGTCCAGGCCGAAGCGCAACCGGATCACCTGGTGCTCACGCTCGTCCAGCGTGGCCAGCACGCTGCGGATGTCGGTGTGCAGCAGCTCGGCGATCACCGCGTTCTCGGCCGACATCGCTTCGGCGTCCTCGATGAAATCGCCCAGCGGAGCTTCTTCCTCGGAGCCGACCGGCATGTCCAGGCTTACCGGGTCGCGGCTGTGCTCGAGCAGGTCGTTGATCTTTTCGACCGGAATGCCGGACTCGGCGGCCAACTCCTCGTCGGTGGCCTCGCGTCCCAGGTTCTGGTGCATCTCGCGCTTGATCCGCGCCAGCTTGTTGACCTGCTCCACCAGATGGACCGGCAGCCGGATGGTGCGGCTCTGGTCGGCCATGCCGCGGGTGATGGCCTGACGGATCCACCACGTCGCGTAGGTCGAAAACTTGAATCCCTTTGTGTAATCGAACTTCTCCATCGCGCGGATCAATCCGAGGTTGCCCTCCTGAATGAGATCCAGCAGCGGCATACCGCGACCGGTGTATCGCTTGGCCAGCGACACCACCAGGCGCAGGTTCGCCTCCAGCAGGTGACGGCGCGCCGCCTGACCATCGCGCACCACGGCCTGCAGATCGCGTTTACGGTTCTCCCCGAGGCGCTTACGCGTTGCGAGCAGGTGTTCGGCATAAAGCCCGGCTTCGATGCGCTTGGCGAGTTCGACCTCGCCGGCCGCATTGAGAAGTGCCGTCTTCCCGATTCCGTTCAGATATACGCGCACTAGGTCCGCTGCGGGGCTTTGAGCATCCAGATCGCCGTCAAATCTGCTCGTGCTGGCGTTCGCCATAGCGACCTCCCGTTCGGCTTTGTTCTGTCATCGAGTTCAACGACAGATCAGCTTTGAGAGTTCCCAACGACCCCGCATCTCACACGTCTTGACGTGCAGAAATGTGCCGCAGACCTGAGAATGTCCTGAGAAGTCCGTCGGGCGCGGCACCTTCAGGAGAAACGGCGACTAGCCGTGATCGATTCCATCGCGAAACCCCGTCGGCCACTCCGGCTGCGGGTCTCGGGGGGCCTCGAGCGCCGGACGTTCGGCCCTGGGGAACAGGCGGTTGTGCTGGCGGGCAGCGTCGAAACGGCGGGGCTCGTCGGCGCTGCGCGGCGGCCGATCGTTGGCGATCAGCACCGCCATCCAGGGCAGCGGGATTGACAGCGCCACGATCGCCAGGGAGATCAGCCCGTTGTGCCACGCGCCGTAGGCCACCGCGGCCAGGATCAGCGCGGGAATCCGGAAAGCCATCAGCGTCAGGTACTTACGGACCCGCGCACGGTGCTGCTCCTCGTACGAGGTCGCGGCGGCGGTGATGAGCACAGGGCGGCTTTTGCTGCCGTCAAAGTCATCGAACCCCGGATCGGAGCCGTGCTTCATTTCTCCACTGTCCCACAACTCGACGTTTCCGGCTCGGCCGGTTTTCGGGGCCTGACGACGGTGCACAATGTCAGGTATGCAGACCCAAACGATCGAACGCACCGACACCGACGAACGCGTCGACGACGGGACCGGCAGCGACACCCCCAAGTACTTCCATTACGTCAAGAAGGACAAGATCGCCGAGAGCGCGGTGCTGGGCAACCACGTTGTGGCGCTGTGCGGCGAGGTGTTTCCCGTCACCAAGGCGGCCAAGCCGGGTTCACCGGTGTGCCCGGACTGCAAGCGGATCTACGACCGGATGAAGAAGGACTGATCAGCCCGGCGGCTCCGCCGGCGCGACGTCGCGTTGCGCGGTGATGGGATTCGTCGTCACCGGATTCGACAGCGTGTCAGCCGCCTTCGCCAGCCCAGGCGAGCGCGACAGCAGCCACCTGCGCAGCCGGTGCGCATGCGTTCGCGGCGCGGGGAACTCTTCCTGAATGGCGGCATTGAGTTCGGCGCCGATCATGATCGCGAAGCCGCCGAAGAACGAGAAGAGCAAGAACGCGATGGGCGTGGAGAGCGCGCCGTAGGTGTAACCGGTGCTGGTGATCCATTGCAGGTAGATGCGCAGGCCCAACGTGGCGATGACGAACACCGCGGTCGCCAGCGCCGCGCCGAAGATCAGGCGATGGGTCGGAAGCGGTTCTGGTAGCGATACCCGATACAAGATCACCACCCCGAACATCAGCACCAGGATCAATGCCGGGTAATAGCCGTAGCGCAGCACGTTCGCCAGGCTGACCGGAATGTGTTCACCGATCTTGCGCGGTCCCAAGACAATCAGTGGTGCGGTCATGACAACGCCGATCAACCCCACCACGTAGAGGAACAGCGCGAACAGGCGCTGGCGCACCGGATGGCGCAACGGCGTCTGGTCATGCGCCTCGACAACCGAGTCGACGAACGCCGAGATGGCCGACGACCCCGCCCACAACGAGATGATGAACCCCAGCGACACCACCTCGCCGCGCGCGTTGTTGGCGATATCGCGGACGGTCGGCTCGATGATCTCGTTCACCACGCTGGGGGAGAACACGCTGTGTGCCGTCGAAATCAGCTGACGCAGGATGCTGGGCAGCATGTCCGGGCCGAACAGCGGCGCCACGTAGGCCAAGGTGCCCAGCATCCCAAGCAGCAGCGGCGGCAATGACAACGCCGACCAAAAACCAGCCTGAGCCGACTCGGAGAAAATCGAGTCGTCCCAACTCTTGGAAAGAGTCCTCAGGGTGATCCGCCAAATATGGTGGCGCGACGGTTTTGCGACCTGCTCGCTCATACCCGTCCAGCATTACCGAAGATCGCTCGCACCGCCCACATTGGCGATGGGCGAGTTCGGTGCGGGCTAGCTTTCGCTGATCTCCAGCACGGCGTCCAGCTCGGTCAGCTTCGCCTCGTGCTCGTTGGCGTGGTGCTGGCAGAAGAGAAGCTCCAGTCCAGAAGGCAGCTTGGCGCGCACACGAGCCGCAGCACCGCAGCGGTCGCAGCGGTCGGCTCTGGTCAGTTCCGGACTCGTCAGAGTTGCATTCATGGCTTCTCCGTTCTCGTACATTCACTTTCTCAGACGTATGGCGTTTTCGCCTTGTTCCCCGATCGTTATCGGGTGTGTCGTTTCTCACGGCCTGGTCAGGTTTGGTTTGGGCGGTGTCTAGGGTGTCGGGTTGTGACGATCGCTGGTGACGTCCTGGTGCACCTGTGCGGAGACGAGCAGTGGGCGCGGGCCCGGCAGGTGGGACGGCTGAACCCGGACACCGCCGGTGGCGGCGAGTTCATCCATCTGTCGACGCCCGAGCAGGTGCACCTGCCGGCCAACCGTCTCTATCGCGGTCGCGGCGACCTGGTTCTGTTGCACATCGACCCCGCCCGGCTCGACGCGCCCGTGCGGTGGGAACAAGGAGTACCAACCGACCCGGACTCCATGTTGTTCCCGCACCTGTACGGCCCGTTGCCGGTGGCCGCCGTGGTCCGGGTCACCGCCTACCCGCCGGCCGACGACGGCACCTTCGCGCCGATCGACGGCGGCTCCGCCGGGCGGTCGACGTAGGCGTCGGCTTCGATCTCCACCAACAGGTCGGGCGCGATCAGCGCCGAGACTTCGACCATGGTGGCCGCGGGCCGTATCGCACCGAAGACCTGCTCGTGCACGGCCCCCACCTCGCGCCAGCGCGAGATGTCGGTGACATAGATGCGGGTGCGCACCACGTCGGCGAGTGCGGCGCCCGCTTGGTGCAAAGCGATCTCAATGCGGCGCAACGCATCTCGTGCCTGGGCGGCGATGTCCCCGGCGGGCCCGACACCGGTCGTTCCGGCCACCGCCACATGCGGGCCGACCCGCACCGCGCGCGAATAACCCACCACCGACTCGAAGGCGGATTCCCCGGAAACGACTTTGCGATTGGTCGACATGGGAGTCACCGTACGGCGGCGGCGCCATCGGCGCAGCCGAATTTCCCGGTGGCAGCGGCCCTTTGGCCAAAGCGCTCGCTGGGTGCCGAAACAGCCTGCGGGACAACGATTCTCGTCGTAAGGCTTGACCGAGACCTCAGTGCTCCAGGACGAGCTTGCCGACTTGCTCGCACTTGGCGAGCTTGGTCAGCGCATCGGGATAGGCGTCGAAGGGAAATACCTCGTCCACGACCACCGGCAGACCCCTGGCGATGTGATCGGTCACCTGGACGAACTCGAGGTGGGATCCCGTCGTCACACCGATCAGCTCCTGCTGCTTGAAGAACAGCCGGGGCAGCAACAGCGGCACCTCGACCCCGCCGGTCGCGCCGCAGGTCACGAAGCGACCGCCGTTGTCGAGTGCCCGCAGCGCCGGTTCCCAGGTCGCGGCGCCGACGCTGTCGACGACGACCTCGACCTTGACCGGATATGGCCCGGCGGAATCGAACGCCTCGACTGCGCCGAGCTCCTTGGCGCGTTTGCGCTTGGCCTCGTCCCGCGACGTCGCGTACACCTCGGCGCCCAGGTAGTTGGCGATCAGCAGCGATGCGACGGCCACGCCCCCGCCGCCGCCGACGACGAGCACCTTCGTGCCGGCCTGCACGCGGGCCTTGCGCAACATTCGCCACGCCGTCACGTGACATACCGGATACGCCGCGCACTCGACCCACGACAGGTGCTTGGGTTTGCGGACCGGATGCCACGCCGGGACGACGACATAGTCGGCATGACCACCCCACTGATGCTCACCGAGCAGGTGCGTCCCCGGGTCGACGATGCTGTCGATGCCGCGGGTGAGGATCGCCTGGTGGGAGGTGATGCCCGCTTCCATCACGACCTCATCGCCCGGCTGCCAATCGCCCACACCCGGACCGACCTTGTCGATCACACCGGCGACGTCGGAGCCCGACACGTGCGGAAACGATCGCGGCTTGGGCATGCCCCGCGTCAGCCAGAGATCAATGTGGTTGAGGGCGGATGCTCGGACCTCGATGCGGACCTCGCCCGGTCCCGGCTCTGGAGTCGGGACCTCGCCCCAGCGGTACTCGCCCGGTGATTCCTCGAGGATCCATCCACGCATGGATCAGTACGGTACCGACGTTTGTTGCGCCGGGGAGCGGGTTGGGCCGCTGGTGTGTCGCTTAGTCCAGGTAGTCGCGCAACACCTGGGAGCGGCTGGGGTGCCGCAGTTTCGACATCGTCTTGGACTCGATCTGGCGAATGCGCTCGCGGGTCACGCCGTAAACCTGCCCGATCTCGTCCAGGGTGCGGGGCTGGCCGTCGGTGAGACCGAAGCGCAGCCGTACTACGCCCGCCTCGCGCTCCGACAGCGTCTCCAGCACCGACTGCAGCTGGTCTTGGAGCAGCGTGAACGAGACCGCGTCGACGGCCACCACGGCCTCGCTGTCCTCGATGAAATCGCCCAGCTGACTGTCGCCCTCGTCGCCGATCGTCTGGTCAAGCGAGATCGGTTCGCGGGCGTATTGCTGAATCTCCAGCACTTTTTCGGGCGTGATGTCCATTTCTTTGGCGAGCTCTTCGGGAGTGGGCTCGCGGCCCAGGTCCTGCAGCAGCTCGCGCTGGATGCGGCCTAGCTTGTTGATCACCTCGACCATGTGCACCGGGATGCGGATGGTGCGGGCCTGGTCGGCCATGGCACGGGTGATGGCCTGACGGATCCACCAGGTCGCGTAGGTGGAGAACTTGTAACCCTTGGTGTAGTCGAACTTCTCGACCGCGCGGATCAGACCCAGGTTGCCCTCCTGGATGAGGTCCAAAAACGCCATGCCTCGGCCCGTGTAGCGCTTGGCCAGCGACACCACCAGGCGCAGGTTGGCTTCCAGCAGATGGTTCTTCGCGCGGTCGCCGTCGCGGCAGATCCACACCATGTCGCGACGCTGCGCGGCGGGCAGTTTGTCGCCGCGCTCGGTCATCTCGGTCATCAGCTGGGTCGCGTAGAGCCCGGCCTCGATCCGCTTGGCGAGCTCGACCTCTTCCTCGGCGTTGAGCAGCGCGACCTTACCGATCTGCTTGAGGTAGGCGCGAACCGAGTCGGCCGACGCCGTCAGCTCGGCGTCCTTGCGTGCCTGCCGCAGCGCCTCGGACTCGTCCTCGTCCCACACGAAATCGCCGGAGGCCTTGTCCTTTTCGCTGGGTTCGGCGATCTCCTCGTCGTCCTCTGCCGCGGCCTCGCCACCCGTGGCCGGCTTCGCGACGACCTCTTCCTCGCCCTCGGCGGCTTCGGTTTCGCTCTCGTCGGCGTCCTGGCCGTCGGCCGCCACGTCGTCCTCGAGGTCGTCGAGGTTCAGGTCGGTGTCGATGTCGAGGTCTTCACCGGGCTCGCCCTCGAGATCGGGTTCGTTGTCGAGATCCTCGACGGCGCCGTCGGAATCGAGGGCGTCGGGATCCGCCGGCGCGGCCTTGGCGCCTTTGCTTCCGCGCGCCGACGGCGCCTTGGCGTCGCCCTTGGCCGCGGCGCGGGTCTTGGAGTCGGCGGCCGCTTCGGCCTTGGATTTGGTGGACGGCGACGCTGATTTGGCGGCCCGCTTGGCGGGCGCCGAGCCGTTGGCAGCCTTGGCCGCCGGTCGCTTGGCGGGGGACGACGGAGACTTCGTGGCGGTGCGTTTCACCGGCCCGTCCGTCGCCGGGCTTGCTTTCGTCGCTGCCACTTACACCCCTTCGTTTGGGCTCACCTTCGGTGGGTATTGGGCATGGTTAACCGAAAGTGTCTGCTATGTCGATGTCGGCGTTGGTATCAGCGTGAGTAGTCGCACGCTATTCGGTTGGGCGTTCGCCGAGCACCATTGTAACGACAGTGCGCGGTACTGCGGCTCTGCCGGGCGAAATCAGTGGGTGACGTCCGAGGTGGCGGCCATCGCCGCGCCGACGATCCCGGCGGTGTTGAGCAGGGCCGCGGCGACCACCGGGGTGCGGTTGGTCAGCAGCGGCACCCATTTGTCGGCCTTGCGGCTGATCCCGCCGCCCGCGATGAACAGATCCGGCCACACCGCGTTCTCGATGCTCACCAGCACTTTGGTGACCTGCTTGGCCCACTTTTTGTAGGACCAGTCGTTCTTCTCCTTCACCGAGGACGCCGCCCGCTGTTCGGCCTCCTTGCCGCCGACCTCGAGATGGCCGAACTCGGTGTTGGGGATCAGCGTCCCGTTATGAATCACCGCGGAGCCGATCCCGGTGCCGAAGGTGAGCAGTACCACGAGGCCCGACTGCCCTTTGCCCGCACCGTAATGCTCCTCGGCCAGCCCGGCCGCGTCGGCGTCGTTGAGGACGACGACGTCCTGACCGTTCAGCTCGGCGCTGATGATGTCGCGCGCGTTGCTGCCGATCCATGCCTTGTCCACGTTGGCCGCCGTCTGCACGATGCCGTGTGTGACGACTCCGGGATAGGTCACGCCCAGGGGGCCGGTCCACCCGAAAGCGTTGACCACCTCGGCGATCGTCTTGGCCACCGCCGAGGGTGTGGCGGGCTGCGGGGTCAGCAGCTTGACCCGCTCGCCGATCAACTGCCCGGTGTCCATGTCGACGATGCCGCCCTTGATGCCGCTGCCGCCGACGTCGATACCGAATCCGCGACGCTGTGGCCTGCCGTCGCCGGCGGCGGCGCCGGGCGTATCCGTGATCGAGTCGGTGCTGGTCATCGAATCTCCTCGACGTCACTGGGCTGTCCGCTCACCTTAACGCCGCGACGGCGCGGCCCGTGGCGTCTGCGCGAGTGGGGCGACTGTGATCCGATAGACCGGTGACCCCTTCCGATGACGAGCTCGCGAGGCTGCGGTCGGTCGCCGAAACGTTGGCCGCGGAGGCCGCCGCGTTCGTGAGGCGTCGGCGGGCAGAGGTTTTCGGCGCCGATGCGGGCAGTGACGGCAGCGGCGCCGTGCGGTCGAAGAGCACCCCGACCGATCCGGTGACCGTCGTCGACACGGAAACCGAACGGCTGTTGCGCGACCGGCTGGCCGAATTGCGGCCCGGAGACCCCATTCTCGGCGAGGAGGGCGGCGGTCCTGCTGATCCGGCGGGCGCGCCGGCCGGTTCGGTCACCTGGGTGCTCGATCCCATCGATGGCACAGTGAATTTCGTCTACGGCATCCCCGCCTACGCCGTGTCGGTCGGCGCACAGGTCGACGGCGAGTCGGTGGCCGGGGCGGTCGCCGACGTCGTCGCGCACCGGGTGTACTCGGCGGCGGTGGGCCTGGGTGCGCACGTCACCGACGGCGAGGGGACGCAGGCGCTGCGGTGCTCGGCCGTCGACGATTTGTCAATGGCGTTGCTGGGCACCGGTTTCGGCTATTCGCGGCAGCGCCGCGCGGCGCAGGCCGCGCTGTTGGCGCGCATGCTGCCGGTGGTCCGCGATGTTCGCCGGATCGGCTCGGCGGCACTGGATCTGTGCATGGTCGCGTCGGGCCGGCTCGACGCCTTCTACGAGCACGGTCTGCAGGTGTGGGATCGCGCGGCGGGTGCGTTGATCGCGTCGGAGGCGGGGGCCCGGGTGGTGCTGCCCGCGCCCGGCGTAGCCGGGGCCGGCCTGGCGCTGGCCGCCGCGCCCGGAATCGCGGAGGAACTGCTGTCCGTGCTGCGGCGCTTCGACGGCCTGGATCCGATCTTGGATTGACCGCCCGCGTCAGCAGCTGTTGGCGTGAATCTTGGCCAGCAGCGCGGGATCTGAGGGCTCGGTGGCGCCGGGACGCAGGGTGGCGAGCACCGCGTCGATGTCGTCGTTGTGGGCCAACGCGGAGAAGTCGGTGCCCAGGGACAGGTCGACCGAGTCGTCGGCGCGGTTGTCGTTGAACAGTTCGGTGCACGGCGCCACCAGCCACACGGCGGCCGCGGTGGCCTGTCCGGCGGTGCCGAAACGGATTTGGCCCTGACAGGCGAGTCTGGTGCCCGCATAAAGGGGGTCGTTGGCGGCGGTCGGTTGCGCGAAGCCGAGGTCCTTCATGGCGCCCGCGACGTCGCCGGCCTGGCCGCCGCGGCCGCTGGCGTTGAGGACGCGAACCTTGGTGTCCGCGAGCTTGGCGGGAGTGACGTCCATCATGGCGCTGCGCGACACCTGCTCACCGAGCTGCGCCGGCGCCGACCCGGCCGACTGGGGTGGCGGGTTGCACACCGCGGCCTCGTGCACCTTGGCGGGTCGCGTCAGCGCGATCGTCCAGATCACGGCGGTGGCCACTGCGAGAACTATGGTCGCGACGATGGCGGGCCGGGGGTTGCGGCGCCGGAAGGGCCGACCGTGCTTGTCAAACGCTGTACCCTCGGTGATTTGCGTGACCACAGCTGCACTCTAACCGCACGCTAAACCCACTGTTCAGAGACGAGCGCAAGGGTAAAAATGGCTGTGTGACGTAAATCACACCTTAATGGGTCGCGATACGGGCACGAATCATTTGGTGGATGCGTTCGACGCTGGTACAAAGCGATGCTTGGACAACGAGGGCATGTGAGGGGACAGGGCAATGCCTACCGACTATGACGCTCCACGGCGCACCGAGACCGACGACGTTTCGGAGGATTCGCTGGAGGAGCTCAAAGCGCGACGGAACGAGGCGGCTTCGGCCGTCGTCGATGTCGACGAATCTGAATCAGCTGAGAACTTCGAACTGCCGGGTGCCGACCTTTCCGGGGAAGAACTGTCGGTGCGCGTCGTTCCCAAGCAGGCGGACGAGTTCACCTGCTCGAGTTGCTTCCTGGTGCAACACCGCAGTCGGCTGGCCAGCGAGAAGAACGGCGTGATGATCTGTACCGACTGCGCGGCCTGATCGCTGCGCTCACCGTGTCAGGGCCGACAGCACCCGTTCCGGGTGACGGCAACTCACCAGCCAGTACGGCGTCGGATCGTCCGGATCGTCGAGTACCGCCAGGATCATCGGCCCCACCCATGCCCTGTGTAGGACGTACGCCGCCGGGTCGAGTTGGCGGCCCAACGCGGCGGACTTGGCCGAGGGCGCTATCTCGGCGGATCGGGAGATCACGGTGACCGGCAGATGCGCCGGGCCGGCCCACAGCTGCACTTCGCCAGGCGCCGCCGGGTCTTCGGTCACCCGGATCTCGATGCGGCCCAGCCACAGCAGTGCCGCGGCCGCCACCGCGAACAACGCCGCGTACGGCCACCAGACCGACTGGCGGGTGACACCCATGTTGAACTCGAAAGCGACGATGCCCGCCAGCGCGAAGGCCGGCGGCCACCACCACCAGGGAACCCACAATCGTTCGCGATACCGCACGTTGTGCGGCGCGACGCGCGTCTCGGACACGCAGTCAAGGGTAGTCTTTGGCCCCGTGTCGACCAGTCTGGCCATCGTCCGTCTTGACCGAGAGCTTCCGCTGCCCGTCCGCGCCCACGAGGGCGACGCCGGCATCGATCTCTACAGCGCCGAAGACGTCAAACTGGAGCCCGGGCGGCGCGCCCTGGTGCGCACGGGGGTCGCGGTGGCCATCCCGTTCGGCATGGTCGGCTTGGTGCACCCACGGTCGGGACTGGCTGCGCGAGTTGGACTTTCGATCGTCAACAGCCCCGGCACCATCGACGCGGGGTATCGCGGCGAGGTCAAGGTTGCGCTGATCAACTTGGACCCGAGCGAGCCGATCGTGGTGCACCGCGGCGACCGCATCGCCCAGTTGTTGGTGCAGCGGGTCGAATTAGTGGAGCTGGTCGAGGTCTCGTCGTTCGACGAGGCCGGGCTGGCCGAAACATCCCGTGGCGACGGTGGTCACGGTTCCTCCGGCGGACATGCGAGTTTGTGATGGCATTCGGTAAACGCACACCCAAAGACGAGGACGCCTCCGGCGCCGACACACCGGTGGCGGACCACGTCGCTGCCGGCGACGCCGACGAACCGTCCCCCGAAGAGCTCGAGGGCCCGTTCGACATCGAGGACTTCGACGATCCCGCGGTCGCCGAGCTGGCCCGGCTCGACCTGGGCTCGGTGCTGATCCCCATGCCGGAGGCCGGCCAGCTGCAGGTCGAGCTGACCGAAACCGGTGTGCCGAGCGCAGTCTGGGTCGTCACGGCGAACGGGCGTTTCACCATCGCCGCCTACGCGGCGCCCAAGACCGCTGGCCTGTGGCGTGAAGTGGCCGGCGAGCTCGCCGAATCGCTGCGCAACGACTCGGCCCAAGTCAGCATCAAGGACGGGCCGTGGGGACGCGAAGTCGTGGGCACCGCAGCCGGCGTGGTGCGCTTCATCGGCGTCGACGGCTACCGCTGGATGATCCGCTGCGTCATCAACGGCTCCCAGGAGACGATGGAAGCCCTGGAGCAGGAGGCGCGAGCGGCCTTGGCGGACACCGTGGTTCGGCGCGGTGATACGCCGCTGCCGGTGCGGACACCGCTGGCCGTGCAGCTGCCCGAGCCGATGGCCCAGCAGCTGCGCGAAGCGGCCGCTGCGCAACAGGCTGCACAGCAGGTCGACGCCCAACAGGCGCAAGGGCAGCAGGCACCGCCCACCGACCCGGCCGCACGCCGCAGCGTCGACGGGTCCGCTATGCAACAGCTGCGCACCACCACCGGGGGCTGAGCCGGCTACGTGGCGATCGCGAGCGCGGCTTAGCCGGGCGCTGCGGGTCGCCACCATCGGGCTAGAGCTCGGCCAGCGCGGCCAGACACGCCGCGCCCAGGGCGGCGGGATCGACCCCGATCTGATCCAGCGTCACCGTCCGCAGCGCCGCGCGCGGGGCCGCCGCGACCCAGTCGAGGCCGGCCTGCAGCGGGTGGATCGGATCGTCGACCGCGGCGGCGACACCCAGCGGCACGGCCAGCGCGGCCAGCTCGTCACTGCTCGGCGCGACGTACGCCGCAGCCTCTTCCATGGCGTCGGGCAGATGCGGCCACTGCGCGCCCCACGACCGGGTGAGCTCGTCGGCCAGCCACGGGGGGCTGGACGCCCGCATCTGGGTCGTGGTCGCCGCCAGCCCGTCGGCGCGCAACTGCGACGCCGAATACCGCGCCGCAAGTGCCGCCGGCGCGGACCCGGGCGCGCCGGCCCAGGCCGGCAGCGCGGCCACCACCGCGACCGACCGATCGGCATTGGCCAGCGCCCAGGCGGCCGCCACCGCGGCGCCGATGGAGACCCCACCCACCGCGATCGGCCCTGTGCGAGCGACGTCGTCCAGCGCCGTCAGGTAGCCCTCGATCAACCGGTCCGGCCGTGGCGCCGGGGTTACCAACAGCGCGCCGACCTGGGACAAGGGGCGGAAAAAAGCCCGGTGAACGTAGTCGTCGTCGGAGCCGGTGCCGGGCAACAACACCGTCGTGACACCGCGCAGATCGACCACCACCTTTAGATAGTGCCCCGCCGTTCAACCGCACTCCAACACGACGTTTGAGTCAGTTGGCGCTGGGGAACCAAGAGGTCTACGGTGTCCGTTGGCATAAATGGAAGCGTCGAGGCTTATCAGCATTTGTCAGGAGTGGCCATGGGGGCCCAAGGGTATCTGCGCCGACTCACCCGTCGGTTGACGGAGGATCCGGAACAACTCGACTCGGAGGAACTCTCCGACGAGGTCGCAAGCACCGGCGCGCAACGCGCGATCGATTGTCAGCGTGGCCAGGAGGTCACGATGGTGGGCACCCTGCGTAGCGTCGAGTGCAACGGCAGGGCCTGCTCCGGCGGGGTACGCGCCGAACTGTTCGACGGCAGCGACACCGTCACGCTGGTATGGCTGGGACAGCGTCGCATACCGGGCATCGACTCGGGCCGCACGCTGCGAGTGCGTGGTCGCCTCGGCAAGCTGGAGAACGGAACGAAGGCGATCTACAACCCGCACTACGAAATTCAGCGGTGACCGACCCCGAAGATCTGGGGACGACCCCGCCGGAGCCGGCCGCGTCGGAAAGCATGACCAGTAACCGCATCGACCCGGAACGCCTGCTGGCTCAGGCAGGCGGGATCAGCGGCGTCATCTATTCGTCGCTGCCGGTGGTGGTGTTCGTCATCGTCTCGAGCGTTTCCGGTTTGGTTCCCGCGATCGTGGCCGCGCTGGGGGTGGCCGCATTGATTCTGATGTGGCGCCTGATTCGCCGCGAATCCGCACAGCCGGCCTTGTCCGGTTTCTTCGGCGTCGCGCTGTGCGCGCTGATCGCCTACGTGCTGGGGGAGTCCAAGGGCTACTTCCTGCTGGGCATCTGGATGTCGTTGGTGTGGGCGGTGGTCGTCGCGGCGTCGGTGCTGATCCGCCGGCCCGCCGTCGGCTATGCGTGGAGTTGGGCCACCGGGCGGGGCGACGGCTGGCGCGACGTCCCCCGGGCCGTCTATGCGTTCGACATCGCCTCGGTGGGCTGGGTGCTGGTGTTCGCCGCCCGGTTCGTCGTTCAGGGTCTGCTCTACGACGCCGATCGGACCGGCTGGCTGGCGGTGGCGCGGATCGCGATGGGCTGGCCGCTGACCGTGCTGGCCGCGTTGGCCACCTATGCCGCGATCAAGTCGGCGCAGCGGGCGATCGCCGCTGCCGGTGTTCCCGCGGTCGACATCGAACCCGGCGCCGTCACCGACTGACTACTCGCCGGCCGGGCTATGGCTGCCCAGTAGCAGCTTCTGCAGGTCTTCTTCGGCCTCGGCGACGGCCACGAACAGCAGCTCGTCACCGCCCTCCAGCGGCTCGTCCTCCTCGGGAACGATCACCCGGGGGCCGCGCAGGATGGTCACCAGCGAGGTGTCCCGCGGCAGCTGCAGTTTGCGCACGGGCTTGCCGCCCCACGGCGTGTCGTCGGGCAGCGTGATCTCGACGAGGTTGGCCTGGCCCCTGCGGAATTCCATCAGCCGCACCAGATCACCGACGGCGACGGCCTCTTCGATCAGCGAGGCCAGCATGCGCGGCGTCGACACGGCCACGTCGACCCCCCAGGCGTCGGTGAACAACCATTCGTTGCGGGGATCGTTGACCCGGGCCACCACCCGCGGTACCGCGAACTCGGTTTTAGCCAACAGGCTCAGCACCACGTTGGCCTTGTCGTCGCCGGTCGCGGCGACCACCACGTCGAACTCGTGCAGGCGCACCGACTCGAGCAGGCTCAGTTCGCAGGCGTCACCCAGGCGCCAGTGCGCGGCCGGGATGGCGTCGACGTCGACGTGATCGGGATTACGTTCGATCAGCGTCACATCGTGGCCGTTGCCGATGAGTTCGCGGGTGACCGAGCGGCCGACCGCGCCGGCGCCGGCGACAGCTACCTTCATGTGCGCCGCTCCTCAAGCCGCTCGTTGGAATCCATCACAAGTCTTCGCTGGGTGGTAGCGCGGCGATGGCGACCGCCTCGGCGGCGCGACCGGAGATCGCGGCGACGTACACCTGGTCGCCGGATTGGATAACCGATTTGGGCTCCGGCAACACCCCGGCCCCGAAGCGGATCAGGAACGCGACCCGGGCGCCGGTGGCCTGCTCGAGATCGGTGACGCGATGCCCGATCCAGTCCTCGTGCAGGACGACCTCGGACACGGCGACCGTGCCGGTGGGGTCGCGCCACTTGGCCGTCTCGGACTCACGCAGCAACGCGTTGAGCAGGCGGTCGGTGGTCCAGGGCACGGTCGCGATGGTGGGAATTCCCAGCCGCTCGTAGACCTCGGCGCGCTTGGCGTCGTAGATGCGCGCGACGACCCGCTTGACGCCGAACGTCTCGCGGGCCAGCCGCGCCGAGATGATGTTGGAGTTGTCGCCGGACGACACCGCGGCGAACGCGTCCGCTTCCTCGATACGTGCCCTCAGCAGGACATCGCGGTCGAATCCCTGTCCCAGCACCCGCTCGCCGGCGTATTCGGGGCTGAGCCGGTTGAAGGCGGTGCTGTCACGGTCGATGACGGCGACGTCGTGACCGATCCGCGAGAGCCCGTCGGCGACCGAGGAGCCGACCCGCCCGCAGCCCATCACCACTACTCGCAACTTGAAGTCCTCTCGACCGCGTCCTGCGCCCCTCATCGGCAACCCACGTCGGCCAGCCGTTTCGGTCGGCAAACATTCTCCTACGAACGCTACCGCCAAACCCGCCGGGGCTTACCCTTGGCTCTCGTGTCCAAATTTTCAACCGCCACCCGTCGGTTGCTTATCGGTCGGCCGTTTCGCAGCGACCGGCTGAGTCACACGCTGCTGCCCAAGCGGATCGCCTTGCCGGTGTTCGCCTCCGACGCGCTGTCCTCGGTCGCGTATGCGCCCGAGGAGGTCTTCCTGATGCTGTCGGTGGCCGGAGTGACGGCGTACGCGCTGACGCCGTGGATCGGGCTCGCGGTGGCCGCGGTGATGCTGGTGGTGGTGGCCAGCTACCGGCAGAACGTCCATGCCTACCCGTCCGGCGGCGGCGACTACGAGGTGGTCACCACCAACCTCGGCGACACCGCCGGCCTCGTGGTCGCCAGCGCGCTGATGGTGGATTACGTTCTGACCGTTGCGGTCTCGACGGCGTCCGCGATGGCGAACATCGGGTCGGCCATCCCGATCGTGGCTCAGCACAAGGTGTTCTTCTGCGTGGTCTCCATCCTGTTGGTGATGGCGCTGAACCTGCGTGGCGTGCGCGAGTCCGGGCTCGCGTTCGCCATCCCGACGTACGCGTTCATCGTCGGAGTCCTCGTCATGATCGGCTGGGGCCTGTTCCGGATCTTCGTGCTGGGCAATCCGCTACGCGCCGAGTCGGCCGGTTTCGAAATGCATGCCGAGCACGGCCAGGTCGTCGGCTTCGCGTTGGCGTTCCTGGTGGCGCGGTCGTTCTCGTCGGGCTGCGCGGCGCTGACCGGTGTCGAGGCGATCAGCAACGGGGTGCCGGCGTTTCAGAAACCCAAGTCGCGCAACGCCGCGACGACGCTGCTGATGCTTGGGGGCATCGCGGTGACCCTGCTGATGGGCATCATCGTGCTGGCCGAGAAGATCGGGGTCAAGCTCGTCGAGGATCCCGCGAGACAGCTCACCGGCGCGCCTGCGGACTATTATCAGAAGACCCTGGTCACTCAGCTGGCGCAAGCGGTGTTCGGTAGCTTCCACATCGGCTTCCTGCTGATCGCGACGGTGACCGCCCTCATCCTGGTGTTGGCGGCCAACACGGCGTTCAACGGCTTTCCCGTGCTTGGCTCGATCCTGGCGCAGCACAGCTACCTGCCACGCCAATTGCACACCCGCGGAGACCGATTGGCGTTCTCCAACGGAATCCTGTTCCTGTCCGGTGCGGCGCTGCTGGCGATCATCGCGTTCCGCGGTGAGGTCACCGCGTTGATCCAGCTGTACATCGTCGGCGTGTTCATTTCGTTCACGCTGAGCCAGATCGGCATGGTACGGCACTGGACCCGGCTGCTGCGCACCGAAACCGATCCGCGGGCGCGGCGCAAGATGATGCGCTCGCGGGTGGTCAACACGGTCGGCTTGCTGTCCACCGGCACGGTGCTGCTGGTGGTTCTGGTGACCAAGTTCGCGGCCGGGGCGTGGATCGCCCTGTTCGCGATGAGCTTGCTGTTCGGGATCATGAAAATGATTCACCGGCACTACAACACGGTGAACCGCGAATTGGCGGAGCAGGCCGCCGCCCAGGAGGACGTGGTGCTGCCCAGTCGTAACCACGCCGTGGTGCTGGTGTCAAAGCTGCATCTGCCGACGTTGCGGGCGCTGGCCTACGCGAGGGCCACCCGGCCCGATGTGCTGGAGGCAGTGACGGTCAGCGTCGACGACGCGGAAACCCGCGATCTTGTCTACAAGTGGGAGGAAAGCGATATCAGCGTCCCGCTCAAGGTCATCGCCTCGCCGTATCGCGAAGTCACCCGTCCCGTCCTGGAGTACGTCAAGCGGGCCAGGGAAGAGTCGCCGCGCACGGTGGTGACGGTATTCATTCCCGAGTACGTGGTGGGCCATTGGTGGGAGCAGGTTCTGCACAACCAGAGCGCCCTTCGACTCAAGGGCCGCCTGCTGTTCATGCCGGGCGTCATGGTGACTTCGGTTCCGTGGCAGTTGAGTTCGTCCGAGCGGCGGAAAACCTTGCAGCCGCACGTGGCGCCGGGTGACGCTCGTCGGGGAATCTTCGATTGACCCGCGAATCGACTCGCGCGCCGCGCGCGGGGCCGCCCCCGATCGGGGAGCTGACCCTGACCACCGATGCCCCGGCCAACGGCGGCAGTTGCGTCGCGCACCATGAGGGCCGGGTGGTGTTCGTCCGCTATGCCTTGCCCGGTGAGCGGGTTCGCGTCCGGGTCACCGCGGATCGCGGATCTTATTGGCACGCAGAGGTTGTCGAGGTCGTCGACCCGGCGGCCGGCCGCGTCACCTCGCTGTGCCCCATCGCCGGCGTTGGCGGCGCCGGCTGTTGCGACCTGGCGTTCGCCGCTCCCGAGGTGGCCCGCCGACTCAAGGGCGAAGTCGTGGCCAATCAGCTCGAGCGCCTCGGCGGGCATGTGTGGAATGGGGAGGCCGAGCCGCTGGATTCCGCGCCGACCGGGTGGCGCACCCGCGTCCGGCTCGGCGTGGGCCCCGACCGTCGCGCGGGTTTCCACCGGTACCACAGCGAGGAATTGGTGACCGACTTGCGTTGCGCCCAGCTGCCCGCGGGCATGCTCGACGGGATCGCCGACACCAGGTGGCCGCCGGGAGCCCAGCTGCACGTTGCCGTCGACGACGACGGCGTGCGCCACGTGGTGCGCACCATCAGGCAGGGCAGGCAGACCGCGACCAAAGTGGTCGAGGGTCGCTACGAGGCGGTGCAACGCGTGGCCGGGCGAAGCTGGCAGGTGCCGGTGACCGCCTTTTGGCAGGCGCACCGCGCCGCGGCGGACGTCTACAGCCGGCTGGTCGCCGACTGGGCGCAGCTGAGCAGCGGGATGCGCGCGTGGGATCTGTACGGCGGCGCAGGCGTTTTCGCCGCGGTGCTCGGCGACGCCGTCGGGCACTCCGGACGCGTGCTCAGCGTCGACACCTCGCGCGCGTCGACACGGGCCGCCCGCGTCACCCTGGCCGGTCTGACCCAGGTGCACATCGTCACCGACTCGGTGCGCCGCGCGCTGCTGGCGCAGCGGGGGCGCGCCCACGTGGCGGTGCTGGATCCGCCACGGGCGGGCGCCGGGCGCGAGGTCATCGATCTGCTGGCCGCCGCGGACGTCCCTCGGGTGGTGCACATCGGTTGTGAGGCAGCATCTTTCGCGCGCGACATCGGAATCTACCGCGGCCACGGCTACTCCGTCGAGAAGATCAGAGTGTTCGACGCGTTCCCGCTGACCCATCACACCGAATGCGTCGCGCTGCTGACGCGCTAGGGATGTTCGACGGCCGCTCGGGCCGTCACCGCAATACGGCGCGGGCGGATCTGATCACCGGCTAGACTGCGTCGCGGTGTGCCGGGAAGTCTGGTCGGCGGTGTCTTAAACATTGTCGACCGACCGAAAGGTGCGCGTGTGAACGAGACCGTTCGTTACGCGCTGTTGGTTTTGTTCTCCAGCGCAGTCGGTTTGGCCGCGGTGCTGGCGAATCGACTGACCGAGCGGGTCAAGATCCCCGTCGCGCTGCTCGTGCTCGTCGGAGCTGCCGTCGCGGTGCACGCTGTGCCCGCGGTGCAGCCCCCCTCCGAGCGAATCGTGGAACGGGTGATCACCATCGCGTTGGTGTTGGTGTTGTTCGACGGCGGCATGCACATCGGGCCTTCGCGCTTCCGCGCAGCGGCCGTCCCCATCCTGTCGGTCGGCGTCGTGGGCACCGCCCTCACCGCGGCGGGCGCGGCACTGGTGCTGCACTACGTATGTGGAATCGGCTGGTTTCCCGCGGTTCTCGTGGCCACAGCCGTGGCTCCGACCGATCCGGCCGTGGTCTTCTCTGTGCTGGGCAAACGCGAGATCAGGGGCCGCAGCGGCACCATCCTGGAGGGCGAGTCGGGCGCCAACGATCCGGTCGGCATCTCCCTGATGTCCAGCCTGATCGCCGCCGGCGGTCTCAGCGCTGCCGGATTCGCCGGCGTGGGAACGCAATTCGTTCTGCAAATGGCGGTCGGCCTGGCCGTCGGGGTGCTCGGCGGTCGTGTCCTACTCGTCTTCATGCGCCGCGTCGCGTTGCCGAGTGAAGGTCTCTACTCGCTGCGAACGCTGGCATCGTGTCTGATGTTGTACGGCATTGCCACGCTCGCGCACGGCTCCGGATTTCTGGCCGTGTTCGTCGCCGGCATCGTGATCGGCGACGCCCGCGCCCCCTACAAGCCGGAGATCCAGCGATTCCACGCCGCCCTGGCCGGTCTGGCGGAAATCGTCGCGTTCGCCGTCCTGGGGTTGACCGTCGACCTCGATGTCCTCGGCCATCCCGAGGTATGGGTGCCGGGGCTCGTCCTCGCTGTGGCCCTGACCGTGCTGATTCGGCCGTTGGCGGTGGGCGCCTGCCTGGTTGGAGTCCGATTGCGCCGAAACGAGCGCAGCTTCGTTCTTTTCGCCGGGCTCAAGGGGGCGGTGCCCATCCTGCTGGGCGAGTTCCTGCGGGCCGCTCACCTCGCCGACGCCGAACGCCTGTACGGCATCGTGATCATCGTCGTCGTCTTCTCGGTGCTGGTGCAGGGCAGCTCCGTGCCTGGCGTCGCCAGACTGTTGCACCTGCCCATGCGCACCGTGGAGACCCGGCCCTGGCAGATAGGTGTGCGACTCGCCGACGAACCGCGGGGTGTCCATCGCTTCAGCGTCGCGACCGGTTCTGTCGCCGAGCGTTCCACCGTCGAGGGTCTCGGTGACCAGGTCGGTGACATCTGGGTGAGCATCGTGGTGCGCACCACCGGCCTCGTGCCGGTGCGGGGCGACACCGAACTCGAGGCCGGGGACGAGGTCGTCATCCTGGCCGATCCCGAACTTCATGACGCCCTGGCCGAACTGTTCGGACCCGCGCAGAAGTGGTGAGCGCCCGCCACGTCGCCTGTTGTTGTCGCGGGCGCTGCGTAGACTGACTGGATGCTGGAACAGATCCGCGGGCCCGCTGATCTGCAGCACCTTTCCCAACACGAACTTCGCGAACTGGCCGCCGAGATTCGCGAGTTCCTGATTCACAAGGTTGCTGCGACAGGGGGGCATCTGGGCCCCAATCTGGGCGTGGTCGAGCTGACGCTCGCCCTGCACCGGGTGTTCGATTCGCCCCACGATCCGATCATCTTCGACACCGGCCACCAGGCCTATGTCCACAAGATGCTGACGGGCCGCTCGCTCGAGTTCGAGAGCCTGCGCAAGAAGGGCGGGCTGTCGGGATATCCGTCGCGCGCCGAAAGCGAGCACGACTGGGTCGAGTCCAGCCACGCCAGCGCGTCGTTGTCCTACGCCGACGGCCTGGCCAAGGCGTTCGAACTCAGCGGGCACCGCAATCGCCATGTGGTCGCGGTGGTCGGCGACGGCGCGCTCACCGGCGGCATGTGCTGGGAGGCGCTGAACAACATCGCCGCCTCCGGTCGCCCGGTCATCATCGTGGTCAACGACAACGGCCGCAGCTATGCCCCGACGATCGGCGGGGTCGCCGACCATCTCGCCTCGCTGCGGCTGCAGCCGGCCTACGAGCAGGCCATGGAGAAGGGCCGCGACGCCCTGCGCGCGCTGCCGCTGGTCGGCAAGATCGCCTACCGCGTCATGCACAGCGTCAAGGCCGGCATCAAGGACTCGTTGTCACCGCAGCTGATGTTCACCGATCTCGGTCTGAAGTACGTGGGGCCGGTCGACGGGCACGACGAACGCGCGGTGGAGGCCGCGCTGCGACACGCCCGCGGCTTCGGCCGCCCGGTGATCGTGCACGTGGTGACCCGCAAGGGGATGGGTTTCGCCCCGGCCGAGGACGACGAAGCCGAACAGATGCATTCCTGCGGCGTCATCGACCCGGTCACCGGGCGGGCGACCAAGGTCGCCGGGCCCGGCTGGACGGCGGCGTTCTCCGACGCCCTCATCGGCTACGCCAGGAGGCGCCGCGACATCGTGGCCATCACTGCCGCCATGCCCGGCCCGACCGGGCTGACCCCGTTCGGGCAGCAGTTCCCGGACCGCTTGTTCGACGTCGGCATCGCCGAACAACACGCGATGACGTCGGCCGCCGGCCTGGCCATGGGGGGCATGCACCCGGTGGTGGCCATCTATTCGACGTTCCTCAACCGGGCCTTCGACCAGATCATGATGGACGTGGCGCTGCACAAGCTGCCGGTCACCATGGTGCTCGACCGGGCCGGCATCACCGGTGCGGACGGCGCCAGCCACAACGGCATGTGGGACATGTCGATGCTGGGCATCGTGCCCGGTATGCGGGTGGCCGCACCCCGGGACGCCACCCGGCTGCGCGAGGAACTCGGTGAGGCACTCGACGTCGACGACGGCCCCACCGCGCTGCGCTTCCCCAAAGGCGATGTGGGCGAGGACATCCCGGCGGTCGAGCGCCGCGGATCGGGCATTTCGGGTGTCGACGTGCTCGCGGTCCCGGCCGGCGGGTGCAACCACGACGTGCTGCTGATCGGTGTCGGCGCCTTCGCGCCGATGGCGCTGGCGGTGGCCGGGCGACTGCAGGACCAGGGGATCGGCGTCACGGTCATCGACCCGCGTTGGGTGCTGCCGGTCTCGGACAGCGTGCTGGAGCTGGCGGCCCAACACAAGCTCGTCGTCACCTGCGAGGACAACGGGGTCAACGGCGGGGTGGGTTCGGCGGTGTCGGCCGCCCTGCGCCGCGCCGAGATCGACGTTCCGTGCCGCGACGTCGGACTGCCGCAGCGGTTCTACGAGCACGCCTCCCGCGGGGAGTTGCTCTCGGAGCTGGCGCTGACCGATCAGGACGTGGCCCGTCGCATCACCGGCTGGGTAGCGGCGCTGGGCAGCGGCGTCACCGAGGCCGAGATCCGCGAGCACCTCGACTAGTTGTCGGTGCCTTCCGACGCCTGCAGTGCCCGGGCCAGCAC
This sequence comes from Actinomycetota bacterium, assembly GCA_036338755.1. Classification (GTDB taxonomy): domain Bacteria; phylum Actinomycetota; class Actinomycetes; order Mycobacteriales; family Mycobacteriaceae; genus Mycobacterium. The sequence continues at coordinate 115,920 of JAYZBN010000004.1, read as the reverse complement.
CGGGTCCACCAATTCCCGTTGCCAGGGCCGGGCCTGGCCGGCGCGCAGGAACGTCTCGACGGCGTCGAACGGGTCGGGCGCGGGCGTCCAGTCCCAGCACAGCCGTCGCACCAGGTCCGGCGACACCAGATTCTCGGTGGGGACGTGGACCCGCTCGGAGACCTCCGACAGCGCCGAGCGGGCGGCCTCCAACCGGGCGGCGGCCTCCGGCTTGCGCCTGCTCCACCGCGCCGGCGGCGGCGGCCCATTGGGCGGTTCGCTTTCGGCCGGGGGGTTCTTGGTTCGCCGGGCCTCGTCCAGCGCCGCCAGCCACGTCGCGGCGCTGCGCCGCTGGTTGCGCCCACCGAACACGGGCAAGGCGACGAGCTCCTCGATGGTCGTCGGGTTGGCCAGGGCGGCATCGATGATGGCCGAGTCGGGCAGGATGCGGCGCGGCGCGATGTCGCGGCGCTGCGCGATCCGGTCGCGGGTCAACCACAATTCTCGGACGGCGGCCAGGCCACGCTGATCGCGCACCCGATGGATGCCCGACGTTCGCCGCCACCGATCCGGTCGCACCGTAGCACCCGGATCCTTCAGACCCGCGTCGCGCAGGTAGTCGAATTCCTGTGCGGCCCAATCGGTTTTGCCCTGCTCGGCCAGGACGCCGGCCATCGCCGCGCGCAGCTCGATCAGCAGTTCCACGTCCAGGGCGGCGTAGTTGAGCCATTCGGCGGGCAGGGGACGCTTGGACCAGTCGGCCGCGCCGTGGCCCTTGGCCAGCCCGACGCCCAGCAGCCGCTCGACCATGGTCGCCAGGTTCACCCGTTCGAACCCGGCCAGCCGGCCGGCCAGTTCGGTGTCGTACAGCGCCGGCGGCCGCATGCCCACCTCCGCCAGACACGGCAGGTCCTGATCGGCGGAGTGCAGGATCCACTCGTCGGTGCCCAGCACCTCGGCCACCGGCCGCAAGGCCTGCAGTGGGTCGGCGCCGTGGCTCACCGGATCGATCAGCACCGTTCCGGAACCGGCCCGCCGGATCTGGATCAGGTAGGCGCGGTTGGAGTAGCGAAAGCCCGAGGCCCGCTCGGCGTCCACCGCGAAGGGGCCGTGCCCGCGATCCAGTCGCTGCGCGGCGGCCTCGATCTCGCGGACGCTCACCGAGACGGGCGGGACGCCTTCGGCCGGATGTGGCAGCGGGGCGGGGTCGGCGCCCACGTCGCCGGGCGCGCTGCTGCCCGGCCCGTCGGCCGACGGTTCGGCCATGCTAGGCGCGTGACCGCGAGCTCAGGTCGGTGACTCCCGCGGGTGGCAGGCCCGCCGCGTGTTCCAATACCTCGCAGAACGCCTCGACATGCCCTCCGACCGCGGGCGACGTCGCGGTCCAGGACGCGCGCAGCTCGAGCTGGTGGGCGCGCGGCGGCCCGGAGATGTCTCCGTAGCGCACCGATGTGGTGGCGGTGACGGTGCCGCCCAGGGCGACGACTTGTTCCATGCGTGACTCCAGTGCCTCGACTAGCCAGCTCCACGCTACTTCGGGCAGCAGCGGGTCGACCGCCTCACTGGGGTCAAGGTCGGCCTGGATGTAGGCGACCATGCGAATGGTGCCGTCCCACGCATCGGCCCCTTCGGGGTCGTACAGCAGGATCAGCCGTCCGAAGGCATCGCCGTCGGACCGCTCCGGAATGATGTCGCGATCGGGATGTTTGACCTCGGCGCCCAGGGCGTAGCTGTGGGGCGCCAAGCGTTGCGGCGGCCGGATGGGACCCAACTCGATCTCCGGCCGCACGACCACGGCGTTCATCGCCGCTACCGCTTCGCGGAATGGGGCCGGTTCGGATGAGGTCACTTGGCGCCGCTCCTGTTCATCCCGACCGTTCTGCGTCGTCACGGCACGGGTCACAGGGATCGACGGTAGACCTACTGGCCGACACGCCGCGACAGGCGCGCCGGGTTTCAAACCCGCCGCGACCAAGCCGTTACCAGGTCTCCACCAAAGCTATATGTGCAGCTCAGGCGCGGTCAGCGGGTGAAACGCGCCTGGCGTTTCTCGCGGTGGGCGGCCAGGCCTTCCTGCACGTCCGGACCGCTGAAACTGAGGAATTCCAGGCCCACCGAGGTCTCGAAGGTGGGGCCCATCATGCGGTACCAGTGGTTGAGGCTGCGCTTGGTCCACCGGATCGCGTTCTGCGCGCCCTGCGCCAGGTTTTCGGCGATGCGGGTGGCGGTGGTCAGCACGTCGTCATCGTCGACGCAGACCGACACCAGCCCGATCCGCTCGGCTTCCTCGCCCAGCAGCGTCTCGCAGGTCAGCAGGTAGTACTTGGCCTTGGCCATGCCGACCAGCAGCGGCCAGCAGATCGCCGCGTGGTCGCCGGCCGCCACGCCGAGCTTGGTGTGCCCGTCGATCAGCTTCGCGGTCCGGCCCGCCACCGAGATGTCGGCGAGCAGGGCCACCACCAGACCCGCGCCCACCGCCGGTCCGCGGATCGCCGACACGACGGGGGTGTCGCAGTTGATCAGGTTGTGCACCAGGTCGCGGGCTTCGCGCATGATGCGGAGCCGGCCCTCGTAGTCGTTGATGGTCTCGTCGATCAGGTCGAAACTGCCGCCGGAGGAGAAGGCCTTGCCTTCACCGCGCACCAGGACGGCGCGCACGGCGGGATCGCGGTCGATCACCGGCCAGATGTCGGCGAGGTCGCGGTGCATCTGCGGCCCCACCGAATTCAGCCCTGGGGAGTCGAGAACCAGCGTCAGCACGCCGTTCTCGCCGAGCTCGCAGCGCAGGCTGGGGAACTCGGCGTAACTCGCTGGGGGCTGACTCACTGGCATCCGATGCTCCTGACGTTCAAACGGTTGCGGTCGTTGATAGTACGCAGCGGCGTCCGGTGTCCTTCGGCCATGGCAGCATTGAGGCTGATGAGTACTCGCCGCGACCTTCCCGAGTCGCCGTATCTCGCGGCCGTGACCGGCCGCAAACCCAACCGGGTGCCGGTGTGGTTCATGCGCCAGGCCGGCCGTTCGCTGCCCGAATACCGGGCGCTGCGGGCCCAGACCGACATGCTGTCGGCCTGCTTCGACGCCGAGTTGGTCTGCGAGATCACCCTGCAGCCGGTGCGCCGCCACGACGTCGATGCGGCGATCTTGTTCTCCGACATCGTGGTGCCGCTGCTCGGTGCGGGCATCGACCTGGACATCGTCGCCGGGGTCGGGCCGGTCATCGAGTCGCCGGTGCGCACCGCCGCCGCCGTGACTGCAATCAAACCCCTTGAGCGGCAACGTGTTCAGCCGATTTCCGACGCGGTGTCGCTGCTGGTGTCCGCGCTTGGCGACGTGCCGCTGATCGGCTTCGCGGGTGCGCCGTTCACCTTGGCGTCCTATCTGATCGAGGGCGGCCCCAGTCGCCACCACGCACGCACCAAGGCGATGATGCTTTCCGAGCCCGACACCTGGCATGCGCTGATGGAGAAGCTGACCGCCATCACCGTGGGCTTCCTGCGAGTGCAGCTGGAGGCCGGGGTGGACGCCATCCAGGTCTTCGACTCGTGGGCCGGGGCGCTGTCCCTGGCGAATTACCGCACCTACGTTCAGCCGCACAGCGCCCGGGTTTTCGCCGCGCTCGCCGACTACGGCGTGCCGATGACCCACTTCGGGGTCGGCACCGCCGAACTGCTGGGCGCCATGTCGTCGGTCGGTGCGAACGTGGTGGGCGTGGATTGGCGAACGTCGCTGGCCGACGCGGCCGCCCGCGTGCAACCTGGTACGGCGTTGCAGGGCAACCTCGATCCGGTGGTGGTGTTGGCGGGCTGGCCGGTGGTGGAACGTGCCGCACGCGCCGTCGTGGACGACGGCCGCCGCGCGATCGACGCGGGAGCTGCCGGTCATGTTTTCAACCTCGGCCACGGCGTGTTGCCCGAAACGGATCCCGGCGTGCTGACCGATCTGGTGTCGCTGGTCCACTCCCTATGAGTCCCCTCTCGTATTGTGTTGTGGGGGGCGGAGTTTCGGGCCTGACAGCGGCCTATCGGCTCCGCATGGCCGCCGGCGACGGCGCGACGATCACGCTGGTCGATCCGGGAGACAGGCTCGGCGGGGTCCTGCGCACCGAGCTGGTCGGCGGGGTGCCGATGGATCTGGGCGCCGAGGCTTTTGTGCTGCGTCGCCCCGAGCTGCCGGCCCTGCTGGCCGAGCTGAATCTGTCCGAGCGCCAGCGGGTTTCGACCGGCGCGCGCCCGCTGGTCTACAGCGGGCAAGGGTTGCGCCCGCTGCCGGCGGGCACCGTGGTCGGGATCCCGTCGTCGGCGGCGTCGGTGGCGGGACTGGTCGACGCGGCCACGGTGGCCCGCATCGAGGCCGAACCCGCCCGTCCGATGGTGTGGGAACCGGGCAGCGACCCCGCGGTCGCCGACCTGGTGGGTGAGCGATTCGGCGACCAGGTGGTGTCCCGTTCGGTGGATCCCCTGCTGAGCGGGGTGTATGCGGGCTCGGCGGCCACCATCGGCCTGCGTGCGGCCGCCCCGACGGTGGCGGCCGCACTGGACCGCGGCGCCACCAGCCTGACCGACGCCGTCCGGCAGGCGCTGCCGCCGGCCTCCGGCGCGCCCGTGTTCGGGTCGCTGGAGGGCGGCTACCGGCTGCTGATCGACGAGCTGGCCGCGCGCGCTCGGCCGCGCTGGGTGCGTGCCGCGGTGTCGCGGCTCGAGCGCGCCGGCGCCGGCTGGTCGGTGGTCGACGACACCGGCGCTCGCTGGGCCGCCGATGCGGTGATCCTGGCCGCGCCGGCGGGGGAGTGTGCCCGCCTGCTGGCCGGGATCGCCCCGCGCAGCGCCGCCGCGGCCAGGCGCATCACCAGCGCCTCGTCGGTGGTGATGGCGCTGGCCGTGCCGGGCGATACCGCGTTCCCGGAGTGTTCGGGCGTGCTGGTGGCCACCGGTGAGCGGTTGCGGGCCAAGGCCATCACGCTGTCGTCGCGCAAGTGGGGCGTCCGAGGCGATGCGCAGCTGCTGCGGCTGTCGTTCGGCCGGTTCGGCGACCGCGTAGCGGCCGACACGTCCGACGACGAGCTGCTGACGTGGGCATTGGGCGACCTGACCACGGTGTTCGGGCTGACCATCGACCCCGTCGACGTCCGCATCCAGCGCTGGATCGACGCGATGCCGCAATATGGGCCCGGCCACGGCGACCTGGTCGCCGAGGTGCGCGCCGGCCTGCCGCCGACGCTCGAGGTGGCCGGCAGTTACCTCGACGGCATCGGCGTCCCGGCCTGCGTCGGCGCGGCCGGGCGAGCGGTCGATCGTGTGATCAGGGCCATCGGAGACTTGGACGCGCAGGTGGCACGATAGGTTCCATGGCCAAGCTCGACTACGACTCGCTCAACTCCACGATCCGCTACCTGATGTTCTCGGTGTTCTCCGTTGAGCCGGGTGAGCTCGGTGACCAGCGCGACGACGTCATCGATGAGGCGTCGACGTTCTTCAAGCAGCAGGAGGAGCGCGGCGTCGTGGTGCGCGGCCTCTACGACGTCGCGGGCCTGCGCGCCGACGCCGACTTCATGATCTGGACCCACGCCGAACGCGTCGAGGCGCTGCAGGCCACCTACGCCGATTTCCGGCGCACCACCGCGCTGGGGCGGGTTAGTTCGCCGGTGTGGAGCAGCGTGGCGTTGCATCGGCCGGCCGAGTTCAACAAGAGCCACATCCCGGCGTTCCTGGCCGGCGAGGAACCCGGCGCCTACATCTGCGTGTATCCCTTTGTGCGGTCCTACGAGTGGTATCTGCTGCCCGACGAGGAACGCCGCCGCATGCTCGCCGAACACGGCATGGCCGCGCGTGAGTACAAGGACGTCCGCGCCAACACTGTCCCGGCGTTCGCGCTCGGCGACTACGAATGGCTGCTGGCCTTCGAGGCTCCCGAACTGCACCGCATCGTCGACCTGATGCGCGAACTGCGTGCCACCGACGCCCGCCGGCACACCCGCGAGGAGACGCCGTTCTTCACCGGCCCCCGGGTTGCGGTCGAGCAGCTGGTGAACGCCCTGCCATGACAACGCCTTTCGATCCGACCGATCCCACCCGCTTCGAGGAGATGTACCGCGATCAGCGGACGCGGCACGGCCTGCCGGCCGCCACACCGTGGGACATCGGCGGCCCGCAGCCGGTGGTCCAGCAGCTCGTCGCGCTGGGCGCGATCAAGGGCGAGGTGCTCGACCCGGGCACCGGTCCGGGCCACCACGCGATCTACTACGCGTCCAAGGGATATTCGGCGACCGGCATCGACGGCTCGGCGGGAGCCATCGAGCGGGCCCGGCAGAACGCCGAAAAGGCCGGGGTGTCGGTCAATTTCGAGCTGGCCGACGCGACGAAGCTGGACGGTTTCGACGGCCGGTTCGATACGGTGGTCGATTGTGCGTTTTATCACACCTTCAGCACCGAGGCCGAACTGCGCAGGTCCTATGTGCAGGCACTGCACCGCGCCACCAAGCCGGGCGCCCGGCTGTACATGTTCGAGTTCGGTGAACACAACGTCAACGGCTTCAAGATGCTGAGGTCGTTGTCGGAGAACGACTTTCGCGACGTGCTTCCGGACGGCGGCTGGGAGATCACCTATCTGGGCACGACCACCTACCGGGTCAACGTCAGCGTCGAGTCCATCGAGGCGATGGCCCAGCGCAACCCGGACATGGCCGATCAGGCGGAGAAATTGCTGGAGCGCTTCCGCGTGATCGAGCCGTGGCTCGAGGGCGGCCGGGCGCACGCCCCGTTCTGGGAAGTGCACGCCACCCGGGTGGACTGACGGGCGCCCGGCGCCCCACTGCTTGTCACGACACTTACACCGCTGCGACGACACGCCGACGGGTGTCGCGCTGGCTTAAGTCTGGTGGATCCCCGCAGCGGGCAAGCGCGTCTTCATTGCGTGGAAGACGTGTTCAGAGGCAGCGAGGCTGTGCGCCGCGGAAGCCTGAGCCCATATCAGCTGCGAACCCAGCACCGTGCGATCTATCCCGACGTCTATCTGTCAGGCGACGCCGCACCGCCATTGCGAACGCGATGTGTTGCGGCATGGCTGTGGTCGGGCCGGCGCGCCGTGATCGCCGGACTGGCCGCGGCGAAGTTGCACGGCTCGAATTGGATCGACGACGACGAACCGATCGAGTTGATCTGGCGTAACCCGCATGCTCCGGCCGGCGTGATCACCCGCAATCAGCGAGTTGAGCCGGACGAGATCACCCGCATCGCGGGATTGCCGGTGACCACTTTGGCGAGAACGGCCTACGACCTGGCCAGGCGGCTGCCCAGGGGCGAGGCGGTGGCGCGACTCGACGCGCTGATGCGCGCGACGCCGTTTGACGTCGAGCAGGTGTCGCTGCTGGCCAACCGGCACCCGCGCGCGCGGGGCCTGCGACGCCTACGCGCGGCGCTCCCGCTCATCGATCCCGGCGCCGCGTCACCGAAGGAGACCTGGCTGCGCCTGCTGCTGGTCGATGCCGGGCTGCCCGCACCCAAGACGCAGATACCCGTGAACGAGAACTGGCGAACGGTTGGTGTGCTCGATATGGCTTGGGAGAGATACAAAGTGGCCGCCGAGTATGACGGTGACCATCACCGCGCCGACCGTCGCCAGTACGCCCGAGACCAGTGGCGGGTCCGCAAGCTTGAAGAGCTCGGCTGGATCGTCGTCCGGGTGATCGCCGAGGACAAACCCGAAGACGTCGTGCGGCGCGTGCGCGACGCACTCATCCGTCGAGGTTGCCGCGAGATGTAAAGCGTTGCGATCGACTGCGGCGTGTCGTCGCAACTGGTTAAGTGTCGCGGGCGGGGGAATCGCCGCCGCGACGAAAAACCAGCCGCCCTCAGCCGCCCGCCGGCACCAGCCGCAGCGACACCGAGTTGATGCAGTAACGCTGATCCGTCGGCGTCGGATAGCCCTCACCGGCGAATACGTGCCCCAGGTGGCTGTGGCAGTTGGCGCACAGCACCTCGGTGCGCGTCGTGCCCATTGAATGGTCGGGCCGCAGAATCACGGCGTCGGATCTGGCCGGGTCGAAGAACGACGGCCAACCGCAATGCGATTCGAATTTCTCGGTGCTGCGGAACAATTCGGCGCCGCAGGCCCGGCACTGGTACACGCCTTCGGTTTTGGTGTCGGTGTATTCACCGACGAAGGGCCGCTCGGTGCCGGCTCGGCGCAGCACGTGAAATTCTTCGGGGCTGAGCTTCTTGCGCCACTCGGCGTCGCTCAGTTGCACCTTGGGCTGCGACACGTCGGGAGAGGTCATGCCTCCACGCTAGCTCGCTCGCGCTCGGGCGTCAGCCACGCGGGATCGAGGCCGTCGTCCAGCCGGTTCTCGACCTTGGCGTCCAGGTAGCGGAAGAGCAGCACGGTGAACGCGACGATCAGCAGCAGCGACCAGCCGTAGGTGATCTTCAGGTAATGCAAGGCGCGGCCGTATCTCATGTACTTGTAGATCAGCCAGTCGTCCAGCGCCATGAAGCCATAGATCCCTAGCCACGCCGGCCAGTTGCGGATCAGCGAATTCCGCAGCACCACCGTCATCAAGAACGGGAACAGCATCATCGAGTAGTAGCCCTGGGCCAGCGACGACACCAGGAACGACCACAGCAGCAACACACCCGAGGAGCTGGTGAACCAGAACAACGGGTCTCGGGTGCGGTAGTAGCGGTACAACAGCCACATCGCACCGATCATCAGCAGCGTGAACAGGATTCGCATGAACACGATCAGCCAGGTGGGCAGGCCGAAGTACACGCCGTTGCCTTCGACGGAGCTGTTGAAATAGTCCCGGGTGCCCAGGAAGTAGGGCACCGTTTTCGTGACGAAGTCCATGGGATCGCTCACCAACGGCCATGCGGCCACATTGACGACGACGGGGACCGCGATGGCCGGCACCAGCGTCCGCCACTGCCGATTCAGCAGCGGCAGCAACAGCAGCGGGCCCAGCACGGGTTTGAGCGTGAGCGTCAGCCCGATCACCAAGCCGGCCCACCACTGGCGCCCGACCCTCCCGTCCAGCAGCCAGCGAAAGAACAGGACCTCCGCCAGGAGCACACAGCCGTTGATGTTCGTGAACACCAGGGTGCTGGTCACGCTTTCGGTGCAGAACATGGCCAGCAGCAGGGCGGGCGCGGCCACCGAAGCCAGCGTGAATTTGAACATCCGCAGCAGCAGGTACCAGGCGATCAAGATGGCCACGGTGTTGATCAGGATGAACAGGTAGCGCGACTGAGTGAAGGGCAGGTATCCGAATGGCGCCATCAACAGCGTGCCGCCGGGTGGATACAGGTAGTGCGGGTCGACGTAGTCGAAGTGCTCGTTGTAGATGTCCCAGCCGTGCCGGAAGTTGAGGACCGCGCGGTACACCGGTTTGAAGTCGTCGGTGATATTGCCGTTGAGGGTGAGGATGATGCTGCGGTGCAACACCGACATGATGGCCACCGGCCACAGCGCCATCCGCAGGACGGTCGGTGTGCTCAGCGGGCCGGTGCGGGGACCAAAGGCGGCCAGGGTCCGCTCACGCAAGCCCGTTCGGGTCGATTCAGCTGCCGTCACCAGCGCACCGTACACCGGCGCCCACGGACGCCGGAAAGCAGCGTCAGGCCGGGCAGTACGTGTCGGTGTTGGGCAATTTGCCGCTGTTGAGGTAGCCGATCAGCGGCGGAACGGCGCAGCCGGAGAAGATGCTGGCGCCGTGGCCGATGCCCTGCCACATGACCCGCTTGCTGGCGGCGCTGGCGTTGATGATGCTGGCCGCGGTCGCCGCGACGCCGTCGGTCCCGACGATCGGATCGCTCTGCACACCGAGCAGCAGCACGTCGACCTTGAGTGTCTTCGGTGTGGGCGGCGGCGAGCCGGTGGGCCAGTGCACGCACTTGACCATGCTGAGCGCGGCGACGGTGCCGAAGTCGGGGTAGAGCTTGCCCCAGGCGACGACGAGTTCGCGCACCCGGTCCGGCGTCGGGCGATTGACCGCGTCGCTGCACACGTTGACGAACTGGCCGTCGGAGTCCTGGATGGCGTTGGCGTGGTTTATCAAATTGTTCAGCGCGTTGGCGTCGCCGGAGCGGGCGGCCGCGAGCGCGTTGGCCAGGTTGGTGGTGGCGTTGACGCGGCCGCCGGCGGGATAGCCGAGCGCGACGGTGATGGCGTTGGCCACCTGGGCAACCGACGCGCCACCGGGCCCCTTGCCCGCGCGGGCGTCGGCCAGCAGTGCGCTGACGGCGCCCTTCGGGTCCGCACCGAGCGCGCAGTTCACCGCGATGCACTGCGCGGCGAAGGCGTCGAGGGCGGCCTGCTGGCCCTTGACGCGTTGCTCGGCGGCGGCCTCGGCGTTGGTGCCCAACGCAACCGGCGAGTCGAGGATCAAGCGGGCCACCTTGTCCGGCCGCGAGCCCGCGTAGGCCAGCGCCACCTGCGCGCCGTTGCCGATGCCGATCAGCGCAAGGGCCGGCACGTCCCACACGGTGCGCAACCGCTCGATGTCGGACGCGGCGTGCGCGTCGTCGTAGGAGGACGCGTTCGGCCCGATCCCGACGGCGTCGCCACAGTTGGTGGTGGCGGTGTTGGAGACCTCGGACAGGTTGGCCACCGGGTCGTCGCCGCTCTGGAACTGCGACTGGTCGCGCATCTGCTGCCGGTCGAATTTGTCGCGGCAGTCGATGGGGCTCGACATCCCGATGCCCCGGCGGTCGACGGACACGATGGGGTGGGTGGCGAGCACGCCGCCGCCCGCCCGTGACAGCCAGACCGGCAATTGCGTCGAGGACGGCAGATCGGAGCCGGTGGTGAACACCAGCGGCCCGGCGTCCTGGGGTGTCTGGTTGGAGCGGGCGCGCACAACGCCGATGCTGAGGCTGCCGCCCCCTCCGTTGACCGGATCCAGGTCGGCGTCGTAGGTCGCGCAATCCAGCTGGACGCCCGCGGCGGCGGGGACCGCCGCGTCGGCGAACACCCGTGAGGTGCAGTCGTGCCACGCCAGGTCGTTCTTTGGTGCGGCGATCGCGGGCGGGCCGCTGGGCGCCGGCTTCGAGGTCGCCGCCCCCTGCGGCCGCGCACCGGAATTGGTGGCGAACCGCGGATCGGCGGCCAGGCCCGGGACGCAGCCTGCCAGCAACGCGGTCAGCGCAACCAGGATCGTGGCGCACGTGGACGGCCGACTCATGCCGACCACAGTAGCTAGGCCCTGACGTAGCGGGTGTAAAGGTAGCCGGCGTCGTCGGTCAGGACGTGGGCGCACCGCATCCGGGTGAGCAGCTGGCCCGGGCCGGTCGCGATGCGCGGCGCCTGGCCGCCGACCAGGCAGGGCGCGATCGTCAGGCACAGCTCGTCGAGCATGTCGCGCTGCATCAGCGAGTCCAGCAGCGTCGGTCCGCCCTCGGTGAGGATGCGCCGCATGCCCCGCGCGCGGAGGGCCGCCAGCAGGGCGGCCTGGTCGATTTTCTCGGGATCGCGGCCGGAGCAGTCGAGCACCTCGCACAGGCCGCTGAGCGCGCGGCGCGTCTGCTCCGCGGCGGCCGCGCAGGTGAGCACCAGCGGCTGCACCTCGGTGCGGGTGAACACCGCCATGTCGCGGTTGAGGTGGCCCGATCCGGTCACGATCGCCAGCTGCGGGACCTCGCTTTGACCGCGGGCCTGCCGCCGCTGGCGCCGGGCGACGCCGACCTGCGCGCCGGAGTAACCCTCGATCCGCACGGTGCCCGCCCCCACCACGATGACGTCGGCAAGCTCACGCAGGAGGTTGAAGACGAACCGGTCGCCCGCGCCGCCCATCGCGCCGCTGCTGCCGCCCGAGGTGGCCCCACCGTCGACGCTGGTGATGAAGTTCGCCCGCACCCACGTCCCGTCGTGCTCGGGGTAGCCGTAGAGCGCGGCGAGGTCGTCGTCGCCGAGTCCGCGTACCGAAGCGAGCAGCGACAGTGCGGCGCCGGAGTCGGGCATGGGTCTGATTGCAGCACGCCGTTACAGTTCCTGCATGCACGGGTCCACCTCTGCGGGCGCTTCGGCCACGCCTGCTCACCTGGTGGATCGGCATCCGACGGTGTCGCCGGAACGGCTGATCGCCCAATTGCGGCCGCCGCCGACCTTCGCCGAAGTGAGCTTCGCGACCTATCGGCCCGATCCGGCGGAGCCGACGCAGGCCGCCGCGGTGCTGGCGTGTGAGGACTTCTGCCGGCAAGCCGTCGAGCGGCGCGCCGGACGGCGAAAGCTGTTGGGCCGGCGGGAGATTCTGCCCGGGGTCGGGTTGTACCTCGACGGAGGGTTCGGCGTGGGCAAGACGCACCTGCTGGCGTCGGCCTACTACCAGCTGCCGGGCCAGGGGCCGGGTGGGCCACCGGATGGCCCGGCTCCCAAGGCGTTTGCGACCTTCGGCGAGCTGACTCAGCTGGCCGGCGTGTTCGGCTTCGTCGAGTGCGTCGACCTGCTGGCCAACTACACGGCGGTCTGCATCGACGAATTCGAACTCGACGACCCGGGCAACACGACGCTGATCTCGCGGCTGCTCTCGTCGCTGGTCGAGCGCGGCGTGTCGGTGGCCGCCACTTCCAACACGCTGCCCGAGCAGCTCGGCGAGGGACGCTTCGCCGCGCAGGATTTTCTGCGCGAAATCAGCACGCTGGCAAGCATTTTCACGACGGTGCGGATCGAGGGGCCCGACTATCGGCACCGCGGCCTGCCACCGGCGCCGCGGCCGCTGTCCGACGACGAGGTGGTTGCGCGCGCCGCGCGTGTCGACGGCGCGACGCTCGACGATTTCGACGCACTGTGTGCGCACCTGGCCACGATGCACCCGTCGCGGTATCTGACGCTGATCGAGGGGGTCAGCGCGGTGTTTTTGACCGGAGTGCACGGCATCGACGATCAGAACGTCGCCCTGCGGCTGGTGTCGCTGACCGATCGGCTTTATGACGCGGGGATTCCGGTGGTGGCCTCGGGCGCCAAGCTGGACACCATCTTCAGCGAGGAGATGCTGGCCGGGGGATACCGAAAGAAGTATCTGCGGGCCACTTCTCGGCTCCTGGCGCTCACCGCCGCGGCGGACCCAGTTCGCGGATCATGACGTAGTCGCTCTCGACGTCGGTGCCCAGCTGAAACGTCCTGTTGCCCGCGATGGTGAACCCGCTCTTGAGGTAAAATCGTTGTGCGCGTTGGTTTTCCTGGTTGACGCCCAACCACACGCGCCGCGCGCCCCAGTCGCCGGCGGTGGCCAGCGCGAGGCCCATCAGCGCGGTCGACGCCCCGACGCCGTGGTACTCGGGCAGCACGTAGATCTTGGACAGCTCGGCGGCATCGGCGCCCGCGCCACGAACCAGCATGGCGTAACCGATGATTCGGCCGTCGTGGCGGGCGGTGAGCAGGGCGCGATCCGGATCCTTGAGATACTCGTCGAATCGGTCGGCCGACAGGTTGGCCTCGATGAACGACGTGATGTTGTCCGGGCTCGCGGCGGGCGGACATGCCAGCGGAAAGGTCTGTGCCGCAACGGCGGCCAGCTCTACGGCGTCACCGGAATCGGCCGACGCAACCTCAAACGCTCCTGTCAGAGGTTCCACTGCGCGAGGTGGTAACCCGTCTTCTTGTCCAGCAGGACGACGGCGGAGACGGGATCGCGGTAGGCGTCCCAGTACACGCCGCCGCGCACGATCGCCCCGTTCGGGGCGTTGACGAGCACGTTGTCCAGCGCGTCGGGTGCGTCGGAGGCTCGCGGCTTATAGGCGTCGGCGGTCGGGGTCACTCCGTTGAAACTCAGGACGGTCGCCATGATGTACGGATTGGGCACGCGGATCGCACGGACCGTCACGTCCGCGCGGTCGACGGTGCTCCCCGGGAAGCCTCTGAAGGTGCCTTCGCGGGTGTAGCCGAATCCCGGCGGCGGGTCGCAGGGCGCCACACCACTCACGGTGACGTCGGCGATGAACGTGCCGTTGTCCACCCGAAGCGTGTCACCGATGTGGCCGATCGGCGCGTCACCGGCCCATGCGCGCGGCATCGGAATCGCGGCGATGCCGGCAGCGGTGACGCCGGCGACGGCAACTAGAAAGGCGCACACCACCAGCAGCCAGCGGTGCATCTTCGCCATGTCGTGCCTCCTTGACGCCGTTGTGGGGGACCTTCGCATGATCGCACACGCGCTGATGCGGAAGGGAGCGGTCGGCCGCACTGATCAGCCCTCGCGGGCGGCGCTTTCGCCGCCGGCGAGGGATTGCAGCGCCGTGAGCAGATCCGCCTCGACCCGGTCTTTGTCGACTCCGCCAAGGTGCAGCGGGCCGTCCCCGCCCTCGAGCTCCAGCAGCGCCAGCAGTTGGTGCTCGGTGCCGACGTAGTTGTGGCCCAGCCGAAGTGCCTCGCGCACGGCCAGCTCTAGCGCCTTGCGCGCCGGCCCGCTGAATGGAATGAGCTGTGGCGGTTCGGCATTCACGCGTAGCGCGGCGATCGACTCGGTCGCGGCGGCGCGCAGCGCCTCGGTGTCGACGTTCTGCAGACGCAGTAGCACCGTCGCAAGGGCGGCCGCGTCGCTGAGCACGCCGAGCAGCAGATGGTCGGGGGTGATCTCGCTGTTGCCCGCTTCGTGCGCGGCGTTCTGGGCGGCCACGACCGCGCCGCGAGCCCGCGGGGTGAAGCGCGCGAAGCCCTGTTCGAGATCAAGGGCGGCGGGCTCGGCGCGGGGCACGAATCGCTTCTGGGCGGCCTGCTTGGTGACGCCCATGCTCTTGCCGATGTCGGTCCAGGACGCTCCGGAGCGGCGGGCCTGGTCGACGAAGTGGCCGATCAAATGGTCGGCGATCTCGCCGAGATGCTCGGCGGCCAAGACGGCGTCGGCGAGTTGATCCAGTACATCCGGGCGGGTCGCCTTGATGGCGTTGATCAACTCGTCGAGGCGGATCGGATAGGCGATGCGGACAGGCTCGGACATATCGTCAACCCTAAGTTGACGCACCCGTTGGAGTCAACCATGGGTTGACGTCGTTGCCCATATCCGCCGCTCAAAACGGTGCGGGCAAGTGGACCGCTCTGGGAGAATTCGTCAGTCATGAAGCCACTGCTCACGCTGTGTGGTCTGGCCGTCGCGATAGGCATGGCCGCACCGGCGCATGCCGACAGCACCGACGACTCGTTCATCGCTTCGCTGAAGGCGGCAGGCATCACGTTCGCCGACCCGGGCAAGGCCGTGGGTGCGGGCAGATGGGTGTGCGACACCGTCGGTCAGGGCACGCCGATGCCCGACGTGGTCAAGACGCTGTTGTCCAAGAACACCGCACTGAGCCAGGACAAGGCCAACCAGTTCGCGGCGATCGCCGCCACCACGTACTGCCCGAGCGTCATCACGCCGAGCGCGCCGAACGGCTCGTAGCGCCCGAGATGCCGATTACGG
Source organism: Actinomycetota bacterium (assembly GCA_036338755.1). Lineage (GTDB taxonomy): Bacteria > Actinomycetota > Actinomycetes > Mycobacteriales > Mycobacteriaceae > Mycobacterium. The sequence goes on along the minus strand of JAYZBN010000004.1, from coordinate 100,556 downwards.
GCGGCTTTGCGACAATCACTGCGTTATGCGATTTCTCCTTGGGCTGACCGGCCTCGCAACCACGATCGTCCTGGCTGTGCCCGCGCACGCGGACGTCGACAACGATCAGGACTTCCTCAAAGACCTCCGCGACGCCGGTATCACGTATCAGGACGGCGGCAACGCGATCACCATCGGCAAGTCGGTGTGCGAACTGCTCGACGACGGCCAGTCCGACGCGAAGATCGTGACGGACCTGCGCAACCAGAATCCGGCCTTCCAGGGCGCCGCCGCGGCCAAGTTCACCTACCTCTCGGCCGCCCATTACTGCCCGAAGTACATCACCGGCGAGGACCGCGGTCCGAAGCCGGACGGCGCCGCAGGCAACTGAATCAATCCGGGCCGCAATAGGCTGGTGGCCGTGCGCGTCGATCCCGGACCGCTGACATGGGACGCGGCCGTTCAGACCTGGCATTTCGACCTCGTCCCCGCGGCTTTTGTCGCGGTGCTCACCGCGGGATACGCCTGGTGCTACCGGCGCGGTCGCGACACCGAAAGTGCGGTGCGTGCCGCGAACGCCGCGTGCTTCGGTGTCGGCATGCTGGTGTGGCTGCTGGCCACGATCAGCGCCCTCGGTGCCTATGCCTACGTCCTGTTCTGGGTGCGCGCGCTGCAGGTGTTGTTACTGCTCTACGTCGTGCCGTTCTTCATCGCACAGGCCAAGCCGGTCACCGTTTTTCGCGACGCCCTTGGGCCGGCGGGCCGCGACCGCATCGATCGGCTGTTGGCCACCCGGTTCGCGCGCGCGCTCGCGCATCCGGCCACCACGTCGATGGCGATGCTCGCCACGCCCTGGTTGCTGTACTTGACGCCGTGGTACACCGCGGCCCTGCGGGACGAGTGGGTCGGTGCGCCCACGCGAATCTTGTTGGTGGCTACAGGCTTTGGCTACTTCTATGCCCGGCTGCAGGAAGACCCCGTGCCGCGCAGGTATCCGCAGTCGATCTCGCTGTTGATCACCGTCGCCGAGGCGCTCGGTGACGGCGTTCTGGGACTGGTCGTCTGGCAGGGCTCGTTGATCGGTGCGGCGTATTATGCAGGGCTACAACGGTCTTGGGGTCCCGACCCGCGTCTCGACCAGACGATCGGCGCCGGCGTCCTGTGGATCCTCGGGGATCTGGTGGGGTGGCCGTTTGTGCTGCTGCTGATGCGCGCGATGTCCCGCGACGAGAGGGCACACGCGGTCGCCGTCGACGCCGAGTTGGACGAGGCCGAGGCGAAGGCGCACAGCGCCGAGGACGCCGAGACTGAAGGCGCTGCGCCCTCGGCGCTCTGGTGGGAGAACGACCCGCAGCTGCGGGAGCGGTTCCGTCGCGGCTGACGTCCGGCCACCTAGGCGGCCCGCGCCGTCCAGGTGAAGCTCTGCATCTCCGGAATCCGAGGCGCCAGCGCCGCGGCGACGCTGCGGCCGATCTGGTCGGCGGCCGCCAGCGGAGTGTCGGCGTTCAAAAAGCCTTCCACCTCGACGCGCAGGGTCCGCCCGGTCCACCTGGCCCGCGCGTGCGCGTGCGTGACGCCGGGGACTGAGGCGGCGACGGCCTCGGCGGTGGTGATGACGTCGGGGTCCACGCAGTCGAGCAGGCGATGCGCGATATCGGCGGTCACCTCCCAGCCGACATGGCAGATGAACCCGGTGACGACGATCCCGGCGACCGCGTCGGCCCAGCCCCAGCCCAGCGCCACGCCCACCAGTCCGAGCACCGCGCCTGCCGACGACAACGCGTCCAGCCAGGAATGCTTGGCGTCGGCCACCATGGTCGCCGAGCGAATTCGCCTGCCCACCACCAGTTTGTAGCGGGCCACCAGCTGGTTGCCGACCACGCCCACGACCGCCGCGCCGATGCCCCAGCCCACGTAACCGGTGCCACCGTGTCGAAGCAGCTTGGTGACGCTCTCGAAGCCGGCGACGACGGCGCTGCCCCAGATCACCAGGGCCACACCGATTCCGGCGAGGTCTTCGGCGCGTTCGTAGCCGTAGGGGTACCGCTCGGTGGGCAGTTTGCGCGAGGCGCGGAAGCCGATGAACACCAGGGCGCTGGTGGAGACGTCCGACAGATTGTGCAGCGCATCGCCCAGCAGCGCCACCGAGCCGGACAGCAGCGCGATGACCAACTCGACCAGTCCGGTCAGCGCCAGCCCGACGGCGCTGACGGCGACGGCGCGGTTGGCCTGCCGGCGCTCGCCGGCGTCGTCGGCGGCGGTGTCCAGGGGAAAGCTTGCAGCCGGGTCACGGACTCCATTGATGACATGCATACCGCCAGCATGCCGCACTCGCGGTTCAGGCGCCCTTGATCAGCTCGGCCGTTACCCGTTGTTTCTGTTCGGCGATCACTTGGTTGAGGTAGTCGGCCTTGGCGCAGCCGTAGTACGCGGCGAACTGCAGGGCGAGTTCGTCCATCTCCTCGAACGAGACGTCGCCACTCTTGAGTGCCGCGTAAACATGGGACACGATCGGGATTTCGGCATCCTGGAAGGCGACGCAGGCGACGGTAATAAGACGGCGTTCCTTCATTCCCAAGCCGGGTCGCAGCCACATCTCGCCGAAGACGAAGTTCAAAATGCCCGCTCCCGAATACGGGTTGTCGCGCGTCGGCGCGAACGGTAGGCAGTTGATCTCCTTGAATGACTCCTCGCCGCCTTTGAGCCGTTGCTCGGGATCGCTGGCGGTGAGCAGCGGTAGCAACGGCTCCGGGGGAGGGGGCGGCGCGCCGCGCGCCTCGGCGATCTTGGCCCATTCCAGATCCACCGCGATATTGAACCGCGACGCCTTCGGCCAGCCCGCGTAGACGGCGAAATGCAGGACGGTTTCCCGCATTTCGGTGATGGTGAGGTCACCGCTGTTGAGTGCGGCGTAGACGTGCTGCTCGAGGGGCGCCTGCGCGTCGGCGGCCGCGACGCAGGCCAGGGTCACGAACCGTCGGTCGCGGCGGCTGAGCCCCGGGCGCGGCCACACCTCGCCGAAGACGAAATCGATCAGCCCGCCCGCGCACGGAGTGTCGCCATCCGGCGGGTCGATCGTCATCACCTCGGCGAAGGTGCGCAGCCCGCGTTCACGTCGCGCCCTGTCGCGCGTTGGAGCCTTATCTGATGGTGACACCGGCGTCGACCTTCAGTTCGAGTCCTGTGACGTAACGAGATTCATCGGAAATCAGGTACAGCACCGCGTTGCTGACGTCGGACGCTTCGATCAGCGGTGCGGGCAGGGCGTTGAGGAAGATGGGCACCAGGTCGGGTCGCTGCTCGGCGATCAGCGTGTGCATGTTCGGCGGAGCCATTCCGGTGGCCACCCCGGTTGGGTGCACGGTGTTGACGCGAATGTTCTGCGCGGCAAGCTCATTGGCCAGGGCCAGCGTCATCCCGACGATACCGTGCTTGGACGCCGTATAGGGCACATGCAGCGGGGTGCCCTTGATGCCAGCCGAGGAGCTGATGTTGACCAGGCTCCCGCCGCCCTGCGCGACCAGATGGGGCAGCGCGACCGCGCAGGTGTTCCAGGCGCCGATGAGGTTGACGTCGAGGACCAGCCGCCACTGCTCGGCGGTGGTGGTGTCCCAGGTGCCGACGGTGAGCACGCCGGCGTTGGCGACCGCTCCGTCGAGTCCGCCGAGTTCGGCGGCGGCCGCGTCGACCGCCGCCTTCATGGCGGCCTCGTCACGCACGTCGACGATGCGGGTGATCGCGCGGCGGCCGTGTTTCTCGACCAGTTGCGCGGTCTCGTGCAGGTCGTCTTCGGTGGCCAGTGGATACTCCAAACCCTCTGGCGTGGAGCAGATATCGATCAGGACGCAGTCGGCGCCTTCCTCGGCGAGGCGCACCGCGTGCGAACGTCCCATGCCGCGTGCGGCCCCGGTGATCAAGACCCGCTTGCCCGCGACGCGGCCCGCTGCGTTGTTGGTCGTCATCGGTGTGTCAGACCTTGTTGCAGAAGCCGGCGTCGACGGGGAATGTCACGCCGGTGACGTACTTCGCCTCGTCGGAGACCAGGTAGGCGATGGCGGCGCTGACGTCTTCGGGTTCCAGCATGCCGACGGGCATCGGGTTTTGCAGGTGGGGACCCGCACCGGGGTTGTGTTCCAGGAATTCGGTCATGTCGTCGTTGGTCGCCATCATCGTGTTGACGGCGGTCGGATGCACCGTATTCACCCGAATGCTCAGCGGTGCAAGGGCATTGGCCAGGGTGCGCATCAACCCGACGATCCCGTGTTTCGATGCCGCGTAGCCCAGGCCGCCGCCCTGCAGACCTCCGAAGCCCTTGATGCCGGCGGTCGAGCTGGTGAAGATGATGACCCCGCCGCGGTTACCGGACAGCAGATGCGGGACCGCCGCCCACGCCGTGTGATACGCCCCGTCGAGATTGACGCCGGTGACCGCCCGCCACTGGGCGAGTTCCTCCTCGATGCTCAACTGCCGAAACGCCAGCGGTGCGATTCCCGCGTTGGCCAGCACGATGTCGAGGCGCCCGAAGTGCTCCACGCCGGCATCCACTGCGGCTTTGACTTGCTCGAAGTCGCGGACGTCGGCCACCGTGCCCAGCATCTTGCCGCCCGCCTCTTCGACCAGCGCAACGGTCTCGTCCAACTCCTGATGCGAGGCCATCGGATAGCCGTTGGCGGGGATGTCCGCGCAGATGTCGATGCCGATGATGTTGGCGCCTTCCCGCGCGAGTCGCACCGCATGGCTGCGGCCCTGGCCGCGCGCCACTCCGGTGATGAAGGCGACTTTGCCGTCTAGTGAACCCACGGAGCGGTCCTCGTTCCTTTGTTTCGTCCGCGCAGATCGCGCCGAGTAACGCCGTTACTCGCCACCGCACAGTAACATGGTTACCGTGACGGCAAAAGGGCCCCGCGTGGTTGCGCCGGGCGACGCTTCCAGGCGGCGAGCCGACCCGATCCTGGAGATCGTGGTCGAGATGCTCGACAGCGAGGGCTATGAGGCGGTGCAGCTGCGCGAGGTTGCCCGACGGGCCCGAGTCTCCCTGGCGACCATCTACAAGCGATACCCCACTCGTGACGAGCTCATTGTCGCCGCCCTGGACGGGTGGATGGATGCCAAACGCTATGCGCGCCTGCCGGCGCTGATTGACGATTTGCCCGGCGAGTCGATCTACGTGGACCTGATGCACGTGATGCGGACCATCTTCGAGCCGTGGGAGCAACATCCGTTGATGCTGCGCTCCTATTTCCAGGCACGATCCGGCCCTGGCGGAAGGCGCCTCATTCAGCGTGGCGTCGACGCGGTCGTTCCGGTCGTCAAAGCCGTACTGGCGCAAGCGGAGCCGGGCTTCGCCAAGGATCTCGAGCTCATCCTCACCGGCGTGGTCTACGGGTTCCTTACCCGATTCACGCAGGGGGAGATCGACGTCACCGAAATCGTGCCGGGTATCGAACGCGCGGTGTTCTGGTTGACCAGCGCGTATGAGGACGGTCCCGCACGGGCGGTGCAGCGCTGAGCACCGCGAAACCCATTGTGCTGCAACGGCCCTCGATCACATGAGCGGCGGCAACGGCAGCAGCCAGGTCACGGAGGGGTCGATATCGTCCTTGTATTCCGGGCAATAGGTCGCTATCGACAGGCCGACGAAGTAGGCGGACTGCTTGACGGAAAGGTCCGTTTGCCTGGCCAGCTGAATCGCCGGCACCGATGCGTTCGGGTTGTTGGCGATGCTGGTGCACACCGTGTGGGCTATCGCAATAGCATCATCGTTGTCGGGCATGGTGATTCCGCCCCTCGACAGGCCCGCGATGAACGCGTCGTCGGTATCATCCGCTGCCGCCGGCGCCGCAGAGGCCAGCGCGGCGGTGGACAGGACGATCGCGCAGACGGTCGGCCACTTCCCGGAACCAACCTTCATCGGACTCGGGGCCTCCGTTCTCTGCGCGGCCGATCGGCGTTCGGTCAAGGACGACGTGAATCGACAATAGTCGAATCGCCTGTCCTCTTGTCGGACGCTGAGTGCCGGCCTGAGGGGTCAGCCCGACGACAACGCCAATGGTTGACCGCACCGCTGCTCCTGCGGGCTACCCTTCCGGGTCTTCGGCCAGGTAGGTGACTTCATACCAGCGCCGGCGCGCGTCGAAAGCTTCGGTCGCGGTGGCCCGCTCGAGCCGAACATCCGTCAGATGCGGATTGCCCACGCGGATGCCGTCTTCGAGCTCGGCATGCAGCGCGTCGCCGTCCAGGGTGTCATCGGCGAGCGCTCTGCCCGTATACCTCGTCCAACTCACGTCTCACATCTTGCTCCGGCCGCCGCGCCACGCGACACGGCCGGTCCACGTGCCTGGGCGCGGCGGCCCAGCGCGCCCGTCGGGGCCGATTGGTAACCTTCCCCGGGCGCGCCACATCTGACGGCGCCTCGGCGTTTTTACCCCGAGGGGGTCGCGGTGAAAGATAATGACCTGGCGATTGAAGAGAGTCATCTGCGATCATTCCGGCACTGGCGGCCACCTCAGCCCGATGCCGCTGACTACTCGACCGTGAGATCCCAGACTTTGCTCGGCGAACCGCCGAAAACCACCAACGACACCGCGCAAGGCGCCGTGAGAGGCACTGCCCTCCAACGTTTTTGCGGGGGACCGCGCCGCCGCAACGCACTGATGGATTGAGCGTGGCCCTCAAACGTGTTGACGAGTTGAAGCCGGGAGACCGGATCCGCATGAAGGTCGGGCACGCTACCGTCATCGCGACCGAAGCCCTTGACGACGACCGCACCCTGCTCACCTTCACCTACGGGACGAAGGGCCCCGCCGACAACGCTTTGACCGTGGATGTCCTCGAAGACGACGAGTGGGGCTGGTAAGGCGGCCTTTCGATCTCTCGGCCGCAATCGGCAAAGACCTTGTCGGCGACGGTCCCGCATACGACAATCGGATCGGCCCCGGAGGAGGAATCATGACCCCACACCGCCTGAAGGGCTTCGCAGGTTCATCCGCCGCGGCGCTCGCGATTGCCCTGTCGCCTCCCCCGGCTGCCTTCGCCGACAATCCGTCCTGGAACGGGCAGTACGCAATCACGTTCATGGTCGGCCCCAAGGCCGGGACCAGCATGGCGGTCGGCGACCCGGAAACCCAGCACACCGAGACCTACGGTTTCCGCTCGACCTGCAGCGACGGGAAGTGCGTCGCCACCATCGTCAGTGGCCCTCCGCCCACCAACCCGACGGTTCCGCAGCCCGTTCAGTTCACCTGGGACGGAAAGTCTTGGTCGCAGGTCAACGATTTTCAATGGGACTGCATGATGCCCGATACCACGATCCAATGGAATCCCGCCCGGGCCGCGGTGCGCTACACGCCCCAACCCGACGGGTCGCTCGCCGGCATCATGCACACCGACATCCTCAGCGGCGCGTGCCAAGGGACGATTGACATGGAGATGAGGGCCGAGCGCGTGTGAGTCGGCCCCTTCGGGAACGCGGCCCACGGGGTTGGCAACCAGTCTCGACGTGTTCCCTTGCAGCGCAACGTGTCTGATGTCAGGGAATCGCGCTCGCGATCGTGGCTGCGCTCAGGTGTGGACTTTCCAGCCCGCTAATGGGGTGGGTGCCGCCGGTGCATCGGGATCGTTGAACTCGATGTAAACGTCGCCCTGGTTGATGCTGCCTGCGTAGGCGATGAACCCGTGGGCGGTTTGGCCGTTGGTGACGCTGCCGGCGCGCAGCGGCGGCATCTTGTTGATCTGCTGGTAATCGATCAGGGACGAGCCGCCCTCGGTATCCCGGTTCGGGTCCTGCCGCCACGGAGAGGAGGCAGCGGTCACGGTGGTCTGGGCGTAGCGGAACGGAGTGTCGGACTTGCCGGCGATGGTGAGTTCGATGACGTTGCAACCCCCGCCGTAACAGCCGGACGAGACCCACGTCGCGTTGTTGAGCGTGACGTCGGCGGTCGCGGTGCTGTACTCCGTGACGTGGATGGTGGTACCGGCTTTTCCGGTGGGGAAAGGCGACTGTTGAGGCGTCGGGTCGGCGGTTCCGTGGGGCGCGGTCAAACACGCTGTCACCGCCAGCGTTGCTGCGAGGGCGCCCATGTGCGCAGGCCTGGTCACTGCGCGAAGATAGCGCATCTGGGAAGGCGGGCGGATCGGGCGCGGGCTGTTTCGGTTCATGCGACGGCCGCGAACAATTCGGTTTTGCCTCTCAGGTGCGGTTGTCGGCTTTACACTGGGCGGGAAATGAGCGCCTATCAGACCGTGGTGGTCGGCACCGATGGCTCGGACTCGTCGCTGCGCGCGGTGGACCGCGCAGGCGCTATCGCGGCGGATCACGGCGCGAAATTGATCGTTGTCACCGCGCATCTCCCCGTCCCCGAGGAGAAGGGCCGCTACGCCATCCCGCCGGGAAGCGACCACGGCCAGGACTACCGGACGGTGGGCGAGGCGCCCTTCTACGCGATCCTGCAGAACGCCAGGGAGCGGGCACACCAAGCCGGGGCCAAGGACGTCGAGGAGAAGTCGGTCGTCGGTGCCCCCGTCCACGCGCTGGTGCAGCTGGTCAAAGAGGTCGATGCCGACCTGCTGGTCATCGGCAATGTCGGACTCAGTAGCGTCGCCGGGCGACTGCTTGGCTCGGTTCCTTCCGAAGTCTCCCGCAAGGTCAAGACCGACGTGTTGATCGTCCACACCACCGACTGAAACCTTGGCCCGGATTTCTCAGTGAATCCGCGTTTCGCGGCTAGGGACAAACACGGCTGAAGTAGTCCGTCCGCCGGGTTAAAGCGATAATATCTGGGCCATAGCTATAAGTGCCGACACCTGCAAGTGAAGGGCATGGCCGATGAACGCGACTGGCGCCAAGCGGCGCGCATTAGGCGCGGGGGACTACATAAAAGCCGACGTGAACTTGTCCTGGCATTTAGTTTGGCTATTCGCAATTCTCGAAGGCATCACGGTTCCGCTGTTATCTGTGTTCTCGCAGGGCGGGCCCAGGGTGGGCCGAGCTTCTCGGACTGCGACGGTTGCCGAGCAGTTCGTGGCCTTCGCCAACAAAATGCTTATTATCGGCATCTACGGGTTGGTCATAGGGTTCGTCGGAGCCTCGGTAGTTTGTTTGTTATTGAACTGGATCGTCTTTCCCCGAGTGAGGATCCGGCTCGATGACGCGGTTGTAGTGCGCGTGCTCCACCCGTTCATTGTTGGGATCTGGGGTGGCGTTCTACTAGCGATCATCTTCTGGATACAGCTGTGCATCGCTGGGTTTCTGACCTTCCCGATGGTCGTGAATCTGATACTTTTTGGGTTCGTTTCGGCGGCGGGCAGCATCCTGCTGACGGGTGCTGCTTATTCATCGTCGATGAAAGCTTTGCCGAAGCTAGGCATCCAACTGATGACCGCGCAGCAACGGTTGCTGTTGTTCAAAATGCCGGTCGTATCGTTCGCAATATTAGTCGGGATTTACGAAGGATTGGCAGCGCCGATTCTCCAACGATGGGAATTCGCCCCCCATCATAAAGTGTTGATGGCACTGTTCATGGGGGTTTTGGGCGGTGCATCGAGTAGTTTGGTCGTCGTTGCATTAGCTCACATACGCGCGGTGAAGAAGCACCTGTGGTTGAAATTTGCCGTCATAGACCAATCAGGCTGATTGGCTTAGACGCCTTTCTGCGATCAAGCCAGTGCATGCAGCGCGCGCGCTTTTTGTGCGACGGCAGCGGCCAGCTCGACGCTGGGCTTCCGGTCTCGTCCACAGTTGCCTGGCGGAGTGGACCAGGACGAAAAGGGGTAGCCGCTTTCTTGGCGCAAAATTCGGAACCGGAAGAGAAGGTAACGCTGGTGAGCGGTGCGAATAAGGCCCGGAACAAGGTAAACCAGGTCGCGGGAAAGCTGAAGGCGGCGTTCGGCCGGGCGATCAACGACCCGAGGCTGGAGGCCGAGGGGAGAGCCGATCAGCGGGCCGCTCACCTCAGAGACGCGGGTGAAAAGGTCAAGGACGCGTTCCGCCCGCGACCGCGACGACAAATGCCTCGACGGCGTCGTCGGATATAGCTCGTTAACTCGCGAGCCGCAGCCGCGTTGGTCGGCCGGGCTATTTCTCCATGGCCGAGGTTGGTGCTCCGAGGTCGATCGTTATGCAGCCTGACGCCCCCAGCATCACACCCGTTAGCACCGCGACGGCTGCGGCAGCTTTCAGCATCTTCTTCTTGCTTGCGCTCATCGGTTCGCCTTTCTGCGGGTAGGAACAACCGTGGCAATAAATACCGCCGGCCAGCTGATGCTATCGCGGTCTTTGGACACGTGTGCAATATTGACCAAACCGCCGAAAAGGGCTTTTGCCGGCGGCTCGAAAGCCTGAATTCGGCCGCCGTTTATGACGTGGGGTTGCATCGCCTATCGCCAGTGACACAAAGGCTTTGACTCGCCTCCGTGAGGCCAGGTGTCATCGAAACTGTCACCGTCCCCGAGGAGTCTCGCTGTGGGGGTGCAGATCTACCGGCCCGGTGGCACCATGAGCGCGTGAACGGGCAAATCTGCACGGGTTGCGGCCTGAAGACCCATCGCTCGTACGGTAGGTGGTCGGACCAGCATCCATGGGCCGCTGCGACCTTCGCGGCCCTCGTGCGGATCGCGCGGAGCGTCGATCGGCGCGATCAGGGTCCGACGACCGTGATGTTGTCGGTGGTGCCGGCCACGCTCGTCGGCTTAGCCGTGGTCTCCGCGTACCCACTGGTGTTCGTGCCCCTGCTGGTGCTCTTCGGGGTGGCCTTAGTGGTGTTGGTCCGCAACGAGGAAATCAGACGCAACCAAGCCTGTTGGCGCGGCGACTGCCCCGCCGTTCGCACCCGGCGATAAGGGTGCCCGCCGTCGAAGGGCTCACGACGGAAGATCGTCGGCCGGCCTGTGTCGAACAAAGCCGTTTCTGGACTCGGCTCGTCGAACCGCTGCCAGCATGCGCGCGGCAAAGCGCCGCCACCAGCGGTAACTGCGGAGTAGCGTCTTGCGCGGCACGGCGGATGAAGGAGCGCACATGGAGCTGCATCTGTCGGGCAAGATCGCCGTCGTCACCGGGGCCAGCAAGGGGATCGGATTCGCGGTCACCAAAGCCCTCGTCGACGCTGGCGCGCATGTGGTAGCCGGGTCACGCACCCCAGGCAAGCAGCTGCCCCTGCTCGAGGAGAGCGGGCAGGTGTCGTACGTGTCGGTGGACCTTACCCGGCCCGGTGCCGCCGAAGAATTGATCGCCGCCGCGGCCTGCCGCGGCGGGATCGACGTGTTGATCAACAACGTCGGCGGCGCCACGGTTCGCGCCGGCGGACTCGTCGGCATTTCCGACGACGAATGGCGGAAGTCCTGGGAGCTGAACCTGATGGGCGTGGTGCGCCCGACGCGCGCGGCGCTGCCTGAGATCGAGCGGCGCGGCGGAGGTTCCATCGTCATCGTCAGCTCGATCAGCGCCTATGCCCCCGGCCCCAACACCTACGACTACTGTGCCGCCAAGGCGGCCGTCGCCAATTTCGCTAAGGCATTGTCAAAAGATCTGGCGCCAAAGAACATTCGCGTCAATTCGGTCAGTCCGGGTGCAGTGTCGACCGGCAAGTGGACGCAGCGGGGCGGGATGGCCGATGAGTTCGGTGCGATGAAAGGTCAGACGGCCGACGAGGTCAGGGCGGAACTCGCCAGCAGCGCACCGACGGGACGGTTCACCACTCCCGAAGAAGTCGCAGACCTCGTGTTGTTCCTGGCGAGCGGCCGCGCCGGAAATATCACCGGATCCGACTACCGGATCGACGGCGGCTACGTCGCCACCATTTGATTACGGAGGCACATGACGGAGCCGTCATGCGCTGGCCGATCATTTCGACAAAACGCGACATACCTCGTGGCCTGCCGAATAGCCTCGATCTAGGTTTGGGCCCACCCCACTGCCACACGGAATTCCGGCTCCGCCCTGTGCGATGCGCGGAAAGCGTTGCCGGAGAACTGTCCGATCGGCGAGACGGTCCTACCTGCCGGGCGGCCCACCGGGGGCTGCCTCCACAAAAAGGAACATCATGAGCCCGACCGAGCACCTCGACCGCAACACCGAGTCCAAACTGATGAAATTGGCCGCCAGAACCGTTCTCGCATCTGGGTTGGGAATGGCTGTCATGGTGCTGGCCGCGGTCACCGCCAACGCAGACCCCGCCCCGCCAAATCCCACGGGACCAAACCCCACCGCGGCCCAACATCCACACTCGGAGTCAGGGCTGTGTAATCAGGACAGCGCACCGCGTGGCGCCCCGGCGCCGCCCCCTGGGTACTGCGGGTAAGGGTCGACAAATGAACTGGACGACGTTAGTGGCCAATGCGCTCGTACCTCTCGCCTCGGTGATTTCGAGCGCCGCCGTCGCGATCTGGACCAAGCGCATCGACGCCAGGAACAAGGCGGAGGACCGCCGCCACGAACGTGTCCTCGACTTCGAGAAGCGGGCGGCCGATGACAAGAAGGCCGTGTTGAAGTCGCTGATCTCGGCGACCATTTACGTCAAGCGAGCAGCCCAGTACGAGGGTGCCGGCACCGCCGAGGAGATCGCCAGCCAGCGGCGCGCCGAGGCCATCCGGGAGCTCTATGACTTCCGCATGCGGCTGGGCCTCGACGACGGCGTAGCCGAGCTGATGGTCTATGCCGCTCCGCCGGTGCGCGACATGGTGAGTCTCCTGCTCGACGAGTGGGACCGTCAGTTCCGCGAACACGGCTATTCGCTGACCCAATTGGATTCGTGCAAGCGACAATTGGCGCAGACCACCGCGTGCCCCGCCCCACAGGAAGACGTCACCGTGTACTACGAGGGCGAACTGAAGTGGTCCGAGCTGAGAAAAGTGGAGACGGTGTGGCTGGACCGGTTGGGCAGGGAATCGGATCTGGACCTCGACGCACTCGTGGGCCTATGCGACCGCACCCTAGAGGCCGCGCATAAGGACTTGCGCGGCGGCTTCGGCCTCGAGTACTGATGCACGGAAAGCATCTCGTTGCCCGCAGGACTGCCGCCTGACCGGCGCTGAAGGTGGAGCGCCCTCGGCGGCCGCTTTATTGACCACCGAGAGCTAGCATCGCCACAGTGCTAGCCCCGCCGCGTTGCTTGAACACTGCCTACCCATCGCGCAGCTTTGCGGAAACATCCCCGCAGAGATTTCTCGTCTCCGGACGCTCGCGCCGCGAGATTGATTCACCCTCAGCGGATTTGAGCGTGAATGATCATCGCGCCACGGTCACGACGGGTACTGCGGGCAGTAGTACTCGATTGCCAGGTCCACGAACGCGGCGGCATTGGTAAAGAGCGCGACGCGGTCTGTCCGGGCAATCGCGTCGGTTGGCTGCCCATTCTTCCGGTCCGTGCAGACGGTCTGGGCAGTCTGAATCGGGTCTACGGACAGCGGCACCACGACGTTGTTGTCACGCAGGGCGACGAGGAAGCTGTCATCGTTCGGTGACGCGCTTGCGTGGCCAGGTATGCCGACGGCGACCACACAGCAGGCGATGGGGGCGGTTACGTACTTCCTCATGGGCGGTTCCCTTCGTCTCTGCACCAATGGTCACCAGCGGTGGTCTTTCCGCGCAACCGAATCTGCTTTCCCGCGTGCGTGTCTACGCCCCGCACGCGCCCGAGGGAGATGCGCTGAAGCGTAGCCTCGATGTTTCCGCGGTTGCAGTGCCTCGCAATTGCGCACCAGGTAAATCGTGCCGGAGCAATGTGATTCGGCCGCTGACACCGGTGGCCACGGGCAGTTGTGTTCCGGCGACATGACGGTCAGCCCTGTTCGGGACAGATATGGCGACCGATGTCGAGTAGCCCGCATTTAGGGCATCGTTGGGGGCTGGTCTGTTGCTCGTGATAGAGGGTGTGGAGGCCTTCGTTCTTGACGATGGCGCCGCATGTCAGGCATTCACGGAAGTACATGCCCCCGATGGAACAGGGCTTGTAGTAGATCAGCGGGCCGGTCATAAGCCGCACAGTACGCACCTGAGCGCCCGCGCCGGAGCGTTCTCGGCAGTTCTTTAAGTCGGGATGTTTCAAGGACCGGACCATGGTCTATCCGCGCCGCCGCCACATGACCGCACGTCCAACTGAGACTTGGTCGCCACGCTCAGGCTGGAACCAGTCGGCATTCTCTCGGCCAATGCTGACTCTGTCCGGCCCTAGGCCGACCTGTCGTACAGGTCGATGAAATGGTTCATGCCGATAAGCTTGCGTCGTTTTGGGCCGGTGATATAGCCGGTATACCTGCCTGCCCGTGGCGAATTCCCGGAACAACGCCAAATCCCGCGCAGGCGCCGCATCGCAGCTACAACGGGGTTTGCTGAATCTCCGGTTGCATACCTGACCATCTGTTAGCGTCCACGTGAACTACGGGTCGGGACCGTAGCTCAGGGGGTAACTGTCGGTGCTTCCGCAGCGACAGCCCACGCCTGGATGCCCAACGACGGCACCTGCGGCTACATCAACCCCAAGCCCCCACGGTGGCGGCTGGGTCTACGGCAACGGATACCCGCCGGGTTGGCACAACGGCTGCCACTGGAACGGCAGCTACCGCCGAGGCAACTGGTGCTAGCCCCAACCCATTGAGGAAAGAGAAACCGCATTGAAAACCACCCTCACCGCCCTCGCCGCCGGCGCACTTATCGCCTTCGCAATCGGTATCGCAGCCCCCGCCAACGCCGCCCAAGGCGGCTGGGACCACAACAGCCACCCAGCGCACGCATGGATCAAGATCGGCAACGCCGAGATGAAGCAGGCCGCGGGCTACCCACAGCGGCAATGCTTGTCGGCAGTCGGAGCCAACGCCGGCGCCGGCGAGAACCAGTTCATCGCGTGCGACAACCTGGTCGGTGGCGTACAGGCGGAATACCACGCCCACCCGAACGCAAGCGGGTACTGGGCCGACTGGTACACCAACGGTCAGTCACACCACGGTATGTGGTGACCGACATGACCAGCCGCAGCAGCCTTTTCGCGATCCTCGCCGCCAACGCAGTGACCGGCCTCGCCGTCGCCGCCGCAATCGCCATCGCCCCGGCCCATGCCTCGCCGTGCACTGAAGACTGCGGAGAAGGCCAAGCGCAGTACATGATGAACGACCTACGGGCCGGCGGTGTCGATCCCGGCAATGTCCAATACGCGGTGACCAGAGCTAAGGCCATCTGCTCCCGACTGAACGCGGGAGCCACCCGCGACCAGGTCCGGTCCACCGCCGGTGACGGGTCCGACCGGCAGACCGACATCGTGATCAACGCCGCGATCAAGTACTACTGCCCAGGAGTCAAAGCATGATGCGACACCCAATAGCGGCGGTCGCCGTCGCTACCGCCGGACTGGGTCTGGCACCACTGGCTCACGCCGACCAAACCCCCACGCTGGGCATCGCCAAGCCAGCGGGCTTGCCGTACGCGGAGGGGCTCGGCAGCCCACGGCCAGCAGGGTTCGACCTGGGAGGCACCGCCATGAGCACCATCCAGCACATCACGTGGGACTCGTGGGGCGGACCGCAGGCCACCGGCCACGGCAGTCGTCAAGCCGCGGCGATGCCGGCACCCGAACGGATCGATCTGGTGGCCAAGGATCTCGGCACGTGCGTCGGGCAACTGGTGTACCGGCAGATCGAGGAACGCGCCCCCGGCAGTAGTTCAGGGACAACCTTCGACATCTGCTGAGGGTTGTCCGAGATAATCAGCGACTCACTCGGCGAAATTGCCATCTCGCCCCGTTCCGGCCCGGCGTCACGGTTCTCATCGGTCGCCACCCCGAGTAGTTCCCACTACTGATAGCCAGGCAACTGGCTGCGCCCCCGCGACAACTGGGAAGTTAGCGAAAGGTTCGGACCGCCCTTGGACAGTAGGGGCGGCCCGAACAACTAGTTAGACGCGAATTCGCGGCCGGGTTCCGTGTAACGGGAGAGATCATGTTAGACCGTGTCGACGATGCCCGGCATGTCCAAGCCCGGCCCCCACGTTATCCGCGCCGCCTGCGCACGTGTCATGCCGCCGCAGATCTGTGTGCATATGAAGTGACCCATCCCGGCTGGGTCGGTACCGGTCCAGTCCCGATGTGATTTTAATTGTGGTCGTTTAGGAGCGATTGGTCGCCTGCGCGGGCGGGCGTCGCGACCCCAATCCCTGCGACCATAGACAGAAGAGCCAAAGTGGCTGTGCCGAAGCTACTTTTACGAGACGCCATGCTTTCAAGCTTCCATTAAAGTTGCGGCCGAATGGGAACGGTCTAGCTGGGTCGAGCGAGTCACCGGCAAGACCTGACGCAGTCTGGGTGTCGGCAGTGAGGACGCGTGTCGCGGCAATCACGGCTCCCTAGCCCGACTTGGTCTGCTAGGAATGCGGGTATGGGGTTATACGAGGACATGCAACGTCAGCAAGCAGCACTAAATGCGAAGGCTAAGCAACGTGTTGCTGCTGAGCAGGCGCGAAGTCGTCAACTGCAAGATGAGGCGTCCGAGAAGAAACGGTTTTTGAGTGACTTCGTGAGAGAAGCGCAGGCGCGCGGCATACGGCCAACTCGGATTCCGCTCTACTACGCCACTCCGGGCTTCAGATTTCACGAGAAGAAATCATCACAACTCGGATGGGTTGTCTACGTAACACGTAGCGGCAAAGCAAAATACGCTATCGGCGTCGACGGCGTTCTGTACGAAGGGCGCCCAGCGGAGAAGTCGGGTTGGGGTCATTCGAAGAAGCCCCATCCCGTCGAACAGGCCTACTTTCATCGCGTGCCGTGGGCAGATCTAACCCAAGTGCTGCTCGGACACCCGCCAGCCATGGAACCACCTAACGACTACGACTAGGACCCTCTTGCGCTGTAATTTCTGGCGTCGTTCACTTCATAGCTGGGGGCCGGGGGACGCAAAATCTCAGCAACGACCATCCGGACGAGCCAGAGGCTGCGGCGCGTTTTCGCCCACGAAATCCGCGCACACATTTGAACCAAAAATCGCTCGGCGAAAATGGCCGGGAGTCCTCGACTCTCCGTAGCACCCTCCCTCCCGAGATGTAACCACCCCCAACAAAATAGAGAGCACACTTGACGGTGGGGCATGGCCGAACTAGGTACACCTGCGGTGCCGCTGTGCGGATTGCAAGGCTGCCGAGCGCGACTATCAGCGTGAACGCTACCGGCGCCAGCGCAAGCTTCAAGTCGACCCGTCGCGACTCCCATTCATTTAATCCGCCGAATCGATTGGCGTTCAGTGGAACTGATGGGCGCTTCTAGTGGACGGTGCCGCGCGACGCTCGCCATAAAGTCAGGGGCCGAATTGGCGCCTCTAGATTGAATGGCAGGTCAGGCGGGGTTTCTAGCCCATAAACGGGCGTTGACCTGCCAACCCCTGCAAAATTCGCGCTGGCACACGATAACCGCACGTCATGGCCGTAGTGTGGCGTTTCACGCATTAGCCGAGACTCATCTGAGCCGGGTTCCACCCTGCGGAATGTCCCCGCCCCACCTAGACAATCTTGACCATGCAAACACCGCAAAGTCCGGCGATGCCGGAACTGTCACTACATCCATCCATCAACGAGGTAGCCCTGTGGCACGGGGTCGATCCCAGAACCGTTAGGCGTTGGCTTCGAGACGGACTCATCGAAGGTTACCGCCTCGGGCCGCGACTGATCCGCCTCGATCGGGACTCGGTGCTCAGCATGGGTCGCCCGGTTGGTAGCGCGCGTTGAGCGCGCAAGTGTCAACACATGCCGATGTGTTTGCTGGAATCGTAGGCGTATGTGTTGACACATACGCAAAACCTGTATGTGTCAACACATAAGCCGATAGAGGCGATGCCGGAGTGGGAGAAATGGTTGTTGCTGTGAGCTCGGTCGCCGGGTAGTGTCACCAGGCAGCGCGGGGCGACCGCCCCGTCAACGACCCTCACGGAGGACCCGATGCACACCGTTGAAGACATCATCGAAGCGGCAGCCCCCGCCGGCCAGACCGCAAGCTATGGATCAGTGCGGCGATCACGCCGTACGGCAACGATTACGGCCTGACGCGTCAGACAAACTATGTGGCCAACCGGCGCTACGTCGAAGCCCTGCTCAACAACCTCGACGCAATGCGAGAGGTCACCGACGGCAGTCGTTGTTGACTGGGATGCCGCGCGGACCCAGGACCGATGAGCGCCAACGTGATTCGCTGCGACCAGTGCCGCCGACGCGACGAGCTGTGGGCGATGGCGCGGTGAAGTTCTTTGACCGACTGTTTCGGCGACCCCCGCCAGCACCACGTAACCCCATCCTTGTCGACGGCTTCACTGACGGGCACCGCACTTGCGCTGTCTACCTACTCGACGGTGGCGGTGCCGAGGTCCGCGTAGATGACGGTGAGCTACGAAATCCACCGGCCGTCTCCTGGACGCTGGCCCGAGAGCAGGTCCGCTCCGGTGACGCATGGACGCCGCCAGAGGTTGGCCAGTGGATGCGCGACAGCCTGGTAGAGGCAATCAATCGCGCGCGAGAGCTGGCCGACAGCCTGGAAGGTGGCGCGCGATGACCGAACCGGATCCTCTAGCCGAGCCTCGGGCCACAGCCGCCGCGGAGTGCCGGGGCCATTGACCCGGGCGCGCCTCGCCGAGAGTGCCAGCGGTTGAGCAGCTTCCCTGTGGGAAGTGCTCCCGTTGTCGGCGGGGCCGCGGCGGCCTCCAACATCGACAGGAAAACCCAATTGAAGCTCGGTTTGCGACTGTGGGTGGTCGGACGAAGCGCGGGCGGTCCAAAGCTCTGCAGCCCTTTGTCACGGCGCCGCAATGGCAGTATGGCAACCCTAGATTGCCTGCCCGCCTGCGACTTCCAGCGCCGACGGCATCCTGCACGCCTCATGCCCGTAGCGCCATGAGACCCCGCCGCAACCGGGCTGTGCCTGCGGGGTGTACTCATCGCCGGGCGCGGGACGCGCACGCGATGCCGTCGTGGTCCTTATCGAGTGCAGGCCGGTAGGCTGGGTCATCCGCTGGTATGTTCCAGCGGCCATCCTTATGGGCTTCGGCGCAGTTTTTGTAGTAGACCGCTGGCCGGCTCGGAATGGTGGTCGGGTGGGTGGATCGGGATCGGGGAAGGGACACGCCTCGCCTAGCCAGGGCCACGATGACGATTACCACACACGCCAAGATGATGGCGATCAGTATCCAGGCGATCACACGCGCCAGCCGATCACGCGCCTTCTCACTCAGGGCCAGCCGCCGCTTTAGCTGACACAGGCTGGGCATCAGTGCAAAGTGTCCGGACAGAGGTCCCGCTGAGCTGTGGCGACGATGCCCGGCAGGTCCAGTCCCGGTCCCCATGACATGCGTCCAGCTTCTTCCGGTGACATCCCGCCCCGGATTTGCGTGCACACGAAGTGACCCATGCCGAGTGGGTCTGTAACCGGCCCAGTCCCGATGTGGTTCGTGTTGAGATCGTTTAGGAACGCTTGGTCATCTGCGCGGGCAGGCGCCGCGAGCCCGATAGTGATTGTCGCCGCAACCGCCAACGTAGTTGTGGCGATAAAAGATGGACGAGTCAACATGCGCTCCAAATCCCCATTGGACGTTCGTGTTTCGCGACGTGCCCGATTCGTCGATGTGAGCCTATGCGCTTGGCCGCGTATTCACACCCCAAATTGTGGAAAACCCCCGCGGCGAGATGCAGGTCGGGATAGTGTGCCTCCGAATCGCTACGGGGTGTGGGGGCAGATTATGGACATGATGAAGACCGCTCTACTGGCGGCAGCCTGCCTTGCCCTGCTGGTCGGTTGCGACAGCGGCCACCGGCAGGCTAGCAAGGGCGACAATGACAATCATGCGGCCCCGCAAGCGCCGGGCCAAGTATCACTTTACGGTCTGCCCAACTCGCCGCCGAGTTGCCCATCGGGAACCCGAACGGTCGATTCGGTTAAGTACACCGGCGCGTACGTCCCGCAAACGTATCTTCACTCTATCGGTGTTCGCACTCCGGTTTTCTGCAATGACATGACTGACGACGCGCTGGTGGCGATCGGTCAACAACTTGCCCAGCAGAACCAGAATGTATGCACCTACCTAACAAGCGACCACGGACTGAGCAACATTCCGCGCGATGTGGAGCTGGACTTTCGCAACAAAGTGGCCGACCGGATAAAGGATAAGTTGGTCGCTGCTGCGTTTTTTCAGCCCCAACGGAGCGACATGATCAGCCGTGCCGAGGTAGTCGAGGATATGAGTAACGCGGTGCTTGTGAACTTCTGTCCTAACTCCTAAATATTTTACTGAATTCCGTTGCACAGCAACATAATTGCGATAGATTCAAGGGTGATCACCCCGCCCCTAGGCCCGCTCGAAAGTCTGCGTGGCGGCTCGCTTGGTGACCTTGGTCGCGGATTTCCCCCTCCGTGCGGGCTGCGACTTTTTTTGGACGTACTGCGCCAACGCGCAAACGCACAGGTCAGATAGGATTTCATGGATACAACGCTATTGCGGCCAGCGCCGCCGAGAGGACTCCGAAAACGCTCAAAAGCACTGTGGCGCAGTATAATCGAAATATGCGAACCGAATCCAGCCGAGTTGGCGATTTTCCACGAATTATGACGAAATCGACGTTTTAAGGGCCGTTTTAGCGCGATCTGAGCCTGTCGTCACCGGCTCGACAGGACAGCCGCGGCCCAATCGCTGTATGGCGAACTTCGCCGACACCGCGAGCTGGCGGACCGCCTGGCTCGCACGCTGGCGGTGCCAAGCGGTGACACCGACGCCGAATTGAGGAGATACCCGTGAGGCGGCGACGCCAGCCGCCCGACGATTGCGATTGCGGCGAATGCCGCCTTTGGCGGATTCGATTGCAGCGATGGGAGCGGCGGCTTCGCGACTGTTCCGACGCGCCACCAGAGCCGGACCCGGGCCGGCGGCACAACTAGCGCAGCCTCGACTCCTTCTGGCCTAAACAGCGTCAAAGCCGAGACAGCCGTACGGTTTTCGGGCAAACTGCTGTTGTATGGGTGAGCTGCCGACGATCGTAGTGTTGTTGATTGCGGCCACTTTCATCGCCGCCTGTGGTAGCTCCACGCCTGCGGCGACATCTACGGAGACGATCACCGTGTCGCCGCCATCACGACGGCGGCACAGCCGCCTGTTACGCCAGCCCCGGCCTTAACTACAGCAGCAGCCCCAACGGACGGCGTTCACTCCGAGCTGATCAATGTCACACTGCCGCCCGGAACAGTGCCGGCGTGCTGCGGGAAGTATGCGGGCCAAGAAATGTGGCTTGTTACGACGCCCTACCAGTACACAGTCCAAAGCCTTCGTCAGCAGCTGCCGATCTTCCACGACTACCAGGGTGTGCGGTGGTGCAACCAGGAGGTCAACGGCAAGATCGGCTTCACCGAATGGAATTGGATGGACGACAAGAACATCACCCAAGTCCATATCAACGAGACAGGCCAAGTCACCATCTTGCGGCAACCAGACGACGAAGGACGGTACGGCTGCGACACGTCATAAGGAACCAAGCGCAGCGGGCTTCAAATGGCGCGAATGTCAGTCCATTCCAGTGACAAGCAGTGCCCCGGCGAGACGGCGTGTGTCTCCGATAACTCGTTGCAACTCTGCCATCACCATGAAAATGGGAGTTTCGTTAGGCTGTTGGCCCGCCATGACCGTGGTGTTCCGGAAGTCGCTCTCAGCTTTTGGGCCGTTCAGCGCGGCCGCGGTAACTCGGTCCAGGGCGTTGTGTAGCTGGTTGTTATTGGTCAGCAAGTGTGCACCTGAGATCTCCGCGGTGAGATCACTTGCGAGCACGGCGAGCTGCTTGCTGATCGGTTTGAGCGCATCGTCGCGGTCCTGTCGACTGGTTCCACTTAGGATGCGCGGCGTCTCCGCGACCAGGGTTGCAAGTTCGTGCGCGTAGGCGTTGGCGGCTCGCGAGACCCTGATCAGGGCAAGCTTGAACTCCTGCTCACGCAGACTGAGGCGCTGGACTCGGGCGATTTCGCGCTGGGCGTCTAGCTCGGCCTTGTGTCGATCGTCGGCGGCTTTCATCTCTGCGGCGTGCAAATCGCGTGCCGACTTCAGCTCTCCCTCGAATTGCTCGGCCGCATCGATCCTTGCCTGCTCGGCTTGGCGGCGGATGACCAGCGACTGCCATAAGGCAACGACGACCGCGAGCAGCGTGCCCGCTGCGCCAAACGCTTCGGCTACGTTGCCCCAGTTGGTTTCTGTGTAATGCCCGTGGAGTTCGACGGTCTGCTTCACCACGATGAGGACCAAGATCAGGGCCAGGACCGCGCATGTGGGGACTAACCAAGTCGCGTTCGTCGCGCACCACGACACTGCCGTCTGATACCGGTTGAGCGATGGCTTGGGCTGCGTGGCCGATGCGTTCTCGGGCGCTTCGCTCACACGACGCACACTAAAAGCCATAGCGGGCAGTTGTGTGGCGCCGCGCCGCGCGCGCTGGCCGAATTACTATTGCATGGCTATTGCATGACCCGCAGTAAGGGCAGCTAACAATGCGGCCTGAACTGCAATAATGCCGGTGCGCGATACTGGGATTGAACCAGTGAAATCGGTTTGCTGACTCTGTTTACTTGACCAGCGCATTCATTGCTCTACCTGCGCTGAACTCGAACAGTACAACAGGAGTCAAGCGGAAGCAAGCGGAAGCGAGTGTGCTATCGTCAGGTCATAGGCAGGTCATGACCTGACACTGGAAGAGGCACAGTGACGCGTGGAGCGGGCCGCAAAGACCGACAATCCGGCACCTTCGGATCAGTCGACAAACTCGCTACTGGATACCGCGCCCGCTATTTCGGTCCGGATGGGCGCCGCTACAAAGCCCCAACCCTCTTCCTGACAAAGAAGGAAGCCCGCTCATGGCTGTCACTGCGGCAGGCGGAAATAGTGCGCAAAGCGTGGGCTCCCCCCGAAGCCGACGAGCAGCCGGTGCCGAAACTGACGTTCGAGGCCTACTCGAAAACGTGGATGGCTCAGCGCGACCTGAAAGACCGAACGCGTGAGCACTACGACAAGCTGCTCGAGCATCACATCGTGCCCACCTTCGGGGCTTTGCCGATAGCGTCAATCACCGCAGACGATGTACGGGCATGGCACGCCAAGATGGGCGCCAAGACCCCGACGCTTCGCGCACACTGCTATGGGTTGTTGCGCACCATCATGGGAACCGCGTTGTCGGACGGCAAGATAAAGGTCAATCCGTGTGTGATCCGCGGCGCCGGCACGGCCCGCCGTGTCCACAAGATCCGCCCAGCGTCACTTGACGAAATAGAGACCATCACCCAGGCCATGCCTGAGCAGTACCAGGCGATGGTGTTGCTAGCTGCTTGGTGCGCGCTGCGGTTCGGCGAGCTGACCGAGCTGCGGCGCAAAGACATCATCATCGTGGAGCCCGCCGACAAACCGGAGGACGCCTACGGGATTGTCCGTGTCGAGCGGGCTGTCGTGCGCGTCAAGGAGGGCTTCCAGCCCACCAGCCCGAAATCGGATGCGGGACGCCGCGATGTCGAGATCCCGCCCCACTTGCTGCCACTGATCAAAGACCACCTGGCGCGGTTCGTCGATAAAGACAAGGATGCGCTGCTATTCCCGGCAGCCCACGGAGAGCACCTAGCACCGGCCACCTTGTACCGCCAGTTCTACAAGGCCCGCTCAGCGGCCAAACGGGATGACTTGCGCTGGCACGATCTTCGGCACAGCGGCGCAGTCCTGGCAGCCGCTACCGGCGCAACCCTCGCGGAATTGATGGCGCGTTTAGGCCATTCGACACCCGCTGCGGCTATGCGCTACCAGCATGCCGCGCAGGGGAGAGATAGGCAGATTGCCAAGCTGCTTTCCAAGCTGGCAGTAGTTGAGGAGAAAACAAGTTGAGCCGTGAAGTTCTGAAAGTGTTCTGCCCCAAGGGTAATGAAGTTGGCGCGGTCATCGCAGACGCCACGGGGTACTCGGTAACATACACGGCCGGCGTTAGACATCCGGGAGTCCTATTCGGGTCAGAGAAAAGGGTCGTTGATCGGCTAACCGAAGTCGACGAGCTCGGCCAGGTCATCCCGGAAGTAGCTTCGCTTGTTGCGTTCTGTCGCAGTTGCAGGCAGCCGGTCACAATCAATCCCCGTGAACTGTGGGCAGCGGTACTCCGAGGTGCGAACGGTGTCACCCAACCGTTCACAGTCGAAAAGGCAGCAGATGAAGCATGGGGAATGGTCGGCCGCGAGCCGCTTTACCGTCCTGACGAGAAGTGGAAGCGACATGATCCTCGCGGTAGATCCGAGAATTAACTGGCAACAACTGATACCGTGTAAGCGTTAACGCCTCCGCGGTGGCCGCGGATCCGGCTCGATATGGGCACGAGTCTCCAATTTCAATGGAGACCTTCCGTGCCCGAAAAAATTCTCACTCGTCGTCGCTACGTCAAAATCGCTGAAGCGGCCGAGTACCTCCAAGTCACCGACCGCACCATCCGGCAGATGATCGCCGATGGCCGACTCACCGGCTACCGCAACGGGACTCGGCTCGTCCGCGTTGATCTGAACGAGCTTGACGCTGCCATGCGCCCCTTTGGGGGTGACGCTGCATGAGGGCACGAAAAAGGCCGGCCCCGCCCAAGAGCCGGCCTCCTCGTAACTCGACCTCTGCCACCCAGTTTATCGCACCCCGGCGCCAAGACGGCTACACAGCACCGGACGCCGAAGACCGCGCCGATACCGCCATCCTGGCGGCGGCCGAGGCACTCGGATACAGACTTGCCGTTCCGTGCTTAACGTGCGGCCATTGGCTCTCTAACCCCAAATCGGTAGCGGCCCATCGTGGTCCGGTGTGCCGTGCCAGAACGTCATGACGTTCTGGCTTATCGGCGACGAGGAGCCCGAGGACCCGCGGTTCCGCGAGGCGGGCCTAGCCGCGTCCGGTCTGTACCAGATGGCCGGCGCGCGTTGTATGCGCGAAGTGCGCAACCAGCGTGAGTCGCTGCCCGTGGCATGGTTCATTCCTGATCATTGGGTGCGGAGTTGGCCTAACGGGCCTCGCACGGCAACGCGTCTGGTGCAAGTCGGGCTGTGGGATCGCGCAGACGGCGGTTACCTCTTCGCCTGGATTCGTGAGCAAAACACCCCTGATGCCGTGGGCCGACAACGTGCGCGGCAACGGGATAAAAAGCGGAACCAACGCGCCGTTGTCCCCAGGGGGACATATATGGGGGACAACGGCGGCTCCGCGAATCATCGTAGGAAACGCACAGGCTGAGCATGATTCGACCACAAGCCTGCAACCACGGTATCTACTCGGTTGTCCCCCGGGGACTTTCGCGATGTCCCCCGGGGACACATGGGTACGTCACCCAACTGCCGTACCCCACACGTCACCGTTCACCTCCACAAACACCTTCCCCTTGGGTGCGGTCGAACTTGCGTCAGCAAGGGCGACCAAAGTTTCGCAACCACTCACCCCACGCAAGCCCGAAGGCAAACCGCGGGGCGGTTCACCTTCGACTGAAAACAAACACTGTTCGCTTTGCTTTCCCGCTCGCCCAACGCAACCCGTTAGTCGGGCACGTCACCAAAGGAGACACGAATGCTGCTTCCAGACCGTATATCCCACTGCCAGGTCAAATCCCGAATCCACCCTGACCACGCGGTCGCGGTGGCGATCCTGTTCGCCAACGGCGAGCAAACCACGCTGTTCCTCGACCCGGCAATGGCAGCCCAGCTCGGCCGGCAGATCCTCGCCGAAGTCGGAACGGAGACCGCGGCATGATCGACATGAGCCCCGACGATTTCGTCGGCTCCTATTTGTACGGGCTGTACTACCGAATGTGTGTTGACGAACTCGGAGTTGAATTCGACAAATGCGACGAGTCCGACTTACGCGCTATCGGCGCCATGTCCACTGTCGCGTGCAAACTGGCCGATAAAGGGGAATCGCCCCACGACGGCGCTCTTGCCCACCTAGCGGTCGCTACAGCCGCCCTTCTGCTATGCCCACGCGGCGACCACGGAATCACCCTCACCAAAAAATGGCGCACCGCCCTAAACGAATTCATCGCAATCCAACAATCAGCAGGGAAATGGCAGGACTAACTGATATGATGAATCACGAGCAGTCCGGTAACGGATCTCCTCCGCGCCCGCCACAGGCACCCGCGGACCCGATCAAGAACCTCCCTGCGGTCACGGCCCCTGCGATTCCGCCCGGCCGAAATCAGCCAATTCCGCCTAATGGGTGCTCTATGAGCGACGACGCTGAACGCCTGTCTGAAATCGACGCCAAGCTGAAACGCATGGCCGGCAGGAAAAAACTCACCGAGAAGCAGTTCGACTATCAGATTGAACTGATGGTGCAGCGCGCGAACATTGTCAACCCAGGCTGGCGTGAAGCTGCTATGCAATATTTTGAAGACTCAAAGGACTAAAGGTGTGGACTAAATCTCAGGACGCTCGGCTGGAAGAACTCCGTGCCGAAATGGAGCCCATCGTCAGCAAGGACGATGACCAAATCACCGATAAAGAATTTACCCGCCTGAGCGCCATCAATAAAGAAGTTGCGGCGCTGTTGCGGGAAAAGCAGAACTACAAGAAAGCACTAAGCATGAGCAGCTACGCATCGCCGTCTGAGCATGGCATCACCGGCAACCCTGGCGACTTCGACAACGGCACACCCGGATACGGCACCGGCGTCCAGTGGAAGAGCTTCGGCCTGCCCTCTGGCGCACCGCAGGTGGCGCCCCCCTCACTGGACATCAGCGCCCAGCAGATCAAGTCGCTGTACGACGCAGCGAAGGCCGGCGTCCCGTACAAGGTGCAGCTCGGGCAGAAGGACTTCGCGGCGGGTTTGCGGGACAAGACCGCTGGTGCACCACTGACCGAAGGCGGCCTCAACAATCAGTTGCCGGCCATCCAGGTTCCCGGACCTTACGGTCAGTACCTCAAGCCCTTCGAGCCATTCCGTTTATTCGCCGCAATTCCGACGGTCGCCATGACCGGCCCATCGGCCGCATACCTGCAGCATACGGCCAATACCAACCATGCTACGAGGGTTCCCGAGGGCACCGACAAACCGTCGCTTGGACCTACAGTCGAGGAACTGTTCGTCAAGCCGATGAAGATCGCCGCGACGGTCGAAGCGACGATGGAGATCCTGCAGGACCACGAAGCGTTCGCCCAGTGGCTGCCGGTGATGCTTCAGCAGGAGATCATCAACCAGGAATCGCTGTACGCGTTCCAAGCGAACGCCGAAGGCGGGCCGACTGCGACCGAGTTCGACGGGCTCCTTGCTGTTTCGGGCACACTTAGCCAAGATGCGACCGGGCTAACCTTCGCAGATGCTCTGAGCTTGGCCTATGTAAAACTCAGGACAGGCTTCTCGTTTGCCGAACCGGACTTAGTCGTCACCAGCCCCGCAACGGCCGCGGCTGCGTTGCGCTCCAAATCGACTACCGGCGCGTACATCTTCGATGTCGTGCGTGGCCCTAACGGTTTGAACCAGCAGAACGAGTTCGACGTCTTCGGGGTACGCACCGTGACCTCCACTCAGGTACCCGACGGGACAGCAATCGTCATGTCCATCCAGGGCGGCGCAGCCGTGGGCTGGGTCAGGATGGGATTGGAAATCGCGTATAACCCGTTTGGCGGCACCACCGACGCGGGCACTGATCTGTGGCGCACCAACCAGTACAGCTGGCGAGCCGAGGAGCGCGTATCCCTAAGTGTCCCAAGGCCA
Organism: Actinomycetota bacterium; assembly: GCA_036338755.1. GTDB lineage: Bacteria > Actinomycetota > Actinomycetes > Mycobacteriales > Mycobacteriaceae > Mycobacterium. Next base: position 72,881 of record JAYZBN010000004.1, on the reverse strand, counting down.
TCGAGTATCTGTGTTGTCACCAACCTGCCGACCTCGTAGGAGTTTTCAATGATCGCTGAAACCAAGACCACGAAAACCCCTACGGCGAAGGTCATCGTCGAAGACCCGTTCCGCATTGTCCACGAGACCACCGCGTACACGTCCGGCGACGAGATCACCGTCGACGGCGTCACCGCAGCCCGATGGGAACGCGCCGGCTGGGTCCGACGCGCACCCGCAACCAGTTCGAAAGCGAGCACCAAGTCATGAGTTACCAACACGGCACGGTCGCCGTTACCTCGATAGCGACTCCCATCACCACGATCAGCCAAATACCTGAGAACTCGGGTGTTCTCGTCCAGGTGTCGGCTGATACCTACTTCGGTGGCAGCACCGTGACCACTTCGGGTGCCACGCAGGGAATCAAGGTCAGCACTGGTTCGACTGTGCTGATCCCGACGACCGGCGCAGGCACTCAGACGCTATATGCGATCACCGCGTCAACGTCGAACGTCACGTTCCTGCACCCCTGAAGGTTTCGGCTGCCGGGCAAGACGCCTGGCATTCCGGATCCGCGCCCAGGTGGTGTCCCTCGCACAGCGCCACCTGGGCAGCAGCGAAGCTGGTTAGGATGAATATGCATACAGCGGTGGATGGTTATGCATCTGCATGTATGGACGGTACGAGCAGGCGGGCAACTCGGGATTGCATAGGCAATCTAGTTAGCTGCAGCTCGGGCTACGGTCACGCGGTAGCGAATCGAAAAACCCTAATGACCAGGGGGTATGTAAACCCTAGCAAACGACCATCCGGACGAGCCAGAGGCTGCCGCCATTTTTCGCCAAGAGGTAGCAAACTTACCGGGTACGTTTTCGGGCTGGGATCTGGCAACCCCGGTGGTTTAACCGCAGCTCAGGGACGATATTCGAGCCCGCGAACCGGCAAACTCGGACTCGGTAGCAAACCGCAGGTGGGGTCTCTAGCAAACTCCGTTATTGGGCTTCTACCAGCGAAAATAGTAGCGCCGCATACGGTATCGGTCTACGGCGTAACCGTAGTTTGCTGCAGGGCAAATGATGCACGGGCATCACAGCTATGCACCCGGTATGCATATGCGCTGCATAAAAATGAGAGGTACTCGGATGGCTGACTTCCACGCGGCGGATTTGTGGGTGGCCGTATTGCCGGAAACGAGCCAGGTCGGCCCCGCGATGGAGAAGGCCGGCCAGGAGGCCAAGAGCCGATTCGGCGCTGCGGTCAAGGATTTCGGCAAGTCCATCCATGCTGATCTGGATAAGGTCGGTACCCATGCCAAGGACGCCTTCGGCAAAGCGGGCAAGACTGCTGGCGAGATCTTTAGCAGCGAGATCGGTAAAGAGCTCACCAATACCGCAGCTAAAGAGATCGGCAAGGCACTCGGCGAGGCGGTCAGAGACTTGCCCGGTGTTGCGCGCGGCGTGGAACTGTTCCAGCAGTGGGGATCTGCTACCAAGATCGCTACGGCGGGTGTCAAGGGCCTCAGCGACGCAATGCACGACGCAAAGGCCGGTGACTTCGCGGGCACGCTCGAGGGCATTGACCGAACGCTAAAGAGCGCCGAGCCCGTGGCGAAGTTGTTCGGCGCGGACATCTCCGGATGGTCGGGGGGCCTACGCGACACCCTCAATCCCCTTCAGGACGTTCAGAATCGAACACGGGACATCCGGACTGGTGTCCATGACTTCGCCGACACATTCAAGGGAATGCCGGGGAAGATCGGCGAGACCGCAACCGCGTTGGGCGCCCTCGTTGACGGCCCGCTGGCCGCGGCGGTGGCGGCGGCCATGTCCATCGACCATGCACTTCATATCGACAGCAATACGTTCGACCCCGGGCAGCATGGTTGGGGCCATGTGCTGTTCGGAAAGACGTGGGATTGGTTCGGCGGGGGAGATCCGAACACCGGGCTGGATAAGCACCTGACATCGCCGGGTGCGCCTCCTGCAGGGCCTCCTGGGGTTCCTTTGACGCCGCAGAATCTGCTAGGCGGCCCTCCGTCGAACTCCCCGAATAGTCTGAACGATCTGCTTTTCCCGGGTGCTACCAAGTCCACGCCGAACACATCGTCTCCGTGGGCTAATAGCCCGTGGTTTGGTCACGGCAGCCCGGCGCCTGTGCCGGCAGCGCCGCTCCCGGCTCCACCGATACCAGACATTCCCATCCCGTCCGGGTCGGGCGGGGGCGCCAAGGTCGGCGGTAGCAGCCTCAGCATGCCCAGCGTCAGCAGTCGCGCCGACCTCACCGCGGCCGGTGGCCGGATCGGTAACCTGTTGGCGTTCGCGAAATCCCTTGTCGGCACGCCGTATAGCCAGGCGTTGCGTAATGACTGCTCGGGTATGGTCGCCAAGCTGGCGAACGTCGCGCTCGGTCTACCGCCAGAGGCGAGTTTCAGCACCGTCAATGAGGGCCAGTGGTTGTTCTCTCACGGCTTTGAGCCCGGGTTGGGTGGTCCTAATGACCTGAACATCGGATGGTGGGATCAGGGCGGCGGCAATAACGGTCACACCGCCGCGACATTGCCTGGTGGAATCAACGCCGAATCTGGCGGCTCCGTAGGATCGTTCGCTCTTGGCGGCAGGGTGGGCGCAAGTAGCTCGCAGTTCACCCAGCACGCGCATCTGTCGATGGGTAATTTCCGGGCGTCGTCGCTCGCGGGCGCTCAAATCCCCACGGGCGCAGAGCATGACCCGCTCTACGTGACATCGACGGGGCCTGGTGGTCAAAGCGGCGGCAGCCCGTTTGAGTCTCAGGGTCAGCAGCTCGGCCAGGGCCTGATTAACGGTGTGCTGCAGATGTTCGGCCTCGACGGCTCAGTGTTCGGCGGCAAGTCCCCGTTGGACTTCGGGGCCGTCAAACTCGGTGGTGGACTGCTCAACTGGGGGCTGGGCACGATGCGGAGCATGGCCAGCGGGCCGATGGGAACGCCGGGGCTCGGAGCTGGTGGCGGCGGTGGCATCCTGTCCGGCTTGGCGGGGATGATTCCGCAACCGGGGCCGATGGTGTCGGCAGCGGCTGGGCCTGGTGGGTCGTTGGGGATCAAGGACGCTGTGGGTGGCCCGACGAGCATTCACAATGACAACCGGATCATCACCACGGGCAACACGATCAAAGACACTGGCGAGCTGGTCATGCGGCAGAACTGGGAGCAGAACTCGCGCGCCGCCGGCTATTACGGCGGCCTGCCGGCACCGGCGAGGAGCTAAACGCCGAGGGGCCGGGATGACAAAAACCTCACTACCTGCGGCGACACGCCGAGAAGTGACGTGGACCCATTGACCGGGTAGGCTCGGCCTCGCTCGCTGGCCAAAAATAAGGTGGCCGAGCCTACCCGGTCAATGGGTCCTCAGTCGTTTGAGCACTTCTTATGGACGCATCTTGAGCGTCTCGTTGACTCGCGAACGAGAATCAATCCAAGTTGCGAGCTGGGGGTCGATATATCCCGCGATAGCCAGAATATCCGCGTATCGCGATGCGATGTCTAGGGACCAAATTCGATGGTGATGGCCGATTCGGTTGCGGATCGACCGGAGTCGTTCGACGGGGTCGTGGATAGTGGCCTGACTTCGGTTGGGGCTATGCGGAAAAGCTGCAGCAAGATCGGGCCAGATGCGCTTTTGGCGCTTGGAAACCAGCTGGTGCCAGAATCCGAATGGGATCTCCGAAATGACCTGCCCAGGTGTCAGTCTCTGCTTATTTCGGACCACACGGTCGATAGCCGTATCCACATCCCGATACGGTTGCCTGTGCCTGCCCGGCCCCCCAGCATCGCGGCCAAATTCGCGGGCATCGTCGAAGATCCAGTGACCCGTACGGCCCTTCCTAATGTGGATGGCTTGCATCTCGCGATCTATCGCATTGCGGAGTACTACTTCGAGATAGCTCAACGACTCCCAAACCGCTGCGGAGATAGCTGCGTTCCACTCGTACAGCTCCATAGCTCGTCGGCGGTCGCCGGAGCATTCCGTAACGTAGTGGACGAGCCTAGCGGCCGCCAAGTGATGCTCGCATGCCTGCCAGGGCATATGGTGCTTGCTACCCGCAGGGTTCTTGCTAAGTCTGATAAGACCGCTTATCCTTGGGAACCGAACACCCCGGAACCGTCCCTGTAGTCCTCTTAGAGGGCCGATCAAACGGCCGGGGTTTTGTCTTTGGTGCATTGGCGTCAGAGCGTACCTGTTGTCTCGTCACCTTTACCGGCAGTTGAGCAGTGTCCGCTCCGAACCGCCGCACCGCGCTGGGAAACGATGCGGGCCGCCCCTTGGAGAGTAGGGGACGGCCCGATCACTTATTCAGACGCGCCTAGGTGCGCGCAGGTTCCGTGCTACAGGATCTGATACCAAGGCACGTAGATCACAAGAGCGAGTACCGCGAATATCGCGATCACCCACACCCAAATGCGAGCCTGTTCGCTCATGACGCGGCCCACGCATCGGCCTGGTCGGCTGCATCCAGCAGAGCCGCAGCCAGCTGGCGCGCCCGGGCGGCGGTGATCGGTTGGTCGCTGTCGAGGTAGACGAAAACACCCGGTGGCTCAGGGCGCCGTGTAATCCGACCATCGGTCCGCTGGATTGCGTAGGTGCGCACGTGAATATCCGGGCGCCTGCCGACGTTGCGGCGCGGCCCCATAACGACACGCTCGCCCCCCTCCCAAACGTCGCCGGAAACGGCGGCGGCAGGCAGCGGGACGGCGGGCTGTCGGGTAGATGTGGTGGGCATGGTGATCCTTTCAGTCGGTCGGAATCTAGTCAGGGTCACCGACGACTGTCAGGTCATATCTAGGTCACGCGGCCTGAGCGGGCCCCAGAAAACGTGCTCTGAGCTTTGCGAAAGCTGGTGCGCGATACTGGGATTGAACCAGTGACCTCTTCCGTGTCAGGGAAGCGCTCTCCCGCTGAGCTAATCGCGCCGGGGTTCCAAAGCTGGAGGTGGAGACGGGAATCGAACCCGTGTGCACGGCTTTGCAGGCCGTTGCCTCACCACTCGGCCACTCCACCGCTGGGATTGATGCCACTTGCACCTTCGAGCGGATGACGGGATTCGAACCCGCGACCCTCACCTTGGCAAGGTGATGCGCTACCAACTGCGCTACATCCGCGCGCCTCGGACGAGATCGTCGCCCGGTGCGAAGCACGACGATAGTCCACGTGAGCGGGCACATACAAATTTCTTGGTACAAGCCGTGTCCAGGCTATCGCGCCGACCTGCCACACGATGCGGCCGGTATTGTCGGGGGCTGGCGCGTGCTAGTCTTCGACGTCGTTCGCCGTCTCGGCGCCGGTCCCGTGGCTCAGTGGGAGAGCGTCCGCTTCACACGCGGAAGGTCGCTGGTTCGATCCCAGCCGGGACCACAAAGGTTGGCCAGCCCACATAGGCCACTTCACCGTCCTGGCCGGCCCAGGCCGCCCGCGCCAACGGCCGAGAACCGCCCCACTGACCACGCTGCCCTTGCCTAATCGCGTCCCTTCAGCGACCATGAGCTGCGTGAGTAAGGTAACCCTAACTACGGAGCTGCCGATCCCGGTCGAGACCGCCTCCGCTTTGGCGCGCAAGCCCGAGCTGATGCGGCATGTCCTCAGCCCGGTGTTGCGGGCTTACCGCCTCGACGTCCCCGAGCGCATCGAGGTCGGCACCCAGGGATCGGCGCGGCTCTGGTGGTTCGGCGTGATCCCGGGCTGGACCCACCACCTCACCATCAAGCGGCTCGAGCCGACCGAGATCTACACCAACGAGCACGGTGGCCCGGTCCGCACCTGGAACCACCGGTTGACGTTCGAACCCATTGACGACCGCAGCTGCCGCTACACCGACGAGATTGAGACGGACGACGGCGTGCACGGGCTCCTGACCCGCGCCTTCGTCCGGGTCATGTTTCGCCACCGGCACCGACGATGGCGCAAGCTCGCGCAGATCCTGCACTGACGGCGCACGGACGCCCCGCATCAGACGGTGCGGTTCGAGTCGCTCAGCCCCGCCGATACCGTACGAGCTACAGTAGCCGCGTCGCGGCGCGGCGCATTTGCGGCGACGCCGACCTGAAAGGAGCCCCGTGGCGCAGACACCGCAGAGCAGCCCCCGTCCACCCGAAGGCGATTGGCTGGGTACGCCGTACTTGCGCTTCGAACGCCAGGGCCCGATTGCGGTCTGCACCATCGACCGACCAGACGCACGCAACGCGTTGAGCCCGGCGATGTATTTCGGAATCCGTTATGCGGTAGGACGTCTCAACGAAGACCCGGACTTGGCCGGGCTGGTGCTCACCGGAACCGGCGACGTCTTCGCGCCCGGCGGTGACATGGGCGGCGGGGGAGGCGAGGACAACTGGATCACCTTCGGTTCCGCGCTGGGCATGGACGTGACCCCGTTCGACGCGGTCCGCACCTCGGGCAAGCCCATCGTCTCGGCGGTCAACGGGCTATGCCAGGGCGGCGGATTCCAGATCGCGCTGTGCAGCGACCTGTCGGTGGTGAGCGATCGGGCGACCTTCCGGGTGCCCGAGCTATTCCGCGGCTACGCCGACACCTACTACAGCCAGATGCTCGCCCGGGTGATCGGACCGGTGCGCACCCGCGACCTCATGTTCACCGGACGGGTGCTCACCGCGGTCGAAGCCCTCGACTGGGGCCTGGTCACCCGGGTGGTTCCACATGAGGGTCTGCTGGATGCGGCGAAAGACCTACTCGCACAATGCTGTCGGACCGCCCCCCGCGCCCGCGGCGTCATCAAGTCCAGCATCGACAGCTATCTGGGCCTCTATGACCGGATCGGCATGGCGGCCAGCCTGTCCGACGCCGAGGCCATCGAGGGGTTCCGCTCGTTCAAGGAACGTCGCTCACCCGACTGGGTGCACCCCGAATTGCGCGTCGAGGGGCGCCTATAAGTCGATCCACTCGCCGTGGGACGCAACCTTCAGCACGTTGCTGATGCCGGCCTGATCGAACGCCGCGACGAATTCGTCGACGCCCTCGGTGAAATGGGCCCAGCCGTCGACGTGGGCGGGAATCACCGTGTCGGCGTCCAGCAGTTCGGCCGCGGCGGCCGCACGCGCCGCGGTCAGCGTCAGCGGCCGTCCGCGTTCCTTGGTGGGCACGCTCGCGGCGCCGGCGAACAGCACGGCGACGTCGACCCGGCCGACGCGATCGGCGACGTCTTGGACCGCGGCCATCGAGGCGTTGTCCCCACTGAGGTACACCGTCGGCAGCCCGGGCCCGGACAGCACGAAACCCGTCACCTCGCAGTTGACGTGGCCGCCGGCGTCGCGCTGCCCGTCGGCCGGACCGTGCACTGCCGGAACCGCTTGCACGGCAAGCGATCCGCCGTCGAATTCGTAGGACTGCCACGGCGCCAATCCGATTGCCGGCGTTCCGAGACGCCCCGCGGCACCGGGATGGGTGAGCAGCAGCGGCGCGGCCAGCGCCATCCGGCGGCCGTCGTCATCGAAATTGTCGGGATGCTGGTCGTGGCTGACCAGCACCGCGTCCACCGGCCCCAGCGCCGCGGCGCTCACCGCGGGACCGGTGAGCTTGGTCAGGTAGTCGTGCACCCCAGGCGGATCGAACGTCGGGTCCATGACGATCCTGCGGCCCGCGATGTCGATCACCGTGGTCGGTCCGCCCAGCACGCTGATCGCACAGTCGCGGCGTGCCGCACCCACGCGAGTGCTCATATGCCGCGTGCCCGGTCGCGCCAGAACGGCTCCCGCAGCTGAGTTTTCAAGATCTTTCCGCTCGCGTTGCGGGGCAGCTCCGGCACGAAGTCCACGGTGCGCGGACATTTGAAGCCGGCCAGATGCTGTCGGCAGAATTCGATGATGTGCTTCGCGTCCGTTGCGCCGTCGCTTACCACGATCGCTTTGACGGATTCGCCCCAGAAGTCGTCGGGCACCCCGATCACCGCGGCGTCCAAGACGGCGGGATGTTCGATGAGCACGCTTTCCACCTCGGGGCCGTACACGTTCTCGCCGCCGGTGATGATCATGTCCTTGATGCGGTCTTCGATGTAGACGTAGCCGTCGCTGTCCAGGCGCCCGATGTCGCCCGTGCGAACCCAGTGGTCGGCGGTGATGGTTTCGGCCGTCGCCTCCGGCCGGTTGAGGTAACCGGTCATGTTCTGGTTGCTGCGCACCCACACCTCGCCGGATTCTCCGGTCGGCAACGGCTCTCCGGATTCGGGATCGACGACGCGAATCTCGCAGCCCAACACCGCCTTTCCGGCCGCCAGCTGCAGCTCCGGTCTCGCGGCGTCGCGGTGATCGTCGTCGGACAGCGCGGTGACCGCGCCGCACAGTTCCGTCTGCCCGTACACCTGCACGAACTTCGTCTCGGGCCAGGTGGACAACGCTCGATGCAGCAACGGCAGCGGCATCGGCGCGGCGCCGTACACGATGTAACGCAGGCCGGCGATGGCCGCGGTTGCCGCCTCACCGGCGTCCAGGAACCGGGCGATCACCGGCGGGACGAAGAACGCGTGGGTTGCTCCGGCCCGCACCGCGCCGATCAGCGTGGCGGCATCGGGTTCGCGAGTCATGAATGTCGGTGCACCGGAACGGATTCCAAACAGCGCATAGCCGATTCCGCCGACGTGGAACAGCGGCATGGCCACCAGGTTCGCGTCGCCCTCGGCGAACGGAAACGCCGGGGCCAGGTTCGACGCGTGATTGACCAGCGCACGCTGACTGAGCAGCACGCCCTTGGGGCGGCCGGTGGTGCCGGAGCTGTATATCACCAACGCCGTCTCGTTCTCGTCGACGGTCGGGTCGGGGCGCGTCGGTGCCGCCGCGGCGAGCAGCGATTCGTACTCGTCGCCGATCTCGATGATGCGGTTGACGCCCGGTACCCGCCCGGCGGCCGCCTCGGCCGCGCCGCGCAACTCGGCGCCGACCAGCAGCACGCGGGCGCCGCTGTCGGCCAGCACGTGGACGAGTTCGTCGCCGATCACCCGCCAGTTGACGACGGTGGTGACGACGCCGATGGAGGCGCCGGCAATGAGCACTTCGAGGCAGGCGGGGTGGTTCTTGTCCAGGAAGGCCACGCAGTGGCCCCGCTCGAGACCCGCGGCGCGCAGCGCCCCGGCCGTGCGGCGAATCCGCGAACTCCACTCGGCCCAGGACCACTGGCGTTCGCCGAAGCGAATGGCGATCGCGTCGGGACTGTGCTGTGCGTGGCTTTCGACGATGCCGGCGAGCGTCTCCGCCGCGCCGGTCCTCGTGTCGCCTGGTGGCATGAACCCCTCCGCGTTCGATGTGTTTCCGTCTGTAATACGTGGTCGGTCCCGCGGCCGCGACGCCGACCCTCGCCCGCGCGGATGGTCAGCGCCTCAATCCATGGAGCCGATCATCATTCCACCGTCGCCGGCGGCCTGGGTGGTGGCGCTGCTGTCCTGCCGGAAGTCGATGAACGCCGATCGGCCGTTCGAGGTGTTCAACAGCTCGGTGAACGTGCCGATCACCGGAATCGTGCCCTGCGGGTTCACCACCGTCGCGGTGTAGTTGACGGAGGCTTCCTGCTGAAAGTTGGGGCCGGGCAGCGCCTTGACGTCGGGCGGCGCCAGTCGGTTCACATCGGTCAGGATGGCCGAGGCGTTGCCGGTGAATTGGTCGATGTCGGCCTGCAGGAGCCCTGCGGCATCGGTTCCGCCGGCGGGCTTGACGGTGATCCGCAGTTGCGCGCTGGTGTCGGCGTTGTTCAGCGCCACCCAGTTCGGGCCGCGATGCCCCAGCGTCCAGCCGGGCGCGGGGGTGACGGAGACGCCCTGGGCGATGGCGATCGCGTCGTCGGACGTCAGCGTTATCGCGACGGTGCGTTCGGCCCGGTCGGGGGTGAAGTTAAGGGCCGCGATCACCGCGACCGCGCTCGCCGTTCTCAGTCGCCATCGGGACCGACGGGCGAGCGCCCGAGGCTGAGTGATTGACATCGTTGTTCCTAACGCCGTCGTCGCTGCGAAATTCGCCGGTGGAAACATCGTCCTCCAGCGGCCCCGGCAATGTCCAAGGCGGGCATGCCGATCGAGCCAATTTGTAAAGCCAACGGCGCGAACGTGTGTCACCATGACGGGGCCGACCGGCCCGACGACCCAGACAAGGATTCGACATGGTGAACCCCGAGCGCGCCCGTTCCCGCACCTTCGTCGTGACCGGCGCCGCGTCGGGAATCGGGCTGGCCACCGCGCGGCGACTCTTGGCCGAGGGCGGCACCGTGGTCGGGGCCGACCTGGCCGCCCCACCCGACGACCTGGGCCCGCGGTTCACCTTCGTGTCCGCCGACGTGACCGACGAAGCCGCCATCGCCGCGGTGCTGGCCGCGGTGCCGGGCCGCCTCGACGGCCTCTTCCACGCCGCCGGTGTCGCCGGGGGAGGTCCGGTGCACCTGCTGGACCGCGCCGAATGGGACCGCGTGATCGGCATCAACCTCACCGGCACCTTCCTGGTGGCCAAGGCCGCCCTGGCCAGGATGATCGACCAACCCCGGGCCGACGGCGAACGCGGCTCGATCGTGACCGTCGCCAGCGTCGAAGGTCTGGAGGGCACCGCCGGTGGCAGTTCGTACAACGCGGCCAAGGGCGGCGTCGTGCTGCTCACCAAGAACATCGCGCTCGACTACGGGCCCAGCGGCATCCGGGCCAACACCATCTGTCCCGGTTTCATCGAAACGCCCATGGCGCACAGCGTTTTCAGCATCCCCGGGATGGAGGGCCCGCTGGCCTCCATCACCAAGGAGCACGCCCTGCAGCGGCTGGGGCGGCCGGAGGAGATCGCCGCCATGGCCGCCTTCCTGCTTTCTCCCGATGCCTCGTTCGTCAGCGGCCAGGCCCTTGCCGTCGACGGCGGCTACACCGCCGGTCGCGATCACGGTGTCGTCGAACTCTTCGGCTTTCCCGACTGATCCAACTAAGATTCGTCCATGAGCGGTGGACTTACTCCTGACAAGGCGATCGAGGCGATCCGGGGCGCCGGGGGAGCCCAGCCCGGCTGTCGCGCATTGCACGCCAAAGGGACCCTGTATCGCGGCACGTTCACCGCCACCCCCGACGCGCTGATGCTCTCGCGCGCACAACATCTCGATGGTTCGACCGTCCCGGCGCTGATTCGCTTCTCCAATGGGTCGGGCAATCCCGAGCAGCGCGACGGCGCGTCCGGCGTGCGCGGGATGGCGGTGAAGTTCACCCTGCCCGACGGCTCCACCACCGATGTCTCGACCCAGACCGCCCGGCTGTTCGTCTCCAGCACTCCCGACGGCTTCATCGATCTGCTCAAAGCGATGCGGCCCGGCCTCACGACGCCGCTGCGCATGGCCAAACACCTGCTTTACCATCCGAAACTGCTCGGCGCGCTGCCCATCCTGCGCGAGGCGAGCCGGGTCCCGGCCAGCTACGCCACCACCGAATACCACGGGTTGCACGCCTTCCGCTGGATCGCCGCCGACGGAAGCGCCAGATTCGTTCGCTACCACCTGGTTCCGAGTGCATCCGAGGAATACCTGTCCGGGTCCGATGCCCATGACAAGGATCGAGACTTCCTGACCGACGAGCTGAAGGAGCGGCTGGACGGCGGGCCCGTGCGGTTCGACTTCCGGGTGCAGATCGCCGGGCCCACCGACTCGACGGTGGACCCGTCGGCGGCCTGGCAGAGCACGCAGATCGTCACCGTCGGCACGCTGACGATCACCGGGCTGGACACCGAGCGTGAGCACGGCGGCGACATCGTGGTGTTCGACCCGATGCGCGTGACCGATGGCATCGAACCCTCCGACGATCCGGTGCTGCACTTTCGGACTCTGGCGTATTCGGCCTCGGTCAAGCTGCGCACCGGTGTCGAACGCGGTGCAGAAGCTCCGCCGGCCTGACCGGAGTGCGCTCGGGGCGATGGTCGCCTCGCGCCGAAATCGGCGGCGCGTTAAGGTTTTTCTTCGGTGTCGCCATTTCAGATGTTCCTCATATGCCTGGCCGGGCTGGGTGCTGGCGCGATCAACGCCCTGGTCGGGTCCGGCACCCTGATCACCTTCCCCACTCTGGTCGCGCTCGGCTTTCCGCCGGTGACGGCCACGATGTCGAACGCGACGGGTCTAGTCGCCGGCAGCGCGTCGGGCACCTGGGGATATCGCGCCGAGCTGCGTGGCCAGTGGGATCGGCTGCGATGGCAGCTTCCGGCGTCGCTGGCGGGCGCGATAGTGGGCGCCTACCTGTTGCTGCATCTGCCCGAGAAGGTGTTCGCCGAGATTGTGCCGGTGTTGCTGGTACTGGCGCTGGTGCTGGTGGTGATCGGGCCGCGGATCCAGGCGTGGACGGCCCGCCGCGCCGTGGGGGCACCCGCCGCTTGCGGGGGAGAGTCGGAACGCTCGCCCGAGCACGTCAGCGCCCGCCGGATGGCGACACTGGTGTTCGGCACCTTCGCCGTCGGCGTTTACGGCGGCTACTTCACCGCCGCGCAAGGGATCCTGCTGGTCGGCCTGATGGGCGCCCTGCTGCCGGAGTCGGTGCAGCGCCTGAACGCGGCCAAGAACCTGTTGGCCCTGGTGGTGAATGTGGTTGCCGCCGTTGCGTATACGTTGGCGGCATTCGACCGGATCAGCTGGCCGGCCGCCGGCCTGATCGCGGCGGGCTCACTGGTCGGCGGCCTGCTCGGGGCGCGTTATGGACGCCGGCTGTCGGGCAACGCGCTGCGTGCCGTCATCGTGGTCGTGGGCCTGATCGGCCTGTATCGCCTGCTCGCCGTGGCCTGACGAGAGGCCCGGTGCGGCAACGGGATTGACCCGCTGAAGGTGCGCCTCAACTGAGCGTGGCCGTGGCGGCCTCGGCGACGACGTCGCGCACCTCGCCGCGTTTGCGCCACGCCCGCAGCTGACGCATCGCCCCGTTACCGCCGGAGATCACGCGATCGAGTTCCTTGATGACGCGGTCATATTCGCCCAGCGCCTCCAGCGCGGGCCGCACTCGCCGCACCAGCACACGCAATTGCTCACTCGCCGGCACCGCACCGCGGCCGTCAATCAAATCCAAGGTGCGGCCGGACAATCCGTCGTGTGCTGCCTTCCAGTACGCCGCGCGTAGCGCACCGGGCGGGAGTCGCCGGGCGTCATCGGGTGAGTCGAGCGCGGTCATCACCGCCGCCCTGATCAGGGTGGCAAGCAGCACGGTCTCGGCGGCGGTGGCCGGCACGTCGGCCACCCGGACCTCCACCGTCGGGAAATCCGCCGAAGGGCGTACGTCCCAATAGATCATGTCCTTGTCCAAGATCACCCCGGTGTCGACCAACATGCGCACCGCTTCGTCGTACTCGTCGGGCGAGGCGAAGAACGGCGGCGCTCCAGCCGCGGGCCAGCGCCGCCACAACACGCTGCGCCAGCTGGCGTAGCCGCTGTCCGCGTTGCGGTACACCCGCGAATTCGCCGACAGCGCAAGCAAAGACGGCAGCCACGGCCGCAGCCAATTGCTGACGTGAATTGCTGCGGCACGGTCGGGCACCTGCACGTGCACGTGGCATCCGCAGATGCCCTGCTCGTGCGCGACCATTCCGAACTCTTCACCCATCTTGCGGTAGCGCGGGGTGTCGGTGACGGGGAACTCGTGCGGCGTGGTCGGCGGGAGCCCGCACGCCAGCAGTCGGACGCCGGCGTCTGCGGCGGCCTGCGCCGCGGTGCGCCGCAGCCGGGTCAGCTCCGCACCGAGTTCGGCGCTGGTCGACGCCACCTGCGAGGTGGTCTCCACCTGGCAACCGCTCAGTTCGAGCTGAAGCTTGATGCCCCGCCGCTCGGCTTCCGCGGCGACCGCGGCGTTGCGCGCGGCGGGCTCGCCGGTTTGTGGGTCGACGAGGAGGAATTCTTCCTCGGCACCAAAAGTGGGATGCTCGCCCATGAGCCGATTACGGCTCGGGGCGCTACCAGCGGGCGGCCGCCGACAGGGCGGAGTCGACGGTCGGGTAGATCGGCAGCACGCCGCTGAGACCGCAGGCGTCGACGATGCGCGCGACGGTCGGCGCGCAGCTCACCACGCGCAGGTCGATGCCGCGTTTCTGGCAGCTCTTCGCCGCTTCGGCCAGCACCTCGAACGCGCAGCAGCCCATGAAGTCGAGTCCGGTGACGTCGACGACGAAGGGACCGGGCGCGGTGACGCCGCTGGCCGCCTCGGACACCAGGTGGCGCCAGGTGTCCTCGTTGCAGGCATCGATCTCGCCGCCGGCATAGATCACGACCGACGGGCCCCTGCGATCCGCGGTCGCCCGCAGCGTGGAGTTAGGGTCGCCCAGCTCGTAGACGAGTTTTGTGCTCAGCGTCAAATGACTGGTGGGCATCGCTTCAATGACAGAATTCATGGTGGTGGACCCCCTGATCGACAGGCGCAGAGACGCCTCGATGGATGCCCGTCCTAATGTCTGAAGACAGACTGTTGCCTACGTGAATCTCTTTTCTATAACGAGACAGGACGGTCTGTCTACCGGCGGGGGCCTAAGAGTACGTTAAGTCCGGTATGACAACACCCGATGTCGAAACTCCCACCGCGTCGCCTCGCGAACGCGTTCTGACTGCCGCATATGAGCTGTTCAGCCGGCGTGGCATCCGCGCGGTGGGCACCGATGAGGTGATCGCACGGGCCGGTGTCGCCAGGGCGACGCTGTATCGCCATTTCGCGACCAAGAATGCCCTGGTGCTGGCCGTGCTGGAGCGCCGAGAGGAGGTCTGGACCCGCGGTTTGATCGAGGAACAGTCGCGACGGCGCGGCGACACCCCCGAGCAGCAGTTGCTGGCGATCTTCGACGTCATGCACGACTGGTTTCAGCTCCGCGACGGCTACGAGGGCTGCTCGTTCATCAACGTGCTGCTCGAACTCGGACCCGATCACCCGGCCGGTCAGGCCTGCATCGTCCACATCGACCACGTCCGCGACATCGTGCGGCGCCGCGCCGTGGCGGCCGGTTTGACCCACGTCGAGGACTTCGCCTCGTCCTGGCACATCCTGATGAAGGGCGCGATCATTCTGGCCGCCGTCGGAGATTTGGACGCCGCGCTGCGCGCCCGCAAGATGGCTCTCGCTTTGATCGACGAACACCGGCCGCCCTCGGGGGCGGCCGTCTAGTCAGACGGGGTCGGACGCGGTTGTGCCGGCCTTGCGGTGATGTTCGGCCTCCAATTCCGCGATCATCCGGGATGTGCGTTCCCGCAACAGGATCGCGGCAGTCAGCCCCGCCACGACGGCGATCACCAGGCCGATCCAGGAGAATCGTTCCAGCCAGCGTTCGGCCGCGATTCCGGCGTAGTACACCAGCGCGGTCGTGCCGCCCGCCCAGCAGATCGCGCCCGACACGTTGGCCGCCAGGAACCGGGGATAGTGCATCTTCAGCGCCCCCGCCAGCGGGCCGGCCAAAATCCGTAGCAGCGCGATGAACCGGCCGAGGAAGACGGCGCGAACACCCCAGCGGTTGAACAGCTTTTCGGCAAGCGCGACGTGCCCGGGACCGAAATGTTTCGGAAACCGTCGGCCGAGCCGGTCGAAAAGCGGCATGCCGAATCGGCGTCCGATCGCGTAGCCGATCGAATCGCCGATCACCGCGCCGATCACCGCGGCGACGCCGACCCCGAGTGGGTTGACGGCCAGGTCATGGTGCGACGACATCAGCGCGGCGGTGACCAGCACGATCTCGCCCGGCAGGGGGATGCCCAGGCTCTCGATCCCGACCACACCGCCGACCACCAGGTAGACCGTGATCGGCGGAATCGAGTGCAGCAGGGGCTCCAGATTCATGCGTCAAGGATGCCTGACCGGTCGCGGATCCGTGGCTTAAGGTGTGCGCTTGAGTTCGCTCGGGGTGCGCAACCCCTCCAGCCGCGGGCGTTTGGGTTCGAGCCCGTCGTACGACGACATGCCGCGCAGGCGCCGCCAGATCCACGGGACGAAGCTTTCCCGCGTCCAGCGCAACTGCTCGTACGTGCCGGCCGCGAAGGAACGCTGAGTGGGATTGAGGCCGCCGAGTGCCCAATCATGGTTGGTGTCAGGCAAATCCAGCGCCTCGGCGGCCGCGGCGGCAAAAAGTATGTGCCCCTTGGTCGATGCGTGCACCCGGTCGATGGCCCAGGTGTCCAGCTCGCGCATCGAGGGCGCGTTGTACAGGTCGACGAGCCGGAAGCCGTAGCGCTGGGCGGCGGCGGTGATGGCCCCGTTGATGCGGGTCAGCCGCCCCGCCACCAGCCGTCCGAGCGGGAGGAACTGGGCGACGTTCGGAAAGGTCGTCGTCACCACCGTCGCGCCCGATTCGGCCAGTGCGGCGTAGATTTGCTCCAGGTCGGCCAGCGCGGGAGCGAAGGAGCGTCCGGGCTGGATGACGTCGTTCATCCCTGCGCAGACGGTGATCAGATCGGGCTGCATCGCCAGAGCCTGCGGAACCTGCTCGGTGAGCACGTGGCTGATCCGCTTTCCGCGGATCGCGAGGTTGGCGTATTGCAGGCCGGGATAGAGCGAATCGATCATCATCGCGAGCCGGTCGGCGAAGCCCAGCAGGCCGACGGTGTCGTCGCCGTCCCACAGGCCTTCGGTCTGGCTGTCACCGATGGCGACGAAACGGTGGTATCCAGCGTGAGTAGCCCCGCTCACGATGCCGAGAATAACCGAAGCCGCGCCCATTACTGGTTACCGTGGACCCATGCCGCACAAGCGTGAGCCGGACGACGAGGGCGCCGCCGCGGCGCCCGGCGCCGATTCGCTTGCGCCGCAGTATCCGATCGAGTCGGTCGACAACGCGCTCAAGCTGTTGCTGCTGCTGGGTGAGCGGCCACAGATCCGGTTGAGCGAGGCGACCCGCTTTCTGGGTGTGGCGTCGTCGACCGCGCATCGGCTGCTGGCGATGCTGGCCTATCGCGGGTTCGTCCGGCAGGACCCGGTGTCCAAGGCGTACCTACCCGGCCCCTCGCTGACCGGGGTGGCGTTCGCGATCTTCGGCCGCATCGACATCGCGCGGGCCGCCGCGCCCGTCATGCGCGGCCTCAGCGAGCAACTGCGCGAAACGGTGCACGTCGGCATGCTGGACGGGGCCAGCGTCCGCTTCGTCGCCGCCGTCGAGGGGCCGGCCGCCGTGCGGGTGGCGTCGCGGCTGGGCCGCGCCATGCCTGCCCATTGCACCTCGACGGGCAAGGTCATGCTGGCCCAGTTGCCGCAATTGGAACTGCGTGCGCTGCTGCCGCGCGAGCAGCTCAAGCGCATCACCTCGCATTCGATCGGCACTCGCACCGAGTTGGAAGCCGAGCTCGCCGGCATCCGCGAGCGCGGCTACGCCACCAACGCCGAAGAGAGTGAGGAAGGCGTCGCCTCGGTCGCCGTGCCGATCCCGACGCGCGCGCCCGGGCTGCGGCTCGCGCTCAACGCCGCCGCGCCGCAAAGCCGGCTGGAACCATCCCGGTATCCCGCGGTGGCCGCCGCACTTGTCGCGGCCGCCAAGGAGATTGGCGATCAGCTCGGCTAGCCGCCACCAAGCCGTGCCACCTCGTGGCGCCAGGCCGCCTCGGCGGTGAACGCAGATCCCAAGTCCGGCAGGTCATCCCAGTCGGTGTCGTCGATGTCACGCAGCGTGCCACCGGCCGCGGCCACCCGCAACGACATTCGCGCCAGCGCGTCGAGGCTGATCGCCTGCAGCACCGCCTGCGGCACGGTGGTGGCGGCGCTGGTGATGCCGTGGCCGCGGCAGATCACCACCGGCCGCCCGCGCATCGCCGCCACCATTTGCTTGCCCAGGCGCGAATTCCGGATCAGCACAGCACGTTCGTAGACGGGCACACCGCCGCGCGCCAGCCAGGCGCCGGGAATGTCGTGGGCGCCGTAGATCGGCCGGATCGTGATGCCGGCCAGGTCGGCGGCGACCACGTCCGGGGGATGCAGGTGCGCGACGGCGACATGGCCGGGATCGGCCCGCATCGTCTCGACATGGATCGGCAGCTCGTTGGGCACCCGATACCCGTCGAGTTCCCCTGGGGCACCGGCGGATCCGTCGAAGGCGATCAGCCGGATGTCGCTGGGCCGGGTGAACGCCACCCCGGTGTCGTCGTCGCTTCGGCAGCGGACCAGCAGGCGCTCGTCGTCGACGCGCAGGCTCAGGTGGCCGAGGATGCCGTCGACCAGGCCGCGGGCCGCCGCGACGCGGCATCCCTGCGCCACCAGAGCGCGCTGCTGATCCAGGTTCGTCATCGCGGTGCGCCCAACCCGAATCCGCCGTCGGGCCGGACGGTTTCGCCGGTGATCCCGTGCGACCGCTGGGAGGCCAGGAACACATAACTCCAGGCGTGGTCCGCACCCGTGAGCGCGACGTGCAGGGGAGTGCGCGCGGCAACGTCGCGCGCCCGGTCCGGGCTGTCGTCCAGTCGGGTCCCGTCGAGCCCCAGGCTGGACAGGCCGCGCAGGTCGGTGTTGAGCGTGCCGCCGGGCGCCACGGCGTTGACCCGGATGTCCGGCGCCAGTTCGTGCGCCAGCGCCGACACCAGCCCGCGCACCGCGAATTTCGACGACACGTAGAGCACGCCACCGCGTCCGGGATAGAACGACGACGCGGACCCGGTCAGCACGATCGAGGAACCGTTCGCGCTTCGCAACGCCGGCAGCGCGGCCTTCACCGACTGCAGGTGGCTGAGCACGTTGGTGCGAAACATCTCGTCGAACGCGCGCGGCAGCGCGTCGGCGTCGATGTCGCCCACACCCCGGTAGAAGTCGAAGACCCCGACGCAGTTGACCAGGGTGTCCAATCCGCCGAAGGCATCCACCGCCGCGGCGACGGCGCGGTCGTTGGCCTCGCGGGTGGTGGCGTCGCCCTCGACCACCGGCACGTCAGGAAGCTGTTGTCGCAGCGCATCGCATTTGGATGGAACACGTTCCAGCACAGCAACATTCGCACCCTCTGCGCCGAAGGCCGCCACCACGGCCCGGCCGATCCCGGAACCGGCGCCGACCACCAGCGCGCGCTTACCCTCCAGCCAGCCGGTCATGGTTGAGGCTCGTTCTCGTCGGGCAGCAGAGGCGCGTGGGAGTTGCCGACCATGGCGGCCAGCGTACGGGGGTTCTGCCAGGTCAACGCCTCGACCTCGAGCGCGTCCAGGGTGATCCACTGCCCGGATCTGGGCGCGCTGATCAGGAGGCGCGATCCGTTGCGGGTGTCGACCCGGCGCACCACAACCTCGGTGAATTCGTTTGCGACGCTGATCGGTTCGCCGACCGCGCCGTCGAGCAGCAGCCGCAGTTCGTCGTTCACAGGAACACCGCCAGGTTCTGCATCCGTAGCACCGATTCGTCGGCAATGATGGTGCGGCGGGCCAGCTTCCAGCGATCGTCGCACCAGCGCAACACGTCCTCGCGTCCGCACGACATCAGGGCGCTGTCGTTGACGTCGCCGCGGCTGCGGAACAGCAGCTCGGCCGATTCGACCCGCAGGTGGGCCGGGTCCTCGGGGTCGTCCCCGGGAAACGTGCGCACATTGGTGATGAAATGGCGCAGCCGCGACGGCGGGTCTTCGGCCCACGCGTGCTCGGTGCCCATTCGCGCGACCCGCTGGGACAGCGAGTATTTGTCTTCGTCGAAATGGTCCATGCCCGGCGAGGTGTCGAATCCGGCGCCGCGCGCGGTCGTGACGCGCACCGGCATGGCGTAGCGGACGTCGTCGGTCAGCGTGTCCAGCCACGCCTCGTACTGCTGGGCGTCCAGCAGGTACGCCTCGTCCACCAGGAACTGATGTGCCTCGAGGTGTCGGGTGTCGCTGAACGGCAAAGGCTTGCTCATACGGGCACCCGCTGCAGGTAGTCGGCCCACATGGTCAGCAGCGCTCGCTGGTTGTGCTCGTTGTAGCCGACCTGGGCGCGCCCCGGCCCGTGGAAAGCGCTGGGCGGCAACGCATCGATGACGGGACGGTCGTCGGAAAGCAGGCCCATCCGGTTGTTCAGCAGCAGCCGCCGCGCCATCGAACCGCCCGCGGTGGTGGTCAGCGACACCCAGTTCTCCACGTCGTCTTGTTCGAACATGCCGGTCGACCCGAAGCACATCAGATACGCCTTGTACGAATCTTGTTTGTACTGCGCGGGAGCGGCGGAGTCCACCGCGAACCACGAGCACACCTCGGTTTCGTTCTCGCTGATCGGCTGCCACAGCCGAATGGAGATGAACGGCAGCACTTCGTCGTCGTGACCGTCGCGCACCTTGGGCCAGTTGTGCACGAAACTCAGGTTCGGAAAACACGTCGCGGCCGAGATCATGAATCCGTCCTCGCCGACCACCCGCTGCTGTTGCGGCGTCCAGGAGTCTTTGATCCGGCCGATCATCTCGTCGGGGTAGCCGACGTAGCGCATCCGCTCCTCGAAGTCGCCCGGCGGAAGTTTGTAGGTGGTTCCACCGCCGCGGTGCGCCCAATAGGTGGCGCCATCCTTGCGCTTCTGGGCCTTCGGCTCGCGGAACAGCCCGATGTCGACGATCGACGCATGGGTGTGCGGCGTGTGATACATGTCCCCGGCGAAATTCTCCGCGCCGATCTTCCAGTTCGCCTTGATCCGCCAGCGCTGCGGCCCCCGCACCTCGACACCGCCGACGCTCTGCTTGGTGTAGTAGTCCAGGTAGAACGTGAAGTCACCGAGGAAGTCTTCCAGCGGTTCGGCATCTCGATCCAAACTGATGAACAGCAGGCCGTTGTAGCTCGCGAAATTCGGTGCCGGCAAAAGGGTTTGGTCCTTGGCGAACCCGTCGTCGCCGCCGTAGGCCTCGCGGTGAAACGGCAACCCGGTGAGCCGGCCGTCGTTGCGGTAGGTCCAGCCGTGGTAGGGGCAGCGGAAATTCGAGGCGTTTCCCATCTCCGCGCGACACACCTGCATGCCGCGATGCAGGCACATATTGAACAGGGCCCGCACGGCGCCCTGCGAGTCGCGGGTGATGATGAACGAGTCGTCGAGCACGCGACGCACCACATAGTCGCCGTCCTGCGGAATCTCGGACTCGTGCCCCACGAAGGTCCAGGCCCGGCTGAACAGGCGCTGCTTCTCCAATGCGAACAGCTCTCGGTCGTTGTAGATGTGCGCGGGGATCATCCCCCGTCGCACATTCTCGAAGACCTCGACCAATTCGCCGCGATGGTCTGCCATGGCCTATGCGATCTCTCTGTTCTACAGAAAAACTCTCCGCTCAGTAGAATCCCGCACTCTGGGGCGCCGGTCAATCACCTGGCAGGCGCGTCCGCAGGTACCTCAAAGGATGCTTGGTGCTGATTCACAGGTTCCACGCAATCGAATGGCGCAGGCCCGCGGTTACGGTGGGTCGGGGCGGCCGCCCTGGTACCGTGAGAGCGGAGTAAACGAGGGGTAAACATCCGGTTTTACGGTAATTAATCGTAGTTTTCCGCTGATTTGAGGAAGGGACTGGTGCCATGGTGGGTCGGCCACGAGGGGGTCGATTGCAGCAGGTCGGATCGAAGGTTCTGGCCGTCATCGGGCGCCAGGAATGGCTTGATCGGCCGAGCTATCGGTTCGAACACCTGCTCAGCTTCGCCTACAACGGGCTCGGCGGCGCGCGGAACACCGTCGCGAACGCGCTCAACGGTGTCTGGCTGGGTCACCCGGTGCACCCGCCCCTGGCGTCCCTGACCAGCGGCGCGCTCGGGACGACGGTGGCGCTCGACGCGCTCAGCCTGCTGCCCGGTCAGCCCGCATCCGAGGTCGTCGACGCCTCACGATTCGCTTCCCGCTCCCTCGGGGTGGGCATCGTGGCGAGCCTCGGCTCGGCGGTCACCGGTGTCACCGACTGGCAGCACACCCACGAGGAGGACCGCCGGATCGGCGCGGTGCACGGCCTGGTGAACGTGGCCGCCACCGGGCTGTACCTGCAGTCCTGGTGGGACCGGCGCAAGGGTCGCCACGGGCGGGGCATCCTGCTGACCGCTCTCGGCTACGGGATCACGGTCGCCGGCAGCTACCTCGGTGGTGCGCTGGTCTTCGAGTCGGGGATCGGCATCGACCAATCGGGCCCGCGCCTGCGCACCTCCAGCTGGACGCCGGTGCTGCCCGCGAGTTCGTTGAACGGCAAGCCGGTACGCGTGGAGGTCGACGGAGTGGGCCTGGTGGTCTGCCAGACCAAGCCCGGTGAGGTCGCGGCGTATGGGGAATTCTGCCCGCACCTGGCCGCGCCGATGGCCGACGGCTGGCTGGACCGGGGCCGGCTGGTGTGCCCATGGCACGGTTCCTGGTTCGCCGCCGACTCCGGCGAAGTCGTGCGCGGCCCGGCAGCGGCGCCGCTGCCGTGCTACGAGGCCCGGTTGGTCGACGGAGTGGTCGAAGTCCGTGGCGAGCGGCAGCACGCTCCCGGCGGC
Organism: Actinomycetota bacterium; assembly: GCA_036338755.1. Taxonomy (GTDB): domain Bacteria; phylum Actinomycetota; class Actinomycetes; order Mycobacteriales; family Mycobacteriaceae; genus Mycobacterium. The sequence goes on along the minus strand of JAYZBN010000004.1, from coordinate 50,560 downwards.
GCGGCAGGAATCGCAAAAGGAGGAGCCAAGTGAACGCCTACGACGTGCTCAAGGAACACCACATCGTGATCAAGGGCCTGGGCCGCAAGATCAGTGATGCACCGGTGAATTCCGAAGAGCGGCACGAGCTTTTCGACGAGCTGCTGATCGAGCTCGACATCCACTTCCGCATCGAGGACGACCTGTACTACCCGGCGCTCAAAGATGCCAGCAAGCTGATCGCGATCGCCCATGCCGAGCATCGCCAGGTGGTCGACCAGCTTTCGGTGCTGTTGCGGACCCCACAGAGCTCGCCCGGCTATGAGGACGAGTGGAACTCCTTCAAGACGGTGCTGGAAGCCCATGCCGACGAAGAGGAACGCGACATGATTCCGGCCCCGCCGGAGGTGAAGATCACCGACGAGGAGCTCGAAGCGCTGGGCAACAAGATGGCCGCGAGGATGGAGCAATACCGCGGCTCGGCAACCTACAAGATGCGCACCAAGGGGCGCGCGGCGCTGGTGCGCTCGCTCTAGCCCCACGACACCGCCCGCTTACGGGATTCGGTGGGCCACCGGGAGTAGCCTCACGGCACATGAACCCCGAGCGTGTCGCCACTCAGGGTGACATCACGGCGGAGATCGCCCGCATCGCAGCGCAATACCGGGCCGGGGGAGTCGCGCAACGCGAGCGGCCGCGGCTCGACTATCCGCCGTACCGCAGCTCGATCCTGCGCCATCCACAGCGGCCGCTGGTCGTCGTCGACCCCGAGGGCGTCGAACGCTGGGCGCCGTGCTTCGGCCACCGGGACGTCGACCCACTCGATGCCGACCTGACGGCCGGTCATCCGGGCGAGCCGATCGGGGAGCGCGTCGTCGTGGCAGGGCGGGTGGTCGACGAATACGGCCGCCCGGTCGCGGGCCAGCTGGTGGAGATCTGGCAAGCCAACGCCGCCGGGCGCTACCGTCACCAGCGCGACCAGCATCGCGCGCCGCTCGACCCGAACTTCACCGGGGCGGGCCGCTGCCTGACCGGGCCGGACGGCGGCTACCGCTTCCTGACCATCAAGCCCGGTCCCTACCCGTGGCGCAACCACCACAATGCGTGGCGGCCGGCGCACATCCACTTCTCCGTCTTCGGAACCGCTTTCCCGCAGCGACTGGTCACCCAGATGTACTTTCCGGGTGATCCGATGTTCGAGCTGGACCCGATCGTTCAGTCGATCCTCGATCCCGCCGCGCGCAGCCGGCTGATCGCTCGCTACGACCACGACCTGACCGAGCCGGACTACGCGACCGGGTACCGGTGGGACATCGTGCTGGCCGGCGGCGCGCGAACTCCGACCGAGTGTGAACATGACTGAATCGGCTTGCACGCCGGGGCAAACCGTCGGGCCTTTCTTCGACCTGGGGCTGCCGTTTGCCGGTGACAGCGTGATTGTCGACCCGCGGCATCCGCAGGCAATCCGGCTGCACGGCACGGTGTTCGACGGCGCCGGGGTCGGGGTCGAGGACGCGCTGGTGGAACTCTGGCAACCCGACAGCGCGGGTGACGTTGTGCGCCAAGCCGGTTCGCTGCGCCGCGACCCCACGGTGTTCACCGGTTGGGGGCGCTGCGCGACCGACGCCGCCGGACGCTACTCGTTCACCACCCTGGCGCCCGGATCGGCGGCCGCGGGGCGGCCACCGTTCTTCGCGTTGACGGTGTTCGCCCGGGGACTGCTGGACCGGCTGTTCACCCGGGCGTACCTGCCCGGCGCCGAGCCGCACTCCGATCCGCTGCTGGCGGCGGTCGCCCCCGAGCGCCGAGCCGCCTTGCTGTGCTCCGCCGAAAATGCCGGCGCCGCTTACCGTTTCGACATCCGCCTGCAGGGCCCGGCCGAAACCGTGTTCCTGGCGTACTCAGAAGGCCCGCGATGAGCAACATGTTGTGGCCCGGAGACCATCGGGCCGGCGAGCACATGACCGACGAGGCGCTGCTGGGATCGATGATCGCGGTGGAGTGCGCGTGGCTGGACGCGCTGGCGGCCGCCGGTCTGGCGCCCGCCGACTGCGCCGAAGCGGGGCTGTGGAATCTGGTCACGCACAACGACTGCGAGTTGATCGCGGTCGCCGCCGAGGGCGGCGGTAACCCGGTGATTCCCCTGGTGCAGCTGCTGCGGCAGCGGGCCGAGTCGCGCGTCGCGCCCTGGATCCACCGGGGGCTCACCAGCCAGGACGTCCTGGACACGAGCCTGATGCTGGCGGTGCGCGCGGTCGCCGACGACCTGACAACCGAGCTGAGGCAACAGATCTCCACCCTGTCCGCACTCGCGAGCGAACACCGGGCCACGCCGATGGTGGCCCGCACCCTCACCCAGCACGCCGCGCCCAGCACCTTCGGCGTCAAGGCCGCAGGCTGGCTCAACGGTGTCGTCGACGCGTTCGAGCGGGTGGCGGCGCTGAGCCTACCGATCCAAATCGGCGGGGCCGCCGGCACCTTGGCCGCTACCGCGGAGCTGGCGACGTTGCTCACCGGCACGACCGACGCGGCCGGCGTCGCAGTGCGGCTCGTGCACACCGCCGCAACCGCATTGGGCCTGCATGACCGGCCCGCGTGGCATACCGCCCGCGCGCCCGTCACCGCGGCCGCCGACGCCTTCGTCGGCTGCACCGACGCATGGGGCCGCATCGCCTCCGACATCGTCACCCTGGCCCGCCCGGAGATCGCCGAACTCGACGAGCCGGCCGCCGCCGGCCGCGGCGGCTCATCGTCGATGCCGCACAAACGAAACCCGGTGTTGTCCATCTTGATCCGGCGGGCCGCCATCGCGGCGCCGCCATTGGCCGCGACGCTGCACACAGCGGCGGCGCTGGCCAACGACGAGCGGCCCGACGGGGCCTGGCACGCCGAATGGGACCCGCTGCGCACGCTGGCCCGCCGCACCGTCGTCGCGGGATCGGAAAGTGGCGAGCTGCTGGCCGGGTTGAGAGTGCACGCGCAGCGGATGGCCGAAAACCTGTCCGCCGCAGAGGTTTCCGGAGAGCAGCGCGCGATCGCCGAGCTGGTCGGCAAACAGCCGTCATCCGCCTACCTCGGTGCAGCCGACAAGCTGATCGACGCGAGCCTGAGCCGCGGGGCGCGGGCGCTCGCTCAGCGCTGATAAATGCTCGCCAGCCAGATGTGCAGCAGCGTGTCGATCGCCCGGTCTTCCGGCATCGCGTGATCGTCGGCGGTGAACGTCGCGGTCATCATCCGCTCGCTCAGCATGTTCAGCGCCACCGATAACTCCGCGGCCGGGATCGTGTCGGGGGCGGCGCCACGACCGCGCTCGGCCTTGATCGCGATGGTGGTGTAGGAGATCCACTTGCTCATCAGCGCGGACCACAGCTGTCGCACCTCCGGGTTGGTCGCTTTGGCCGCCGCACCCGCGACGGCGACCGCCGGGTGCGACCCGGACACCGCGAAGAACGACTCGATGCGCGCCCGCCAGATCGCCTCGGGGTCACCGGCGGACAGGACGTCGAGCGCCCCCAGCGCCGCCTGCGCCGTGCTGTTCATCTGGTCGAGCAGCGACAGCACGACCGCGTTCTTCGACCGGAAATAGAAGTAGAAGGTGGGCCGCGAGATCCCGGCGCCTTTTGCTAGGTCGTCGACCGAAAAGTCGCCTAGCGGCCTTTCCTGCAACAGCCGCTCGGCCGTGGCGAGGATGGCCTTCTCCCGGTCGTCACCGGAGTAGTGCGACGCGCGCCGGCCGCGCGAGGCCTGCAGGTATTTGGTTTGTGTCGGAAGGTCGGACACGCCCGTTACTGTTGGGCACGTCGATATACGTCAACAAAACTGTTGATGAAAACCAGCAAGAATGCCGATGAAGAACGACGCTTTGCTGGACGGCGACTTCGTCAGTCGGCCACCGCGATCTCGATGGACAAGCACTCGCCCAGCGCGTGCGCGGCGGCCCAGTCGCCGCCACAAACGGCGCGCTCGAGTTCGTCGACCAGCGGGCTGTCGGCGGCGCCCAGGTCGGCCAGCCAGGACGCTACCGTCGCCGTGATCTCGTGCGCGGGAACGCGGGCCATGTGCCCTTTGTGGAGCCTGTCGGTCAACTGATAGATCGTGGCCGTCGGTCTGCGCTGCGGCCAATGAACCGTCCATTTCGGTGAATTCATCGTCCCCTCCCCGCTAGCCTCAACGACTCATCCGGCCCCGGCGGCGCGTACAACTTCAAGGCACAATCGTACGTCCGTACCAATGCCATGGCCGGTATTTCCGCTGTGCGAAATGCCGGTTTTTCGAGATCTTTGGTCATCCGATCGCTCACCTGGTGCTATGGAACAAACGGCCCGATCAGCGCCGCGCCGGCGCGGCCGCGGGACATGATGCGTTCCAGGACGTTGTGGGACAGGTCGCCGTCGTTGGCCACCCGGACGAGACCGCGCCGCCGCAGGAACGTGTCGAGCCGTCGATCCGGTGACCAGTCGGCGTAGCGGGAACCGAGGTAGTGCGACTGCAGGAAATCCGACGCCAACGCATCGAGGTCGGACTCCGTCAACGACGGTGGCATTGCACCCATAACCGGCAAGCTCCTTTGTTCTCCCCGCGACTGCCGCAGCCAAGTTTTGCCAGGGGGCATCACTAAACCGTCACACCCAGATTGCGGAACGGGCCCAAAGTCGGCGACGGGGCGAAGGCAAAGGTCAAAGCGCTGTCAGGCGGTGCCGGATGCCGCCGGTTTATGGGCGACGATGGCGACGGCGGCCAGCCGCTTGCGATGCCTGCGGAACGTGCGGCGCATGGTCAGCACCCGCTTGCGGGCGTCGCGGTGCACGAGCACGTTGCCGGCGAAGCGCAGCGCACCGGCGAACCCTTCGTCGGACACGAGCCGGCGCGGCTGCAACAGGGCCATGGGCGCTGTCGCCACGTGATCGACCAGCAGTCCGTGCTCGGCGAGCAGTTTCGACCACTCCGCAACCGTTAATGGACGCGCGTTCACCTTGATCGCCCGGGCGAGCGCCTGCCGGATGTCGGTGCTGATCTCTTCCGGCACGTCGTCCGGCGTGAGGGCCAGTTCGTGGATCGCGTAGCGTCCGCCCGGCCGCAGCACCCGCGCCGCCTCGGCGACGATGGCCCCCTTGGCCGCGTCGCCCTGCATGCTCAGCATCGCCTCTCCGATGACGACGTCGCTGCTGGCGTCGGGCAATCCGGTGGCGGCCGCGTCGGCGACTCGGAAGGCCGCGTTTTGCGCACCGAGATCGGTGAGCACGCCGCGCACCACGTTGGCCGCGTCGGGGTCGCCCTCGGCGCCGACGTACGACCGCGGCCCCTGGGCCACGATCTCGGCGGCGGTGCGGCCCAGGCCCGGGGCCAGCTCGACGACGTCGGCTCCGCTCAGCTTCGCGTGGGACAGCAGGGTGCGGGTCATCTCGACACCGCCGGGGCGCAGCACGCGCTTGCCCAGCCGGGCCAGCAGCCAATGGCCGGCGACCGCGTCGTCGGCGCGGCTGGAGGACGGTAGCGGAAGTTCGGATCCTGCTCGATGTCCCTGCATCAGATCTCCTGCCGCACAGCGGTTTTCGGGTGCTTGTCCGGCTTGCGCCGTTGGCTGACGTCAAGTTCGTTGGCGGGCATGGGTTCTCCGGCCTCCGCTCTGGTTTTCACAAGTGGTGTTGTGTAAACTCTAGCGCATGACCTATGTGATCGGGAAGCCGTGCGTCGATGTGATGGACCGCGCTTGTGTCGATGAATGCCCGGTGGATTGCATCTACGAAGGCGGCCGGGCGCTCTACATTCATCCCGACGAATGCGTCGATTGCGGCGCGTGTGAACCGGTTTGTCCGGTGGAAGCGATTTACTACGAAGATGACCTGCCCGAGGAGTTCAAACCCCACCTGGCCGACAATGAGGCATTCTTCGCTGAAACGCTCCCGGGTCGCGATGCCCCGCTGGGTTCCCCGGGCGGCGCGGGAAAGGTCGGTCCGCTCGGTGTCGACACACCTTTGGTGGCGGGCCAGCCAAGTGCCGCCCAGGCAGACGGGGCGTGAAGGACAAGGACCGGGAGGGCCCCTGTGAAATCCGAGAATTCGCAGAAGTCTCGCGACTCGTCGACCGGGGAATCGGCCGGCCGGCGGCGCGCTGTGATGCGGCTGCTGCGGGCCGCGCCGGATCCGATGAGCATCGCCGGGATCGCCGACGCACTGGGTGTGCACCCCAACACCGTCCGCTTCCACCTCGACAGCCTGGTTGCCGACGGCCAGGTGGAACATGTCGAGCTGGATAGGAAGGGTCCTGGGCGTCCACCGCTGATGTTCCGCGCGGTCCGGCAGATGGATCGCGGCGGAACGCGGCACTATCGGCTGCTGGCCGAGATCCTGGCCATGGGTTTCGCCGCGGAGCGCGATCCCGGCCCCAAAGCCCTGGCCGCGGGCCGCGCCTGGGGGCAGAAGATGGATGCCGATTTGCACCCGGTGTCTGAGAACCCCGACGGCGCCGAAGAGGCGATCGCCCGCCTGCTCGATGTGCTCGATGAGCTCGGCTTCGCCCCCGAGCGTCGGATCAGCAACGGAGAGCACCAGGTCGGCTTGCGGCACTGCCCCTTCCTGGAGTTGGCCGAAAACTCCTCGAGTGTCGTCTGTCCGGTGCATCTGGGCCTCATGCAGGGAGCGATGGAAACCTGGGGTGCGCCGGTCTCGGTGGACCGGCTCGACCCGTTCGTCGAGCCGGACCTGTGCCTGGCTCACCTGACGCTGGCGGTCAAATGAGCACCGGCACAGCTATTGCCATTGCGCTGACCTTCGTCTGGCTCGGCATGGTGCTGGCCATCTCCTTCCTGGAAACCCCACTGAAATTCCGGGCTCCCGACGTGACGTTGCAGATCGGGCTCGGCATCGGCCGGCTGGTCTTTCGCGCGCTCAACACCGTCGAAGTGGCGTTCGCCCTCGTCATCGGCGCTATCGTGGTCGCCGGTCCGACCCGGGCCGGCATCGCGGTGGCGATCGCCGTCGCCGTGGCCGCACTGGCGATCCAGCTGGTCGCGGTGCGCCCGGCGCTGACCCGTCGCGCCGACCGGGTGCTCGCGGGGTCGGAGGGCCCGCGCTCCCGCGCCCACTACGCCTACGTCGCGCTGGAGGCGGTCAAGGTCATCGGACTCATCGCGGCGGGGATACTGCTACTGAGCGGTTAAATCCTCAAGGCCGTGCGGCCTTGCAACTTCGAAGGACCACTATGGATTCCATCTCGCTGACCGACCTCTCGTCCGAAAAGATCGCCGAGGCCAAGCAATCGCACAGCGGACGTGCCGCCCACACCATCCACGGCGGCCACACCCACGAGCTTCGCCAGACCGTGCTGGCTCTGCTGGCCGGTCACGACCTGTCCGAACACGACAGCCCCGGTGAGGCGACGCTGCAGGTGCTGCAGGGTCGCGTCCGCCTGACCACCAGCGGCGACGCCTGGGACGGCAAGGCCGGGGAGTACGTCGCGATCCCCGCCGAACGGCACGCCCTGCACGCGGTCGAGGATTCCGTGGTTTTGCTGACCGTGCTGAAGACCATCCCCTCGGCGCACTAGCCGCCGATGTTGTCGACGCCCTGGTCCAAGAGTTTCGGTCTGCGGGTCCCCGTCGTCAACGCGCCGATGGGCGGGGTCGCCGGCGGCCGGCTGGCCGCGGCCGTGACGGCGGCCGGCGGGCTCGGCATGGTCGGCATGGGCAGCGTCGCGACCAGGCAGCTGCTCGCCGAGCAGCTGCAGCACGTCGACGGGCGGTTCGGCATCGGCATGGTCGACTGGGTGATGCGCAACGAGTCCGGACTGCTCGAGGATGCGCTGGCCGCGAGGCCCGCCCTGTTGTCGGTCAGTTTCGGCACCGAGTTTTCGTGGGTCGCCAAGGCGCATGACGCCGGAATCCCCACGGTCACACAGGTTTACGACAGCGCCGGGGCCCGGCGGGCCGTCGACGCCGGCGTCGACATCCTGGTCGCGCGCGGGTCCGAGGGCGGCGGCCACGGCGAGGACAAGCTCGGGCTGCTGCCGCTGCTGGACGCCGTTTTGGATGCCGTCTCGGTGCCGGTGCTGGCCGGCGGCGGGGTCGCCTCGGCGCGCAGCCTGGCCGCGGTGCTGGCCGCCGGGGCCAGCGGGGCGTGGGTGGGCACCCGCTTGTCGGCGTGTCCGGAAGCGCTGACCGGCGACACCGGCCGTCGGGCCCTGGTCACCGCCACCGAAACCGACACCGCCGTCACCCGGGTCTTCGACGTCGCCAAGGGGCTGCCCTGGCCGGCGCGGTTCCCGTCGCGGGTGTTGGCCAACGACTTCGTCGAGCACTGGACGGGTCACGAGGAGGCACTGGATGCGGGCGCCTGCGACGAGCTGGCCGCCGCGATCGCCGCCGGGGACTGCCGAATCGCGCCCGTGGATGCCGGCCAGGGCGTCGGGATGATCCACAACGACGCATCGGTGGCCGACGTCATCGACGAGATGTGCACGGGCGCCGAGGAATTGCTGTCCCGCTGGGGAACTACCGGCGACCGGCCGTGAGCACGACGCAACACCGGTCCCGGCCGGGGCACAGGCGTGCGTCGGGACCGTACGGTGCGAGCGCATCGGCCACACCGGTGATCAGCGCGTGGTTCATGTTGCAGGCCAGCTCCGTCTGCTCTTGTGCCAGTGCGTGGAACGGGCAGTTGGCGAGCTCGACCTCGCGCTCGGAGACCCGCGGCTCGTAGCCGTATCGGCGCAGCACCCGGACCGCGCGCTGCAGCGCGGCGTCGGCGTCTTTCGGGGGGGAGGACCCCACAGTGGTACCGATCTCGTGGCCGTACTCGCGGGCGACACGATTCAGGATCTCGGCGACCGGCTCGCCCGTCCCGGCCGAGCGCGCGATGGCCGTCGCCATCAAACGCCCGGCCAACTCGTACTCCCGCTGGGGCAGGCTGACCGCGATGTCGCGGCGGGCCCGGCGATACAGCTTGGAGGTGCGTCCGGCGCCGGGGCCGGAGCGGCCGGTCACGCGAGCGTAATCGGACTCGAGCAGGCCCTCGGCGGTGAGCCGGTCCAGGTGAAACTTGGCCTGGTGGTGCGGAATTCCGACGGCCTCGCCCGCCTGGTCCCGGCTGACGGGCACCGGTTGCGCGCACACGAACTGATAGAGCTGTCGACGCACGGGATCGGCGAGTGCGCCGATGCCCGCGGCGTCCCGCAGCAAAGCCTCCTGGTCGTCCACGTCGTCCACCGCCATTTTCTAACGGACAAAATGCTTGACGCTACAGTCTACTGGATCTAACGTTCAAATTATTATCCGTTAGAAATGGAGGCAGCTATGAGCATCAAGCAAGTGAACGCGGCACCGGCCCTCGCCGACCAATTGAGGGATCCCGCGTACTCGGCGTACCTCGCGCTTCGCACGGTCTTCACGATCGCGCCGATCGTGATGGGGCTCGACAAGTTCTTCAACCTGCTCACCCATCCACACCACTGGAGCATGTACCTGGCCGGCTGGATCGATGGCCTGGTACCCGGGACGGCCGATCAGTGCATGTACCTGGTGGGCATCATCGAGATCGTCGCGGGGGTGCTGGTGGCGGTGGTCCCGCGGTTGGGCGCCTGGGTGGTCGCGGCATGGCTGATCGGCATCATCATCGACCTGGTCACCGGTCCCGGCTTCTACGACGTCGCCCTGCGCGACTTCGGATTGTTCGTCGGCGCCGTGGCGCTGGCCCGGCTGGCGCAGGGTGTGCACAGCGGCACCGTGGGAGTGGCGGCGCGCTAGCGCTCAGACCGCGCGCAGGTAGCGCCTGGCGATGAGGCGCTGACCCACCTTCACCACCGGCCCGCCGGCCTTGCTCCACCAGGTCGCGGGCCGGGAGAAGGCGGATACCTCCGCGTAGACCGCGTCGGACACCGGGTCGCGACGAACCACGAAGCGTTCCTCGCCGGACTCCGGATGGCCCGGCAGGGTGCCGTAGCCGAAGCCACGGATGTCGGGCTCGTCGACGACGTAGACGACGCGACACGGCGCCGGCAGAAAACCCATCTTCACCACGACGACCGCGTCGACGACGGCGACCTCGGAGCTGGCCTGCACCCGCAGCCCGGATCCGCGCTGCATGCCCCAGCGCATGACGGCCGCCGCGGCTTGCTCGAAACGCTGCCGGCCCGTGCCGATTTGGCGCTCTGCGTGCTGATGGTCGTATCCGGCGGGCAGATCGCCGGAAGCCGTCGCACCCACTTCCGCGTAGGTCAGGGGGAGTTCCTCGAGCGTTCGCAGGTCCACGTCCTCAGCTTGCCACGCCGAGATGCGCCGCCGCATTCGGCGCGTACGGTCGGTAGATGTGACCGCAGAAAACTCGAAAACTGTTGCAGGGGCATCCGGGACATTCACCATCGGCGGCGACCTGACCGTCAACCGACTCGGCTTCGGCGCCATGCGCCTGACGGCGAAGGGCGTATGGGGCCCGCCCGACGACCGCGACGAATGCGTCCGGGTGCTGCGCCGGGCCGTCGAACTCGGGGTGAACTTCATCGACACCGCCGACTCCTACGGCCCCTACGTCTCCGAGGAGATCATTCGCGAGGCGCTGCACCCCTACGACGGTCTGGTGATCGCGACCAAGGCGGGCCTGCTGCGCACCGGCCCGGACGTCTGGATTCCGTTGGGCAACCCGAGCTACCTGCGCCAGGAATGCGAGATGAGCCTGCGCCGGCTGGGCGTGGACACCATCGACCTGTTCCAGCTGCACCGCATCGACAAGAACTTCCCGCTGGAAGATCAGGTGGGCGAGCTGCTCACCCTGAAAAGCGAGGGCAAGATCCGCCACATCGGCCTGTCCGAGATCGACGTCGAGCAGCTGAACGCGGCCCGGCGTATCACCGACATCGTGTCGGTGCAGAACATGTACAACCTGACGGCCCGTGGCGCCGAGCCGCTCCTGGACGCCGCGACCAAGCAGGGCATCGGGTTCATCCCGTGGTTCCCGCTGGCCGCCGGGCCGCTGGCCGCTCCCGACGGCCCGCTGCAGCGCATCGCCGCCGACCACGACGCGTCGCCCTCACAGTTGGCGCTGGCGTGGTTGCTGAAACGCTCGCCGTTGATGATGCCGATCCCGGGTACGTCCAAGGTTGCGCACCTGGAGGAGAACGTCGCTGCCGCTGCGATCGAGCTGTCCGACGACGAGTTCGAAACGTTGTCGGCCGCCGGGGCGCAGCAGCCGGCCTGACCACCGCGCGAAAGCGCGGCCGCCGGGCAATACGGTGTGGTGGTGGCCGAACACCAGCGACACCCCGGCGGCGGATTCAACCCGCCGGACCCGACGACCAAGGGCGGGCCCGACTACGGCAGGTTCATCGACGCCGTGCGCTCGTTGCAGGACCACGCCCGGGCCGCCGACGCGCCCGACGAAGTCATCAGCGAGGCCGCCGACTTGGTGGAGAAGGTGTCGGCGCTGCTGGCTCCGTTCGACGCCGACGAATGGGCGTCGCCGTCGGGCCGGCGGATGGACCTGCCGATGCGCGGCAACATCCTGACGATCCCGATGTCGGCGCGCAAGGGTGAGGACGGCCGAATCCACGGCCAGGCCCGCTTCGCCCGGTTCCACCTGGGCCGCAACGGCGCCGTGCACGGCGGCGCGCTGGGCATGCTGTTCGACTCCATCCTCGGGTTGTCCGCCTCGGTTCTCACCGGCAACCCGCGGCAGCGCACCGCATACCTCAAGATCGACTACCGCCACATCGTTCCGGTGGAAAAGGAACTGCAGTTCGACGCGGGCATCGACCGGGTGGACGGACGCAAGATCTTCGTGTCGGGCCGGTTGACCGACGGCGATCAGTTGCTGACCGAGGCCGACGCACTGTTCGTACGGCTCAAACCCGGGCAGCCGTAAGCGCGGTCTTTCAGGACGCGCCCAGACATAAACCATGCACACCGGCAGCGGCGTGTCGTGTTCGTGGTTTATGTGTCGCGATAGCGGCGGCGCCCTGCGGCCCTAATGCCTTGGGTTCTTTCGAGGTCCGCCCCGATAGCATGGCAACGATCATCGAGAACTCGACCCTTGGAGACCCAGCCAGATGAGCGTCGCCGCACAGCCCGCCCCGGCAGCCCCGATCAGGGTGCCTGCCGGGACCACCGCGGCCGCCGCGGTGGGCGAGGCCGGTCTGCCGCGCCGGGGCACGCCGGACGCGATCGTGGTGGTGCGCGACGCTGACGGCAAGCTGCGCGACCTGAGTTGGACGCCCGACGCCGACGCCGACGTCGTCCCCGTGGCCGCCAACACCGACGAGGGCCGCAGCGTGATCCGGCATTCGGCCGCACACGTGTTGGCCCAGGCCGTCCAGGAGCTGTTCCCACAAGCCAAACTGGGCATCGGCCCGCCGATCGCCGACGGCTTCTACTACGACTTCGACGTGAAGGAGCCGTTCACGCCCGAAGACCTGACGGCGCTGGAAAAGCGGATGCGCCAGATCGTCAAAGAGGGCCAGCTGTTCGAGCGGCGCGTGTACGAGTCCATAGAGCAGGCGCGCACCGAACTGGCTGGCGAGCCCTACAAGCTCGAACTCGTCGACGACAAGTCCGGCGACCCGGACATCATGGAGGTCGGCGGCGACGAGCTCACCGCTTACGACAACCTCAATCCCCGTACGCGGCAACGGGTTTGGGGTGATCTGTGCCGCGGGCCGCACATCCCGACCACCAAGCACATCCCGGCGTTCAAGCTCACCCGTAGCTCGGCGGCCTACTGGCGCGGCGACCAGAGCAACGCCAGCCTGCAACGCATCTACGGCACCGCCTGGGAGTCGCAGGAGGCGCTGGATGCCTACCTCGAGCTGATCGAGGAGGCGCAGCGCCGCGACCATCGCAGGCTGGGCAGCGAGCTCGACCTGTTCAGCTTCCCGGACGAGATCGGTTCCGGCCTGGCGGTTTTCCATCCCAAGGGCGGCATCATCCGTCGCGAGCTCGAGGAGTACTCGCGACTTCAGCACGAGCTGGCGGGCTACGAGTTCGTCAACACCCCGCACATCACCAAGGAGCAGCTCTACATCACGTCGGGGCACCTCGAGTGGTACGCCGACGGCATGTACCCGCCGATGCACCTCGACGCGGAGTTCAACGCGGACGGGACGGTGCGCAAGCCCGGGCAGGACTACTACCTCAAGCCGATGAACTGCCCGATGCACCACCTGATCTACCGGTCGCGAGGGCGCTCGTATCGCGAACTTCCGTTGCGGCTCTTCGAGTTCGGCAGCGTCTACCGCTACGAGAAGTCGGGCGTGGTGCACGGGCTGACCCGCGTGCGCGGCATGACTCAGGACGACGCCCACATCTACTGCACGCGAGAGCAGATGCGCGACGAGCTGAGTCGCGTGTTGCACTTCGTGCTCAAGTTGCTGGCCGACTACGGACTCAACGACTTCTACCTGGAGCTGTCGACCAAGGACCCGGAGAAGTACTCCGGCTCCGACGAGATGTGGGACGAGGCCACCGAGGTCCTGCGGGAGGTCGGCGAAGCGTCCGGCCTGGAATTGATGCCTGACCCGGGTGGCGCGGCGTTCTATGGCCCGAAGATCTCGGTACAGGTCAAGGACGCGCTGGGCCGCAGCTGGCAGATGTCGACTATCCAGCTCGACTTCAACATGCCGGACCGCTTCGAGCTGGAATACACCGCGTCCGACGGCTCGCGGCAGCGGCCGGTGCTGATCCACCGGGCGCTGTTCGGGTCCATCGAGCGGTTCTTCGGCATCCTCACCGAGCACTACGCCGGGGCCTTTCCGGCGTGGCTGGCGCCGGTGCAGGCGGTGGGCATTCCGGTCGCCGACGAACACGTCGGATACCTGGAAAACATTGCGGCACAGCTGAAGCCACACGGAGTTCGGGTCGAGGTCGACGCCAGCGATGACCGGATGGCCAAGAAGATCGTTCATCACACCGCCCAGCGGGTGCCGTTCATGCTGCTGGCCGGTGACCGCGATGTGCAGGCCGGCGCGGTCAGCTTCCGCTTCGGTGACCGCAGCCAGATCAACGGCGTTCCGGTCGACCGCGCGGTCGATGCGATCGTGAACTGGGTCGCCGACCGCGAAAACTCGGTTCCCACAGCCGAACTCGTGAAAGCGTCAGTGGTGAGTGACCGTGACTGACCGCGAACCGGCCGAGCAGGCTGCCGACGACACCATCCTGGACAGGGGGGTCGGCGAGCAAGACCACCTGCAGCGGTTGTGGACGCCGTACCGGATGACCTACCTGGCCGAAGCGCCGACGAAGCGCGACAACGGCAAAACCGAGCAGCCGTTCACCGACATTCCGCACCTCACCGACGAAGACGGCTTGGTGGTCGCCCGTGGCGAGCTCGTCTACGCCGTGCTCAACCTCTACCCCTACAACCCCGGACACCTGATGGTGGTCCCGTACCGGCGGGTCTCCGAGCTCGAGGACCTGACCGACCCGGAAAGCGCCGAGCTGATGTCCTTCGTCCAGAAGGCAATTCGTGTCATCAAGAACGTCTCGCGGCCGCACGGTTTCAACGTCGGCCTGAACCTGGGGACATCGGCCGGCGGGTCGCTGGCCGAACATCTGCACGTGCACGTGGTGCCGCGCTGGGGCGGCGATGCGAACTTCATCACCATCATCGGCGGGTCGAAGGTGATCCCGCAGTTGCTGCGCGAGACGCGCCAGCTGCTCGCCACGGAGTGGACGAAACAACCATGAGCAGAGTGCCGTTCCTGTCGCGGGCGGCGTTCGCGCGGCTGACCACTCCGACCGCGAGGGCGTGCCTGCGGCTGGGATTGACCCCCGACGTCGTCACGATCCTGGGCACCATCGTCGCGGTCGCCGGAGCGCTGACCCTGTTCCCGATGGGCAAGTTGTTCGCCGGCACGCTGGTGGTCTGGTTTTTCGTCCTCTTCGACATGCTCGATGGGGCGATGGCCCGGGAACGCGGCGGCGGCACCCGGTTCGGCGCCGTGCTGGACGCCACCTGTGACCGGGTCAGCGACGGCGCGGTGTTCTGCGGGCTGCTGTGGTGGATCGTCTTCGGCCTGCACGACAAGCTGCTGGCGGTCGCCACGCTGATCTGCCTGGTCACCTCGCAGGTGATCTCCTACATCAAGGCCCGCGCCGAGGCCAGCGGACTGCGCGGCGACGGCGGGCTGATCGAACGGCCGGAACGGCTGATCATCGTGCTCGTCGGCGCCGGCCTGTCAGACCTTCCGGTGTATCCGCTGCCGTGGGCGCTGCCCGTGGCGATGTGGCTGCTGGCGGTGGCCAGCCTCGTCACCTGCGCGCAGCGGTTGCGCGCGGTGCGCACCTCCCCGGGCGCGACCGATCGAATGGTGAGCGAGCCGTGATTCCCACTCCGCCGGGCATGAAAATGATTGGGGCGCAACGGCGGCTGGCCCGCCGGACACTGGGCCGCCTGACCGGCGGTGTGGGCACCGACTGGGCGTACGCGTCGGGCTGGATGGCGGTGCGGGCGATGCCGGAGTTCGCCGCGCGCAACGCCTTTGAGGCCGGGGCCCGGTACGCGGCCCGCGGCGGCGGCCCCGACCAGCTGCGCAAGAACCTGGCCCGCGTCCTGCGCGTGCCACCCGAGGACGTGCCCGACTCGCTGATGCGGGCCTCGCTGGCCTCCTATGCCCGCTACTGGCGCGAGGCGTTCCGCCTGCCGGGCATGGACCTGGGCGCGCTGGGCCGCGAGCTGCACGACTCGGTCCTGGGGCAAGATCACATCGAGGCGGCGCTGTCCAGCGGCCGCGGCGCGGTGATCGCCTTGCCGCACAGCGGCAACTGGGACATGGCCGGGGTATGGCTGGCGCAGACGCACGGCACGTTCACCACCGTCGCCGAGCGCCTCAAACCCGAATCGCTGTACCGGCGCTTCATCGCCTACCGCGAGCGCCTCGGCTTCGAGGTGCTGCCCCTGTCCGGGGGAGAACGGTCGCCGTTCGACGTGTTGTGCGATCGGCTGCGGGCCAACCGGGTGGTGTGCCTGATGGCCGAACGCGACCTCACCCGCACCGGCGTGCAGGTCGACTTCTTCGCCGAGCCCACCCGGCTGCCCGCCGGCCCGGCGAAGCTCGCCATCGCGACCGGGGCGGCCCTGCTGCCCGCGCACTGCTGGTTCGAGGGCCGGGGCTGGGGCGTGGACATCGGCCCGCCACTCGATTGCACCAGCGGCGACGTCGGCGCCATCACCCAGGCGATGGCCGATCAATTCGAGAAGAACATCGCCGCCCACCCCGAGGACTGGCACATGATGCAGCCGCAGTGGCTGTCCGACCTTCCCGATGCCAAGCAGGCCCGGCTGAAGGAAACCTGATGCGGATCGGGATGATCTGTCCCTACTCGTTCGACGTTCCGGGCGGGGTGCAGTCGCACGTCCTGCAGCTGGCCGAGGTGATGCGCGCCCGGGGTCATGACGTCAGCGTCCTCGCGCCGGCCTCGCCGCACGCCGAGCTGCCCGATTACGTCGTCTCGGCGGGCAAGGCCGTCCCGATTCCCTACAACGGTTCGGTGGCCCGGCTGCGGTTCGGGCCGGCCACCCACCGCAAGGTGAAAAAGTGGCTCGCCGAAGGCGATTTCGACGTGCTGCACCTGCACGAGCCCAACGCGCCGAGTCTGTCCATGTTGGCCCTCAACATCGCCGAGGGCCCGATCGTCGCCACGTTTCACACCTCCACCACCAAATCGCTGACGCTGACGGTGTTTCAGGGCATCCTGCGCCCGATGCACGAGAAGATCGTCGGCCGGATCGCGGTCTCCGATCTGGCCCGGCGCTGGCAGATGGAGGCGCTGGGCACCGACGCGGTGGAGATCCCCAACGGCGTCGACGTCGCATCGTTCGCCTCGGCCCCGCACCTGGACGGCTACCCGCGCCCCGGCAAGACGGTGCTGTTCCTGGGCCGCTACGACGAGCCGCGCAAGGGCATCTCGGTGCTGCTCGACGCGCTGCCGGCGCTGGTCGCGCGTTTTCCCGACGTGCAACTCCTGGTCGTCGGGCGCGGCGATGAAGACCAATTGCGCTCCCAGGCAGGGGAATTGGTGGATCACCTCCGTTTTCTCGGGCAGGTCGACGACGCCGGCAAGGCGTCGGCCATGCGCAGCGCCGACGTGTACTGCGCGCCCAACCTCGGCGGGGAGAGTTTCGGCATCGTCCTGGTCGAGGCGCTGGCCGCCGGCACCCCGGTGGTGGCGAGCGATCTGGACGCCTTCCGCCGCGTGCTGGGCAACGGTGACGTCGGATGCCTGGTACCCGTCGGCGACGGTGACGCGCTTGCCGATGCGCTGATCGCGGTGCTGGAGGATGATGTGCTGCGGGAACGTTATGTGACGGCGGGTTCGGCAGCCGTCCAGCGCTACGACTGGTCGGTGGTGGCCAGCCAGATCATGCGGGTGTACGAGACGGTCGCCGCGTCAGGCGCCAAGGTTGAGGTGGCCAGTTGATGACGTGGCTGATTGTCGCCATCGCGGTGTTCGTCGCGGTGCTGGCGGTCTTCGGGGTCTGGGCGTACCGGACGGCGAACAGGCTGGACCGCCTGCACGTCCGCTACGACCTGTCGTGGCAGGCGCTCGACGGGGCGCTGGCACGGCGCGCGGTGGTGTCGCGCGCCGTCGCCATCGACGCCTACGGCGGTGCGTCCGAAGGGCGGCGGCTGGCGGCGCTGGCCGACGCCGCGGAAGGGGCGCCCCGGCCCGCGCGGGAAAACGCCGAGAACGCGTTGTCGGCCGCGCTGGCCGTCGTCGATCCTGCGTCGCTGCCGGCCGGTCTGATCGCCGAGCTGGCCGACGCCGAGGCCCGGGTGGTGCTGGCCCGTCGTTTCCACAACGACGCGGTCCGCGACACCCTGGCCCTGGCCGAGCGGCCCCTGGTGCGGCTGTTCCACCTCGGCGGAAAGGCCGCTGTGCCCAGCTATTTCGAGATCGTCGAACGTCCGCACGCGCTGGCCCACGGCGATCACGGCGTCCTCAACCACCGCACCTCGGCGCGCATCGTGCTGCTCGACGACACCGGCGCGGTGCTGCTGCTGTGCGGGTCGGACCCCGCGCTCGCCGACCGGCATGCCCCGAAGTGGTGGTTCACCGTGGGTGGCGAGGTGCAGCAAGGGGAGCGGCTGGCCGAAGCCGCCGCGCGGGAACTGGCCGAGGAAACCGGTCTGCGGGTCGCGCCGGCGGAGATGGTCGGGCCGGTCTGGCGGCGTGACGAGGTCTTCGAGTTCAACGGCTCGCTGATCGACAGCGAGGAGTTCTACTTCGTCTACCGCACCCGGCGGTTCGAGCCGTCGCGCGCGGGCCGCACCGAGCTGGAACGCAGCTACATCCACGGCCACCGGTGGTGTGACGCTGCCGACATCGCCGCGCTGGTCGCAGCGGGGGAGACCGTGTACCCCATGCAACTGTCCGGACTGCTCACCGACGCGGCGGCGCTCGCCGGCGGCCGCACCCCCGGGCCGCTGTTGTCCATCCGCTGACTCCGCCGGTGTCAACGCGGGCCAAAACGCCTCATTAGACTGGGTCGACAACGTTTGAAGGAGATCATGCAGTGAGTACGGCCCACCCACCGAACGGGCGAACCGGAACGGCGCGCGTCAAACGCGGCATGGCCGAGATGCTCAAGGGCGGCGTCATCATGGACGTCGTCACCCCCGAGCAGGCCAAGATCGCCGAGGCCGCCGGCGCCGTCGCCGTCATGGCGCTGGAACGGGTGCCCGCCGACATCCGCGCGCAAGGTGGTGTGTCGCGGATGAGCGACCCCGACATGATCGAGGGCATCATCGCCGCCGTGACCATCCCGGTGATGGCCAAGGCCCGCATCGGCCACTTCGTCGAGGCTCAGATCCTGCAGAGCCTCGGCGTGGACTACGTCGACGAGTCTGAGGTGCTCACCCCGGCGGACTACACCCACCACATCGACAAGTGGAAGTTCACCGTGCCGTTCGTGTGCGGGGCGACCAACCTCGGTGAGGCGCTGCGCCGCATCAGCGAGGGCGCGGCGATGATCCGCTCCAAGGGCGAAGCCGGCACCGGTGACGTCTCCAACGCGACCACGCACATGCGGGCGATCGGCGGCGAGATCCGCCGCCTGACGTCGTTGTCGGAGGACGAATTGTACGTCGCCGCAAAGGAATTGCGGGCGCCCTACGACCTGGTTGTCGAGGTGGCCAGGGCGGGCAAGCTGCCGGTGACGCTGTTCACCGCGGGCGGCATCGCCACCCCGGCGGATGCGGCGATGATGATGCAGCTCGGCGCCGAGGGCGTATTCGTCGGTTCGGGGATCTTCAAGTCCGGCGATCCCGCCGCGCGCGCGGCCGCGATCGTCAAGGCGACCACCTTCTACGACGATCCCGACGTGCTCGCCAAGGTGTCGCGCGGGCTGGGCGACGCGATGGTCGGCATCAACGTCGAGCAGATCGCGGAGCCCCACCGGCTGGCCGAACGCGGCTGGTAAGAACTTCTCCGTGGCGATCGAAGAGATCCTCGATCTCGAGCAACTCGAGGTCAACATCTACCGTGGTCGGGTTTTCAGCCCGGAGTCGGGATATTTCCAGCGCACGTTCGGCGGTCACGTGGCGGGGCAGTCGCTCGTCTCGGCGGTTCGCACCGTGGACCCGCACTACCAGGTCCACTCGCTGCACGGTTACTTCCTGCGGCCCGGCGACGCCAACGAGCCCACGGTGTTCATCGTCGAGCGCACCCGCGACGGCGGGTCATTCGCTACCCGGCGCGTCAATGCCATCCAGCACGGCGAAATCATCTTTTCCATGGGGGCGTCGTTCCAGACCGACCAGGAGGGCATCCACCACCAGGACGTCATGCCCGCCGCCGCGCCGCCGGACGGCCTGCCCGGTCTGGACTCGATCAAGGTGTTCGACGACGCCGGGTTCAAACAGTTCGAGGAGTGGGACGTCTGCATCGTGCCCCGAGAGAAGCTGCACCTCTCGCCGGTCAAGGCCTCCCAACAGCAGGTGTGGTTCCGCCACCGTGATCCGCTGCCCGACGACCCGGTGCTGCACATCTGCGCGCTGGCCTACATGAGCGACCTGACGCTGCTGGGATCGGCGCAGGTCAACCACCTCGATGTGCGCGAGCACCTGCAGGTGGCGTCGCTGGACCACGCCATGTGGTTCATGCGGGCGTTCCGGGCCGACGAGTGGCTGCTCTACGACCAGAGCTCGCCGTCGGCCAGCGGCGGCCGCTCGCTGTGCCAGGGCAAGATCTTCACCCAGTCCGGTGAGATGGTTGCGGCGGTCATGCAGGAGGGGCTGACCCGCTTCAAGCGTGGGTACCAGCCGACCAACCAGTGAGCGCCCCGCGGATCGGGGTCCTGGCACTGCAGGGCGACACCCGCGAGCACCTGGCGGCCCTGCGGGAGGCGGGAGCCGAGTCGATGCCGGTGCGCCGGCGCAGCGAGCTGGAGGCGGTGGACGGGCTGGTCATCCCCGGCGGGGAATCGACCACCATGAGCCACCTGCTGCTCGATCTCGGGCTGCTCGAGCCGTTGCGGGGCTTGCTGGCCGACGGGCTGCCCGCCTACGGCGCGTGCGCCGGGATGATCCTGCTGGCCAGCGAGATCCTGGACGCCGGCGCGGGCGGGCGCGAGGCGCTGCCGCTGCGTGCAATCGATATGACGGTGCGGCGCAACGCCTTTGGACGACAGGTCGATTCTTTCGAGGGGGACATCCCGTTCGCGGGGCTGAGCGATCCGGTGCGCGCGGTATTCATCCGGGCCCCCTGGGTCGAGCGAGCCGGCGACGACGTCGAGGTGCTGGCCAGCGCGGCCGGCCACGTCGTCGCAGTGAAGCAGGGCTTGGTGCTGGCGACGGCGTTTCACCCCGAGATGACCGGCGACCGCCGCATCCACCACCTGTTCGTCGACCTGGTGACCGGTGCCGGCACGCCGAACGTCACGCAGGAGTGACGCTCGGCGGCGACTGCCGCGCTGGCGTGACGTTCGGTGCATCGACCGTCCACGTAGACTCGTCTGGCGAACTTTCCAGAGATAGAAGAGGTACGAGACACCGATGAGCGGCCATTCCAAGTGGGCGACCACCAAGCACCAGAAGGCCGTCAAAGACGCGCGCCGCGGCAAGGAATTCGCCCGGCTGATCAAGAACATTGAGGTCGCCGCCCGTACCGGCGGTGGTGACCCGGCCGGCAACCCGACGCTGTACGACGCCATTCAGAAGGCGAAGAAGACCTCGGTGCCCAACGACAACATCGAACGCGCCCGCAAGCGCGGCGCGGGCGAGGAAGCCGGCGGCGCCGACTACCAGACCATCATGTACGAGGGTTACGGCCCCAACGGCGTGGCGGTGCTGATCGAGTGCCTCACCGACAACCGCAACCGCGCGGCCGGCGAGGTTCGGGTGGCGGTGACCCGCAACGGCGGCAACATGGCCGACCCCGGATCGGTGTCCTACCTGTTCACCCGCAAGGGCGTCGTCACGCTCGAGAAGAACGGGCTCACCGAAGACGATGTGCTGACCGCCGTGCTGGACGCCGGTGCCGAGGACGTCAACGACCTCGGCGAGAGCTTCGAGGTCATCTCCGAGCCGACCGATCTCGTCGCGGTGCGCACCGCGCTGCAGGACGCCGGCATCGACTACGAATCGGCCGAGGCCAGCTTCCAGCCGTCGGTCAGCGTGCCGGTCGACGTCGAGGGCGCGCGCAAGGTGTTCAAGCTGGTAGACGCGCTGGAGGACAGCGACGACGTGCAGAACGTCTGGACCAACGTCGACCTGTCCGACGAGGTGCTCGCCGCCCTCGACGAGGACTAGTTCGGCGTTCGCCGAGCGTGCCTTAAGGGCGAGATTCAGCCCGATTTGTCGCCATCAGTGCACGCTCGGCGGGACCAAGGCCGCCAGCAATGGCTAGTCGTATCCGTGCCGCATGTCCTCGACGATGCGCGGGTTGTCCAGGGTCGACGGCTCCACCGGCCGCGGCCCGATGTCGCCGGAGAAGACGCCCGCGGCGTCGAGCACCTGCTGGTTGAGGTAGCGCAGCGGCGGCGCATTGGTGGGCACCTTCGGCACGGGTGCGGCGTCGGCGCGCTGCGCCAGGGCGAATCCCCAGTCACCGAACGTGGGCACGTGCACGTGATACGGCGTGACCGCGTAGCCGGCCGCCCGGATCGTCGATACCGTGCGCCAATACGCCGTCGGAGTGGAGAACGGGCTGCCCGCCTGCACCACCATCAGCCCACCGGGCGCGAGCGCGCGGGCGGCCAGCGCGTAGAACTCCGTGGAGTACAGCCGGCCCAGCACGGGTGTGTCGGGGTCGGGAAGGTCGACGATCACCGCGTCGAAGCGGTCCACGTGCGGCCCGCGCAACCAGTTCATCGCGTCCTCGATCAGCACGGACACCCGGGGGTTGTCCAGCGAGCCGCCATTGGCCCCGCGCAGTGTGGTGCGGGCGACGTCGATCACCGCGGGGTCGAGCTCGACCTGCACGATCTTGGAAACGCCTGGCTGGCGCAGCAATTCGCGCGCCGCCAGGCCGTCTCCGCCGCCCAGCACCAGCACCGAATGGGCGCCTTGGGAAACCCCGCCGAGGGCGGGGTAGACGAGGCTCTCGGTGTAGCGGTACTCGTCGCGGGTGGAGAACTGCAGCCCCCCATTGAGATACAGCCGGGTGTCGTTGCCGCGGCGCGTCACCACGATCTCCTGATAAGCCGTGTGCCGGTAGGCGATGATCGGGTCGGCGTAAAGCCTTTGCCTGCTTGTTGTTTCGATGTCGGCCGAACGCAGCAGCAGGGTGGCGAGCAGCCCAGCGGCGGCGGCCAGCGCGCACATCGCCAGCGCCAGCTTCCGCGTCGAAACCACTTGCCGCAATAGGAAAATCGCTACCACGGCGGCGGCGGCCAGGTTGATCATTCCGGTGGCGGCCGCACCGCGGATCATCCCCAACTGCGGCAGCAACAGGAACGGCCAGACCAGCCCGCCCAGCAGCGCGCCCAGGTAGTCGGCGGCGTTGAGGTTGGCCAGCGTCCGCCCGGCATCGGCGGCACCGGCTGTCCGGCCACCTTGCAGCAGCGTCATCAGCAGCGGCACCTCGGCGCCCACCAAGCCACCGATGAGCGCCGTGCTCAACGCGAGCACCCACGTCGACCCGTCCACGAACGCGAACACCACGTACAGCGCCGCCGCCGACAGGCCACCGATGATGCCCAGCAGCGCCTCGACGGCGATGAAGGTGATCGCGGCGTGCGCCAGCAGGGGTTTGACCAGCAGGGCGCCCACGCCCAGCGCGGCGATGTAGCCCGCGACGATCAGGGAGGTGGCGACGATCCCGCCGCCGTCGAGGCTGGCCGACAGCGTCAGCAGCGCGAGTTCGTACACGATGCCACAGGCCGCGCACGCCGCCACCGCGGCCAGCAGCAGCGCCCGCCATCGACCCGACGGCCCCGCGGACGGCGCCGCCCCGGGCGGCCGCACATCGACAGCGCTCATGACACCGCCGCGGCGGTCACCCCTCCCACGGCTAGCAGTATCAGCGCCACGGCGAACGATCCCGGATGCAGCTCCGGCTCGTCGATGTGCTCGTGGAAGCTGCCCGGTATCAGCAGGTGCATCGCCAGCAGCGCTATCCCCAGGAGGATCACGCCCATCAGCCCGTACACCGCCACGCCAAGGAGTCCCTGGCCCAGCTGGCTGTAGCTGTTGGCGATGGCGGTGATGATGACGACGGTCAGGGCGATGTACATCGCGCCCGCGACCACCACGGCGTTGGGGCGGCGGTCGATGAACACCAGCTGGCGCAACTTCCCCGGGGTCAGCAGGTCGACCGCGTAGAACCCGATGAGAAGCACGGCCATGCCGACGACGAAGTACAGGATCGTCGCGACCGCGCCCTTCAGCACGGGATTGATGTCGACGGTGCCGATCTCGACGGCGAGGTACATGGTGCTCTCCTTTGCGTTCACTTGATTCCGCCGGGGCCGCCGGGGGTGCCTCCGGCGCCGCCCGAGGGGGATCCAGGGGAAAATCCGGGGCCCAGGAAGATGAAGGCGCCGTGGCTGTATCCGGCGCTCAGCGGTTCGACGCGGATGCTGCACTGATAACCGCCGTCGGGGCCGACGATCACGATGTTGTTGCTGTAACGCAGGTACTCGGTCTTGCCGTTGTCCGCCCGCGCGTCGGGTTGGGCGTAGTCGGCCAGGGCGTCGGCGACCTGTTCGGGCGAACCGGTGCACTGGTAGCGGGTCCCGTTCGCGTCGCGGGCGTATTCGTGATAATGACTGGCCACGTACGAGCCAATGTTCTTCTGCAGCAAGATGATTCCGAAGATCAGGCACGCCACGGCGGCCGCGCCCAGCACTCCGGCGATCACGAAAAGGCGGTTGCGGCTCACGGGCGCCACCGGCTGGCCGTGTGAACCACCGTTCCGCCGCCGCCCGCGATGCGAGCCGGGTAGAGGTGCCAGGTCTGCCAGCGCCAGCCGGTGCCGTCGGGCTCGGCGGCCAGCACGGTCAGCGCGGCGTCATCGCCGGGGAAGGTGCCGCCGAGCCAGCCGTCCAGCCGCGCGCAACGGTCGCGCAGGTCCTGCGCGAGCCGGCGAAAGCTCGCCTCGTCGTGGGTGTCCGTACGCGAGTGAAGGCGGTAACCGGGCGCGTCGGTGCGCTCGGGCAGGTCGGCCCCGAGATTGCGTGCCGTGCAGGAGATTTCCTCGGAGAACGCGTGCCCGACCGCGACGACATGTGACGCGCCGAGCACACCCAGCAAGAGTGTGGCGCCGCCGGCCGGGTGGTCCAGGCGGCAGCTGGCCAGGGGAGCGGGCACGGGCGCGTTGAGCGCGAGTCCCAGCCTTTCCCCGGATACGTCCGCCGGAGTCACGGCGAGCTGATGAAGGGGCACCGGCGTGACCTCTAGCCCTACGCCGAGCTGGGTGGGGGTGCCGAATACACGGTGATTTCGCCGGGCGAGACGGACTTGCCCGTCGACACCTCCCAGGGCATGTCCGGGGCCCAGCGCTCGAACGAGAGCAGCGCCGACTCGTCGGCGTTGGCGCAGTCGACGAACTCCATGTCTCCGCCGGCCGGCAGGCCGGTGGCGCCTTCGGTCGTGTAGGAGGCGCGGCCGCGTTCGGACTCATGGAACGTGACCCCGTCGACGACGTATTGGTCGCCGGGCCTCAGGGACACATCCTTGCGTTTGACCCACATCGCCAGTTCCAGGCGTCCCTCGTCCTCCTCGACGCTGAACCAGAGTGGTTGGTCGCCGCCCTCCAGCAGGTGCTCCCACCACACGAAGGGCCCTTCGCGGTAGGTGACCGATCCGCGCACGATGTAGTCGATGCCGCCGTAGCTGACGATGGCGCCGGGCCCGAGTTGGCGCGGCCCGAACTGCGGCATCGCGTCGGCGGAGAGCGGGTCCTGGCGGCCGCCCCGCTGGGCCGGCTGCTTGGGCCGTCGCAAAGCCACCACCAGCACCACGATGGACGCGATGAAGAGCGCCACGGCGATCATGACCAGCAGAGATCCCACGCCAATCCCTCCGTTGCCACATTGCTCGAGCGAACGTGGGCTAAAGCTAACAGCTTTTTCATGCGTCGGCGTCCCAACGTTGCCCCGGGAAGCGCCGCGTGTCCTACCCGGACCTGTCGCCGGTGGCCGTAAGGTATCGAACAGCTGTTCTACTAGATGGGAGCGGGAATGCGGGTGATGGGCGTCGATCCCGGCCTGACCCGATGCGGTCTGTCGGTCGTCGAAACCGGGCGGGGGCGCGCGGTGGTCGCGCTCGATGTCGACGTGGTGCGCACGCCCTCGGACGCGCCGCTCGCCGAGCGGCTCCTGACGATCAGCGATGCCGTCGAGCATTGGCTGGCGACCCACCAGCCGGACGTCGTGGCGGTCGAGCGGGTGTTCTCCCAACTCAACGTGTCGACCGTGATGGGGACCGCCCAGGCCGGCGGCGTCGTCGCGCTGGCCGCGGCCAAACGCGGCGTCGACGTGCACTTCCACACCCCCAGCGAGGTCAAGGCCGCGGTCACCGGAAACGGCGCCGCCGATAAGGCCCAAGTCACCGCCATGGTCACCAGAATCCTTGCGCTGCAAGCCAAACCGACACCGGCGGACGCCGCGGACGCGCTGGCGCTGGCGATTTGCCATTGCTGGCGGGCGCCGATGATCGCCCGGATGGCCGCGGCGGAGGCGATGGCCGCCGAGCAGCGGCGAAAATACAAGGCCACGCTGGACGCCAAGCTGAAGGCGGCGCGATGATCGCCTCGGTGCGCGGCGAGGTCCTCGAGGTGGCGCTCGATCACGTGGTGATCGAGGCCGCCGGCGTCGGCTATCGGGTGAACGCGACGCCGTCGACGCTGTCTACGCTGCGGGCCGGGACCGAGGCGCGGCTGATCACCGCGATGATCGTCCGCGAGGACTCGATGACGCTCTACGGCTTCGCCGACGCCGACGCCCGCGACCTGTTCCTGACGCTGCTGTCGGTGTCGGGGGTCGGGCCGCGGCTGGCGATGGCGACCCTGGCCGTACACGACGCCGGGGCGCTGCGACAGGCGCTGCACGACGGCGACGTCAACGCGCTGACCCGGGTGCCCGGGATAGGCAAGCGCAGCGCCGAACGGATGGTTCTGGAATTGCGCGACAAGGTCGGCGCCGGCTTCGCGGCCGGCGGGGCGTCCCCGGCGGCGGGCCTCAACGGCCACGCGATCCGCGGGCCGGTGGTGGAGGCCCTGGTCGGGCTCGGTTTCGCCGTCAAGCAGGCCGAGGAAGCCACCGACAAGGTGCTGGCCGCCGACCACGGCGCCACCACGACGGCCGCGCTGCGCGCCGCCCTGTCGATGCTGGGCAAGTCCCGATGACCGACGACTACGAGGAACGAGAGGTCTCCCCGGCGCTGACCGTGGGCGAGGGCGACATCGACGTCAGCCTGCGTCCGCGCTCGCTGCGCGAGTTCATCGGCCAGCCGCGGGTGCGCGAGCAGCTGCAGCTCGTCCTTGAGGGCGCCAAAAACCGCGGCGGCACACCCGACCACATCCTGTTGTCCGGTCCGCCGGGGCTGGGCAAGACGTCACTGGCGATGATCATCGCGGCCGAGCTCGGGTCCTCGCTGCGGATGACGTCGGGGCCCGCGCTGGAACGCGCCGGTGACCTGGCGGCGATGCTGTCCAACCTGGTCGAGCACGACGTGCTGTTCATCGACGAGATCCACCGCATCGCCCGGCCCGCGGAGGAGATGCTCTACCTGGCCATGGAGGACTTCCGGGTCGATGTGGTGGTCGGCAAGGGTCCCGGGGCGACGTCGATTCCGCTGGAGCTGGCGCCGTTCACCCTGGTCGGCGCGACCACCCGGTCGGGCGCGCTGACCGGCCCGCTGCGGGATCGGTTCGGTTTCACCGCGCATATGGACTTCTACGAGCCCTCCGAGCTGGAGCGGGTGCTGGCCCGCTCCGCCGGGATCCTGGGCATCGAACTCGGGGGCGACGCGGCCGAGGAGATCGCCCGGCGCTCGCGGGGGACACCGCGGATCGCCAACCGGTTGTTGCGCCGGGTCCGCGACTTCGCCGAGGTGCGCGCCGACGGCGTGATCACCCGCGACGTCGCCAAGGCCGCGCTGGCGGTCTACGACGTCGACGAGCTGGGCCTGGACCGGCTGGACCGGGCCGTGCTTTCGGCGCTGACCCGCAGCTTCGGCGGCGGACCGGTCGGGGTGTCGACCCTGGCGGTGGCGGTGGGAGAGGAGGCCGCCACCGTGGAGGAGGTGTGCGAGCCGTTCCTGGTGCGTGCCGGCATGGTCGCGCGGACGCCGCGAGGCCGGGTGGCGACCGCCCAGGCCTGGACGCACCTCGGCATGACCCCTCCGGCCGGCGTCACCGGCTTCGGACAGGCCGGTCTGTTCGATTAGCGGGCCGCCCAATCGCGGCCAAATCGTGACCTTTGCGCCCAGCCTGTCCCGGGTGACCGTCCGATGGTGCCTCCGGCCTGCTCAGACCCGCCCGCATCGTCCATCGCGCGGCCTCGGCCACGCCGGGGGAGCCTCGCCCCAAGCGGCCTCAGCAAACACATGGGCACCGCGTGAGCGGTTACACCCCAGGACCCTCGGGTAACCAGCCTCACAGCAGTCATACCTGTCTGAAGGAGGTTCCGATGAGGACCAGAAGCCACGACTACGACCGCCCTCGCGCGTTGTACATGCCACGGACCCGCGGCGCGCTAACCGGGTTACTTCTCATTCTTCTGGGTGCGTGGGGCGCATTGGTGCCCTTCTTCGGGCCCAACATCGACTGGGCGTACATGGCGGATCCGGCATGGACGTGGACCACGGCCAAAGGCTGGCTGGAGGTGCTCCCCGGGGCAGCGGCCGCGCTCGGCGGTTTGCTGGTGCTCATGTCCGGGAACCGGGCCAGCGCCGTGTTCGGCGGCTGGCTCGCGGTCGCGGGCGGCGCCTGGTTCGTCGTCGGCCGCGCGTTCGCGTCGACGCTCGGAATCGGTGACCTCGGTCAACCGATGGCCTCGACGGACCTCAAACGGGCCCTGCTCGAGGTCACCTACTTCTCCGGCCTGGGCGCCCTGATCGTGTTCCTGGGCGGGGCCGCGGTTGCGCGGCTGGCCGTGCGCCACGCACGAGACGTCGTCGTTGCAGAGCCGGCCCCGGTGGCAGGCCAAACCGTGCCGGCCGCTGAACCGGCGATGTACGACGAGGGTCGCGTGCCGGCGGGAGCACCTTCGGACGCCATGGCCGGTGAGCCGGCGCCCCGCGGGCGCACCGGTGGTGGCCTGTTACGTCGGCGGTCCGGCGAGGGCGGCCTGTTCCGCCGGCGCACCGAAGGTGGCGGCTTATTCCACCGGCACCACCACGCGGGCGCCTAGTCGGAGGTAGGGCGGAAGGCACCGGTAGCGCCGGCTACCGGTGCCTGTTCGCGCGTCAGCCTGGTCCCGGTGAGCGCCGGTCGGTAAAGTTCACCGGCGCCCCGCCGTGCGGAACCGGACCGCGTAGCGGGCCCGAATCGGCGAGGAGGAGCAATGATCGCCACCGCCCTGGTGTTCGCCGCACTGGCGGCGTTGCTGCACGTCTACATCTTTGTAATGGAATCGTTGACGTGGACCTCGCCGCGCACCCGCGCGACCTTCGGAACCACCGAAGCCGAAGCCGAAACCACCAAGCTGCTCGCCTTCAACCAAGGGTTCTACAACCTTTTCCTGGCCGTCGTCACCGGTGTGGGCATCATCGCAGTTGCCCTGGGCCACACAGGTATTGGAGCGTCGCTCGTCTTCGCCGGGGTCGGATCGATGGCCGCCGCCGCGCTGGTTCTGATCGCGTCCGACCGCGACAAGGCGCGCGCCGCCGCGACGCAGGGCACACTCCCGGCGATCGCAATCGTGCTCCTGCTGCTCGGCCTGCAGTAGTAACACCAGTCTCATCAGCCTCAATGGTCACGGCGAGCGGTCGCTTTCGGTCGCCCCATGGGTTAGTAGTGGAAGGCGCTGGGTAACCACCCCAGGCCGGAAAACGACCCGGTATTCAACGAGGGGATGTCATGAAATACGCAGAAGACGGCCACACCCGCGGGCTGGGTATCCCGCGCTCGCGCGGCGCGGTCAGCGGATTGCTCCTGGTCATCTTGGGAGCGTGGGGGGCGTTAATACCGTTTGTCGGTCCGCACTTCAACTTCGCCTACACACCGGACCGGGACTGGGCATGGAGCACGGCCCGGGGCTGGCTCGAGGTCGCCCCAGGCGCGGCGGCCGTACTGGGCGGCCTGCTGCTGATCGTCGCCGGGAACCGTGTCGCCGCCATGCTGGGCGGTTGGCTGGCCGTGCTGGCCGGCGCCTGGTTTGTCGTGGGCGGCCAGGTCGCCCCTCTGTTGGGAATCGGCTCCGCCGGTGACCCGATTGCCGCTACCGATCGCAAGCGCGCGGTGCTCGAGGTCACGTACTTCTCGGGCCTGGGCGTGCTGATCGTGTTCCTGGGCGGGGTCGCGCTCGCCCGCACCGCCGCGCGCCTGGCGCGCGACGTCCATCCGGTGGCCGCCGAACGCGCCGCGACGCCGGCCGTCGAGCCCTACCGGGATTCGACTTACGACGAGCCCGCCGAGGTCTCCTCGGGCGCGCTGACCAAGCCGCGATCCGCGGCCGACGCCGAACCCAAGCGGGGATGGCGCCGTAACCGCTCCGGTACGGGGTCCGGTACCAACGCCGCGTATCTGCGCTGGCCGCACCCGCAGCAGTAGCCTTGCACAACAAGTAAGCCGCCCAGCCCCGAAAAGGCTGGGCGGCTTACTGTTTGGCCTACCTCAGAGCAGTCCGAGCAACTGCAGGTTGGTGATGTACTTGACGATCACCGGCGCCGACACGTGCGGAATGTCTTTGTCGGGACCGATTTTCGCTTCCTGCACGGCCGCACGGAACACATCGGTGGGCGCCATCGAGCCGTTGATCGGCTTTTCCGGCTCCTGGTAGTTGTGCAACAGCGGCAGCAGCGAGTACTGGCGCTGCCGATCCGGCAGGGCCCGCAGCGAGGTCTCGAACCGCCGCAGCCATTCGGAGTAATCGGCGATGCGCTCGATCGAATAGCCGGCCTCGACCAGCCAGTCGATGTACT
The DNA here is from genome assembly GCA_036338755.1 of Actinomycetota bacterium. Classification (GTDB taxonomy): domain Bacteria; phylum Actinomycetota; class Actinomycetes; order Mycobacteriales; family Mycobacteriaceae; genus Mycobacterium. The sequence continues at coordinate 20,074 of JAYZBN010000004.1, read as the reverse complement.
CGTCGAGCCCGATGCCGTCGTCGTACGGGTTCATCACGTGGTACGTCTGGAAGCCGGTGTCGCTCTCGGTGATCTGCGTTCCCAGCGTCGAGATCGCCGCGGCGATGAACTCGACCGGCAGACCGTCGTAGTGTGCCCGCTGCCGGTTGCCCTCGGCGTCGAGCTCGTAGAACGAACCGGGCGCGATACCCGTGGCGACCAGGCTCAGCATCAGCCGGGTGAACATGTCCGGCAGGTTGAGCTGTCCGGCATAGGTGGTGTCGGCCAGGATCATGTCGCAGCGGAACACCGCGACCGGCAGGCCGCACAGGTCGTGTGCCTCACGCAGTAGCACCTCGCCCGCCCACTTGCTGTTGCCGTAGCCGTTGGCGTAGTTGTCGTTGATCTCGCGGGTGGCGCTGATCTGCCGGATATCGGCGTTCTCGACGAACGTGCCGGGCCGGATCTGGTCGCCGACGCCGATCGTCGACACGTACGTGTACGGCTTTTGCTTGGACGTCAACGCAATCCGGATCAGCTCCGCGGTACCCAAGGCGTTGGGCCCGAACAGCTCGCTGTACGGCAACACGTGGTTGACCAGTGCCGCCGGGTCGACGATCACGTCGACCTCCTCGGCCAGGCGCTGCCAGGTCTGCTGGTCCAGGCCGAGGTTGGCCTCGCCCTTGTCTCCCGCGATCACCTCGAGGTGGTCGGCGGCCAACTGCTGGTAGTGCGCCAACAGTTTCGGCTCGCCGCTGTCGAAGGTCTTGTCCAGCCGGGCCCGCGCCTCCTCGTCAGACTTGGCCCGCACCAAGGCGATCACCTTGCCGTCGACCATGTCCATCCGCTCGAGCCAGTCCAGTGCCAGGTAGCGGCCCAGGAATCCGGTCGCACCGGTCAGCAGCACGGTGCGCACCTCGGTCGCCGGCTTCGGCAGGCTCGGCGCACCGGCCAGGGTCGCCTCGTCGATGAACTTGTCCAGCGTGAGGTCGCTGGCGTGCACCGTGGTGGCGCCGCGCCCGTGCACGGCGGCGAACGTCGGTCGCTTGGAGCCCTGGCGCTCGCCCTCGATGTAGGCGGCGACGGCTGCCAGGTCGTTGGCCGGGCTGACGATCACACCCACCGGCACGTCGACGTCGAAGATCTCGCGCAACAGGTTGCCGAATGTCAACGCGGACAACGAGTCTCCACCCAGATCGGTGAAGTGAGCGTCGGGGGCGATGTCGCCGGCCGCGGCACCCAGCATGGCGGCCGCGGCCCGGCTCACCGTCTGCAGCACGGGCGCGTCGGCGCCGCTGCGGCGCAGTTCGGCCAACTCGTTGGCCTGTCCCGCGGCCAGGTCGGCATAGATCTGCTCAAGCCGTTCGCCGTAGTGCTGTTTCAGCTTCGGCCACGCCAGCTTCCGGATCCCGGTCAGCAGACCGTTTTCCAGCGTGAACGGAGTGGTCTCGACGATGAAGTCGCGCGGCACCTCGTAGGACTGCAGGTCGGCCTCTTTGGCGACCTTCTGCAGCGAGTCGGCGATCTTCGGCTTGAGCGACTCGATGTCGCCCGACGCCAACGCCTCTTCGGTCGGCACCACGACGGCCAGCAGGTAGGGCTGAGAGCTGTTGCCGTAGACGTAGATCTGACGGATCAGCGGGCTGTTGCCGAACACCGCCTCCAGTTTGGCCAGCGTCACGAACTCGCCCTGCGCGAGCTTCAGCACGTTGTTGCGGCGGTCGACGTACACCAGCCGGTCCGGGGCGACCTCGGCGAACACGTCACCGGTCCGGTAGTAGCCGTCCTCGCTGAACACGTTGGCGGTGGTCTCGGCCCGCTTGTAGTAACCGGGGAACATGTTCTCGGTGCTCAGCAACAGCTCACCGCGCGGATGCGGCCGGTCGGTGCTGAAGTAACCGAGATCCGGAACGTCGACCAGCTTGTAGTCGATCACCGGCGGGCGCTGAATCTCCCCGTCGAACAACACCATTCCGGCCTCGGTCGAGCCGTAGCCGTCCATCAGGTGCATCTGCAGCAGCGACTCGGCCCACTTCTTCAGTTCCGGTGAGATGGGTGCGGAGCCCGTCATCGCGAAGATGAACCGCCCGCCCAGCAGGTACTGGCGCTGTTCGTCCAGGACCGCGGCCTCGACCGCCTCGCGGTCCCCGCCGTCGGCCAGGCGACGCTCGACCTGGCGCTGGAATTCGCCGAACAGCGTCTCCCAGATGCGCGGAACGAAGTTCAGCTCGGTGGGGCGCGCCAACTCGAGGTCCTCGAGCAGGGTGGACAGGTCGCTGCGGGCCGCGAAGTAGGCGGTGCCGCCATTGCCCAGGGTGCCGTAGAGGATTCCGCGTCCCATGACGTGACTCATCGGCATGAAGTTGAGGGTGATCGACGCGGCGCTTTCGCCGAACCAGTTCTTGCTGCCGCGCCGCCACATCTTGCCGACGTTGCTCTGCGGGTACATCGCGCCCTTGGGGGCGCCGGTGCTTCCGGAGGTGTAGATCAGCAGGGCCAGCGAGTCCTCGTCGGTCTCCGGCTCGGCAACAGCCGGCAGGTCCTCGCCGCGCCGCAACGCGTCGGCGAGCTGCTCGACGGCGACGCCGGCGCCGGCCAGCCGCGCCGCGGCGTTTTTCACGGCCTCGCGCTGGTCGTCGACCTCGGGCTGGTAGTCGAACACGACGAGCTTGCCGGGCACGTGGTCGCCGGACAGGATCAGCTCCACGGCGTCGGTCAGCTGGTTGACGCTCGACGCGATCAGGCTGGGCTCGGTCTCGGTCACGATCGGCTGCAGCGACGTGATCGCCGCGCTGGTCTGCAGCGGCACCGACACGGCGCCGATGGTGCCCAGCGCGATGTCGATGGTGGCGTAGTCAACGCTGTTGAAGCCCAGCACGCAGACGCGGTCACCGGGGTTGACCGAGTCACTGAGCCAGGCGCGGCCGAGGGCCGAAACCCGTTGGCCGAGTTCGCCATACGTGACGGTCTCGAAGCGGGGGAGCAGCTCGGCCGACGTGCGTCCGGTCGTGGCGTCCTTGACGAACTCGACGGCACGCTGCGCCAGCGCCGGCCGGTCGGCGTAGCCGTCCAGCACGGTCCGAATGATCTGGGGCAGCCGCAGCCCGGGCTTTTCGAGGGCGGCGGTGATCGCCGGATCCGGTCGGGCGGCAGCGAACTGCGGGTCGTTGGCAATGAGTTCTTCGACGCGACGGTCGAGTTGTTCGTCATGAATTGCAGTCGACATAGACAGATCCCTTGCAAATGAAAGTTAGCGAGTCAATATGCGCTGTCCGCGCTGACGTATAGAACGTTAGCTAAAGTAAAGGTATTCCACCATGATCCGACGTTCGTGGTGTTTGTGAGATTGCCCACGCGGGGCCTCCCAGGTGTTACAGGTCGCCGAGCAGTTCGCCGAGGATGTCGATGCCCTCGGCCAGCAGCTCGTCGCTGATGGTCAGTGGGGGCAGCAGCCGGATGATGTTGCCGTACATGCCGCAGGTCAGGACGATCACTCCGGCGGCGGCCGCCGCGACGGACAGCTTCTGGGCCAGTTCCTTGTCGGGCTCGGCGGTTCCCGACTTCACCAGCTCGATGGCGATCATGGCGCCCCGGCCACGCACGTCGCCGATGCGGTCGTCGCCGGCCTGCAGGCGCAGCAGTGGCTCGGTGATCAGCCGTTCCAATTGCCGGGCCCGATCGATCAATCCGTCGTTCTCGATCGTCTCGATGGTGGCCAACGCGGCCGCGCAGGCCAGCGGGTTTCCGCCGAACGTGCCACCCAGACCGCCGACATGCGGCGCGTCCATGATCTGTGCCCGGCCGGTGACCGCCGACAGCGGCAGACCGTCGGCGATCGCCTTCGCGGTGCAGATCAGGTCGGGCTCGATGCCCTCGTGTTCGCACGCGAACATCGCGCCGGAGCGCGCGAAACCCGTCTGCACCTCGTCGGCGATGAACACCACGTCGTTGTCGCGGCACCAGTCCAGCAGGGCGGGCAGAAAGCCCTCGGCCGGAACTATGAACCCGCCCTCGCCCTGGATGGGCTCGATGATGAGGGCGGCCAGGTTGTCGGCGCCGATCTGGCTGTCGATGACCTTGATGGCGCGCGCGGCGGCCTTCTCCCCGTCGGTGGCCAGTTCCTTGTCGACCAGGCCGTCGCGGTAGGGGTAGGACAGCGGCGCGCGGTATACCTCGGGCGCGAACGGGCCGAAGCCGCCCTTGTAGGGCATCGACTTCGCGGTCAGCGCCATGGTCAGGTTGGTGCGGCCATGGTAGGCGTGGTTGAACGCCACGACGGCGGGCTTGCGGGTGTAGGCGCGTGCGACCTTGACGGCGTTCTCGACCGCCTCGGCGCCGGAGTTGAACAGCACCGAGCGCTTCTCACCGGAGCCCGGGGTGATGCGGTTCAGCGTCTCCGCGACGGCGATGTAGGACTCGTACGGCGTCACCATGAAGCAGGTGTGGGTGAACTCGGCCACCTGCGCGCGGACCGCTTCGACGACGCGGGGCGACGAGTTGCCGATCGTGGTCACCGCGATGCCGGATCCCAAGTCGATCAGCCGATTGCCGTCGACGTCCTCGATGATGCCGCCGCCCGCGCGTGCCACGAATACCGGCACCGACACGTTGACAGCGTGCGACACCGCCGCCGCCCGGCGCTTGGTCAGTTCCAGCGATGCCGGACCGGGGATCTCGGTGACCAGCTGGCGAGTCTGCTCGAGGCTGGCCACCACACAACTCCCCTCCGCGGCGCGCGCGTCACGTCGCATCAAAAGCCTATCGAGCTTGACGCCGGCGGGCACTCGGTGCACCGTGGCGGACGGTCGCCGCAGGTGGCCTGCCAGACTGAACGGGCACACTGGACCCTTCGAGGTGCGCGATGCTCGCGGCACCGTCGGTCCCGATATTCACGACGAAAGACAGGCGCGTCCATGCAGAGCTTGATCCTGTTCCTGCCGTTCCTGCTCATCATGGGCGGGTTCATGTACTTGGCATCGCGCCGCCAGAAGCGTGCGATGCAGGCCACCATCGACCTGCACGAGTCGTTGCGTCCCGGCGACCGGGTGCACACCACGTCGGGCCTTCAGGCCACCGTCGTCGAGATCACCGATGACACCGTCGACCTCGAGATCGCACCCGGCGTGGTGACCACCTGGATGAAGCTGGCGATCCGCGACCGGATCCTGCCCGACGACGACGAAGACCTGGCCGACGGCGAGGGCTCCGCCGACGAGGGCTCGATCACCAAGGATTCCTGACGGGGATTCGCCACCCGATCGCCGCCCACCGGCGGACCGCTTGCACGACGGGCAAGTGGGGGCCACGTAGGCTCTGTCCGGGGTAAGTAACCGATTTTCAAGGAGATAGAAGGAACGTGGCATCGTCTTCGGCGCCGGTGCACCCTGCCCGCTACCTGTCGGTCTTCTTGTTATTGCTCGTCGGCGTCTACCTGCTGGTGCTTCTCACCGGGGACAAGCGGGCCGCTCCCAAGCTCGGCATCGACCTCCAGGGCGGCACCCGCGTCACATTGACCGCGCGCACCCCGGACGGCTCTAAGCCCAGCCGTGAGGCGCTGGCGCAGGCCCAGCAGATCATCGGCGCCCGGGTCAACGGGCTCGGCGTCTCCGGCTCAGAGGTCGTCGTCGACGGCGACAACCTGATCATCACGGTTCCCGGGAACGACGGCAACGAAGCCCGCAACCTGGGTCAGACCGCCCGCCTCTACATCCGGCCCGTGCTCAACTCGATGCCGGCCCAGAGCGCCGAGCCCAAGCCGCCGGCGCGCCAGCCAGCGGGCGGTCAGCCGGCGCCTGGTCAGCCCGCTCCGGGCCAGCCCGCGCCCGCCCAGCCCGCTCCGGGCCAGCCCGCTCCCGTCCAGCCGGCTCCGGGGCAGCCGGCGCCCGCTCACCCGGGTGCCCAGCCCCGGCCGTATCCCCAAGACCCGCCGCCGCCCAGCCCAGCGCCTCCGGCGTCCCCGGCTCCCGCTCCGGGAGGGCCCGCGGCGGAGGCGCCGCCCGGCGAAGCGCCCGCGCCGCCCGATCCGCGCAAGGAACTCGCCGACCGGATCGCCGACGAGAAGAAGTGGCGCCAGAGCGCACGCCAGGGCATTCAGTTCCTCGCCCTGCAGTTCCAGGCCACCCGCTGCGACAAAGACGACATCCTGGCCGGCAACGACGATCCGGCCCAGCCGCTGGTCACCTGCTCGACCGACCACAAAGTCGCCTACCTGCTGGGCCCGTCGATCATCAGCGGTGATCAGATTCAGGACGCCACCTCCAGCCAGAACCAGCGCGGGATCGGCTACGTCGTCGACCTCCAGTTCAAGTCGGCCGCGGCCAACACCTGGGCCGACTTCACCGCCGCGCATATCGGCACCCAGACCGCGTTCACCCTGGACTCGCAGGTGGTCAGCGCGCCCATGATCCAGGAAGCCATTCCCGGCGGCCGGACTCAGATCAGCGGTGGCGATCCGCCGTTCACCGCCGCGACGGCCAAGCAGCTGGCCAACGTCCTCAAATACGGCTCGCTGCCGCTGTCCTTCGAGGCTTCGGAGGCCCAAACCGTCTCGGCGACACTGGGATTGACCTCGCTGCGAGCGGGGCTCGTCGCCGGCACCATCGGCTTGATCCTGGTGTTGCTGTATTCGCTGCTCTACTACCGGGTGCTGGGATTGCTCACCGCGCTGTCGCTAGCCGCTTCCGGGGCAATGATTTTCGCGATCCTGGTGATCCTGGGCCGGCAGATCAACTACACCCTGGATCTGGCGGGCATCGCGGGTCTGATCATCGGTATCGGCACCACCGCCGACTCGTTCGTCGTCTTCTTCGAGCGCATCAAAGACGAGATCCGCGAGGGCCGTTCGTTCCGATCGGCGGTGCCACGAGGCTGGGTGCGTGCCCGCAAGACGATCGTGTCGGGTAACGCCGTCACCTTCCTGGCCGCCGCGGTGCTCTACGCCCTGGCCATCGGCCAGGTGCGGGGATTCGCCTTCACGTTGGGCCTCACCACGGTCCTCGACATCGTGGTGGTGTTCCTGGTGACCTGGCCGCTGGTGTACCTGGCGTCCAAGTCCCCGACGCTGGCAAAGCCGGCCTACAACGGCCTGGGCGCCGTTCAGCGGGTCGCCCGCGAACGGCGGGCTTCGGCGCAGGTGAAGACGGGACGGGGATAGCGCATGACTTCCTCCAAAGCCTCCAAAGACGCTACCGAGATCACCGAAGCCTCCGAGGGCGCGACCGAGTTGACCGGCAGCAGCGCCGCGGGCGTGCCGCATCACGGCTTCCTGTCGCGGCTCTACACCGGCACCGGCGCGTTCGAGGTGGTCGGGCGGCGCAGGTTGTGGTTCGGCATCAGCGGTGCCATCGTCGCCGTCGCCGTCCTGAGCATCCTGTTGCGGGGCTTCACCTTCGGCATCGACTTCAACGGCGGCACGACGGTGTCGATGCCCGCCGCCGGGGCCGCGGGCACTGTGCAGACCTCGCAGGTCTCCGAGGTGTTCCACAAGGCCATCGGCAACGATCCGGAGTCGGTGGTCGTCGTCGGCAACGGCGCGGGCGCGACCGTGCAGATCCGTTCGGAAACGCTGACCAACGACCAGACGACCAAGCTGCGCAACGCCCTGTTCGACGCCTTTCACCCCAAAGGCGCCGACGGCAAGCCCAGCAAGCAGGCCATCAGCGACGCCGCGGTCTCCGAGACCTGGGGTGACCAGATCACCGATAAGGCGCTGATCGCGCTCGCCGTCTTCCTGGTGCTGGTCGGCGTCTACATCATGGTCCGCTACGAGCGCTACATGGCCGTCTCCGCGCTGACCACCATGGTCTTCGACCTGAGCGTCACCGCCGGGGTGTACTCGCTGGTCGGTTTCGAGGTCACGCCGGCCACCGTCATCGGCCTGCTGACGATTCTGGGTTTCTCCCTGTACGACACCGTCATCGTGTTCGACAAGGTCGAGGAGAACACCCACGGCTTCCAGCACACCACCCGGCGCACGTTCGCCGAGCAGGCCAACCTGGCGATCAACCAGACGTTCATGCGCTCCATCAACACCAGCCTGATCAGCGTGCTGCCGGTGCTGGCGCTGATGGTCGTGGCGGTGTGGCTGCTGGGCGTCGGCACCCTGAAGGACCTGGCGCTGGTGCAGCTGGTCGGCATCCTGGTCGGCACCTACTCGTCGATCTTCTTCGCCACGCCGCTGCTGGTCACCCTGCGCGAGCGCACCGAGCTGGTGCGCACCCACACCCGACGCGTGATGCGGCGCCGCGGCCCCGGCTCGGGCGCGACGGCCGACACCGACGGCGGCGACACCGAAACCGCCGACGAAGCGGAAGGAACGGCGGCCGCGGCCGAGCCGCCCAAGCCCGCACCCAGCAAGCCGGCGCCGGGCGCCCGCCCGGTGCGGCCGACCGGGACGCGGCGTCCCACCGGCAAGCGGAACGTCGGCCGGCGGTAGGCCTATGGCCACCAGGTACCACGGGACTGGGGCCGATCGTGGCGGGTTCGTCGGCCGCCGCGGGGTAGCCGGGTGGATCGCCGCCGGATTGGCGCTGGTGCTGGCGGCGGGCTTCACGCTGACCGGCTGCGCGGGTAGCGCCGCGTCCCAGGTCGACTATGTGGTCGACGGCCCGCTGTCCACCTACAACACGAACACCGTCGCCGGCGCCGCGTCGGCCGGAGCGCAGGCGTTCGCCCGCACGCTCACCGGCTTCAGCTATCACGGCCCCGACGGGCAGATCGTCGCCGACCGCGACTTCGGCACCGTGTCGGTGGTCGGCGGCACGCCGCTGGTGCTCGACTACCAGATCGCCGACAACGCCGTCTACTCCGACGGCAAGCCGGTGACCTGCGACGACATCGTGCTCGCCTGGGCGGCTCAGTCCGGCAGGTTCCCCGACTTCCACGCCGCCAGCCAGGCCGGGTACCTGGACATCGCCAACGTCGAATGCATGCCGGGGCAGAAGAAGGCGCGGGTGTCCTTCATCCCGGACCGTGGCGTCGTCGACTACAACCAGCTGTTCACCGCGACCTCGCTGATGCCGTCGCACGTCATCGCCGACCAGCTCAACGTCGACGTCACCGCGGCCCTGCTCAGCAACAACGGCCCCCTGGTGGCCCAGATCGCCAAGTTGTGGAACACCATCTGGGACCTCAAGCCCGGGGTCGACCTCAAGCGCTTCCCGTCGTCGGGTCCGTACAAGATCGAATCCGTCCTGGACCGCGGCGCGGTGGTGCTCGTCGCCAACGACCGGTGGTGGGGGCCCAAGGCCATCACCAAGCGGGTGACCGTGTGGTCGCAGGGACCCGACATTCAGGACCGGGTCAACAACCGCAGCGTCGACGTGGTCGACGTCGCCTCGGGCTCCTCGGGGGCGCTGACCACGCCGGACAACTACGAGCGCTCCGACGGGCCGTCGAACGGCATCGAGCAGCTGATCTTCGCCCCGCGGGGGCCGCTGGCGGCGCCCAATGCCCGCCGCGCGGTCGCGCTGTGCACGCCGCGCGATTCGCTGGCCAAAGACGCGGGGACACCGATCGCCAACTCGCGCCTGGACCCGGCCACCGATGATGCGGTGTCGGCCGGCGACGGGGCTGCCGAGGCCGGCCCGTTCAGCAAGTCCGATCCGGCCGGCGCGCGCAAGGCGCTGGGCGGTGCGCCGCTGACGGTCCGGATCGGATACCAGGGACCCAACGCGCGGCTGGCGGTCAACGTCGGCGTCATCGCCAAGGCGTGCGGCGCGGCCGGCATCACCGTCTCCGCCGTCATTCTGGACGGCCCGGGTCCACAGGCGCTGCGGGACGGCAAGATCGACGCGTTGCTGGCCAGCACCGGTGGGGCCACCGGCAGCGGGTCGTCGGGGTCGTCGGCGCTCGACGCCTACGCCCTGCACACGGGCAACGGCAACAACCTGTCCGGGTACTCGAATCCCCAGGTCGACAACGCGATCGGCGCGCTGGCCGTTTCGGCCGACGCCGCCGAACGAGCCCGGCTGCTGACCGAAACCGCCCCGGTACTGTGGGGCGACATGCCCACCCTGCCGCTGTACCGGCAGCAGCGCACGTTGCTGAGCTCCAAGAAGATGTACGCGGTGAGCAAGAACCCGACGCGGTGGGGCGCGGGCTGGAACATGGACCGATGGGCCCTCATCCAGTGAGGCCCCGATGAGCGGCCCCGCGCCGGTGGTCGAGCTGATCGCGTCGCTGACGCGCAAGGTGGCCGACTTTCCCAAGCCGGGGGTCCAGTTCAAGGACCTCACCCCGGTGTTCGCGGACGCGACGGCGATGACGGCGATCACCGGCGCGTTGGCCGAGATCGCGTCCGGCGCGGATCTGGTGGCCGGCATCGAGGCCCGGGGTTTCCTGCTGGCCGCGGCCGTCGCCGAGCGGTTGCAGACCGGCGTGCTGGCCATTCGCAAGGCCGGGAAATTGCCCCCGCCCGTCCGCGCCGAGCGCTACGACCTGGAATATGGCAGCGCGACGCTGGAAATCCCCGCGGACGGCCTGGACCTGCGCGGACGCAACATCGCGATCATCGATGACGTGCTGGCCAGCGGCGGGACCCTGGCCGCGGCGGCCAGGCTGCTCGAGCGCGCCGGCGCGAATGTGACGGCGGCCGCGGTGGTGTTCGAACTCGGCGCGCTGGGCGGCCGGGAAGCGGTCGCGCCGTTGGCGGTGCACAGCCTGACTTGCGAGTAGCGCTTTTGCATTGGAGATATCCTCGATTTCGGAGGTAACCAACGTGGCGGAGGAAAACAGCGCGGCGCAAGCGCTTGACGTGCCCACCAACGCCCCGGAGTCGCCGGCCATCACCCAGCCGATGGAGATTCCGGAGCCGCCGGCCGAATCCCTGAAAACGTCCAGCAGCGCGTCGCGGCGGGTCCGGGCCAGGCTGGCGCGCCGGATGACCGCCCAGCGCAGCACGCTCAACCCGGTGCTGGAACCGCTGGTGGCCGTGCACCGGGAGATCTACCCGAAGGCGAACGTGTCGCTGCTGCAGCGCGCCTTCGAGGTCGCCGACCAGCGGCACGCCAGCCAGTTGCGCCATTCCGGCGACCCCTACATCACGCACCCGCTGGCCGTGGCGACCATCCTGGCCGAATTGGGCATGGACACCACCACTTTGGTGGCCGCGCTGTTGCACGACACCGTCGAGGACACCGGGTACACCCTGGACGCCTTGAGCGAGGAATTCGGCGAAGAGGTGGGCCATCTGGTCGATGGCGTCACCAAACTCGACCGGGTGGTGCTGGGCAGCGCCGCTGAGGGCGAGACCATCCGCAAGATGATCACCGCTATGGCGCGCGATCCGCGCGTGCTGGTGATCAAGGTCGCCGACCGGCTGCACAACATGCGTACCATGCGGTTCCTGCCGCCGGAGAAGCAGGCGCGCAAGGCCCGCGAGACGCTGGAAGTCATTGCGCCCCTTGCTCATCGGCTGGGCATGGCCAGCGTCAAATGGGAGTTGGAAGACCTGTCGTTCGCGATCCTGCATCCCAAGAAGTACGAGGAGATCGTCCGGCTGGTCGCTGGACGCGCGCCGTCGCGGGACACCTACCTGGCCAAGGTCCGCGCGGAGATCGTGAATACCCTTGGCGCGTCGAAGATCAAGGCGACGGTGGAGGGCCGGCCCAAGCACTATTGGTCGATCTACCAGAAGATGATCGTCAAGGGCCGCGACTTCGACGACATCCACGACCTGGTCGGCATCCGCATCCTGTGCGACGAGATCCGGGACTGCTATGCCGCTGTCGGCGTAGTGCATTCGCTGTGGCAGCCGATGGCGGGGCGGTTCAAGGATTACATCGCCCAGCCGCGCTACGGCGTGTACCAGTCGCTGCACACCACCGTCGTGGGCCCGGAAGGCAAGCCGCTGGAGGTGCAGATCCGCACCCGCGACATGCACCGCACCGCCGAATACGGCATCGCAGCGCACTGGCGCTACAAGGAAGCCAAGGGGCGCAACGGCGTTCCGCATCCGCACGCCGCGGCCGAGATCGACGACATGGCCTGGATGCGCCAGCTGCTCGACTGGCAGCGTGAGGCCGCGGACCCGGGCGAGTTCCTCGAGTCCCTGCGCTATGACCTTGCGGTGCAGGAGATCTTCGTGTTCACCCCAAAGGGTGATGTGATCACCCTGCCCAACGGTTCCACGCCGGTGGACTTCGCCTACGCGGTGCACACCGAGGTCGGCCACCGCTGCATCGGCGCACGGGTCAACGGGCGGCTGGTCGCGCTGGAGCGCAAGCTGGAAAACGGGGAAGTCGTCGAGGTTTTCACCTCCAAAGCGGCCAACGCCGGGCCGTCGCGAGACTGGCAGCAATTCGTGGTCTCGCCGCGCGCCAAGGCCAAGATCCGCCAGTGGTTCGCCAAGGAGCGTCGCGAGGAGGCGCTCGAATCCGGCAAGGACGCCATGGCCCGCGAGGTGCGTCGCGGTGGACTTCCGTTGCAGCGCTTGGTCAATGGCGAAACGCTTGCGGCGGTGGCCCGCGAGCTGCACTACACCGACGTCTCCGCGCTCTACACCGCGATCGGTGAGGGCCACGTGTCGGCCCGGCACGTCGTGCAGCGGCTGCTGGCCGAACTCGGCGGCATCGACCAGGCCGAGGAAGACCTCGCCGAACGGTCCACGCCGACAACGATGTTGCGCCGACCGCGCAGCAGCGACGACGTCGGCGTCTCGGTTCCCGGCGCCCCCGGCGTGCTTACCAAGCTGGCGAAATGCTGCACCCCGGTCCCCGGCGACCAGATCATGGGATTCGTCACCCGCGGCGGCGGAGTGAGCGTGCACCGCACCGACTGCACCAATGCGGCCTCGCTGCAGCAGCAGGCCGAGCGCATCATCGAGGTGCATTGGGCGCCGTCGCCGTCGTCGGTGTTTCTGGTGGCCATCCAGGTCGAGGCGCTCGACCGGCACCGGCTGCTCTCGGACGTCACCCGCGTGCTGGCCGACGAGAAGGTCAACATCCTGTCCGCGTCGGTCACCACCTCCGGTGACCGGGTTGCGATCAGCCGCTTCACCTTTGAGATGGGTGACCCCAAGCATCTGGGCCACCTGCTCAACGTCGTGCGCAACGTCGAAGGCGTCTACGACGTCTACCGCGTGACCTCCGCGGCGTGATCCGAGTCCGGCCCTAACTCAGTCGCACCGAGGTGATCTTCACCGGGTTGGTGGGCGCACCGCTCTGACGATTGCCGGCGATGCCGGCCCGCGCGATCTTGTCCAGGGTCTCGAGGCCGGCCCGGTCGATGGTCCCGAGCACGGTGCTCTGCGGTTCCATCTCGGAATCCTTGAAGATCAATGCGAATTGGCTGCCGTTGGTGTTGGGTCCCTCGGTGGCCATGACGATGGTGCCGCGCGGGTATACCACCGTCGCGCGCAACGCGGGGTCGTCGGACTTGTATTGGTCGGTGGGGTACTCGTCGGCGAATTCGTAACCGGGGCCACCGGATCCGTCCACCTCGGGGCCGCCGCACAACAGTGATCCGCCGTCTTGGGAGCTGATCAATCGGGCGCATTGGGTGCCGTCGAAGAACTGCTGCTTGACCAGGCTGACGAAGCAACACCGCGCACGGGGACTCCGAATTCGCCAACCGGATGGCGATGTCTCCGACGTTGGTGGAGATGACGGCGCCGATCTGCGGGGGAGTGGTGGACACCCGGCCCGGCGGCGGCGGGTTCACCGGCCGGGTGACCGGGTCCGGCACCGATCGATATTGGCAGTTGGCGCCCAGATCGGGCGGCGGCGCGAACGCGGGCAGCGGCGGCACCGCCGCCGGGTTGGTCGTGCCGGGGCCGGATGCGGTCCGGCCGGGAACCCCGGCCGGGGTCTGATTGGCGCCCGCGCTGTCGGCGGAACCGTGGCTCTGGCTCACCAGCGCGATGACCAACGCCGCCACCGCGGTCAGCGCCAGCGCCGATGCGCCGACGATGCCGACCAGCAAACGCCGCGAATGCGTTGGGCGGCCGTGCCGTAACCGCGCATCGGGTTTGCTGTCCGGCGGGCGAGGCGCGGGCCCCGGTGGCGACGAACCGGGCGGTGGCGGCGTCGACGACGCGGACCCGAAAGGCCCGGCTGCAGGACTGCCCAACGCGGCGCGGGCGGCCTCGACGAGCTCCATCGCCGACTGGTAGCGGTGTTCGAGGTCCTTGGCCATGCCGCGCGCGACCACCGCGTCCAGCCCCGGAGGCAGCCCGGGAACGCTGGCCGACGGTCGGGGCGGCGCAATGGTCAAGTGCGCGTTGAGCTGTTCTTCGAGGCTCTCACCCGGGAAGGGGCGCTTGCCGGTCAGGCATTCCTGCAGGACGCAGGCCAGCGAGTAGATATCGGCGCGGTGATCCGTTGTGCCCCTGAAACGTTCGGGTGCCATGTACGCGACGGTCCCCATCGTGTGTCCGGTTTGCGTCAGGGCCGTGTCGGCGGTGCTGCGGGCGATGCCGAAGTCGATCAGGTAGACGAAATCCCGTGCAATGGTGACCAAGATGTTCTTCGGCTTGATGTCGCGGTGGATCAATCCCGCCGCGTGCGCGCTATCCAGCGCCGCGGCAACCTGTTCGACCACCGCGACCGCGCGCTCGGGGTTCAGCCGGCCGCCGTTCTCGGTGATGTAGTCGACCAGATCGCGGCCCTCGATCAGCCGCATGTCGACGTAGAGCCGGCCGTCGATTTCGCCGTAACTGTGGATGGGCACCACGTGCGGGTCGTTCAGCCTGGCGGCAATGCGTGCCTCGCGCCGGAACCGCTGCTGAAACTCGTGGTCCTCGGCCAGGTTTGCGGGCAGGACCTTCAGCGCGACGACCCGATCGGTGGTGGCGTCAAAAGCGCGGTAGACCTGTCCCATGCCACCGCGCCCCAAGACTTCGAGCAATTGATATTGCCCGAATGACTCTCCCGCCACGCAACGACAATAAGCCGTCGGTCGCGGCCGTCGCGTGATTCTCGCGAATCCCGGTCTGCGTTGCGCCGCTGTGGATTCAGTCGAGCAGGACCGAGGTGATGGTGACCTCGGTGGCGGGCGCCCCGTCCTCACCGCCACCTGCGACGCCGGCCTTGGCGATCTTGTCCAGGGTGGCCAGTCCGTCGGGCTGGATGGTGCCGAACACGGTGTATTGCGGCGGCAGCTGGGAGTCCTTGTACACCATGAAGAATTGGCTGCCGTTGGTGCCGGGGCCGGCATTGGCCATGGCCAGGGTGCCGCGCGGATAGAGCACTGGCTCCTGCGCTTTGGGGTCGTTCGGCGGATACTGATCGGTCGGGTACTCGTTGGCGAATTGGTAGCCGGGCCCGCCGGTACCGTCGCCCTTCGGGTCGCCGCACTGCAAGACACCCAGGCTCGGCGAGGTGGTCAGCCGGTGGCACTTGGTGTTGTCGAAGTATTTTTGGCTGGCGAGACTTGCGAAACTATTGACGGTGCAAGGTGATTCGTTGTTCGCCAGCATCAGGCCGATGTGACCCTGGTTGGTCACCATGCTGGCGCTCACCTGGGCGGGGTCGGTGGGCACCTTGCCGGTTCGCGGCGGCTTGACCTGCTTGGCCGCCGGCTCCGGCGAGGCCGGGTACTGACAGTTGGCGCCCACGTCGGCCGAGGGCTTGAACGGCGGCAGCGGCGCGGCGGACGGCGGCGGTCCGGCGGGAGTGCTGGACTCTACAGATGAGCTGCTGCTGGTGGTCGTCGACGCCGCGGTGTTGCCCTTGTGGTCGTGCTTGGTGTTGACGATCGCGATCACCACCGCCACGACCACGGCCACGGCCACGATCGAGCCGGCCGCGATCAGCACGATCCGGCGCGTCTTGGCCTGCTTCGCGCGCCGCTCCAGCTGCCGTTCGAGCTTGCGCTTGGCGCTGGCACGTCGCTGTTCGTTGGTCGGCACGGCCGCTATGCCTCCATGGCTGGTGAGTCGGAATCTCGCTGAACCGGTGAGCTGCCAGCTCAGGCTAATGTGGGCGCCGCGACTCGTGTCAAGTGGGGCCGTGGGAAACTGGGCATCGTGTTGATCACCGGATTTCCCGCCGGCTTGTTGCAGTGCAACTGCTACGTGCTGGCGCAGCGGCCGGGAACGGACGCCGTCATCGTGGATCCGGGGCAGCGGGCGATGGGTCCGTTGCGAAACCTCCTGGACAAGCACAGGCTGACGCCGGCTGCGGTGCTGCTGACCCACGGGCACATCGACCACATGTGGTCGGCGCAGAAGGTCTCCGACGCCTACGGCTGCCCGACCTACATCCACCCCGAGGACAGGTTCATGCTCACGGACCCGATCTACGGCTTGGGCCCGCGCCTGGCGCAAATGGTCGCGGGCGCATTCTGGCGGGAGCCCAAGCAGGTCGTCGAGCTGGACCGCGACGGCGACAAGCTGGACCTGGGCAGCGTGACCGTGAACGTCGATCACAGCCCCGGGCACACTCGGGGGTCGGTGCTGTTCCGGGTCCTCGCGGCAAGCAAGGAGGGAACGGACGTGGTGTTCACCGGCGACACGCTGTTCGAACGCTCCATCGGCCGCACGGACCTGTTCGGTGGCAGCGGCCGCGACCTGCTGACCTCGATCGTGGACAAACTCTTGGTCCTCGACGACGCGACCGTGGTGCTGCCCGGGCACGGCAATGCCACCACCATCGGCGCCGAGCGGCGCCTCAACCCGTTCCTCGAAGGCCTGTAAGCCCGTGCCGGAATTTTCTGCTTTTTCGGCGCCCAAAGGCGTGCCGGACTACGTCCCGCCGGACTCGGCACAGTTCGTCGCGGTGCGCGACGGCCTGCTCGGGGCCGCCCGCCGGGCCGGCTACGGCGATATCGAGCTGCCGATCTTCGAAGACACCGCCCTGTTCGCCCGCGGCGTCGGCGAATCCACCGACGTGGTCTCCAAGGAGATGTACACGTTCGCCGACCGGGGCGATCGCTCGGTGACGCTGCGGCCCGAGGGGACCGCCGGCGTGGTGCGCGCGGTGATCGAACACGGCCTGGATCGCGGCGCCTTGCCGGTCAAACTCTGCTACGCGGGGCCGTTTTTCCGCTACGAGCGTCCGCAGGCCGGCCGTTATCGCCAGCTGCAGCAGGTCGGCGTGGAGGCGATCGGCGTCGACGACCCCGCGCTGGACGCCGAGGTGATCGCGATCGCCGACGCCGGCTTTCGCTCGCTCGGGCTCGACGGCTTTCGCCTGGAGATCACCTCGCTCGGTGACGACAGCTGCCGGCCGCAGTACCGGGAACTGTTGCAAGACTTCCTTTTTGCGCTCGACCTCGACGAGGAAACGCGACGGCGGGCGCAGATCAATCCGCTGCGGGTGCTCGACGACAAGCGGCCGGAGGTGCGTGCGATGACGGCCGACGCTCCGGTGCTGCTCGATCATCTGTCCGATGCGGCCAAGCAGCACTTCGATACCGTGCTGGCCCACCTGGATGCGATGGCAGTGCCCTACGTGCTGAACCCCCGCATGGTGCGCGGGCTGGATTACTACACCAAGACCACGTTCGAATTCGTGCACGACGGCCTGGGCGCGCAGTCCGGCATCGGCGGCGGCGGCCGCTACGACGGCCTGATGCGCCAGCTCGGCGGACAAGACTTGTCCGGCATCGGTTTTGGGCTCGGCGTGGACCGCACGCTGCTGGCGCTGCGCGCCGAGGGCAAGAGCGTGGGGGAGACGGCGCGCTGCGAGGTGTTCGGCGTGCCGCTGAGCGAGCAGGCCAAATTGCGGCTGGCGGTGCTGTCCGCACAGCTGCGGGCCGGCGGTGTTCGCGTCGACATGGCCTACGGCGACCGTGGTCTCAAGGGTGCGATGCGCGCGGCCGACCGTTCCGGAGCCCGGCTTGCGCTGGTCCTCGGCGACCGCGACATCGAGTCCGGCACGGTCGGTGTGAAGGATCTGATGACGGGGGAGCAGGTCCCCGTCGCGCTGGACTCGGTTGTCGCCGAAGTGCTTTCGCGCGTAGCTCGCTAGCCTGTCGCCCTAATGCGGCAGGTTGGCCAGGTAGCACCGCACTCGGGTGGCGGCGTCGCTCGGGCTGACTCCCATGGTCACTAATCTCTGAACCACCTGGTCCGCGGGTACACCAGAACCGATGTCGGTATCGATCACATGCAGGCTGGGAAACCAATTTTCCGCGCTCACCCCCGGCGGCGGTGGCTTCGCGTCGCCTCCTAGGCATTGAACGTAACCAGGGACGCCCGTTTCGGCATGAGCTGACGAGATCCCGATCAGCATGGCGACGGGCATGGCCGCCGCCGCAGCGACACAGATGAAACGCATGCGGGCATTATCCCGCGTCCACATTGTTTGACCAAGCTCGAAATTCGGCGATGCCCGGTGCGCGCGCCTACGTCATCGCCCGGGAAGCGCCTTTCAGCTTTTCTTGCTGGGGATAATGATGACGACGATCAATGTCAGGATTGAGAAAAACAGCCCTAGAATTCCCCATCCCAGCGGGTTGCGGCCCTTCATCATTGCGATCACTCCGCAGATTATTGCCGCGATAATGCTGCCGATGGCGACGAAAATTCCCTTGATGCCGCGCAGGATAAAGCCTGCGGCGACGGGGTCCGAACTCGCCAAAATCACCGAGTGCAACATGACCAGTCCTTTCGTGAGGGGCCTGGTCGTTATACCCGGACAAATGCGGCGTGAAACCGCATCCCCTATAGACCCGGTCGCCCGAAACTCAATGAACGACACCGCGTGTGGGGATGGTGGCGTTGAACTTATCCGGCGGGATAACCGCGGCGCACCGTACGGTCCAGAATTCCCAGAGTCGCCCGCAGGGCGCCCTCGGACAAAATGGGGAAAATTCCGGCTTCCCGCCACTGCGGGTCGATGTTCGACCAGTCGTAGAACGACGTGACCACGGTGGCCGAACCGTCTTCGGACGGCGCCAGCGCATAGCCGTAGACGTGGCCGAGCGGCGGCTTGATCTGGCCCAGAACCGTCCACGCGATCAGGCGATCCTGCTCGAACTCCCTGATGTCGACGGTGACGTCGTATTTGCCCAATTCTGGGAAATCGTTCAAAGATTCGCGGTCCATGTGAACGACGAACTGATCACCCACGCCCCGCACCGGATCACCGTCGGCCGCCTGCAGCATCCCCGACGAGTCGATTGCGACGTGGCCCTGGGGGTCACACAGCACGGCGAAGATGGCCGGCGCAGCGGCGGCGATGGTGCGGGAAGTCTCGATGCGGTCGGTCATATGTCCTCGTAGCCGGGTGGGGGCGATACGTTCCGCAGCTTAGCCCTCTGGCGCCGGTTCGCGGCGACCGAAACGTTGTCGCCGAAGGGCCTCACATCAAGATGCGCGTGAACGATGGTTCGTCGGCTCAGCGCCTACGGGCGCGGCTGCGATGTCAGTTTGCGCACAACTCGTTGAGAACCGGCTCTTTCCGCGCTGACGGGCCTGCTGGTAGCGGATCGCCGCTGCTTCCAGCCTTGGCGGCATTTATCCACAAGCCGCGACCCTGCCAAATAGTTTGAGTCAGTAGACGGTAGTAGTATCGAACACATGTTCGAAGATGTGATCGCCCGGTTCGATGAGTTGGTCGAGCGGCACCATCGGTCGTCGACGCCGGCGTCCGCGGCGCTGCTGGAGCGGATCGGCGCGTTTTCGCGGGTCGAGAACCGCGCGGCGGCCGAGCAGTTGACGGCGATCGGAGAGTTGTTCGCGTACCGGCTCTCGCGCTGTTCGGAGTGCGAGGACTGGGCGGTCGACACCGAGGCGGCGGTGAGCGCTGCAGTGGCCGCGGCGTTGCGGATCAGTCAGGGCCTGGCCGCCAGCCGCGTGCGGTACGCCCGCGCGATGCGCGAACGGTTACCGAAAGTGGGCGCGGTGTTCGCGGCCGGGGATATCGGCTACCTGACATTCCAAACGATCGTGTTCCGCACCGATTTGATCACCGAGCCCGACGTGTTGGCGGCGGTGGACGCCGAGTTGGCGGTCAACGTGGCGCGGTGGCCATCGATGACCCGGGGCTGGCTGGCCGCGCAGGTGGATAAAGTGGTCGCTCGCGCCGATGCGGATGCGGTGCGGCGCCGCAAGGAACGTGCGGCCGGGCGCGAGGTGTGGGTCGCCGACATGGGGGAGGGGTTGGCGCATCTGGAGGGCACCTTGCTCGGCCCGGACGCGCACGCGCTGGAC
>JAYZBN010000003.1:0-18911 GCA_036338755.1 Actinomycetota bacterium | reverse complement strand
AATTGGAGGGCGGTTCTTACCGCGGGGGCCTACGCCAACGGGGGGTGCCGAAACCGCGATTACGCGGCGCGGGGGGCCGGGACAACCGCCCGGGCCCGCCCGACTAGCTGACCGTTTAGTTCTGCTCGGCCCGCTCACGCTGCTCATAGGCCTTGGCCTTACCACGGGCCTTCTCAGCGGCGGCTTCCTTCTTTCCAGCGTTGCGCTGGGCTTCCGCCTTGTCCTGCTGAGCCTTACCCTCGTCGATCAGGCCGTCGTTGCCGATGATGATCCCGATGACCTGCTTGGTCTTACCCAGGGCATCTTCGACGATGCCTCGAACCAGTTCGATCGGGCCACTCTTGACGTCAACCACTGCAACTACCTCCCCATTGATTGGCTGGCTCCTCGTGGGTTTCCCGATCGCGGGGCCGATGCAAACGTCACGGCGACGTGGGACACACCACAGAAATCAAGCCTTGCGCCGTCGCGGACGGTTTGTGCACGAGAACAGGGTGCGGGCCCCCCGCCCGTCACGCGGGTTGCGACTGCGTCGAAATCCGTCTTAGCCGGGCCGTCGATCTGCGGGCGGTTTGAAGCTGCCCTTCGCGCACGAAATCGCAGTGTAGCCGGGGTTTCACCCGGGACTGGCTGCGGTTGTGGAATGCGGTACCGATAGGTATACAGTATGGGTACAAACTCGCCCGCTGGTCACAATGAGGGGACGGTCCGATGAGCGCCGCCGACCGTGTGGTCACCGATGCGGCGGTGCTGTATGAGGCCACTGAAACCGGTGTGGCCATTCTGACGTTCAATCGTCCGGATCGCCTGAACGCCTGGGGGCCCGACATCGCCGCGGGGTTCTACGCGGCGATCGATCGCGCCGAGCAGGACCCGGCCGTTCGCGTCATCGTGGTGACCGGCCGGGGCCGGGGATTCTGTGCGGGCGCGTATTTGGGCGCACCGAGTGCGGCACCCGACTACGGCGAGACGATGGAGAAGGCGGCTCAGACGGACCTGGCCGACTTGGTGGGGGAGCGCCCACCCCACTTCGTGACGACGCTGCGCAAGCCCGTCATCGCTGCCATCAACGGTGCTTGTGTCGGCATCGGGTTGACCCAGGCGCTGATGTGCGACGTCCGGTTCGCGGCCGCCGGCGCGAAGTTCGGCGCCGTGTTCGCACGCCGCGGTCTGATCGCGGAGTTCGGGATCTCCTGGATACTGCCGCGGCTGACCAACTGGGGCGTGGCTCTCGATCTGTTGCTGAGCGGGCGGACCTTCCTCGCCGAGGAGGCGGCCGAGCTGGGCCTCGTGAAAGAGGTTGTCGCTCCGGACAATCTGATGATTCGCGCGCTGGACTACGCCGAGGACATCGCCGCGAATTGCTCTCCGGCGGCGATGGCGGTGATCAAGAGGCAGGTCTACGGCGACGCGACCCGCGACGTCGAACAGGCCAATTCGCTCGCCGAGGTTTTGTTGCACGAGGCCATGCCGCGCCCTGACGTGATCGAGGGCATCACGAGTTTTCTGGAGAAGCGGCCGCCGAAATTCCCATCGCTCGATTCGACCGACGCTTAGTGTTCGCCGGTAGGCGGAAAGGATGATCATGGCCGACTTGGGTTACCAGGCGATCGACGTCGACAACCACTACTACGAGCCGCTGGACTCGTTCACCCGTCACCTGGACAAGAGGTTCAAACGGCGCGGCGTCCAGATGGTCACGCAGGGCAAGCGGACCTGGGCCGTGATCGGCGACCGCGTCAACCACTTCATCCCCAATCCCACCTTCGATCCGATCATCGTGCCGGGCTGCCTCGACCTGTTGTTCCGCGGCGAGATTCCGGAAGGCGTCGACCCGGCCTCGCTGATGAAGGTCGAACGGCTGGCGGACCATCCCGAGTACCAGAACCGCGATGCCCGGATCGCGGTGATGGACACCCAGGACATCGAGACGGTGTTCATGCTGCCGACGTTCGGCTGCGGGGTCGAAGAGGCGCTCAAACACGACATCGAGGCGACGATGGCGTCGGTGCATGCGTTCAATCTGTGGCTCGACGAGGACTGGGGCTTCGACCTGCCCGATCGCCGAATCATTGCCGCGCCGATCATTTCGCTGGCCGACCCGGCCAAGGCCGTCGAAGAGGTCGAGTTCGTATTGGCGCGCGGCGCCAAGCTGGTGCTGGTGCGGCCCGCGCCGGTGCCCGGCCTGGTCAAGCCGCGCTCCCTGGGCGATCCCAGCCACGACCCGGTGTGGGCCCGGCTGGCCGAGGCGGGCGTGCCGGTGGGATTCCACCTGTCCGACAGCGGCTATCTGCACATCGCGGCGGCGTGGGGCGGCAAGGCGACGTTCGAGGGCTTCGGGGCCAAGGATCCGCTGGACCAGGTCCTCCTCGACGACCGGGCCATCCACGACACGATGGCCTCCATGATCGTGCACGGGGTGTTCACCCGTCATCCGAAACTCAAGGCGGTCAGCATCGAGAACGGCTCCTACTTCGTGCACCGGCTGATCAAGCGGCTGAAGAAGGCGGCGAACACCCAGCCCCAGTGGTTCCCCGAAGACCCGGTGGAGCAGTTGCGTAACAACGTGTGGATCGCCCCCTACTACGAGGACGACCTGCCGGAGCTGGCCGAGGCCATCGGTGTCGACAAGATCCTGTTCGGCTCCGACTGGCCGCACGGCGAGGGCCTGGAATCACCGGTGTCTTTCGCCGAGGAGCTGAAAGGCTTCAGTGCGTCCGACGTGCGAAAGATCATGCGGGACAACGCGCTAGACCTTCTCGGCGTCCAAGTCGGCTCGGCCGCCTGATCGGGACGAGGCCGACTACGCCCGTGAGCGAATGGACCATAGGGGCGGTTCTCGACGAAATCGCCAACGTCATACCCGACCGGACGATGACCGTCTGCGGCGGCCGCCGCAGCACCTTTCGCCAGTCGGCAGAACGCACGCACCGATTGGCGAACTTCCTGGCGGGCAACGGGTTAGGGGCTCATCGGGAACGCGCATCCCTGCGGAACTGGGAATGCGGGCAGGATCGGGTCGCGCTCGTGATGCACAACGATCTGTACGCCGACGTGCTCGTCGGCTGCCTCAAGGCCCGGACCGTTCCGGTGAACATCAACTACCACTACACGCCACATGAGGTCGGCGAGCTGCTCGACTACGTGCGGCCCAGGGCGGTCATCTACCACCGTGGGTTGGGCGCGGCGTTCGCCGACGTGCTTGCTCGCGACGGCGTGGAGCTCTTGGTGTCGGTCGACGACGGCAGCACGACCCCGGACCTGCCCGGCTCCGTGTCATTGGATGATGCACTGGCGCAAGGGGATACCGACCAGAGCGTGATGGCGTCGCCGGACGATCTGCTGATGATCTGCACCGGCGGGACGACCGGCCGGCCTAAGGGTGTGCTCTGGCGACAGTCCGACATGTACGTGACGTCGATGGTGGGGGCCGACCACGCCTGCGCCCAGGAGATCCACGACAAGGTGCGTGGTGGCGCCGGTGCACCATGGTTCGCCGTCTCGCCGCTGATGCACGCGGCCGGCATGTGGACAGCATTCGCCGCGATCATGGCGGGTACCCCGGTGGTGCTCTATGACTCCTCGAAAAAGCTTGACCCGCACGTGGTCTGGGAGACGGCCGAACGCGAGAAGGTCGGCATGATGACGATGGTCGGCGACGCCTACGCCGCGCCGCTGGTGGCGCAGTTGCGGGCTGGTTCCTACGACCTGTCGTCGCTGTATGCGATCGGCACCGGGGGCGCCGCGACGAATCCGAAGTATCAGCAAGCCCTGCTGGAACTGCTACCGCAGATCACGCTCATCAACGGCTATGGCTCGTCGGAGACCGGCAACATGGGATTCGGCCACAGCCGGCCCGGCACGCAATCCGACACCTTCACGCTGCGCGAGGGCGGACTGGTGCTTTCCGAGGACTACAGCCACTTTCTTGCCCCCGGCGAGACGGAGGTGGGCTGGGTCGCCCGGGAGGGGCGAATACCGTTGGGCTACTTCAACGATCCCGAAGCCACGCGTAAGACGTTTCCCGAGATCGACGGCAAGCGGGTGGTCATATCCGGTGACCGGGCAGGATTGGAACCCGATGGAACGTTGCGGCTGTTCGGCCGTGACTCGTTGGTGGTCAACACCGGCGGTGAGAAGGTTTTCGTCGAGGAAGTCGAAGAGGTGCTGCGCGCCCACCCGGCGATCGCCGACGCCTTGGTGGTCGGTCGCCCCAGCGAGCGCTGGGGCGAGGAAGTCGTGGCCCTCATCGAACTCCGCGACGGAGCCGTCGCGGGCGCCGCGGAGCTGCACGCGCTCTGCACGTCGCGGCTGGCGCGGTTCAAGGCGCCCAAGGAGTTCGTCGTCGTCGAGCGGGTTCAGCGCCTGGGCAACGGCAAGGCCGATTACCGTTGGGCGAAACGTCACGCAACAGCAAAGGCGCCGATGTCGACATGAAGGTCATCGATTGTCTGGTCAATGTGCACTTCGGCGAGACCGAGCGGCAGCCCTCCTGGATGCTCAAGGTGCGTGACGACTACTTCAAAGGGCCGGAGTCGATGTTCGAGCCGGTCGAATTGTCGAAGCTGCTCGAGGAGATGGACGCCCAGGGCGTGCGCAAGGCGATCCTGATGGACAACCTGGCCAAGCCGTCGGTGACCGCGCGCAAGTTCGTCGAGGAGAAGCCCGACCGGTTCGCGCTGGCGATGGGCGGGGTCAACCTGCTGCGGCCGATGCCGTCCCTGCGGGAACTTTCCTCCGTCGCCAACGACCTGCCCGTTGCCTATGCCGCTGTGGGACCGAGCTTTTGGGGTGACGGTCAGTACCCGCCGAGCGATGCCGTGTACTACCCGCTGTACACCAAGTGCGCTGAGCTCGGGCTGCCGCTGTGCATCAACACCGGCATTCCCGGGCCGCCCATCCCCGGGGAGGTGCAGAACCCAATGCACCTCGACCGGGTCTGCGTGCGATTCCCCGAACTGAAGCTATGCATGATTCACGGCGCCGACCCGTGGTGGGACATCGCGATCAGGCTGCTGATCAAATACGCAAACCTGCGGCTGATGACGTCGGCGTGGTCACCGAAGCGGTTGCCGGACAGCCTGTTGCATTACATGCAGACTCGCGGACCGAACAAGGTGATCTTCGCCTCCGACTGGCCGGTGCTGAAAATGCACCGCGTCGTTCCCGAAGCGGCCGGGCTGGATCTGCCCGCCGAGGTGCTCGACAACTATCTCTACAACAATGCGCAAGAATTCTTCTTCGGTGGCCAGAAGGAAGGCTGAGGATGGACCGCTATGAACTACGTAGGCTCGACTACAGCCTGACGTCGGATCACGAGGCGATACAGGCCGCCTACCGCGATTTCTTCAAAACGCATTGCCCGATCGAAACCGTGCGCGCCGCGGAGGAGACCGGCTTCGACAAGAATCTGTGGGAGCGGTTGTGCGCCATGGGCGCGACGACCATGGCGGTCCCGGAATCCGCGGGCGGAGACGGCGCGACGCTCGTCGACCTGACCTTGGTGGCCGAGGAGATCGGCCGGTCGCTCGCACCCGTGCCGTGGATCGACCAGGTCTGCACCGCACGGCTGCTCGCGCGCCTCGGCGAGGTTGAACCCGACGTCGTGCACGGCAGGCGTCTCGCCGCGTTCGATCCGCAGCAGGACAGCGCCTCCGGCGCTCGGCTCCTGCCCACCGGATCGATCGCCGATCAGATCATCGTGCGCGAAGACGGGGCCGTGGTCGCGCTGACGTTCGGCACGCGCCCGACCAAGGTGGACAACATCGGCCGGTTGCCGATGGCCTGGGTGGATCCGGCGACCGCCGACACCCGCACCGTGCTGGTCGAAGGATCCGACGCGTTGGCGGAATATCAACGGGCGCTGGATGAATGGCGGGTGCTGAGCGCGGCGGCGTTGGTGGGCCTGGTGGAGGAGACCATGACCATCGCCGCCGAGTTCGCCAAGACGCGTTACACGCTGGGGGTCCCCATTTCGACGTTGCAGGGCATCTCTCATCCGTTGGCCAACATCGCGATCACCGTGCAGGGCGGCCGCAATCTGGCGCGGCGGGCGGCCTGGTTCCTGGACAACGAGCCGCACGAGCGACCGGAGCTGGCGCCCTCGGCCTTCGTGTTCATGGCGGAAGAGGCGGCGAAGGCCGCGACCATGGCGGTGCACATCCAAGGCGGACTTGGCGTTTCGGCCGAGGCCGCCGCCACGGCGTATCTGGTACGTGCCCGCGGGTGGGCGCTGGCCGGCGGGGATCCCGGCGCCAGCGCCAAGTACATCGGCGAGCTGGTCGCCGCGCGCGAAAGTGGAAAGGGCGCCTAAGTGGATTTTTCACGAGTCACCCTGTCCGACGACGATCAGCGCTTCCTCGAGGAGGCGCGCGACTTTCTGCGCACGCATGTGACGGAAGACGTCATACGCCGGGACCGGGAAACAGGCGACAACTTCGACGAGGGAGTGCACCTGGCGTTGGGCGCCGCCGGCTACCTCGAACGCGAATGGAAGCCGGAGGCCGACGGTGGGTTCAGCCGGCTGCGTCGCCGCATCTGGGAGCTGGAGAAACGGCGCGCGCACGTGCCCTGGGTGACCTGGGGCACCACCGCCATGGTGGCCCGCTCGGTCGCGAGGTTCGGCTCCGCCGAGTTGCGGGACGAAGTGTTGCCAGGCGTCTTCAGCGGACACGTCAGGCTGTGCCTGGGCTACACCGAACCCGAGGGCGGGTCCGACATCGCCACCTGCAAGACCCGCGCGGTGCGTGACGACGACGGCTGGATTATCAATGGCTCCAAGATGTTCACCACCGGCGCGCACAACTGCCAGTACGTCTTCCTCATCACCAATACCGATCCGGACGCTCAGAAGCACAAGAGCCTGACCATGTTTCTGGTCCCGCTGAACTCCGCGGGCATCGAGATCCAGGGCATCCGCACCGTCGATGGTGACCGCACCAACATCGTCTACTACAGCGACGTGCGCGTCGACGACAAGTATCGCCTGGGCGACGTGAACGCCGGCTGGACGGTGTTGCGTGAACCCCTCAACACCGAGCACGGGGCGGTGGCGGCCGCCCCGGATGGGCTGCAGGATGTCTCGATCATGATGCACCAGGCAGGTTTCATGGCGAACGCCCTGGACAAGGCCGCGGCCAAAGTGGGCGCGCGAGACCCGAACGGGCGCAGGCTCATCGATGATTCGGCGGTGGCATATCGCTTGGGGCGCAGCGCGGCACGGATGGAAGCGTCGTTGAGCGCGCCCAGCATCTTCGGGCGCGTCGCCCTGGCGCAGACGATGCGTGACATCTCGCCGGACCTGATGGACATCCTGGGCACCGCGGCCACGCTGCCCCTCGGTACCGACGGCGCAGCCGACAACGGGGCCGCGGAATACGTGTACCGATTCGCCCCGCTGGTCGGGATCTACGGCGGCACGCTCGAGGTGTTCCGCAACATGATCGCGCAATACATGCTGGGCCTGGGTAAGCCGGCGTACGCGCCGGTCGCGCGGAAAGCTTCCTAGCTTCGCCGAGCGTGAACTGACGGCGCAAGCCTTCGGCGTGTCGTAACCGCCAGTTCACGTTCGGCGCTGGGGGCGCCGTCAGGTCGTGAGGATCGTCGCCGCGGCGGTGCCCGGCGCGCCGTACAGCTGGGTGAATCCCACCTTCGGGTTGCCGGGCACCTGGCGTTCACCCGCCTCGCCGCGGAGCTGGCGCACGATTTCGTGGATCTGCCGCAGGCCGGAGGCGCCGATGGGCTCGCCGTTGGCGATCAGCCCGCCGTCGGTGTTGACCGGCAGCGAGCCGGTGATCTCGGTGGCGCCGTCGGCCAGGAGCTTTTCCTGGTCGCCGTGTTCGCAGAACCCGCACTCGGCCATGTGGATGATCTCGGCGCCGGCGTCGGTGTCCTGTAACTGGATTACGTCGACGTCGTCGGGCGAGATGCCGGCTCTCTCGAATGCGCCGCGGGCGGCGTAAACCGTTGGTGCCACGTCTTCTTCGACGGGTGCGCAGGTGGTGTTGACTTCGTAGGCCCCGTAGCGGCGGGTGCGGACCTCCACCGCCCGCAGGTAGACGGGCGTGGAGGTGTAGCGGTGCGCGATGTCCGATCGGCACATGACCACGGCGGCGGCGCCCTCGTCGGGCGCGCAGAACATGTATTGCGTCAGCGGGTAATTGAGCATCGCCGAGTTCAGGATGTCTTCTTCGGAGATCGGCTTGCGGCGAAATGCATTGGGGTTCATTGCCCCGTTGCGGAAGTTCTTGGCGGCGACCTTGGCCAGGGTCTGCTGGGATATGCCGTGCTCGTGTAGGTAGCGGTTGGCTTTCATCCCGAAGAACTGGGTGGTCAGATATTGCCCGTTTTCCGCATACCAGCGCGGCATACCGACCAGTGCGGGGTCCTCGGTGAACGCACCGCGCGGGTGCTTGTCCAGACCGACGGCGATCCCGATGTCGTAGTCGCCGAGCCGGATGCCATCGGCGCACGCCTTGGCGGCGCTGGCCGCGGTCGCGCAGGCGTTGAACACGTTGGTGAACGGGATGCCGGTCAGCCCGACCATGCCGACGATCGCGTCCGGGTTGGCTACCGTCCAGCTGCCGCCGGTGGCGAACTGGACGTCCTGCCAAGCGATTCCGGCGTC
Organism: Actinomycetota bacterium; assembly: GCA_036338755.1. GTDB lineage: Bacteria > Actinomycetota > Actinomycetes > Mycobacteriales > Mycobacteriaceae > Mycobacterium. Next base: position 10,285 of record JAYZBN010000003.1, on the reverse strand, counting down.
GGCGACCGCGGCGAGAATGGCGTCGACACCCATCTGCATCGCCGACTTGCCCTCGAAGCGGCCGAACGGGTGTAAACCCACGCCGATGATGGCGACATCGTTATTGGGGGTCACGCAATGGCCCCTGCATTCTTGAGTTCCTCGATCCGGTCCCAGTCCATGCCGAGCTCCATCAGAACCAGCTCGGTGTGCTCGCTGGCCTGGGGGGCACGGGTCGTCGTCAACGGCTCGTGGTTGAACTGAACGGGGCCGCGGACCACGCGGAACGGCTTGCCTCCGCCGGCGAGCTCGACTTCGGCGATCATGTCGTTGGCGATCGCCTGCTCGTCGTCGACCAGGTCGATGAGGCTCTGGAACGGCGCCCACTGGCCCTTCATCGTCTTGAGGTGCTGCCGCCAATAGTCAAAGGGCTTGCCGGCGAAGGCCTTCGCGATCAGCTCGGCGGCCGCGTCGGCGTTCTGGATCAGGGGAAGCACGTCGGCGAAGCGGGGATCGTCGGCCGCCTCGGGAATGCCCAGGTGTTCGAACGTGTCGCGGATCAGCCCGGTCGGGCTGATGATGCACAGGTTGATGGTGCCGCCGTCGGAAGTCTCGTAGTTGCCCATGAACGGATTCACCGAGGGCGCGCCGGAACCCGGCATGGGAGTGCGCATCACCTCGCCGGTCTCCATGCCCTGTGTCACGCTGGCCCCGGCCGCCCACCACGCGGTGCTCAGCAGCGACACGTCGAGCTCGACGGCCTCACCGGTGCGCTCGCGATGCAGCAGCGCGGCCGAGATGCCGCCGGCGATGAACATGCCGCCGATCGAGTCGCCGAATGCGGGAATGCCTTGTCCCAGTGCGCCGCCCAGCTCCTCGGGTGTCAGGGCGTACCCGATGCCGCTGCGCGTCCAGAACGCTGTGCCGTCATAGCCGCCGGTGTCACGCTCGGCCCCTTTGTCGCCGTAGGCTGAGCCGCGGGCGTACACGATGTCCGGGTTCACCGCGCGAATGTGCTCGACGTCGAACTTGTGCTTCTGGCGTTGCGCGGGCTTGTAGTTGGTGAGGAACACGTCCGCCGTCTTGGCCAGCTCGTAAATCACTTCCTGGCCGCCCGGCGTGGAGACGTCGATTCCGACGCTGCGTTTGCCCCGGTTGGGATGTTCCATCAACGGGTGTCGTTCCGGATCGATCTGAATGCCACCCATATTCAGGAAGCCGCGCTGGGTATCGCCGCGGCCCGGGTGTTCGACTTTGATGACGTCGGCTCCCCAGTCGGCCAGGATGGCTCCCGCCGCCGGAACGAAGGTGAACTGCGCAAGCTCGAGGACCCGAAAGCCCGTCATGACTTTGACCATTTCCGGACACTACTTCGCGTCGAACGTCACTGGAAGCGCATTCGGTGACCGGAACGGCTGGCCGTGGATGTGCGGGTCATCATCGGTCAGCAAGGTGACGTTGGTCAGCCGGTCCAGCAGGCATTCCATCGCGACGCGCGTTTCCAGCCGGGCCAGATGCAAACCGAGGCAGGTGTGCTCACCTGCGGCGAACGAAATGTGCGGCGTGTGCTTGCGGAAGATGTCGAACTCTTCGGAGCGTTCCCAGCGTCGCTCGTCGCGGTTCGCCGAACCGATGCACACCCCGATCACCGAGCGTGCCGGGATCTGCACGCCTTCCACCTCGGTGTCTTCGGTCGTGAAGCGTTGCACGACGGTCAGCGGTGTCTCGTAGCGCAGCCCTTCCTCGATGGCCGGTGCCAGTAGCTCGCGGTCGGCTTGCAGCGCGGCGAATTGCTCCGGGTGCGTCAGCAGCAGATACAACAGGTTTCCCGACGAGCGGTAGGTGGTTTCCAAGCCGGCCGGCAGCAGCAGACGAAGGAACGAGTAAATGGCTTCGTCGGTGAGCTTTTCGCCATCGATCTCCGCGGTGACCAGGTCACCGATGATGTCCTCGGTGGGCTTGGATTTGCGCTGTTCGATCTGCTCGACGAAATACTCCTTGAGCGCGGCCGAGGCCTCGAAGGCGCCTTCGTAGTTGACGTGATAGCTGATCAATTGCACGGCGCGCTTGCGGAACATCGGCAAATCGTCGGCCGGCAGCCCCAGCAGCTTTGCGATGACGCGGGTGGGGAATTCGAAGGTGAAGTTGCGGATCAGGTCGGCGCGACCGGTCTCGACGAACTCGTCGATCAGGGCATTGCAGATCGGCCGCACGATGGTTGGCTCCCAGCGGGCCAGGGCCTTTGACTTGAATGCCGCGGATACCAAGTTGCGGTGTTCGCGGTGTTTCTTTCCCTCCATCGCCAGGATCGTCGGCCCCATGAACAGGCCGATGGTCTTGTCGTACGGCTTGGAAGTGAACACCCGGCCATCCCGAAACACCGTGTTGACCGCGTCGAATGACATCGCGGAGTATTCCTGCCTTGGTCGCAGGGACTCCGGCGTCTTGGAGTAGTCCATCACCGTGCCGGCGAACACGCCGGCTTCCCGCCGCTTGCGGGCGAAGAACGGGTAGGGGTCACGCAGGCTGACCGTCTCGTCGCCGGCACCGGCGGCGGTGTGCACGTTGGTCGTCACTTGATCTCCAGCATCTCGATCTCGGCACGAGTCGAACACCTACTGTGTGAGATCGTACTGTAATTATTACAGTAGGCAATATGGCTCGGCCGCGTGAGGTCGCGCGCCGCCGGCATCACCGGTCAGCCATTCACCGCCTGCTCGCGCGCCCAGCGGTAGTCGGCCTTTCCGGACGGGCTGCGCTCGACGACCGGACGGAACACGATCGCTTTGGGGAGCTTGTAGCGCGCCAGCGTCCGCGCGGCGTGTGTCACCAGTTCTGCGGACTCGGCGCTGGCTCCCGGTGCGAGCGCCACCACGGCGACGACCTCCTGGCCCCACCGCTCGCTGGGCCGCCCGGCGACCACCACGTCGGCCACCGCGGGATGCGAGGCGATCGCAGTCTCAACCTCCTCGACGAAGATCTTCTCGCCGCCGGAGTTGATGGTCACCGAGTCGCGGCCCAGCAATTCGATGGAGCCGTCGGTGCCGTGGCGCGCGCGGTCACCGGGGACGGCGTACCGAACGCCGTCGATCACCGGAAATGTCTTGGCCGTCTTGGCCGCATCGCCCTTGTAACCGAGCGGAACGTAGCCCCGCTGCGCCAGCCAGCCCATCCCGTCATGCCCGGGTTCCAGGATCGCCGTCAGATCCTCGGCGGCCACGAACGTGTCCGGCCCGGCGTTGAACCTGCCGGTCGCCACCGCCCCCGACGTCGACATGTGGTGCATCTGCGCCCCGGTCTCCGACGATCCGACGCCGTCGACGACGACGGCGTTCGGCAGCGTCTCGATCAAGCGTTGCTTGACGTATGGGGTCAGCAGCGCACCGCCGTTGGCGACGACGGCCAGCGACGAAACGTCGGCGATCCCCTTCTCGATCGCGGCGACCAAGGGGCGCGCCATGGCGTCGCCAACCACAGTGACCACCATGACCTTCTCCCGCTCGATGGTGCGCACCACGTCGTCGGCGTCCAGATGATCGACGACCGTGGGGAAAACGACGGATTGCCCCGTGGTGATCGCGGTCATCACACTCCACTGGGCGGCACCGTGGATCAGCGGGGGCAGGATCATCAGCTTGGTGCCCGGGCCCGACGCGGCGCGCTCGACGATCTCGTCGATGGAGCTCGACGGCTCACCGGTCATGAGATTCCGGCCGCCGAAGGACGTCATGAAGATGTCGTGCTGGCGCCACAACACGCCCTTTGGCATCCCCGTCGTGCCGCCGGTGTACAAGACGTACAGGTCGTCGGCGGAGTGTTGCACCGGTGGCGGCTCCGGAGACACCGATTCCAGCGCGGCCTCGTAATCGACTGCGCCCTTCAGTAATTCGTTGCCCGAGTCGTCGGCGATCTGGATCAGCACGCGCAGCTGTGGCAGGTCGGGCAGGATCTCGGCGACCCGCGGTGCGAACGCGGCGTGGTAGAGCAGCGCCGTCGCCCCGGCATCCGCCAGCAGGTATTGCAGCTCGCTCTTCACGTAGCGGAAGTTGACGTTGAACGGCGCCACGCGCGCTTCGAAGCTGCCCAGTAGCGCCTCGACGAATTCGTTTCCGTTGTAGGCGTAGAGGCCCAGCAGGTCCTGGCCCACCTCGTGGCCGCCCAGCGCGGAGCGCTCCGTGTGGCAGCCCAGCCCCCGCGAGTGCAAGTACGCCGCCAGCCGGTTGGCGCGATCGATCACCTGCTCGTAGGTGTAGCGCCGGTCCCCCTGAATGATGAGCTCTCGATCGGGGATCGCGGCGGCGACGGCCTTCGCGACGGCAGGAACCGTGAAAGTTGTTGTGCTGTCGGACATCGGACCTCTCACGGCTGGTGGGGTAACAGACGAACCATCAGGCCGTTGGCTTCGCTGAGCAAGGTTCCATCGGCGGCTGTCATAGTAGCGTCAATGAAAACCTTCCTGCCGTCGACGCTGGTGATGCGGCCGTGGGCGGTCAGCGGCTGGTCGATGGGGGTGATGCTGCGGAAGTCGACGTGTAGGTAGGCCGTGCGCGTCGGCCGGATGTCGGCGGTCGTCACGACCATGCCGAACAGCCAGTCGTAAAACAGCGGGATCATGCCGCCGTGCACGGCCCGGTTCCCGCCGATGTGTGCGGTGCTGAAGTGACCGGCCATCCGAACGCCGCCGGGACCGGACTCGGTCACCATCCAGGGCGGCATCAGGGGATGGGCCAATCCGGGCAGGCTCAGCACCCGTCCGGCCACCGCCTCGGTCTCCGGGACCTGGTGGCCGTTCAACAGCGCGCAGGCGTTCTCCAGGTGAGCGGTCGCGGCGGCCCACACCGCCGGGTCGGGCTTGGTGGACACCGTGAGGTCCTGCAGACGGCGCAGCGCCGCGACGAACGGGCCCAGTTCCTTTGGCGCATCCTCGACGGGTCTGACGTCGGGGAAACCGTCACGAACTTCCGGCGCTGTTTCGGTCATCGCGGTCCTTCGTCCCAGGCCCGCAGCAGCTCGTCGGTGCTGGTGATGGTGGCCAGCAGCGACAGCGTGTGGGCGATCATCGCTGCACCATAGTCCGCGGGTATGCCGGCCACCGCGTCGCGGGGCAGGACCACGCGATAGGCGGCGTTGACGGCGTCCATGACTAGGTTGGGAATCGCGATGTTCAGCGAAACGCCGACGACGACGATCGTCGACACGCCGAGATTGCGCAGCACCGCGTCCAGGTCGGTGCCCCCCATCGGGCCTACGCCGTGCCACCGGCGCAGCACCAAATCCGAAGGCTCCGGCCCCAATTCGGGCAGCAACTCCGCGCCCGGCGTCCCGGGCGTGATGTCCACCTGATTGCCGGTGCCCATCGCGAAGATCTTCGCGTTGTGGTTGGAGCCGAGCCCGTCGGGCCGCCGCTGCACCAGGCAGTGCACGACGCGCACTCCGGCCGCGCGGGCCGCGGGCAGCAGCCGCGCGATGTTGGGCAGCGCCTCGCGGCGGGCTTCCTCCGCGAGCATCGCCAGTCCGGCGTCGGGGCCCATCACCGCGCCCTGGCACTCCTGGGTGACGATCGCGGTGTGCCCGGGTGCGGCGAGCCTGGCCAGTCGGTCCGTCATGCGGGGGCGCCCACCGGCGCGACGTCATAGAACTGCGTCGCCCATTTTCGCAGCGCCATATAGCCTTTCGCGTCGACCTTCGACAGAGCTGGGTGTTCGACGTACTTCTGGTAGCGCCAGATCTGCAGATCGTCGAACACGGTGGACAGAAACTGCTTCTCGATGACCTCGCGAAGTTTGCCGTCGGGAACGTCCCCGGTGTCCCCGGGCAGTCGCGGCCACCAGATCGAGTAGAACAAGTCCGAGCATTCGTCGTCGACCGGCGTACAAGTGAAGATCAAGCGATGGTTCTGCGCCCCCTCGAAGACGCTGATCGCGCCGCCGAGGCCGAACAGGTGGCTGTGGAACCGCAACGCGAGATCATCTGGGTTGTCGCTACGTGCGTCGGGCCAGCCCGCGATGAACTGCCATTCCTGGTCGACGATCTTCCACTCCAGCACCCTAGGCGTCACGGTGGCGTGGTGAACGTATTCGAAATGGGCGCTGTCCGGGGCATTTTCGGCCACGATCTGCGGGTGCACCGGTTCGCGCTCCGCGCGCCGGGAGAACTCCGGGTATGCGCGGTAATAAGCCGCGGGGTCCGTCTCGAACTGCGGGAACTTGTGAAAGATGTCCGGCATCTCCCATTGCGGTTCCTCGCCGTCCGGGTGGTGCCAGACGAAGACGCAGTCGTACTGCTCCCGCACGGGAAACACCTTGAGGCGTAGCCCGCGGTTGGGCCGGTCCGGCTGGTAGGGGATGTACCGGTTGGTGCCGTCCGGACCCCAGCGCCAGCCATGAAAGGGGCACTCGACGCAGTCGCCGAACACCTTGCCGCCGTGACCGATGTGCGCGCCCAGGTGTTTGCAATGTGCCTCCAAGACGTGCAGCTCACCCTGCTCATCCCGGTAGGCCACCAGGTCCTCACCGAAGTAATGCAGCGGCCGGACCTCGCCGGCGGGGAACTCCGGAGACCAGCCGACCATGAACCAGCCGGTGACTTTCCAGGTGAATGGGACTTTCACGGTCAACGCCTCTCGTGATCGTTGATACTAAATCCATTACAGTATAGATTTCAGCAGTCCGGTCCGCGCGGCGGCAAGGAGCGACATGACGACAGCGGCTGACGAGCTGGAAGCCATCCGGCAATTGAAGGCGCGCCCCTGCCGCTTCCGGGATACCGGCGCCGCTGCGACGAAATCGCGGCCGGCGGATACACCGGGATCGAATTGGCTTGGCTAATGAAGGTGAGCGACATGGCGACGGCGGCGAACGGGCTGAGCCTGGCTAAAGATGTGGTTCGCGAATTGGGAATGCTGGCGCCGCGCACCGTGGCCGGCCTGCGCGAGTCGACGGGTTGGGTCCCACTATCGCCACGCGGTGCGCGTCAGTTCGGCGAGGCGATGCTCGACGAATTGGTGCTGAGCGCCTTTTCACTGCTGGGCGGCAGTCCCGCGGAGATGCGGTCACTGGACGTGTGCACCGCGGCCGCCGAGGAGCTCTCGTCGCTGGGCATCGACCGGGCGCACGCGGAGCCGAACCCGTTGCGGCCAACCTCGTTACGCAGGCGCAGCATCGCCGGTCTTGCCTACGAGCGGATGGCTTTCGAGCACGACCCGACGTTGCCGGCCACGCTGGAGGCCGACGGGCTGGGCGGCCCTGCACGGGCGGTGGTGCGCCTGTGTCGGCACCACGACGGACCTCGTCCATGGCTAGTCTGGGTGCACGGGGCCGGCCAGGGTGGCGACGAAGACCTGCTGATGGCACGGATTGGGCGCATCCACCACAAGCTGGGCTTCAATGTCGCGCTGCCGGTGCAGCCCGGTCACGGCTGCCGGCGACGCCAATGGCCGGCCTATCCCGACATGGACCCGCTGGGCAATGTGGCGGGGATGATGCGTGTGGTGTCCGAGGTGCGCGCGGTCGTGCGGTGGGTGCAGCCACAAGCCACCGCTGTTGTGGTGGCGGGGATTTCGATGGGCACTCCGGTCGCCGCACTCGTCTCCCACCTGGAGAAGCAGATCGATGCCGTCGCCCTGTACACGCCGATTCTGGGGCTCAACGCGATGATCGCGCGGCACCTGCAGCGGTGGGGCGCATCGCGGGCAGGATTCCGCGAGTTGCTGCAATCCCCCGTGGTGACCCAGCTGACGTCGGTGATCGATCCGCTGGCGGTCACTCCATCCCCGCCGCCGGATCGCCGCCTGATCGTCGGGGCGTGGCACGACCGGATGGCGATGCGCGAGCCCGTTGATGCGTTGCACGAACGCTGGGGCGGCCAGCTGTACTGGTACGACGGCAGCCACGTCGGACACGTCTTCTCCCGGCGGGTGCAGCGGATCACCGACCGTTTCCTGCGCGACGTGGCCGCGCGAAAAGCCGCGGTGCCGGGTTGATGGCGCCCACGTGGACCGCGCGGACGGTGGTCGAACTCTACAACCTCGTGGTGTGGAACGAACGCAACATCGATCTGGCCGAGGAGTTGTTGGGCGACACCGTCATTCGGCACGAGGTGGGTTCCTCGCGTACCCTGACCCACGCCGAAGCGGTGCAGCGCGTGGTGGACATGTGGCAGCTGGCCGATTCGCTGCGCTTCGACATCAACCTCGTCATCGAGGGCGAGGACGGCGAGCACGTCGCCATCGTCTACGACTCGACGATCACCACCAAGGACGGCACCGAGACCAACATCGCCAGCATCGAGGTGTTCCGCGTCGTCGAAGGCAAGATAACCGAGGTGTGGAACTGCGGCTACCAGCAAGGGGTGTGGAATTGAGCGACCATGCGCTTGATGAGTTGGGCTTCTACCTGCTGGCCGGGGCCGGTGGTGAGGGCCCTGCGACGTTGATGGACGAGGCGCGTCGCGGCGAAGAACTCGGCTTCGGCACCGCCTTCATCTCCGAGCGGTGGAACGTCAAAGAGGCTTCATCTCTGGTCGGGGCGGCGTGCGCGGTGACCAATCGGATGCAAATCGCCACCGCGGCAACCAATCACAACACCCGCCATCCCCTGATCACCGGATCCTGGGCGACCACGATGCATCGCCTGTCCGGCGGCCGGTTCACCCTGGGCATTGGCCGCGGCATCGCCGCGATCTACGGGGCCTTCGGAATCCCGGCGGTGACGACGGCGCAGATGGAGGACTGGGCTCAGGTCATGCGCCGGCTGTGGCACGGCGAGCTGATCTTCAATCACGACGGCCCGATGGGCAAGTACCCCATCTTGTTCCTCGATCCCGACTTCAACGAGGACATCCGGCTGGCGCTGGTGGCCTTTGGGCCCAACACGCTCGCGCTCGGCGGACGCGTGTTCGACGACGTCATACTGCACACCTACTTCACGCCGGAGACCTTGCAGCGCAGCGTCAAAACCGTGAAGTCGGCTGCGGAGAAGGCGGGCCGCGACCCGGACAGCGTGCGGGTGTGGTCGTGCTTCGCCACCGTCGGTGACCACCTGCCCGAAGAACTCCGGCTCAAGAAGACCGTCGCGCGTCTGGCCACCTACCTGCAGGGCTACGGCGATCTGCTTGTCGCAACCAACAATTGGGATCCCGCTGTGCTGCAACGCTTCCGCGAAGATCCGGTGGTCACCTCGATCGCGGGTGGGATCGATCACAAGGGCACGGCCGAGCAAATCGAGCACATCGCGACGCTGATTCCCGATGAATGGCTGGAGCCATCGGCCACCGGGTCGGCGCAGCAGTGCGTGGACCGCATCCGCAAGGAATTCGACTACGGGGCCGACGCGGTCATCATGCACGGTGCCACACCCGACGAGCTCGAGCCGATCGTCGCGGCCTACCGCGCTGCGAACTAGCCAGACGCGCGGAAAGTCACGGCATGATGACGGTCCGGGTCACGGGCTCGGCGGCGGCTTGCCGGCCGGACAGGCCACGCTTCAGCGAGGCGAGTAGGGCGTCCCGTGTCTCGCGTGGATCGATGAGTTCGTCGAACCCCATGTGCTCGGCAGACCGGTAGGACGCCTGCAACTCGGCCTCGCGTAACTTCGCGGTGACGTCCTCGCCGGCGTGTGTGGCCCGGCCCAGCGCGGCCGCGCTCATGGCGCCCATCGTCGCCCCGGGATAGGCGAAAGTCGCGGACTGGCTGTCGAACCCCAGCAGGGACATGACCATGGAGCCGAACCCGTATGCCTTGCGCAGCGTCACGTGCAGCTTCACCGTGGTGGCGGCCGTCTGCGCGGCGAACATCCGCGCCCCGGCGCGCAACACACCGCTGCGCTCGGAGCGGCTGCCGGGCAGCATGCCGGGATTGTCGGCGAGGAAGACGAGAGGCAGGTGGAACGAGTCGGCGACCAAGATGAAGTGCGCCGCCTTGTCCGCGGCCGCGGCGTCGATGGAGCCGGCGAGCACCTGAGGTTGGTTGGCCACCACCGCGACCGGGTGGCCACCGAGATGGGCCAGCGCACAGATGATCGCCTTGCCGTACTGCGGCTGGACTTCGAACCAGTCGGGCCGGTCGAAGATCACGTCGAGCACCGCGCGCATGTCGTAGACGCGGCGGTTGTCGCGGGACACGATGTCGAGCAGCTCGGGCGTCGCCCGTGGCTCGCTGTCCTCGTGCTGCGGCAACGACGCCGGGTACGACCATGCGCTCGGCGGAAAGTAGGACAGGTAGCGCCGGACGTGGGGGGGGGGGGGGGGGGGGGGGGGGCCGCCGGGGTGGGTTCCGCCCCCGGGGGCAGCGGCGCCCGGGGCCCCCCCC
>JAYZBN010000002.1:0-50006 GCA_036338755.1 Actinomycetota bacterium | reverse complement strand
AGTGAATCTGCGATCGCGTTCAGATCGGCCATCAGGAATCCCCTTGCAGTTTTTCGCTCGGCCTTTCCGAGCGGTTATGGTGGGACGCTGCCCACCCTGGATTGTCAGTCACCGAGTTCACGCCGCGGGGCACCCATGCCTCCCCGGCGCTTCACTCGGACGTGTCTTCCTGGCTTCCTCGCGCACCTGCGAGACGCGCGAGCTGCGCTCCCGGCTCCATCAGGAGGCGCGCAATCTTCGTGGCCGGCGCCATCACGAGACCAATGATCTGCCCACGCAGCACATCCAGACTGGGAAGGGTCGCCAGCGTGGCGATCTCCTCGGTGCCGATGACGTTACCGTCCAGCACCCCGGCCTTGATCTCGAAGTCCTCGTTCTCCTTCGCAAACCCGCTAACGATCTTCGCGAGGCCAGCCGGATCGTCGTAGGAAATCGCCACCGCGGTGGGCCCGCTGAAGTGCGGGATGATTCCCTCGATATCGGATCCCTCGGCAGCCCGCCTCAAAACCGAATTCTTGGCCACTCGGTATTCGTGGTCCCCGCCCTTGCGGATCTCTCGGCGAAGCAGATTCACGGAGTCGACACCGACGCCGCGATAATCCGCCACGTACACACAGACCGCCCTGCCGAACTTCTCGGAGAAGACAGCGACCTGCTCTTCCTTTTGAACGCGCGTAAGCAACGTCGTCTCCTATGCGGCCAGGCTCGACGGATCGATCCGGAAGGAAGGACCCATAGTCGAGGAAATGGAGACCTTTTTCATGTAGATCCCCTTGCTGGATGCGGGCTTCGCCTTGAGGACGACGGTGATCAACGCCGCTGCGTTTTCAACGAGCTGCTTGGCGTCAAAGGAACGCCTCCCTACCACCGCGTGGATGATGCCAGCCTTGTCGACCCGGTATTCGATCTTGCCCGCCTTGTTCTCGGCCACCGCGGTGGCCACATCCATGGTGACTGTGCCCAGCTTGGGGTTCGGCATCAGGCCACGCGGGCCGAGCACCTTTCCCAGGCGCCCCACCACGCTCATCATGTCCGGTGTGGCAATGACCCGCTCGAAGTCGAGCCAGTTTTCTTCCTGGATCTTCTTCGCAAGTTCCTCACCACCGACGTGATCCGCTCCCGCCTCGACCGCCTCGGTCTCTTTCTCGCCCTTGGCGAAGACGAGCACCCGGACGCTCTTCCCTACACCGTGGGGCAGTACGATCGCGCCGCGCACCATCTGGTCGGCGTGCCGCGGGTCCACTCCGAGGTTGATCGCGATGTCCACGCTCTCATCGAACTTCGTGCCACCCACGGACTTGAGGGCCGCAATCGCCTCGTCCAACGCATAGACCTTGTCGACCTCTACGGTCTCCTTGGCTGCGCGATAACGCTTGCCAGGTTTCGCCATCGTCCTAGCCCTCCACCTCGATGCCCATGGAGCGCGCGGTCCCAGAGATGATCTGGATCGCCGCATCGCTGTCGTTCGAATTCAGGTCGGGGGCCTTCATCTCCGCGATCTCGAGCACTTGAGCCCGCGTCACCGTGCCCACCTTCTCCTTGTTGGGCTCTCCGGAGCCTTTCGCGATCTTCGCAGCGCGTTTCAGAAGTACCGCTGCGGGGGGCGTCTTCAACTCGAAGGTAAAGGAACGATCCGCGTAGATGGTGATCACTGCGGGTATGATCAGGCCCTGCTGATCCTGCGTCCTCGCGTTGAATGCCTTGCAGAACTCCATGATGTTGACGCCGTGCTGACCGAGCGCGGGCCCGACCGGCGGCGCCGGGTTGGCCTGCCCCGCCTGGATCTGAAGCTTGATCAGCCCGACGACTTTCTTCTTCGGGGCCATGAGGTTGTGCTGTTCCTTCCTGGGTTACGCCGGGCGTATGCGCCGGTTTAGAGCTTGGAGACTTGGCTGAACGTCAATTCGACCGGCGTTTCGCGGCCGAAGATCGACACCAGCACCTTGAGCTTCTGCTGTTCGCCGTTGACCTCGCTGATCGTGGCGGGCAACGTCGCGAACGGGCCGTCCATGACCGTCACCGATTCGCCGACCTCGTAGTCGACCTCGATGGCCGGCCGTTCCAGGCCGCCGACCTCGGCGGCGGCAGCCGTGGTGGCGGCGCCCTTGGCGGCCTTCTTCGTCGCGCCGCGCGGCAGCAGGAACTTGACCACATCGTCGAGTGTCAGCGCCGACGGACGCGAGGTCGCCCCGACGAAGCCGGTGACGCCGGGGGTGTTGCGGACCGCGGCCCACGAGTCGTCGGTCAGGTCCATGCGCACCAGGATGTAGCCGGGCAGCACCTTGCGGTTGACCTGCTTGCGCTGGCCGTTCTTGATCTCGGTGACCTCCTCGGTGGGCACCTCCACCTGGAAGATGTAGTCACCGACATCGAGGTTCTGCACCCGGGTTTCGAGGTTGGCTTTGACCTTGTTCTCGTACCCCGCGTAGGAGTGGATGACATACCAGTCGCCGGGCTTGCTGCGCAGTTCCGCCTTGAGCGTGGCGGCCGGGTCGGCCTCTTCGGCCGGCTCGTCGGGCGCCGCGGCGGCCTCGGCCGTCTCGTCGGCGGCGTCGTCCGCGGTCGCCTCGGTGACCTCAGCGGCCGCGGAGGTGTCCGTGGCCTGCGCCTGCGCGATTTCGTCCACGTCGACCGCTTCACCCGCGGACGGGTCACCGTCGAAGGTAGTCACGGTTTGAGTCCTCTCTGTCACTTTCAAAGCGGCGTCACTCGCTCAGCCGAACACCAACAGCACCAGCTTGGTCAGGCCGAAATCCGCCAGGCCGACCAGCGCCACCATGAAGGCCAGGAATGCCAGCACAACGGAGGTGTAAGTGAGCATCTGCTTGCGGTTGGGCCAGATGACCTTCCGCATCTCTGCAACGACCTGCTTGAGGTAGTTGAAGACGAACACGAACGGGTTGACGCGGTGGTCGCCGGCCTTCTTGGGCTTCGCGGCATTCTTGGCCTTGGCGCCCTTCTTGGCCTTGTCCGGCGCGGAAGCCTCGACCTCGTCCGAAGCCTCGGCGTCTTCACCGCCCTCGATGACCCGCTGCCGGGACCGCTTGCCGGTGGGGCGCTGTGGCCGCGTCACCACCGCCGTCCGGCTGGCGCTCGCGCGGCCGTCCTCGTTCTCAGTGCCGTCGCTTGCGGCGTCGTTGGCAACGTCGCCTTCGTCGCTCACCGCATGCTCCTTTGTTTGCCAGTACTTCGCGAACCATCCCGCCGATGGTGGGAACTTTCTTCCAGTGTCCACCATGCCAGGACGTTCGCCATTAGCAGGGGCGACAGGACTTGAACCTGCAACCTGCGGTTTTGGAGACCGCTGCTCTGCCAGTTGAGCTACGCCCCTTCGCGGTTGGCAGGCCAACCTGCGCTTACCTACCGGGGCCTACATGACACGCGCGCCTTCCGATTGCTCGACTCACGGAAAGCGCGCTAATGCTGGGAAAACCCCGAGGACCGAGTGTACTTGATTGCCCCTAAGCGCGGGAAATCCAATAGTGATTACGCCGTCCTGACGACCTGCCCGGATTCCGGGTCCCAGCGCAGGTTGTCGGACTGTTCGGCGTACTGGCTCATCAGCGTGGTGTAGGCCTCCAGGACCAGCTCACCCTGATCGTTGGTGCAGATGTTCTTGGTGACGACGATGTCGGCGCCGAAGCGCTCGTCCACGGATTGGATTTCCATCCGGGCCCATAGCCGGTCGCCGGCCTTGATCGGCTTGGCGAACACGAAGCGCTGGTCGACCTGGACGATCACCAGGGTTTCCATGCCGATGTCGACGTGCCGGAAGAAGTCCAGCTGGACCAGCTTGGCGAAGATGGTCGCGAAGGTCAGCGGCGCGAGGATCGCGCTGTGGCCGAGTTCGGCGGCCGCGTCTTCCCTGTAGTACGCCGGGTGGTCGTTCTTGATGGACTGGGCGAAGGCACGCAGCTGCTCGCGCCCCACCACGAAGGAATCTGGGTACCGCCAGATCATTCCGCGGATGTCTGTCTTGAGCGCCATGAGCTATGCCAGAGTTGCGGACGCGATCGCCCTGCCGAAGATCTTCTTGCCGCCGGTGGTGGCCGTGAGCGCGATCGTCACGGACTTGGTCTCGGGATCGGCGGACTTCACCCGGCCGCTGAAGACGAGTTCGGCGCCCTTGCCGTCGTTGGGCACCGGGACCACCGCGGTGAACCGCACGTTGTACTCGGTGACCGCGCCGGGGTCGCCGATCCACGCGGTGACGTAGCCGCCGCCGATGCCCATGGTGAGCATGCCGTGCGCGATCGCGGTGTCCAGGCCGACGACCTTGGCGATCTCGTCGTCCCAGTGGATCGGATTCAGGTCGCCGGACACGCCCGCGTAGTTGACCAGATCCTGTCGGGTCAGCGGGTAGGTCTTCTCAGGAAGCTGGTCACCCACCTTCACGGAGCTGAACTCACGCAGTGGCATCAGTAAATCCCTCTTCTCCATCCTCACCGGCACGGCCCGCGAGGGTCGTGTAGGTCTCTTGCACGACGTCGCCGGCGCCGTTGGTGACGACATTCTTGGTGACAACGATCTGGGTGCCGTGCGACTCCCGCACCGAGTCCACGTAGACGTCGCAGTACAGCCTGTCGCCGGCGACGATCGGCCTCTGCATCTTCAGCACCTGGTCGACCTGCACGATCTGCTGGTCGGCGATCGCGATGTTCGCGTGGTGGAAGAACGCGGTCTGGGCCTTGTATCCGAAAACACAGATGAAGGTGGGGGGCGCCACCAGACCGCCGTAGCCGAGTTCGGCCGCCGCCTTCTCCTCGAAGAACGAGGGGTCGTCGTTCTGCACGGCCACCGCGTATTCGCGGATCTTCTCCCGCTCCACCTCGTAATGATCGGGGTAGCGGTAGTGCATACCGACGATGCTCGGACTTAACGGCACGGTTCTTAAACTACCTAGTCAATCGGAATAAACGCCCGCGGGTGACCGCTAGCGCGTCTCCCTGTGCGCCTGGTGCTTACCGCAGTTGGGGCAGAACTTCTTCAGCTCCAGTCGGTCCGGGTCGTTCCGGCGGTTTTTCTTGGTGATGTAGTTGCGGTGCTTGCACACCTCGCATGCCAAGGTGATCTTCGGCCGTACGTCGGTACTGGAAGCCATGACGTTCTCTCTCGATTCCTGAACTGTGCTGTTGTGTTGTAGCGATGGCCGGACTCGAACCGGCGACCTAACGATTATGAGTCGTTCGCTCTAACCGACTGAGCTACATCGCCTCTGGCCACCCCTTTCGGGGTCGGGGGGGCCACGCCTGCTCGGCGTCCGCCGAGCCCCCTAACGGAATCGAACCGTTGACCTTTTCCTTACCATGGAAACGCTCTACCGACTGAGCTAAGGGGGCCGTTCACCCGCAGCGATCTCCTCCGCGCGGGCCTAAAAGAGGGTACAGCCTGGCTCGCAGCGGAACCAAACCACGTTGCATTCCTAGGGATCACCCGGCGATCGACGAAGCAGCGGCAAACATCAGCCGCTTTTGCCGTTGCGCTGAGGTTCCCAGGCACCGAGGTCGCTGAACTCGTCGTATTCGTCGTCCTGTTCGACGGAATCGCCGTCGTTGAGCAGGGTCCGCAACGCGAGATTGATGGCCTCGCGCGCGTCGAGGAGATGGAAGCGGCGGATGGCCTCATCGATCAGATCGGCGTCGACCTCGATTTCCACCTTCTTCCTCATGCGCCAACAATACCCACCACGCCCCGGCCTAATCGGCTGCGAAACGGCGGTGTCGGTGGGCCCCTGCGGTGGGGGTCCTAGTCTGGTCACGTGCCAGAGGACCGGCTGTATTTCCGACAACTGCTCTCCGGTCGCGACTTCGCCGCCGGTGACATGTTCGCGACGCAGATGCGCAACTTCGCCTACCTGATCGGCGACCGGCAAACCGGTGACTGCGTGGTGGTCGACCCGGCCTACGCCGCCGGCGACCTGCTCGACGCGCTCGAGGCCGATGGCATGCACCTGTCCGGCGTGCTGGTGACCCATCATCACCCCGACCACGTGGGCGGTTCCATGATGGGGTTCGCCCTGCCGGGGCTTGCCGAACTGCTGGACCGGGCATCGGTGCCGGTGCACGTCAATACCCATGAGGCGCTGTGGGTTTCGCGTGTCACCGGGATAGGTCTGGGTGACCTGACCTCCCACGAGAACCACGACAAGATCAGCGTCGGCGACATCGAGATCGAGTTGCTGCACACCCCCGGCCACACGCCGGGCAGCCAGTGCTTCCTGCTCGACGGCCGCCTCGTCGCGGGTGACACGCTGTTCTTGGAGGGCTGCGGGCGCACGGACTTCCCGGGCGGGGACTCCGACGAGATGTACCGCAGCCTGCAACGGCTCGCGACCCTGCCCGGTGACCCGACCGTGTTTCCGGGTCACTGGTATTCGGCGGAGCCCAGCGCGCCGCTCGCGGAGGTCAAGCGTTCCAACTACGTGTATCGGGCAGCCGACCTCGACCAATGGCGGATGTTGATGGGCGGCTGAGGCCATATCGCTCCGTCACGACCATGCGGCGAGGGCACCGCCCCTGTGATATAAGCGGAGGGTGGATTCCATGGGTTGGATCCAGGACAGCTGGCATGATGTCACGCACGTCGGGTCCGACACCTGGATAGCGTGGGCGGCGTGGACGGCAATCGTCCTGGCGATCGTCACGCTGGTCTTCATCAATAGGCAGATCAACCGGAATCGCCGCGTCGCTTCCGAGCAGACGCGTCCGCAGGTCGCGATGTTCATGGAGCCGCATTCCGCTGACTGGCACGTGATCGAACTCGTGGTCCGGAACTTCGGGCGGACCGCGGCCTATGACATCGGGTTCTCCTTCGCCAATCCCCCGACCGTGGCCGAATACGAGAACGCCACCGACGGCTACGCCGACGTCGTCGAACTGCGGCTCCCCCGCGAACTGCCCATGTTGGCGTCCGGCCAGGAGTGGCGCATGGTGTGGGATTCCGCGCTCGACCGCGCCGAGATCGGCAGCGGCATCGAATCGCGCTTCACCGGCATCCTGACCTACTACGACCGGCCCGACCGCGGGCACGGCCGGCGGTTTTGGGAGCGCGAGCGTTCCCCGCTGCACACCGACGTCGTGCTGGACTGGGATGCGCTGCCGCCCGTCCAGCGCATCGAATTGATGACCACCCACGATTTGGCGAAGCGGGAGAAGGAGAAGCTGGAGCTGCTGCGCGGCCTGCTCACCTATTTCCACTACGTCAGCAAGGAAACCCGGCCCGAGGTGTTCCGCAGCGAGATCGAACGGATCAACGCCGCGGTCCGGGAAACCCAAGACAGATGGCGCACACGCCAACTCGACGAACCGACCGATGTCAGCCTGCGCTGGAGTAACGCCGAAAACGATCTGGGCAAACACCACAGCCAGCCCGCCTGACGGCAAGGAGTAACCGATGAGCGCCCCGGTCCACTACAGCACCAAGGACTCCATCGCCGTCATCAAGATGGACGACGGCAAGGTCAACGCGCTGGGCCCGACCATGCAGCAGGCCCTCAACGACGCGATCGACCGGGCCGAGGCGGATGACGCCGGAGCGCTGGTGATCGCCGGCAACGAACGGGTGTTCAGCGGCGGCTTCGACCTGAAGATCCTGACCTCCGGTGAGGTGCAGCCCGCGATCGACATGCTCCGCGGCGGGTTCGAGTTGGCGTATCGCCTGTTGTCCCATCCGAAGCCGGTGGTGATGGCGTGCACCGGCCACGCGATCGCGATGGGGGCGTTCCTGTTGTCGGCGGGCGATCACCGGGTGGCCGCACACGCCTACAACATTCAGGCCAATGAGGTCGCGATCGGCATGGTCATTCCCTATGCCGCGCTGGAGATCATGAAGCTGCGGTTGACGCCGTCGGCCTACCAGCAGGCCGCTGGGCTGGCCAAGACGTTTTTCGGCGAAACCGCCCTTGCGGCAGGCTTTGTCGACGAGATCGTGTTGCCCGAGGTGGTGATCGATCGCGCGGAAGAGGCCGCAACCGAATTCGCCGGCCTGAATCAGCGGGCGCACGCCGCCACCAAATTGCGCACCCGCGCCGACGCGTTGACGGCCATCCGCGCCGGCATCGACGGGATCGAAGCCGAATTCGGGGTATAGCGGGGGGGCGTTCGCCCGGACCGGTTTGAGGGGCCGCCGCCGGGGAAGTCAGCGGAATGGCCATAGATCGCATCGCTGACCCCTGGGGAACACGGACTCCCTACGCACCCGGCACGCGGTGGCCGGAACGAGTCGACTCCTACCTGGCCGACGGAGTCAGCGCCGAGTCGGTCGACCGCTGGGTGCAATCGGCCGCGGTGTTGCACTCCAACGGCGACGGCCTGGACATCGCCGTCAAGGACGGGCGGATCGTGGGGGTGCGCGGGCGCGCCGTCGACCGGGTCAACCACGGGCGGCTCGACCCGAAGGATCTGTTCGGCTGGCAGGCCAACGCGTCGCCCGACCGCCTCACCACGCCGATGATCCGGGTGCGCGGCGAGCTGAAGCCGTGCGACTGGGACACCGCCATGCAACGGATCGTGGACCGCACCAAGGAGTTACTCGGCAGCTACGGTCCCAGCTCGATCGGGTTCTACACCTCCGGGCAGCTGTTCGCCGAGGCGTATTACACCCAGGGTGCGATCGCACACGGGGCGATCGGCACCAACCACGTCGACGGCAACACCCGGCTGTGCACCGCGACGGCCGCCGAGGCGCTCAAGGAATCGTTCGGCTGCGACGGGCAACCGGGCTCCTACACCGATGTCGACCACGCCGACGTCATCGCGTTGTTCGGGCACAATGTCGCCGAGACGCAGACGGTGCTGTGGGCGCGAATGCTGGACCGGCTGGGCGGCGAGTCGCCACCGGCGATCATCTGCGTCGACCCCCGGCTCACGCCGGTGGCCCGCCACGCCACGGTTCACCTGGCGCCGCTGCCGGGCACCAACGTGGCGTTGATGAACGGTCTGCTGCACGAGATCATCGGCCACGGCTGGGTCGACCAGGACATCGACACGCACACAGTCGGTTTCGACGAACTGCGTCGCCGGGTCGAGGAGTTTCCGCCCGAGCGGGCCGCCGACATCTGCGGTGTGGCGGCCGACGACATCCGGCACGCGGCGCGGCTGCTGGGCACGGCCGAGCGGCTGATGTCCACCGTGCTGCAGGGCTTCTACCAGTCTCACCAGGCCACCGCGGCGGCCGTGCAGGTCAACAACATTCACCTGGTGCGCGGCATGCTGGGCAAGCCGGGTTGCGGGGTGCTGCAGATGAACGGGCAGCCGACCGCGGAGAACACCCGCGAGTGCGGGGCCGACGGGGACCTGGCCGGCTTTCGCAACTGGTCCAACGACTCTCACGTGGAGGAGTTGGCGAAATTGTGGAACCTGGAACCCCTGCAGATTCCGCACTACGGCCCACCGACGCACGCCATGCAGATGTTCCGCTTCGCCGAAGAGGGAACGCTGCGGATGCTGTGGGTCACCGCCACCAATCCCGCGGTGTCGCTGCCGGAGCTGGCGCGGATCCGCGACATCCTGTCGCAGGAACGGCTGTTCCTCATCGTGCAGGACATCTTCATGACCGAGACCGCCGCGCTGGCCGACGTCGTGTTACCCGCCGCGGCATGGGCGGAGAAGACCGGCACCTTCACCAACGCCGACCGCACCGTGCACCTGTCCGAAAAGGCCGTGGAGCCACCGGGTTCCGCGCGTTCGGACCTCGACATCTTCCTGGACTACGCGCGCCGGATGGACTTTCGCGACAAGGACGGCCAGCCGTTCCCGCCCTGGACGGACCCGGAATCGGCGTTCGAGGCGTGGAAGAAGTGCACCGCGGGCCGGCCGTGCGACTACACGGGCCTGACCTACGACAAGCTGCGCGGCGGCAGCGGCATCCAATGGCCTTGCAACGCAGAGCATCCCGACGGCACCGAACGGCTCTACGCCGACGCGAAATTCTGGGCAGCCCCGGACTACTGCGAGGCATACGGCAAAGACCTGATCACCGGCGCCCCACTGCAGCCCGACGAGTACCGCTCGATGAACCCGTTCGGCAAGGCGATCATCAAGGCGGCCGAGTACGTGCCCCCGCACGAGCAACCGAGCGCCGATTACCCGTTCGCGTTGATCACCGGCCGCACCGTCTACCATTTCCATACCCGCACCAAAACCGCCCGGGCACAGCAACTTCAACGGGCCGCCCCGGACGTGTGGGTCGAGGTGTCCGACCGCGACGCGCGGCGCCTGGGCATCGGGGAAGGCGATCTGGTCGAGGTGAGCACGCCGCGCGGCTGCGTGGTGTGCGCCGCGCGCATCTGCGGCATCCGCGACGGCGTGCTGTTCGTGCCCTTCCACTACGGCTACTGGGACACCGACGGCAGGGCCCATCACCGGGCCGGCAATGAAATGACGCTGACCGATTGGGATCCGGTGTCCAAGCAGCCGATCTACAAGACCGCCGCCGCCCGGCTGCGCAAGGCTCGGGTGAGGCCGCCCGGCCGGAACGGGCAGGCGCCGACGACGGCGGCGTCAGCCGGTGGATCGGTGCCCGCGACGGTAGGCGGCGCGATGGCCGGCGTCACCGAAGTCGTCCCCGGGGGAGGCCGGCCATGAAGCTGAAGTTGGCGATCCGCGAGCTGCACCGCTCCGAACGCAAGCTGGCGCACGAGCTCAACGTGGTGGCGGCGCGCCACCACAGTGACCAGGACATCCACCACCTCGCAGGCGACATGTCCCGCTGGTCGCAGCATCACGTCAGCGAGCTGGCGCAGCACGGGCGTCACTACGGTCTGCGCCTGTCCTCGGACCCGCGCACCGGCGCGATCACCGGCTTTCTGCAGTCGCGGATGAGCGGCCTGCTGCGACACCGGCCGGAGCCCGGCCTGGCGCTGCTCGCCGACCTGCGGCGGATTCACCGGCTGTCGGCGGGGGTGTCGCTGGATTGGGAGCTGCTGGCGCAGGGCGCACAGGCCGCCAAGGATTCCGAACTGCTGAGCCTGTCGTCGCGCTGCCACCCCGAGACGTTGCGCCAGATGCGCTGGGCCAACGCGATGCTCAAAGAGCTGTCCCCGCAAGTCTTGATGAACTAAACGGCGAACGCGGTGGCCGCCGCTGGCCGCCACCGCGTTCCCTTCGCCTCCTCGACGC
Organism: Actinomycetota bacterium; assembly: GCA_036338755.1. GTDB lineage: Bacteria > Actinomycetota > Actinomycetes > Mycobacteriales > Mycobacteriaceae > Mycobacterium. The sequence continues at coordinate 38,889 of JAYZBN010000002.1, read as the reverse complement.
TAGTTTGACACGCCCGCGACGCGCCGTCACTTCACTTTGGCGTGCTCGCCTCAGCCGTCCGCCTCGACCCATTGATAGGGAAGGAATTTGCCGTCGAAGGTCACTACGACCCGGTCGCCGGACGGGTGCGGCCTCTTCTGCACGTCGAGGCTGAAGTTGATCGCGCTCATGATGCCGTCGCCGAACTGTTCGGCGATCACCTCCTTCAGCGCGCCGCCGTACACCTGCAGGGCTTCGTAGAAGCGGTAGATCGTCGGGTCCGTCGGGACCGCGGTGGGCAGCCCGCCGCGCATCGGCGCGGCGGCGAGCACCGGCACCGCGGACTCGTCCAGCTTCAACTTCTCCGCCAGAACCTTGGCCTGCTCCACCGGAATCGGGTGTTGGCCGAGCAGCGCCGCCGTGGTCCACATGAGTGGCCTGCCGATCGCGTCGGCCAGCTCTTGCCACGTCAGACCCTCGCGGAGCCGGGCTATGACGACCTGTTCGGTGATTTCGGTTCTGTTCATGGCCCTAAGCATGCCCGCCGGGCATCACTCCGGCTTGGTCGCGGTGACCACGCGGGTGGAGAACCAGGGTCCTCCGTACCACATCCGCCAGCCGAGGTTGCGCCGCCGCACGTCGCGCCAACCGAGTTCGCGCAGCCGGGCGGCGTGTTGACGCGTCTCCCACAGGTCGGCGATGGCGAGCCGGCCCCCCGGCCGCAGCACCCGCACGGCTTCGTCGAGCGCGCGACGCCGCCCGGCGTGCCCTGGGATGTTGTGGATGGCCAGGTTGCTCACGATCACGTCGACGCTCTCGTCGGGCAGCGGCAGCGCGGTCATGTCCGCGGTGTGCAACTCGATGCGGTCGGCGACATCTTCGGCCACCGCATTGGCCAGCGTGGCCTGCTCGGAGTTGTCGGTCTGGTCGGCCTGCCAGAGGTCGACGCCGATCGCGCGGCCCCGCGGCAACCGCTTGGCCGCCGCCAGCAGCACGGCGCCGCGCCCGCAGCCGAGGTCGAGCACCGTTTCGTCGCCCGTGAGCCGCAAGTCACGCAGAATCCGTTCCCACACAACAAATTTCCCGGTGCGGGTGGCGTACATGTAGAGGACCACCGCACCCGTGACCCCCGCGGAGGACACCGCGGCCAGCGCCGCCCGAAGCCGCCTGCCGCGCGCCCAGCTGATACCCGCGAACACGGCCAGGGCGGCGGCTTGAGCGCCGATGCCTATCGCCTGCGCGCGCGCCGAGATGGTGTGAAAGGAACCGTCGACTCCGTAATCGCCCTGGTGTTCATGCACGCCCATCAGCTTAGGACTCGGTAAGGCGCCGAAGGTTTTTCGTGGTAGCGATCACCAGCGGCCGTGGTGGACGACCTCGGCGAACGGCCGCCTATTCGGCTTGCGGATCGCGGTGAGCGGGCGATCGGCGGGATAGCCCACTCCGAGCAGGAAGGCCACCAGGTGATCGTCGGGCACGCCCAGGAGCGCGCGCGCCTTGTCCTGCTCCCCGACCGACGAATGACCGGTCCCGATCCCCAGGTCGGTGGCGGCGATCATCATCGCCATGGTGGCCTGGCCGACGTCGTAGTTGTCGGTGACCACTCGGCGCTCATCGGGCGGCACCGGGACCACGATCGCGATCGCGGCGGCGGCCCCGGCGATGTGGCCGGCGCCCCGCCAGACCGTGGACAGCTCCGTCAGCTGGTTGCGGTCGGTGACGATGACGAAATCCCACGGCTGGCGGTTCTTCGCCGACGGCGCGCGCCAGCCGGCCTCGGCGATGCGGTCCAGATCCTCGGCCGGTATCGGTGTCGGCTGGTACTCCCGGACATTGCGACGTGCGCAGATCGCGTCCCAAGCTTCCATCTGGGTCCCTCCACTAGCTGTTTCACGGATCAACCGGCCTGGCATGGCACCGATTCCCACGGATGCCGCGCCCTAAGCGCCCACTCTCGTCGGTGTCGGGGTTTATCGTGACAGCGCAATGCCGCTTCATCTTCACCGCGCCGAGCGCACGGATCTGCTGGCCGACGGTCTCGGCGCCCTGCTGGCCAACCCGCTGCCCGACCCGTTCGCCACCGAACTCGTCGTCGTGCCGGCGCGCGGGGTGGAACGCTGGCTGAGTCAGCGGTTGTCGCACGTGCTGGGTGCGCGTGGCGGTGACGGGGTGTGCGCCGGGGTGGCGTTCCGCAGCCCGGGCTCGTTGATCGCCGAAATCATCGGCACGGCCGACGACGATCCCTGGTCGCCGGACGCCATGGCCTGGCCGCTGCTCGAGGCGATCGACTGCTCGCTGGACGAACCGTGGTGCCGCACGCTGGCCATGCATGTCGGCCACTTCCACACCGGCGCGGAGGCCGAGCTGCGCCGGGGCCGCCGCTACGAGGTGGCACGCAGGCTGGCCGGCCTATTCGACTCCTACGCGCGCCAGCGCCCGCAACTGCTCGTCGACTGGGGCAACGGCAACCCCGGCGAGCTCGACGAGGACCTGCGCTGGCAGCCCGAGCTGTGGCAAGCGCTGGTGGCGCGGGTCGCCGCCGACCCCCCACACATCCGGCACGCCAAGGCCATCGCGCGGCTGCGCGAGGCGCCCGGCGAGCTACCCCCTCGGCTGTCGCTGTTCGGGCACACCCGCCTGACCCGCACCGACGTCGAGCTGCTGGACGCGGTGGCCGCCCACCACGACCTGCATCTGTGGCTACCGCACCCGAGCGAGGAGCTGTGGCGCGCACTGGCCGGCAGCCACGGCGCGATCCGCCGGCGCGAGGACGTCAGCCACCGCGCGGTGTCCCACCCGCTGCTCGCGACCCTGGGACGAGACCTGCGGGAGCTGCAACGCAGCCTGCCGGCGGATCCGGTGACCGACGACTATCTGTCCGGCGACGTGCGCTCGGACACGCTGCTCGGCTGGTTGCAGTCCGATATCGCCGCCAATGCCGTTCGCCCACTTGGCCGCACGATGCGAGCCGACGACCGATCGGTGCAGATTCACAACTGCCACGGCCCGGCCCGCCAGGTCGATGTGCTGCGCGAGGTGCTGCTCGGCCTGTTGCAGGACGACTCGACGCTTCAGCCGCGCGACATCCTGGTGATGTGCCCGGACATCGAGACCTACGCGCCGCTGATCATGGCCGACTTCGGCCTGGGCGATGTGGTGCACGGCGCCCATCCCGCCCACCAGCTGCGAGTCCGGCTGGCCGACCGCTCCCCGATCCAGACCAATCCCCTGCTCGGCGTGGCCGCGCAACTGCTGGCCCTGGCGGCCGGACGGGTGACGGCCAGCGAGGTGCTCGACCTGGCCCAGTCCCCGCCGGTGCGGGCCCGGTTCGGGTTCACCGATGACGACCTGGAGGCCATCACCCGCTGGGTCCGGCAGGCGAACATCCGCTGGGGGCTGGACCAGGAGCATCGGCGGCCCTACCACGTCGACTTCGTGCACAACACATGGCGTTTCGGCATCGACCGGATACTGGCCGGCGTCGCGATGTCCGACGATTCGAACGCATGGATCGACGCGACGCTGCCGCTGGACGACGTCAGCAGCAACCGCGTCCAATTGGCCGGCCATTTCGCCGAATTCGTCGCACGGCTGCAGCACGTCCTCGACTCGCTTTCCGGAACCCGCCCGCTGACCGAGTGGCTGGACTGCCTCACCGAGGGCATCGCGCTGCTTACGCACGTCCGCGATGCGGACGCATGGCAGACCGGTCAGATGCAACGCGAGTTCGCCCAGACGGTTGCCCAGGCCGGACCCCGGGCCGGAACCGCGCTGCGGCTTCCCGACATTCGCGCGCTGCTCAGCCACCGCCTGGCCGGTCGACCGACGCGGGCCAACTTCCGCACCGGCACCCTGACGGTGTGCACCATGGTGCCGATGCGCTCGGTGCCGCACCGGGTGGTGTGCCTGGTCGGGCTGGACGACGGGCTGTTCCCACGGCTCGGCGTCGTCGACGGCGACGACGCGCTGGCCCGATGCCCGATGACCGGCGAGCGCGACATCCGTTCGGAGGACCGGCAATTGCTGCTCGACGCGATCGGCGCGGCCACCGAGAAACTGGTGATCACCTACACCGGCGCCAACGAATATTCGGGCCAGCCGCGTCCACCGGCGGTGCCGCTGGCCGAACTCCTGGACAGCCTCGACGTCACCACCCCCACCAAGGTGCGTACCCACATCGTCGTCGAGCATCCGTTGCAGCCGTACGACATTCGCAATGTCATTCCCGGCGGCGTCGTCGGCGACGAGCCGTTCAGTTTCGACCCCACGGTGCTGCGTGCGGCGCGCGCGGCCACCGGCGAGCACCGCGAACGGCCGAGGTTCATCTCGGCGCCGCTGCCGCCACCGCCGGCCGCCGACGTCATCCTCGCCGACCTGGTCGCCTTCTTCAAAGACCCGGTGAAGGGCTTCTTCCGCGCGCTGGAATTCACGCTGCCCTATGACGTCGACGGCGTGCAGGACGCGATGCCGGTCGACATCGACGGCCTCGAAGAATGGACGGTCGGCGACCGGATGCTGGGCGACATGCTGCGTGGGATGACTCCGGACGACGCGCGGCAGGCCGAGTGGCGGCGCGGCACGCTGCCGCCGGGCCAGCTGGGCTGGCGCAAGGTCACCGAGATCCGCGACCAGGCAGCGCTGTTGGCGCGCGAGGCGCTGGGCCATAGGCAAGGGCACGATCACGGCGCCGCATACGATGTCGACATCGACGTGGGCGGCGGGCGGCGGCTGACCGGCACGGTGTCGCCGGTGTACGGCGATCGCACGGTATCGGTGACGTATTCGCGCCTCGACGGCAAACATCTGCTCGAATCATGGATTTCCTTGCTGGCCTTGGCCGCCCATGATCCCGACCGGGACTGGTCGGCGGTGTGTGTGGGCCGCATGCGCAGGGGCGCCGGCACCCGGGTCGAGGGGCTGGGCCCGCCGCGCGACCGTGCGCAGTCCGTCGAGGTGCTGCGCGAGCTGGTGACTATCTACGACGCAGGCCGGCGTGAGCCAATCCCGTTGCCCATCAAGACATCCTATGCCTGGGCGGCCGCCCGGTATGGCGGCGACGACCCGGTGACCGAGGCGCGGTACCGATGGAGATCCACCGACCGCGTCCCGGGCGAGGATCAGGCCCCCGCTCACGCGCGGGCGTGGGGCAAGGGCGCGGCGCTGGACGAGCTGATGGCGCCCGTGCGCCCGGGCGAGGAGTGCGACGGCGAGGACAACCGGCTCGGTGCCTACGCCGCGCGGGTCTGGCTGCCGATGCTGCGCGCCGAGAGGAAGCCCACGTGATGCAGCGCTTCGACCTGCTGGGTGCGCTTCCGGCCGAACGCTCCACCACCGTGCTGGAGGCCAGCGCGGGAACCGGGAAGACTTTCGCGTTGGCCGGTCTGGTCACGCGGTACATCGCCGACGGGGCCGCGACACTGGACCAGATGCTGCTCATCACGTTCGGCCGCGCCGCCAGCCAGGAGCTACGCGAACGCGTCCGCTGCCAAATGGTCGATGCCGTAAAGGCTTTCGCCGATCCGTCGACCGTCGGCGACAACCAGGTGGTTGCCCACCTGCTGGACGGCACCGACGAGCAGCGCGCGGCGCGCCGACAGCGCCTTCGCGACGCGCTGGCCGGCTTCGATGCGGCGACGATCGCCACGACCCACCAGTTCTGCCAACTGGTGCTGCGCTCGCTCGGCGTGGCCGGCGACACGGCGGCCAGCGTGACACTGCTCGACAGCCTCGACGACCTGGTGACCGAGATCGTCGACGACCTGTACCTGGCGCACTTCGGCCAGGAGCGCGACGACCCGGCGCTGCACTACCGCGAGGCGCTGCGACTGGCACGCGCGGTCGTGAACAATCCGTCGACCGAGCTGCGGCCGCGCGACCCGGATCCCGATTCGCGGGCCGCCGCCAGTGTGAAGTTCGCCAAAGATGTTCTGGCCGAGCTTGATACGCGCAAGCGCCGGCTTGGCGTCCTCGGCTATGACGACCTGCTGATCCGGCTCGCCGACGCGCTGGCCACCGACGACTCCCCCGCCCGGCTGCGCATGCACCAACGCTGGCCCATCGTCATGGTCGACGAGTTCCAGGACACCGACCCGGTGCAGTGGCAGGTGATCGACCGGGCCTTCAGCGGCCGTTCCACCCTGATCCTCATCGGTGATCCGAAGCAGGCGATCTACGCGTTTCGCGGCGGTGACATCGTGACCTATCTGCGGGCGGCCCAGTCGGCGGGCGAGCGCAGGACGCTGGACACGAACTGGCGCAGCGACTCCGCGTTGCTGCAGCGGCTGCAGGTGGTGCTGCGCGGCGCCCAACTGGGCGACCCCGCGATCGTGGTGAACGACGTGGACGCGCAGCACCGCGGTCATCGGCTCGCCGGCGCACCGCACAACGATCCGTTCCGGCTGCGCGTGGTCGCGCGAAAGACGTTGGGGCGTCGCGGTGTTCAGAACCTGCCGATCGACGAGGTGCGCGAGCACATCGGCGCCGATCTCGCGTCGGACATCCGGGCGCTGCTGGCCGGCGGGGCGACGTTCGACGGCAGACCACTGCAGGCCCGCGACATCGCCGTGATCGTGGAGAAGCACCGCGACGCGCACGCGTGCTTCAAGGCGCTCTGTGCGGCGGGTGTGCCGGCGGTGTACACGGGCAACTCCGACGTGTTCACCTCCGAGGCCGCCGAGGATTGGCTGTGCCTGCTGGAGGCCTTCGACCAACCGCACCGGCCCGGGATGGTGCGGGCGGCCGCCGCGACGATGTTCTTCGGCGAGACCGCCGAATCGCTGGCCGCCGGCGGCGACGCTCTCACGGACCGGGTCGCGAAAACCCTGCGGGAGTGGGCCGGTCACGCCCGCGAGCGCGGGGTGGCGGCAATCTTCGAGGCCGCTCAATTGCTGGGCATGGGCAACCGCGTGCTCGCCTGGCGGGGCGGTGAGCGGCACATGACCGACCTGGCGCACCTCACCCAGCTGCTGCAGGACGTCGCGCACCGCAACCACTACAGCCTGCCCGCGCTGCGCGATTGGCTGCGCCGGCAGCGTGACGAGCGCGGCGGCGCGCCGGAACGCAATCGCCGGCTCGACAGCGACGCCGCTGCCGTGCAGGTCATGACCGTCTTCGTCAGCAAGGGCCTGCAGTACCCCATCGTGTATCTGCCGTTCGCGTTCAACCGCAACACCCAGGACAGCGACGTGGTGCTGTTCCACGACGAGGACGGCACGCGCTGCCTGCACGTCGGCGGCAAGGACAGCCCCGACTTCAAAGCCGATGAGCGGCTGGGGCGTAAGGAGGACGCCAGCGACGACAGCCGGTTGACCTACGTCGCGCTGACCAGGGCCCAGTCCCAGGTGGTGGCGTGGTGGTCGCCGGCGTACTACGAACCCCACGGTGGGCTGTCGCGGCTGCTGCGCGGTCGCCGGCCCGGCGAACCGGTGGTGCCGGACCGATGCGAGCCCGCCCGGATCTCCGACGACGACGCGGTAGCCCGGCTGCGGGAGTGGGAGGCGGCGGGCGGGCCGGTGATCGAGGAATCGGTGGTGGCGCCTGCCCCGTCGCTGCCCGCCGAGCCGATGGTTGAACGCCTGGCGAACCGGCATTTCCACCGCGCCATCGACACCGGCTGGCGGCGCACCTCGTATTCCGGTTTGATCCGGGCGGCGCAGGCCAGCGGGGTGAGCAGCGAACCCGAAATCGGCGAACTCGACGACGAAGTCGCCGACATCCCCTTGGTGTCGGCGGCGGCCGGGCCCGACGTGGCCTCGCCGATGGCCGACCTGCCGGCGGGCGCCACGTTCGGCACCCTGGTGCACGCCGTGCTGGAGACGGCCGACCCGTTGGCCGCGGACCTGGCCGCCGAACTCGAGGCGCAGATCCGGGCGCACTCGGCGTGGTGGCCGGTCGCCGCGGCCCCCGAGGAGCTGGCGGCGGCGATGGTGCCGATGCACGATACGCCGCTGGGCCCGTTGACGGGTGGCAGGACGCTGCGCCAGATCGGTTTGCCGGACCGGTTGCGCGAACTGGACTTTGAGCTTCCCCTGGCGGGCGGTGACCGCCGCTCGACGGCACCGGAGGTCCGGCTCGCGGATCTGGCGCCGCTGCTGCGCGCCCACCTGCCGGGCGACGATGTGCTGGCGTCGTATGCCGACCGGCTGGCCGAACCCGGCCTCGGCGATCAGTCGCTGCGGGGATACCTCACCGGGTCGATCGACGCCGTGCTCCGCGTCCCCGACGGATCTGGCCACCGCTTCGTGGTGGTGGATTACAAGACCAACCGGCTCGGAGACCCCGAACGACCGCTCACCGCCGCCGACTACGACCGGTCACGGATGGCCGAGGCGATGTTGCACTCGGACTATCCGCTGCAGGCCCTGCTGTATTGCGCCGTGCTGCATAGGTTTTTGCGGTGGCGGTTGAGCGATTACGATCCGGGCCGGCATCTCGGCGGCGTCCTCTACCTCTTCGTGCGGGGAATGTGCGGCGCAGACACGCCCGTGCTCGAGGGCCACCCGGCGGGCGTCTTCGACTGGCGCCCGCCGTGGCCGTTGATCGCGGCCCTGTCGGACCTGCTCGATGCCCAGGGGGTGGCCGCGTGACGGTGGAGGTCATGTCCGCGACCGGGCTGCTGCGCACCTTCAGCGACGCCGGCGTATTCGAGCCCGCCGATATCCATGTGGCGCAACGGCTTACCGCGCTGACCGGCGAATCCGATGAGCGGGTGGCGCTCGCGGTCGCTGTGGTGGTGCGCGCGCTGCGGGGTGGTTCGGTCTGCGTCGATCTGCGCGCGGTGCACGCCCAGATCGAGGAGGCCGACCTGCCCTGGCCCGACGCCGACGATTGGATCGCGACAGTGCGGGCGAGCGCATTGCTCGGGTCGCCGCCCGTGCTGCGATTGTTCGGCGACCTGCTGTATTTCGACAGGTACTGGCTCGAGGAGGAGCAGGTGTGCACCGATCTGCTGGCCCTGTCGGTGACCCCGTCGGCCGTCGAATCGACCAGCTACGAAAGGCTTTTCGGTCCCGGCTACGAGGAACAGCGGGCGGCCGCCGAGGTCGCGGTCACGCAGGCGCTGACGGTGTTGACGGGCGGGCCCGGCACCGGCAAGACCACCACGGTCGCCCGCCTGCTCGCCCTGCTGGTCGAACAGGCGGAGCGTGCCGGTCTGCCGCGACCGCGGATTGCGCTGGCCGCGCCGACCGGCAAGGCGGCGGCGCGGCTGGCCGAGGCGGTGGCCGCGGGGAGCGAGGAGCTCGCCGCGGCGGACAGGGCGCGGCTGACCGGCCTGGCCGGAACCACGCTGCATCGACTCCTGGGTCCCCGGCCGGACACCTCGGTGCGCTTCAAGCACAATCGCGGTAATCGACTACCGCACGACGTCATCGTGGTCGACGAGACGTCGATGGTGTCGTTGACGATGATGGCCCGGCTGGTCGAGGCGGTCCGGCCGAACACCCGGCTGATTCTGGTCGGCGACCCCGACCAGTTGGCCTCGGTCGAAGCCGGTGCCGTGCTGGCCGATCTGGTGGACGGGCTGGCCGCCCGCGATGACGTGCGGGTCGCGGCCCTGCACACCCCGCACCGATACGGCACGTCGATCGGCGCCCTGGCCGAGGCGATCCGGGTCGGCTACGCGGACCATGTCGTGCAGTTGCTGGCGGCCGGCGGCGAACACATCGAGTGGGTCGACTCCGAGCGCCCGGCCGAGCGGCTGCGCGAGGTGCTGGTCGCTCACGCGCTGCGGCTGCGCTCGGCCGCCCTGCTGGGCGCGGCGGTGGAGGCGTTGGCGACGCTGGACGAGCATCGGCTGTTGTGCGCCCACCGCGCGGGACCCTACGGGGCGGCGCACTGGAACACGCAGGTGCACAAGTGGATTGCCGAAGCGACCGGCCAGCCTGCCTGGTCGCAGTGGTATGCCGGTCGACCCTTGCTGGTGACGGCGAACGACTACGGGCTGCGCCTCTACAACGGCGACACCGGCGTGACGGTGGCCGCCGCGGACGGTCTGCGCGCCGTCGTCGCCGGCGCCACCGGGCCGCTGGACTTCGCGACCAGCCGCCTCGGCGAGGTGGAGACGATGCATGCCATGACCATCCACAAGAGCCAGGGCAGCCAGGCCGACGAGGTGACGGTGCTGATACCGCCGGAAGATTCGCGTCTGCTGACGCGAGAATTGTTCTACACGGCGGTGACCCGGGCGAAGACCAAGGTGCGGGTGGCCGGGCCCGAGGCGTCGATCCGGGCGGCGATCCAACGCCGGGCGGTGCGGGCCACCGGAATGCGGCGGCGTCTGCGGTCGTTCAGCCCGCGGTAGGGGCGCTAGCGGTTCGGGCCTTCGCGGCCATCTGCTTGAGCATGCTGTCGTGGATGATGTCGATGCGTGAGCGCGCCTCCGCGCACACGTACGGATCGCGGATCACGGTGAGTTGGTTGTCCTGCTTGGATTCCCCGCCCGTGGACCAGTTGGTCGACCCGGTGATGACGTCGACGCCGTCGATGATAACCATCTTCAGATGCATGATCGCCGACTTCTCGCTGTGCCCGATTGCGATGCTATTGCCGATCTTGTCGTTGAGCCACGGGGCCAGCAGCGGACGCTCGGCGGCTCCCGCGGCTTGTGTCGAGTCGAGACTCATTTGTACATAGACCTTTTCGTCGTTCAACGCGGACTGCAGCACCGCGTTGAGCTCCGCGTCGTCGAATCCGTACATCGCCACGATGATGCTCTTGCTGGCCGACGTCAACAAGGCCTTGAGTGCCTCGTGCACCTGGTCGACGGGACTGTAGAAGGTTCGCGTGGTATCGGGATAGCCGGGCGGAAACGGCGCCGCTTTGAACTTGTCCAGTTCGGTCAGCGAACTCAGGGCCATGACGGTTGCTCCTTCACAACGCGAGAGAGATCCAGTCTGCCGGGTCGGCGCTGAGCCGCTGCTGCTCGGCGCTGAGATCCGGTAGGTAACTTGGGTTGTCGCGGCGGCGCAGCAGAACGCTGGGATGCACCAGCGCGTCGGGGCCCATCGGCCGGCGCCGGCGGCCGAGCAGGTACCACAATCTGCCGTTGTCGTGCAGCGGTGCGTCCGCGAAGTCCTCCGCCACCACACACTGCCGCCGGTAGGCAGCGGCATCGAGCGCCAGCTCGCCGACGATTCCGTCGGTGACCCATTTCAGGGCGATCGTGGCAAGCCGGTGGTCGGGCATGAACGTGCCGCCGACGTCGGCGTGCACGCCGGCGAACCAGCGCTCCTGAAGTCCCACCGGATGCCGTTCGACGAGGTATTCGCGATAGGGACGGCGACGTTCGTCGATCGACACGGCGTGGCGAATCCGCGCCACATTGGGCAGCGCGCGGGTGTAGGGCCACTCCAGCGAGCCGAACCCCATGAAGCCGGCCGCTTTTACTGTGTCCCACAGCCCCAGGTATGCGACCGGCACCGCGTAGTGCGACAACTGCTCCGGGTCGCGTTGATGCACCATCGAGAACTGTGGCTCGCGATCGGTGCGCCAGCAGAAGGCGCGGCCGAACTCGTCCCATTCGGCATGCTGATCCTTAGTGAATTTCCCATTGATCGCGTACTTTTCGATCGCATAGCCGAGCAAGTTCTCCGAACCGGGCCGCATGAGTCCAGGCCTCACCAACATGCCTGCCAGCGCGCGCGCCGTGTACGAGCCGCGGCTGAAGCCGAAAATATAGACCGCGTCCCCGGGACGCCAATGCTGCATCAGATACCGGTAGGCCTGCGCAACATTGTCTTTCAGGCCGATGCCGAATGCCTGCTCGAACAATAGAGACAGGGTGCGAGTGACACGCCAATGCGCCGACGGAGGCGCCAGTGTGCCGACACCGGGGTCGTAGTAAGCGAGCTGGCTGGCGGGATCGTCCTTCTGAACCATCTCGAAGATCTTGGCGACATTAGTGAGATTGCCGGCCCCGATTTGGTTGGCGGTGCCGTCAAAGCAGATGACAATCCGCTTTCCCATATGCGGCACTCTACGGTGATGACGTCCGCACCGGGCCGAGTTGGAAACAGCCGGGTGCGTCCAGCGCGAGGCGGTGCGGAACAATCATGGCCGACATGGACGACAGTGACGGTCCCCCACCGACATCGCGACGGGTTCACGTCGTGCGGCTCGCGGTGTTCGCCGGGTTTCTGGCCGTGGTCTTCTATCTGGTGGCTGTCGCGCGGGTGATCGATATCGACGAGATCCGGCGCGTCGTGTCGGCGACCGGTCCCGCGGCGCCACTGACCTACGTCGTGCTCTCGGCGATGTTGGGCGCCTTGTTCGTCCCGGGATCGATTCTGGCCGCGGGCAGCGGGTTGTTGTTCGGTCCGTTGGTGGGCGTCTTCGTGACGCTCGGCGCGACGGTGGGCACCGCGATCGTCACCAGTTTTGTCGGCCGGCGAGCCGGCCGGGCCAGCGCTCGGGGCCTGCTCGGGGGCGAACGCGCCGACCGCTTCGACGCGCTGATCGAACGGCGCGGGTTGTGGGCGGTCGTCGGGCAACGCTTCGTCCCCGGCATCTCAGATGCGTTGGCCTCGTACACGTTCGGCGCCTTCGGGGTTCCCGTGTGGCAGATGGCGGTTGGCTCTTTCATCGGGTCGGCGCCGCGGGCGTTCGTCTACACCGCGCTGGGCGCCTCGATCGGAAATCGGTCGTCGCCGTTGGCCTACGCGGCGATCGCGGTGTGGTGCGTCACCGCCGTGGTCGGCGCGTTCGCCGCGCATCGCGGGTACCGCAAATGGCGCCGGCACGGCCGCGCGGACGACGAGGACGACGGTGCGCCAGAGGCGAATTCGGAAACTCGCTAGCGGGGACCGGGCGGACCGAACTTGTCGGAGGGGGCTGTCATGATGTCGTTATGTCCCCGACCGTGATGGCAGCCAGCGTCGAAGTGCGCCCGAAGGATCGTCTTGAGGTGCTGTTCGAGGAGATGGCGGAGTTAGCCGGTCAGCGCAACGCGATTGATGGGCGCATGGTGGAGATCGTCGCCGAGATCGATCGCGACGGGCTGTGTGGCATGACGGGCGCGCGGTCGGTGCCGGCGCTGGTGGCCTGGAAGTTGGGCTGTTCGTCGGCGAACGCCCACACGATCAGCACGGTTGCGCGCCGGTCGGCGGACTTCCCGCGTTGCGTCCAGGGCCTGCGGGAGGGTCGGTTGTCGCTGGATCAGGTCGGGGTCATCGCGGCGCGCGGTGGTGAGGGATCTGACGAGCACTATGCGCAGTTGGCGGCGGTCGCCACGGTCAATCAGTTGCGTACGGCGGTCAAGCTGGAACCGCGGCCCGACCCCGCACCGCGGCCAGAACAGCAGGCAGCGATCACCAAGACCGGCGACGAGTGGGGCAGCCGCTATCGGATCACACTTGGCCATCATGACGCCGCGCAGTTCGACGCCGCCTTGGCGTCGCATCGGGATGCGCTGATCGCCGAGTGGAAACACGATCATGACACCGGCGAGGGCGCTTCGGACACCGCGCCGCCGGTGCCGGGGAGCGCCGAGGCGTTCATGCGGCTGGTCGAGGCCGGCTGGGATGCTGAGGCCGCGCGGCGCCCGCACGGGCAGCACACCACGGTGGTGGTACACCTCGATGTCGAGCAGCGCGCCGCCGCGCTGCATCTGGGTCCGCTGCTGACCGAGGCCGAGCGGCGTTATCTGACTTGTGATGCCACCTGCGAGATCTGGTTCGAACGTCACGGCGAGGTGATCGGTGCGGGCCGGTCGACTCGGGTGATCAATCGGCGGCTGCGCCGCGCGCTGGAGTATCGCGACCGCACGTGCGTGGTACCCGGCTGTGGGGCCACGCGTGGCCTGCACGCCCATCACCTGCGGCACTGGGAAGACGGCGGCCCCACCGAACTGTCCAACCTGGTGCTGCTGTGCCCGTACCACCACCGGCTGCACCATGGTGGCGCCATCACCATCACCGGACCTGCACACGCCCCCACCGTCACCGACGACGCCGGCCGATCACTGACCCCGGGACCGCTGGCGCGCCCACCCACTTCGCACCCGCCCGCGGTCCCGCCCTGCCGTGGGCCTCTCGGCGAGCGCGCCGACTGGTGGTGGTACACACCGTTCCAACCACAACCGCCACCGACAACCAACTAGCGCTGGTCGCCCGTCGCCGTCACCCCGCCGAGCCCAGCATCGTCTTCCACCCCTCGTCTCCGATGTTGGTCGAATTCGCAACGGAATAGACCACACCGTCGGGGCCCACGACCTTGCCGCTGCGCACGTCGTACAGCGCGGTGGGCAGGGTGTTGGGCGTGTAGGTGCACGGGTTGGGCTGCTGCCCATTGCACAAGACGCTGCCCGATCCGGGACGCTGCAGCGGGTCGCTTTTCGGCGGCGGTGTGCCCGGCACCTGATCGGCGGGCGCGGGGTTGAGGCCGTTGTTGACCGACGGCGCCGGGATCACCAGCCCCGGTTTCACCGGCTGGTCGCAACGCGCGCCCGGCGCGGGACACGTCAGTATCTGATTCGGGTCGCCATACCAGGGGTTGGTGCCGGCCGGCACGTACGGTTCGGTGCTGCGACATTCCCGCGGCGTCGCCGCCCGCTTTCCCGGTACGTCCACACATGGGTAATTGCGCGCTCCGCGAACAACATTCGTCGCATCCATCGGGATCTTGCAGTAGGTGCCTGCCGGGAGCGGGGCGGTGCTGGTATCCGCGGGAGCCCGCCACTCCGATGCCGGCAGGAAGCCGGTCAGGCACGGCGGCGGCTGGTTGAGCGAGATGGCGCCGACGCCGAGCGCTGCCTGGCCGGGAAACTGTGCGGTCACCGACTGAGCGATCGCACCCGACTGAGGTAAGAACACCAACGCCTGCTCGACGCCGTTGTGATAGCGCTTGAGCATGTCGATCACGACCTCGAGATTGGCCAAGGTCTGCGGGAACGACTCCCGCACGTCGCCGAACGTGCTGTTCACCTGCGCGGCCGTCGGCGCCGCGTTGGTCAAGATGCTGCGCACCGCCTGATCGGACTGCGCGGTCTGCGCGGTCAGCGTGTTCAGATTGGCGGTCCAACGACCAATCGTGTCAGCGGAATCCGCCTGACTGTCGATGATGGGCGCCGAACGTCCGATGATGTCGTCGACATCGTCGATACTTCCCCGGAAGTCGTGGGCGATCGCCTGGGTGGCGTCCACCAGGCGTCGCAGGGATGGCCCCAGCCCGCCCACGGCCTGTGACGTCTCGTAGAGCAGCGAGGCGATCTTGTCTTTGGGTAGCACCACGAGGCCACGGTTGGCGGCGTCCAGCGCGGGACCGATCTGGCTGGGAACGGTGCTTTTGCTGATCGTCTGACCGTTCGCCAAGTACGGACCCCGGCCGGCGGTCGATACCAGGTCGATGTATTGCTCACCCACCGCCGAGACCGAATGCACATTGGCCGATGCGTCGGCCGGTATGCGGTATCCATCCTCGATGCTCATCGTCGCGCGCGCGCCGCGCTGGGTCGGTTCGACGCCGATGACCTTGCCGATGGTGATTCCCCGGTATGTGACGTTGGCCGTTCGGTACAGGCCCCCGGACTGGGGCAATTCGGCATAGAGGGTGTAACGACCGACGCCGACCAGGCTCGGTATCCGAAGGTAATACCAGCCGAGAACCACCACGGCGGCCACCGCCACCGCCGTCAGAAGCATCAGCTGGGTTTTGATCAAGCGGGGCAACATCTTTCATTCGCCCCTTTCCACCAGCGGCCCGCCGGGGGCGTCATTGGGATTGGGCGTGTAGCGGACGTCCGGGATCATGGTGTCCGGATTCCGCCCCCATGATTGCTCGAGCGCCCGCAGCGCACCGGAGAATCCCGTACCGGTCAGCGTCGTGTTGTCGATGGTGGACAGCGTCAGGTCGAGCGCGCCGGAAACATTGACGTAGTCACCGCGGATCACCTGGGAGACGTCGTCGATATTGAACGGCGCCGTGAGACCCAGCTTCAGCGCTCCGGCGATGAACGGAGAGGCGAGAACGAGTTGGCGTAGCGGTCGCTGCAGCGACTGCAGGCTGCGGTAGAGGTTGGGCCGGGTGTCGGCCAGCACCCGGTTGGCGGCGCTGCTGAATCGCCCGAGGGATTCGGTGGCGTCGGCGAACAGTTCTCGGGTGTCGGCGAAATGCTGGATCAGCGGCGGGATGTCGGTCAGGACCCGGTCCAGCGTGTCTTTGCGGTTCGCGAAGATCCTCAGGAGTTCGTTGCTCGAATCGATTGCGCGCGTGAGGTCGTCGCGTTGACGGCTCAAACCGGTGATGAAAGTGTCCAACCGACCGAGGAATTCGCGGATCTGATCGGCGCGGCCGTCGAGGATGTTGACGACCTCGGATTGGATCGCGTCGAGGTTGGCGATGCCGCCGCCGTTGAGGATCACCGCGACGCTTGCCAACGTCCGTTCGACGGTGGGGTACGCCGAGGCACTTCTCAGGGGGATCGTGTCGCCGCTTCTCAGTTGCTGCGCGGACGGGTTTTTCGGCGCGGCCAGCTCCACGTGCTGCGTGCCCAGCAGGCTGGTCTGGCCTATCTTCGCGGTCGCATTCGCCGGCAGCTTCACGCCCGGATCGAGGTCCAGCCGAACAGTCGCGATCCAGTTCTTCAGGGTGATGCCACGGACCGTGCCGACCCACACGTCGGCGACCCTCACCCGGCTATTGGTGTTGAGCGCCAACGTGTCTGGCATCTGCACGTAAATGGTCATGTGGTCGCTGCCGGTGCCGTGGCCGACCGGGAGGGGCATGTCGGCGATGCCCCGCCAATGGCAGGACGCCAGCATCGTCCCGCCCATTAGGAACGCCAGTGCGCGGCGGACCACTCCGATGACGCGCCGCCGTCCCGCCGGTCGGCTCGGCACGCCGCTCGCGCTCACCGGCCCGGCCCCGGCTGCGCGGGCCGCGGAAACCACGGCGGGGACGGCGGATTCGACTCGTCATAGGCGTTGGGCGGGCCGGGTGCGTTGGTCCCCGGCGGTGGCAGCGCGATGTCCTGACCGCCCACCAGCTCGGCGAGCGATTCGGCGGTGAGCATGTTGGCGGTGGCCGGCTGGACCTGCGTGCCCTGCATCCCGGGCGCGACCACCCAGCCCGGCTCGTGGTTGCCGTACGAAAAGGGGGTGTCGCGCGAGAAGATCCCCGGAACGGTGGTGTCTTTGTATCCGGGCGGCGGGCGCAGCCGATCTTCGGAGTACGCGACTTCCTTGGGCAGCGTGGCCGCGGAGTTGAACGGGTTCAGGCTGGCCGGCAGGTAGTTGAACTTGATGGTGTCCAGCACCGGGGCCAGATACTGTGCGCACAGCTCGGCCGAGTCCTGATACCCCAGCCGGCTGCCGGCCTGAATCGCACTGCAGATGAAATGAATCGGGTTGGCGAAGTTGGGAAAGACGAACAACCCCACCAGCGAGCTGTGGGCGGGCTGGTAGAGGTTGTTGAAGTTGCCCGCGAAGGTGGGCAGCACGTGGAGGGCGGTTTCCAGCCCATTTCGCGGCTCGGGTTGCAGGATCGTGGTGGTCACGTCAGCGAGGTTGTCGACATCGTGAGTGAGCTCGGCGCCGTTGTCGTGCAGGAACTTTCGGGCTGCGTCGAGTACGTCGTCGAGGTGGGTGATGGTGTCGCTCACGTCGTGATCGGACTTGGTGAACCAGTCGGTGAACTGAGCCAGGTTGTCGTTGAGTGCGACGAACTGTTGCTTGTGCTGGTATAGCGCGGTGACGAACTGCGCCAGGCTTTTGGTGATGGCGACGAAGTCCCCCCGGCCCTCGTTGAGCGCGGTCAGCGCCTGCGACAAACTGTTCAGAGTGTCGTTGATCTGCTTGCCCTTGCCGGCCAGGTTGTCGGCGGCCGACTCGATGATGTCGCCGAACGGCCCCGCCGGCTGCTGGGGTGTCGGGCCGAGCTGCCGCAGGATCCCATTGATGGAGTCCCGCAACTGATCCCACTCGACGGGCACCTGAGTGCGCTCGATCGGGATGACCGCGCCGTTTTTCAGCACCGGGCCGCCGGTGTAGGGCGGGGACAGCTGGATGGTGCGCGAGGCCACCAGGCTCGGGTTGAGAATCGATGCGGTGGCCTTGGCGGGCACTTTGTATTTGTTGTTGTAGTGCAACGTGACTCGCATCTTGTCGCCGGCCGGCTCGATCTTGTCGATCGATCCCACCCGGACACCCATGATCTGAACTCGGTCGCCTGGGTAGAGGGCCAGGGTCTCGGAGAAGTACGCGACGACCGTCGTGGTGGTGAGTTTTCGGTAGAGCTGCACTCCGGCGACCGCCGCGATGAAGACGAAGGCCGCCGCCAGCGCCGCGACGACCAGTACCCGCGCGGACACGTTGGGCAGTCGCAGGTTGCGGATGTCGAAGATGGTGCTCATCGGTCGCTACCCCCTCGGTCCTGGGTCGGACCGGCCGGGCGAAGGTCCTCGGTGCGCGCCCCCGGTGGCGCATGCTCCGGAAGCGGCACCGCGGTGCCGGGAACGTCCGGCGGCGCCTCGCCCGGCCGGGCCGCGCTCGGGATACCGGGGGTCGGCGGCAGCCCGTCAGGCTTAGGCGGCGACGCCCCGACGTCCAGCGGCGCCGGAAAGCCGCCGAGGACGGCGCCGAACGGACCCTGGTCGGAAAGCGCGCACGGCAACGGGTTTCCGGGCCGCGGCGGGCTATCGGGCGCCGGTGTGTACGAACAGGGCGATCCCGGCGGTACGGCCGGTCCCGGATGGTCCGGGGTGCCCTCCAGCACCGGCGGGCCCGGCGGGGGTGCGCCATTGGGAAACCGGGTGCCGTTCGGGTCGGGCCAGCGGAATGCCGGCAGCCCGGCGCTGCGCCAGAAGTTCTCCGGGTCGATGCCCCGCTTCTTGAACGCCGCGTCGAGCCACGGCTGAAGCACTTGCGCCGGAATCAAATTCGCCACGATCGCCTTGAAGAACGGACCGGACGCGACGGCTTCGGTCAGGGCCGCGGTGTATCTGCTGACCAGCACGAGCACATCGGACAGTTCCTTCTTCCGCTTGACCAGCTCGTCGCTGACCGTGCCCAGCTGCTGCAGCACACGGTGTGCATTGGGGTTTTCCTTGATGAATCCGGACACCTGCGTCGACACCGCTGACACGTTGCTCAGCAGGATGCTCAGCGCCTGGCTGCGCTGCCGGAAGGCGGCCAGCAGGGTGTCGGCGTCGACCAACAAACTGTCGACCTGTTGGCTGCGGTCGCCGAGTACGCGAGTGATCTTGTCGGCGTTGGCCAGCAGCTGCTTGATCTGAGCGTCCCGATTGCCGATGGTGCCGGAGAATTTGGAGACACCGTCCAGAGCCGCCTTCAGGTGCGGGGCGGTCTGATCGAACGTCTCGGACAAGACGTTCAACGACCGTTTGACGACGTCGATGTTCCAGTCCGTCGCCGCCTTCGTGACATCGACGAACGCGTCGTAGATCTGATACGGGGTGGTGGTCTGCCCGGAAGGGATGATTCCGTTGGGCCGCAGCGAATCCGAACCACGGGGCTGGATCGCCATGTTCTTGCGCCCGAGGAAGGTGTCGGTGCGGATCGCGGCGCGGCTTTGCGTCCCGATCGTCTTGCCGGGCATCGAAAAGCCAACCAGGACCTTGTCGCCGCTGATCACCAGCGAGCGCACCAAACCGACGTTGACGCCGGCGATTTCCACCTTGTCGCCGACGCTGATACCGCCGGTGTCGGCGAATTGCGCGTAATAGGTCGGGGTGGCGAACAGGATCGGCACGCTGGTGAAGCTCTGCCCCACACCGACGACGAGCAACGTCACCAGCGCGCCCATCAGACCGACACGCGTCCGGTTGAACTCCGTCAGGGTTCTCACTGCGGGGTGCACCTTCCGGTCGGCTGCCCGAAGAGCTTGATCGTGCGTACCGGGCCGCCCGGCTGCAATCCGTTGACCTTGATCGAGAGGTCACACAGGTAGAAGTTGTAGAAGTCGCCGTAAATGCCGCCGGCACGGCCGATTACGCGGAACGCGCCCGGGAGTTTCCCCAGCACGTCGTCAACCGTCGGCAGGTCGCTGATCAGCGATTGCTGGATGCCCTCGAGGTGGCCGAGCGTGTCGTGCAGCGGTGGCCGGTCCTCGCTCAACAGGCCGGCCACCGTTCCCGCGGCGTCGCTGATGTGCGCGGCGGCCGCGGCCAGCGGATCGGCCCTGTTCTTCAATCCGGTGATGAGCAATTCCAGCTTGTCGACCGTTCGATCGAATTCCTTCTCGTGCTTGACGGTGGTGGCCAGCACCGTGCTCAAGTTGTTGATCACCTCGCCGATCGCCTTGTCGCGGTCGGCCAGCGCCCCGGTGAGTGCCGCGGTCTGGTCGAGGATGTCGTTGATCGTGGCACCTTGTCCCTGGAACACGGTGATGATCGACTGGGCGATGCTGTTGACCTTGTTGGGGTCCAACGCCTTGAACAGCGGCCGGAACCCGCCGATCAGTGCGTCGAGATCGAGGGCCGGCTGGGTGTGTTCGAGCGGGATCTCGCCGCCGGGGGCCAGCCGCTGGCCGCTCTCGCCGCGTTTGAGCTCCAGGTAGCGGTCACCGATGAGGTTGAGGTAGCGAATCGACGCGGTCGTCGCGCGGTCCAGGGTCAATGAGCGATCCACGTTGAACTCCACGAACACCCGGGTGTCGCCGTCGGTCAACGTCACCTTGGCGACCTTGCCGACTTCCACCCCCGACGCGCGTACGAATTGCCCGGCACGTAGCCCGCTCGCGTCGGTGAACACCGCGGAGTATCCGTTGGTGCGATCGAATCGCACCTGGCCGAACACGATGATGATCATCACGGTGAACATCGCCAGCACGGACCAGAAGACGCCGAGTTTTACTGCTGTACCAGTGATTTTCATGGGTTGATCGTGTTCTCCCCGAATTGGCGTCCCCAGACGTATTCGGTGGCCAGCGGCTGGCCGAGCCCGAAGTGGTTGTAGGGCGCGAGGCTGGCGCCGGTGTCCATCACCAGATACGGGGCGGGCCACAAGTCCCGGGTGATCTTCTGCCAGCAGCCGGGCCGCCCGCCGGGGCCGCCGTGAGCGTTGACCCGTGGCAGGTTATCCGGATAGACGTAGGGATTGGGAGCACCGATGATCGATCCGGCCGCGGCCAACGAATAGCCGTTGCCGCCAGCCGCTTTCGCGACTTCCGGAGCGGCGTCGTGGAAGTTGCGGATCATGCAGAACAGTTCGGGGCTGTAGGTGTCGAGCAGGTCGGCCGTCGGCACCAGATCCGCGGCGCCGCGGGAAAGGTATGGTCCGCCGCGGGTGAAGATGTCCTCGCCGTTGCGACCGACGCCCACCGCCGCCAGCAGCGCGGCGTCCAGGTCGCCCTGCTGCCTGGTCAGGGTGCGTGCGGTGGTCACCGCCTGGTGCAGGAAGTCCCACAAGTCGGGTGAGGCCTTGGTGTAGACGTCGGCGAGGTCCGCCAATCGCCGTACGTCATACCGGATCTGGGGCATCCGCGGGTTCAGCTGGGCCAGAATGGCGTTGCCGTGGACGATGGATTCACCGAACCTGCTTCCCAGCCCGTCCAGCGCCTGCGCCAGCGCGGACAACGTCGCGTTCAGCTCGATCGGACTCACTTTCTCGGATATCGAGGTGACCGTCTCGAACAGCGTGTTGAATTCGGTGGTCACCGAGCGCGCGTCGATCACGTCGTGCGGCGAGATGCGCTGTCGCGACGCGTTTTCCGGTGCGATCAGCGACACATACTTGTTGCCGAACAGCGTCGCCGCCTCGATGTTGGCCACGACGTTCGCCGGAATAAGCGTGACGTAGCGCGGATTCACGTCCAGCACCAGCTTGGCGGCCGGGGCGCCGTCACGCTCGATCTCCGAAATGGCGGCGACCCGGCCGATCTCGACGCCGTTGTAGGTGACCTTGGATCCCGGCTCCATCACCAGGCCCGCCCGGGTGGCGACCATCGTCAGCTCGGTCTTCGGGGTGAAGTCCCCGCGAAATTGCAGGTATACCAGCGCCAGAACCAGTCCGCAGACCAACAGCAGGACGACGCCCTCGACGTACACCCAGGCGCGTCGACCCTTCCGCGGCACCGGCGTCATCGGTTACACCGTCAGATTGAAGTTCGGGTCGACGCCGTAGAGCGCCAACTGGGCGAGCAGGACCACCACCACCACCGAAACCAGCGAGAATCGCATCGACCGGCCGACCGCCTGGCCGACCCCGACCGGGCCACCGCTGGCGGTATAGCCGTAGTAGCAATGGGTGATCATCACCACCACCGCGATGATGACGACCTCCAGCACCGACCAGCCGACGTCTTCGGGGCGCAGAAAGGTGCGGAAGTAGTGCTCGTAGGTGCCGTTCGACTGGCCGTAGAACACCGTCGTGACGACCTGGCCCGACGTGAAAGCCATGTCGAGGGCGAGCGCGTACAGCGGCACGATCACCGCCAGCCCGCCCAGAATTCGGGTGGAGACCAGAAACGAAATCGATTTGATGCCCATGACTTCCAGCGCGTCGATCTCCTCGCTGATCCGCATGGCACCCAGCTGGGCGGTCGCGCCGGCGCCGACCGTGGCGGCCAGCGTGACCCCGGCGACGATCGGGGCGGCGATGCGGGTGTTGGCCAGCGCGGCGAAGAACCCGGTGAACGCCTCGACGCCGATATTGCCCAGCGACGCGAAGCCCTGGATCGCGATCAGCGATCCGCCGGACAGCGTGACGAACCCGATGATCGCGACCGTGCCGCCGACCACGGCCATCGCGCCGGTGCCCATGCCGATCTCGGCGATGAGCCGCAAGGTCTCGCGTCGGTAATGGCGCACCGCCCACCCGATCTGCCCGACGCTGGTCCGGGCGAACCGCGCGAAAATCCCGATCTGCCATAGCCTTCGGGCCGTACCGCCGCCGTAGCGGTTGAGGTTGGCGGCCGTTCGCGGGTAGCGGGCGCGCAGCGCGCCGGGAGCCGATATCGCGGCCACGTCAGCGACCCGTCCCGAACCGCACGCCGATCGTAGTGAGCACCACGTTGACGGCGAACAGCGCGATCACACACAACACCAGCGTTTCGTTGACGGCGGTGCCGACGCCCTTGGGGCCGCCCTTGGTGGTCAGCCCGCGATAGCAGCCGACCAGGCCGGCGATCGTTCCGAAGATGGCCGACTTCACCACCGAGATGACCACCTCGGGCAGGCCGGTGATCAAGGTGAGGGTGCCGACGTAGGCGCCCGCCGAAATGTGTTGGATGAAAACACCGAACACGAATCCACCGACCAGGCCGATGGTGATCACCGCACCGTTGAGCAAGGTGGCGACGATGGTCGCGGCGACGACGCGCGGCACCACCAGCCGGTGGATCGGGTCGATGCCGAGCACCTCCAGCGCATCGATCTCCTCGCGGATGGTGCGCGCGCCCAGGTCGGCGCAGATCGCCGTGGACCCGGCGCCGGCGATCACCAGCACGGTGGTCAGCGGCCCCAGCTGCGTCACCGCGCCCAAAGCCGCACCGGCGCCGGAGATGTCGGCGGCACCGAACTCCGCCAGCAGGATGTTGAGGGTGAAGATGATCAGCACGGTCAGCGGAATCGCGACCGCGAGGGTGGGCAGCAGCGAGACACTGGTGATGAACCAGCCCTGCTCGATCGTCTCCCGCCACTGGAACGGCCGGCGGAACAGCGCCTTGCCGGTCAGCACGCAGGTCCGGAAGAACCCGCCGATCGCGTCGACCCCCGGCTGGATCTGGCCGCGCAGATACGTCGCGATCACGGTGTGGGTGCTCATCGCCGCTTCTCCCGCAGCTCGAGCGCGGCGATCATCGTGGAGTTGGCCAGTTCGAGGACGTGCTGGGCAAGGGTTGCCGCCTCGTCCGCGTCGCCGGCGCAGACGGCCTCGGCCAGCTTCCGGTACTGGTCCGTTCGGTTCGCCTCGGCGTTGATCGCGGCGGCCAGGGCGGTCAGGGCCCGCTCGTACGCGGCGCGAAAAGGGTTGTACATCAACCGGAACACGATCGAGCCGGAGCTGTCGATCATGTGATCCCAGAATGCGAGGGTGTCGCGGTGCCACTCGAGCGTGCCGGCCGAGGCCTCGAGGCTGCGCAGCGAATCTTGCAGCAGTGCCGCCAATTCGGGTCCGTGTTGTTCGGCCGCCAGTTCTGCGACCTTCGGCCCGATACGCAACCGGGCCTCGAGGATGCTGCGGAAAACGCCCGTGTCGAGTTCGTCATCGCGAAACAACAACTGGGGCAGCAGGTCCAGGCCGGCGTGCCGCCGAAAATCGCGCACGGTGGTGACGCCGCCCTGGCGCACCTCGACCAGGCTGGCCGCCGAGAGCCGCTTGAGCGCCTCGCGGACAGCGGGCCGCGATACCCCGAGGACCTCCGCCAGCCGGCGCTCGCTGGGCAGCGCCGCACCCGGGCGCATCTCGCCGCTGAGCACATCGGTCGCGATCTGGTCGAAAACCGCTTCGGGCACAGATCGGCGAATCACCGGCTGCAGCGCCATGCGGCCAGTGTGGCTGGCCGAAAGCCAGTCAGGTGGTCAGACCACCGGCGTGTCGCAAATCTTTCCGGGCGGCTACCGTTGCGTCCGCTGCGCCGCCACAAACAGATTGCTGGGCACGTAGTCCCGGACTTCCTCGGGCGCCGCGCGCCCGTAGCCGGCCATCAAGTCGTCGGCCGGTGTCACCGTCACGTGCCAGCCGTGGCGGCCGAACCACTCGCCGACGTCCTCGCGCTCCTCGAAATACCAGAGCTCGTCGGTCCGCGGCAGCTCTCGGTCCGGATCGACGCCGGCCATCAGCCCGCGGATCCGGTCCATCCGTTCGCGGCGCTTGGCGCGGGCCTGCGGGTCGAGGAATTTCGGGCCCAGCGCCTCCACCGCGACCCGGCTGCCGGGAACGGTCAGCCCCTGAATGCGGTCGAACAGCAGCTCCTGGGCGGCGGCGGGCAGATAGGGCATCAGCCCCTCGGCCGACCAGACGCTGGGCGCTTCAGCGTCAAACCCCGCCTGCCGCAACGCGGCCGGCCAATCGTGGCGCAGGTCCACCGGCACCGCGATGCGGTTGCAGGCGGGCTGTGCCCCATGCTCGGCCAGCGTGGCCGCCTTGAAGTCCAGCACCCGAGTCTGGTCGAGCTCGTAGACCGTCGTCCCCGCCGGCCAATCCAGCCGCCATGACCGCGCGTCCAGGCCGGCCGCCAGGATCACCGCCTGGCGGATGCCCGCGCCGGTGGCATCGAGAAAGAACTTGTCGAAAAACGCAGTGCGCGAAGCCATGTAGCCGACCATCGACTGCATCTGCAACGGCAACGTCGGTTCGGCTTCGATGACCTCGTCCGGCAGCTGACCCGCGGAGTGCCAGTTCCACACGCCGTCGCCCGCGGCGTCGAGGAACACCTGAGCGAATGGGTCTGTGATCAATGGGTTTTCGTTGCGGGTCTCCGCCGCGCGGGCCGAGGCCACACCCAGCGCGGTAGCCCCCACGCTTTCGGTGATCTCCCAGCTGTCGTTGTCGGTTCTGGCTCGGCTCATTTCTGACGTCACTCGCCCTTTCCGGCCCGTTGCGCCCGTATCCGCCCATCAGCTCCGGCGCCGATGCGACCGTCCCGGGCCGGCCGTGCCGTGTCATCATCCGTCCTGGCCACGCCGCTGCCCCCTTGATTCGCTAGCACGCCTACGTACCCGACCCTACGCGCGCCGGATGAGTGGAAGCTGTCAACGAACCCGGTATTGAGTTAACTTGTCGGCGGGCCACTTGGCAGGCCGAAGGCAAGGCGCCAGCGCGCGAACCCGAAGGATCGTTGCTACATGCGAGTTGACGGGCGCGACATCGTTGTTTCCGGCAACTTGCTGCACCCGCTGACCCGGCGGACCAATGACATCCTGCGGCTGATGCTGGCCTCGCTGTTCCTGGCGCTGGTGATCACGGGTTCGCTGATCACCCGCCCGCAATGGATCGCGCTGGAGAAGTCCGTTTCGCAGATCGTCGGCGTCTTGTCACCGACGCAATCCGACGTGGTCTACCTGGTGTACGGGTTCGCGATCGTGGCTTTGCCATTCGTGATCCTCATCGGCCTGATCGTCGCCGGGCAGTGGAAACTGCTGGGCGCGTATGCCGCGGCGGGCTTCGGCGCGATCCTTTTGCTGTCGATCAGCGCCAGCGGCATCGCGTCACCACGATGGCACTTCGACGTTCACGATCGGCTCAGCACGGTCCCGGCGCAATTCCTCGACGACCCGCGCTGGATCGGGATGCTGGCGGCGGTGCTGACGGTCTCGGGCCCGTGGCTGCCGGCGCGCTGGCGGCACTGGTGGTGGGCGCTGCTGCTGGCCTTCGTACCCATCCATCTGGTGATCAGTGCCATCGTCCCGGCGCGCTCGTTGGTGGGCCTGGCGGTGGGGTGGATCGTCGGCGCGCTGGTGGTCCTCGTGGTCGGCACTCCCGCGCTCGAGGTGCCGCTGGAGGCCACGGTGCGGGCGCTGGCCAAGGGCGGCTTCGCCGTGTCCCGGCTGACCGTGGTCCGGCCGGCCGGCCGCGGCCCGCTGATTCTTTCGGCCGACGGCGAACATCTCGGCGAGACGGCGCTGATCGAGTTGTACGGCCCGCACCAACGCAGCGGCGGAGCGCTGCGCCAGCTTTGGGAGAAGCTGAAGCTGCGCGACGCCGAAACCGCACCCCTGGTGACCTCCATGCGCCGGGCCGTGGAGCACCGCGCACTGATGGCGATCGCGATCGGTGAGGCGGGCCTGGCCAATACGGCGACGATCGCCGTCGCCCCGCTGGACCGGGGCTGGATGCTGTACTCGCACCGGCCCCCCGCCGGGACGCCCATCGACGAATGCGCGAAGACGACTCCCGTTGCCCGGCTGTGGGAATCGCTGCGAGCCCTCAACGACCACCGGATCGCCCACGGCGACCTGCGCAGCCACCACATCACGGTGGAGGACGACACCGTGATGTTCGGTGGGTTCGGCAACGCCGAGTACGGAGCCACCGACGCCCAGCTCCAATCCGACATCGCGCAGCTGCTGGTGACCGCCTCGGCGCTCTACGAGCCGAAATCCGCGGTGAGCGCGGCGATCGAGGTGTTCGGCAAGGACACCATCCTCAGCGCTTCCCGCCGGCTCACGAAAGTCGCTGTGCCGCGATACATTCGGCGGTCGGTGCCGGACGCGGGTGCCGTCATCTCCGGCGCGCGTGCCGAGGTCAAGCGCCAAACCGGCGCCGACCAGATCAAGCCTGCGACCATCACCAGATTCACCCGCAGCCAGATCGTGCAGCTGGTGCTCTTCGGCGCGCTGGTCTATGTCGCCTACCCCTTCATCAGCACGGCACCGACGTTCTTCTCCCAACTGCGGACGGCGAACTGGTCGTGGGCGCTGCTGGGCCTGCTGGTGTCGGCGCTGACCTACGTAGGCGCGGCCGCCGCATTGTGGGCCTGTGCCGACGGCATGGTGAACTTCTGGACACTGTCAATCGCACAGGTGGCCAACACTTTTGCCGCAACCACCACGCCGGCGGGGGTCGGCGGGCTGGCACTGAGCACGCGGTTCTTGCAGAAGAGCGGCTTGTCGGCGATGCGAGCCACCGCCGCCGTGGCCCTGCAGCAGTCGGTTCAGGTGATCGCGCACCTCGCGCTGCTGGTCTTGTTCAGCGCCGCGGCCGGCGCCTCGATGAACCTGCGCCATTTCGTCCCGAGCGCGACGCTGTTGTACCTGATCGCGGGGGTCGCGCTGGGCATCGTCGGCGCGTTCCTCTTCGTGCCCACGCTACGCAAGTGGCTGGCGGCCGAGGTGCGCCCCAAACTGAACGAGGTGGTGACCGATCTGGTCAAGCTCGCGCGCGAACCGCGGCGGCTGGCCCTGATCCTGCTGGGTTGTGCGGGCACCACCCTGGGCGCTGCGCTGGCGCTATGGGCGAGCGTCGAAGCCTTCGGTGGCGGAACGACTTTCGTTGCCGTCACCGTCGTCACCATGGTCGGCGGGACGCTGGCGTCTGCCGCGCCCACGCCCGGCGGCGTCGGAGCGGTCGAAGCGGCGCTGATCGGTGGCCTGGCCGCGTTCGGTGTGCCGGCGGCCGTCGGCGTGCCGTCGGTCCTGCTGTACCGGGTGCTGACCTGCTGGCTACCGGTGTTCGTCGGCTGGCCGGTGATGCGGTGGCTGACCGCCAACGACATGGTCTGAGGATCCGGTCCTCGGATTCGGCCGCAACACCGCGAGCGGTTTTGGCCGACGAATTTGATCGCAGTCGGCGTTCGGCGGCGCCGCGGCATAACGCCGGAAAAGATTTTGGCAAACCGGCGAGATATTTCGGTTACTGTCATCCCACCATGGCTGGCGCTGGTACCGGCCCAATTTTCGGGAGATTGGATCGATGAAACATTTGACGCTAGCAACCATTTCTGTGGCGCTGAGTTTGGCGCTCGTGGGTTGCGGAAGCGACAACAAATCGGGTGACAAAACGTCGACGACCACTTCGACGACGACGTCGACGGCCTCGTCAACGTCGTCGACAACGAGCGCGGCACCGGCGGCCAAAGCCAAGTACACGATCGCCGACTACGTGAAGGACAACAACATCGCCGAGACACCGGTGCACCACGGCGATCCCGGCCCGAACGTCGACTTGCCGGTGCCCGCGGGCTGGCAGCTGAACCAGAACTCCGGCACCTCCTACGGAGGAATCGTGCAACTTCAGCCGTCCAATCCCTCGGATCCGCCCACCGTCTCGGCGCTGTTCTCCAGGCTCAGCGGCAACGTCGACCCGGCCAAGCTCATCCAGTACGCGCCGGGCGAAGTGCAGAATCTGCCCGGGTACCAGGGCCAGGGCGACGGCTCGGCGTCCACGCTCGGCGGCTACCAGGCGTGGCAGATCGGCGGCACGTACCAGCGCGGCGGTCAGACCCGCGCGATCGCACAGAAAACGGTGATAATTCCCAGCCAAGGCGCGGTCTACGTGTTGCAGCTCAACGCCGATGGTCTGGAGGCCGATCAAGGGCCGTTGATGGACGCGACCAACATCATCGACGACCAGACCACCATTACCGCCGGCTAGACCGGCTCACGCAGGTCCCGCGCCCGCGGCCGCGCGGGTTCGGGTGACGACGGGTTGCTCGAAGCCGGCGCCGGCCGCGGCGCGCCGCACCGCCTCGCCGACCGTGTCCGCGCGGTCCAGCGGCACCAGGGCGATCACACAGCCGCCGAAGCCGCCGCCGGTCATCCGCGCGCCCAGCGCGCCCGCGCGCACGGCGGTGTCGGCGATCAGGTCGATGCGTTCGGTGGTGATCTCGAAGTCGTCGCGCATGGAGGCGTGCGAGGCGGTGAAGATTCGTCCGGCTTCGGGATAGTCCGAGTCACGCAGCGCCGCAACGCAATCGATCACCCGATGGTTTTCGGTGAGCACGTGGCGGGCACGGCGGGCGTCGACGGGATCACGCACGCCGGCCAAGGCGGCGAGGCCCTGCCCGCCCGCGGTGTCCTGCAGCTCACGCAGCGACGATGCCGACAGGTCGGCGGCCGCCCGCTCGCACGACGCGCGCCGTGCCGCGTAGTCGCCGCCGGCGTGGGTGTGGCGCTCGCGGGAGTCGATCAGCAGCAGCACGACACCCGCCGAATCCGGGTCGAAAACGACCGGCGTGACCGTGAGGTCGGCGAAGTCGATCAGCACTGCCGTCGCGTCCCGGCCGAACAGCGCGGCCAGCTGATCGAGCAGACCCGTTGGCGCGCCTACGTATTCGTTCTCCGCGCGCTGAGCCAGCCGGGCCTGCTCTGCCGCGTCGATGCGGAGACCGGCGGCCGACGCGATCGCGCCCAGCGCCGCGCACTCCAGCGCCGCCGAGGATGACAGGCCCGATCCCATTTCCACCTCGCTGGTGATCGACATCGTGCCGCCGGGTACCGGATGACCACCCTGGCGCAACGCCCAAACCACGCCGGCCACGTAGGCGGCCCAGCCGGCCACCTCGCCCGGAGCGGTACCGATCCGAACGCGCACCGGTCCGTCCGCGCGGTCGCTGACAACGGTGATCGCATCGTCGTCGGCGGGGGTGAACGTCGCGACGGTCCGCTGCGGTAGCGCGATGGGCAGCGCGAAACCCAGGTTGTAGTCGGTGTGTTCGCCGATCAGATTGATCCGCCCCGGCGCGGCGTAACGGATCGTCATGGTCATTGCGCGAGGTCCCGCAGCCGCTGGGCCACGATCTCCGGCGTGACGTCACCGATGAAGGCGTCCATCGCCGATTCGGAGGCCGCCAGGTATTTGAGCTTGGTGGCGCTGCGCCGGATGGACATCAATTCGACGTGGAAGTAGCCCTCGGCTAACGCGGCGGTGTCGGCGTATTGGTGCAGCGCCGAAATGTAGGGCAGCGGTGCGGAATACATCCGGTCGAAGCGCCCGAGCACGTCGAGGTAGACGGCCACGAAAGCGTCCACTTCGGCCTGGCTGAGTTCGGTCAGGTTGCGCACGAACCTGTTCGGGTAGATGTGCACCTCGACCGGCCAGCGCGCCGCGAACGGCACGAACGCGGTGAACAGTTCGTCGTGGGCGATGATGCGGCTGCCGTCGGCGACCTCACTCGCCAGCAGATCACCGAAGAGGTTGGTACCGTGCCGTTTCCGATGCCGGCGCGCCTGCTCCAGCATCGTGGAGGTGCGCGGCGTCAGGTACGGATAGCCGTAGATCTGACCGTGTGGATGGGTCAGCGTCACCCCGATTTCCTCGCCCCGGTTCTCGAAACAGAACACCTGCTCGACACCCGGCATGGCCATCAGGTCGGCCGTGCGATGCCGCCACGCCTCGACCACCAGCCGCGCGTGCGCGGGCTCCAGCTGGGCGACGGACCCGTTGTGGTCGGCGGAGAAACAGATCACTTCGCAGCGGCCATGCCCGGGCGCGGTGACGAAGCCGTCGTCGCCCGCAACGGGTGCCGAGGCGGGTGGTGCCGGCAGCGCGCCGGACAGACTCGGGAATCTGTTCTCGAACACGACTACGTCGTAATCCGGGGCGGGTACCTCACTGGTCAGCCCGGTCGGGCCCGGACACAGCGGGCATGCCTGCGGTGGTGGCTTGTAGGTGCGGTCCTGGCGCAGCGCCGCGATGATCACCCATTGCCCGGTGGATCGGTCGAACCGCAACTGCGACTGCGCGGCGGGATCCCGCGCCGGCAGCGGCCTGCGATCTTCCACCGGCGCCGGGCGATGCCCGGGCAGCGCGAAGAACAGCAGGTCACGACCGTCAGCCAGCTTCGCGCGCGTCGGCGGAGTCACGATGTCGAAGACTAGCTTGTGCCGATTTTCGGGTAAGCATGTTGGGTTAGCGCAAGAGAGGTGGTCCGTCGATAACTGTTCTCTACGAACGCGCCCGCAACTGGGTGATCGGCTCGGATCCTGGCTTGCTTCGGCTGCGGATGGCGACTCGGACCACGGCCGCGCTTGGATGTTCACTGCTGGCGCTGTTCATCCTGACCAGGGCGACGGGACAACCGCTGACCGTCGCCCTGTTGGGCGTCGTCATCACCATGGTCGCGTCGCGCTCGGTCAACGAGCCCGACCCGCGCCGCCAGCGGGTCACCATGGCGCTGCTGCCGCTGCCCGCCGCGGTGTCCATCACCGCCGCGGCGGTGCTGGCGCCGCACACGGTGGTCAGCGACATCGTCTTTGTGATCGTCGTGTTCGCCGCGGCCTACATCCGGCGCTTCGGCGCGCGGGGCAGGGCGCTGGGCATGGTCGCGTTCATGTCCTACTTCTTCACGCTGTATCTGCACGCCCGCCTCGCGGAGCTGCCCTGGATGATCGGGGCGGTCGCGGTGGGCACCGTGTGCACGTACGTGATGAGCGCCTACGTGCTGCCCGATCGGCCAGAGCGGGTGCTGCGGGCCACGATTCGGGCGCTGCGGGCGCGGATGGCGATCGTCCTCGACACGACCGCCGAAGCGGTGCGGACCGGACGCCTCGATGAACGACGGCGCCGCCGCATGCGGGCCCGCACCGTCCGGCTCAACGAGACCGCCCTGATGGTGCAGAGCCAGATCGAGGACAAGGCCGACCCCGGCACCGTGTGGCCCGGCGTCACCGCCGAGGAACTGGTCCCGTGGCTGCTGGACGCGGAGCTGGCCATCGAATGGGTCGCCACCGCCGGTCGCCGGGCGGCCATCCTCGCTTGCGAGGATCCCGCTGCCATGCCCTCGCCCACCCGGGCCGCGCTCGTCGGCGCGCTCACCCAACTGTCGCGAGCCATCCGGCTGCCGGAGCCCGACGGGCTGCGCCGCGCCGCCGACCAGGCGCAGCGCTTGCTCGACGAGCAATGCGAGCCCGGAGCCGACGACGCGGGCGGCGCCGCCGTCCGCCGCCTCGCCCTGGCGATCATCAACGCCGCATCGGCGACCTCGGACGTGCGGGCGATCGTCGACCGGGTTGCCGCCGGGCGCCCCCTCGACGATGCCGACGGGCAGCGACTCCCGGTGCCCGAGGGCGCTGTCTCCGAGAAGGAAGCCCCGGGCCCCGGGCTGCGCCCGACCACCCGGCAGGCCATCCAGGTCTCCGTCGCCGCGTCCTTGGCCATCGTCGTCGGCGAGCTGGTCTCGCCGGCGCGCTGGTACTGGGCGGTGATCGCCGCGTTCGTCATCTTCGCCGGCACCAACTCCTGGGGCGAAACCTTGACCAAGGGCTGGCAACGCCTGGTCGGGACGCTGCTCGGCGTGCCCTGCGGCGTGCTGGTGGCCACGCTGCTCACCGGCCACAAGAATGCCGCGCTGGCGGGCATCTTCGTGTGCTTGTTCTGCGCCTTCTACTTCATGACGGTCACCTACAGCATGATGACCTTCTGGATCACCACGATGCTGGCGCTGCTGTACGGCCTGCTCGGCCAGTTCTCGTTCGGCGTGCTGATGCTTCGGATCGAAGAGACCGCGATCGGTGCCGTCATCGGAGTGACCGTCGCGGTCGTGGTCCTGCCGACCAACACCAGAACGGCGATCCGCGGCGACGCTCGCGCCTTCTTGACGAGCCTGTCCGTGCTGATCGAGGTCTCGGTCGCGACGATGTTCGGTATCCAGGACAGCGCCATCCCGTCGGAACAGGCGCGCCAGCTCGACCGCGATTTGCAGCAGTTGCGGGTCACCGCCAAGCCGTTGCTGGCCGGCGTCGCCGGACTCGCCGGCCGGCGCAGCATCCGGCGCGCCCTGCGGATCTTCGCCGCCTGCGACCGCTACGGCCGGAGCCTGGCGCGCAGCGCCGAGCAGTATCGGGATCCGGTGCGGTCAGCATCGCTGGTTTCGGAACTGGCGCAGGCCTTTTCGGTGGCCGCGGCCCAGACACGACGAAACATCGACGCCCTGCAGGAAGCCATCGAGGGCGGCCACGCCCCGACCCTGGTCTCGGCGACAGACGAGCTCGACGCCGCCGAAGCGGTGGCGCGACAACAGGACGGCGACGGTCGCGGCGGCACCAGCCCCGACACCCGGCGCTTCCTCACCGCGGTGCACGCCCTGCGCCAGATCGAACGCGCCGTCATCACCGCGGCCACCAATCTCGGTGGGCGCGAAGGCGCGAAAGTACCCGCGGCAACTGCGAGCTGACCCGACTACGCGCTGACGTGCACCGCTGCGCCTTTCCCCGAAGCCGCGAAGAACAGCCGTGGCCCGCTTAGCATGTATTGCGGGTCGAGCGGTGAGGACTGCTATGTGGGATCTGAAGTCGCCATTGGTGCTTCTCGGTGTCGTCTGCATCCTCGCTGCAATCGTGGGGGGCGGCGTGAAAGCGCTTGGCGCCGAATTGCCGTTGATCAACAGTTGGCGTCGGCAGAGCGTGCTCGCGGCGTTCGGTATCGCCCTCATCGCGATTCCGCAGATGGTCATCCGGATTGGAGAGTTCCGGGTGACAAACGTGACGGTGTCGTGGGATGGCAACCAGTACAGCGGTTGTGTGGTCCGCGCGCGCTACACCGCATCGATCACGACCAAGGGTTCCGCCGGCGAGTTCGAGAGCCGGGCATTGGTTGTCACGACCTACACCAGCCCTGTGCGGACACATGTCGACGGTCCTGGTTTGCACGTCATTCATGGAACCGCCGAGAACGAGTTGGCCGCCGGCAGCCATGGCAATTACCCGGTCATCGTGGAAATCCTTGCCCCACAGGAACTCAAGTCGTCCCCGAGTTATCTCCATGTTGTCGACTGTTGACGTCTTTTAGCGATCGCGTGAGGAGCAAACCCATGGCGACACCGGACCTCCCGCCGGGCTTCGATTTCACCGACCCCGAAATCTACGCGCACCGGCTGCCCGTGCGGGAATTCGCCGAACTGCGTGCCACAGAGCCCATCTGGTGGAACGAGCAGCCCCTCGATCAAGGGGGCTTCGGCGACGGCGGCTATTGGGTGGTGACCAAGCACCGCGACATCCGCGAGGTGTCGCTGCGCAGCGACGTTTTCTCGTCGGCAACCAAGTCGATCGTGCCGCGCTATCGGCAAGACCTGGCGCAGGGGCAGATCGAGGCGGGGCGGGCGTCGATGATCATGATGGACGACCCCGAGCACAGTCGGCTGCGCAAGATCGTCTCGCGTGGCTTCACGCCGCGCGCGGTCGAGCGGTTACGCGCCGAACTCACCGAACGCGCGCGACGCATCACCGCCGAAGCCGCCGCGCAGGGCTCGGGCGACTTCGTCCGTGAGGTGGCGTGTGAGCTTCCGCTGCAAGCTATTTCGGGCCTGCTCGGGGTGCCGGCGGACGACTACGACAAGCTGTTCGACTGGACCAACAACATGATCGGCAGCGACGACCCGGAGTTCGCCGACCAGGACGCGCTGACCTCGGCGGGCGAATTGATGTGGTACGCCATGCAATTGGCGGCGCATAAGGCCGATAATCCGGGTGACGACATTGTCACCACGCTGATCGAGGCCGATTCCGAGGAGCAGCGGCTCTCCGACGCCGAATTCGGCATGTTCGTCGTCACGCTCGCCGTTGCCGGCAACGAGACGACCCGCAACTCGATCACACAGGGGATGATGGCCTTCACCGACCACCCGGACCAGTGGGAGTTGTTCAAGGCCCAGCGACCGAAAACCGCTGCCGACGAGATCATCCGGTGGGCCACCCCGATCACGGCGTTTCAGCGCACCGCGCTGGCGGACACCGAACTCGGCGGCGTGCGCGTCAAGAAGGGCCAGCGGGTGGTGCTGTTCTACCGCTCGGCGAACTTCGACGAAGAGGTCTTCGACGCCCCGTTCACGTTCGACATCCTGCGCAGCCCCAATCCGCATGTCGGATTCGGCGGCACCGGAGCGCATTACTGCATCGGCGCGAATCTGGCCCGCATGACGATCGATTTGATGTTCAACGCGATCGCCGACCACATGCCCGATCTGCGCTCGGCCGGTGACCCCGAGCGGCTGCGGTCATCCTTCATCAACGGCATCAAGCACTGGCAGGTCGCCTACTGACCGGAACCTAGTGGAGAAGCGAAGCGACCTTCTTGGCTGTCTCCTTGGCCGAGCCTGGATTCTGTCCGGTGACGAGGTTACCGTCTACCACGGCGTAGGAAATGAAGGGAAGTTTGGCCTTTTCGTAGAGCGCGCCACGATCTTTGGCACGTTGCTCAGCGTTGTAGGGCACGAGCTTGTCGACCCGGGCGAACACCTCTTCTCGCCAAGCGAAGCCCGTCATCTTCTTGCCGGCGATGAGGTAAGAGCCGTCGGAAAGCTTGGTGTTGAGAAGTCCGCAGTAGCCGTGGCACACCGAGGAGACGATGTCGCCGCGTTCGTAGATCTCACGGGTGATGCGTTGCAGCCCATCGCTGTCGGGGAAGTCGTACATGACGGCGTGGCCGCCGGTGAAGTAGATCGCGTCGTAGTCGGCTGAGTCGATTTCGTCAGGACTGCGGGTGTTGTTCAGAAGGGCCATCTTGGCCGGGTCGGCGCGCCAGGCCTTGGCGGTCTTGTCGTAATTGGGGAACTTCAGCGCTCTGGGCTCCAGCGGCACCTTGCCGCCGGCGGGGCTGACGAGGGTCTGCTCGAAGCCGTGCGCGTCGAAGATGTGCCACGCGTGGGTGAGCTCGGATAGCCATAGGCCGGTCGGGTGCTCGGGGTCGTCGTAGTGGGCAACGTTGGTGACCACGTTGAGGATGCGTTTTGTCATCGACGGCCTGCTTTCGTGTGTTTGATGAATCGGTCAACGGGTTTGGGCGGCGAGCACGGCGATGAAGGACGCGCGAACCTGGGCGGCGACCTCGTGGATCGACGACGCGGTGAGCTTGCGGTCCAGGTATAGGCAGGCCAGGCCGTGGACCAGTCCCCAGCCCCCCAGGGCGAGGTCGATGGGG
This sequence comes from Actinomycetota bacterium, assembly GCA_036338755.1. Taxonomy (GTDB): domain Bacteria; phylum Actinomycetota; class Actinomycetes; order Mycobacteriales; family Mycobacteriaceae; genus Mycobacterium. The sequence continues at coordinate 2,668 of JAYZBN010000002.1, read as the reverse complement.
TCGGAGTCGGGGAAGACGCGCGTGATCGCAGTTGCCAGAAGTTCGTGCACCTCGGCGGCCGCTCGCACGCGTTCGTCGTTCTCGTCGTCGCACTCGTTGCCGAACATCAGCCGGAACAGCGCGGGTCGGCGCAGCGCGAACTCGACGTAGGCGACACCGAGTTCGGCCAAACCTTCGACATTGCAGGGCAATTCGCGATCCCGAGTCAAAGCGGCCTTCAAATCGCGTAGCCCTTGAGCCGCTAGTGCAGATTCCAAGGACTCACGGTCGGGAAAGTGCCGGTAGGGAGCGGTGGGCGAAACACCGGCCTCGCGCGCCACGGCGCGAATGGAGAACGACTCGCCCCGTTCCAGCATGCCCATGGCCGTCGTCAGCAGCGCGGCACGCAAGTCGCCGTGGTGATAACTGCTCTTCGTCGTGGCAGTCATGGCCGCGTGGTCCTCCTGGTGGCTCTGGGCTCAATCATCAAACGCAGATTCCTGGTCAATCGGCGGACACGCCGGTGGGGGCGCTCGCCCCCTCCCGGAAGCGCGCTGCCCGTCGTCGCGCCGATGTTGACTCCGCTCACATTGGATTCTATCGTGCAATGTAAGCAATGCACACATCAAGAGAGGCGGTGACGTCAAAGATGGTCCCGAGCGAGGGCATGGTCGCGGACGTGGTCGAGATCGAACTAGGTGGCCGCACGATCGCCGTCCCGAAGGGCGGGCTGTATGACCGCTACCGGATGGTCACCAGCCTGGATGCTGTCGCCGCGGACCCGCGCGTGCGCAGCGTTGACTTCTTCCGGGCGCTGCCCAAGACCCAGGTTCAGTCGGTGATTGGTCCGACTCGGACGCCGAATTTCTACTATGCGATGTCGAAGGCGCAGATCACCTACCTCGCTCCGACGACGGCGCTGCGATCCCGACTGCCCAGCGAGTTGGATCCTCTGCAGATCGCTCCCGGGATCGGGCTGTTTTCGGTGGTGTTCTTCCGATACGACGTGTGCGACATCGATTTCTACACCGAGGCCACCGTCGGCATCGCCGTCCGACCCGCGCACCACGGCAAGCTCCCGGCCGCCGACCTCCTCTCCTCGCTGGCCAACGACTCGATGCACGCCTACGTCCTGTCGCTGCCGGTAAACACCGAGATCGCGCAGGTCCGCGGTCACGACGGCTATGGCTTTCCGAAGTGGGTCACCGAGATCGATGTCGACATCGACGAGCGACGGACCACGGCGCGGGTGGCCAACGACGACGGCGGCACCGACATCGCGATCGACGTCGCCACCCCGGCGCAAAAGCGGGTCCCCAGCGGCACCCAGGTCTCGACACTGATCTCGTACACCCAACTCAATGGGGGCTGGCACGCCACACTGAGCCAGACCAACACCCTGGCCGTCGGCGGGAAGCTGCTGCCGAAAGACCTGGAGCTGGGCTGCGGACGGCTGACCGACGACGTCCGCTCGCTCAAGCCGATCAAGGCGCTGCGCTTGGACGTCTTCACGGAATGTCAGAACGCCCTGCACATTCCCGTACCCGTCTCGTTCCCGGCGTGAGCCCGAACCACTAGGAAACGCAATGCAGACCGTCCTGGGAGCCAACGGCCAGATCGCCGAGCAGCTCACCCGCTACCTCCACGACAACTTCACCGAAAACATCCGACTGGTCAGCCGCAAACCCGCCAAGATCCATGACACCGATCAGCTGTTGCCGGCCAACCTCATGGACGCCGACGCCACCGCCGACGCCCTCGCCGGCAGCGACATCGCCTACCTGACAGTGGGACTGCCCATGGACTCAACGCTGTGGGAGCAACAATTCCCGGTCATGATGGCCAACACCATTGCCGCCTGCCAGAAACACGGCACCAAACTGGTCTTCTTCGACAACACCTACATGTACCCGCGGACCTCGACGCCCCAGGACGAAGACACCCCGTTCCAGCCAGTAGGCCGCAAGGCGGCGGTGCGAGCCCAAATTGCGAACATGCTGCTCAAAGAAATGGACTCTGGGTCAGTCGAAGCCGTCATCTGCCGAGCACCCGAATTTTACGGGCCCGGCAAGACCAAGAGCCTGTCCAACTCCGCCGTCTTCGACCGCATCAAACAGGGCAAGCGACCGATGATCCCGATCACCGCGCACACAAAACGAACTCTGATCTGGACCCCCGACGCCAGCCGCGGGATGGCACTGATCGGCAACACCCCCGACGCCTACGGCCAAACCTGGCACCTACCAACCGATCCCAAACGACTCACCTACGCGCAAATGATCGACATCGCCTCGAACGTCACCGCGCGCGACATCCGCTACACGACGGTCCCAGAATTCGCATTCAAGGTCGGCGGATGGTTCAACCCCGCAGTCAAGGAAGCCTCCGAGCTGCTGGCCCGCTACCGCGACGACAACATCTTCGACTCCGCCAAATTCGCCCGCCGATTTTCCGACTTCACAATCACGACCTACCGAGAGGGAATCGCCGAGATCCTCAACGATTAACGAGGGTCTCCCGTAGGAAGCGATGCGCGCCGCACTCGATGTGTCTTGAGTCAAGAATTTGGCAGGGTTTGTGCGGTTTTTAGGTAGGCCTGACGTGGGGTTCGATCGTTGAGGGCTTGGTGTGGTCGGACGGTGTTGTAGATGGTGCGGAAGCGGTGAGCTTCCATGTCGAGGGCGTCGCC
>JAYZBN010000001.1:0-302548 GCA_036338755.1 Actinomycetota bacterium | reverse complement strand
TCCGGTGATGGTGATGACGCCGCGGTGGTGCAGCCGGTGGTGGTACGGGCATAGCAACACCAGGTTGGCCAGTTCGGTGGGGCCGCCGTCTTCCCAGTGCCGGAGGTGATGGGCGTGCAGACCACGGGTGGCCCCGCAGCCTGGCACCGCGCACATCCGGTCGCGATGCTCCAGCGCGCGGCGCAGCCGCCGACTGATCACCCGCGTCGCACGGCCGGCGCCGATGACTTCGCCGTCGCGGTGAAACCAGGCTTCACAGGTGGCATCACAGCTCAGGTAGCGGCGTTCGGCCTCGGACAGCAGCGGACCCAGATGCAGCGCCGCGGCGGGCTTTTCCACGTCGACATGCACCACCACGGTGGTGTGTTGCCCATGGGGACGCCGCGCCGCCTCGACGTCCCAACCCGTCTCGACCAGGCGCATGAACGCGTCGGCGGTGCCTGGCAGCGGCGGCGCCTGATCGCTGACGCCCTCGCCGTGCTCGCGCTTCCACTGAGCGATCAGCGCATCCCGATGAGACGCCAGCGCCGCGTCGAATTTCGCCGCATCCAGGTGTGGAAGTTTGATCCGCCAACAGGTGAACTCCTCGTTGGCGGCTTTGGTGATCGATCGCTCTGGTTGCGGCCCAGGATCGGGCTCGGGCCGCGGTTCCAACTTGACCACGGTACGCAGCTGGTTGACCGTGGCGACCTGGGCCAGCGCCGCATAGTGCCCATCGGAGCCCTCGCCGGCGCGCGCCGCGATGACCCCGACCTGATCCAGCGACAACCGGCCCTCCCGCATGCCCTGCGTGCAGCGGGGAAACTCCTCGAACCGGCGCGCGACGGTAGCCATCGTGTGCGCGTTCGTCGAGGACGCCCCGAGCTTCCAGGCCACCAACGCCGCAACCGAGCGTGCGCCCGTGATCCCGCAGAGCCCGTCGCGATCGATCTCGGCGACGATCTCGACCATGCGCCCATCGATCGCGTTGCGCTGACCGGTTAACTCCGCCATCTCCTCGAACAGCACCTCGAGACGATCCTTGGGGCGCACTTCGACGCTGGCTGCAATCGCGGTCGGAGACATGGCGCCATCATCGCAGCCACCACCGACAAACCCGACCGCCCGATCTGCTCAACGGGTCACCCTCGCCCTGCTCTACCGGCCGCAAACATCGTGGAAACCTCGTATCTCGCGCATCGACACCACTAGTAGCGCATTGATTCTGCGCCGGGCGCTCCCGCGTCCCAGCAAATGAGCGTCGGAACGCCGAAGTGATATCTCGCAACATAATTCGCGTTCACGGCGCGAAAGTGGCGTCCAGCGATTTAGAATCCCGCTTGTGATGACCCCGTCTTACCCCTGGGGGGGCAATCGAGGGCAACTTGCGCGGCACCTTCGGCTGCCGTATCACACGCTCCGCCGGCGGCGGACGCGACGTCTGTGCCAGAGTTTCGAACGGGTGGGCGTTCGAACGGCACCGGAGCGGCTGCGAGAAATGTTAGCGGGCGCGCCGCTGGCCGCGCACGAACTGCTCAACGTGAACTTCGCGTTGATCGCGATGCAGCTCGACCGCGAATCTCGCGCCGCGCGCTACAAGCGGCTCAAGAAGCGCGGCGCCCGTTCGTTGATGTTCGCGGGTCTGATCGTGGTGGTGCTGAACTTCCTGATGTGCATGGCCTACGTGCTGTTGAACCTGGCGGAACAGTCGGCGCCTTACTAGGTCTTCAGCGCGGCACGACGATGCCGTTGTCGTAGGCGTAGACGATCGCGGCGGCCCGGTCGCGCAGATCGAGCTTCCCGAAGATGCGGCCGACATGGCTCTTGACGGTGACGCCGGAGATGCACAGTTTGTCGGCGATCTCCGTATTCGACAACCCTTGGCCGATCAATGTCAGGACGTCGAGCTCGCGGGTGGTCAGTTCGCCGATGGCGATGCCGCGGGGACCGGGTGCGGCCTTGCGGTACGTGGTGAGCACGCGCGAGGTGACCGCGGGATCGAGATAGCTGTCACCCCTGGCGACCGCCCGCACCGCGCGGATCAACTCCTCGGCCGAAGAGTCCTTGAGCACGAAGCCGGCCACGCCGGCACGCAGCGCTCCCGACAGCAGCTCGTCCTCGTTGAAGGTGGTCAGGGCCAGCACCGGCGGCCTGCCACCCAGCCTGCGCGTCGCCTCGATCCCGTCGACGCGGCGCATCCGCAGATCCATCACGACGACGTCGGGCCGGTGCTCGGCCACCGCGGCCGGCACCTCGTCACCGTCGGCACATTCCGCGACGACGACGAAACCATCCTTGCGGCGCAGGATCCGGCGCAGGCCCGACCGCACCAGGTCCTGGTCGTCGACGAGCAGCACGGTGATCTCGGGCGTCGCTGAATTGTCTGGGATCATCCCTTGCACCACCACGGGCGCCAGGCGACATCGCCTTCGTGCAGCGGTATTTCCGCGCACACCGACCAGCCGTCGCGGGTGGGGCCGACGTCGATCGCGCCGCCGAGCAGCTCCACCCGCTGGCGCATACCACGCAAGCCGCGTCCCTCGGCCGACGGCGAGGCCGCCACCGCCGCGGGAAGCAGATTGGTGATGGCCAGCCTCGCCGACACCGCCGAAATATCCAACACCACACCGGCTTTCGACTCTGGGGCGTGCTTGGCGATATTGGCCAGCGACTCCTGGGTGATGCGGTACAGCGCGAGGCCGACCGCGGCCGACACGTGATCGGTGGGCCCTTCGACGCACAGCGCGACGGTCAAACCGGCCCGCTGAAAACCTTCGACCAGCACCGCGATGTCGTCGATGCCGGGCTCTGGAGCGGTCTGCGCGGTCTTGCTCGGCCAGTTGTCGAGCAGCCCGACGGTACGACGGATGTCGGCCATGGCCTGGCGGCCGAGCCGCTCGGCCTGCTCCAGGGCCTCGACCGCGTCATCGACGTCGCGATCCTGCTGCAGCGCGCGGCGCGCACCCGTCACGTGCAACAGGGTGATGCTCAGCGAGTGGGCGATGACATCGTGCACTTCGCGCGCGATGCGGCGGCGTTCGTCGGCGGCGGCGTGCTCGGCCAACATGTCTTGTGCCTCAATCTGTTCCGCCAGCAGCAGCCGCTGGGTTCGCATCAGGTAACCGAGCAGCCATCCCACCGCTATGAAACCCAGATACAGCACCACCGTGTCGAGGCGATGCAGGGCGGATGCGGTGAGCAACAGCGCCGCCGCCGAGAGGCTCGCCAGGATCCCGCCCAGCACCGACGCCAACGTCGCGACGACCAAGACCATCAGGACCAGCAACGCCGGGGCGAAATCGGCGTGGATGGGCGTGGACGTGCCAAACAGCGTCAGCGCGGTGGACGCCGTCCAGGTGGCCCACAGCGGCCCCGGGGTCATCTTCGTGTTGAAGATCAAGAACGCGAACGAGGGGGACAGCGCCAGGGCGAACGCCGTCAGCGCCACCGGCAGATCCGAGACGGGCCGCTGCAGCGTCCCGATCACCCCGCCGAGCACCAGGGCGACATCGACGGAGATCAGCGCCGCCCAGGTGATACCGACGGGAATCAGCTCGCTTCGCCGGCGCAGCAGTTCCCGCAAGTGATCCGCTGCGGCATGCAACATCGTCCAATCCTAGAAGAGCCGGCTGCCTCGTCACATCCTCCTGCGGGCGGCACCCGCCTCCGCCCGTGGTAGGAGACAAAGACTGCACTTCGGCACGACGCGCCGCGGGCCGCTGCTTTCCTAGCGTTTCAGTCATGACATGGACACTGCTGCACGACCGCATGGCCTTCATGGCCGAGGTGATACGCGCCGCCGAGACGGACCCCGAGGCGGCACTTGCGTTGATCGACAACTCATCCGAGGTGTCCGAGCTGTTCGGCGACCAGGAGGGCTTGATGCTCTCGCTCGGCCAACGCTGGATCACCATGCTGGTGGCCAAGCTGGATCAGGCCGCCTACGAGGGCGCGCCTGCCGAACAGGTGCGTGCCGATCTCGAGGCCGCCCATGCCGGGCTGCACGCGTTGGTGAAGATCGGCACTCGTCGCTCGCTGCGCGTGCGCTCGCTTACGCGCGGTGAGCACGTGGCCGTCGGCTTGTTCGGCGGGCCCAACGGTGATCGGCAGACCGTTGCATGACCGAATGGGCAGCCTTGCGCGATGGACCAGCCGGTACGCGGTCCTTATCGTCGGCCTCTGGGTGCTGGCGGCGGGAATCGCCAATGTGGCGGTGCCACAACTTGAGCGGGTGGTGGACTCCCATGCCCGGTCCTTCATGCCGCCCAGCGCGCCGAGCGCGACGGCCGCCGCCCGGGCCGCACAGTTGTTCAACCAGACGCCCAGCAACAACTTCGTTTACGTTGTGCTGGAACGCGATCAGCGGCTGACGCCGCAGGATCGCCAGTTCTACGACGCGCTGACGACGGCGTTGGGCTCGGATCAGCGCCACGTGTATGCGGTGACAGACCTGTGGTCGCAGCCGGCCACGGCCGCGGGCGCGCAGAGTTCGGACGGCAAGGCCGTCAGCGTGATGGTCCGGCTGGCCGGCATGCTCGGCACCGCGCAGGCGCGCGATTCGATCAACGCCGTGCGCGGGACCGTCCATAAGCTGTCACCGCCTACCGGTCTGGCAGTCCATGTCACGGGCCCCGGAGCCACGATCGTCGACGAATTCTCCGCGATCGATCGGCAGATGCTCGGGATCACCGCCGCCACCATCGGCCTCATCCTGCTGTTGCTGCTGGTGGTCTATCGATCACCCGTCGCGGCGGCGATCCCGCTGATCTCGGTCGGACTTGCCCTGGCGCTGGCCCGCGCCGTCGTCGCGGCGCTCGGTCAATCCAATGTGGTTGAGGTGTCGCTGTTTTCCGTGGCGCTCATGGCGGCCATGACGCTGGGAGCCGGAACCGACTATGCGATCTTCCTGGTCGGCCGCTACCACGAAGGCCGGCGCCGCGGCGTGGCTCCGGCCCAGGCGCTGACGCAGGCCTACCGGTCCATCGCGCCCGTGGTGATCGGATCGGCGCTCACCGTGTCGGTGGCGCTGGCGTGCCTGGTCTTCGCGAAGGTGGGCTCTTTCCGCAGCGCAGGATTGCCCTGCGCCATCGGCATTCTGGCGACAATGGTCGCGGCGCTGACCTTGACGCCCGCGCTGATGAGCCTGGCGATACGGCGCGCGTATCTCGAGCCGCGGCCGTCGAAAACCGCGCGGCGCTGGCGCCGGGTCGGAACGGCCGTCGCCCGCTGGCCCGGCCCGATCCTGGTCACCGCGCTGGCGTTGACCCTGCTGGTCGCGCTGCCGTTGGTGAGCATGCGGGTCGGCTTCAACGAACCCGCGGCCACGCCGTCGGCCACCGACTCCAACCGTGGCTATGCCAGCGCCGACCGGCATTTCGCGGCCAACGCGCTGCTGCCCGACGTCATCGCCGTCCAGGCCGACCACGACCTGCGCAACCCGGCCGGGCTGATCGCCATCGAACGGATCACCCGCCACGTCATGGCCGTACCGGGTGTGCGTGCAGTGCAGTCCGCCAGCCGTCCCGACGGCAAGGTGCCCGAACAGGCGACGTTGACCTATCAGGCCGGTGTGCTCGGTCGTCAGTTCGGTGACACCATGGATTCGCTGACCCAGCGGCTCAAGCGGGTTTCCGAGCTGGACAGCGCGCTGGCGCGGACCCAAGCCGCGGTCGACGGGTTGGGCAACGGATTGCGCGGTGGCAGCGCCGGATTGGCCGACATGTCCGGCGCCGCGCAAGACATGCGGGCCGGGATGGACGGACTGCAGAGCAATGTCACGACGGTATCGGGTTACCTTGACCCGCTGCGGGACTTCGTCGAGCGCACTCCCGACTGCGCCACCAATCCGATTTGCTCAACGGTGGACCGTGTCCTCCAGCCCGTCGATAGCCTGGTGCAGACGTCTACCCGGCTGGGCTCGGGCGCGGCGAAACTCACCAGCGGGTCGAGCACGGCCGCCGCCGCGATGGCCACCCTGCCGCAGAGCGTGGCGTCGATGAAAGACGCCCTGGGGCAAGCCCGTTCGGCCACCCGCGACTTGCTGAGTCTGTCCGATACGCTCGGTCCGCAACTGCGCCAGTTGACCGATTACATGAACGAGATCGCGACGCAGTTCCAGGGCAGCGCGGCAGGGGACTTCTACATGCCGCAGCGGGCGTTGACCGACCCGCGCTACACCACGGCGCTTAGCCACCTCATCTCCGAAAACGGGCGTGCGGCTTACCTGCTGGTGTACGGCGACGGGTCGGAGTGGGGCGCCGACGGTGCCAAACGGGCGGGGCAGGTGCGCGCCGCCATCGACGAGGCCACCAAGGAGGGCACCCTCACCCCGACCGAGATCGACCTGGCTGGAGTGGGCCCGGTGACCGCCGACCTACAGCGCTTCGTGGCCGGCGACACCGAGCTGTTGGTCGGTGCCGCGCTGGTCCTCATCTTCCTCATCGTCACCGCGATGTTGCGCAGCCCCGTCGCTGGACTGGTCGTCGTCGGGACCGTCGTCACTTCATACGCTTCGGCCATCGGTGCCAGCGTGCTGATTTGGCAGCACCTGCTTCATCATGACTTGCACTGGGCCGTCGCGCCGATCGCCTTCATCGCGCTGATCGCCGTCGGCGCGGATTACAACCTGCTGCTCGCGTTGCGCATCAAACAGGAAGCGGCGGCGGGCCTGAAGACCGGCATCATCCGCGCGTTTGGCGGTACCGGAGGGGTGGTCACGATTGCCGGCGTCATCTTCGGGCTGACCATGCTGGCGCTGCTGAGTAGCAGCGTGCTCAGCATCGCCCAGATCGGTACGACGATCGCGGTCGGATTGTTACTGGACACGCTGGTGGTGCGAGCGTTCATCGTGCCGTCGATCATGGCGCTGTTGGGCCGGTGGTTCTGGTGGCCGAGTCCGCTCCCCCGCCGCACCGTCGCGCCATCGGCGAAAACGCCTGAGCCGCAACTGGTTACTGCTGGGGCGGTATGACAGATGAGGGCAGTCCGACCAGTACGCCTTCGACGTCTCCGTCGACGCTGACCAGCAGGCCGCGCCCCGGCGGCAGTGTCTGGGCCCGGACGTTGCGGTTGATCCGGTTCTGCGGGTCGTTGTCCATATAGAGCTGCGCCACCTTCGCCGAGTTCTGGAAACGCATCCACGGATCCATCTGCAGCGTCGCCCAGTTCGCGCTGTTGCGCGTGGTGAAGACGTGTAATCCGATCTGCCGCGCACGCTCCATCAGCTTCCACAGCGCGGCGCCCACCGGAGGTTTGGGCGGGTAACTTTGGTCCGGACGCAAGTCCTGAATGTCGTCGATCAGGACGAAGTGCCGCGGGCCCTCCCACGGTTTGAGTGCGCGTAACTCCTCCTGGCTCAGGCCTTTCGGAGGCAGCCGGGGCAGCAGGACCTGCTGTGCGAGCGCGGTGATCACCTCGTCGATCTCGTCCTGGTCGTAGGCGTAGGCGCTGACGTAGCCGGGCCCGTGCAGGTCGCGCAGACCGTGCGGTGCGGTCTTGGGGTCGATCAGCGTCAGCTGCGCTTCCTCGGGGCTGAATCGGTTCATGATCGCCTCGCCAATGGCGACCAGCGACATGGTTTTTCCGCACCCTTGCCGTCCCAAAATCATCAATCCGGGGCTCTCGCGCAGCTTGATGGGCACCGGCCCCAGCTCGTGACGTTCACCGATGGCGAACGCGAGCGAGAGGTCCTCGCCGCTGGGGTGTGCGGCCTCGTACTCCAGAATCGCCTTCAGTGCCACCCGCTGAGGCAGACGCTGCAGGGTGGCGTGCTTGGTGACTCCGGCGACCTCCGCGATGCGGGCCCCGACGTCGACGATGCTCACCACCACGCCGGTGTTCGGATCGGTCAGGGCCGGAACACCCACCCGCAGTTCGTGCAGGCTGTCGGTCAGGCCGAAGCCGGGCCGGTTCAGCGTCCGCCGCGCCGCGTCGCGTGACTCCAGCGACGAGTGCCCCATCTGACTCTCGCTGGGGTCGGCCAACCGCAATTGGATTCGTGCCGTGGCGTTTTGCAGCAGGCTCTGCCGCTGGCCGTGAATCCACCCACCGGCGCTGCACATCACGTGCACGCCGTATTCGGGGCCGCGGCTGCTCAGCGAGATGATGCGGTCGCCCAGCACAGTGTCTTTCGAGTACAGGTCGTCGTAGTCATCGACCACCACGAAGACATCTCCGAACGGGTCGTTGGCGTCGGTGCCGCCCAATCCGTCACTGCCCGGCGCGAAGCGGCGTTCCCGGAAGCCGTCGAGGTCGATCTTGAGGCGTCGGAACGAGTCCTCGCGGGCGTCGATCAACGCGTCCATGCTGCTCAAAATGCGCTCGATGCCCTCAGCGTCCTTCGGCGAGACGATGTCGGTGACATGGGGCAGCGAGGCGGCCTGGGCCAGGGTCGCGCCGCCGATGCAGAAGAACGTCACCCGCGACGGGCTGTACATGGTTGCGGCCGAGCACATCAGCGTCATCAGCGTGGTGGTTTTGCCGCGCTGCTTGGCGCCCACCACGATCACGTTGCTGCGCAACGCGTCCACCGCATGGACAATCTGCTTCGACTCTTCGGGGATGTCCATGACGCCGACCGGGAACATCAGCCCCGCGTTGCGCCCGTAGTCGACGTGCCAGGGCTTGCCGCGGTATCCCGCGACCAGGGCGTCGATGGACTCGGGCTCCTCGAGCGGCTCCAGCCACGGCCGGCGCGGTGAGCGGTGCGGCACCTCGTGCAGCGACTCCCGCAGCACGTCGACGATCTTCTTCCGTTTGAAACCGTCGTCGTAGTAGAGGAATTCGTCGGGTTCGGCGTCGACGGCCGCGGCCGCCTCCAGCGCGGTGGCATCGGAGGCGTCCAGCGGCTGGAACTGCCAGTTGTACAGCCGCGGCTTGGTCAGCGTCATGTCGACGGTGGTGGCGACCTCCTTGGCCTTCGGCACCACGAACGGGGCGGAGAGATAGAAGCAGCGGAACGGTTCGAGATCACGCGGCCCCACCTTGAGCAGACCGAAGCCGTTTTCCTTCGACGGCAGGTGGTAGGCGGCGTCCGAGCCGATCACCTCGCGGCTGTCGTCACCGGACTCGGCGCGCAGCGCGATGCGGAACGCGATGTTGGACTTGACCTTTTGCAGCGACGACAGGTCCAGCCGCTGCCCACCCAGCATGAAGAAAACGTTCGCGCCGCGGCCCTCCTGGCCGATGTGGATGATGAGATTGATCCACTTCTCGTGATTGGCGAACAGCTCCAGATATTCGTCGACGATGACGAGCAGGACCGGCACCGGGGGCAGATCGCGCCCGGCAAGCCGGATCTCTTCATAGTCGTTGGCGTCGCGGGCGCCCACCGACGTGAACAGCTCGTAGCGTTGCTTGATCTCGCCGTCGATGACCCTGCGCATTCGCTCGGCCAAATGCCGTTCGTCCTTGCCGAGGTTCGACAGCGCGGCCACCACATGGGGAATGCCCAGAATATCCTGGGCTGCCGATTCGAACTTCATGTCGACGAAGATGACGTTGAACGTCTCCGGGGAGTGGGTCAGCGCGATGCCGTAGACCAACGACAAGAAGAACTCTGACTTCCCCGAGCCACTGGTACCGATGACCACGGAGTGGAACCCGAAGCCGCCGAAGTCTTTGGCGCGGATGGTGATGTTCTGCAGCTCGCCGTTGGGTTTGGCGCCGACGGGCACCTCGCACCAACGCTCGTCGCCGCGTCCCCGCCGCTCGGCCCACAGCCGGTCGACGTCGAGGTCTCGGGGGTCGCTAATGCCCAGGGCCCGCAGGAGTTCGGTTGCGCCGCTGACAGAGTCGGCGATCTCGCTACGGCTGGTCGGCGACCAGCGGGCCATCGCCCGCGCGTACCGGTAGGCGCGGTGCACGGACAGTTGGTCGGCGTGGGCGAAGAACTTGTTGCGCACCCGCAGCAGCGGCGCCGGGCGGTCGTCTTCGCCGTCGGCGTCGGAGCCGTTGCGGTGCAGGGCTACTTCGCCGTTGACCGATCCGTTGGGTGAGCTGTGCCGTTCGCTGAGGTCGAAAACCTGGTCATTGGCGAAGCCGACGCCGGTGCCGATGCGTGAGGCGATGCGCAGCAACGTGATTCCCGCTTTGCCGACCTGCCCGACGACGCTCTCCCACGCGTCGGGGCTGCCGGTGTTGTCGTCGATGATCACCAGGTGCGGGCCGAGATCGACCGTGTCGCTGCCGGTTTCCAGGGCCGAGCCCATCGCGGTGGGGCTGGCCGCGGCCAGCGGCGTCCAGGCGCCGCGCTTGCCCTTCATGTGCAGCTCAGCACCTAGGGTCTCTTCGAGTTCCTCGGGCGTGGCGAAGATCAGGCGCCGAAACCCGCACGCGTCGAACAGTTCGTCGTGCAGGTTGTGCGGCAGCCAGACGATCCACGACCACACCTCGGGGTTGCGGGTTACCACCAACAACTTGACGTCGCGCGGGTTGTGGAACACCGCCAGGGAGCACAGCACCGAGCGCATCAGCGACCGCAGCCGGTCGAGATCCTCGCCGACGAAGCTGAATCCGGGCGCCGAGCGCAGGTTGACCACCTTGGCGATGTCGCGAATCTTGCGCTGCTCCAGGATGAAATCGCGAAGTGCCTGCCCGGTGACGGGTTCGAGCTCCTCATCGGAGGCGATGTCGGGCCAGGTCACCGAAAGCACCGAGTCCGGCGCGTGCTGCACGCCCGTGCCGAGCCGCACCTCCAGGAAGTCGGCGTCGCCGCGCCCGCGCTCCCACATCCGGGGGCCGCCGATGATGGCGCCGAGCCCGCGCGGATCGGAGTGCACGGAGTTCTGCCATTCGCGTTGCGCACACACCGCGGTCTGGATCTCGTCGCGGTTGCCGTCGAGGTCACGCAGATAGCGGCGACGACCCTTTTCCATTTCGCCCCAGGTGATCTTGCGGGCACGACCGAAGCGGCCGGAGAACGCCAGCATGCTGAAGGCGCCGATCCCCATCAGGGGGAAGAAGCCGGTGGTCAGGCTGCGCACGCCCGAGACGTAGAGCATGACGATGGTGCCGATGAGCGCGACGATCAGCGCGGGCACCCCGATCATCACCCAGATGTTGCGCGGCTCGCGTTCTGGCAGCGCGATAGGCGCGCTGGGCGCTACCCGCACGGGTTTCGGCGGCTCGATCTTGACGCGGTTGATGGGGAACGCTTTCTTGGACATTCTCTAGCCTCCCGGCTTCGCCGATGTCGTCACCACAGCCACCTTGCCGAGCGCCGGGACGGTGTCCCGCGCCAAAAGCGCTGCCTCCCTTGACAACGCCGGGCCAGCGGCGAAGGTCCGCAGCAGCGGCCAGGGGGCCTGGACCGCCGATCCCGGATCGAGCCCGAGCGCGCGCAACGTCGTGTCGTCATTGGTGATGCCGAACCGCACCCCGTTGTCGGAGACCCAGAACAACGATTCGCGGGAATCGGAGGTGACCACGCCGCTGGTCGACGTGACGAAGTTGGCCGCGCCCGGCAACACCAGCACCTGGTTGGCGACCACCGAGGCCGGGTCGCGGTCGTCACGCACCAGGTGAACGATGCGGTTGTCCAGGTACGACGGTGTGGGAAGTCCGCGCCCGTTGTAGACGACAACGCGCGCCTGCGGATCCGTCGAGCCCTTCTCCCATCCGACACAGGTGGTCGGATCGGCGGCGGTGTCAATGAAATTCAGGCGCTTGGTCGGGTAGTAGTCCACCGCGAGCGAGGACACCTCGGGGATGTTGACCAAAACGTCGGGAGCCACGACGCGGGGCGCCGTGGAGCCGTACGAGTTGGCGCTGCGCAACAGGTCGGCGACGAAACTGGTGATCTTCTGCACTCCGTCGGGCAACAGGACGTAGAACTGCTTGCCGCCACTGGCGGTCTGGGCCTGCAGCACCGCGCCGACCTGTGAGCCCGACACCCACGTCGAGGGCGTCCCCGCCAGGGGCACCGCGGGCACACCGAGTGGTTCGGTCGCCGGTAACGCGTCGTGGAGGGCCCGCGAAATCTCCACCGGCAGAGTCACTCCCGGGTCCAGACCCAGGCTCAGCGTGACCGCCCTGTTCGACGGATCGATCTGCGAGCGCTTTCCGCCCCAGATCACATAGGTGTTGCCCTCGAACGTGACCAACACCCCGGCGTCATCACTGAGCGGTGTGGCGCGGTCGAAGCCCTCGAGCTGCCCGGCAATCGAAGTCACCAGCGGCCGCTCGGAGCTGCGCGGTCGGCCCGCCGTGTCGCACACCGCCCACGCCGACGTCGCCCCCCGATGAACCGGCATGGCCGCCGGCGCACCCGGGATACCGACCAGCGGCCCGGTCGGATACTTCGCTATCTCAGCCGGTTTCACCCATGTCGGCTGATTCGCCGTGCCAGTGGCCAGCCGCGCGGACGTCAAATTCAGCACCGGATACAGCCGCCCGTCGATCCTGGCGTAGAGCGCCCCGGAATCGCGGTCGCCGATGATCGCGGAATCACCCACGATGCCAGTCGGTTTCAAAACATTCAGCAGCAGCATCCAGCCCGACGCGATGGCCACCAGAAGTACCGACAACACCAGCGCGGCCGTCTGCTTGCGGTCGTCGTGTTTCATGCGCACCGAGAAACGGGTGGTCGCCGCGCGCAGCCGCCGGTTGTAGAACAGGTGCCCGGAGTTCTGGTCGCGGTTAGACAAACTCAGCGGCATGCTCAGTACCCCTTGGGTGCTCGGTGAGGATCGGCCTGCTGAATCCGATCAGCCAAATTCGCGGCGTCCACTGCCACCCCGTAGCGGCCCATCGCATAGTTGATGAACGCACACGCCTGCGCTACGAGATTGTGGATGTCGCGCGAGGTCCCCGGCTGGTGATACGCCGCGAAGGTCGGCGCGATGAATTGCCAGGCGCCCTTACTCGGTGTGCCCCGCGCCGCGTTGGAATCCCAGTCGTTGACCGCGTTGGCGTTGTAGTTGGATTCGCGGCGGGCCACCAGATCCATGCCGCGTTCCCAGCGAGCGCGCGCCGCCGGGTCGTGAATGCCCTTGATGTCCAAGGCTTTACGGATGGCCGCCAACACGGCCGGGCGTCCGCTGGCCTGGCTGTGGTGCATCGACCGCCCCCGAAGGTAGTGCAAGCGTCGCAGTCTGCGCGCGAGCAGCTTCGCCCGCCGGCGCGATCCGGCGACATGGCGATGTTGGGTCCGCAGCCGCGCCGCCATACGGACTTCTGCCTCGCGTCGACCCATCGGTGTATCGGCGGCCGGTGTCGTGTCGGTTAAGGCGGCATCGAGCACCGTTCGCGTCGCAGCGTGGCTGTGCGTGTGATCGGCCCGCGCCGCGGTGATGATCTGCCCCAGCATCCGGTCCGCATGGGCCGACCGTGTCAACCGCTTTCTTGAGGTATCCGACCGAGTAGCTGCCGCGCTGGGCAGGCCAGCGGTGCGATGCGTGAGCGCCGCGGCGCGGGCCTGTGCATCATCGATGCCGTGGTCGGTGGTGAAGCCCGCGAACAGATTGTGGGCGCGAGACAACGCCGTGACCGCTTGCATTTTCAGAGGATCGGTCACCGACTTCCCCGCCGTGATTCACCTGTGCGCCCTCTTGACGCCGCATCCTTGCCGGACACTTCGCGCTAGTACTCCCACACACTCCTGGCCGCGCATTGCGCGGTCGCTGCAGACTTACCAATAGTGCACGTATCGACAGTTCTGCTGTCAATAACGGGCAACCCAACTTGGTGCGTGCGTTGGGATCGGCCGACCGCGATTACGTAGCGACCTTACTGCCGGGCGAACCGTCCGACCAGTCACCTTCCGGTGGGCTGGGATGTTTCGCCGGCTATTCCTTTGGCTCGTCCTCGGACGGCATGATCACGATCCGGCGGTTGGGCCTATTGGTGACGACGGTCGGCTTTGCCTCGCCGGATTTGTTGCCCGGGGCGTTCGGCGGAATCGTCAAACGGCCCTTGATCGGCTGGCCGTTGGGCACGCCGGGTGCCATCACCCGCTTCTCGACCGGGCTGTCTTTCTTGCCGCCTTCGCCGCCGGCGCCCATCGCGCCCGGTGGCATCATCGGCATGCCGGTCATGCCGGATTGCCCGGGCATGGCGGGCATGCCACCGGTCGGCGGCATCATCGGCGCCTTCGCGCCCGCGGGTGTGGTTGGCGGGGACGACGTCGGCACCGGCGGTGGCCCCAGCGAGCTGGCCGGCGTGGTGCCGCCGCCCCCGAGGCCTCCACCGCCGCCGCCTAAGCCCGAGCCACCGCCCAGGCCGGAGCCACCGCCGCTGCCGACGTTGTCGACCAGATGCGCGCTGTCGGCAAGACCCGCGCCGTGGGCGCCCTGCATTGCGCTCATCAGCGGCTGAAGGGCACTCTGACCAGCCTGCATCGCCTGCTGT
The DNA here is from genome assembly GCA_036338755.1 of Actinomycetota bacterium. Taxonomy (GTDB): domain Bacteria; phylum Actinomycetota; class Actinomycetes; order Mycobacteriales; family Mycobacteriaceae; genus Mycobacterium. The sequence continues at coordinate 288,223 of JAYZBN010000001.1, read as the reverse complement.
GGCAGCTGCGTCATCGGGCCCATGATGCCTCCGATCGCGCCACCGATGGCACCGGTCACGCTCTGCAGCATCTGCTGGACCATTTGCATGTCCTGCTGGCTATTTGCCTCGTTGGCCGGGAACTTGGCCTCCGCATCGGCGGCATGGGCACGGCGATCCGCGTCTGCCGCGGCTGCGTCCGCAGCGTCTTTGGGGACGCCGGCGTTTCCGGCTCCGCCTAAAACCCCCTGCCAACCGTCGGCGAATGAGGTGCCTCCGGGCGGAAGCGGACCGGCACCCGGCAGGTGCACAGGGACTGGGTCAACCGTCGAGCCGGGTGTGAATTTTGTTTTCGGGTCGCCGCCCACAACTCACCTCCACCCCATTCGCAGATCCCACAAGTGCTTGAGCCGCTCACCACGGCATCCTTATGTCGCACTATTTTGTCACAGCGCCGCTAAATCGGTATTCAGGTCGTAAATCGGCTCTAGTGACTCCGACGACTGATCGCGTCAAACCACGCCAAATGATAGTTCGCGAGGTACTCGTGGCCATCGATCAGCGCCTCAATGGCCGCCAAGAGCATCCAATCTCCCACCACTGCTGGGTCGTGATTCGGATAGGCCGCGAGCACCGCATGCTGGATTGCTGCGGCGCATTCGCGCAACATCCCGCTTTCGCTGTCCAGAACACCGGTTTTCCGCACTGCCGGCGCCGCGACGGCCTGGGCGATGCGTGGCAAGCCGTCCCGGCGGCGCACGGCATCAACCAGGGTTGGCCCCAGCTCTTCGACTTGGGGCGCAGCCGACCGGGCTGGCCGGTCACCGCTGAGCGCGGGCTCGTCGGGACCCGGCTCGCCGACGTAGGTGTTGGCGTGGTGGGCAGCCGCGACCGTGACGGCGCCCAGCAAATCCACGACATTGGCATCATGACGCCGCGCCGTGGGTTCGAGCAGGGTCACGTGCGCGGGCAAGCGGACGTGGGGTGGAATCCAACCGCCGGCGAGGTCAGTAACCAGCAGCGTCGTGGTGCCGTCGTCCCGCAGTCCCGCCGCCCACGACAGCCGCGGCTCCTGGCGCGCGACCGCGTCGACCAGCCTCTGTAACCGCTGCTGCTCGGCCGTCCTTGCGGACACGGTGCCAGCGGTCGCGCCCGTCGCCGCTGAAGCTGCCGATGCGCCAACCATCGTGGATGACCCCGCGCCGGCCGGGCCTGCGGCCGCCCCGGAGGCCGTCCGTTCCACAGGAGACATAAGTGGTCCGCCTGCCCCGCCCGCGGAGGGGGATGATGCTGGCGAAGACGCTACCGGCGCACCCGACACGGGACCGGAGGGCGCAGAAGGCACCGACGGGGGCGCCACCACTGGCGGGCGTAGGTCGGAACCGTAGGCGGGCAGCGAACCAGAGGGAATGGACGAGGTGCCGCCCAGTGTCGGTGCGGGCGACGACCATGAGCTGGCGGTCATTACGGGCGCAACTGGTGTGCCTCCTCCGGTGGCTACTGGCGCGGGCGCCGGCGGTGGTGGCGCGTCGACCGGTGTGCCCGTTGGGATGAATGCTCCCGCACTGGGCACGGTCGGTGTCACCGACGGTGCCGCCGGAGGAGTTTGAGGCCCGCCGGCCTCCATCGCTTGGAGCGGCCCCGCCGTAACCGCTTGCCCGCCAGGCCCTGTCGACTGGCCGGTCGCTAAGCCGGATGTGAAGGCTTGCCCTATTCCGGGTTGGAGGCCCTGCCCCATGCCGACAGGTGAAGCTGGCACTGGCGCCCCGCTGGGGGCGCCAGGCATTGCGGGTGATGCCGATCCGCCGGTGGTGGGCATATGGACGCCTGTTGTGGGGGCTGCTGGTGGCGCACCTGGAACTGAACCAGCGTCATAGCGGCCAGCGCCACCTTGAGGGCCGCCAGGAGTAGTTCCCCCGGGCCCCACCCCACCGCTGCCAGGATTTCCCTCGCTTGCAGGACCGCGTCCGGCGGCAGTATGAATACCTCCTGGCACTCCGCCACCACCTCCGCCGCCGTCTCGGCCTCCGGCGCCCTGTGGCGGCGCCTTCAGGTCATTTTCGCTGATCGGTCCTGGTGGTGCGGCACCATCGACGTCGAAGCCGTTTGCTTGGGCCCAGCTCCGCGCGTTACCGCCAAGACCTTCGGCGTCGAGGATCTTTTGCGTCGCCGCCATCATTTTGTCGACCGCGTCCCGGCTGGCGTTCGCGGCATCGGCGTTGCAGCGCGCCTGGACAGCTTGCACTTCCGCTAGTTGTTCTGGGGGCGGCTTCTTCGACGCAAGGATGTCATCTATTTCTTTGTTGCCGGTATTTGCTATTTCGGACAGGCGGCTGCGCAAATAATCGATTGCGTCCGCACCTGAGCTGAAAGCCAAGGCCTTCGTCCGATATTTTTCCGCGAGATCTAGATGAAATTTCTCCCCCTGCTGATATCGGGAGACTAGATCATCGGCCGTGTGGCCCTCGTTATGGGCAGCGATCTGTGTCCACTTGTTGCGTAGATGTTGCGAGTAGCGCTGCTGTTCCGCCGAAGCTTGACTCCAGTGTTCTGCGCCCGCGCGCAGTGTTGTCGACGGAGCCGGCCACCACGCACCAACGAGCGCAGCCGACCACTTACCAGGCGGAAGGTCACCCGACACCGCATACCTTTTTCATCACGGAGTCCTTCGCGGTGACGTCGTCGAGGGCAGCTCGATACTCCGCATCGGTGGCGACCGCGCTATTACCCATGGCGGTTACCGTCCCGTAGGCCGTTGCCAAAGCGCGGGCGGCGTCTCGATGGTTGTCATCAAGAGCCGGAGCTGCCGAGGCCATGTCAAGCATCAAGGCACCATTGGTATCCGCGATGCGGGCCAGCGCCTTATCAGTGCCGCTAGTGTCCACTTCCACCGCTCGCGCTATCAGCCGGTACGTGTCGCAAAGCGTTTTCTGCGCTGCGCGAATTTCGGCCGGGCTATAAGACGGCGCCGTAGCAGTAGCGACCGGTCTTGACGCCGTCGGTCGGGTGAGTGAAACGATTAACGCAGCAACAGCTACAGCGGCAGTGAGCATTACAGCCGCCGCCATCCACGGGCGTGGACGCGATACTGGCTGCGGGAGATGCGGAGGTGGCCAACTTCCTGCGGGCGGGACAGGCGACCCTTCACCATGGCTCGAAGGCGAATCTCCCACCACATGTCCTCCTCTAGTCGGCAAGCACGTACGCCACATGCGATCGAACAGGCGACCTACTCCCCATCAATAGTGGAGCAGGCAGTAGCAGCCCAGCAATTCACTGCGGGATGCTTTCACTTCGCCCGCTTTGATTCTGACGCAGCTTGCCGAAACTCTCCCACGACGACGGAACGACGCGCACGAATACTCTTGGAAGCGCCGGAGTACACCGCCCTGTTAAGCGCTTCGCCATCGAGCTGTTAACCGGTTACGCACCGAGCGGTTTTGGCGGGTTACGGAAGGACGGACCGCAGGGCGATTGTCGGCCGGAGCCCGATTTCCGAAGTTAGCTGCCACCGCATAATTTTTCATTGCGGCATCTTTCGTGTTGACATCGCTAATTGTTGACTGCCACAACGGATCGTCACGCTGCTGGACGGTGGCGGCTATGGCTTGGGCATTGCTGTACGCCTCTGCCAGTGCAAGGGCGGCGGCGCGATCGCCAGTCGGGATCGCTGGATCTGTACTCACCGCATGCTCTAGGATCAATGCTCCATTCACCGTGGCAATGCCTGACAATGCCTGGTTATCACCATTGGTCGCTATTTGGACCGCCCGTGCCGCCAAGCTGTAAGCGTCACAGAGTTTCTTGTGTGCAGCGCCACTCTGGTCAGCCGTGTACGAAGGTGCTGTCAAAGTCGTCGAGGAGGCTCCTGACTGAATGCTCGTAGGCCGCGTTAATGCGACAACGAGGGCCGCGATGCCCAGCAGGACGGCAATCGCGGCTAAGACGATAGCTGGCCATGCCCGAGGGCGCGCCGATGGCTGCGTGGGAAAGACTGGAGCCCAAGGCGTGGGGCCTGGCGGCGGGCCGGCGGCCGGCCTCTCCTCGGGAGCTGGAGGCAGATCCCCCACCATGCCTCCTCCTCCTCATATTTGCCCGCGCTTTCGAGACCGTCTCGAATTTTCTTCCAATAGTCCAACAGCTAACCGAGATACGAGCAATACCGCCGCTTTGCGGCCGCTAGGTCGGCTGCCGGACCGGTGGACCAACATAGGGCCCACCCAGAAGCGAAGCTGGGTCCTCCGTCACGGCACTCTCTACACGCTCTGTACAGAGGCACCAGAACTCGGTCGCAACGCCTTCATGTCGTCGGCGTTGTTGTCGTCCATGTTGGTGAACCCCTTGGCCGCGTGGTGCGCCTTGGTGCCGACACCCGTGAGCGTCTCACTGTGGGCCTGCAGGGTTTTCACATGCTGACCGTGCGCGGCCGAGACCGCGCCGTGAAAGGCGTCGGCCGCCGCGAAGTCACCGAACATCCCCGCTGCCACGGTTCCGCCAGCCAACTGATCCGCCCCGTCCTGGGCGTGCCCTCCTGCGCGGTGGGACTGATTGCCTCCGGAATGCAAAAGATCCGTATCGACGAACACTGGCACTCCTTCCGATCTGATCCGATAAACGGTCTCGACGCCGCGTACACCTTTCGATCAGGCTAAATGCGCCTTCGGGGGTGGTCAATTCACCCACGGACCAGGCGGAGCCGCCAGCACGAGGACCCCTAGAAACCATGGTCATTGGTGACCGATCGCGCGGGCCGATCCCATTCCGGATCGACAGTCACGGGCACCTGGATTTCGACATGCGGCAGCGAAACCGTGCCCAAGGGGGTGTGTAACTGGAAAGGAAGGGCGATGCGCGCTGCGGCCCGGTCCGGCGCCAGCATGCCCTCGCCGGCCAGCCGATCGCCGTGCCCGACGACGATCTCGGTGATGTTGTGCAGCGATTCGCTGCCCACGTCGTAATAGCGCGAATGGTCGGTGAACCAGGGCATGACGCTGTGCGAGCCCGCGACTTCGGCACGGAACCGCACCGCCCCAAATCCCGCGTGCGCCGGGTCGCTGCCCAGCCCTGCCAACGGTCCCACCGGCCCGCCTAGCGTCTCGTTCAGTCCGTTCGGGAGGCCGCCGCCCGTCTCACCGATCCAGCTGATCGCATCGGTCGACGCGGCGCCCACATACAGTCTGCCGCCGTTGAGTAAGAAGTCCGCGGCGCGATGCGCCAAATCGGTTCCTGGGCAACCGGTTAGCACAGCATCGTTGGCGCGCATGCCGCTGTTCGCAAACGCATCGGCAACGGTGGTGGCACCGTAGGAATGTCCAAGAACCGTCACGTGCGACGGGAACGACGACTCATGTGTCGCGGCCAGGCCGTTGACATCCGCGGCCAGCAGCGCCCCTGCTTGCCTCGCCCGCCACGGGGTGCCAACCTGCTCCAATTCCGCGGGATCGGTGATGGCCTGCTGCCAATGCGGTTGGCCGAATTCGGGTGCGTCGTAACCCATCCAGGCCAGCACCGCCGTCGAGTGGCTGGGGTCGGCTTTCATTGACTGTACGTAAAGGTTGATCGCGTCGTCAGTCCCGTCGGACATCCACCCTCCCCGCACGCTGCTGTTGGTGCCCGGGACGATGACCGCCGTGTTACGAGACTTGTCCGGGTTGCCGATCGCGACGGCCGCCCTGCCCTTGCCGTTGAAAGCCAGCGGGTCGTAGGCCCACAGCATGACCGGGTGCCCCTCCGGCAGATCGGACCTTTTGTCGCGCTCGAGAAAGTCGTTCGTCTTCACCGCGTTCTGGTATCGCGAAATGTCGGTGGCGCACAACCCGTAATCACCGGGGTCGGTGAACACATCCGACTTCCGGTTGTTGAGCGCGTCCTCGCGGAGCGCCGAGGGCACCAGCCCGCGCTGATGGGCGGCGTCTTCAACCTTGCGCAGGTCGTCTTTCATCGCCGCCTGGTTCACCGCGTCGCGCACGTCGGCCGGTATGCCGTTCATGTTGCCTAACTCGCGCGGGTGCTGGTCTATCAGCAGTCGCTTTTGGTTGGCACTCAACGACTCCCACCATCGCCTGCCCTCCTCTGAGCTGCTGCCCGCCGACGGAATCGATAGTTCGTCGACGCCTTGAATGTCTGCCGGGTCGACCCCCTCGACGCGGAGATCCCCTAACGCAGCCGTAAGGTTGACCGAATACCGATCGCGAACCTGCCGGAGTACCAGCACTATCGCTTTCGTTTCGGTAACCGCCTCACCGCGCAGATCGTCGGCCGCGCAGTGGTCGTTGTCTGCGAGGGCCTCGCAGAGCTCGTCGTCGATGACTTCCAGGTCGTACTCCAGTGCGGCGAGGTACCACGCGGAGGCTCGCTGAGCCTCGGCCAACGCTGCGGCAATAGTCTCCAATTCGACTGCGATCATGGGCAATCGCTCGGCCTGCAGACCCAACGACCGGGTCACGCGTTCTACCTCATCGGCGTCGTTGATCGGATGCTCGTTGTTCTGGCGGTTCCACGACGCTTCGAAGCGACGGCGAGCGGCCTCGAAGGCAACGACCGCCTCAGACGTGCTCGCTCCGGCGTCGCGGAACGCCCGCGCCAACGACGAGATCTGTGCTGGGCGGCCCGCTTGCACGCTGGCATCGGTCGACCAGGGATCTCCGCCGGCTTCGGCGACGAGAAATGGAATGCTTATGTGGCGCAATAACATCGCGCCGTCGCTAGGCCAGCGCCACCCTCAGAGCGAACTCGCACCGTCGGCGAGGCCGTCGCCATCCGAATCGGTCAGCCGCACATTCCATTTGCCGTCCCCGTCGGTGTCGACATAGCCGGTCACGCCGTTTTCGTCGGAACGCAAGACGCGGTCCGCCAACCCGTTGCCATCGGTATCGACGAGGCGGGCGTCGGCACGCCCGTGCGCGTCGAAGTCGACCAGGGGGCCGCCGGTGTGTTCGACACCATCGAGGCCGAACCAGCGCAGCTGGCCGCCTCGGTCCATGGCCACCGCCCATGTCCCGGATCCGTCGTCGGTGAAGTACGCCTCGGGGGTACCGTCGTTGTCGATATCCAGCACAGCGTGATCCACGATGCCGTCGCCGTCGAGATCGGCGAGGGCGTCGTCGCGCAATCCGTCGTGGTCGAAATCCAGTCCGATCGATTCGAAGCGCCCGTCGTGGTCCAGATCGAGGTCGGGTTGCCCGTGCCAGAAGGCGGCGCCGTTATCACCAGCCATGCAGTAGTCCATGCATATTCGGACGCGTGGCTGCCGCTACTCGTTCCCCCGAGACTTCCACCACGCCAACAACTCTGCGGTCGCCTCGTCGTTGTCCAGCGGTCCGCGCTCCAACCGGAGCTCCTTTAAGAACCGCCATGCCTCGCCGACCTGGGGGCCGGCCGGGATGCCGAGCAACTCCATGATCTGGTTGCCGTCCAAGTCGGGGCGTACCCGGGCCAGATCCTCCTGGGCGGCCAGCTCGGCGATCCGCGTCTCGAGCCGGTCGTAGCTGGCCTGCAGCCGCGCGGCGCGGCGCTTGTTGCGGGTCGTGCAATCGGCTCGCACCAGCTTGTGCAGTCGGGGTAGCAGCGGGCCGGCGTCGGTGACGTAGCGGCGCACCGCGGAATCGGTCCACTTCCCGTCGCCGTAGCCGTGAAACCGCAGATGCAGATACACCAGTTGCGAGACGTCCTCGACCATCTGCTTGGAATACTTCAACGCCCGCAAGCGCTTTCGCACCATCTTGGCGCCGACGACTTCATGGTGATGAAAACTGACGCCGCCGTTGGCTTCGTGGCGCCGAGTCGCGGGCTTGCCGATGTCGTGCAGCAGTGCGGCCCAACGCAGTACCAAGTCCGGACCCTCGTCCTCCAAGGCGATCGCCTGGCGCAACACCGTCAACGAGTGCTCGTAGACGTCCTTGTGTTGGTGATGTTCATCGATGGCCATCCGCATGCCGCCGACCTCGGGCAGCACCACCTCACCCATGCCGGTCTGCACCAGCAGATCGATGCCGGCCGTTGGGTCGTCGCCGAGCACCAGTTTGTCCAGTTCGGTGGCTACTCGTTCGGCGCTGATCCGCGCCAGCTGCGGGGCCATCTGATCGATCGCCTCTCGCACTCGCGGTGCAACGCCGAAGCCGAGCTGTGAGACGAACCGCGCCGCGCGCAACATCCGCAATGGGTCGTCGCCGAAGGACACCTCTGGCGCGGCAGGCGTGTCCAGCACCCGCGCGCGCAGCGCCGCCAAACCGCCCAGCGGATCCAGGAATTCGCCCGGCCCCTCTGGCGAGATCCGCACGGCCATCGCGTTGGCCGTGAAATCGCGCCGCACCAGATCGTCCTCCAGGCGGTCGCCGAATCGCACCTCGGGATTCCGGGACACCTGGTCGTAGGTGTCGGCGCGAAAAGTGGTGATCTCCAGGCGGTGCTCGCCCTTACCGACACCAACGGTCCCGAATTCGATCCCGGTGTCCCATATGTTGTCGGCCCACCGACGCAGGATCTGTTGCACCTGCTCGGGGCGTGCGTCGGTGGTGAAGTCCAGGTCGGGACTCAACCTGCCCAACAACGCGTCTCGTACAGAACCGCCGACGAGGTAGAGCTCGTGGCCGGCGGCGGCGAAAGCGGAGCCGAGCTCGGCCAGCATGGGCGCATGCCGATTCAGGGCGACCGCGGCGGCGGTCAGCAGGTCGGCATCCTGGGCGGCGTCTGGCACGTTCGATCAGCCTAGTCGGCCGCTCGCGAAAAGCCCGTGTGAGGAGCCTCGCACGTCACCAAGGGTGAATTGACCCGGCGTGGCGCGTCAGTACCGTTACGTGCGACAAGAAGGGTTGGCGGCGGGACGATGCGGTGCATCTCCGATACATAAGCAAGGGCGCACTGATCATGTTCGCGGGCGGAGACCCGTGGAAGATCAATGCCACATTGCAGAGCGGGCGGCCGGCCCAGATCTCGAATCTCGCAAAAGCGTTTCATGACGCGGGGCGATCCACAGGCGAAGCGGAAGCCGCATTCAACCTGGCGCGGAGTCGCTTCGACAAAGCCTGGACACGCGAGAACGGCGAGAACCCGATCAACGACTCGGCCGAGGTACGGCGGGCCACGAACGCGCTCGGGGTACAAGCAGCTCAGTTGCCCAGGATCGGCGCGGATCTGGAGAACGTCGCGGCCTCCCTGGCCGAGGCTCAGCGGTCCGGAAAGGGCGAGATTTCGTCGCTTGAAGGAGCGCTGCAAGATCTCGACGATCAAATCGGCGAGGCGGTGGAGCTGGAGAAGAACGCTCAGTTGACGGCTTCGGAGAGGCAGTTGCTGGATCACTACATCGACGGACTCGAGAAGCACGCGATCGATGACACCAAGGCGTCGGTAAGCAATCTGACGCGAATTCGCGATCAATATTCTCATCAGCTGCACGCTTCGATGGCCAACCTGCGTAAGCAGGACGGGTACGACCCGCCGATCCAGGCACTTGACGGCGATGTTCCGGAATCGCCCTCGCAGGATCAGCGTCGTCATAACCAGATTGAGGCCTTCAAACAGGTCTTTGGCCGTGAACCGACGTCGGACGCCGACTGGGAGACTGCGGCCGCGCTGGATTCGCAGACGTATGACCCCAAGTTCAACGGCGCCAAATCGGAGATCCGTGTGGTCAGGATCCGCCCCGTACCCGGGCAGGGAGTGGTCCGTGTCTCGCAGTGGATCGAACAACGCGACGTGACCAGCTTTCCGCCATGGAAGCGAGACCTTGGGAACAACCGAGGACCTAATGCAAACTTCGACCCGGAAGACACCAAGGTCACCACATACATCGACTACGAGAACGGCATCGTCGTGTTACGGCAGAATCCTTCCGTCGAGGAGAATTCCACCGGCGGGCCCGGCCGGGTGAAGGTCGGCATACCCAAAGGCAGCGTGACGCAACTTCCAGATGGATCCGTTCGGATCAAATACGACGCGGGCAACCCTTTTGCTCCTGTAATCACCGGAGATCCCACGGGCCCGTTCGCGGGCCATACAGTAACGGTCAACGGCGACCTCGTTTTCTCGCCCGGGCCAGGAGGTGTGCAGGTTAACGGAACGCGCACCGACTATCCGTCCTTGGAGGTGTATCAGGACATGCCCAACGGCGGCACCCGCACAGTACTGATCGACCCCGCCAAATCCGGCCGATCCTGGGGGCCGGCGTTCAATCTGCCCGGCCATCACGACGTCGGCCCCCTCGGCGGAAAGGCGTTCGCACCGTTCGACACAGGTGGCTGGAACACGAAATACGATGTGCCGGCTCCTTTGCCTGCGACTGACTTTGGCCCGGTTACCGACATACCGTCGGTGCCTCCCTTGCCCACCGGAACTGCGGTTCCCGCATGACCATGGATTATTGAAAGCAACAGAAGATGCGGTCTTTACTTCGAGTTCGTGAGCTGGACTCAGGCGCATGGCGCGTGGCGACATTGTCGGCGCCAGTCGTCGTGCAGATCGTCTTGGGATTGCTGCTTGCCACGATGTGGCTGCTGGGCAAGTGGCCGTTCGAAACGCACAGTGCGTACGCCGGTGAGCGAGCATGGATGCTGGCTTCGACCGGCGTTACGGCCGTGACAGCGCTGCTAGTCAGCGTCGCGTTCCTGAGGTCGTCGTCGCCGCGCAATCACGGTCTTGCGCTTAGCATTGCGGGATCGTCCGCCACTGTGCTTATCGGTGGGATTGTCTACGCCTATCTAATCTTGCGCTGAAAGGTCTTGTGTTGGCCGACGAATCGATGGTCCAGGTATCGAAACCGCGTTATGGCCCGGTCGCTTTCGTGGTTGCAATTCTTCACGTTCTCATCGTCGAGTTCACCACGTGGCTTTTCATGCCGTATTCAATCGTCTTCGTGCTGCCGGTCGTATTGATTTACATGGCGATCTCAGCTGTGGTCATGCAGGCTCCGGGAACAACTGGTCAGATCGGGCGCGGCATGCTCATCGGCAGCCTCTCCGGGCCGCTCTCGCTACTTATCTTTGGCGCTGTGTGGGCTATCGCCCACGCGATAGGCCCCATCTGACCGAAACCCAGGACTGGGAACTGGACGAGACGCACGCCTTCCGCCGTGACCTCGCGCACTCAGCCCGCGGCGAGCATCTCCAGGAGAATATGCCGTGCCAGCTACTATCGCTTGGGTGTCGGACGGCGAACAAGGCAAACCGCGTCGGCGCCGGGGGCGGCGCCGGGGCCGTGGCGCCGCGGCTTCGTCCGAGGAGCAGGCCACCGGTCAAGCGACCGGAGACTCGACAGCCACCAAATCGCGCCGATCCCAGGCGTCTCGCCGCGGACCGGATCAGCTGCGGACCGTCCACGAAACCTCGGCCGGGGGGCTGGTCATCGACGGTCTCGACGGACCGCGCGAGTCTCAGGTCGCGGCCTTGATCGGACGCATCGACCGGCGCGGGCGGATGCTGTGGTCGCTGCCCAAGGGGCACATCGAACTCGGTGAGACCGCCGAGCAGACCGCTATTAGAGAAGTGGCCGAAGAGACCGGCATCCGGGGCAGCGTGCTCGCCGCGCTGGGCCGCATCGACTACTGGTTCGTCACCGACGGCCGCCGCGTGCACAAGACCGTGCACCACTATCTAATGCGTTTCTCGGGCGGCGAGTTGTCCGACGAGGACCTCGAAGTCGCCGAAGTGGCCTGGGTCCCGATGGGCGAGTTGCCGTCCCGGCTGGCCTACGCCGACGAACGCCGGCTGGCCCGCGTGGCCGACGAGCTGATCGACAAGCTACAAAGCGACGGTCCCGCTTCGCTCCCCCCGCTGCCGCCCGGCTCCCCGCGGCGCCGCCCTCAGACCCATTCGCGGACTCGGCATGCTGACAAACCGGCCACGGGCCGAAAGAACGGCCACGGACCGGGGCCGTGACAGCTCCGCGTCTCCGGTGGGCCGGCTTGGTGCGTATCGCCGCCGTGCTCGCCATCGTGACCGGACTTGCGGTGCTCACCGGGCCGGTGACGCCGCGTGCGGCGGCGGGCGAGCCGGGGGTGACACCGTTCGTCCGGGTTCGCATCGATCAAGTCACTCCCGACGTGGTCACCACGAGCAGTCCGCCCGTCGTGACCGTCAGCGGCATGGTGACCAACATCGGCGACCGGCCGGTCCGCGACGTCATGGTCCGCCTCGAGCACGCGGGACCCGTCACCGCCTCCGCGGGTTTGCGCACCACCCTCGACGGCGACACGGATGGGTATCAGGCGGCCGCGGATTTCCTCACAGTGGCGCCCGAAATGCAACGCGGGCAAGAGGTCGGCTTCACCCTGTCGGCCCCACTGCGCGCCCTGACCAAGCCGTCGCTGGGCGCGGAGAAGCCGGGCATCTACCCCGTCCTGGTCAACGTGAACGGCACACCGGACTACGGTGCACCCGCCCGGTTGGACAATGCGCGCTTCCTGCTGCCCGTGGTGGGCGTGCCGCCCGACCGCGCCGACGACGTGGGCTCCGCCGTCGCACCCGACACCTCTAAACCGGTGCTGATCACCATGCTGTGGCCGCTGGCCGACCGGCCCAGGCTGGCTCCCGGCGTGCCGGGCGGAACCATCCCGGTGCGGTTGGTTGACGACGAGCTGGCCACCTCGCTGGCCGGCGGCGGCAGGCTCGACATCCTGCTGGCCTCGGCCGAAGTCGCCACCAGTCACGACGTCGACCCCGACGGCGCCGTCGGCCGTGCGCTGTGCCTGGCGATCGACCCGGATCTGCTGGTCACGGTCAACGCGATGACCGCCGGCTATGTCGTGTCCAACTCCCCCGACGACTCGGCCCAACTGCCCGGCACCCCCACCCACCCAGGCGCCGGGCAGGCCGCCGCGACCGAATGGCTGAACCGCCTACGCGCCCTGGCCCACCGGACGTGTGTGGCCCCGCTCCCCTACGCGCAAGCCGACCTGGACGCCGTCCAGCGCGTCAACGATCCCGGCTTGAGCGCCATCGCCACCACGAATCCCAACAGCATCGTCGACAAAATTCTGGACGTCTCCTCGATCCGCGGCGCCACGCTGGTGCCGAACGGTCCGCTGACCAACCGCATGGTCAAGCTGCTCAGCGCCAGCGACAACACGGTCGCCATCGCCGCGGCCGACCTGTCGGCCACCGAGGCGCAGGGCTCCCCCGGGAGCGGCGCCGACACCGCGCCGCGGCGGTTGTCCCCGCAAGTCATGGTTGCGCCGTTCGACCCCGCCGTCGGCGCCGCGCTGGCCGGGGCGGGCACCACCCCCGGGGTGCCGACGTACCTGGACTCGTCCCTGACGGTTCGCCTGGGCCACGACTCCGCGACCGCGCGCCGGCAGGACGCGCTGGGCTCGATCTTCTGGCATGCGCTCGACCGCGACGAGCCCCGCACCCAGATCCTGGTTCCGCCGTCGACGTGGAATCTGCAGGCCGACGACGCCCAGGTCATCCTGACCGCCCTGACCACCACCATCCGCTCCGGTCTGGCGGTACCGCGACCGCTGCCGGCCGTGGTCGCCGACGCCAACCAATCGGCACCAGCCCGCACCGAGCCGCAGGGAGGCGTCGGCGCCTACGCCTCCGCACCCGGCCAGTTCAGCGACGACGTCACCGCCGGCATCAGCGGGCAGGTCGGCCGGCTGTGGGGCCTGACGGCATCGCTGATGACCGACGATCGCACCGGGCTGACCGGCGTCCAGTACACCGCGCCGCTGCGCGAGGACATGCTGCGCGCGCTGAGCCAATCCGAACCACCCGACACCCGCAACGGGCTGGCCCAGCAGCGCCTCGTGGTGGTCGGCAAAACGGTTAACGACCTGTTCGGCGCGGTGACGATCGTCAACCCGGGCGGCTCCTACACCCTGGCCACCGAGCACAGCCCGCTGCCGCTGGCGCTGCACAACGGCCTGGCCGTCCCGATCCGGGTGCGGCTGCATGTCGACGCGCCGCCGGGGATGAACGTCACCGACATCGGCCAGATCGAACTGCCGCCGGGTTACCTGCCGCTGCGCATCCCGGTCGAAGTGAACTTCACCCAGCGCGTCGCCGTTGACGCGACCCTACGGACTCCGGACGGTTTGCGGCTGGGGGAGCCCGTGCGATTGTCGGTGCACTCCAACGCCTATGGCAAGGTCCTGTTCGCCATCACGCTGTCCGCCGCGGCGGTCCTGATCCTGCTGGCCGGCCGACGGCTGTGGCATCGCTTCCGTGGCCAGCCCGACCCCGCCGACCTGGACCGCCCCGACCCACCCGATGCCCGGCCCGCCGCTGACCCCGACGACGACCGGGTCGAACAAGAGCACCGAGTATGACCCCCACCTATCGGCAGGCCCACCCGCACCACCGCCTGCCCGAGCCGTCGCAGTCCCGTGCGGCGGGCTCGCCGCCGACCGGTCCACTGCCGCCCGTTGCCGCCGAGATCGATCGGCGGCGCCCCGAGCTGTCTGACGCGGCGCTGGTATCGCGGTCGTGGGCGATGGCCTTCGCCACGTTGATCAGCCGGCTGACCGGCTTCGCCCGGGTGGTGCTGTTGGCCGCGATCTTGGGCGCCGCACTGTCCAGCGCGTTCTCGGTGGCCAACCAGCTGCCCAACCTCGTCGCGGCGCTGGTGCTGGAGGCGACCTTCACCGCGATCTTCGTGCCGGTGCTGGCCCGCGCCGAGCAAAGCGACCCCGACGGCGGCGCGGCGTTCGTGCGGCGCCTGGTCACGTTGACGACGGCGTTGCTGATCTTCGCCACGGCGCTGTCGGTAGTGGCCGCCCCGCTGCTGGTGCGGTTGATGCTGGGCCGCAACCCGCAAGTCAACGAGCCGCTGACCATCGCCTTCGCCTACCTGCTGCTTCCCCAGGTCCTGGCCTATGGGCTGACATCGGTGTTCATGGCGATCCTGAACACCCGCAACGTGTTCGGGCCCACGGCGTGGGCGCCGGTTGTCAACAACGTCGTCGCGCTGGTCACCCTGGCGGTCTACGCACTGGTTCCCGGCGAGCTCTCGGTCGATCCCGTCCGGATGGGCAACGCCAAGCTGCTGGTGCTCGCTGTCGGCACCACGCTGGGCGTGTTCGCCCAAACCGGGCTGCTGCTGGTGGCGCTGCGCCGCCAACGCGTCGACCTGCGTCCTCTGTGGGGAATAGACCAGCGCCTCAAGCGCTTCGGCACCATGGCCGCCGCCATGGTGCTCTACGTCCTGATCAGCCAGCTCGGCCTGGTGGTCGGGAACCAGATCGCCAGCACCGCAGCGGCATCGGGACCTGCGATCTACAACTACACCTGGCTGGTCCTGATGCTGCCGTTCGGCATGATCGGCGTGACGGTGCTGACGGTCGTCATGCCGCGGCTGAGCCGCAACGCCGCCGCCGACGACACCGAGGCCGTGCTCGGCGACCTGTCCTTGGCCACCCGGCTGACGTTGATCACGCTCATCCCGATCGTGGCGTTCATGACCGTCGGCGGGCCCGCGATGGGCAGCGCGCTGTTCGCCTATGGCCATTTCGGGACCGTCGACGCCGGATACCTGGGCGCCGCGATCACCCTCTCGGCGTTCACACTGATCCCCTACGGGCTGGTGCTTCTGCAGCTCCGAGTGTTCTACGCGCGCGAACAGCCGTGGACGCCGATCGTCATCATCCTGGTCATCACGGCCGTCAAGATCCTCGGCTCAGTGCTGGCGCCGCACCTCACCGACGACCCCAAGCTGGTGGCCGGCTTCCTGGGGCTGGCCAACGGCGCCGGGTTCCTCGCCGGCGCCATCATCGGCTACGTCCTGCTGCGAAGGGCCCTGCTGCCGGCCGGTGGTCACCTGATCGGCGTCGGCGAAGTCCGGACGATCCTGGTGACGCTCACCGCGTCCATGCTGGCCGGATTGATCGCCCATGTGGTCGACCGCCTGCTCGGGCTGAACACTTTGACCGACCACGGCGGCGCCGGTTCCCTGCTTCGCCTGGTCGCGCTGGGGCTGATCATGCTGCCGATCACCGCCGCGGTCATGCTGCGCGCCGAGGTCCCCGAGGCGCGGGCGGCCCTGGACGCCCTGCGCTACCGCATCACGGGCCGCGGACCGCGCCCGCGCAAGCCGAGTGCCACGGATCGATCGTCCCACCGGCGCCCGGTCACGTACCCTGAGCAGAGGAATTCGTCCCCGCCTGGGGTAAATGCGGTCCAGGAGCCGATCCGGCGCAGGCCTCCGGAGCGGGCAAACCGAGCCCGGCTAGTGAAAGGACCGGAGGTGACCGACCGCCCGATGGAGAGCGCAGCCCCCAGCTCTGGCCCCGGTACAGGCTCAGATACTTCGCTGCCGCGGCCGATCGCCGACGACTTCCAGCCCGACATTCCCGCCGCCGGGCCAAAGCCGTCCGCCCCGTCTCGCCCGTCGGACCAGTTCAACGGCGATATCCCCGGCTCCCGCCATGCACAGACCCCGTTCGAGGCGCCGCGCGGCCGTACGGCGGATTCCACCGGAGATGACGTGCACCTTGTTCCCGGCGCCCGCATCGCCGGCGGCCGGTACCGGCTGCTGGTGTTCCACGGCGGCGCCCCACCGCTGCAGTTCTGGCAGGCGCTGGACACCGCCCTGGACCGGCAGGTCGCGCTGACCTTCGTCGACCCGGACGGCGCCCTGCCCGACGAGGTCCTCCAAGAGATCTTGTCGCGCACCCTGCGGCTCAGCCGCATCGACAAACCCGGCATCGCCCGCGTCCTCGACGTCGTGCACACCGGCTCCGGCGGCCTGGTGGTATCCGAATGGATCCGCGGCGGCTCGTTGCAGGAGGTGGCCGACACCGCACCCTCGCCGGTGGGCGCTGTGCGGGCCATGCAGTCGCTGGCCGCCGCCGCCGACGCGGCCCACCGCGCCGGCGTCGCCCTGTCGATCGACCACCCCAGCCGAGTGCGGGTCAGCATCGAAGGCGACGTCGTGCTGGCCTACCCGGCGACGATGCCCGACGCCAACCCGCAGGACGACATCCGCGGCATCGGCGCCGCGCTCTACGCCTTACTGGTCAATCGGTGGCCGATCGTGGAGAGCGGGGTGCGCAGCGGGCTCGCGGCGGCCGAACGCGACCCGTCCGGCAACCCCGTCGAGCCGATGTCCCTCGACCGCGATATCCCCTTCCAGATCTCCGCGGTCGCCGTCCGAGCGGTCCAGGAGGACGGCGGAATACGCAGCGCCTCAACGCTTTTGAACCTCCTTCAGCAGGCCACCGCGGTCGCCGACCGCACTGAGGTCCTCGGCCCCATCGACGATTCGCCTTCGCCCTCGGCGGCGTTGATCTCACCCGGTCAGGAGCAGGCGGCCTTCGCCCGCCGTCGGCGCAACGTACTCATCGGGGTCGGCGCCGGCCTCGCCGTCATCGTGGTGGCCCTGCTGGTGCTGGCGTCGATAGTGAGCAAGATCTTCGGCAACGTCGGCGGTGGCCTCAACAAGGACGAGCTCGGACTGAACGGGCCCTCGTCGTCGTCATCCGCGCCTGCGTCGTCGAGCGCGCCGCCCGCGGCCGCGGGAAGCGTCGTCAAACCCACCAAAGCGACGGTCTTCTCCCCCGACGGCGACGCCGACAACGCGGGGACGGCCGGGCAGGCCATCGACGGCGATCCCTCGACGGCCTGGGCGACCGAGGTGTACACCGACGCCGTGCCCTTCCCCAGTTTCAAGCAGGGCGAGGGGCTGATCTTGCAGCTGCCCAGCCCCACCGTCGTCGGCCAAGTCAGCATCGACACCCCCAGCAGCGGGACCAAGGTCGAGATCCGCGCGGCATCCTCGCCGACGCCGTCCAGCCTCAGCGACACCACCGTGCTGACCCCTGGCTTCACGCTCAAGCCCGGCCACAACGTGATCCCGGTCAAGGCGGGCTCGCCGACGTCGAATCTGCTGGTGTGGATCTCCACCCTGGGATCCACCAACGGCAAGAGCCAAGCCGGATTCTCGGAGATCACGGTCCAGGCCGCGTCCTGATCCGCGGCCCGTTCGACCCACTCACATGAGCCCGTCCAAGTGAAGTGCCGCGCCATAGGCGATTGGTTAATGTCCGGCCGTGGGCTTCGGGAGAAACGCCAAGCACGAGCGCAGTGACGCCGAACTGCTCGCAGCCCATGTGGCCGGCGACCGTCACGCCTTCGGCGAGCTCTTCGGACGGCACCAGCGGCACCTGCACCGGCTTGCCCGGCTGACCACCCGCACGCCCGAGGACGCGGAAGACGCGCTGCAAGATGCCATGCTTTCCGCGCATCGCGGTGCGGGCGCATTCCGGCACGACGCCGCCGTCGGCAGCTGGCTGCACCGCATCGTCGTCAACGCCTGCCTGGACCGGCTGCGCCGCACCAAAGCGCATCCGACCGTGCCGCTGGAAGACATCTATCCGGTTGCCGACCGCACGGCTCAGGTCGAGACCAAGTTGGCCGTGCAGCGCGCCCTGATGCGGCTCCCCCTCGAACAGCGGGCCGCGGTGGTGGCCGTCGACATGCAGGGTTACTCGGTGGCCGACACCGCCCGCCTGCTCGGCGTCGCCGAAGGCACGATCAAGAGTCGCTGCGCTCGCGGCCGGGTCCGGCTTGCCGAGCTGCTGGGCTATCTCGACGCCGACACACACGCCCTGCCAGACGCCGCCGGCCAGCCCTGACTGTGTCCGACATGCAACCGGCCGCGCGGGGCTATGCGTGGCCATCGGGGCGCGCATGACGGACACTGTGTGCGATGAGTGCACCGGACGACGATGCGGCAAGTGACCGCAACCCGGGATCAGACCGACCGCTGACCGTCGAACTGCTCGCCGACCTACAGGCCGGGCTCCTCGACGACGAGACCGCCGCCCGCCTCCGCAGCCAAGTCCGCGCTGACCCGCAAGCCGCCGCCGTGCTGGGTGCCTTGAACCGGGTCCGCAACGACGTCGCCGCCGTCGGCGCCGACCAGGGCTCCGCACCCGACCCGCCCCCGCGGGTAACGGCCCGGATCGCGGCGGCGCTGCGTTCCGCAGAGCCCGCTTCCGGTGATGCGGCGGAACCGCCCGTTCACTCCGCTCGCCCACACATCCGTCCGGCCCGGGCTATCGCGGCCGCGGCGGGCCTGTGCGCGGTGCTCTTCGCGATCGGCGTCGGGACCGTCGCGCTCCTGCATGCTCCCGAACCCGTCCCGGATACCCCTGGCGACGTCCAGCACATCACGCTGTCGACACCACCGATGGAGATCCCGCTCTCGCGGAACGAGATCCTCGGCCTGCTCGACCGCAGCCCCGACTACGGGACGCTCGACGACCCCGGGCGGCGCGCCTCCTGCCTCACCGGCCTCGGCTATCCGGCGTCGACGCCGATCCTGGGCGCACGCCCGGTCGAGATCAATGCCCGCCCCGGCGTCGTTCTGGTGGTACCCGGCGACAGCCCTCACGTCCTGGCCGTCTTTGCGGTCTCCCCCAACTGCAGCGCCGCCGATACCGGCCTACTGGCCAACACCGGGGTTCCCCGCCCTTAATGTGGTGCGATAGCTGGTGCGACCCACCCGGGAACAGCCGTGCCTACGCTGGTGTTTACACAGATCCAGAGACGAATCGTTTGAAAGGTTTTCATGACCTCCGACACTGTGCATGACGTGATCGTTATTGGTTCGGGTCCTGCTGGGTATACCGCGGCGTTGTATACGGCGCGGGCGCAGTTGGCGCCGGTGGTGTTTGAGGGGACGTCGTTCGGTGGGGCGTTGATGACGACCACCGAGGTGGAGAATTTTCCGGGTTTTCGCGACGGGATCACCGGTCCGGAGTTGATGGATGAGATGCGTGAGCAGGCGTTGCGCTTCGGTGCGGATCTGCGGATGGAGGACGTCGAATCGGTCTCGCTCGACGGTCCGGTCAAGACGGTGACCACGGCTGAGGGTGAGACGGTGCGGGCGCGGTCGGTGATCTTGGCGATGGGTGCCGCCGCGCGGTATTTGGGGGTGCCCGGCGAGCAGGAGCTGCTGGGCCGCGGCGTGTCCTCGTGCGCGACCTGTGATGGGTTCTTCTTCAAGGATCAAGACATCGCTGTGATCGGCGGCGGGGACTCGGCGATGGAGGAGGCGACGTTTTTGACCCGGTTTGCCCGCAGCGTGACGTTGGTGCACCGGCGCGAGGAGTTCCGGGCGTCGCGGATCATGCTGGACCGCGCCCGGGCCAACGACAAGATCACCATCGTGACCAACAAGGCGGTCGAGGCGGTCGAGGGCGAGTCCACGGTGACGGGTTTGAGGCTGCGCGACACCGGCACCGGTGAGGTTTCGACGTTGGCGGTGACCGGGGTGTTCGTGGCGATCGGCCATGACCCGCGCTCGGAGCTGGTGCGCGACGTTTTGGAGACCGACCCCGAGGGCTATGTGCTGGTGCGTGGCCGCACCACCAGTACGTCGATTGAAGGGGTGTTCGCCGCCGGGGACCTGGTGGACCGCACCTATCGCCAGGCCATCACCGCCGCCGGCAGCGGCTGCTCGGCGGCCATCGACGCCGAGCGCTGGCTCGCGGACCACGAAGAGTCCAGCGCCGCCGCGCAAGGCGACGCAACCGAATTTCCGGGCAGTACCGACACATTGATTGGAGCACCACAATGACCGACGCCGAAAAAGCCGGTGCCACAATAGAAGTCTCTGACGCGTCGTTCTCAACCGACGTGCTATCCAGCAATAAGCCTGTGCTGGTTGACTTCTGGGCAACGTGGTGCGGCCCCTGCAAGATGGTGGCGCCGGTTCTAGAGGAAATCGCCAGCGAGCGGGGCGAACAGCTCACGGTCGCCAAGCTCGACGTGGACGCCAACCCCGAAACCGCACAGAACTTCCAGGTGGTCTCCATCCCCACCCTCATCCTGTTCAAAGACGGGCAGCCGGTGAAGCGGATCGTCGGCGCGAAAGGCAAGGCGGCGTTACTGCGGGAGCTCTCGGACGCGGTTCCCAACCTCAGCTGATTTCGATTACGTCGCCGCACCACGCCCCGCGCACAGCCTGCGGTTTTCCGAAATCTGAGAAGCGTCTGCGACAATACCGGTAGCTGTTGCCCAACATCTGAGCTTGTCAATAGTCCCGGAGGGCCCTTGGTATGTCGAGTCCGCGCCGCGAATACGGCGACGCGCTGCGTTGTGGTGACCACAGCGCAGCTGTGACCGAAATTCGGGCGACGCTGGTCACACTGGGCCTGCTGGATAGCTCCGAGGACGATCTCAACACCGGCCGGCACGTGGCCCTCGAACTCTTCGACGCCGAACTCGACCAAGCGGTCCGTGCCTTCCAGCAGCATCGCGGCCTGCTGGTGGACGGCATCGTCGGCGAAGCGACCTACCGCGCGCTCAAGGAGGCGTCGTATCGGCTCGGTGCCCGCACGCTGTATCACCAATTCGGGGCCCCGCTGTTCGGCGACGACGTCGCAACGCTGCAGGCGCGGCTGCAAGATCTGGGCTTCTACACCGGCCTGGTCGACGGATATTTCGGCCTGCAGACCCACAACGCATTGATGTCCTACCAGCGCGAGTACGGGCTTTCCGCCGACGGTATCTGCGGCCCAGAAACGTTGCGCTCCTTCCATTTCCTGAGTTCGCGGGTCACCGGCGGATCTCCGCACGCGCTCCGCGAAGAAGAGCTCGTTCGCTCATCTGGCCCCAAATTGTCTGGCAAGCGGATCATCATCGATCCGGGCCGCGGCGGCGCGGACCACGGCACGATCATGCAGGGCCCGTCGGGACCGATCAGCGAAGCAGATGTGTTGTGGGACTTAGGCAGTCGTTTGGAAGGGCGGATGGCCGCCATCGGCATGGAGACATTCCTGTCGCGACCGGTCAACCGCAGCCCCCTCGACGCCGAACGCGCCGCCACCGCCAATAACGTCGGCGCCGACCTGATGATCAGCCTGCGCTGCGAAAGTCAGATCAGCGCCGCGGCCAACGGGGTGGCTTCCTTTCACTTCGGCAACTCGCACGGTTCGGTGTCCACCATCGGGCGCAACCTCGCCGACTTCATTCAGCGAGAAGTGGTGGCTCGCACCGGTTTACGGGACTGTCGGACGCACGGCAGGACGTGGGATCTGCTGCGCCTGACCCGGATGCCGACGGTACAGGTCGACGTCGGCTACATCACCAACCCTCGGGACCGCTCGATGCTGGTCTCGACGCAGGCCCGCGACGCCATCGCCGAGGGGATCCTCGCCGCGGTGAAGCGGCTCTACCTGTTGGGCAAGAACGACCGCCCCACCGGCACCTTCACGTTCGCCGAACTGCTGGCCCACGAGCTGTCGGTGGAACGCACCAGCCAACTCGGCGGCTCCTAATCCTCAACCGCCCGGGGCGGTTTCGGGCGCATTCGCTGTCGTAGACCCCGCTGCCGTGGAGCCGGCGCCGACCGGCTGCTCCAGATGTGCGTTCTCCAGCAGGCGCTCCAGGGCGGCCTCCACCTCCGCCTTCCAGCCGAGGCCCTTGTCGAGTTCCAGCCGCAGCCGCGGGAAGTACGTATGTGGCGCTACCACAACGAAACCCGTGTCCTTCAAGAATTCCGCATCCATGACACAGTGGTCCACCGAGCAGTCGCCGACGGCTTCCAGCACGGGCCGTACGTCGGGTCCGACCAAGCGCGGATCCTGCAATTCCGACGCCGCCGGGGTACGCCCGAACGCCTCGAGTGCGCGCACGCCGCGGCGTACCAGTTCATCGATGACCCGGGCGATCAAGCCGTGCGGGAGGTCGTCGGCCGCCGGCCCGGGTTCGATGCCCATCGACGTCAACAGCACCGCGTCGGCGGACACCGGACCGGTGGGGAACCGCTGTGCCCGCGGCACCGCCCGCGGCGGCGCGTAGAACACGTATCCCAGACACGGGGGCTCGGCTTGGCTTCGCTCGTCCGGGACCGCGGTGGCGACTTGCCCACACGATCCCCACTCCAGCATCACCATCGACAGCCACGCTTCTTTTTCGAATTCGGGGTCGGCGAGGTGGTCCTGATTACCGAGGGTCGCTGGATCGACTTCCCAGAAGACGCACCGGCGTGCGTGCTTGGGAAGCTGCTCGAACGCCTCGAGCCGTAGCGGCATGATTCGAGCGGACACTAGCCTCCTGGCTCTTGTGCGGTACTGCAGCCATCTGCGCCGGCAACCCCTCCAGGATAGGAGAGGTGGTCGTCATCGGGCCAGCTTTGGCCTGGTCATCGAGATTGGCGCGCATCACGGCCGGCCTCGTGGCGCCGCCGCGGCCGCCTATGTTCGAAAGTCGTTGATGCGCATGCCGTTTCGTCGAGCCACAGCACCCGGGACGGATGAATTTGTCACAGAAGTTGTCCGAGTGTCACAGTGACGTAATTACACGGTGTCCTCGTTCACGCCTTGGGCGGGGACATAACGTCGAGAATCCGCTGTAGATCGTCCACCGAACCGAACTCGACCACGATCTTGCCCTTGCGCTTGCCCAGGCTGACCGTGACGCGGGTATCGAAGGCGTTCGACAGCCGGTCGGCAACGTCTTGCAGGCCCGGCATCTGGATGGGTTTGCGGCGCGGGGCCGTCGGCGTGGCCGTACCACTCCGGTTGGCCAACGTGACGGCCTCCTCGGTTGCCCGCACCGAGAGTCCCTCGGCGACGATCCGGGTGGCCAGCTCCTCCTGAGCCTCGGGGCCGGCCTCGAGCGACAGGAGGGCGCGAGCGTGACCGGCGGACAGCACTCCGGCGGCCACCCGCCGCTGAACCGCGATCGGCAGCTTGAGCAATCGGATCATGTTGGTGATCAACGGCCGCGACCGGCCGATCCGCGCCGCCAGTTCATCGTGGGTGACGCCGAATTCGTCGAGCAGCTGTTGGTAGGCGGCCGCCTCTTCCAACGGGTTCAGCTGGACCCGGTGGATGTTTTCCAACAGGGCGTCGCGCAGCAGATCGTCATCGCCGGTCTCGCGCACGATGGCCGGGATGGTCGCCAGGCCGGCCTCTTGAGCCGCGCGCCAGCGCCGCTCCCCCATCACGATCTGGTAACGCGCACCGGTAGTGGAATCCTTGACGGCTCGCACCACGATCGGCTGCAAGAGGCCGAACTCGCGGATGGAGTGCACCAGCTCCGACAGGGCTTCCTCGTCGAAAACCTGCCGGGGCTGACGCGGGTTGCGTTCGATGTCGGCCGGCGCGATCTCGCGATAGACCGCCCCCATCGACGACGCGTCCTGCGGTGGCGGACCCCCGATCAAGACGTCCGCGGCGGCGTCGCCCATCCGCGGGCCAAGCGTCGCCGGCCCCGAGTCGCCCTCCGCGGGACCGGTCGGGATAAGCGAAGCCAGGCCCCGGCCGAGGCCACCCTTTTTGCGTAGCGGCTGCGTCATGGTCGTCCCTTCGGTGGTCAGTCGCGCTCGGCGAGTTCGCGACTCGCGTCGAGGTAGCTCATCGCCCCGCGTGAGCCGGGGTCGTAATCGATGATGGTCATGCTGTAGCCCGGTGCCTCGGAAACCTTCACGCTGCGCGGAATGACCGTGCGCAACACCTTGCTCCCGAAATACCGGCGTACCTCTTCGGCGACCTGGTCCGCGAGTTTGGTGCGCCCGTCGTACATGGTCAGCACCACGGTGCTCACCTCGAGCTTCGGATTCAGGTGCGCCTTCACCATTTCGATGTTGCGCATCAATTGCGAGACGCCCTCGAGGGCGTAGTACTCGCATTGGATCGGGATCATGACCTCCGGCGCGGCGACGAGCGCGTTGATGGTCAGCAGCCCGAGCGATGGCGGGCAGTCGATGAAGACGCAGTCGAAATCGAGGTTCTCGAGGTCGGCCAGTGCGGTGCGCAGCCGGTTCTCGCGCGCCACCATGCTGACCAATTCGATTTCGGCGCCGGCCAAATCGATCGTGGCCGGGATACAGAACAGGCGTTCATTGTGCGGGCTTTGCCGCAGCGCGTCGTGCACGGCGACCTCGCCGAGTAGGACCTCGTAGGAGGAGGGCGTCCCCGATTGCCGATCGGTGATGCCGAGCGCTGTGCTCGCGTTGCCCTGCGGATCGAGGTCGATGACGAGGGTCTTGAGTCCCTGTAGTGCGAGCGCGGCGGCGAGGTTGACGGCGGTCGTCGTCTTGCCGACTCCGCCCTTCTGGTTGGCGACGGTGAAGACCCGGCGCCGGGACGGCTTGCGCAGCGGCGGGTAGGTGGTGTGCAGCACCCGCATCGCGCGTTCGGCGGCCGCTCCGATCGGGGTGTCGAAATCGACCACTGTTTCACGTGAAACATTCGCCGTCGCGGTCGGCGCGGAGGCGACCGGCGGCGGTGCCGGCACGTCCGAATTCGCCGCCGCTGGGCCCGCCGCGCCCGCTCCGTGGACGCCTGCCGGCGCTTGCGAGGCCGGGGGCCAATCGCCTGAAGAAGTCATCGGTTTCCGGCCTTCCCGGTCCGTGCCGATCTGTGGTGCGGCGGCTTTCCGCGTCGCGCTGAAACTACGGTTGCGGGGGGACGCAAATAGTTCGCGCCACATGTCACCACCCTGACATCAGCGGCGCCCGATGCTGTCATCACACGCCGGAATTGTTCAACTTCATCGAAGGCCCGCTCCCCCTTGATGGCGAGCATCCGCCCGGCGGGCCGCAATAAAGGCAAGCTCCACTTCGTCAACTTGTCCAACGACGCAACCGCTCGCGACACCGCAGCATCCCTCTCCCCGAACCGGTTACGCACTCCCGGTTCCTCCGCACGGCCTCGGACCACCTCGACGGCTAACCCTAGTTCGTCGGCGACCTCGTTGAGAAATTCGCTACGCCGCAGCAGCGGCTCGAGCAACACGACCTCGATATCGGGCCGCGCGATCGCCAGCGGTATCCCCGGCAGCCCCGCCCCGCTGCCGATGTCGACAATGCGCTCGCCCCGGTCGAGGAGCTCGGCGAGTACCGCGCTATTGAGAATGTGGCGGTCCCAAATGCGGTCGATTTCGCGCGGGCCGAGCAGCCCACGTTCCACCCCCGCGGTAGCGAGAATTTCCGCATACCGTCGTGCGATTTCGAACCGGTCGCCGAAGATCGCGGCTGCGGCGTCTTCGCCGCTGTGGTTCCCGGCGTCCCCCGAGCGGTCCGCCCCGGGGTTCGTGGGGCCGCCATGTTTCACGTGAAACATCCTCTAGTCGGTGCACGCGACCCACGCAGGCCGGCGGGCGGCGGGAAACTACACCGCTGTAACTCTGTGGGGTCAGCCGCGCAGGACAACCACGCGACGCGCGGGCTCAACGCCCTCGCTCTCGCTGTGCACCCCCGAGACCGCGGCGACGGCGTCGTGCACGATCTTGCGTTCGAACGGCGTCATCGGCGCAAGCTCTTCGCGCTCGCCGGATTCGAGCACCCGACGCGCGACCTTGTCTCCCAACGCTGCCAGCTCCTCCCGCCTCCGCCGGCGCCAGCTCGCGATGTCGAGCATCAATCGGCTTCGCACTCCGGTCTTTTGGTGCACCGCCAGTCGGGTGAGTTCCTGGAGCGCGTCGAGAACCTCGCCGCCGCGACCCACCAACTTGTTCAAGTCGTCGCTGCCATCGATGCTTACGACGGCGCGGCTGCCCTCGACGTCCAAGTCGATGTCGCCGTCGAAGTCCAACAGGTCCAACAACTCTTCGAGGTAGTCGCCGGCTATCTCTCCCTCGGCGACCAACCGCTCCTCCAGGTCATCGATCTCCTCCGAACCGGCATCTGCGGCATCTTCGGCGGCCGATCGTGCGTCGATCTCCGTATCAACGTCGCGCTCGGTGGTGTCGGCGTCTGCCATGTCTTCTCTCCTCAATCCATGGGCCCCAGCCCAATTGGGATCGCCCTGTGCGGGCGGCCCTGATAGCTATTCCGCCCGTATCAGCGTTTGCGTTTTTTCGGTCTGGCCCCGGGCCGCGGCGTGCGGTTGCTCGGGCCCCCGCTCGCGTCAGGTGCCGGGCCGTCAGCCACATCGGCATCCGTCGCCGCGGGCGCGTCGGTGTCGCCGTCGGGCGCCGGCGAACCGTTTCCGGTCGGCGATGCCGCCTTGGGATTTCGCTTCGGCTTCGCACCCGGCGCCGGCGCATTCGCCGCCCGGCGTTGAATCGCTTCCTGCTTCTTGGCTTCGTCCTCTTTCTCGATCATCCCGAAGACGTAGTGCTGCTGCCCGAAGGTCCAGATGTTGTTCGCGAACCAGTACAGGATGATCGCGAGCGGAAGGAACGGCCCACCGACCACGACGCCGAGCGGGAACACGTACAGGGCGAGCTTGTTCATCATCGCGGTCTGCGGGTTGGCCGCCGCCTCCGGACTCTGCCGCGCGACCGACGCCCTGCTGTTGAAGTAGGTCGCGACACCGGCCAGGATCATCACCGGCAGGCCCACCGCGATGACGGCCGGCCGGCTGAAGAAGGTGAACGCATCCAACCCCGTGCGCTGCGTCATGAAGGCGCCGATCGGTGCGCCGAACAAGTTGGCGTCCAGGAAGTGCCCGACGTCCGTCGGGGTGAAGACGTAGTTTCCGGTCAGCCGGTTCTGCGCCACCGACAGGTGGGGCTGCCCGAAGCCGCCGGTGGTCCGGTTGAACGAGCGCAGCACGTGATACAGACCGATGAACACCGGGATCTGCGCCAACATCGGCAGGCATCCCAGGATCGGGTTGAAGCCATGTTCGCGCTGAAGCTTCTGCATCTCGAGCGCCATGCGCTGGCGATCCTTGCCGTACTTCTTCTGCAGCGCCTTGATCTGCGGCTGCAGCTCCTGCATCTGGCGAGTGGTGCGGATCTGCCGAACGAAAGGCTTGTAGAGCAGCGCGCGCAGGCTGAAGACCAAGAACATCACCGACAGCGCCCAGGCGAAGAAGTTCGACGGCCCCAGCAGGGAGGCGAACAACTTGTACCAGACCCACATGATCCACGACACCGGGTAGTAGACGAAGTCGAGGCTGAAGAAATCAAACAAAGGATCCACTCTCCCCTCGCGACGCTCGGACAGCCCGGGCGTCGCTGGCATCTTGGCAATTCACGTGGCTTCCGGGGCGGTCCGGTATCGGATCCCATCCGCCGTCATGCCATGGTCCACACTTGGCGAGTCTGGCCGCAGCCAACCAGCTCCCCCGAATCAGGCCGTACTCGTTGAGCGCATCGACCGCGTACTGGCTGCAGGTCGGGACGAAGCGACAGGTCGCCGGGCGTAGCGGCGACACCATTTGCCGGTACAGCTGGATCAGAAAAATCACGCCGCGCGCGGCCAGCCTTCCGGACGCACGGGCGAACGCGAGCGGCCGCGCCCACGCGGTCACGACGGACTCCCGGCCGTTGGCACTCGTCGCAGACAGCGGCGCAGCTCCTGCTCGAGTCGGGCCGAGGAGGCGGTCCGGCTGCTCGGCAGCGCACGGATCACCAACTGATCAGATTGGCCGAGCTCTCCCAGCAGGGTGCGGGCGACATGCCGCAGCCGGCGAGCAACGCGATGCCGTTCGACGGCGGATCCGACGGGCTTGCCCACCACCAATCCGACGCGGGGCGCGCGGGTTTCATCGCAGTCCGATCCCCGGCGAAGGTGCACGACGACGTCCGGCTGCGCGAGACGAATCCCGTGCTTCACCGTCGCGTCAAAGTCGATTGACCGCGTCATGCGGTTGCGTGCGGGAAGCACCGCTGAAAAACCTGACGCTGCGATCAGGCAGAGAGCGCGCGGCGACCCTTGCGGCGGCGACCGGACACGATCGCGCGCCCGGCACGTGTACGCATCCGCAAGCGGAAGCCATGCACGCGGGCTCGGCGCCGGTTATTCGGCTGGAAGGTCCGCTTGCCCTTGGCCACGACGTTCTCCTCGTTGTGCTGCCGTCCGGCCGCTCAGACGTTTCGCATCGGGCTCGTCTGCGGTTCGACCGGAGGTGGTCTTGGTGCTGCTGGCCGGCGCGGTCCCCAGGTGGTTCGGGTCGCAGCCGTATCGCCGACTTTCGGGCGACTGTTTGAGGGTACTGACGAGCCTTCGCCTGGTCAAACCTGGCTTGCCACAACGAACCCGCGGCGTGGCGAGAAGAAAGATTTCCGTTTCGATCACACTCGCCGCGGCCGTGGCTACCATAACGAGCCGAAGCAAGCCCCACGTACCCTAAACGACCCGATTGGAATGCGGCAGAACTGTTGGCAGCCGAACGGAAAACTGTTAGCTTCTGCGAAGTCGTTTTAGACGACAAGCGGCGCTCGGCAACGAAGCGAGGATGGTGGATCGACTAGCTGAGACAACCCCTCGAGGTTCTCTTTCAGCGCGGAGATCGCGAGCCGGCCAGTAGGCTGTGGCTCGCCTACGATCATCCTGTCCACACCTGTGTATAACTATGTGGACAGTTGTTTTGTCACCAAGCGCGGTGTAATCGGGTCGGGACGTTCGAGAACCAGGGAGATGCGTCGTTGACCGATGACCCCGGTTCCAGTTTCACGACAGTGTGGAATGCGGTCGTTTCCGAACTCAACGGGGAACCCACCGCAGACGGCATGGCCGCCAATCGCGCGACCCTTGTCACTCCCCTCACTCCGCAGCAACGAGCGTGGCTCAATCTGGTCCGCCCGCTGACCATCGTCGAGGGATTCGCCCTGCTGTCGGTGCCGAGCAGTTTCGTGCAAAACGAGATCGAAAGACATCTCAGGGCCCCGATCACCGACGCGCTCAGCCGCCGGCTCGGGCAGCAGATCCAGCTGGGAGTCCGCATCGCTCCCCCGCCCGACGACGTGGACGACGCGCTCATCCCGCCGGCGGAACCGTTCCCCGGATCCGACCAGCCCTTCCCCGCCAACGACGCGGCCGTCGACACCGAGGAAGCTTTCGAAAACAGCGAAACCGTCAACGACAACCAGCCGGGCTGGCCCAACTACTTCACCGAGCGTCCGCACGCGATCGATCCGGCCGTGGCCGCCGGAACGAGCCTCAACCGCCGGTACACGTTCGACACCTTCGTCATCGGCGCCTCCAACCGGTTCGCTCACGCCGCCGCCCTGGCGATCGCGGAAGCGCCGGCCCGGGCCTACAACCCGCTGTTCATCTGGGGTGAGTCCGGTCTGGGCAAGACCCATCTACTGCACGCCGCCGGGAATTACGCGCAGCGGCTCTTCCCGGGGATGCGGGTCAAGTACGTCTCCACCGAGGAATTCACCAACGACTTCATCAACTCGCTCCGCGACGACCGCAAGGTCGCGTTCAAGCGCAGCTACCGCGACGTCGACGTGCTGCTCGTCGATGACATTCAGTTCATCGAGGGCAAGGAAGGTATCCAGGAGGAGTTCTTCCACACCTTCAACACCCTGCATAACGCCAACAAACAGATCGTCATCTCGTCAGACCGGCCGCCCAAACAGCTGGCCACCCTCGAAGACCGGCTCAGAACGCGGTTCGAGTGGGGCTTGATCACCGATGTGCAGCCCCCCGAGCTGGAAACGCGCATCGCCATCTTGCGCAAGAAGGCTCAGATGGAGCGCCTGGCGGTCCCCGACGACGTGCTGGAACTCATCGCGAGCAGCATCGAACGCAACATACGAGAGCTCGAGGGAGCCCTCATTCGGGTGACCGCATTCGCCTCGCTGAACAAAACGCCGATCGATAAGGCGCTGGCCGAGATCGTGCTGCGCGACCTGATCGCCGATGCCAGCACCATGCAGATCAGCGCGGCCACCATCATGGCGGCTACCGCCGAATACTTCGACACCACCGTGGAGGAACTCCGCGGCCCGGGGAAGACCCGGGCGCTGGCGCAGTCGCGCCAGATCGCCATGTATCTGTGCCGCGAACTCACCGATCTCTCACTGCCCAAGATCGGGCAGGCCTTCGGCCGCGATCACACGACGGTCATGTACGCGCAGCGCAAGATCTTGTCCGAGATGGCCGAGCGGCGTGAGGTTTTTGATCACGTCAAGGAGCTCACCACTCGCATCCGCCAGCGCTCCAAGCGCTGAGCCCTCCTCTCCCCAGCGCCGCGGAACGAGCGATTTTCGGGCTTCGGCCGCCCGTGTTCGGAATTTTTTCGAGAAACTTCACGCGCGTCTGTCACACGAGTCCCACCGAGGGCATGTGGGCAGGGCTGTGCACAACGCGATTAATCAACCGTGTATCAACGCCGCCGGGGTGCACAGCCGTCGTTCGTCCCCACCCGCCCAACACGTCACCCACAGGCGTTCACTGCGCGATGCACAACCCGATCGTGGCGCTAGCTGCACCAAGGCGATGCTGTCCCCAGAATGCACAGGACTTAATACTGGTACTGAGATATCTTCATCGGTTCTTCTTTGAAATACAGGCTTGGGGACGCGCCGCGCACATCCGTCGTCCGGACCTTCGTCGGGCCGGGTTGTCGGGCTTTGCGATTAGCTTTCAAGATGGCGTCGAAGGATCTACGGTTGTTCTTCGACTGCCGTTGCGGTCGTCGTTGGCATTACCGCCATCGGCGTTCGTGGCGGAGCCCCGTGCTAGCGGGGGCGGCTAGCCAATTGGATTCGAAAACGCTGGGTAGGTGAAGGGACGCTATGGACGCGGCGACGACAACGGCTGGCCTCAGCGACTTGAAATTTCGTTTGGTGCGGGAGTCTTTCGCAGACGCGGTGTCATGGGTGGCGAAGAATCTGCCGTCCAGGCCTGCCGTGCCCGTGCTTTCCGGTGTGCTGCTGTCGGGGACCGACGAGGGCCTGACGATCTCCGGATTCGATTACGAGGTTTCCGCCGAAGCGCAGGTTGCAGCCGAAATAGCTTCTCCGGGAAGCGTTTTGGTATCCGGTCGGCTGCTGTCGGACATCGTGCGGGCGTTGCCCAACAAACCGATCGACTTCTACGTCGACGGTAACCGGGTGGCGCTGCATTGCGGAAACGCCAGGTTCTCGCTGCCGACGATGGCCGTTGAGGATTACCCGACGTTGCCGGCGCTGCCGGAGGAGACCGGGACGTTGCCCGCTGATCTGTTCGCCGAAGCGATCAGCCAGGTTGCCATCGCGGCCGGCCGTGACGACACGTTGCCGATGCTGACCGGGATCAGGGTGGAGATCTCCGGGGACACGGTGGTTTTGGCAGCCACCGACAGGTTCCGTTTGGCAGTCCGTGAGCTGACTTGGTCGGCGGCCTCGCCCGACATCGACGCCGCGGTCCTGGTCCCGGCCAAGACGCTGGCCGAAGCCGCCCGAACCGGCGCCGACGGCTCCGAGGTCCGCTTGTCGTTGGGCGCGGGATCGGGCGTCGGAAAAGACGGATTGCTCGGCATCAGCGGTAACGGCAAGCGCAGCACCACGCGCCTACTCGATGCCGAATTCCCGAAGTTCCGTCAGTTGCTGCCGGCCGAGCACACGGCGGTCGCGACCATCGATGTGGCGGAGCTGACGGAGGCCATCAAGCTCGTCGCACTGGTGGCCGACCGGGGCGCGCAGGTCCGGATGGAATTCACCGAGGGGTCGCTGCGGCTATCCGCCGGCGCCGACGACGTCGGCCGCGCCGAGGAAGATCTGGCGGTCGATTTCGTCGGAGAGCCGCTGACGATCGCGTTCAACCCGACGTATCTGACCGACGGGCTGGGATCGGTCCATTCCGAGCGGGTGTCTTTTGGTTTCACGACTCCGGGCAAACCGGCGTTGCTGCGCCCGGCGTTGAGCGACGACAGCCACCCGACGGGCACGGGCCCCTACAGCGCCCTACCGACCGATTACGTCTACTTGTTGATGCCTGTCCGGTTGCCTGGCTAGGTGTACGTCCGGCATTTGGGACTGCGCGATTTCCGGTCCTGGGCACACGCCGACCTCGAATTGCAGCCTGGTCGGACGGTCTTCATCGGATCCAACGGCTTTGGGAAGACGAATCTTCTTGAGGCACTGTGGTATTCGAGCACCATGGGCTCCCATCGGGTGGGAACGGACGCGCCGTTGATCCGCGCCGGTGCCGACCGCGCCGTGGTTTCCACGATCGTGGTCAACGACGGCCGGGAGTGCGCGGTCGATCTGGAGATCGCGGCGGGCCGGGCCAAGAAGGCCCGGCTGAACCGCTCACCGGTGCGCAGCACCCGCGAGGTGATCGGGGTGTTGCGCGCGGTGTTGTTCGCTCCCGAAGACCTCTCCCTGGTCCGGGGTGACCCGTCGGACCGGCGGCGCTACCTCGACGACTTGGCGACTGTTCGCAGACCGGCGGTGGCCGCGGTGCGCGCCGACTACGACAAAGTCCTGCGGCAGCGCACCGCGCTGTTGAAATCCCTGTCCGGCGTCCGCTATCGCGGCGACCAGAGCGCACTGGACACTCTCGACGTCTGGGACAGCCGCCTCGCCGAGCACGGTGCCCAATTGATGGCCGCCCGCATCGGTTTGGTGAACCAATTGGCACCCGAGGTGGAGAAGGCCTATCAGCTGTTGGCCCCCGGATCGCGTGCCGCTTCCATCGGCTATCGATCCAGCCTGGGTGCCGGCGCCGCGGCGGATATCGCCGATGCCGACCGTGACTTCCTGGAAGCCGCCTTGCTGACGGCCTTGTCGGCGCGCCGCGATGCGGAGCTGGAACGCGGCATGTGCCTCGTCGGGCCACACCGCGACGATCTGGAATTGTGGCTCGGCGACCAGCCCGCGAAAGGCTTTGCCAGCCATGGGGAATCGTGGTCGTTGGCGTTGTCGTTGCGGCTGGCCGCCTACGAGTTGCTGCGAACCGAAGACAGCGAACCGGTGTTGTTGCTCGACGACGTGTTCGCCGAACTCGACGCCGCCCGCCGCCGCGCGCTGGCCACGGTGGCCGAATCGGCCGAACAGGTGTTGGTCACGGCGGCTGTGCTCGAAGACATTCCGGCGGGCTGGGATGCCAGGCAGATCTATGTCGACCTGCGCGACAGCGACGCCGGGCGGGTATCGGAGATGCGCTCATGACCGGCGGGGACGAAGGGTCGCCTCGCACCGAGCCGTCGAACGCCCTGAGCGGGATCGATTTGGTCCGGCGCACCCTCGAGGAAGCGCGCGCGGCGGCCCGAGCTCAGGGGAAAGACGCCGGCCGCGGCCGCGCGGCCGCCCCCGCCCCGCGCCGTGTGGCGGGCCAGCGACGCAGTTGGTCTGGACCGGGTCCCGATGCCCGCGATCCCCAGCCCCTGGGCAGGCTGGCGCGTGATTTGGCGAAGAAACGCGGTTGGTCGGCCCAAGTCGCCGAGGGGACGGTGCTCGGCAACTGGGCGACCGTCGTCGGCCACCAGATCGCCGACCACGCCGCACCGACCGCCCTGAAGGACGGGGTGCTCAGCGTGGCTGCCGAATCGACGGCGTGGGCCACCCAATTGCGGATGATCCAGTCACAGTTACTGGCCAAGATCGCGGCCGCCGTCGGCAACGGAGTGGTGACGTCGCTGAAAATCACCGGCCCGGCCGCGCCCTCGTGGCGCAAGGGGCCGCGCCACATCGCTGGACGGGGCCCGCGCGACACCTACGGTTAGGGGGTCGACGACCCGGCCGCGGATCCCCAGACGCGGGTTTGTCCACAGCCCCTGAAATCCGCCAGGACGACGCGGACCCCCTCGACATACGTCGGGACGCGGCCAGAATAGAGAAATCGTCCGCACGGCGCGGTTAGCTGGGTAGAAACGCGCCCAGAATATCGGTGCGGGCGGGTGCTCACGCTAGACTGACGGGATGCGACTGTTGCGGTGATCAGGAACCGCCCGCATGAAACCCCAAGGAGAGCATTCCGACCGTGGCTGCCCAGAAGAAGAAGGCACAAGACGAATACGGCGCTTCGGCGATCACCGTGCTCGAAGGCCTCGAGGCCGTCCGCAAACGCCCCGGCATGTACATCGGATCCACCGGAGAGCGTGGCCTGCACCACCTCATCTGGGAGGTGGTGGACAACTCGGTCGACGAGGCGATGGCCGGCTACGCCGACAAGGTCGACGTCCGCATCCTCGGGGATGGCAGCGTCGAGGTCTCCGACAACGGCCGCGGCATTCCGGTGGCGATGCACGCGACCGGTGCCCCCACCGTGGACGTGGTGATGACGCAACTACACGCCGGCGGCAAGTTCGGCGGTGAGAACAGCGGCTACAACGTCAGCGGTGGTCTGCACGGCGTCGGTGTGTCGGTGGTCAACGCGCTCTCGACGCGCCTCGAGGTGGACATCGCCCGCGACGGCCACGAATGGTCGCAATATTACGACCGCGCCGTGCCCGGCACCCTCAAACAGGGCGAGGCTACCAAGCGCACCGGCACGACCATCCGATTCTGGGCCGATCCCGAGATCTTCGAGACCACCGAGTACGACTTCGAGACCGTCGCGCGCCGGCTGCAGGAAATGGCTTTCCTCAACAAGGGGCTGACGATCAACCTCACCGACGAGCGGGTGAGCGACGAAGAGGTCGTCGACGAGGTCGTCAGCGACACCGCCGAAGCGCCCAAGTCCGCGCAGGAAAAAGCCGCGGAATCCACTGCGCCACATAAGGTCAAGCACCGCACCTTCCACTACCCCGGTGGGCTCGTCGACTTCGTCAAGCACATCAACCGCACCAAAAGCCCGATCCAGCAGAGCATCATCGACTTCGACGGCAAGGGTCCGGGCCACGAGGTCGAAATCGCGATGCAGTGGAACGGCGGCTACTCGGAATCGGTGCACACCTTCGCCAACACCATCAACACCCACGAGGGTGGTACCCACGAAGAGGGCTTCCGCAGCGCCCTGACGACGGTGGTCAACAAGTACGCCAAAGACAAGAAGCTGCTCAAGGACAAGGATCCGAACCTCACCGGCGATGACATCCGCGAGGGCCTGGCCGCGGTGATCTCGGTCAAGGTCAGCGAACCGCAATTCGAGGGCCAGACCAAGACCAAACTGGGCAACACCGAAGTCAAGTCGTTCGTACAGAAGGTCTGCAACGAACAACTCA
The DNA here is from genome assembly GCA_036338755.1 of Actinomycetota bacterium. GTDB lineage: Bacteria > Actinomycetota > Actinomycetes > Mycobacteriales > Mycobacteriaceae > Mycobacterium. The sequence goes on along the minus strand of JAYZBN010000001.1, from coordinate 252,528 downwards.
CGCATTGGTTCGAAGCCAACCCCGCGGACGCCAAGGTCGTGGTCAACAAAGCCGTGTCGTCGGCCCAGGCCCGCATCGCCGCCCGCAAAGCGCGAGAGTTGGTCCGCCGCAAGAGCGCCACCGACCTCGGCGGGCTGCCAGGCAAGCTCGCCGACTGCCGCTCCACCGACCCGCGCAAGTCGGAGTTGTATGTGGTGGAGGGTGATTCGGCCGGCGGCTCGGCCAAGAGCGGTCGTGACTCGATGTTCCAGGCCATCCTGCCGCTGCGCGGCAAGATCATCAACGTGGAGAAGGCCCGCATCGACCGGGTTCTGAAGAACACCGAAGTCCAGGCGATCATCACCGCGCTGGGCACCGGCATTCACGACGAGTTCGACATCACCAAGCTGCGTTATCACAAGATCGTGCTGATGGCCGACGCGGACGTGGACGGGCAGCACATCTCGACATTGCTGTTGACGCTGTTGTTCCGGTTCATGCGGCCGCTGATCGAGAACGGACACGTGTTCTTGGCGCAGCCGCCCCTGTACAAGCTGAAGTGGCAGCGCAGCGACCCCGAATTCGCCTACTCCGACCGCGAGCGCGACGGGTTGCTCGCCGAGGGCCGCAAGGCCGGCAAGAAGATCAACGCCGAGGACGGCATTCAGCGCTACAAGGGTCTGGGCGAGATGGATGCCAAGGAGTTGTGGGAGACCACGATGGACCCGTCGGTGCGGGTGCTGCGCCAGATCACCCTCGACGACGCCGCCGCGGCCGACGAGTTGTTCTCGATCCTGATGGGCGAGGACGTCGACGCCCGCCGCAGCTTCATCACCCGCAACGCCAAAGATGTTCGCTTCTTGGATGTTTAAGACGTACCCGTCTAACTCGAACGAGGAATAGATGACAGACACCACGCTGCCGCCCGGCGGCGATGCCGCCGACCGCATCGAGCCGGTCGATATCCAGCAGGAGATGCAGCGCAGCTACATCGACTATGCGATGAGCGTGATCGTCGGCCGGGCGCTGCCCGAAGTCCGGGACGGCCTCAAGCCTGTGCACCGCCGGGTGCTCTACGCAATGTTCGACTCGGGCTTCCGCCCGGACCGTGGCCACGCGAAGTCGGCCCGCTCGGTCGCCGAGACGATGGGTAACTACCACCCGCACGGCGACTCGTCGATCTACGACACCCTGGTCCGGATGGCGCAGCCGTGGTCGCTGCGCTACCCGTTGGTCGACGGGCAGGGCAACTTCGGCTCGCCGGGTAATGACCCGCCGGCCGCAATGCGCTATACCGAGGCGCGACTCACCCCGCTCGCGATGGAGATGCTGCGTGAAATCGACGAGGAGACAGTCGATTTCATCCCCAATTATGACGGCCGCGTGCAGGAACCGACCGTGCTGCCCAGCCGGTTCCCCAACCTGCTGGCCAACGGCTCCGGCGGTATCGCGGTCGGCATGGCGACCAACATCCCGCCGCACAACCTGCGGGAGTTGGCCGAAGCCGTCTACTGGTGCCTGGACAACCACGAGGCCGACGAAGAGGCCACACTGGCCGCGGTCTGCGAGCGGGTCAAGGGCCCGGACTTCCCCACCTACGGCCTGATCGTCGGGTCGCAAGGCATCCACGACGCATACAACACCGGCCGCGGCTCCATCCGGATGCGCGGAGTCGTTGAGGTGGAAGAAGATTCACGCGGCCGCACCTCGCTGGTGATCACCGAGCTGCCGTACCAGGTGAACCACGACAACTTCATCACCTCGATCGCCGAGCAGGTCCGCGACGGCAAGCTGGCCGGCATCTCGAACATCGAAGACCAGTCCAGCGACCGGGTCGGTCTGCGCATCGTGGTGGAGATCAAGCGCGACGCCGTGGCCAAGGTGGTGCTGAACAACCTCTACAAGCACACCCAGCTGCAGACCAGCTTCGGCGCGAACATGCTGTCGATCGTCGACGGGGTGCCGCGCACGCTGCGGCTCGACCAGATGATCCGCTACTACGTCGCGCATCAACTCGACGTCATCATCCGGCGTACCACCTATCGGTTGCGCAAGGCGAACGAACGCGCACACATCTTGCGCGGTCTGGTCAAAGCGCTCGACGCGCTCGACGAGGTGATCGCCCTGATCCGGGCGTCGGAGACCGTGGAGATCGCGCGGGCCGGCCTGATCGAGCTGCTGGACATCGACGAGATTCAGGCCCAGGCCATCCTGGACATGCAGCTGCGCCGGTTGGCCGCCCTGGAGCGCCAGCGCATCATCGACGACCTGGCCAAGATCGAAGCCGAGATCGCCGACCTGGAAGACATCCTGGCCAAGCCCGAGCGGCAGCGCCGGATCGTGCACGACGAGCTCGCCGAGATCGTCGACAAGCACGGCGACGAGCGCCGTACCCGGATCATCGCCGCCGACGGTGACGTCGCGGACGAGGACCTGATCGCCCGCGAAGACGTGGTGGTCACCATCACCGAGACCGGCTACGCCAAGCGGACCAAGACCGACCTGTACCGCAGCCAGAAGCGCGGCGGCAAGGGGGTCCAGGGTGCCGGGTTGAAGCAGGACGACATCGTGCGGCACTTCTTTGTGTGCTCGACGCACGACTGGATCCTGTTCTTCACCACCCAGGGCCGCGTGTATCGGGCCAAGGCCTACGACCTTCCGGAGGCCTCGCGGACCGCTCGCGGTCAGCACGTCGCGAACCTACTGGCCTTTCAGCCCGAGGAGCGGATCGCTCAGGTCATCCAGATCAAGAGCTACGAGGACGCGCCCTATCTGGTGCTGGCCACCCGCAACGGTCTGGTGAAGAAGACCAAGCTGACCGATTTCGACTCGAACCGGTCGGGCGGGATCGTGGCGGTCAACCTGCGCGACGGCGACGAGCTGGTTGGTGCGGTGCTCTGCTCCGCCGAGGATGACCTGCTTCTGGTGTCGGCCAACGGCCAGTCCATCCGGTTCTCGGCGACCGACGAAGCGCTGCGCCCGATGGGCCGCGCCACGTCCGGCGTCCAGGGCATGCGGTTCAACGCCGACGACTACCTGTTGTCACTCAACGTCGTCCGCGAAGACACCTACCTGCTGGTGGCGACGTCGGGCGGATACGCCAAGCGAACCGCGATCGAGGAGTATCCGGTGCAGGGCCGCGGCGGCAAGGGAGTCCTGACGGTGATGTACGACCGCCGGCGTGGCAGGCTGGTCGGTGCGTTGATTGTCGATGAGGACAGCGAGCTCTACGCAATCACCTCGGGAGGCGGCGTCATCCGCACCGCAGCGGGCCAGGTCCGCAAGGCGGGACGGCAGACCAAAGGCGTGCGCCTGATGAACCTGGGTGAGGAGAACACGCTGTTGGCCATCGCCCGCAACGCCGAAGAAAACGCGGACGAGGTCGTCGAGCAAAGCGACGGTGCGGAGTCAGACAGTTAGTCGGTAGCGAGCCACTAGACTCAGCCCGACCAGACATAACGCGACTGCCACCGCCTGGGCGGCCTGGGTAGCTGACCAAAGGAGTCGGGGTGACCTCACCGAACGAGCCGGGCACCCCCAAGCAGGGGGATGGCCCCAACGGGGATGGTTCGACCGAACGCGCCGGTGCGCGCCACGGGGCGCCGCCCGCACAGGCGGGCCGCGCTCAGGAGGGCGGGGATGGACCACCGTGGCAGCGCAGTGGTGCCCGGCCGCAGGACCCGGGCCTTCGCCAGAACGAGCCGTTCACCGAGAAGCGACCACCGGGCCAGGCGGGCGGCGTCGAAGCCCGGTTGAACCGATTCATCTCCGGCACCGCGGCGCCGGGGGCCGGGGCCGGATCGCACGCCAAAGAGCCGGAGCCCGCGGCCACCCGCGGTGAACATTCGCCGACCGAGGCCTACGCCAGCGAATTACCCGACCTGTCCGGCCCGGTGCCGCGCGGCCCGCACCGCAAGCCCGCCCCCGAGCGGGCCGCGGAATCGCCGGCCTCATCGGCGGGACGTCCGGCCGCCGGCGAAACCCGGGAGGGCCGAGAAAACCGCGATAGCCGGGTGCAGGTATCACGCCGCACGCGCGGCCCGGTGCGCGCCAGCATGCAGATCCGCCGCATCGATCCGTGGAGCACGTTGAAGGTGTCGCTGCTGCTCTCGGTGGCGCTGTTCTTCGTCTGGATGATCGCCGTCGCATTCCTGTACCTCGTGCTCGGCGGCATGGGTGTGTGGTCGAAGTTGAACAGCAACGTCGGGGACTTGCTGAACAACACCAGCGGCAGCAGCGGCGAACTGGTGTCCAGCGGCACCATTTTCGGCGGTGCCGTTCTGATCGGGCTGGTGAACATTGTGCTGCTGACCGCGGCGGCCACCATCGCCGCATTCGTCTACAACCTGACGACAGATCTGATCGGCGGCATCGAGGTCACGTTGGCGGACCGCGACTAGCATGAGTGCTGCAATTTTGGGAGTCGGGCGGGGATTGCGGTAATCTCGTCGCTCGGCCGTACGCGAGTACGGGCCTATAGCTCAGGCGGTTAGAGCGCTTCGCTGATAACGAAGAGGTCGGAGGTTCGAGTCCTCCTAGGCCCACAACCATGTGCCCGTCAAGACGTTGCGTAAGACTCGCACTGCCGCTGGGACTTATCGCCGTATTGGCGGCGGTGGCGTGGTCGCGACGTGGAGTCGAGGTCTGGCACGTGGCTGTGGATGACCAAGGTCAGCCACTCGGTCACGATGAGGGGCCTTAGCTCAGTTGGTAGAGCACCGCCTTTGCAAGGCGGGTGTCAGGGGTTCGATTCCCCTAGGCTCCACAAGTCTCACGCGCAGCGACGGGCCGACCGCCTTCTAGTTAACTCTTGTCTCGCACACAACCTGGGTTTCCGGATACCCCCGCGGACCCGTGGTGATCAGCTAACATGCCCGACAACTGACCGGTCGCTACCGAGCGATAAGGCAGCCCATAGCGCAAACTCCACCTTCGCGGGGAGGAGGAAACGGCTTTGTTCGGGCCAGTTCGTCATCGGGTGTGGACTCAGGATCGGCCGTGTCTGTGGTCCCGCTAGGCAAGGCACCCGTAACCCCCGTCGCGATCATCGGCATGGCGTGCCGGCTGCCCGGCGGCATCACCTCCCCGGACCAGTTGTGGGAGGCGCTGCTGCGCGGCGACGACCTGGTCACCGAGGTTCCACCGGAGCGGTGGGACGCCGACGAATATTTCGACCCGCAGGCCGGGGTGCCGGGCCGGTCGGTGTGCAAGTGGGGGGCGTTCCTCGATGACGTCGCGGGCTTCGACGCCGAGTTCTTCGGCATCACCGAGAAAGAGGCGACCGCGATGGATCCGCAGCATCGCCTGCTGCTGGAGACCTCATGGGAGGCCATGGAACACGGCGGCTTCACCCCCCATGCGCTGGCCGCCGCGCGCACCGGCGTGTTCATGGGGTTGATGCATGACGACTACCAATTCGTGCATGCCGAGGCCGACGCGTTGGAGGGGCCCTACGGATACTTGGGCAACAGCTTCGCCATGGGCTCGGGGCGGATCGCCTACACGCTGGGACTGCGGGGTCCGGCGATGACCGTGGATACCGCGTGTTCGTCCGGCCTGGCGGCGGTCCATGTGGCCTGCCGCAGCCTGCACGACGGCGAAAGCGATATCGCCCTGGCGGGCGGCGCTTCGGTGTCGCTCGAACCCCGCAAGTCCTGTTCGGGTTCCGCCATCGGAATGCTGTCGCCGACCGGACGCTGCCACGCGTTCGACGTCGCCGCGGACGGATTCGTGGCGGGCGAAGGATGCGTCGTCCTGATGCTCAAGCGGTTGCCGGACGCGCTCCGCGCCGGCGACCGGATCCTGGCCGTACTCCGGGGTACGGCCGCCAACCAGGACGGCCACACCGTGAACATCGTGACCCCGTCGAGGACGGCACAGGTCGAGGTCTACCGCTCGGCATTGGCCGTGGCCGGTGTGGACGCCCGCACCATCGGCATGGTCGAGGCGCACGGCCCCGGTACGCCCGTGGGTGATCCCATCGAATACGCAAGCCTGGCAGAGGTTTACGGCCACGACGGGCCGTGCGCGCTGGCGTCGGTGAAGACCAACTTCGGGCACACCCAATCGGCTGCCGGGGCGCTGGGGCTGATGAAGACGGTCCTCGCGCTGCAGCACGGCGTGGTTCCACGTAATCTGCATTTCACCCGGCTGCCCGACGACATGGCCGAGATCGAGACCAACCTCTTTGTGCCACGGCAGAATACGGGCTGGCCGAGCAGCGGTCACCACGGCCCCCGGCGGGCCGCGGTGTCGTCGTACGGCTTCTCGGGAACCAATGTGCACGCGATCGTAGAACAGGCACCCGAGGCGGCCGCGCAAACCGGTCCCGGCCCCGACGGTCCGCTGCTGTTCGCCCTGTCGGCCACGTCGGCCAGCGGACTGCGGCAAACCGCGGCGCGTCTTGCCGAGTGGGCAGGCGCACACGCGTTGGACCTTGCCCCAACGGATCTGGCGTACACCCTCGCTCGCCGGCGGGCGCACCGGCCGGTCCGCGCGGCGGTCATCGCACGCAGCATCGAGGAGCTGACCGACGGTCTGGGCGAGATCGCCGCAGGCCACTTCCCTTATCAGGCCGCGGCCGGACACGACGATCGCGGCCCGGTATGGCTGTTCTCCGGCCAGGGTTCGCAGTGGGCGGCGATGGGCGGCGAGTTGCTCGCGGCGGAACCGGTGTTCGCCGCGACCGTGGCCCAGTTGGAGCCCTTGATCGCCGAGGAGTCGGGATTCTCTGTCACCGAGGCCATTTCAGGACCCGACACGGTGAGCGGGATTGACCGGATACAGCCCGCGCTGTTCGCCATGCAAGTCGCACTGGCGGCCACGATGAGGCAATACGGTGTGCGGCCGGGGGCCGTGATCGGCCACTCGATGGGCGAAGCGGCGGCCGCGGTGGTGGCCGGAGCGCTGACGCTGGAGGACGGCGTCCGCGTGATCTGCCGCCGATCGCGGCTGATGTCCACGATCGCCGGCTCCGGAGCGATGGCATCGGTGGAATTGCCGGCCGAGCAAGTGCTTTTGGAACTGATGGCGCGTGGCATCGACGACGTCGTGCTGGCGGTGGTGGCCTCACCCCATTCTTCGGTGATCGGCGGTGGCGCAGCGACGGTGCGCGATCTGGTCACCGCATGGGAGCAGCGGGACGTGTTGGCGCGCGAGATCGCGGTCGATGTCGCCTCGCACTCTCCGCAGGTCGATCCGATCCTCGACGAGCTGGTCGACGCGCTGGCTGAGATCGAGCCCAGGACAACGGAGTTGCCCTTTTACTCCGCGACCGCGTTCGACCCGCGTGAACAGCCCAGGTGTGATGCCTGGTACTGGGCGGACAATCTGCGCCATATGGTGCGCTTCGCCGCGGCGGTGCAGGCGGCGTTGGAAGACGGCTTCCGGGTCTTCGCGGAGTTGGCCCCGCACCCCCTACTCACCCACGCCGTCGAGCAGACTGCCGGAAGCATCGGCATGCCGGCGGCCGCTCTCGCCGCGATGCGCCGAGAGCAAGCGCTGCCCCACGGGCTTCGCGGCTTGGTGGCGGAGCTGTTCGGTAGCGGTGCGGCAATCGACTTTTCGGTGCTCTTCCCGGGCGGTCAGCTGGTGGATGCACCATTGCCCAGCTGGAGCCACAGCCAGTTGCTGCTGACCCGCAAGAGCCCGGATCTGCGGGCGCGCGGCGCGAGCACGGTTCCGGTGCACCCGTTGCTGGGGGCGCATGTCCGGTTGCACGAAGAGCCGCAGCGCCACGTGTGGCAGGGCGAGGTCGGCACCGCGGCTCAGCCCTGGCTGGGCGACCACCGGGTCCACAATGTGTCGGCGCTTCCAGGCGCGGCCTACTGTGAGATGGCGTTGGCCGCGGCTCGCACGGTGTTTGACGAGAGGTCCGAAGTTCGCGACATCCGCTTCGAGGCGATGCTGTTGCTGGACGACGAGACACCGGTGTCGGTGGCTGCGGCGGTGACCCCAACGGGCGCAATCGATTTCGCGGTAGAGACCGTCCAGGACGGCATCCAGATTCGGCGGGCGGCCGCGATGCTGCATCCGGGGGCAGACGAGGACCAGCCACCGGCGTACGACATGGCCGAGCTGATCAAGGCCCACCCGCGCCGGCTCGACGGGACCGAACTGCGCAAGCAGTTCGACGCGCACGGCTTGCAGTATGGACCGGCATTCGCGGGATTGGCTGCGGTGCACCACTGCGACGAGACGTTCGACACGGTGCTGGGCGAGGTCGGCCTGCCCGGGCCCATCCGCTCGCAACAAGGTCTCTACACGGTGCATCCCGCCTTGCTGGACGCCTGTTTCCAATCGGTCGCCGCCCATCCCGGGGCCCGGCTTGCCGGCAGCGCTGGTCTGCTGCTGCCGCTGGGCGTGGACCGAATCCGTGCCTACGGTTCCGCCCGCACCGCGCGTTACTGCTACACGACGGTGACACGGGCCGACCCGGCCGGGTTGGAGGCGGATCTCGATGTGCTCGACGAGCGCGGGACGGTCCTGCTGGCCGTGCGCGGCTTGCAACTGGGCACCGGGACATCGGAGAGCGTCAACCGCGATCGCGTGCTGAACGAGCGGCTGCTGTCCGTCGAGTGGAGGCAGCGAACGCTGCCGGATGTGGAGCCCATCGGCGTCGGAACGTGCTTGCTGATCAGCGCTTCCGCGACCGCCGACGTCGTGGCGACCAGGCTCACCGACGCGTTGAAAGCCGAGGGCGCCCGGTGCGCGACCATGACCTGGCCGCGGCATGCAGATCACGGGGCGACTGCCGAGGCGCTCGGCATGCACCTTGCCGACCAGGTCAGCGCAATCGCCATACTCCTTGACCCCGAGAACGATGCCCCGCAGAAGGAGTGGGCCCGGCTCGGCGAGGACCAAGTGCGTCACCTGGGGCGAATTACCCAGCGAATCGCGGACATTGGCGAAGCACCTCCCCGCCTCTACGTCGTCACGCGGAACGCACGAAACGTGTTGCCGGGTGACGTGGCCAACCTCCAGCAGGCCGGGCTGCGCGGCCTGGTGCGAGCGATCGGCACCGAACATCCGCATCTGCGCGCCACCCAGATCGACATGGACGAGAACAGCGAGGCCGAGCAGCTGGCGCGGCAACTGCTGGGGAGTTCGGACGAGGACGAGACAGCCTGGCGGAATGGCCAGTGGTACACCGCGCGCCTCAGCCCCGCACCGCTACGCACCGAGGAGCGGCGAACGGTCGCGGTGAACAACCAGCACGATGGCCTGCGCATGCAGATCCGCACGCCCGGCGACGTGGACACGATGGAACTGACTGCGCTTCAACGCGTTCCGCCCGGGCCGGGCGAGATAGAGGTCAGGGTGAACGCGGCAGCCGTCAATTTCGCGGATGTGCTGTTGGCCTGCGACCCGTATTCCAGCGCCGACGGGGATACACCCCGGCTCGGTACGGATTTTGCCGGCGTGGTGACCGCGGTCGGATCCGGGGTCACAACCCATCGTCCGGGCGACCACGTCGGCGGCTTCTCCACGAACGGTTGCTGGGCCACGTTCGTCACATGTGACGCCCGCCTGGCCGTGACGCTGCCGCAGGGCCTCACGGATGCCCAGGCGGCGGCGGTGAGTACGCCGCACGCGATCGCGTGGTACGGGCTGCACGATCAGGCCAGGATCGCCGCGGGTGACCGAGTGTTGATTCACTCCGCCACCGGCAGCGTGGGACGGGCGGCCATCGCGATTGCGCGCGCCGCGGGAGCCGAGATCTTCGCCACCGCGGGCAGCGACGAGCACCGGAATCTATTGCGCGACATGGGCGTTGAACACGTTTACGACTCCCGTAGCACCGACTTCGCCGAGCAGATCCGCCGGGAAACGGACGGCGGCGGGGTTGACATCGTGCTCAACTCCTTACCCGGCGCCGCGCAGCGCGCCGGGTTAGAAGTGCTGTCCATCGGGGGACGATTTGTGGAGATCGGTCAGCGCGACGTCTACGCAGGCACCCGGCCGGGACTTGTCCCGTTGCATCGCAATCTCACGTTGCATCACGTCGACCTGGCACTGATGTCGCACAGTCATCCACACCGAGTCGGCGACCTGCTGCGCGCGGTGTACCGGCTCGTCGCAGACGGCGAGTTGCCACTACCGGAGATCGTTCGCTGTCCGCTCGGCGATGCCGCCGGCGCTGTCAGCGCGATCAACGCGGCAGAGCAGGCGGGCAGGGTGGTGCTCGACATACCCCAGTCCGGACACAGCAGTGTCGTGGTACCGCCCGAGCAGGCCCGGCCTTTCCGGCACGACGGCTCCTACATCGTCACCGGCGGCCTCGGTGGCATAGGCCTCTTTCTCGCCGAGAAGATGGCCGAAGGCGGCTGCGGTCGCATCGTGCTCAGCTCACGCACAGAGCCGAATCCCAAGGCGCTGCAAACGATCGAGCTCATACGGGCGATGGGAACCGACATCGCGGTGGAATGCGGTGACATCACCGCAGCCGACACAGCGCCGCGGCTGGTGAGCGCTGCGACCGCGACGGGGCTTCCGTTGCGCGGGGTGCTGCACGCCGCTGCGGTCTTCGAAAACGCGATGCTGGCCAATATGACGGACGATCTCATCAGCCGCAACTGGGCTCCAAAGGTCCACGGCGCGTGGAACTTACACCAGGCCACGGCCGCGCTCCCGCTGGATTGGTTCTGTGTGTTCTCCTCGGCCGTGGGCCTGGTGGGCTCACCCGGGCAGGGGGCGTACGCGGCCGCCAACGGCTGGCTGGACGCATTCGCGCGCTGGCGGCGAACCCAGGGTCTGCCCGCCACGGCGATCGGGTGGGCGTTGTGGGCCGAGGTGGGTCGCGCCGCCGAAGTCCGAGCCGAGGGGGGCGAAGAAACGACGCCCGGCCGCGACGGCGAAGGCACCGCCATCGCACACTGGCGTGACACGGCTTTCACCGCGGACGAAGGTGCCTACGCGTTTCAGGCCCTGCTGCGTTACGACCGTCCGTACTCCGGTTACGCAACGTTGACGGGAACGCCGTGGTTCGCCGCCTACGCGCAACGCAGCCGGTTCGCTGAACTGTTCCGGTCCAACGACCAAAGCACCTCGGACACGGGCGAACTGCTGAACGAGTTATACGCGCTGCCATCGGACGAATGGCCCGTTCGACTGCGCCGGATGATCTCCGATGCCGTCAGCCTGATTCTGCGCCGCACCATCGATCCTGATCATCCCCTCTCCGAATACGGCCTCGACTCCATGGGCAACCTCGAGCTGCGCACCCGCATCGAGGCCGAAACCGGGATCCGGGTCACCACCAACGACATCACCACCATCCAGGGCCTGGCCGGGCTCCTGTGCGAAAGGCTGGCTCCCGCGGGTCGTCTCGGCGGCCTTGAGACAAGTCAACACGTCAAGGCGTGGGCCGAGCCGCAGGTGGACTGAAGGAGGCGTGGGTGTTCATAGGTGCAGGGCCAACGCGGGGGCTGTTCGTGGGAACCGTCTACGACTGGACACCCGAGGCGGGAAGGATCGTGACTTGGCAGCCATCGCCCGCTTCGCTGGCGAAAGCCCGGCAAGCTCCGATCAGTGCGGTGCCGCTGAGCGCGATGCAGGACGCACACCTTCGCGGCTTTTCCCGCTACGCCGCACGCGGGCTCGACTATGCGCGGCTGGTGATCGGCTCCGGCGACGAGCCTGGCCGATGCGATGTCCGAGCCATGGGCTACGTCATCAACTCTCACCTGCGCCGGCACAAGACGTATCACAGTTGGTTCGAGTACGGCGATGAGGAAAGCATTGTGCGGCACACGATCGTGGACCCCGCCGACATCGACTTCGTTCCGGTCCGGCAGGACAACATGACGCCACGGGAGTGGCACCAGTTCGTGCTGTCGACTCCGGACCCGTTGCAGTGGGATTGCTTCAGGTTCGGCATCATTGCGCGCGACGACCACTTCACCATTTTTGCGATCGTCGACCACCTGCACTGCGACCCAACGATTATCGCCGGCCTCTACACCGAGATCGTGATGAACTATCGCGTCCTGGTGGCCGGCCGTGCGCTCGTTCAGGCGCCGCCCCCGGCCAGTCACGACGACTTCTGCATCAGAGAACAGCAGCACGTAGCATCCCTGTCCGCGGACTCCACCCAGGTTCGCAGGTGGATCGAATTCGCCGAGCGCAACGGCGGGACCTTGCCGGACTTCCCGCTGCCGCTCGGTGATCTCTCGCAGGCCACGGGCGGCGACGTGGTGGTCGATCGGCTGATGGATCAGAAGCAGACGGCCGAATTCGAATCCCGCTGCATCGCGGCGGGTGCCCGAGTCAGCGGCGGTTTGTTCGCCTGCATAGCTCTCGCGCAGCACGAGTTGACGGGCGCTACAACATATTACGGCCTTGCACCGACCGATAAGCGCAGGTCGTTGGCGGAATTCTCGACGATGGGCTGGTTCACCGGCGTGGTGCCCTTCACCGTGCCGGTGAACCCGGCATCCTTCGAAGCGACCGCCCGGGCCGCGCAGGCGTCCTTCGATTCGAATATGGACCTCGCCAACGTGTCGTTCAACGAGATATTGAAGTTGGCACCGTGGCTCAGGGCATGGGGCCCGAACTGCACGATGGTCAACTACATGGACGCGGGCCTTCCTCCCTTCTCTGCCACCGTCACCTCCCACATGAAGGATGCGAATGTCAGCATCTACTGCGACCCCAGGGATCCGGCGCACCTCTACTTCTCGATAATCCGCCTCTTCGATGAGGTGTCGATGTGGGTGAACCTGCCGAAAAACACGATCGCCAAAGATTCGGTGATCCGGTACGTCAGTGCGATGAAATCGGTGTTGCACCGTGCCGCGGACGGCCGGTATACAGGTGCAGCGGTTCAGGTGTCCTGATGAAACCTGATATCGGGTTGCGCCGATGAAAGTCGTGTTGGCCGCCCATGGGACTCGCGGGGACGTAGAGCCATGCGCCGCAGTCGGTGTGGAACTGCTGCGCAGGGGGCACGACGTGCGCATCGCGGCCCCGCCCAACCTCATCGGCTTTGTGCGGTCGGCCGGCCTTAGCGCGGTCGGGTATGGCCCGGATTCGCACGAGCAGGTCAGCGCGGTTGCCGACTTCGTTCACCACGCCTTCAGGCCGCAGAATCCCATCGACTTCATGCGCTCAGGCAGGGACCTCTTCGTTGCGGGCTGGGCGCAGATGAGCCGGACGTTGGCCGAACTCGCGGACGGCGCCGACATGCTCGTAACCGGCCAGACCTACCACGGCGTCGTCGCCAACGTCGCTGAGTACTACGACATTCCGCTGGCGGCGATCCACCACATGCCGATCTGCGTCAACGGGCAACTCGCCCTGCCTTCCATACCGTCGCCCACTCCCCTGGTTCGCTCTACATTGAGGGCGGCGTGGTGGCTGTATTGGCGCATCACCAAGGACGCCGACGACGCGCAACGACGCGAACTGGGGCTGCCGCGGGCAGCCGCGCCCGCGGCCAAGCGGATGGCGCAACGCGGATCTCTCGAAATCCAGGCCTACGAGCAGGCTTGCTTTCCCAAGCTTGCCGCCGAATGGCACGGCCGGCGACCCATCGTCGGCGCGCTGACGTTGCAGTTGCCGACGGATGCCGACGCTGAGGTCGCGAAATGGATCGGCACGGGCGCGCCGCCCATCTACTTCGGCTTCGGCAGCACGCCGATCCAATCCTCCGCCGACACGATCGCCATGATCGGCGCGGCCTGCGCGGAACTAGGTGAACGTGCGCTGATCTACGGCGATGCGCGCGATTCCACCGGCATCCAGCACCCCGACGAGGTGAAACTGGTGGGCCCGGTGAACTATGGGGCCATCCTTCCGCTTTGTCGCGCAGCAGTCCACCACGGCGGCGCGGGTACCACCGCCGCAGCCCTTCGGGCCGGAATCCCGATGCTGATCCTTTGGGACGTAGCCGATCAGCCGCTATGGGCGGCCGCGACGGTCCGGCTGAAAGTCGGCCGCGCTCAACGCTTCTGCACGATCACCCGAAATTCGCTGGTGGCACACCTACGCCGGATCCGCGCGGCGCACTACGTCGCGCGCGCCGGTGAAGTCGCCACCCACCTGACCGATCCGGCCGAAAGCGTCACCGTGGCGGCCGATCTCATCGAGGGGGTCGTTCACCGGAAGCGCGTTGCCTGATGTGGGCCACGGTGCTGGTAGTGGCGTTATGGGTCGCGACGGACCCGACGCGCCTGGTCGTGGTCGTGGCCCTGATGTCGCGCATGCGGCCCAAGCACAACCTGATCGCATACTGGCTGGGCGGCCTGGCGGCCGGTATCGCCCCTGGAATCGCGGTCTTCGGCTTGAAGCTGGTGATGCGCGATTCGGTGCCGCTGGTCATGGGAGACATGAGCTCCGCAGTCTTCCGATTCACCGGCGGGTATTTCCAGATCACCATCGGCGTGCTCGCGCTGCTGATCGCGGGAGTGCTGTCAACGAGGTATCGGACGCGACAGCGTGTCGAAGTGTCGATCTACGGCGCCGTTTCGGAGGCCCCGGATCGCCAAAGCACGTCAACCGCGATCGCACGGATCAGGGCCCGCGCCGGTCGCGCGTTGCAAGGCGGCAACCCGTGGTTCGCGTTTGGGATCGGTCTGGTGTCGACGATGCCGCCGATCGATTACCTGGTCGTGCTCATCGTCATCGTCTCCTCGGGCGCCGCATTCGGCACTCAGCTGAGCGCGGTCGTGATGTTCACCCTCGTGGTGCTGGCTCTGGTTGAGATCCCGCTCATCGGCTACCTGGTCATGCCGGCAAAAACCCGGGCGCTCATGCTGCAGCTGCAGAGGCTTGCCGTAGCGCACCGGCGGCGGATTCTGATCGCCGTGCCCACAGTGGCGGGGCTTGCGTTGATCGCGGCGGGTCTGGGCAGCATCTGAGCCCCGCCTAGGGCAGGACATGGTTTCTGCCGCCGAGCCTTTCGACGTTCGATTGAATGAGTCGATAGGGATAGGGAGTGTGCTGCTCGATGACATCGCGCAGGTGCGTCATCGACTTGCGCAAGCGCTTGTCGCGCACCACGGTCACCTTGAGGAAGGGGAACCCGAAGTCCTCGATGAGGTCGTCCCAGAAGTAGAGGGTGCCGTTGTTTCGCCCCGACCGTTTGCTGCCCCATCGCTGCGATGGGTGCCCACCGCAGGTTCTTATGGCGGCGGCGGAGACGTACGGTTTGACGCTGAGCCCGGCGTTACGCGCGCGCCTGGACAGGCCAACCTCGTACCGCCAGATGAGAGTGCCTTTGTGCACGGGGTACTGGAACTCGGCCCACAGGTCGTTGAGGAAGGGGCGGGTGCGTGAATTGAGATCCCACGCCAGGAAAAAGGACTGGAGGTGGGAAAACATCTGGGTGTTTTCGATGGCGCCGTACATGTCGGCACCGCGGAAGGAACCCCACATCTCCTCGAGAGGGAAGAGGGGACCGAAGACGCTGTCGTTCGCGATGGCGAAACGGTCGAACTGATCAAGCGACCATCCGCGCTGCCGGAGGACGCACCACGCGAGGTGCCACGAGCCGAAGTCGAAGGAAAGCGTGCGACGGGTGTAAATGCCCGCACAGAACGGGCGGATGGTGGCGACCGATTCCGCGGAGAGGACGGGCGAGGCAGAAACGAAGACAATGGTTGCCCCGAGCCCGTGCAGCGCCTTCAGGTAGTAGGTGACGTATGGGTCGACGACGCCTTGGACATCGAAGTGTGCGAACAAAAGGAGGGTGCGACGACCGGAAGGCGGCTGCGATGGAAGCTCCAGATGGCTTTCGCAGATGAACCGTAAAGCGTTGGGGCTCAGTCGGTATCGAATGGTATCGATGGCGCGCGCGGATTTCGTACCCAGCACGCGTTTCATGGCGCCGCGACGAGATCGGCTGCATGCGGTGCCGGCAGTGTGGCCGCGGCGCCGGTCTTCACGGCGAGCGCGAAAAGGTCGGTTCGCGTGGTTGTCACGTCCACGATGCCGAATCCAACGCGCTCCAGCATCTCCTCGATCAGCTCGACATCAAAAACATGATGGTGAAGGGTTCGGTTGTAAAAGTTGTTCAGGCTTCGCTTCCTGAACCGCTGACGCCCGCGTGCCGGCCAGTCCCTGCGTAAGTCGTGGAGGGCCAGGATCTCATCGAGATGAGTCAGGTCGTCCTCGCCGACATCGGCGGTGAAATCAGCCAGCAGGTGTTCGAACTTCGTGACCGGGCGCCGGTGGTCGAAGTTGTGCTTCTTGTTCGGGACCACGAGCACCAGTGCTCCGCCCGCCTTGACGACCCTTCTCCATTCGACCAGAGCCTTCAACGGGTTTGCGGTGTGCTCCAAGCAGTTCGAGGACAGCACGAAATCGTATCGGGCGGTCGAGAGCCCGGGCAGGTCGGTGGCGTCGGCAATGAATTGGCGACCGCGTTTGTTGCGGTGGTAGTGGTAACCCGCGTCGGCCTCGATGCGTCCCTCCCAGATGGTGTCCGCGGAGAAGTTGACGCCATCGAGCCCCCTGACCCGTTGATAAAGGGGCAGCACGGTTCTGAAAAGCACACTCGGGCCGCCGATCTCGACACCGTATTTGCCGTCGACGAATGACTGATACCTGTGACGTAGCGGTAGCCGCCACCGAGCGTGTCGCATCGTGAACCCCGGCCCGTTCTCCCGCGACGAATACTGGTACCAGTACGTCAATTCCGTGATCGTCCGTGTCCGGGGCACTAAGCGTCCAAGCGGGCGAACTGATTCTGGCGATAGCGCTCGACGCAGGCCGCTCTTCTGACCTTGCCACTGGTGGTGATGGGAATCGAACCCGGGGCTACCACAACGAGATCCGCGACGCTGACCCCGTGCACATCGGAAATCGCGGAAGTGACTTTGCGTTTGACGACGTCGAACCCGTCCCCCGCCCCCTCCTGAGAGGCAGCCCGGTTCTTGAGTTCGATGATGGCGACGAGCTTTTCGGTGCCCTTGTCCGGAACAGCGATCGCCGCGCACCGTCCCGGTGCGACACTCTGGATGGTCCCCTCGAGGTCGTCGGGACAGTGGTTGCGCCCGTACACGATCAAAAGATCCTTGGTACGGCCGATCATGAACAGTTCGCCGTCGGAGATGAACCCCAGGTCCCCGGTTCTCAACCAAGGCCCTTCAGGGGTTCCGGCCGACGGGGCGACCAACGTTGCGCCGAACGTATGCTGCGTCTCGCTCGGCTTCTGCCAATATCCGCTAGCGACGTTGCCGCCGTGCACCCAGATCTCACCGGTGGTTCCCGCCGGGCACTCGATACGGCTCTCGGGATCCACGACACGCACCATCGGCGACCGCGGCACGCCGTAACTGACGAGCGCCGTGCCGCCGATGTCTGACTGGCGCTTCGCGTGGCCCGCGGTCAGTTCTTCGGAGTCGAAATGCACGATCCGCGGTGGCTGACCCGCCTCACGGGTTGAGACGTACAACGTTGCCTCGGCCAATCCATACGATGGGCGCAACACCTTGGACTGGAGGTTGAAGCGGGCGAACCGCTCGGCGAAGCGCTGCAGGGTGGCGGGCTGTACCCGCTCGCCACCGTTGAAGATGCACGACACGTCGCCGAGGTCGAGCCCGGCAAGGTCATCGTCTGAGGTTTTTCGGACCGCCAACTCGAAGGCGAAGTTAGGCGCTGCCGAATGCGCCCGACTGTTCTGTGCCAGCAATCGCATCCATCGGGCCGGCCGCTGCAGAAAGGAAACCGGACTCGTCAGCACACTGCGAAATCCCGTGAGAACCGAAAAGATGACCCCAAGTTGCAAACCCATGTCGTGATAGAGCGGCAACCAGGACACCATCGTGCTGTCCGGTGGGGCGACTCCCCCGTGGTCCCCGAAGAAGGCGGCATTCATGTGCTCGAAGTTGGCCAGGATGTTCTTGTGCGACACCATGACCCCGGCCGGGGTGCGCGTCGATCCCGACGTGTACTGCAAATACACTGTGTCCGTTGAACTCTCGACCCTGGTAGCGGGCGCCTTCTTCGAATCGAGATCCAGCAAGTCAACTGCGATGAGCGATGGGGCCGCATCGCGCGACTTCGGGCCGAGACAACCGGCGATATCGTCAGCGACGGAGGACGTCGTGAGAACCGCAGCGGGCGACGCGTCGCGCAGCACCGAGCCGACCCGTTCGTCGCTGTCGGCGCCCAGCGGAACCGCGATGAAGCCGGCCTGTATCGCGCCGAGAAACGCAATGACGTAGTCGAGGCTTTGGGGCGCCAGTATCAGGGCACGGTCACCGGTTGACCCGTGCAGCCGAAGCTCGTCGGCAACGTTCAGCGCCCGCCGGTACAGCTGCGCCCACGTCAAACTCTCCTCGATGCCGGCCCAGTCCCGTTGATAATTCATAAACGTGAACGCCGTCCGATTCGGCGCCAGACTGGCTCGTTCGCGCAGCAGGGCCGGAATGGGAGACTTGAGCATGGGCGTCAGGTTACCTCGGCCGTTATCACCACGCCGGTTTTGCAGCAAAGACGATGAGCGGCTCCAACACACCCCGATCGAAGGCATCATCGACCGGCTGAATCGCAACCCGGTCTTGCTGAAGCTTTTGAACCTGCGCTTCAAATACGGCTACCAATTTCTTAGCCGCCTGCTCATCAGGGACGACGTGTTGTTCCTGAATTACGGATACGAAGAGGACCCGCCGATGGCGTTGCCGCTGACGGCGGCCGATGAGCTCGATCGGTTTCCGATTCAGCTCTACCACCGCACGGCCGCGCAGGCGGACCTGGCGGGCAAGGACGTGCTGGAGGTGAGCTGCGGCCACGGTGGCGGCGCATCGTATTTGATGCGGACCCTACGCCCGGCGACCTATACGGGCCTGGACCTGAACCCGGTCGGCATCGAGTTCTGCAGAAAGAGGCACACTCTGTCCGGCCTGAAGTTCGTGCAGGGCAACGCCGAAAGCCTGCCCTTCCCCGACGGGTCCTTCGACGCAGTGGTGAACGTCGAAGCCGCGATCAACTATCAGGACGTTCCCAGATTCTTCGCGGAGGTGGAACGCGTGCTGCGCCCCGGCGGGCGGTTCTTGTACGCCGATATGCGCTACGCCGACGAAATCGCCGCCTGGGAGGCGGACCTGGCCAACATCCCCATGCGGCTGCTGTCCGAACGGGTCATCAACGCGGAGGTCATGCGCGGACTGGAGCAGAATCGGTTCGTCGATCAAATCACGCGTCGCCTACCGAACATCGCGCTGCTGCGCGGCCTGGCTGATGACTACGCGGGTGGGGTTGGGTCGTTGATCCATCGCCGGCTGCAAAACGGCCAGGCCTCCTACCGGATGTTCGCCTTTGCCAAGGATTGAGGCGCTTGGCACCAAAATCTTGTGCCGCAGGCGTCTGAGTGAAGGAGCTAACACTCCCTAGTGGGGGGCCCGACGGCCTATTCTGTGAAGATTCCAGCAAACGCGGGGGGCAAGGATCGGCGGAGGGTCGGATGGCGGCCGTAGGAGCGTGCCAGGCGTGTGGTACCCAACTCCTCCACGATGCGCGGTTCTGCCACGGCTGCGGCGCGGCAGTCGCCGAACCCGCCGCACCTGCGGAATACAAGCAGGTTTCGGTGTTGTTCGCCGACGTAGTGCATTCCATGGACATCGCAGCGACCGTCGGCCCCGAGCGACTGCGCGAAATCATGGCCGCACTGGTGCACCGCTGCACCAAGGTGGTGCACCGCTACGGGGGCACGGTGGACAAGTTCACCGGCGACGGCATCATGGCGGTGTTCGGGGCACCGGTAACCATGGAGGACCACGCGTTTCGCGCCTGTCTGGCGGCCTTGGGCCTCCAGGAGGAGGTCAAGTCGCTCGCCGTCGACGTTCGCGAGCGCGACGGAGTGGACCTTCAACTGCGGGTGGGGCTCAACTCCGGTCAGGTGATCGCGGGCGAACTCGGTTCGAAAGCGTTGGGCTACACCGCCATCGGTGAACAGGTCGGAATGGCGCAGCGGATGGAATCGGTGGCGCCGGCGGGTGGAGTGATGCTCAGCGAATCCACCGCCCGACTCGTTCAGCAAGTCGCCATGCTGGCCGACGCCGAGCAGGTGCGCATCAAAGGCAGCGCCAACCCGGTGCTGGCCCGTCGTCTGATCGGCCTGACCGGCGGGCCGCAACGAAGTCGCGACCTGCAAGGCGCATTGGTCGGGCGAGAGCTGGAAGTCACAACGATCGCCGGCCTGCTGGATCGATCGAAGGGCGGGCGCGGATGCGTGGTCTGTGTCGCCGGGCCGGCGGGCATCGGCAAGACGCGACTCGCCGACGAGACCGTCGCGTTGGCGCTCAGCAAGGGCGTCGAGGTGGTCTCGGCCTTCTGTGAGTCACACACCAGTGATGTCCCTTTTGTCGGGGCGGCGGCGCTGCTGCGTGCGGGGCTCCGAATCGCCGAGCTCGATGACGAGCCGGCCCGGGCACAGGTACGGGCCAGGATCCCCGACGCCTCCGATGAGGACGTGCTGTTGCTCTACGACCTGATGGGCATCCGAGACCCTGACACCCCCCCTCCGACGATTCATCCCGACGCGCGGCGACGGCGGCTGACCGCTCTGATCAACTCGATGTCGCTGGCCCGCACCCAACCTGTCCTCTACGTGATCGAGGATGCGCACTGGATCGATGAGGTCAGCGACTCGCTGGTGGCGGACTTCCTCGCGGTCATTCCGCGGACGCCGTCGATGGTGCTGATCACCTACCGCCCCGAATACACCGGTCTGCTCGCGAGTGTGCCTGGAGCGCAGACGATCTCGCTCTCGCCCTTGAGCGAGGCGGAAACCGCGGCGCTTCTCGACGAGTTGTTGGGCCCCGATCCGTCAGTCGCCGGGATCAAAGCGCTTGTCGCCGAACGGGCCGGCGGGAACCCGTTCTTTGCGCAGGAGATGGTGCGCGAGCTCGCCGAGCGAGCGGTGCTCGAAGGCGACCGCGGCGGTTTCACCTGTGGTGCGGATCTGGCCGAGGTGACCGTCCCGGCGACGCTGCAGGCCACCATCGCCGCGCGCATCGACCGTCTGGACCCTGATGCCAAGCAGACGCTGAACGCCGCGGCCGTGATCGGCTCGCGATTCACGCCCGAGCTACTCGAGGCGGTGGGCAATGCACCCGTCCTCGATACGCTCGTGAAGGCCGCGTTGATCGATCAGGTCCGTTTCACGCCCACCGCGGAATTCGCCTTCCGCCACCCGCTGATTCGCAGCGTGGCTTACGAGTCACAACTGCGGTCCGATCGCGCCGTGATGCACCGGCGGCTGGCCGGCGCCATCGAGGCGCGTGAGCCGGAATCCGCCGACCAGAACGCGGCGCTGATCGCCGAACACCTCGAAGCCGCGGGCGACCTGCGGGACGCCTACGGCTGGCACATGCGCGCGGCAACCTGGGCGACATACCGCGACATCGCCGCGGCGCGGCTCAGTTGGGAAAGTGCAACGCGGATCGCCGACGCGTTGACCGCCGATGAC
Organism: Actinomycetota bacterium; assembly: GCA_036338755.1. Classification (GTDB taxonomy): domain Bacteria; phylum Actinomycetota; class Actinomycetes; order Mycobacteriales; family Mycobacteriaceae; genus Mycobacterium. The sequence goes on along the minus strand of JAYZBN010000001.1, from coordinate 231,137 downwards.
CCAGACCTGGTCACCATGTGCATCGCCCCCCGAACCATGTTGTGCGGGATCGCCTGGCGGCTGCATGTGAACGACGTCGGAGACCGTTTCGACGAGCTGCGCACATTGTGCAACGCCGCGGGGGACAAGGCGTCGCTGGCCATCGCGATGGCGGGGCTGGTGGTCGATCACGCGTTTCAGGACAGGGTGCGCGAGGCGTCGCGGCTGGCTTCGGAGGCCGTCGCCCTCATCGAGTCCATCGGAGACCCGACTTTGACGGTTGGGCTCTCCTTCACCGCGATCCGCGCCAAGATAGGGACCGGCGAGTGGGCCGAGATGCACCGCTTGTCGCAGCGGGTCATCGACCTGGCCGACGGCGACCCCACCAAGGGCAATTTCCTCTTCGGGTCGCCCCTCGCGCTCGCGTTCGCCCAGCGGGGCACCGCCCGTTGGGCCCTGGGTCGTACCGGATGGCGAGACGACCTGAAGCGCGGCGTTGCCATGGCGCACGGCGCCGACTCCCTGTCCTACGTCACGGTCGTCAGCTATGTGTACACCACGGGCATACCGGCCGGTGCGCTTCGACCCGACGATTCCACCCTGCGCGAGATCGAGGATGCGCTGGTGATCGCCCAACCGTCCGGCGACAACCTCCAATTGGGCGTCGCCTGGCTGACTTTGGGGCTGGCGCTGGTGCACCGCCCCACGGACGACGAGCGTGATCGCGGACAGCAACTTCTGGCCGAGGTCCGCGAAGTGTTCCGGCGCGGGGGGCACTTCCTGTGCGACATACCGATGCTCGACGTGTACGTGGCACGCGAGCAGGCGCGCCGCGGCGAGCGCGACCATGCGATACCGCTCATGCGCGCCGCGGTCGACCATCTCATGCTTGGGGGACAAGGGCTTTCGTGGGGTACTTTGACCACCGGTGTCCTGGTGGAGACGCTGCTCGACCGCGGGACCGAAAGCGATGTCAGCGAAGCCGCGGCCGCAATCGAACGGGTGGCGTCCGAGCCTGCCGATGGGCACCTGGCGATGCGTGAGACCTGGCTGCAGCGGATGCGCGCCGCGCTGGCGCGCGCCCAAGGCGACGTCGAGGCCTACACGCGCCTCAGGGATCGCTACCGTGACTTGGCGAAAACCCTTGGCTTCGAGGGACATATCGCGTGGAGCGAGGAGATGCCCTGACAGCGGCGGCTGCTCGCTGCGGGCCTAGCCCCGCTGCCTCGTATACGACGAACCCAGAAACCGTTCCACCAAGGCGCGCTCGGCGGCCGCATCCTTGAGCGGCCATCCCCACAGCGCAAGGAAGACGCGGATCAGCCACTGCGCGGCCAGCGGATCGTCATTGTCGGGCCCCAGCATCTCGGCCGCCAGGGCCGTGACGGTCGGCGAGCTGATGACCCAATCGCTGACCGGGGCCGCGTGGATCGACCGCATGAGTTGAGCCAGTGGGTCGGAGCGCAGGCGCTCCAGCGCCATGATCGTGGCCGTCACGACGCGCTCGGGGCCCCGAAGGTCCTTGATGGCCTCTCGGATTTTATCGACGATGCGAGCCGCTTGAATACCGACGACGGCGTCTCGGATGGCCGCCTTACCGCCGGCATGCCGGTAGATCGTCGCGGGTGAGCAGTGCACCCGGGCCGCCAAGGCCTCGATCGTGAACCCTTCGTATCCCCGGCGAGCGATGATGTCGGCGGCCGCGGCGTAGATCCGTTCGACGGCTTCGCCACGGCGGTCGCGGCCCACCAACCAGTCGTCACGCGGCATCCACCCATGTTCCCCCACAATGCGGAGCACAGAAATGGTTTTCGCAGCCTGAGAATTCTGTGGTGATCTCTCTCAACCGAACGGCCTGCTGGCGGGCGGTCCACGCGGTCATCCGCGCTCGACGTCTGCCGCGACCGCCCCTCAACTTTCCCGCGACCCATTGACCGCCGGGGCGAGAGGCACCGAGCCTGAAGCGCATGACGGTCTTGGACAGCGCAACCCGGTTCTTCGGCAGCGAGGCGATACAGGATCCCTACCCGCTGTATGACCGGATGCGCGCCGAGGCATCCGTGCACCGGATCGGCGACTCGGTGTTCTACGCCGTGTGCGGTTGGGATGCGGTGCAAGAGGCCGTGGAACGGGTCGAAGACTTCTCGTCGAACCTGACGGCGACCATGGTCTTTCACGAGGACGGCACCGTCACGCCGCTCGACATGGGATTGCCCGGAGCCCCGATGCACGCGTTGGCCACCGCGGACGACCCTGTGCATGCGCTGCATCGCAAGCTTCTGCTGCCGCACTTATCGGCCAAACGCGTGCGGATCATCGAGGAATTCGCCGTCGGGACCGCGGACCGGCTCTGGGAAGAGAACCTGCGCGACGGCCAGATCGAATGGATGAGCGCCATCGCCAACAGGTTGCCGATGATGGTGGTCTGCAAGCTGCTGGGCCTGCCCGACGACGACGCCGACAAACTCATTCGGCTCGGCTACGCCACCACCACACTGCTCGACGGGATCGTCACTCCCGAACAGGTCACGCAGGCCGGGCTGGCCGCGATGGAGCTGTCCGGCTACGTATTGGAGCATTTCGAAAAGGCCAGCGGCAAGCCAGATTCCGGGTTGATGGGCGACCTTGCGGCGCGCTGCGCCTCGGGGGAACTCGAGCAACTTCCGGCGTTGGGCATCATGCTCACGCTGTTCAGCGCCGCCGGCGAATCGACCGCATCGCTGCTGGGCAGCGCGGCGTGGATCCTCACCGACCGTCCCGCAATCCAACGGCAGCTTCGCGAGAACCCCGAATTACTAGGCACTTTCATCGAAGAGACCTTGCGGTTCGAGCCGCCATTTCGCGGTCACTACCGCCACGTGTGGCGCGACACCACGCTAGGAGGGGCCCAGGTGCCGGCCAACTCCCACCTGCTGCTGATGTGGGGAGCAGCCAACCGCGACCCGGTGCACTTCGAGGCCCCAAACGAATTCCGCCTGGACCGCACCGCCGCCAAGAGTCATCTGAGCTTCGGCAAGGGCGTGCACTTCTGCGTTGGAGCCGCACTGGCCCGGTTGGAAGCCACCATCGTGTTGCGCATGCTGCTGCAGCGCACCACCTGGATCGATGCGGCCGATATCGGGGAATGGCTGCCGAGCATCCTGGTCCGGCGCCGCGAACGGCTGGGGTTGGTCGTGCGGTGACCCTAGGGACGCGGCTGCACGTCGACGCTGGGCGGCCGCGACTGCGGCTCCTGAGGCTTCGCGCGCACGGAGCGCCGGACGACGCTGAACGCGGCGGCACCCCCGACCAGGACCGCGACGGCGACCCCCGCGAGAACCAACGGGCGCTTACCCCGACGCTGCGCGCGGCGCGCGTCCTGTAGCGCTTGGGGCAGGCTCGTGACCACTTCGTGTGCGGCGGCCAGCTCCTGGGCCAACGTTTCCTGGGCCGAGGCGAGGTCCCGGGCCAGCCGCCCCTCTTGGTAGCGCCGGCGCAACTGCGAGGCGGTCGACCGCGCGGACTGAACGCTCAGGCCGACAACTCCCCGGGTGACGTCCACCGGTCCCTGCGCCGAATAGGTCAGGCCGCGGGAAAGTCGCTGCCGCGGGGTCAGCCGGGAATCCATCTTCGCCCTCATCTCCTCGCCTCTCTGTCCCGCCGATTGAGCCCGCCGTGGCGCCGGCCGGTTTCTGAACAGACTGCCAGCATAGGGACGTCGGCGTCCGCGGTGTGTACTCGCCGCGATTTGGGCGGGATTCGGCATGGGTGACACCGCGTGCGGCGACGCCCGCCCGTAGTGGCAGACTCTCATGCCGTGACCAACAGCCCCTTTCAGACTGCTACCGCCACGCTTCACACCAACCGCGGCGACATCAAGGTCGCCCTCTTCGGAAACCACGCGCCCAAGACCGTCGCCAACTTCGTCGGCCTGGCACAGGGCACCAAGGAGTACTCGACGCAGAATGCATCGGGAGGCTCCTCCGGCCCCTTCTACGACGGCGCGGTCTTCCACCGGGTGATCCGGGGCTTCATGATCCAGGGCGGCGACCCGACGGGAACCGGTCGCGGCGGCCCGGGCTACAAGTTCGCCGACGAATTCCACCCCGAACTGCAATTCGACAAGCCCTACTTGCTGGCGATGGCAAACGCCGGCCCGGGCACCAACGGCTCGCAGTTCTTCATCACGGTGGGCCAGACCCCGCACCTGAACCGTCGCCACACGATCTTCGGTGAAGTGACCGACGCCGAGTCGCAGAAGGTCGTCGATGCGATCGCGACGACCGGCACCGACGGCAACGACCGCCCCACCGAGCCGGTCGTCATCGAGTCGATCACGATTTCCTGAACCGGCCCGGACGGGCGTAGGTCAGTCCCGCTGACGGCCCGCGTAGCCGGCTGCCGTCAGCGCGTCGAGCACGCTTACCGGGTCTGTCCCCAGGTCCCAGCGAGAGAACAGCACCAGGTCGCCGTCGGCCGTCTCGACCTCGAGCAACCGCACCTTGCATCCGTAGCGGCGGAACTCGATGATGCGGATGATCTTGATGCCGGAATGCTGCAATACCTGCGTCCGGAACCAGCCGCGCAGCATGAGGCCACCGGGCGTGATTGCCAGCTTGGGACGCGCGCGCCACGACACGCCGGCAAACAAGATCAGACCTGCCGCGGCAACGCCCGCAAGAATCCGGCCGGGCGGGTCTGTGACCACGGTCACAGCGGCGATAGCCATCAAAACGCCCGCGGCTCCACAACCAGCGATTCCGGCGGCGTGCGGCTCCCATTGTGTTTGCTGCATGCGCTTCTTAACCCCTCCCACCACTGCCTATGCAGTTATCCACATCAGCTATCAACAGTGGGGATAAATCACACGCGTGTGATTGGGTGGCCGGATAGTTGCTGACGCGGTGTCGAATTAGACCGAAAATGAATTCATTACGCCGACCGTCCTGGTCAGTGCCAGCGCATCGTGAGCAACAAGCCGGTGATCATGAAAGCGAACGCGATGGCGTAGTTCCACGGGCCCAATTGCGCCATCCAGTTCAGGGCGGTCGGTGCGTTGCTGCCGACAGCGGCCAACTGGAACACCATCAGCCAGACCAGACCGATCAGCATGAGGCCGATGAACAGCGCGACGAACCACACGCTCGATGGTCCGACCTTGACTTTCACCGGGGTGCGGCTGACCGAGCTGACGGCGAAGTCGTTCTTCTTGCGGACCTTGGACTTGGGCATGATTACCTCGCGGATTACCTCAACGACACGGTGAGCGGGACGGGGTGCAACGATAAACACTGCAACTGCACCCATGGCTTGGCTACGAGACTAACTCACCTGCAACGGTGACCAGGAAATGGAGACTCGATGACGCAGACGCGCCGGTCGCCATGGCGCTTCGGCGTCCCGGTCGTCTGTCTGCTAGCCGGACTTCTGCTCGCGGCAACCCACGGAGTCTCCGGCGGCGCCGAAATCCGCCGCAGCGATGCCCCGCGGCTGGTGGACCTGGTCCGCGAGACCCAGTCTTCGGTGAACCGGCTGAATGCCCAGCGCGAAGCCCTGGCGGGCAAGATCGACGCCGCGCACGGGCGGTCGCCGGATGCGGCGCTCGCGGCGATGCTGCGGCGCTCCGCCCAGCTCGCCGGTGAGGCGGGGATGAGCCCGGTGCACGGACCGGGCCTGGTGGTGACCCTCGCGGATGCGCAGCGCGACGCCAACGGGCGGTTCCCCCGGGACGCGTCCCCCGACGACCTGGTGGTGCATCAGCAGGACATCCAGGCGGTGCTCAACGCGTTGTGGAGCGCCGGCGCCGAGGCGATCCAGATGCAGGATCAGCGGATCATCGCGACATCGGTGCCGCGCTGTGTCGGCAACACGCTGCTGCTCAACGGGCGCACCTACAGCCCGCCGTACACGATCACCGCGATCGGCAACGCGACGGCCATGCAAGCCGCCCTCGCCGCCGCCCCCCTGGTGGTCCTGTACAAGCAGTACGTCGTCCGCTTCGGCCTCGGCTACCAAGAAGAGGTCAAGTCCGACGTGCAGGTCGTCGGCCATTTCGAGCCCGAGCGGCTGCATTCCGCGCGGCCCGACGGCCCGATCGGCTACTGACGCCCGCTGACCGTCATCGGCACGGCCATCGGACGGTAACCTGGCACGATGCGGATCCTGGTCGTCGACAACTACGACAGCTTCGTGTTCAACCTGGTGCAGTACCTCGGTCAGCTCGGTGTGGACGCTGAAGTCTGGCGCAACGACGACACCCGCCTGTCCGACGAGGCCGCAGTGGCCGGTCAGTTCGACGGGGTGCTGCTCAGTCCCGGGCCGGGCACCCCGGAGCGCGCGGGCGCGTCCATCCCGATGGTTCGGGCGTGTGCCGCCGAGCGGACTCCGCTGCTCGGGGTCTGCCTGGGGCACCAGGCCATCGGCGTCGCATTCGGTGCGACCGTCGACCGCGCCCCGGAACTGCTGCACGGCAAGACCAGCAGCGTCCACCACAGCAATACCGGTGTGCTACAAGGACTTCCGGATCCCTTCACGGCGACCCGCTACCATTCGCTGACCATTCTGCCCGAGTCGCTGCCGCCCGTGCTTCAGGTGACGGCTCAGACCCGCAGTGGCGTGATCATGGGCGTGCGGCACACCGAACTGCCGATTCACGGCGTCCAGTTCCACCCGGAGTCGATCCTGACCGAGGGCGGTCATCGAATGCTGGCGAACTGGCTCGCCGATTGCGGGTGGGAGCGTAACGACACATTGGTGCGGCGGCTCGAGAACGACGTGCACGCCGCGGTGCGGCCGTACTTTCCGGCCGACCCGACCGCTACTGACCGAACTTCAGCGTGATGATGCCGTCCCGGTTGACCCCGGAGCCGGCCGGCGGGTTCTGATAGACCACCCGATGGGACTGGGAGCCGCCGGCGTCGACGTCGGCGCCCTTGTCCAGAATTCCCGTCCAGCCCAGCGCGCGTAGCCGCGGTTCGGCGTCGGTCCAGAACATGCCGGACAGGTCGGGCATGACGAACTGGTTGCCCTTGGACACCTGCAGCTCGATCACCGAGTCCACCGGAACCATCTGTCCCTTGGGCGGATTGGTCCCGATCACCTCACCGGCCGGGCGGGTGCTGTCCACCTGCACCTGGGTGACCTTGCTGAATCCGTAGACGGTCAGGTTCTTCTGTGCGATGTCGACGGTTTGGCCCGCGATATCGGGAACCTGCTTGGTCTCCGGCCCCGATCCGACAATGAGCGTGACAACGTTGGTGATCGCCGACGTCTGATTGGCCGGCGGGTTGGTCCCGATCACCTTGCCCAGCAGTTCCGGGGTCGACGGGGAATTGGCCTGCTTGAACTTACTGAAGCCGGCGGCCTTCAGCTTGCTGACCGCGTCGGAGTAGCTCAGCGAGGACACGTCGGGCACCTCGCGCTGCTCCGGCCCGGTGGAGACGTTGATGGTGATCTCGTCGCCCGCGTTGACCGACGCGTTGGCGCCCGGATCGGTGCCGATGACATGGTCGGGCGGGATGGCCGAGTCCGGCTTCTGCAGGGTGCGGGTCTTGAAGCCGCGATTCTGCAGCGCCGCGATCGCATCGGCGGACACTTGCCCGCGCACGTCGGGCACCTGCACGTCACGGGTATTGCCGCCGAATGTGTTGAAAGCAATGACGACAACGATCGTCAGCACCGCGAGCGCGGCCACCGCGACAATCCAGCGGCCGACCGAGCCGACGCTGCGGTCCTCGCCCGCGTCGGCGAGAACCTGACGGGGCAGCGGGTCGGTCCGGGACGGGCCGGAGTTGCCCACATTGGCCGACATCAGTGAGCTCCGGTCGGCGTCGGTAAGCACCTTGGGCGCCTCGGGTTTCTCGCCGTTGTGCACCCGAATCAGGTCGGCACGCATCTCCGCCGCGGTCTGATAGCGGTTGTCGGGATTCTTGGCCAGCGCCTTGAGCACCACGGCGTCGAGGTCGGCGGAGATGCCTTCGTGCCGCTGCGACGGCGGGATCGGGTCTTCCCGAACATGTTGGTAGGCAACGGCCACCGGCGAGTCACCGGTGAAAGGTGGTTCGCCCGTGAGGATTTCGTAGAGAACGCAACCCAACGAATACACATCGGAACGAGCATCGACGGCGTCACCGCGAGCCTGCTCGGGGGAGAGATACTGCGCGGTTCCGATTACCGCGGCGGTCTGGGTAACGCTGTTGCCGCTGTCGGCGATCGCGCGGGCGATGCCGAAGTCCATCACCTTGACCGCGTTGGTGGTGCTGATCATGATGTTGGCCGGCTTGACGTCTCGGTGGATGATGCCGTTCTGGTGGCTGAAGTTCAGCGCCTGGCACGCGTCGGCGATGATCTCGATGGCCCGGCGCGGTGGCAGGGGGCCGTCGGTGTGCACGATGTCGCGCAGGGTTACCCCGTCGACGTACTCCATGACGATGTAGGGCAGCGGCCCGGTGGGCGTCTCGGCCTCGCCGGTGTCGTAGACGGCGACGATCGACGGGTGATTCAGCGCGGCGGCGTTTTGCGCCTCACGCCGGAAGCGCAGGTAAAAGCTCGGGTCGCGGGCCAGATCCGCGCGCAGCACCTTGACCGCGACGTCGCGATGCAGTCGGACGTCACGGGCCAGGTGAACCTCGGACATACCGCCGAAGCCGAGGATTTCGCCCAGTTCGTAGCGGTCGGACAGGTGTTGCGGCGTGGTCATTGCGGTGTTCCGTGTCGGGCCGGCACGTTGTGGAAGCCGGAGGTCCCTATTGTCCCGGCATCGGGCCAATTAATTCGCATTTCGGGACGGGCCCCAGCACCGCTCGGAGTCTTGGTCGGCGGCGGCCCCGAGGCGGGCGGTGTCCCCGTGTCGGTCACCGTCGGCGGCTGTTGCTGCTGGTCCGCCCGCGAATTGATGACGATCAGCACCGCAATGATGATTGCCAGCGCGCCGAGCACACCGGCGGCCCACAGCAACGCGCGCTGACCAGAGGAGAAGGTGCGACGGGCAGGGGGCGTGCGGTGGCCGCCGGTCGTCGGCCGCGAGCGACGGGGCGCGGCGCTTCGGCTCGGGGACACCGCAGCGGCGCGGGTGGTCGGGCTGGACGGGATGGCTGCCGGCGAGGCCCGGCCGGCGGGCGGTGTCGCACTGGGCCGCGGCGGGCGACGGCCGGCCCGTACCGCGGCCACGGCGTCGGCGAACGGCCCGCCGCTGCGGTACCGCATCGCCGGGTTCTTCACCAGCGTTATCTCGATGAGTTCGCGCACGTTGGGCGGCAGCTCCGCGGGCAGGGGCGGCGGCGGTTCCTTGATGTGCTTCATCGCCACCGTCAGGGCACCGTCACCGGTGAACGGCCGCTTGCCCGATACCACCTCGTACCCGACGACGCCCAGCGAGTACACGTCGCTCGACGGGGTGGCGTCGTGGCCCAGGGCCTGTTCCGGCGCGATGTATTGCGCGGTGCCCATCACCATTCCCGTCTGGGTCACCGGAGCGGCGTCCACGGCCTTGGCGATACCGAAGTCGGTGATCTTCACCTGGCCCGTCGGGGTGATCAAGATGTTGCCGGGTTTGACGTCGCGGTGCACCAGGCCGGCGGCATGCGCCACCTGCAACGCACGACCGGTCTGCTCGAGCATGTCCAGTGCGTGCCGCAGCGACAGTCGGCCGGTCCGCTTGAGCACCGAATTCAGCGGCTCGCCGTTGACGAGCTCCATCACCAGATACGCAGTCCGGCCCTCCCCGTCCAGCTGGCTCTCGCCGTAGTCGTGGACGGCCGCGATGCCCGGGTGGTTGAGCATCGCGGTGGTACGCGCTTCGGCGCGGAACCGCTCGATGAACTCGGGATCCTGGGAGAACTCCTGCTTGAGCACCTTGACCGCGACGCGCCGGCCCAGCCGGCTGTCTACCGCCTCCCACACCTGACCCATGCCGCCGGTGGCGATCAGGCGCTGCAGACGGTATCTGCCGGACAGCGTCACACCAACTCGCGGGCTCATGGTCCTCCCTGTAGCGCGGCCTGGATCACAGCCCGTCCGATCGGCGCGGCGAGTGCACCCCCCGTCGCAGACAGGCGGTCGGCGCCATTCTCCACCAACACCGCCACAGCGACCTTCGGGGTCTGTGCGGGCGCGAAAGCGATGTACCAAGCGTGCGGCGGTGTATGCCGCGGATCGCTGCCATGCTCCGCGGTACCAGTCTTCGATGCGATCTGCACGCCGGGAATGGCCCCTTTCTGCTGTGCGACCTTCTCGGCGCCGACCATCAGCTCTGTCAGCTTAGCGGCGACCTGCGGCGACACGGCGCGCCGCTGCTCATACGGTGCCGTGGTGCTGATCGTGGTCAGGTCGGGCCCCTTGAGGCTGTCGATCAAGTAGGGCTGCATCGTCACCCCGTCGTTCGCGATGGTCGCGGCGATCTCGGCGTTCTGCAAGGGCGTCAGCGCGACGTCCTTCTGGCCGATGCTCGACATCCCCAGCGCCGCGGCGTCCGGGATGATCCCCACGGTCGACTCCGCGACTTGCAGCGGGATGACGCTCGGCGTGCTGTCCAGACCGAACGAGCGCGCCATGTTGCGCAGCGCATCGGATCCGGTGAGGAGCCCGAGCTGGACGAACGCGGTGTTGCAGGACAGGGCGAACGCCTGCCGCAGGGACACCGTCGGCTCGTTTCCACACGGCTCGCCGCCGTAGTTCTCCAAACTTGCGGTGCTGTTGGGCAACGGAATGGAGGGTGCGGCGGTCAGCTGTTCGGTGTCGGAGGCGCCGGCCTGCAGCGCCGCCGCCGTGGTGATCACCTTGAAGGTGGACCCCGGCGGGTATGTCTCGGAGATCGCGCGGTTGGTGAGCGGATTGTTCGGGTCGTCACGCAGCTTCTGCCACGCCTGCGCCTGGACTTCGGGATCGTGCGACGACAGCAGGTTGGCGTCATAGGACGGCGATGACACCATCGCCAGAATCTTGCCGGTCGCCGGTTCGAGGGCGACGACGGCGCCCTTGCACGGCGGTCCGCCGCAGTCCTGTTGCATCGCATCCCAGGCGGCGCGCTGGACCCGCGGCTTGAGCGTGGTGTCGACATTGGCGCCACGCGGGTCGCGGCCGGTGAAGAAGTCGGCCAGCCGGCGGCCGAACAGCCGCTCGTCGGACCCGTTCAACAGTGGATCTTCGGCGCGTTCCAGACCGGTGCTGGAATAGCGCAACGAATAGAAGCCGGTCACGGGGGCGTACTCCGCCGGGTTGGGATACACGCGCAGGAAGCGGTAGCGGTTGTCGGTGGCGACCGAATAAGCCAACAGCTGCCCGCCCGCCACAATCTGGCCGCGCTGGCGCGAGTACTCATCGAGCAGAACCCGCTGGTTGCGCGGATCGGCGCGCAACGAGTCCGCGGCGAAGACCTGCGTCATCGTGGCGTTGATCAATAGCAACACGATCAACGCCATCACGGTCACCGAGATACGGCGCAGCGAGGCGTTCATACTTTCTCGATCACCTCGGTGCTGGCCGCGGCGATCGACGGCTTGCGGGCGCGGGTGCGCAGGGGACGACGGGCGCTGTGCGAGATCCGCGCCAGTATGGCCAGCAGCACGTAGTTCGCCAGCAGGGATGAGCCGCCGTAGGACATCCAGGGAGTCGTCAGCCCCGTCAGCGGAATGAGCTGCGTTACCCCGCCGACGACAATGAACAGCTGAAGGGCCAGGGTCGACGCCAGGCCCGCGGCCAGCAGCTTGCCGAAGCTGTCACGGGTGGCGATCGCCGTGCGCAGGCCCCGCACGATGACGATCGTGTAGAGCATCAGGATGCTCGCCAGGCCCACCAACCCCAGCTCTTCGCCGAACGCGGCGATGATGAAATCGGTTGACGCGGCGGGCACCGTATCCGGCTGACCGTTACCGAGGCCGGTCCCGAAGATCCCGCCGGTGGCAAAACTGAAGAGCGACTGGACGATCTGGTAGCCGCTGCCGTCGGGGTCGGAGAACGGGTCCCACCACATCTGTACCCGCACGCGGACGTGGGCGAAAATGTAATACGCGACAACGCTTCCCGCGGCGAACAGCACCAGCCCGATACCCACCCAACTGAAGCGCTGGGTGGCGAGGTAGACCACCACCAGGAATGACGTGTACAGCAATAGCGAAGTGCCAAGGTCCTTTTCGAAGGCCATTACGCCGACCGAGATCACCCACGCCGCCAGCAGGGGCGCGAGGTCGCGGGGCCGGGGCAGCGTCAAACCCATGAAATGCTTGCCGACGCTGGTGAACAGGCCGCGCTTGGCGATCAGCACCGCGGAGAAGAAAATCAGCAGCAGGATCTTGGAGAACTCGGCGGGCTGAATTGAGAAGCCGGGCAAGCGAATCCAGATCTTGGCGCCGTTCTGTTCGGACAGCGATGCCGGCAACAGGGCGGGAATCACCAGAAAGATCAGGCCGGCCAGGCCGCATATGTAGCCGTAGCGCGCAAGCTGCCGATGGTCTTTCAAAAACGTGACCACCAGGGAAAAGGTCACGACGCCGATCAGGGTCCACAGCATCTGCTGGGTCGCGCTGGGGTGGTGCCGGCCGCTGAGCTGATTGGTGACCAGATCCAATCGGTGAATCATCACCAGGCCAAGGCCGTTGAGTAGTGCCACTATTGGCAGCAATAGCGGATCGGTGTAGGGCGCGAAGCGCCTGATGGCCATGTGCGCCGAGCCGAATACGACAAGGAACACCAGCCCGTAGCTGATGGCGGTCCAGTGCAGATCGCGCTGTTGGTTGGCTTCGACGATCAGCAGCGCGGCGACGGTGATCAGTGCGGCGAAGCCCAGGAGCAGCAACTCGGCATTGCGCCGGGTAGGCAACGGGGGCGTGACCGCGACCGGCGGCTGCAGCTGTGTCGTCATGCCACCGTCCGGCAATCGATGCCTGGTTGAGGTGGCGGCCCGGGAAGCGCGGTCACTGGCTGCGAGGTGGTCGTCGGGCCTGCCGGCGCGGAGTTCGCGGGGCCGTTGGCGCTCGCGCCCGGTGGGGGGCTGGGGCTCGGAGAGCCGGTGTTCGGTGGTGCTGGTGGTGCTGTCGTGCCGGATTCTGGTGTTTCGCCGCGGGTGCCCGGTGATCCGGGGGGAGACGTGGCGCGCGGGGGCGGACAGATGGGCAATAGATATTCGGCCAGCAGCTGGCGCAGCTGCGACTCGGCCTGGTCCAGGCTGCCGCCCGGCAGTCCGGTTTGAACTTGGACTTGTCCGGGGCGGCGCAGGTCTTGCAGCGTCATCAGCTGGCAATAGGCATGGCCGTCGGATTGCCCGTAGCTGACGAGAGAGAGCTCGTTCCGGGTGTTGAGGCAGCCCACCAGATAGGGATGTTGCAACTGTATGCCCAGCAGGGTGCCCTGGATTCCGCGGACGATGGAGACCCGACCGTTGTACTCGGCCACGTAATAGTTGCGCTGGATAACCCACCATCCGACGCCGAGGCCCGCCAGCACCAACAGCACCGCCAGGGCGCCGGCAAAGAACATCTTGCGCCGCGGCCACCGCGGTCGCTGCGGTGTCTCCGGTTGCGGCGCAACGCGTTTGGCAGACTCATCGCGGGGCCGAATCGCTGAGGCGCGCCCGGCCGAGGTGTTGGGCAGGGTCATCTGATCTTCGTCGCCCGACACCGCGCCGGCGAGGATCGGTTGGGTCTGCCCGTAGTCATAGTCGACCACGTCGGCGACCACTACGGTCACGTTGTCCGGGCCGCCGCCACGCAGCGCCAGCTCGATGAGGCGGTAGGCGGCCTCAGCGACGTCGGGTATCTGGAGGGCCTCGAGGATCGTCTCGTCGCTCACCGGATCGGATAACCCGTCCGAGCACAGCAGATAGCGGTCACCGGCGCGCGCCTCGCGCATGGTCAGCGTCGGCTCGACCTCGTGACCTGTGAGCGCCCGCATGATCAACGACCGCTGCGGGTGGCTGTGCGCCTCTTCCCGGGTGATCCTGCCTTCGTCGACCAAGGTCTGGACGAATGTGTCGTCCTTGGTGATCTGGGTCAGCTCCCCGTCGCGCAGCAGGTAGCCGCGCGAGTCGCCGATGTGCACCATTCCGATGCGGTCGCCCGCGAACAGGATCGCGGTAAGGGTGGTGCCCATCCCCTCGAGCTCTGGCTCGGCTTCCACCTGGGCGGCGATGGCCGCATTGCCGGAACGCACCGCGTTGTCGAGCTTGGCCAGCAGGTCGCCGCCCGGCTCGTCGTCATCCAGGTGGGCCAGGGCCGCGATCACCAGTTGGGAGGCCACCTCGCCGGCCGCGTGACCACCCATGCCGTCGGCGAGCGCGAGCAGTCGCGCGCCGGCATAGACGGAGTCTTCGTTGTTGGCGCGTACCAGGCCGCGATCACTACGCGCGGCATATCGCAGGACCAAGGTCACGGGCGTGCCCCCACGATCCCCGGTGCTCCGGCACCATCGTCGTAGGCCCGGATCACGGGCGCAACTCAATCGCCGTTTTGCCGATTCGAATCGGCGTTCCGATCGGAACTCGTACCGCAGTCGTCACCTTCGCCCTGTCAAGGTAAGTGCCGTTGGTCGATCCTAGATCCTCGACGTACCACTCCGAGCCGCGCTGAGACAGCCGGGCGTGCCGCGTCGAGGCGTAGTCGTCGGTGAGCACCAGCGTCGAGTCGTCAGCCCTTCCGATCAACACCGGCTGTCCGCTCAGCGTGATGCGGCCGCCCGCCAGCGCGCCTTCGGTGACAACCAGATAGCGGGCCGCATGCCGGCGCTGGCGTGACGGCAGCAGAGTGCTGCGCAGCGCCAAGCCGCGGCGCACCATGACGGCACCGGTGGGCGCGTAGATGTCGGTCCGAAGTATTCGCAGCACGGACCAGATGAAAACCCACAGCAGCATTAAAAAGCCGGCGCGCGTCAGCTGCAGTACCAGTCCCTGCATCTGGCGTCCTTTCCGTCCTAGCGTCGCATCCCTGGCGCCCGTGACTCCGAGCACATCGGCTACGTCACGATACTTGGACGGCGGATGACACGGGGCAAAGCACGGCAGCGTTAAGCCCAGTGGCTTAGTGGATCCGGACGATGATCTCCGAATGGCCCAAGCGGATCACGTCGCCGTCGGCCAGCTGCCACTCCTGGATCGGTGCGTTGTTCACCGTGGTGCCATTGGTCGAGTTCAGATCCGACAGCAGCGCGACCTGTCCGTCCCAGCGGATTTCGAGGTGACGCCGTGACACGCCCGTGTCGGGCAACCGGAATTGGGCGTCTTGTCCGCGGCCCACGATGTTGGAGCCCTCGCGCAGTTGATAGGTGCGGCCGCTGCCGTCATCGAGCTGAAGGGTGATCGTCGTTCCACCGGGGCCGTAGCCGCCCTGGCCGTAGCCGCCGTAACCGCCCTGTTGCCCGTAGTCGGCGGACTGGCCGTAGTCGGCCTGCTGTCCGTATTCCGGTTGTTGGCCGTACTCCGGCTGCTGGCCGTAGTCGTACTCCGGGCTGGCGGTCTCCGGGTAGCCGCCGGCTTGACCGCCGTACGCCCCGCCCTGCGCGTGCTCGGAGTACTGGGTGTACTCGGCGGAGCCGTAGTCCTGGCGGCCGTATCCCCCGCCCTGCTGGTAGCCCTGGTCGTATCCGCCGCCCTGCTCGGGGTAACCGGGTCGTTGTTCGGGCGGGGCGTAGCCGCCCTCGTCCTGGCGGGCCGGACCGCGACCGTAATCGCCGTAGCCGCCGTAGCCCTGCTGGCCACCGCCCTGCTGACCGCCGGGAGGGGCATAACCGCCGGCCTGCCGGTACCCCTGGTCGTAGCCCTGGCCGCCGTAGCCGCCGGGCGCGGGCGGACGCTGCTCGTAGGACTGCGGGTAGCCACCCTGTCCCTGCTCGGGATAGCCGCGCTGGTCTTGGTAGCCCTGCTGCTGAGGGGTATAGCCGCCCTGGCCCTGCTGGTCGGGGTAGCCGCGCTGGTCCGGATAGCCGCCCTGGTCCGGGTAGCCCTGCTGAGGTGCGTAGCCGCCGCCGTGTCCCTGTTCGGGGTAACCACCCTGGTCCGGGTAGCCGCCCTGCTCGGGTTGGCGGGGCGGCGGGTAGCCCTGCTGAGGTGGGTAGCCGTGCTGCTGTTCGGGTGGATATCCGCCCCGCTGGTCTGGTGGTCCCTGCGGGTCTGGGCCACCGCGCGCGTCGTCCTGCGGGCGCCCGTAGCGGTCGTCGTAGTACTCGTCGCCGGATCGGCCCGGCCCCTGACCCCCGCGGTAGCCAGAATTGTCAGTCATTGGTGCTACTCCTCGTTCTTCGCCGAACGCGTTATTTGATTGTGGCCGGACGGGGTCGTCGACCGTCGGGCGGGGCTGGACATCAGGGTTGACAGCACCGCGGGCGCGGTACTGGCCGGTGTGCAGGTTCGACGACTGCTCGAACCGAACGACCACCTCACCATACGTTTGCCACCCCTGTTCGTGGATGTAGTCAGTCAAGTACCTCGCGAAACCGCTCGACCTGAGATTCGAATCGGCGCTCACCTTCTCGAAGTCGTGCATACCGAGGGTAATGATGTATTCGTTGGGGGCCAAAAGGCGGTTTCCGTGAAGTTTCTGCACGCCGTCACGAGCCTCGCGGCATAACAGGGCTTCAACCTCTTGCGGAACGATCGATCCACCGAATACCCGGGCAAAGGCGTTGTCTACCGTCGCCTCGAGTTTGCGCTCGATCCGCGTGACCAGCCCCCGTTGGCTACTCATGTCCTACCGTTCGCGTGCACTTGCCATCAGGTATTGCCGTTGGTCGGCAAACGAATCACCCCAGCGCTGGCACACTCCCGCATCGTATCGGGACATCGTGGCGCTGCGGCACTTTCGAAATCGTGAGAACTGAATCGGCCCAGTTCAGAGCCGTGCGCGCCACCGGCCGTTCGGTGCGGTACGGCTTCGGATCCCGCTTCGCCGGTTCGAGAATCGGGCCATTAGAGTGATATGGTCCATCGGTTGTTTTTCCGGGCGAGTGGCGGAATGGCAGACGCGCTGGCTTCAGGTGCCAGTGTCCTTCGGGACGTGGGGGTTCAAGTCCCCCTTCGCCCACACTGAGCGGTTCGACGACAGGTCACGGCCTCGAAAGGGGTCGTGACTTTCGTTTTTGTGGAACTGCATTCGCCTCGCTACGTACCGGCGAGGCGATAGGTTCCGTGTCCCTCGACGATCGCGCCGTCCTGGAAGGTCAGGACCTCGCTTACCGGGTCGCCGTTCTGGTTGCGGTATGCGATGACGATCGTGTCGATGCCTTGGTAGACGCCTTCGACGGAGAACCTCAGATCCGGCATGCGTGCCAAGGCCCCTGTCCAGTACTGGCGCAAGGCTGCCTTGCCGCGGACGACGCCCTGCGTTTCCGGGAAGAGCTTGGCTGCCACCGGCGATGTGAATACGACGTCGTCATGAAAGTCGGCGAGGACGGCTTCGACGTCGTGAGCGTTCCAGTTGCGCGCCCACCGTTCGCTGAACGCGACCGCATCGACATGCATGTCGGCACTGTAGCGCCGGGATTCAGCGACGCTTCTAGCCGAACGCCGGGTCGGGGTCATAGTTGGCGACGAATGTCGAGAAGATGGTGCTGCACTTCGTGCGCGGTGTGCACCGCGACCCAGCGTAACGACCGCTCACTGGTTTCGGGGTAGTGATAGACGAGCGTGCGGTCCCAGTCATCGGCGGAGAGCCGGGCTAGCACATTGCTGAATAGCGTTGCGGCGTCGGCCAATTGACGAGCAACTCCGACGGGATCCTGCTCGTTGTAGCCGTCGTGCTCGGCGCGTACCTCGCGACCCATGGACGCGCAGTCGGCGCCATTGACCCGCCGCGCCGCGAGCACCCGCTCGCGTTGCACGAGCAGCACATCGCGTAGATGGCACCCGTACTCCAGCGGAGACCACACGTCGGGCCGCGCACGCAACCGTACGTCGCCGTCACTACAAAGAAGCGCACCGACTTCGGCTGCCCCTTCGCGGATGTCATCGCCGGCGGTTGCGGCACGCCGCAGGTCATAGCTGAAACCGCATTCGGCGCAGGGGCCCGTCACGGGATCATCATTTCAGACCGGACCTTGAGCGTCCGCACCAAACGGTGAGAGTGACGGCACGATTCAAACCTGTTGTGGCTGTGGTGATTGCCAGCAGGCCCAGGCCCACAGGATGCGGGCCGCCGATCGCCGGCGCGATCGGGCGGCTGATGGCCTCGACCGAGATTGAGACACGCCACCCAAGGGCGGGTCAGGGTAGCCTAACCTAATTTGACGCGGTAGGGTCCGACCCGTGACGTTGACTAATCCCCCTCGACCCCGCGCCGTCGACGATCAACCGCTCGGCACTCTTCCGTCGTGACCGGCGTACCTGTAGCCGCGCTCCCCCGCGAGCTCACCCATATCTCCGAGGCGGTCCGCCAGGTTCCTCCTCCGCCGGTTCCAGAATTGTTGCCGCCAAACATGATTCGCGTCGCCGACCCCGACGGAGCAGACGCAGAGATCGTGGCGGAGTGGATGAACCGCCCGCACCTGGCCACCACCTGGGAGTACGACTGGCCGGTGACCCGTTGGCGCAAACACTTGCGAGCACAGGTCGACGGCGCCTACTCGCGGCCGCTGATCCTCAGCATCGACGGTGTGGACCGCGGCTACTTGGAGATCTACCGGGCCGCCAGGGACTCGATCGCTCGGTGCTACGACAGCCAGCCACACGATCTGGGACTGCACGGGGCAATCGCAGACGAGGAGCTGATGAACCGGGGCCTTGGTCCCCTGATGCTGCGCAAGGTCATCGCGAGCCTTCTGGTCAAAGACCCTGCGTGTCAACGGATCATGTTCGATCCAGACCACCGCAACACGACGGTGCGCCGCCTCTGCGAGTCGCTGGGTTGCGAATTCCTCGGCGAACATGACATGCCGAATCGGCGGATGGTGCTGTACGCGCTGGAGCGCTCAACTGCTTAACCGGGCTCCGCGAGCAGAGTGAATTGACCCGCGTCCAGTGATAAGTAACGTTATGGGCAGCTCAGACGGTTGGAAATTTCTGCCCGCGATGAGATGCCCGCAGCTCGCTAGCCCTCAACGGTGTCATGGGACTTCCCTACATAGATAAGAATGCGCTGATCGCTGAAGCTGGCGGCGACCCATGGGCGATCAACGCGAGTCTGCAGGCCGGCAGCCCTCTGCAAATTTCCAATCTAGCCAAGGCATTCCATCGCGCAGGCCGATGCACTGCGGAATCCGACAACGCTTTCCAGCAAGCCCTCACCCGCTTTGAAGCCGCCTGGAATCACCAGGATGGCGGTCATCCGATCAACGACTCCGCAGAAGTTCAACGGGTCGTGCAATCCCTGGGCGCGCAGTCCTTGCAACTGCCCAAGATCGGTACAGATCTTGAAAACATCGCTGCGGCATTGGCCGATGCACAAAAGGCAGGCGGCGCGCGGATCACCACCCTAGATGCGCAGCTGAAAAACATTTCAGACTCGGTAGTCCACGCTGTGGCGCTGCTAAACGACACCAGCCTCAGCGGCGCCGATAAGGACGCGATACATGCCTTCATCAACACCTGCGAAGACGACGCCCTGCGCGACACCAAGGCGGCACTGGCTGCACTGCAATCAATTCGCAACGGCTATTCCGACGGCCTGCAGAAGTCGCTGACCAATCTTCACGCCGAAGGGTACGACGGTGCGCCACTCCACGGTGCCGACGCTGACGGCGTCGCTCCGCCGTCTCCCGACCAGCAAGCCGCCTTGGCCGACATTCGCCAAGCCATAAAACAGGCGGTAGCGGACCAACTGGCCAAGGTGCGCGCTGCGCGAGACGCGCTGAACAAAGCCGCGGCGGACCTCTATATCCACGGTCCAGGCTCGCCGGAAGGTGATGCCGCCAATGCCAGGCTGCCCAAACTGAAGGCAGACCTTAAGGAAGCACTCGACGGCCTGCGCAAGATACCCGACTACGACGGCATCGACCCCGCATCGATAAATGTCACTCCCGACGGGCATTTCATGTTCACCTACGACGTCAACGGGCAGTCCGTACAAGCTTTCGGCCAGCTCAAGAACGGCACGGGTGAGTTCTTCGACCAAGCCACCGGTACGTACTACACCTTTAACGGCGGCAAGTTGACCGGCATGCGCACGCCGGACCCCGGGCAGGTGCAGGCCACGCCCGAACCGCTATGGACCGCCATCACCCTTGCCGTCGGTGGGCCAGGGCTGAAGGCAGGCGGGGAGGCACTTTTACAGGGCGCGAAAATGCTGTTCGGCCGTGAAGCTTTCGAGGGACTGACATCGGAAAGTCTGGCGGCCCAGAGCCTCAGTGGCACACAGCTGCGTGAGGCTTTTGATCTCCCCCCGCGCAGCACGCCTGGGATCGGCGGTGAACCCGTTCCCGGCACTCACCCGCTTGAGCCGCCCTCAGTAGAGCATGCGCCCCCAGCCGACGCGCCCGTCGAACACGCGCCCGCGGCGCCTCACGTCGCGGTGTCAGATGCTCCGCCGCCGGTGGTTGATCCAGCGCATCCGGAATTTCATCTCGACGATCCGCTCAAGTACATGCCACCGGACTTGCGAGCGCTATCTGAACAACACCTGACCGGGAGCGGCGAAACCGTTCTGGGACCATATAAAAACCCGTTGGGGGGACCTTCGTACATCGATTTCGCTCAACAGCGTGGCGCAAGCTACTTCGACATCGGGGACGCATGGAATTCGGCCACACCCGTTGAGCGGCTCGCTGCTAATCAGCATGTCCTCGACATTGCAATCGCAAATCGGGACACTATTAAACTGTCGACTTCTATCGATAGGATTTTAGACAATACATATACGGCTGCGGAACTTAACTACCTGAAGGCGCACGGATACCAAGTAATAGATGGCTATACCCTCGTACCACCGAAGATCGGAGGATAGCGATGAAGACACTGTTAGAATTCATCGTCCATTATGCAGGCTTTCTTTACCTCAACCCCAGGTATAGGATCACAGACTCGTCTACCCGTGGCCTCGAGGACATTGATGCATCAATTTCGTTTTCCAGTGAACGGCTCAAATGGGATATCGTGAATGACCGCGGCATAATTTACCTGGCAGCAGTACCACTATTTCAAGATGGCTCCGATTGGTTTGCGCTTTCGCTCATTCGCCAGTACTTGGAGCGGAGCGACGACGCAGGACAGGGCCAGCCAGTGGAACAGGCCAATTGGCTGTCGCAAAACCTGAACCATGTTGAGCAGCTATTCGCGGACAAGTCAACCGCAGCCCGCGTGTGCGACGAGCTGACTGCTTTACGCCGCGCCAACTCATCCAAAAGGTGGGGATGGCCGAAACCAGACGGCGAGGGCTAGCTACATTTACAGCCGGCAATCTAGGGAAAACCGATCGCAAAAGCTTTACGTTCTCTGTCGGCGTCGTGCAGCAGTCGATTCACGTTACCCGAAGGAGCGCGATAATAGTGAAAACCCTTCTAGAATTCTTTCTACGGTATTTCGATTTCCTGTATCTAAGTCCCGACTACCGCATTACCGACTCGACCACTTCAGGAAGCCCATCTATTAACGCTTCCCTGAGCTTGGCTGGGCCGGTCGTCAGCTGGGATCTTTCCAACGACAGGGGTTAGGTTCGTTTTGCCGTTGCACCAACCAAGTTGGCAACGGTGCCAGATAACTGGTTTCGGATACCGCTAGTCCGGCAGTACCTGGATGGCTTCGATGAGATGAGCTCCGTATCTTCAGAGGAAACAGCAGCTTGGATTCGCGAAAACTTGGCACGCCTCGTACAACTTTGTAGTGACGCAGAGACGGACCGATCGTGTCAGGAACTTCTAAATTTGGCGAAGTCGCTTACAATTAAATACTTTGGTGCTCCGGAGGGCGAGTAGCCGAGCCTGATAGGCGAGCCACTTTTCGGGTTTGATGCTTCGATGGTTGGGGCACAGCAGCGAGCGACCGCTAAATGTGGCTCACCGCTGAACTTGCCACCTACGAGCGCACCCACTGCGTGATCTCCGGAGTGACCGGGTCGGTGATGTCGTCGAATTCAGGATGCTTCTTGAGCACCGTGCCGATCATCGAGCACACCGGAACGATGCGCTTGCCCTCATCCCGCGCCTCGTTGAGCGCCTCCTCGACGAGGATGGTCGCCAGCCCGCGTCCGCCATACGCCGGATCGATTTCGGTGTGGTAGAAGACGCGCTGATCACCGCGGTCGGCGAAATCGGCCAGCCCTACCGTCTTCCCCTCGACGGCGATCGTGTACTTGCCGTCCTGAAGGCTAACGGTGGCTTCCGCACCGGTCTTATCGGTTGTCATCTGTGCTTCCCTTTCTTTGCGGTGTAGGCCTGGGCCGCAGCCGAGCGGTCGGCAACGGCGGGGCGGGTAGGCGGGCGAGCGCTCCCCGGTATCCCTGGACGGCGCCGAATCGGTCGTCGGCGTCCTCCCACAGTCGGCGGTAATTGACGATGTCCTCGTGGCTTCGTCCGACGAAGTTCCACCACATCACCAATTCTTCGGTGAACGGGGCACCGCCGAGCAGCAGCACCCGCGCGGGTCCCTCCCCCGCGTTGTGCACCTGCAAATGGGCCCGGCCGGGACCTCGGTAGGCCAACTCGGCGATCGCCAGGGCCGTCCCGTCCACGTCTACGGTCCCCGAATCGCACAGCACCCCATGCTCGAAGGCCGGGTCCACGTCGATGTCCAGCGTGGCCGAAGGCTCGAGGTCAATCTGGGCGCCCAGCAACGGCGTAAACGTCGGTACCGGCGATCGGCTGCCGGCCAGCTCGCCCAAGAAGACGCGCGCCTGCGCACTCGCCAGCGCCACGGGCTCGGGCGCGTAATGAGCGAAATCTCGCGCTGTTTCGCGAGCGGATGCGGGCAACGCGACCCAGAGCTGGACACCGTGTAGTCGGGCGTCGGAATCAACCGAAACTTCCGAATGGCAGATGCCCGCCCCCGCGGTCATCAGATTCAGCTCGCCGGGCCGAACGGCCGCACGCACGCCGGCGCTGTCACGGTGCTCCACTTCCCCACCGAACAACCAACTGACTGTTTGTAGTCCCGTGTGGGGGTGCGGAGGAACGTCCATTCGCGCGGCGACCGGCCCGTAATGGTCGATGAAGCACCACGCCCCGACGAGCGAACGCTGCCGTTGCGGAAGGGTACGTTGCACCCGGATCGCCCTGGGGCCGCCCAACGGGACGTCCCGCGGTTGCAGGATTTCCACCGTCGGTGAATCGCCCAGATGTTGTGAAGCAGCACAAGCGACTTCGGCCGGGGCGGCTTCAAGATTGCTCATCCTCCACCCTCCGTCGCGGGCCTCCTCATGCGGCGCCTTCCACCGCGACCGTACCCGGCGTTCTTACTTGCGCGGCGGCCGCAGCACCTTCATGGCAAGCCGCATGACGGGCTCGGGCACGCGATCCTTCACCGACAGGGCGTTGTCGGCGACGCGGGATCGCAGCGGAGTCCCCCGCCCGAATACCCGGTTCAGCGGTCCGCCGGACGGCTCCAGCACCACATGTAGCGGCGGGGTGCCCACGGCGGCGCCCAGCGCGTTGGAGATGACCATCCGCTGAATCTCGCTGGTGCCCTCAAAGATGGTGTACAGCTTGGCATCCCGATACCACTTCTCGACCGGATGATCGGTGATGTAGCCCCAGCCGCCCATGGTTTGGATCGCACGTTCGGTGGCCCTGACCGCGACTTCGCTGGCGGCCATCTTCGACATCGAACCCTCGCCCCGTTCGAAGGGAACGTTATTGGCCGCCATCCACGACGCACGCCAGGTGAGCAGCCGAGCGGCGTCGATCTGGGTCGCCAACTCCGCCAACGGGAAGGCGATGCCCTGGTTGTCGATGATGGGTCCACCGAAAGCCTCGCGTTCGGTGGCGTACGCGGTGGCATACTCGAGCGCCGCGCGAGCGATGCCAATGGCTTGAGCCGCCACCATCGGGCGGGTCTGCTCGAAGGTGCCCAGCGTTGCCGATCCGGACCGTTTTCCACCCGCTACTACTTCTCTGGCTTTGGCGAGCTTGTGTTCGAGCTTCTCTTGTCCGCCAAGCAAATTGGCGCCCGGAACGCGAACGCCTTCGAAGAGCAACTCGGCGGTATGAGACGCCCTGCAGCCCAATTTGTCCAGCTTTCGCACCAGTTTCAGTCCGGGTGTACCACCGGGCACAACGAACAGGGCTTGGCCGCGATGGCCGAGCTCCTCGTCGACCACGGCGTTGACCACGTGAACATTGGCGATGCCGCCATTGCCGATCCACATCTTGTGGCCGTCGATGATCCAGTCGTCACCGTCGCGCCGCGCGTGGGTGCGCAGGTTGCGCACGTCACTGCCGCCCTCGGGTTCGGAGATGGCTAGGGCGGCAAGCTTGAGATCTCCTGGTGTGCCGAAACATTCGGGCGCCCATTCCAGCATTTGTTCCGGCGAGGCGGCCTGACCGATCGCTGAAAGTGCCAACGCCGGCATGACGATGGCCAAGCCGATGCCCGCACAGCCCCAGAACAGCTCCTCCATGAACATGGGCAACGAGATGCCGGTTGGATCGCCGATCAGATCGCGGTAAAAAAGCGGACTGTAAAAACCTTGTTGGGCCGCTTCTTCCAGCACTGCCCAGGGAAATTCCTGCCGCTGGTCGTAGTCCAGCGCTACTGGGCGTATTACTGATTCGGCGAACTCGTGCGTACGCCGGGCAAGGTCGTGTTGTGCCGCCGTCGGGGTCAGGTCGAACGTCATGTGGCGCCTCTAGGTCGACAGACTGGTCTTGCCGACGCGGACTACCCCGTTGACGGGCTTAGCAAACTGCCACCACCGGCTTCGGACGAGATGTCAGGCAGCCGAACGAGGTTTGATTTGCGCCAGCGGCAGGTGGAGCACGACCGCCGGGACGGCGACCGACTCGTGTTCGTGGCGTGCCAGCAGAGCCGCGTTCTCGGGCAGTTGTCGAGCATTGACCTCGCCGGCAGCGATACGTCGTAGGACGTCGTGTGCCCGAGCGAGCTGGTCACGCTTGCGGTACTGGCCACCCGGCAGCTTCACCCCGGCCCACACGCCGTACTCCTCGCGGTGCGCGATGGCGTGCGCGGCGCAGCGGCGCTGCTGCGCGAGCGGGCAGCGGCGCAGGCACTGGATGCGAGCCTCGGTGGCCGACCGCTCGTATGCGCGCGCCTTCGCGGCGCCGTCGCCGCCGTCGTCGTCGGGGTAGCCGAACCAGAGTTCCGGATTGGCTGCGCAGGGGTGTCCCATGTCGGTCTCCTTGTCGAGCGTGAAACGTAGGCAGAAGCGTATACATAAGTGGCGGCCGGCCGCAAGAGAAACGTGACAAAAACGTATATAGCGATATCGGAGCCGCTGGCTGTGTAATATCCGGCCCATGGCCGGAGCGTGCGGTGACCCGTGAGTCGGCCGGCGCGGCCATCCGCGCATTGCGTGAATCACGCGATTGGTCACTGGCTGACCTCGCGGCCGCGACCGGGGTCAGCATCATGGGACTCAGTTTCCTCGAGCGGGGTGCCCGAAAGCCGCATAAAAGTACAGTTCAGAAGATTGAGAATGGGCTCGGTCTTCCGCCGGGCACCTACTCGCGGCTATTGGTGGCCGCCGACCCGGAGGCCGAGCTGGCGCGCCTGATGTCCGCGCAGCCACCGGCGCCCATGCCCGCGCGACGCAGCGGCCCGGTGGTGGTTGACCGTCATAGCGACACAGAAGTGCTGGAAGGCTATGCCGAAGCGCAGCTCGATGCCCTCAAATCCGTCATCGATCGATTGCCCGCGACAACATCAAACGAATATGAGACGTATATTCTGTCTGTGATCGCGCAATGCGTGAAGGCAGAGATGCTCGCCGCCAGCTCCTGGCGGGTGGCCGTGAACGCCGGCGCCGACTCGACCGGCCGGCTGATGGAGCATTTGCAAGCTTTGGAGTCGACGCGTGCGGCGCTGTTGGAGCGAATGCCCACCAGCTTGAGCGCGCGTTTTGATCGGGCATGCGCCCAGTCGCCCTTACCGGAGACGATCATCGCCGCCTTGGTCGGCGTGGATGTCGACGAGATGTGGGACATCCGCAATCGGGGGGTGATCGCGCCGGGTGCGCTTCCCCGCGTCCGCGCCTTCACGGAGGCGGTCGAGTCGGGCCGAGACGAGGCAAGCCAGGACGACAAGGGGGCGTCGTGAGTCGATCCGAAATCGCGGCGCTGAGCCGTGCACACCAACTGTTCGCCGGCACCACCCAGCCGCCCTCCCTGAACGCAGACACCGTGCATTTCCGCAACCTGTTGCAGCGAGCCGCCACGTTGAGCGACAGGATGGCCCACGGCGGTTATCAACTCGCGGTGGTGCACGGCCGGCAACGTTTCACCGCGGCGGCTGATACCGACGCCGCGGCCACCGACATCATTGCCGGCGCGCACCGCGATCGAGCACAGGCCGGTGACCTGACCCGAAGGGTCCTGGATGCGGCCCGGGCGGATAACGATTGGCCGGGGACACCGCTGGCCCAGCGGGAGGCCGCGCGCCGACGCGTGACTCGCCTGCGGGCCCAGCGGGCGCATGTGGTGTCGGCGCGCGCGCGTGCGCGACACCGCAACGCCGAACTGCTGGCCTTACGTTATTGGCTCCGGCACGATCGCCGGCTTGGGGTATCGAGATTGCGCGGGCTTCGGAATGATCGGGCCGGACTGGCGGTGCGCGCCGCTTTGTCTCGACTGGGCCGACCTTACGTCTGGGGTGCGACCGGACCCGACCAGTTCGACTGTTCCGGGCTGGTGCAGTGGAGCTACGCGCAGGCCGGTATTCACCTGGATCGCACCACTTATCAGCAGATCAACGACGGCATCGCGGTGCCCCGTTCCCAGGTGCGGCCGGGTGATCTGGTGTTTCCGCACGCCGGCCATGTGCAGCTGGCCATCGGGAACAATCTCGTAGTGGAAGCGCCCTATTCGGGCGCCTCGGTGCGAATAAGCCGGCTGGGCAACAACGTTGCGATCCGCCGACCGGTATGACGAGCCACGACCGCCCGGTGACGCGGGCACGACGACGGGGGTGAGCCGATGACGGAGCAGCCGGGGCCCTCATTCGAGGCCGTCGAGGCGCGGCGGTCGGCGCTGGCGGGTAAGCACGGCATTGCGTCGGAAGCCGATCGGGTGCTGAACGAGGTGCTGACCAGCGCTCACGACGCAGCGCGCGAGAGCGTCAGGCGCCTGGATTCCATCGCCGAGCAGATCGACCACGCAACCGTGAACCAGGCGGACCTCGCCCTGGATACCCCCATGGGCGCACGCGAGTTCCGGAAGTTTCTACTGGACAAGCAACGTGAGATCGCGTCGGTCGTGGCCGAAGCCCGCGAGTTAGGTCAGGCGAAAGCCGCTGTGTTGCAGAGCCTTCGGATCCAGTACGGCGCCGATAGCGGTTAACCCGAAATAGTCCACACCATGCAGCAGAGTGAATTGTCGGCACTTATGCCCCTGAGTACTGTCGCCGGACATGGAGGGGTCGCGTCGTTTCCCGCACCAGCTTTCGGGCAAGCCGCGCCGGCTGTTTGGCTGATGTCGGTCTACGACGACCTGCTTGCCGCGGTCGAATACGTCCGAGAACGCACCGGCGATCCGAGCGCATGGCAGGCGGGATTGGCGCCGGCCGAAGTGACCGCAGCGCTCAACCCGACCACCCGGCCCGAACAAATCGAGGCCATCCTGCGCAAGATCCGCCAACAGCACGCCGTCGTATTCGGCGCCGAAAAGACGGCCAACCCGCCGGCGCGGCCATCCGCCGAAGCGCCGGCACCCCCGGATCGCGAAACGGGCGATGCGGCCGATGCCATCGCTAACGCCGAAGCTGCTCTTGCACAACAGAATTCGGCGAGCTCGCAATTGGACCTGCAGGTAATCTCGGCGATCCTCAACGCGCATTTGCATGCGGTTGACGGCAGCGAAGCCCTCACCAGATTGCAGCACGAGACCGAAGCCGCGGTGCGGATCAGGTCGGACCTGGACACCCCGGCCGGGGCGCGTGACTTCCAGCGGTTCCTCATCGGCAAGCTCCGGGACATTCGCGAGGTTGTCCTGAACGCCAGCCTGGATGACACGTCGAAGTCGGCGTTGATGGCCGCCTGGACGTCGCTCTACGACGCCTCCAAAGACGAGCCGAACGCCGAGGGCGAACGCCCGCGAGCTCCGGCGCCGGCTGACCCTTCGGCCACAGGCGAAGGGACCGATGGCGATGCCGACTGGGATCCGCTGCTGGACTCCTTGTTGGCCGACGATGACGCCCTGTCGGGCGATGTTCCGGGGCCGGATCCGGCCGGTGTGGCCGCGATGCCGGCCGTGCCGCAGCAGCCGATGGCGCCCGCCGTGCCCAGCCTTGGCGGCGGATCGCTCCCCGGGTTTGGTTCTCTGCCCGCATCGATGGCTGGTTGGGAAGGACCCGGCAGGCTCCCGCTGTCCGGGCTGCAGGGCGGTGACGGGACCGAACCTGGTCTGGACGAGCTGGCCGACGAGGAGCTGCCGGACGAGGACCAGAGCTCGCGCGACGGATCGAACGAACCGGGCGACGAGGCCGCTGGGCCGCCACGCGAGGCATCCGATGAACCGTCGGCCCATCCGACAACGGTGACGTTGCCTGACGGGGAAACGGTCACCGCTGCCAGCCCACAGCTGGCAGCGGCGATCACGGCCGCCGTCGGCGGCACCCCGATAGCGGAGGCCTTCCAACAGCAGGGGATGACCATTCCCCCACCGGGAACCGCGGTCGCCAGCCCGATCGATTCCCTGCAGGTTGCGCCCGGCGATATCGGTATGTTCACCGATCGTCACGCGCTCGCCCTCGGCCCCGGCAAGGCGCTTCTGGATGGCCAAATTCAACACATCGCCACCGTGAGCGGGCCCAGCTTCCTAGGCTGGGAGCACCCGCCGGCGTCGAATGCGGCAGTAACGGAGCCGGCCAAGCCTGACCCACCGACACCCACGCGGCCGGCGACTACGTCGACCACCTGACCAAGCTCTCCGGAACAACCGGCGATCGTCAACAGGAGACAGCGGATGGCAGATTCGATTCATGTAGTGCCTGCGCACCTACGTCAGGCTGCCGCGCATCACCAGGACACCTCGGAGTACTTGCGTACCGTTCCGTCGTCGCACGCCGCGATCCAGGAGAGTCTCGATTCCCTCGGGCCGATCTTCAGCGAACTGCGCGACGCAGGCCGTGAGCTGCTCGAACTGCGACGCCAGTGCTATGAGCAGCAAGCTGCTGACCACGCAGATCTTGCCGACAAACTCAACGTATCGGCCACGATGTGGGAACAGCACGAGCAGGAGGCGGCCGGAAAGTTCGGCGACATCGTCGACCGCGGTCGATGACCGACGCGAATCCCGCTTTCGACACTGTCCACCCGAGCGGACACATCCTGGTCCGCTCCTGCCGCGGCGGCTATATGCACAGCGTCGCGCTGAGCGAAGAGGCGATGGACACCGACGCCGAGACGCTGGCGCAGGGCATCCTGCTGACCGCCGACGTGTCATGCCTCAAAGCGTTGCTGGAAATCCGAGACGAGATCGTCGCGGCCGGGCACACCCCGTCCGCAGCGGTCCCGACCCCCCGGGATCTCGATGCGGCCATCGAGAAGTTGCTGGCACACAAACTGCGTCGCCGTAGCGGCGCGATCTAGCGGCCTGGCAGGCGCGCCGCCGACCTAGCGTAAGCGTGGCTTGGCGACGCTGGGATCGGGAGCGATACCCGCTGGCGGCTCTACCGGATTGGGGCCGAACAACTCTCGCGCGCGAGCGAGAAAGGCACGCACCTCATCGAGTTGCTGCTGCAGTGCAGAATCAGCCATGTCCTCACGCTACCCAGGGGCGTGCGACCGCACAATTCACCGACCGCATAAGTCGCCGGCCGGCTCCCGGTACGCTTAGCCAGTGGCGGTCTTCGGTCGGATGTCGGCGCGTCAGCGCCTCCGGAGAGCTACCCGGGAATCACTGGCGACGCCCGCTTTCAGCTCCCCTATCGACTGCACCCCCTGGGTGACAGGCGGGTTGTGGCCTGCCGAACTGTCGACGGTCACCCCCGAAACCGCCACTCTCGCTGAGCATCTCAAGGCCGACCTGCAACGAATTGCGCACGCCGCCAACGACGAGCTGAAGCTGCTGAAGCGATCCGGGATGACCGACCCTGCTCGCCAAGCGGCGGAGGCGCGGGTCATCGACGAGGCACGCGGCCGTGCGGTACGCCGAGTCGAATCGACGATTCGCTATCTGCACGCCATGCGGAGCGGGGCCCAAGCCCCCGCCATTCCCCCACCGAGGCGCGAGCCGTCCGACGCGGATCTGAAGAAGACGCAGGTACTGCCGACAATCCGCGAGGCCAAGCCCGCCGCCGAGGCGCCCGCGCGGCTTCCACCACCCGAGGCAGCCCCACGCACGGGAAGACGGCGGCGTCGCGAGCCCGCGGTCGAGCCGGTCGCCGACCCCGGTACACCGCTGTCAGCCCGGCAGGGAGCGCCTGCCGACGATGCCGCCCGTCGCGCCGCTGAGGTGGCGCATCTCGGCGAGACCCAAGTCATCCCGGTGGTCAAGGACGAACCCGAATCAGCGATGCCCGCGCAGCCCGACCCCGAACCGGCTCCGGACCGGGCCGATTCCGGGCGCCACCACGCGATCGTCGAGCCGGCCGATGAGGATGAGCAGCGCGCGACCAGCGGCCCGGCCACCACCGAGGGTGACGCTGCGGGCGCCGTCGACGCGTTGCACCTCGAGCAGACGCAGGTCATTCCGGTGGTCACACAGGCGCAGCCGGTGTTCGAGGCACCCGTGCAGGGTGCGCCCGGGCCGGCGCCGGACCAGGCCGACTCCGGGCGACACCACGCGGTCATCGATGAGCCGGTCACCGTTGAGCCGACGCCGCAAGCGGTCGCGCAGGAACCGACTGCAGAAGCCGCGCCCGCCGCGGACAGCGACAGGGCCACCTCCGCGACCCACCCTCGCGCCGAAAAGCCGTCAATATCAAGGGGTTTCGACCATGAGCGGCTGAACCGGCTGCTCGAGTTCGTGGTCCGGCAGGAGCCGCGGCTGAATTGGGCGATCGGGGATCGTGCCGACGGTACGACGGTACTGGTCACCGATCTCGCGCACGGATGGATACCTTCAGGCATCACCCTTCCGGCGGGCGTGCGGTTGTTGGGGCCCGAGCGTCGCAGCGGCAGGGTCGCCGCACTGATCGGCGAAACCGTGCGCGCCGTCACTTACGCTCCCGGTGATTCGTTGCACCGCTCGGTCAACTTCGCGGCGACCAAGTCCTCGGTGGAGCCGCGCGCGCTGCCCACGATCGACGATCTGGCGGGCGTGCTGAGCGCGGCCACGCGTGGGCGCGGTGATCTGCCCAAGATCGTGTCGAGGTTGGCGCAAGCAGCCGCCGCCGGAACGGTTGTCGTCGATCAGGAGGTCGACGTACTGCGCGTCCATCTCGACACCTCGCGCTACCAGCTCCTGGTTCAGTATCCGAACGTCAATCCCGCGCTCCTGCTCAAGTGCCTGCTGATGGCCGCCACCGAGGGCATCGCCAGCGGAGATGCTGTGTCGGCGAACTACCACCTCGCCTGGTATCAGAAGCTTGCCGGGTGAGCGCCTGGCAGGTTGGCCGCGAACCTGCTCGCATATGAATTGACGCTGGTCGGAGGGGTCGACGATACTGTCGTGGTGGCGGGTTCGGGCAGTCGCGCGAATCTCAGCGAGAAGGATCTCGTCGAATCGGTTCTTCGGGAACTGAGCGAGGCGGCTGACAAGTGGGAAGCCCTTGTGGCGCACGCCGAAGCGGTCACTTACAGCGTCGATCTGGGTGACGTGTATGCCGTCGCGAACTCCGATGGCCGGCTGCTGAAACTGACCTTGCATCCCGGGGTGATGACCGGATATGGGCACGTCGAGTTGGCCGAAAGGTTGAATCTCGCGATTGCCGCGCTGCGCGAGGAGGCCGAGGCCGAGAACCAGGCGAGTTACGGCGGGCCGCTGCACTGACACGCGCTCATCGACCGGCGCTTGATCGGATGGGGCCCCGGCTCTCTTCGCGCGTTAACGCGCTCATCGACCGGTGCTTGATCGGATGGGGCCCCGGCTCTCTTCGCGCGTTCACGCGCTCATCGACCGGTGCCCGGAGGCCCCGCGAAAGCCTGAGCGATCTCCAACCAGCGCTGGGCGTCGGGGCCCCGGGCCGTGATGTCGAGGGCTCTCAATGGACGCCGTTGGGTGACCAGGAAGCAGAAGTCCTGGGCGGACCCGCTGACCCGCTGCTCGGCTTCGGGCGGCCCCCAGGTCCACGTGTCGCCGCCGGGACCGCGCAGCTCGACCAGAAACGGTTCGGCCGGTGGCACCAAATCGTTGACCGCAAAGGCGAAATCGCGGGTGCGGACTCCCAGGTGAGCGATC
The DNA here is from genome assembly GCA_036338755.1 of Actinomycetota bacterium. Taxonomy (GTDB): domain Bacteria; phylum Actinomycetota; class Actinomycetes; order Mycobacteriales; family Mycobacteriaceae; genus Mycobacterium. The sequence continues at coordinate 198,824 of JAYZBN010000001.1, read as the reverse complement.
GACCGCAGGCGCTCCGTCGCGGGGCGGGTCACGCCCAGGGCGTCGGCGACATCGAGACCGTGCGCCCAGGTCTCCATCAGGCGTGCGGTGGCCATCGACGCCGCACTCATCGGTGGGCCGAACCACGGGAGCTTGCGACCGGACTGCACCGTGAGCAGCGCGTCGTGCAGCCGCGCCCGCGTGAGCCGCCACTCGGCGAGCAGCTCGGCCGGCGCCAGCGCCGCCAGCTCCTCGGCGCCGTGGTCGACGAAGCCCGCCGGGTCGGCGGCCGCGTCCGCCAACACCTCGGCGAACCCAACCTCGTCGGTAACCGCGATCAGAGCCACCCGATCGGTCCACAGCAAGTGGCCTATCTGGTGTGCGATGGTCCAGCCGGGCGCCGGCGTCGCCTCGGCCCAGCGGTCGGGCGACAACGGCGCGACCAGCTCGTCGAGCGCGTCGCTTTCGGCGCGCAGGTCGTCGACCATGGGGGCGGGACCGGTCATCGCGGGCCTGGACCGTCGGCCGCGGCCATCGCACAATTCACGTCTGTACCTTAACGATCGCTCGCTGGGCCGCCGCCGCGCCCGATGATGCCGTGCACGACCAGGCCGATCAGGTACAGCACCGATCCGAACAGCGCGAAGGTGGGCGCGTGCCCGTCGTCGGGAATCAAGATGCCGGCCACCGTGATCGAGACGATGAACGCGACCCAGAACAGCGCGTCCTGCACGGCGAACACGTGCCCGCGAAGCGCGTCGTCGACGTCGATCTGGATCGCGGTGTCGGCACAGAGCTTGACCATCTGCCCGGTGATGCCCAGCAAGAAGCCGCACGCGACCATGATCGGGACGAGCAGCTCGGCGCCGGCGACCTCGATGATCGCCGACGTGGCCAGCGCGCCGTTCGCCGTCGCGTAGCGCCCCCACCGGCGGATCGCGGGTGGTGTCAGGACGTTGGCCAAAAAGGCGCCCAGGCCCGCGGCGCCGAAAAACATCAGGGCGGTGCCGAATCCCCCACCTTTCAAGTTGGGCATGTGATGGACCAGCAACAAGACCAGCAGCGAGTTGATGCCGACGACCATCCGGTGGGCGGCCAAGCCGGACAGGGTGGCGGCGACCGTAGGACGCTGCGCCACCGTGCGTGCGCCGTGCAGCCAGCCGGTGATCACCGCGTAGATGACGGGTCCGTGGATCGCTCGCCGGGTGTCGTCGGGGCCCAGCACCCGCGCACCGAACCGCCAGGACAACAGCAACGCGATCGACACGGGAATCGCCGTGAGGAACACGATCACCGAGGCGCCCTTGTCGCTGGCCCCCAAAATGAATCGGGGCACCAGCATGAAGTTTGCGCCGAAGAACGCCGCGATGGCCCCGGCCGCGGTGGCAACCGAGTTCATCGTCACCACCTGCTCGCGCGGCACCACATGCGGCAGCGAGGCCGACAGCCCGGACCCGACGAACCTGGCCAGACCGTTGGCGAACAGGGCGCCCAGCAGCAGCGGCACATCACCAGCCCGGACCGCCAGGATCGTGCCGATCGCGACGAAGAGGATCAGCCGGCCCACGTTGGCGCCGACGAGCACCAGCCGCCGATCCCAACGGTCCATCAACGCCCCGGCGAACGGACCCAGCAGCGAATACGGCAAGAACAGAACCGTGAAGGCGCGCGCTATGGAAAGAGGATCGGCGGCCCGATCGGGGTTGAACAGCAAGGCACCGGCCAGTGCCGCCTGAAACAGACCGTCACCGAACTGGCTCGCGACACGCACCTGCAGCAGCCGCCAGAAATCCGGCAAGCCGCGCACCGACCGCCACACTTCAACGGGTGCGCTGGACTGCATCCGGGTAGGGATCACCGAAACCGACTTCCACGATTGGGGCTGACAATGCTCGCGCGATCAGAGCCGTCCAACCACAGTACAAATCTCCGTGGCCCACGGTCTCGATTGGCCCGGGCCACGATGCGCCGGATGCGATGATGGTGGGGTGCCGCCGCCGGAGGATCCAGAGGACTACGTCGCACCCGCCGCGCAACGGGTGCGTGCGGGCACTTTGCTGCTCGCCAACACCGACCTTCTCGAACCGACGTTTCGGCGCAGCGTGATCTACATCGTCGAGCACAACGACGGAGGGACGTTGGGCGTCGTCCTGAACCGCGCCAGCGACACCGCGGTGTACAACGTCTTGCCGCAGTGGACCAAGTTGTCGGCCAAGCCGAAGACGATGTTCATCGGCGGGCCGGTGAAGCGTGATGCGGCGCTGTGTCTGGCGACGCTTCGCGTCGGCGCGGACCCCCAGAACGTGCCCGGCTTGCGGCATGTGGACGGGCGGGTGGTCATGGTCGATCTCGACGCCGATCCCGACGTGATCGCGCCTTCGGTGGAAGGGGTGCGGATCTTCGCGGGGTACTCGGGCTGGACTATCGGTCAGCTGGAAGGCGAGATCGAGCGCGACGATTGGATTGTGTTGTCCGCCTTGCCATCCGACGTGCTGGTGGGTCCGAGGTCCGACCTGTGGGGCCAAGTCCTGCGTCGTCAGCCGCTGCCGCTTTCGCTGCTCGCCACCCACCCCATCGACATCAGCCGGAACTAGGGCCGTTCCCCCGGCTCAGATCAGTGGCACGACTGCGTGCATCCGGCGCAGCTGCCGGCGCAGGCGGGGGCGGCCGCTTCCTGGCGCAGCGCGAAGCGCGCGCTCTGCCACGAGCCGGCGGCCAACGTCCCCAGTGCGCCCACCACACAGACGACGAGCACAACCAGCGCGGTGTCCGGGACCGCGGCCACCGCCACCGCGCCACCCGCCGCCAGCATCACGGCGGCCGCCAATTGTGTCGGCGCCATCGCGCGCAGCGCCAATGCGGTGGCGCCGAAACTCCGGTTATGCGCCAGCGACCAGGTGCCGAACCCCGCCGAGACCACCGCCGCACACACGCACAGCACGCCCGCAATCAGCATGGGCTCACAATACGAGCCGGTTCACCGGCCCACGCACCCGGCTCTGCGGGCGCCGGCGCGGTCGTCCTTCAGTGCTGGAGGAACGAGAAGTTCGGTAGCGGGGGCAGTCCCGGCAACATCGCCAATAGGCTGGGTGTGCGCTGCGGATTTGCCGCCGGCGCCTGCGCGGGAAGCCCGACCGGGGCCGCGGGTGACGTCTGGGCCAGCGGTACCAGCGGAGCGGCACCGGGTGCCGGGGCGGCAGGCGCGGCTGGGGCCACTGCGGGTGCCGGGGAGACCGGAACGGCGGCCGGTGCCGGAGCGGCAGGCGCGACCGGTGTAGCCGCGGGAGGCTGGGCGGGCAGCCCGACCGGAGAGGCGGCGGGAGCCTGGGGCGGCGCCGGGGCGGCCGCGCCGGGGGCGCTGACGCGGAATCCGTTGATGATGGCGTCGGTGGCGGGCGCGTCGGCGACGCTCACCGCGCGATCGGTGGTCACCGACAGCGACACCAGGTACTTGTCGTGTCCCGACGTGGCAATGACGTGGCGCCGCGACGTGTTGAGCGTCAAATCGCCGTCGCGGTAGGTGCCTTCGACGACTGAGGACGGGAAACCGCCGAAATCGGCCATCGAGGCGTTGGTGGGCTGCCAGGCCAGCAGCTTCTGACTGTCGACGTAGCCGTGGGTGATGGCCTCTCTGGGGTCGACGGCACCGACGAGTTTGTACACCACCACCTGGGCATTCGATGAATAAATGCTGCTGCCGTGCCGGTCGGCGATGACCGCGAACGCATCGGGGACGTTGGGGTCGGGCACCTGGGACCAGCGCGGGGGCATCGGCAGGGTGATGTCGAGTGCGTTGAAGCCCTGGGGCTTTTGCGCCTCCAGCTTCACGCCCTTCGACTGCAGGAATTCGTGAATCGTTCCCGACGTCGCCGGAACCGGGGCCGCCGCCGGAACCGCGGCCGGAACCGCCGGGGGGACCGCGGCCGGAACCGTGGTTGCGGGGACCGGGGCGGTGGCCCGCGGGGCAATCTGATTGGCGGCCGGCGGGGCCGCGAGGTATCGGCTCGGTGGCACGAGCTCTGGCCCGAGGTTCTGAGGTGCCGGCGCGGGGACCGTGGGGGCGGGCGCCGGCGCCGGAGGCAACGGGTCTGCCGATGCCGTGCCGCCCGCGACAACCGCCAGGCCGATCAGGCCAGCGACCACACCGCCGAGGAGTGCCCGGTGGGCGGGGACGATCTCAATCATCTGCGTCGGTCCTTCCAATGGCTCAAGTACCAGAAGCCGTCGATAGTGGCTGACTGTAACTAGAGGTCAAAGGCGGTGAACAGGCTCGAAACACACCTGGGATGAACCTCTGATCGGCGCGCAACGGAACCGAGACCAACCTGTAGCCCGGCGGGGCCGCTGGGGTTCCCTTATACCCTGTTCAGGTGACCGACTCCCCGACCGCTTCGCCGGCGAGCAGCTCTGGCGCCGCCGTGCCCGAATCTGACGCGCCGCCGCATCGCTACACCGCGGCGTTGGCGGGCCGTATCGAGGCCGCGTGGCAGGGAAACTGGGCGAAGCTCGGGACGTTCAACGTGCCCAACCCGGTCGGTTCGCTGGCTCCGGCAGATGGAGCCCCGGTCCCCGACGACAAGTTGTTCGTGCAGGACATGTTTCCCTACCCGTCGGGGGAGGGGCTGCACGTCGGCCACCCGCTCGGCTACATCGCAACGGACGTGTACGCCCGGTACTTCCGGATGACCGGCCGTAATGTGTTGCATGCGTTGGGGTTTGATGCCTTCGGGTTGCCCGCCGAACAGTACGCGGTGCAGACCGGGACCCACCCGCGCACCCGTACCGAGGCCAACGTCGTCAACTTTCGGCGCCAGCTGGGACGCCTGGGCCTCGCCCATGACAGCCGGCGCAGCTTCTCCACCACCGACGTCGAGTTCTACAAGTGGACCCAATGGATCTTCCTACAGATCTACAACGCCTGGTTCGACACCGCCGCCAACAAGGCCCGACCCATCGCCGAGCTGGTCGCCGAATTCGCTTCCGGTGCCCGCGGCCTCGAGGACGGGCGCGACTGGGACGCGCTGTCGGCGGGGGAGCGGGCGGACGTCATCGACGCCCACCGACTGGTCTACCGGGCCGACTCGATGGTGAACTGGTGTCCCGGTCTGGGCACCGTGCTGGCCAACGAAGAGGTGACCCCCGACGGCCGCAGCGATCGCGGCAACTTCCCGGTGTTCCGGAAACGACTGCGGCAGTGGATGATGCGAATCACCGCATACTCCGACCGGCTGCTCGACGACCTCGACATACTGGATTGGCCCGAGCCGGTCAAAACCATGCAGCGCAACTGGATCGGCCGGTCCACCGGCGCCAAAGCGCTGTTCGCGGCGACCGGCGCCGACGGCGAGACCGTCGATGTCGAGGTGTTCACCACGCGCCCCGACACTTTGTTCGGCGCCACCTACCTGGTGCTGGCGCCCGAGCACGACCTGGTCGACAACTTGGTGGCGGCCGCATGGCCGGACGGCACCGATGCACGTTGGAAATACGGCGCCGCCACACCGCGCGAGGCCGTCGCCGCCTACCGGCAGGCGATCGCATCGAAGTCGGACCTCGAACGCCAGGAGAGTAAGGCGAAGACCGGCGCCTTCCTGGGCAGTTACGCCGTCAATCCCGCCAACGGGAAACCGGTGCCGATCTTCATCGCCGACTACGTGCTGGCCGGTTACGGCACCGGGGCGATCATGGCGGTTCCCGGTCACGATCAGCGCGACTGGGACTTCGCCCACGAGTTCGCGCTGCCGATCGTGGAAGTCATTGCCGGCGGTGACATTTCGGAGGCCGCCTACGCCGGCGACGGGGTGCTGGTCAACTCCGGCCACCTCGACGGATTGGCTGTGGCCGCGGCCAAGGAGAAGATCACCGCGCGCCTGGAGGCTGAGGGTCGTGGCTGCGCGTGCATCGAATTCAAGTTGCGCGACTGGCTTTTCGCCCGGCAGCGCTACTGGGGCGAACCGTTCCCCATCGTGTACGACACGGACGGGCGTGCGCATGCGCTCGGCGAAGCCGCGCTGCCGGTCGAGCTGCCCGACGTGCCGGACTACTCGCCCGTGCTGTTCGACCCCGACGACGCCGACAGCGAGCCGTCGCCACCGCTGGCCAAGGCGACGGACTGGGTGCACGTCGAGCTGGACCTCGGCGACGGCCTCAAGCCCTACAGCCGCGACACCAACGTGATGCCGCAGTGGGCCGGCAGCTCCTGGTATGAACTGCGCTACACCGATCCGCACAACTCGGAACGGTTCTGCGATAAGGAGAATGAGGCCTACTGGATGGGTCCGCGGCCGGCTGAGCATGGGCCGCAGGATCCCGGTGGCGTCGATTTGTACGTCGGCGGCGCCGAACACGCGGTGCTGCATCTGCTGTATGCGCGGTTCTGGCACAAGGTCCTCTACGACCTGGGCCATGTGAGCTCTCGGGAGCCCTATCGCCGGTTGGTGAACCAGGGTTATATCCAGGCCTTCGCCTACACCGACGCGCGCGGCTCGTACGTCCCTGCGGAAGAAGTGGTCGAGCGGGACGGCCGGTTCGTCTACCCGGGACCCGGGGGAGAGGTCGAGGTCTTCCAGGAGTTCGGGAAAATCGGTAAGAGCCTGAAGAATTCGATATCACCCGACGAGATCTGCGACGACTACGGCGCCGACACGCTGCGGGTCTACGAGATGTCGATGGGCCCGCTGGAGGCCTCGCGCCCCTGGGCGACCAAGGACGTCGTGGGAGCCCACCGCTTCCTGCAGCGCGTGTGGCGCCTGGTGATCGACGAGCAGACCGGTGACACCCGCGTGGTCGACGGCCCGGCACATGAGTTGGCGACCGACACGCTGCGAGCACTGAATCGGACCGTTGCCGGGGTCGCGGAAGACTATGCCGCACTGCGCAATAACACCGCTGCGGCCAAGTTGATCGAATACACCAACCATCTCACCAAGGAGCACCGCGACGCGGTGCCCCGGGCGGCCGTCGAGCCGCTGGTGTTGATGCTGGCGCCCCTGGCCCCGCATATGGCCGAGGAGTTGTGGCTGCGACTGGGCCACCAGACCTCGCTGGCGCACGGCCCCTTCCCGGTCGCCGATCCCGCCTATCTGGTCGACGACACGATCGAATACCCGGTGCAGGTCAACGGCAAGGTGCGCGGACGGGTGCTGGTGGCGGCCGACGCCGATCAGGACACGCTGAAGGCCGCCGCGCTGGCCGACGAGAAGGTCCAGGCGTTTTTAGCGGGTGCCAACCCGCGCAAGGTGATCGTGGTCCCGGGCCGACTGGTCAACCTGGTCGTGTAGCGGCACCTAGCGCTCGGCGGGCCGCAGCACCACCTCGTGCAAGTGACCGTCGGGCGGGGTGGCCACCGCATTAGCGACGGCGGCCGCGACCGTTTCGGGCTTCAGGAAGTTGGCCGGGTCATAGCTGCCGCCCTCGAACTCGACGAGTTCTCGCTGCATGTCGCTGTCGGTCCGTCCCGGATAAACGGTCGTCACTTTCAAGTCCGGTTCGCCGCTGCGCAGCGAATCCGCGAAGGCGCGCAGCGCGAACTTACTGGACGAATAGGAGGCCATACTCCGCGAAGCGGTCCGGCCGGACCCGGAATTGATGAACACCACCCGCCCGCGGGCGCGCCGCAGCGCCGGCAGCAGCGCCAGCGTAAGTTCCACCGGTCCAAAGACGTTCACGGCGAAGGTGGCACGCCAATCGTCGACGTTGGAGTCGGCGACAGTGCCGGGTATGGACACCCCCGCGTTGTGCACCAGCACGTCGAGTTCGTCCACGATTTCGCAGGCGGCCTGGATATCGCCGGAGTCGGTGAGATCCAGGGGAAACGTGGTGGCCCCCAGTCGCTGCGCGACCGCGTCGAGCCGATCGGACGGGCGGCCCGCCAGCAGCAAGGTATGCGTGGGTGCCAGCGCTGCGGCGATGGCCGATCCGATACCGCCGCCGGCGCCGGTGATGAGTGCATTGGGCATGTCCTGCAGTTTACCGATGTCCCAGGATCAACTGAAAAGCGTTGATGTGGTGCGCTTTTCAGGCCTCCTTGCGTTCGGGTGGCACGCCGGCGGGTCCAGACGTCGGGTCACCGGAGGCCAGCCGCTCCAGCGGGGCCAGCGCTTGCATCAGGGTGTTGAGGTCGGACGTCGGGAGCTGGCTGAGCATCGCGGCCAGCGAAGCGCGCCGATTGGCCAGCGATTCGCCGTGGACCGCCCGCCCCCTCGGGGTGATGTCCACGAGCACCGCACGCAGGTCGGACGGGTCGCGGGAGCGCTTGACCAGGCCCACCTTCTCCAGCCGCCGGATCGCCACGGTCGTGGTGGGAGTCCGCACCCGCTCGTGTGCGGCGAGATCGGTCATCCGAATGGGCCCTTGATCGAGGAGCGTGACCAGGATCGACAACTGGGCGAGGGTCAACTCTCCGGCCGCAGCGCCGCTGGGGTCTCCGCGGCGCAGAATGGCAAACAATTTGGACAAAGCGCGGTGCAAACCTTCGGCGAGTTCGGCTACCTCGGCCGGGGTCGATTCGCTGTCTGCCATAAATCGGGAGTCTATCCCGATATCAGGGGCTTACAAGGGAGCTATCGCGCACTCGATAGCGCAGATCAAAGCACTTGGGACAGAAAACGCTGCAGCCGTTCGGTCTCTGCGGCGTCGAATATCTGCTCAGGAGGGCCCGATTCCACGACCTTGCCGTGATCCATAAACACAACGGCGTCGGATGCCGACCGCGCGAAACCCATTTCGTGAGTCACCACAACCATTGTCATGCCGCCGGCGCCGAGGTCGGCAATGAGTTGCAGTATTCCCTTGACCATTTCGGGATCCAACGCCGAGGTCGCCTCATCGAAAAACATCACCTGCGGCGCCATCGCCAGCGCACGGGCGATCGCGACCCGCTGTTGTTGCCCGCCGGACAGCATGCTGGGCCGCGCACCGGCCTTGTGCTTCAGGCCAACTCGGTCCAGCTGCATCAGCGCTAGGTCGCGCGCCTCGTCGGCGGGCAGGCGCCGTAACTTTCGCGGAGCGATCGCAACGTTTTCCAGAACGCTGAGATGCGGGAAGAGATTGAAGTGCTGGAACACCATGCCGATACGCTGGCGCAGCTCGTCGGGATCATCGCGCAGCACCGATCTGCCATCCAGCAGGATGTCCCCGCTGTCCGGCTCATACAAGCGGTTCAAGGTGCGCAGCAGCGTCGACTTGCCCGAGCCGGACGGCCCGATGATCGCCACGGTGCTGCCCGCGGGCGCCTCGATGTCGACGCCGCGCAGCACCTTGCTTGCGCCCAGGGTTTGGTGAAGGTCTTTGGCCGCCAGCGAGACTGACGCGCGTGCGTGAATGCCGGAGGTCACGTGATTTCCTGGCCGAATGTCGTCGCAAGCATGTCGGCGTCGTCCTCGGGCGCGTCGGCGCGCCGGCCGCGGCGAAGGCGAGTGTCGATGTAATTCACCAAATGCGTTAGCGGAATGGTCAATAGCAGGTAGAACAGACCGGCGGCCACCAACGGCGACAGGCTGCCGGTCTGCGCGTTGAGGTCTCGGCCGACCTGAAAAAGCTCTCGCTGATCGGCGATCAGGCCGAGAAAGTACACCAGCGCAGAGGCTTTCAGCAGCCCGATGGCCTGATTGACCAGGGCGGGCAGCACGCGGCGGATTCCCTGCGGTACCACCACCAGCCGCATCGCGGTGACATAGCTGAAGCCCAGCGCCCGGGACGCTTCCAGTTGCCCGGGATCGACGCTTTGGATTCCGGAGCGCAAAATCTCGCCGATGTAGGCGGCGGCCATCAACCCCAGCGCGGCGATGCCGAGCGGGTAGGGATCTTTGTCGGTCAGCCCGCCGACCAACGGGCCGACGCCCATCCCGATCAGCAGGATGATCACCACTTCGGGCAGCCCGCGGAAGATGTCGGTGTACACCCGCGCCGGCCAGCGCAGCCAGCGCCGGTGCGAGATTCCCGCCATCGCCAACACCATCCCCAGCGCCAGGCCGATCACGAGGGCGCTGTTGGTCAGAATCAAGGTATTGGGCAATCCGGTGGTGAACAGAATGGGAATGGCCTGCCGGTACATATCCCAGTCGAAGAACGACTCACCCAACTGCGCCAGTGGTGATTTCGGGGCGGGCGGGCCCGCGGCCGAGCGGTGTTGTTTCGCGATCGCGGCGAAGTCCGGCAGTTTGGGGAAGGGCGCGGCTTTGGAGCCGGGCTTCCAGCCGGGCGGCATCGTCCGCGGCACCCATTGGGTGTACAGGCGCGCCCAGGTTCCGTCGGCGATGACGGCGTCCAGCCCGGAATTGAGCGCGTCGATCAGACCCTTGTTGCCTTGTGCGACCGCATAGGCCACGAAATTGCCTGGGCTGTAGGTATTTGCGGCGACCACCGCCGGGTCACCCGGCCGGATGACGGTCGCCGCGAGGGCTCCCGGCGCCACCCACGCATCGATCTGGCGGGATTTGAGGCTGGCGTACAAAGTGGCAAAGCCCGGGTACTTCACGGGTTGCAGATGCAGGACGTCGACGACGTAGGACTCCTCGACGGTGCCTTGCACGACGCCGATGCGCTGGCCGGCCGCCAGGTCGCTGAACTTGTGGATGGCCGAACCGGGCGGAACCACCAGCGAATAGAAGCCGAAGTCGTAGCCGTTGGTGAATGAGACGGTGCGCCGACGGGCGTCGGTGGCCTTCACCGCTGCCGAGCCGACGTCGAATCGCCGCGACGCCACCTGGGCGAGCAGCGCGGAAAAGTCGGTGCTGACGAAGCGGACCTGCAGGCCCAGCTTGTCGGCGATGGCGCGCAGCAATTGGTTGTCGAAGCCGCTGAATTCGCCGGTGGGATTGATGCAGATGTTGGGTGGAGCGTCCGACAGCGTGCCGACCGTCAGGACGCCCGGGGTGCTCAGGCCCAGGCCGTCGACGTCGACCGCGCCGATCGGCTCGACCGATGCCGTTGTGTCGCGGTCGTCCTCGCCCGTGGTCGGGTTCTCGGCCAGGTCTTTGGGCAGGGTCCGGGCGCTGTCCACGCCGGCCGGTGCGCATTGATTCGAGTCGGCGGCCGCCGGCGCAACCGGTCCGCCCAACACGACGCCGCATACCATGAGCACTGTCGCGGCCAGGCCGAACGCCCTCCCGCGACGTTTGGTGTGCCGGCCCACGCGCGAACTCATCAGAGTCACCGTAACGACTGAACGGCGGCAGGGCCCGATCAGCGTCCGTTCACAGCGACAGCGGCGCTCCGCGGCGGGCGGTGTCCGCGGAGATGACCTGTGGCGGGCCCGCAACCACCCGACTGAAGTCGTCGGTCGGGGTGAAGACCCGCCGCCGGAACAGTTCGGCCAGCATCGTCTGGGCCATCAGGTACGAGCGGTCGACGCACGCCGCCCGCGCGGCTTCGGGGTCGCGCCGTTGTATCGCCGCGGTCTCGTCTTCATAGAACGGCAGCATCTCGTCGCGCCCGCTTTGAAAGGTCGTCCAAAACAGGCGGGGGATGAGGTTCTGCGAGGCGCGGATCGTGGCATGCAGCCGCGGACCGGCGTACTCGTCGTTGACGGTGCGCCGGTATTCGGCGGCGGTGTCGGTGAAGGTGCGCGAATCCTTGGCGGTGCGAAGCGAGCGCATGAGCCCGTCGAGCTGTCCCAGAATCCGCGGCGTTGGACTGGTCGCCGCGCGGGCGGACGCAATCCCGTTCAGCAGCCCGTCGAGTTCGTGGTGCTCGAGGACGGTGTCTTCGTCGAACCGCTCGACGAACGCGCCACGGTGATAACGCGTGGAGACAATGCCGTCGTGTTCGAGTTGGACCAGCGCCTCTTGAATCGGGACCCGGCTCACTCCCAGGCCCACTGCGATCTCATTACGATCGACGCGGTCCCCAGTGCGCAGCTTCCCGGTCAACAAAAGGTGGAGGATGTGCGAAACAACCAGGTCCTTTTCTTTGACCCCGTATTTCTTCGGCATCTTTTGTTGAGTCTCTTTCACACCCGGCTCGGCCATCTGGCGGTGGAAGTTTCTCACGAATTGGCGCGTGCGTTTAGGTGTTTGGCCGATCAATTCAATGCCGCGCGGCCGGTTTAACGACTATCGCGCCACTTGCACAGCGCTTCGGCGGCGGTCAGGTCGTATTCCGGCCCATTCACACCGACGGTCAGCAGCGTCACGCCCAGCGCGGTGAGGCCTTCGGCGTTGGCGATCAATCCGTCTACGCCCTCGCCGCGGCGAACGCCGCTGTTGTCCTCGACGCCGGCTGACCTCTCGATGGTGGACGGGTCGCGCCCTACGGCGGCGCAATGGTCTTCCAGCGCGGCCGCCGCGGCCGGATAGGTCTCGACGGTGGTGAAGCCGTGCCAGATGTCGCCGTACTCGGCGACCATTCGCAGCGTCTTTCGTGGGCCCTTGCCGCCGATCAGGATAGGGAGGTCGCGGGTGGGAGCCGGGTTCAGTTTGGCCAGTCGAGCTTGGACTCGAGGTAGCGCGGTCGCCAGGTCGTCCAGGCGGCTGCCGACGGTCCCGAATTCATAGCCGTACTCGTCGTAGTCCTTTTGTTTCCAACCCGAACCGATGCCCAGGATGAGCCGGCCGTCGGAGATGTGGTCGACGGTGCGGGCCATATCGGCCAGCAGCTCCGGATTGCGGTAGGAGTTGCACGTCACCAGCGCGCCGATCTGGATGCGCGATGTCTGTTCGGCCCAGGCCCCGAGCATCGTCCAGCATTCGAAATGCGCGCCGTCGGGATCGCCGTAGAGCGGAAAGAAATGGTCCCAGTTGAAGGCGACGTCGACGCCGATGTCCTCGCAGCGGCGCACGGCGTCGCGGATCTGGCCGTATTGCGGCGCGTGTTGCGGCTGCAGCTGGACACCGATGCGGATCGGAAACGCAGAGGTCATGGCACCACCGTAGGCCCCGTCAACCTGCCGGCGCCGCCTCAACCTGCCGGCGGACGACGCAATGCGTTCCGCTGTAGACGGTGGGCATGCATTTCATGCAGTGGATACACAAGCCCTCCGTCGCTGTCTCCTCGCGAAATCCGTTGACCAGATAGGGATCTCGAAGCAGCGCACGGGCCATCGCCACGAACTGGAAGCCCTCGTTCAGTGCACTTTCCACCGTGTTGAGCCGGTTGATGCCGCCCAGGAGCATCAGTGGCATCGACAGCGCGGTGCGAAACTGACGCGCGAGCGGCAGGAAGAATGCTTCTTCGAAGGGGTAGCTGCGGAACAGTCGCCGGCCGATTGCCCGAAGGCCCAGCCCGACCGGCCGGGGTTGAGAGGCGATGAATTCGTCGAGTGGAACATCGCCGCGGAAGTAGTACATCGGGTTCAGCAGCGAGCTACCGCCGGTGAGCTGTAACGCGTCCAGGTGTCCGTCGTGCTCGAGAAGCCGCGCCGTGGGGATGCTGTCGTCCAGCCAGAAGCCGCCGCGGACCCCGTCGTCCATATTGAACTTGGCGGTGACGGCGACGGACTGACCGACGGCGAGCCGGACCCGTTCGGCGACGCGACGCGCCAGCTCCGCGCGGCGCACGGTGTCGCCACCGAAGCGGTCGTAGCGCCTGTTCAGATTCGGGCTGAAGAACGAGCTGAGCAAATAGCCGTGCCCCATGTGGATTTCGACCGCATCGAATCCGGCGTCGACCGCGTTTTGGGCGGCGGCGCCGAAGTCGTCGACGACAGCTCCGAGTTGTTCGCAGGTGGCCGCCCGAACCAGTCCCATCGCCGGTGCGCTGACGCGGGTGGACGGCGCCAGGGTCGCCGTCCGGTTGGACAGCGTGTTCGCGACCAGTCCCGCGTGACCGATCTGGGCGCACACCAGCGCGCCGGCCGCGTGTACGGCGTCGGTCAACCGGCGAAGCTGCGGCACCCTTTCGCGATCCAGAACGATGGTGTCCCGGTGCACACGGCCGCCGGGGGAAATCGCGCAGTAGGCGACGGTCGTCATGGCGACCCCGCCGCGGGCCACCTCGGTGTGGAAGTCGATCAGCGCGTCGCTGACGCGGCCGCGCGGCATCACGCCCTCGAACGTCGCCGCTTTGACGAAGCGGTTTTTCAGGTGCAAGGGCCCCAGGCGAAGCGGGGTGAAAGCCACTTTCGATACCATTGGCACCGAAATATAGCACGACGGCGGATCCCAGGGCGGAGAATGATCGATGCATGTCGCGGTGACGGGCGGAACCGGATACCTCGGGGCGCATACGGTGCGCGCATTGCTCGAGGCCGGTCATCACGTGAAGCTGCTGGCGGCGCCCAACGAGCCGAGCACCGTCATCGACCGGCTACGAACGCTCGGGCCAGTATCGGTCCTCGCCGGTGACGTGCGGTCCGCCTCGACGGTCGACGAGCTGCTCGCCGGAGCCGACGCGGTATTGCATGCCGCCGGCGTGGTGGGCACCGACGAACGCCGCGCCCAGTTGATGTGGGACGTCAATGCCTATGCGACCGAGGCGATCTTGACCCGCGCGGTCGACCTCGGGCTCGACCCGGTGGTGCTCGTCAGCAGCTACAGCGCGCTGTTCCCCCCACCGGACGGCATCATTTCCCCCGACACTCCCACGGCGCCCGGGCGCAGCGCGTACGCCAAGACCAAGGGGTACGCCGACCGCGCCGCCCGGCGGTTGCAGGAGACCGGCGCGCCGGTCGTGGTTACGTATCCCTCGAGCGTCGTGGGGCCGGCCTTCGGCACCGCCGCAGGCGTCACGGAGCAGGGCTGGGCGCCGATCGTGCGCTGGGGAATCGCCCCGACAGTGCGCGGGGGCATGCAGATGGTCGACGTGCGGGACGTGGCCGAGGCGCACGCGCGAATCATGCAAAGCGGCCGGGGCCCCCGCCGCTACGTCTGCGGAGGGCGGCTGCTCACCTTCGACGAGATGATCGACGCACTCGAAGAGGGGCTGGGTCGGCGGGTGCGGCGGGTCCCCACGTCGCCCGGCGTGCTGCGTGCCATCGGTCGTCTTGCCGACTTCGTCGGCCGATACGTCGCGCTCGGCGACGGGCTCAGTTACGAAGCGGCGGTGCTGCTTACCGCCGCCACTCCCACCGACGACAGCAAGACCGTGCAGGATCTCGGCGTCACCTGGCGATCCCCTAGAGCGGCGATCGTCGAGTCACTGCTCGCCGGTGGACGCGCTGACGGCCGTCACCAACAGGGCCGCGATCCGGCGCCGTAGCGCTTCGGAGTCGTCGTCACGCGCGACCGTCGTGACGAACAGCGCCGCGCCGGCCGCCATCGCGAGCGACGCCCGCGCGTCGAGATCGGCACGCCGCCGTTGCGACGGCGTGTTCGGGTGCACTCGCTCCGCGAACAACTCCACCGCCGGGCCGCTGAAGCTCTCCCACAACCTCTCCCGAAGGCCATCGTTTTCGCGCAGCGCCAGCAGCAGACCCGGCACCGCGGCCCGCACGTCGGGCCTGCTGAACAGCTCGTGACTGCCGCGCACCACCCAGTCGATCCAGCCGCGCAGATCGGTGCCGGAAAACGGTGCCAAATCGGGTGTTTCGCCCAGGATGGCGTGCAGCACAAGCTCCGCCTTGGACGACCAGCGACGGTTGAGGCTGGACCGTCCTACGCCGGCGCGTGCCGCGACCAAGCGCACGCTCAGCTCGTCCCAGCCCACTTCCACCAGAAGCTCACGCGTCACCGACAGAACGCGGTCGTCGATCGAGGCGTCGCGCGGCCGCCCGGTGGATCTGGTGCGGCGGTGGTGGTCGGTCATGATGGCTCAGCGCGCGTCGAGCACCCCGCGCAGTATGTCGATCAGCGCACGCGGCTGGTCGCTTTGGACGGAATGGCCGGAATTCTCGACGACGTGGGCAGAGCGGAATTGCTTTGCGCGACGGCTGAGCTCGGCCGCGTCCTCGTCGCTGACGAAACCCGATGAACCGCCGCGCACCAGGGTCACAGGAGCGGACAAGGCGTCGACGTCGTCCCACAGGCCGGCGAAGTCGGGAAAGGTGCGGATGGCGTCGTAGCGCCACGTCCACTTGCCGTTTTCCAGCTTGCGCGAGTTGTGGAACACCCCGCGGCGCAGTGCCTTCACCTCGCGGTGCGGCGCCGCGGCGACCGTCAAGTCGAGCATCGCCTGGAAGCTGGGGAACTCGCGTTCCCCGTGCATCAGTGCCACCGTGCCCTGCTGCTCCTTGGTCATCTCGGAATGTCGTTGCAGCGCAGACGGAGTGACGTCGATCAGCACCAGCTCTTTGACCAGTTCGGGCGCCACCGCCCCCAGCCGGATCGCGGTCAACCCGCCCAGCGACATGCCGACGACGAGGTCCGCCGACGCGGCGTGTTCGCGCAGAATCGGCAGCAAGGTGTCGGCATTGTGCTGCGGCGAATAGTCGCCGTCCTCGCGCCAGGCGGAGTGGCCGTGGCCGGGCAGGTCTACCGCCAGCGCGGGTTCACCAATGCCGACGATGATGGTGTCCCAGGTGTGCGCATTCTGCCCGCCGCCATGCACGAATACGATCCGCGGGGGAGTGCTGCCCCAGCGCAGGGCGCTGATTCTGCTTTCGCCCGTTCCGGACTCGACGCGCTCCGCTTCGGGCAGGGGCCCGGAGACTCCGGCCTGCTCGGCGTTTTCGGACAGCAGCGAGAATTCGGACAGCCCGGCCAGTTCGTCTTCAGAAATCTCGGTCACGATGTTTGACCCTAGACCTGGCTACAAAGGGTAACGGCGGCGAATGCCGTGGAAGCGTTCCCACATCGCGGCGGCGCGTTCTGATGCGCTCACCATGGCGGTGCCCTCGGGCAGGGCACTAAGCAGTTCGTCGTGCTTGACGACCCGGGTCTCCAGCACCGCGGGCTCGCCCTCGAGCATGTGCCGGTAGGTCAGGTTGCCGCGCTCGAAGCCCTGGGTGTCCAGCCAGTTGTGCACACCGGGATCACGGTGAGCCATAACCAGCCGGATGCGGCCGTCGTGGTCGACCTTGGTGCGGCTCGGCGTGTAGCTCACCGGGCGGTACAGGTAGTCCATGCTGTTGAAGAAGACGCCCATGTTGGTGAACATCCACAGCCCGTCATGGGCGTCGAACTCGACGATCAGCGCCTCGTCGGCCGCCAGCTCCCAATACATGTTGGCGGCGGCCCGGCCCCGCTTGTTGTCGGCGTCGCTGGCGCCGACGCGCGGAAACGCGTTCGGGTGCTCGGCGTCCACCCCGCCGTGGGTGAAGGGGAATTCGGGCCAATCGGACATCAGGCCGGCGACGAAATCACCGGCCCAGCGCATCGCGTCGACCATGTCGGCAGGGGCGGGCAATGGCTTGGGGGAGGCCATGTCGATGCGTTCGATGCGCATCTGCGCCGGTTGTTCGTCCCAGCGATCAAACCCTTGGCGGATGAACAGCTTTCGTGACTCCGGCGTGGTGGGCAGCCAGTTCGGTCCGCGTTCGGGCCCGCCGATGTACAGCTCGAACCGTCCGCCGTCATCGATATCGAGCTGCTGGCCGAGCAGGTTGGCCTGCGGTGTATCACCGAACGGTTCGTGCAGGACGCCCGGGCCGGGCGTGCGTCGCCCCTGCACGGTGACGTTGAAGAAGCGCGCGGTGCCGCGGGTGCCGGTGAGCCGATAGGTCGAGTGCCCGTCGATCCAGGCTTGCTGATAGGTGAAGTCGGCGCAGTCGCCGCCGAGCTTGCGGGTCGGGCCGCAGAAGGTGTGCAGCACCGGGTAGCCGGTGTCGCGGGTCTCGAGTGCGAGATCGAAGGCCTGCCCGAGGTTCTGGGTGAGGAATCGATAGGCGTCAACGCGCTGCACACCGGTGGGCGGGTTGGCGTCTTTGAAGACTTGTTCGCCCGCGCGTTGCAGCCTGGCACAGAATTCGGTCCACGCCGAGTGCAGTGCCTCGTCGTCGGGACCGTCGCCGAAAGCCATTGTCAGGCACCCAATCTGTTCAGTATCGCGCCGACGACGTCGCAGGCGCGTCGGGCGGATTGCAGGCGGCCCTCCGCGTCGATGCGGGGCCCGATCAGTTCCAGGTCGAATCCATGCGCGTAGCCGCCGGCCAGGGCTTGGGCGATGAACCTTTCGAACGGGATCACTCCATCGCCGGGCACCGCCCGACCCGGAAGCGCACGGTCACCCAGCACGTAATCGCTGAGCTGGATGAGCTCGGTTCGCGGCAGTGCCCGTTGCACCATCGCTTCGAAATCGCCCTCCGCCCAGCAGTGGAACAACTCGATGCAGATGCCCAGCCCGCTCATCTCGGCCAGCGCGACGGTGTCGCGCAGGGTGTGGGCGAGGTGAATGTCGGCGTACAGGCTCGAGGCGTTCTCGATCGCCAGCGCCACGCCGGCCTGCTTCGCGTGCTCGACGCACGGACCGATCATGGCGCTGAAGCGGTCGGCGGCCTGCGGCCAGGTGAGAGCGCCCCGACCGCCGGTCAGCAGGTAGACCACGCGCGCACCCACCCCGGCCGCGGCGTCGATCACGGGCAACAGGGCGTCGCGTGCCGCGTGCGCCCCGATGTCCAGTCGGCCGTGACCGAAGATGTGGCATACCGCCTCGACGGTGTATTTGTTGTGCCGCAATAGCTTTGGGAATGTCGGGTCGAGCAGTTCGCTGTCCAAGACGCTCAATCGCGACACACCGAGTTGCGCCCAATGCTGTTCCATCTCCGCCAGCGAAGCTCCGAAGAAGGTGACGTCGTGGACCGACAGACGTTTGTGGGGTGTCGTCACGTCAGTCAAGGGTTTCGATTTCGACGCCGAATCGTTCGCGAAACGGCCGGAATTCGGCATGCAGCGCGTCGAGGTCTTCGCCGATATCGACGAGCAACTGGGTGGAGTAGCGGAACTTGCCGTACCGGTCGCCGCGATTGTTGGCCAGGTAGTCACGCATGGCGGATTCGGCTTCGGGCGTGACCTCGCGGCCGGCGAATGCGTAATAGCGCCGCACCGTGCCGATTTGATCGGCGACGAAGTCGGTGTAGCGGATATGCAGAATGCGCGGATCGTCCACCATGGGATTGCTCATCGTATTGGCGACACCGGCGCGGGTCAGCTCCAGATGCTGCTTCGCCAGGGCGTGGAGGTCGACCGGACCGACCATGCCCTCGGCGATGTCGGCCATCATCATCGTGCGCGAGGCGGCGACCTGCACCGGATCGCGGTGCAGCCACACCAGCGTGGCGTCGGGGTAGGCGTCGAACATCTCTTTGAGCCGAAAGCCGTGAAAACCCTTCAGCACCCAATACTTTCGCGGCCGCTGGTATTGCAGCTGCTGCAGCATGGCCTTGTGCAGCCGATACTGCGCGGCCGGGTCGGTCGCCAAACCGCCGACCAGCGACTGCATCGGCACCCGCCACCACGCGGTCGGGGTCATCACCCGGAAATCGAACGCCCAGGTGCGTTCGTCTTCGGGAAGGCCGTCGCCCAGCATGTCGTTGTACGGGTGGCTGCGCAGCCACTTCGGCATCTTGGCGTTGATCTCGCGCCAGTCGGCGTCGGCGCGCCTCCGGCGGTCGTCGTCGGGTGCGGCCAGCCCCGGTGGCGGGGAGGGATACATCACCTCCCAGAACCGCAGCGCCCGGGCGCGCGGGTCGACCGACATCAGGGCGTGCATAAGCGTTGTCCCCGAACGTGGTTCGCCGGTGACGAACATCGGCGACTCGATCACTTCGGCGCCAATCGGGTAGCGGTTGCGGTCCTCGATGAATTCGAGGCGCGACGTCAGCAGCCAACGACACACCTGCGCGGCTTCGAAGCGACCATCGGCATCCATGCCCAGATCGTTCAGGTGGTCGACGGCGACAGCGAAGCGTTCGGGCAAGGTGGGATCGCCGTAGTCGCGCAGCCCGGTCTCCGCCCCGGCGGCGACGAGCATCTCTGCGGCGTCCAAATGTGTTGTCACGGCAGGTCTCCGCAGAGTTGTATCAGTTCGTCCTCGGCCGCGCGCACGTTAGCTGCCGAAACCTGTGCGTATTCCAAGCCGGCCATGGCGCCGTAGTCGAGGATCTTGGGCACGCGCAGGCCCGCGTCGACGTACGTCTTGACGATCTTGGCGACCTGTTTGGGTGTGCCATGGGGGACGAGGGCCAGAATCATCTCGGGGTGCACGTTGTCCAGAAACTCCGCGATTCGCTCTCGGGTGAGGACGGCCGGGTCGATGTCCTGGAAGCCCCGCCAGTTCTCACCCATCGGATGCTCGAAGCCGAAGTCGCGCAGCGTCTTTGCTGAAACTTGCAGAAGGAACGCCTTGACCAGGGGCGCCCGCAGAATCTCGGCGAGGGCGGCGTCGTCCGCACCGATCAGGCACACCTGGATGAAGCAGGGGGTGATCGCCATCGGATCACGGCCGGCGCGTTCGGCGGATGACCGCACGGCCGAAAGCATCTGGGCGTAGTGCTCGGGAGTCCAGGCGCCCGCCGGCCACCACCCGTCGGCGTACCGGCCCGCGATGTCGAGCATCCGCGGACCGCTTGCGCCGATCCAGATCGGCGGCAACCTGCCTTCGTAGGGTTCGGTGTCCAAGCGGGCATGGTGCAGCGAATAGAACTGGCCGGCGAAGTCGACCGGGTCGTCGCTGCGCCACAGCAACTGGATCACCGCCAGCGCCTCCTCGAAACGGCTGACCGCCCGCGAGAAGTCGAAGCCGTAGGGCACCGTGTTTTCGCTCTCGCCGCTGCCCAGTCCCAGGATGAAACGCCCCTTGGCGAGGTGATCGATGGTCAGCGCCGTCTGCGCGAGCATGGCCGGGTGGCGGCGCACGGTGTCGACCACGGCGCTGACCAGAGGAACCCGCTCGGTCAGCACGGCCGCCGCGGCCGCCACCGCCAGGCCGTCCAGGTGGCGGTGCGGCGAGGGGGACGCGGTCGCGAGGTCGGTGAACTCAGGCGTCCAGATCGAGTCCGGCCAGAAGCTGACCATGTGATCGGGCAGCCAGAGGGAGTGGTAGCGACCGCTGTCGAGTCCGGCGAGCCCGGACAAGTCGAGGGGGAGGGTGGTGCGCAGAAACGCTGCGGGCTGAACGGTCATCGAGACATGATGCTAAGCAGCTGCACAGCATCGTGTCGATGGTTCGGCGATCGCGCCGCACCGACCCCGGCCGAACGTCGAGTTGTTGGGCTGCCTTATGGGGCATTGCCGCCGCAACAACTCGACGTTCGCGGGCGAAAGGGTGCTTAGCCCGAGATGATGAACTCTTCGAGCTGGGCGCGGGCGATGTCGTCCGGCAGCTGCTGCGGCGGGCTCTTCATCAGGTAGGCCGACGCCGGAATCACCGGCCCGCCGATGCCGCGGTCCTTGGCGATCTTGGCGGCGCGCACCGCGTCGATGATGACGCCCGCGGAGTTCGGCGAGTCCCACACCTCGAGCTTGTACTCCAGGTTCAGCGGCACGTCACCGAAGGCGCGGCCCTCGAGCCGCACATAGGCCCACTTGCGGTCGTCGAGCCAGCCGACGTGGTCGGACGGGCCGATGTGCACGTCCTTGGTCTTGAACTCGCGCTGCAGGTTGGAGGTGACGGCCTGCGTCTTGGAGATCTTCTTGGACTCGAGGCGCTCGCGCTCGAGCATGTTGAGGAAGTCCATGTTGCCGCCGACGTTGAGCTGCATGGTGCGGTCCAGCTGCACGCCGCGGTCTTCGAACAGCTTGGCCATCACGCGGTGGGTGATGGTCGCGCCGACCTGGCTCTTGATGTCGTCACCGACGATCGGGACGCCGGCATCGGCGAACTTCTTGGCCCACACCGGGTCCGAGGCGATGAAGACCGGCAGCGCGTTGACGAACGCCACGCCTGCGTCGATGGCGCACTGGGCGTAAAACTTGTCGGCCTCTTCGGATCCCACCGGCAGGTAGGACACCAGCACGTCGACCTTTGCCTCACGCAGCGCCGCGACCACGTCGACGGGCTCGACGTCGGACACCTCAATGGTGTCGGCGTAGTACTTACCGATGCCGTCCAGCGTCGGGCCGCGCTGCACCGTCACGTTGGTGGGCGGGACGTCGGCGATCTTGATCGTGTTGTTCTCCGACGCAAAGATCGCCTCGGACAGGTCGAAGCCGACCTTCTTGGCGTCCACGTCGAACGCGGCGACGAACTTCACGTCGCGGACGTGGTACTGGCCGAACTTCACGTGCATCAAACCGGGCACGGTGCTGTTGGCATCGGCGTCGTAGTAGTACTGCACGCCCTGAACCAGCGAAGACGCGCAGTTACCGACGCCGACAATGGCGACTCGTACCTCCGACTGCGCTCCTTCCGCCTTTGGCGGCTGATGCTCACTCATATGGGCGTTCTCCTAACCTCTAACCACTGACTGGGATGCTGCGTTCGTGCCGGGGTTTACTTTTGCTCGGAGAGGCCGGGCATAGCCCGCTCCGCAGCGATGAGCTCGTTGAGCCACTTGACTTCGCGTTCACTTGACTCGAGCCCCAATTGATGAAGCTGGCGGGTGTAGCGGTCGAACGAGCTACTGGCCCGCGCAACGGCTTCGCGCAGACCTTCCCGCCTTTCCTCGACCTGACGGCGGCGGCCTTCCAGAATGCGCATCCGCGCCTCTGCCGGAGTCCGGTTGAAGAAAGCCAGGTGTACCCCGAAGCCGTCGTCGGTGTAGTTGTGGGGACCGGTGTCCGACACCAGCTCCCCGAAGCGCCGGCGGCCCTCGTCGGTCAGCTGGTAGACACGCCGGGCCCGCCGAACCGGCGTCCCGGCCGGGGCGGCATTCTCGGCAATCAGCCCCTCGCTCTGCATGCGCCGCAGGGCGGGGTAGAGCGATCCGTACGAAAACGCCCGGAACGCGCCGAGTAGACCGGTCAGCCGCTTGCGCAACTCATAGCCGTGCATGGGCGACTCGATCAGCAGACCCAGAATGGCAAGCTCCAGCAATCGAATCACCTCCCTGAAGGATTTGCGTGGCCGGTTACGACGGTTCGACGCCTCGCGCAATCGTATCGTCTCGATATATTAGCCACAACACCACCAAGTGTTGGTTTGGAGTTCGTCACACAGCCTGGGCGCGGAAAGCGCCGGGGGACCGGCCTTTACGTGGGCAGACTGGTCTGCTTGACGGTGCCGTCACCCGAGAAGATGACGTGTCCGCCGCCGTAGTCGCTGGAGACGTACACGGACAGCGAGAGCGCGCCCGGAGTGGTCGGATCGGTCGCCGGCTCGACGATCAGGTACGTGGATTTCACGTCAGACGGCCTCATGTGCAGCGTCTCGGGGGCGCCGCGCATGATGCCCACCGTCTTGGTCACGTCGAATCTGCTCAGGTCGACGGGGACGGGGCCGTCCGTGGAACTCTTGGCCGAACTAGTCGGATCGCCCCAGCCGCCGCGGTAGGTGTAGTCCAGTTTCCGGCGGTCGTCGGAGGGGTCCGGGCGGTCCAACACCGCGTAGGTCGGGTAGATCACCAGCCGATAGCCGATGGTGTCCCCCATCCGCTTGCGCATCTGCTCGAACAGCCCGGTGAGCCCGCCGACCGAGTGCAGCTGTGTCGGCGCCGTCAGCACCACGGCGTTGACGCCGTCCGGCTTGGCTCCCGGGTCGGTAGTGAAGTCCAGCGGCGAGCGGGTGTTCCCGTACAGCCCCCACCCGATCCCCATGCCCAGCAACACCGACACGACGAAGGCGGCGGCCAGGACCCCCCACCCGCCGACTCGCGTCATCTTCGGCCCCGAGCCGAGCGCGGGCTGTGGCCGCCCGGCATTGGTCTGCAGATCGTCCAGCAGGGCATGCAACTCGCCCAGCGTCACCGCCTTGGTGGCCGCGCTCACCCTCTCCCGGTGCTCCTCGGCGGAGAGTTCGCCATCGGCCAGGGCGTCGTCGAGGAGCGTGCAGGTGTCTTGGCGGTCGGTGTCCTTGGCGCGGGTAGTCGTTGTCGCGCCGCGCGCCAGCGGTGTCCCGAGCCATTTCGCCACGGGGATGATCGTAGAAGTCCGGTCCCGGTCGGCGCAGAAACCGCCGTCGACTCCCTTGGACGGACCGCCACGCTTCGGTTGCGTATCCCTGCTCGGGATGGCGACGTACTCTGGTGGGCGTGCGACTGCAGCGACAAGTGGTGGACTACGCGCTCCGGCGGCGCTCACTGCTGGCCGAGGTGTATTCGGGCCGCACCGGCGTGTCCGAGGTTTGTGACGCGAACCCGTATCTGCTGCGCGCCGCCAAGTTTCACGGGAAACCGAGCCAGGTCATGTGCCCGATCTGCCGCAAGGAGCAGTTGACGCTGGTGTCATGGGTGTTCGGGGAACACCTCGGCGCGGTGTCGGGCTCGGCGCGCACGGCCGAAGAATTGGTGATGCTGGCAACCCGCTTCGACGAGTTCGCCGTCCACGTGGTGGAGGTTTGCCGGACCTGCAGCTGGAACCATCTCGTCAAGTCGTATGTGCTCGGCGCCGCGCGCCCGGCACCTCCGCCCAGGGGCACCGGACGCACGCGGACGGCGCGCAACAACGCCCGCACGGCCATTGAATAACGAAGGACGCCACAGTCAGTCGTCCGGTGACCAGCGTGGGCCAGCGACTGAGCGTGTGGGCAATCAGAGTGCTGACGAGCGTCCGGGGCCCGACCGCCCGGCCGCCGATAGGCGGGATCCCGAGCGTCGGGAGCCGCCGCCGACGATCAACCGTCGCCGTCAGGCCCCGCCCGATGATCGGATGACGACGATCCTGCCGCCGGTCAGAGATGACCGGGCGCCCCGGCGCTCCGATCCCATCGAGGAAGTCAAAGCCGCGCTGGCCGGCCCCCCTTCGACGCCTCTGCGGCGCGACGCGCTCGACGAGGTCAAGGCCGCACTGGACGGCCGGGGTCCGGCGTCCGGCCGGCAGGAGCGGGCCAGCCTCGGCGGTGGTCCGCCCGGCGGACCGCCCCCAGGGCCGCCGCGCCCCGGACGTCCGGGAGGACCTGACGGTCCCGGCGGGCGGCCCGCCCCACCGTGGCGCGACTGGGCCTGGACCGAGCGGATCAACTGGCTGTGGGTCCGGCGCGGGGCTTACATCGGCGCGGCGGTGCTGGTGCTGCTGCCGATCGTCACGTTCGCGATGGCGTACTTCATCGTCGACATTCCGAAGCCGGGAGACCTTCGCACCAACCAGGTTTCGACGATCCTGGCCAACGATGGCTCGGAGATCGCGAAGATCATTCCGCCGGAGGGCAATCGGGTCGACGTCAACATCAACCAGGTTCCCGTGCATGTGCGCCAGGCGGTGATCGCCGCGGAAGACCGCAATTTCTACTCGAACCCCGGGTTCGATTTCAGCGGCTTCGCCCGGGCGGTGAACAACAACCTGTTCGGCAGCGGTGACCTGCAGGGCGGGTCGACGATCACCCAGCAATACGTGAAGAACGCGCTGGTCGGATCGGCCCAGCACGGAGTCAGCGGCCTGATGCGCAAGGCCAAGGAACTCGTCATCGCCACCAAGATGTCGGGGGAGTGGTCGAAAGACGAAGTGCTGCAGGCCTATCTGAACATCATCTACTTCGGCCGGGGCGCGTACGGGATTTCGGCCGCCGCCAAGGCCTACTTCAACAAACCCGTCGAACAGCTCACCGTCTCCGAAGGCGCGCTGTTGGCGGCGCTCATCCGGCGCCCGTCGACACTGGACCCGGCGGTCGATCCGCAGGGCGCCCGTGCGCGCTGGGCGTGGGTGCTCGACGGCATGGTGGAAACCAAGGCGCTGTCTTCGAGTGACCGTTCCGCGCAGCAGTTTCCGCCGACCGTGCCGCCGGATCAGGCGCGCGCGCAGAACCAGACGACCGGGCCCAACGGGCTGATCGAGCGTCAGGTGACCCGAGAGTTGATGGAGCTGTTCAACATCGACGAGCGCACCCTGAACACGCAGGGCCTGCAGGTCACCACCACCATCGATCCCAAGGCTCAGCAGGCCGCGGAGAAGGCGGTGTCGAAGTACCTCGACGGCCAGGACCCCGATATGCGCTCGGCGGCGGTCTCGGTCGACCCGCACGACGGCGCGATCCGCGCATACTTCGGCGGCACCGACGCCAACGGTTTCGACTTCGCTCAGGCCGGACTGCAGACCGGGTCGTCGTTCAAGGTGTTCGCGTTGGTGGCCGCACTCGAGCAGGGCATTGGGCTGGGCTATCAGGTCGACAGTTCCCCGTTGACGGTCGATGGCATCAAGATCACCAACGTCGAGGGCGAGAGCTGCGGGACCTGTAACCTCGCCCAGGCGCTCAAGATGTCGCTGAACACCTCTTACTACCGGCTGATGCTCAAACTCAAGGGCGGCCCGCAGGCCGTCGCCGACGCCGCGCACCAAGCCGGTGTCGCCACCAGCTTCCCCGGCGTGGACCACACCCTGTCCGAGGACGGCAAGGGCGGCCCACCGAACAACGGAATTGTGCTCGGCCAGTATCAAACCCGGGTCTTCGACATGGCCTCGGCCTACGCCACGCTGGCCGCCTCCGGCGTCTATCACCAACCGCACTTCGTGCAGAAGGTCGTCAACTCCGACGGCCAGGTGCTCTTCGACGCCGCCAACTCCGACAACAAGAGCGAGCAACGCGTCCCCAAGGCCGTCGCCGACAACGTCACCGCGGCCATGGTGCCGATCGCCGCCTACTCCCGCGGCCACGCGCTGGCCGGCGGTAGGCCGTCGGCCGCCAAGACCGGCACCACCCAACTCGGCGACACCACCTCGAACAAGGACGCCTGGATGGTGGGCTACACACCGTCGCTGTCAACGGCGGTGTGGGTGGGCACGGCCAAAGGCGACAGCCCGCTGGTAACCGCTTCGGGCGGAGCGGTTTACGGTTCGGGGCTGCCGTCGGACATCTGGAAATCCACCATGGACGGGGCCCTGAAGGGCACCTCCAACGAATCCTTCCCGAAGCCGACCGAGATCGGCGGCTATGCGGGCGTGCCCGTCGCGCCACCGCCGCCACCGCCGCCCTCGGAGACCGTCATCCAGCCCACCATCGAAGTGGCGCCGGGCATCACCATTCCGGTCGGTCCGCCCACGACGATCACCGCGGCGCCACCGGCGCCCGGCGGCCCGCCGGGTGGTCCGGAGCCGGGCGGCCCGTTCGGCGGCCCCCCGTTCGGTGGCCCCCCGGGTGGTGGCGTCCCGCCGGGTGGACCCCAAGCGCCGCAACCGCCACCGTGACCGACGCCGCAGAGGTCGGCGCGACCACTTCACCGCAGCCGCTGGCGGCGGATCTGCGCAGCGCCGACACCCGAGATTGCCCGAGCCGCAACGACTTTCTGGGCGCCGCGCTCGCCGACGTCGTCGGTGGACCGGTGGGCCGGCACGCGCTGATCGGCCGCTCGCGGCTGATGACCCCGCTGCGGGTGATGTTCATGATCGGGCTGGTCTTCCTGGCGCTGGGCTGGTCGACGAAGGCGGCCTGCCTGCAAAGCACCGGCACCGGGACCGGCGATCAGCGGGTGGCCAACTGGGACAACCAACGCGCTTACTACGAGTTGTGCTACTCCGACACCGTGCCGCTCTACAGCGCAGAGTTGTTGAGCCAAGGCAAGTTTCCCTATAAATCGAGCTGGATCGAGACCGACTCGACCGGCGCCCAGCAGATCCGCTACGACGGCCGGCCCGCGGTGCGCTACATGGAGTATCCAGTGCTGACGGGGGTCTATCAGTACGTGTCGATGGCACTGGCGAAGACCTACACCGCGCTGAGCAAGCTCGCTCCGCTTCCGGTTGTCGCCGAGGTGGTGATGTTCTTCGATATCGCGGCATTCGGGCTGGCGCTGGCCTGGCTGGCCACCGTCTGGGCGACCGCGGGCCTGGCCGGGCGGCGGATTTGGGACGCCGCCTTGGTGGCGGGCTCGCCGATATTGATCTTTCAGATATTCACCAACTTCGACGCGCTGGCAACGGCATTCGCGATGGCCGGGCTATTGGCGTGGGCGCGACGAAAACCGGTGCCGGCCGGCGTGCTGATCGGCCTGGGTGCCGCGGCGAAGCTGTATCCGTTGCTGTTCTTGGGCCCGATGCTGCTGCTGGGAATCCGGACCGGGCAGCTGCGCGCGTGGGTCCGCACGACGGTGGCCGCCGGGGTGACCTGGCTCGTGGTCAACCTGCCCGTGCTGGTGTTCTTCCCCCGCGGCTGGTCGGAGTTCTTCCGGCTCAACACGCGGCGCGGCGAGGACATGGACTCGCTGTACAACGTCATCAAGTCCTTCACCGGTTGGCGGGGATTCGATCCCAAGCTCGGTTTCTGGCAGCCGCCGACAGTGCTCAACACCGTCGTCGCGGTGTTGTTCGTGGCGTGTTGTGCCGCAATCGCATTCATCGCATTGACCGCGCCGCAACGTCCGCGGGTGGCGCAACTGCTGTTCTTGGTGGTCGCGGCCTTCCTGCTGACCAACAAGGTGTGGAGCCCGCAGTTCTCGCTGTGGCTGGTGCCGCTGGCGGTGCTGGCTCTGCCGCACCGCCGGCTATTGCTGGCATGGATGACCGTCGACGCGCTGGTGTGGGTGCCGCGGATGTATTACCTGTACGGCAACCCCAACCGCTCGCTGCCCGAACAGTTCTTCACCACCACCGTGTTGCTGCGCGACGTCGCGGTTATCGTCTTGTGTGCGTTGGTGATTCGCCAGATATACCGCCCCGGCGAGGATTTGGTGCGATGGGGCGCGCGGGCGGACGATCCGGCGGGCGGACCGTTCGACCGCGCGGCTGACGCCCCGCCCGGCTGGTTGCCGGACTGGCTGCGACCGGTTGGGTCGCGCCGTTCGAGCATCCCGGCGTCCGACGACGAAGCCGACGAGCAACCCGCACTGGCAAGCGGCGCCAGGTCATGACGCAGGTCGCCATCCCGATCTTTCCCCGATTCACCGCACTCGACGCGGTGGGTCCGTACGAGGTCCTGCAACGCATTCCGTCGATCGACGTCGTGTTCGTCGGGCACCACCGCGGTGAGGTGCGGACCGAGAACGGAATGCTCGGCGTCAGTTGTGACGCCACCTTCGAGGAGGTGGACGCTCCCGATGTGGTGGTGTCCCCCGGCGGCATCGGCACCCGGCAGCTGATTCACGACGAGGCCATCCGGGGGTGGCTGCAGGCGGTGCATCCCAACACCAGGTTCACCACCTCGGTGTGCACCGGAGCCCTGCTGCTGGCCGCGGCCGGCCTGCTCGACGGGCTCACCGCCACCACCCACTGGCGGGCCGCCGAACTCCTCAATGGTTTGGGCGCCCGCTACGTTGCGGAGCGAGTGGTCGAACACCTGCCGCAGCGGATCATCACCGCCGCCGGGGTGTCCAGCGGCATCGACGTGGCCCTGCGTCTGGTGGAACTGCTCGTCGATCGCGAGGCCGCACAGGCGGCTCAGCTGCTCATCGAATACGACCCGCACCCGCCCTTCGACTCGGGCGCGCTCGCCAAGGCGGCTCCCGCGACGGTGGCAAGAGCCGAGGAATACCTGACCGCCCGGCAATAGCGAGGTTGCCGAATCGGCCGGATTTTTCTGGTCAGCCCACTATCCGGTAGCCTGATCCGGTTGCCGACGCAGGCGACCCTCCTGCCACGGAACGCCCGTGGCCGCTTGAGACCAGAGGAGGTGGTGAGGTTTCCATGCGTCCATACGAAATCATGGTCATTCTTGACCCCACGCTCGACGAACGCACCGTGGCCCCATCCCTGGAGACGTTCCTCAACGTCGTCCGCAAAGATGGTGGATCCGTCGACAAGGTCGACATCTGGGGCCGGCGCCGCCTGGCCTACGAGATCGCCAAGCACGCCGAAGGCATCTATGTCGTCGTCGACCTCAAGGCCGAGCCGGCGACGGTATCCGAGCTCGACCGGCAGCTGAGCCTCAACGAGTCGGTACTGCGCACCAAGGTGATGCGCACCGACAAGCACTAACAGCTTCGGCTGCGTCGCGCGTCCACCGTGGGTGGACTTGCGTAGGCTCAGCCAGGACACCGTCTCAGAAGCGGCCCCAGGAGGAAATTGTGGCTGGTGACACCACTATCACCGTCGTCGGAAACCTGACCGCCGACCCCGAACTGCGGTTCACCCCGTCGGGTGCCGCCGTCGCTAACTTCACCGTGGCGTCGACGCCGCGGATCTATGACCGCCAGAGCGGGGAATGGAAAGACGGTGAGGCGCTGTTCCTGCGGTGCAACATCTGGCGCGAGGCTGCCGAGAACGTCGCGGAGAGCCTCACGCGTGGTGCCCGGGTGATCGTGACGGGCCGGCTCAAGCAGCGCTCTTTTGAGACTCGTGAAGGTGAGAAGCGCACCGTCGTCGAGGTGGAGGTCGACGAGATCGGCCCGTCGCTGCGGTACGCCACAGCCAAGGTCAACAAGGCCAGCCGCAGCGGCGGTGGCGGTGGAGGCGGCGGCTTCGGCGGTGGCGGCGGCGGTGGCGGTGGATCCCGCCAGCAATCGGCGCCGGCGAGCAGCGCACCCGCGGACGACCCATGGGGCAGTGCGCCCGCATCGGGTTCGTTCGGCGGCGGGGACGACGAACCGCCCTTCTGATTCGACAAAACTTCAGTAATAGAGAACGGAAAGAAAGACAGACATGGCCAAGTCCAACAAGAGGCGGCCGGCTCCAGAAAAGCCGGTCAAGGCACGCAAGTGTGTCTTCTGCGCCAAGAAGGATCAAGCGATCGACTACAAGGACACCGCGCTGCTGCGTACGTACATCAGCGAGCGCGGCAAGATCCGCGCGCGTCGGGTCACCGGCAATTGCGTGCAGCACCAGCGTGACATCGCCATCGCGGTGAAAAATGCCCGTGAGGTGGCGCTGCTGCCCTTTACCTCCTCGGCGCGATAGTCGCCGCAGGCCTACCGAAAGTACGAAACGATGAAGCTGATTCTGACGGCTGACGTCGACCACCTTGGCACCGTCGGCGACACAGTCGAGGTCAAGGACGGTTACGGCCGCAACTTCCTGCTCCCGCGCGGTCTGGCGATCGTGGCCTCCCGCGGCGCGCAGCGGCAGGCCGACGATATCCGCCGGGCCCGCGAAACCAAGGCCGTGCGCGACCTCGGGCACGCCAACGAACTGAAGACGGCGATCGAGGCGCTCGGACCGGTCTCGCTGCCGGTCAAGACCGCGGCCGATTCCGGGAAACTGTTCGGCTCGGTCACCGCCGGCGATGTCGTCGCCGCGATCAAGAAGGCCGGTGGCCCCAACCTGGACAAGCGGATCGTGCGGCTGCCCAAATCGCACATCAAGGCCGTCGGGACCCACCCGGTGGCGGTGCACCTGCACCCCGAGGTCGACGTCGAGGTCGCGCTCGAGGTCGTCGCGCAGAGCTAAGCACCCGACGTTTGCTCGTTCCCGGCGGTGGCCTTGATGGGCCGCCGCCGGGCTTCGTTGTACTGCAGCCGCGAGGGCGCCCTCCGTTGGTGCGGATCGCGGAGGCGCGCGCTGGCGAACAATTTCTGGGGTGCATTTCCCGGGGGCGCTTTACCGGCCCGTAACGCTGGGAAAATATGGCGGAAAGCCAACACGCCCGGCGCAGTAACCTGCGGCGACACGCCGTAGAGATTCTTGTCCACACGATTTTGATGCCGTTGTATGGCCGGTATCTGCAGTGATGTCCCAGCCCTTTGCATTAATCCACAGGTTCTCCACACCCCGCTCAACACAGGTGTCGACGGATATGCACACACGATGCACACCTTCATAAACAGCACCCCCTTTGCGTACTAGCCAGCAACGTTTAACGTCGTCCCGGCGCCGGGCGTACGGGTGCTGTGCGGCGCAGGTTGTCAGGGTCTTGACCTACGCTCGCTGTCGGCTATCGAATGTATGTTCGGATGCGTGAACCAGGGGAGGAGGGAACCCGTGGCGGTCGTCGATGACTTGGCGTCGGGCATGGATTCCCCGCCGCCGAGCGAGGACTTCGGGCGGCAACCACCCCAGGACATGGCGGCCGAGCAGGCGGTGCTTGGTGGCATGCTGCTCAGCAAGGACGCCATCGCCGACGTCCTCGAGCGGCTGCGGCCCGGCGACTTCTACCGGCCCGCCCACCAGAATGTGTACGACGCGATCCTGGACCTGTACGGGCGCGGCGAACCGGCCGACGCAGTGACGGTCGCCGCGGAACTGGACCGGCGCAACCTGCTGCGTCGCATCGGTGGGGCACCCTATCTGCACACCCTGATCTCGACGGTGCCGACCGCGGCCAACGCGAGCTACTACGCGACCATCGTGGCCGAAAAGGCGCTCCTGCGGCGCCTCGTGGAGGCCGGCACCCGGGTTGTGCAGTACGGCTACGCGGGCGCCGAGGGTGCCGACGTGGCCGAGGTGGTCGACCGCGCGCAGGCCGAGATCTACGAGGTGGCCGAGCGCCGGACGTCGGAGGATTTCGTTCCGCTCGAGGATCTGCTGCAGCCGACCATGGACGAGATCGATGCCATCGCCTCCAACGGCGGTGTGGCGCGCGGCGTCCCAACCGGTTTCACCGAACTCGACGAGGTGACCAACGGTTTGCACGCCGGCCAGATGATCATCGTGGCGGCCAGGCCCGGGGTGGGGAAATCGACGCTGGGTCTGGATTTTTTGCGATCATGCTCGATCAAGCACCGCATGGCCAGCGTCATCTTCTCGCTGGAGATGAGCAAGTCCGAGATCGTCATGCGGCTGCTGTCGGCGGAAGCGAAGATCAAACTCGCCGATATGCGTTCGGGCCGGATGAGCGACGAAGACTGGACGCGGCTGGCGCGCCGGATGAGCGAAATCAGCGAGGCTCCACTGTATATCGACGACTCGCCCAACCTGACGATGATGGAGATCCGCGCCAAGGCGCGTCGGCTGCGGCAGAAATCCGTCCTGCGCCTGGTCGTCGTCGACTATCTGCAGTTGATGTCGTCGGGCAAGAAGGTCGAGTCGCGACAACTCGAGGTATCCGAATTCTCGCGCCAACTCAAGCTTTTGGCCAAGGAGCTCGAGGTGCCCGTCGTCGCGATCAGCCAGCTGAACCGCGGTCCCGAGCAGCGCACAGATAAGAAGCCGATGCTGTCGGACCTTCGCGAATCGGGATCCCTGGAACAGGATGCGGACATGGTGATCCTGCTGAACCGCCCGGACGCATTCGAGCGCGATGATCCACGCGGAGGAGAGGCGGATTTCATTCTCGCCAAGCACCGCAACGGCCCCACCAAGACCGTGACGGTCGCGCACCAGCTGCACCTGTCGCGGTTCACCAACATGGCGCGCTGACGTTGCAGTTACGCATATCTGCGCGCATTGACAGCGCGCAGTAAGTGTCCGAGACGTTCGACTGCCGCTGGGTATTCGTGTTCCGACGGTGTCCCGTAGCCCACCACTATTCCGGCAGTGCCGGGGTCGCGGTGCCAGAACGGCGCCAACGCGGTTAGAGCAATCTCCCGCTTGCGCGCAGCGACCATGACGTCAGCCTCCGTTATTCCCGCGGGTAACGAGACGACAGCGTGAAGACCGGCGGCGACCCCATGTACCGACATCGCCGGCGCAGAGTCGCCGAGGGTGGCCAGTAGAGCGTCGCGGCGCTGCCGGTAGCGCCGGCGCATCCGTCGGACGTGGCGATCGAGCGCGCCCGACTCGATCAATTCCGCGAAAGCCAATTGGGCGAGGATGTCGGTGCCGCGGTCGGCGCGGCGCTTGGCCTCGATGACCGCGCCGAGCAAATCGGCGGGCAGGGCGAGCCACCCTAAACGGATGCCGGGAGCCAGAATCTTGCTGGCACTGCCTGCGTAAATGACATGCTCCGGGGCGAGTCCTTGCAGCGCGCCGACGGGATGGCGGTCGTAGCGAAACTCCCCGTCGTAGTCGTCTTCGATCACATACGCGCCCCGTTGCGCGGCGATGCGCGCGAAGTGTGCGCGCCGATCGGCGGCCAGCGTCGCCCCCAGCGGGGCTTGGTGGGCGGGGGTGAGGACGGCGGCCGCAATCGATGATGTGCTGAATCCTTCCGCCCGGGCGCCGCCGCGGTCGACGTCGAGGGGAACGACCTCGAGCCCGCTGGCGATGGCTGTCGCGCGGTGATCGGGAAGGCAGGGATTCTCCAGGGCGATGGCCTGGGCTCCGGCGGCGGCGAGCGCGTCACACACCAGCCGCAAGCCCTGCGTGAAACCGCTGCAGATGACGATCTGCTCGGCGCTGGTGAGCACTCCGCGCACCCGGCCCAGGTAGTTAGCGAGCACAGCGCGCAGCCGCGGGGACCCGCGCGGATCCAGCGGACCGAGTTCGGAATGCGGGGTGACCTGGAAGGCTTGCCGCAGTGCGCGCAGCCACTCCGTGCGGGGAAACATGCTCAGGTCCGGGCGCCCGAGGCGAAAATCCGCGACGATGCGGGGAGCAACCGGTTCGGCATCGGGCTGTGGCCGCGGATGCAACGCGTGGGCCACCTCGGTGCCCGCACCGGGCCGAGTACGCAGGTATCCCTCGGCCACCAGCTGTGCATAGCTCTCGACGACGGTTCCGCGTGCCATGCCGAGTTGCTCGGCCAGCGCGCGAGAGGACGGCAACCGTTCGCCGGCGGCCAGACGGCCGTCGCGGATGGCCTGCCGCAGCGCATCTTCGAGCGCCTCGCGGCGACCGCGGCTCGGCGCAAGCTCCAGGTGCAGGTCGACGCCGGTGCCGCTACTGGTCCACGAATTAGGCATCAAATTGGACCATACAGGCGAACCGGTTGCCTTGTAGTTTCGGACGCGTGATCGCGAAATCACCGCAGCGCGGAAGAGGAGGAGTGGTGCCCGCCCGACGCGTGGAGACCAAGGCGAGTTTGACTGCCCAGGTCAACGCAGCGCAGCGGGCAGCAGAAACGCTGCAGTTCGCTCGCCGTGGCCTCCTCGACGACCCGTACTCGCGGCATTTCGTGCGTCATCCGGCGTTGCGGGCCATGCTGGTTCACCGGCTGCCGGCCGGCGCCGCCGTGCGGGTGTTCGACCGGCTCTGCGGTGGACTCCACGCTCACATCGTGTTGAGGGTCCGCTACACCGATGACGTCTGTCAGGCCGCGATCGGCGATGGCATCGATCAACTGGTGCTGCTCGGTGCCGGGTTCGACACGACCAGCCTGCGCCTGGCCGGGATCCCGCTGACCATCTTCGAGGTGGACGCGCCGACGACCCAGACGGATAAGCGCCCCACAATCGAGAGGCTGTTGCCGTCGTCCCGGAAGTGCCAAACGGTATGGGTGCCATGCGATTTCGAGCATGACGCGCTTCGCGAACGGCTACTCGCCAGCGGATTCGATCCGTTCAAGCGCAGCGTGATCGTGTGGCTCGGGGTCAGCCCGTACCTCACCGGCCACACGATCGAACAGACGCTTGCCGATCTCTCTGTCTTGTGCGCGTCGGGCAGTCACCTCGTCGTCGACTATGTCGATGCCGGGGTCATCACCGGCACCACCCGGTGGAAAAGCGCCCAGCGGGTGGCCCGGGTGGTGGCGCGGCGCGGCGAAGCGTACCGAAGTGGCTTCACCGCAGCGGATCTGGACGCTGTGCTGGCGGCCCATGGTTTTGAGCGCTGCGAGCATGCGACCGTGTCCGCACTACTACAGCGCTATGACTCGGCGCATGCCAGCAGATTGACCGGCGACGACTGGCTTGCGATCGCCTCGGCCCGCCGGGTCTGACCAATCCAACCGATCGAAACGAGGGAAATGACAGGAAAACTCGACGAACCAGCCTCAGCGACGGCAGCCGCATTCGTGCAACAATTTCGTGAGGTGTGGGCCGCACCCACGATCGGACGTCTGGACGCCCTGACCCACCCGGACGTCTGTTATACCCAACCGCTAATTGCCGACGTGCGTGGTCGCGAGCAGGCCAGCGCGTACTGGCGCCGAGTCTTCACTCTCATGCCGGACCTGCACATCGACGTGGTGAACTGGGCGGTTTCCGCTGACAACCTCGTCTACATCGAGTTCTTGATCAAGGGAACGCTCGGCGGCACGTCGGTCTCCGTACCGGCGATCGACCGCTATGAGCTCGACGGGTCCGGACGGGTACGGCGGCGGATCTTGTATTGCGATGCGCTGACAATGGCTGCGTCGGTGGTGCGCCGACCCCGGGCGTTGGCGGCGCTGCTGCGGCAGGGTACGCGAATCATCCTTGCTGCGGGCATTTCCGCGATCCAGTCGACCCGGCGGGGTGGCGATCGATGACGGGGCCGACGGCGGCGGCTCACGAGCTAGGGCGGCGGCCCGAAGACGCCGCCGCTTTCGTCGAAGCCGTCGCGCGCGCGACCAACGAATGCCTCACCGAGATGGTGTATGACCTCTACGCCCCCAACGCGCGGGCGGTGATGATCACCGACGGCGCACGCGAGGAATCGATTGGCGTGCACGCCATCCACGACGCGTACGCCAGGAATTGCGCGGCATTCAAAGCGCGCCGGTTCACACTTGAAAAGCAGCTTGTCGCCGCCACCGAGGACACCATCGTCAACGAGTGGCGCGGTGGACCGCGCGGGCGTCACCAGGGTTGCGGTATCGAAGTCTGGCGATTTGACCACGAGGGCAAGGTGATCGACCTGCGCCTGTACAGCTACCTGAAAGTCCGGCCCACCCTGCACCCACTGCAGATACTGCAGCTGATGCTCGGCTCGCCAGGGATGACGCTAGCCGCCGGCTGGGCGAGACTTCGTCAACGCTGATTTGCGACGACTTTCGACCGATTACCTGTCACGCCGCGCTGCTTGATTGGACCGGCGCATCGAAATCAGCAAGCGGTACGGAACAACCTGTGCCGCAGGCATGTTGGCAAGTTCCGGCTGGATCTCAGTTTCGACAGAATTGGCCCAGCGCTCCGTAAGCTGGGCTCGCCTGGCAATCGCCCTGGGCTGTACGCAAGGGGTTATCCGGGATTGAATGGTCGATGCAGGCCTGGCGGTCGACCGGATCGGTGATGCCGTCGCAGGGATCGTCGGCGTGCGCTTGTCCGTGGGATACACAAAGGGATGCCAGCGCGATGGCCGCCGCCGCCGCCGACACCCTCGTTATTGCCGTCTTCATCTCAACTGCTTCCTCTGACCGCTCAGCTGTGGCCGTGTCGTCGTCACCAATACCAGTGTCGCACTGTCTTCGCCGAAACCGACCGAGTAAAGCCAACGCCCGGCATGGAAAGAGATGCTCACGTAGGCGTGATCACCGCGCGGAGCTGCGTGATGCAACCGGACGCTCGCCAGCAGCAAAGTTTGCTCAATGTTCAACCGCTCGAGCTCCCCCTGTGATAGACCACTAAAGTGCCCCGGCACCGTTAGCCCGACATTGAAGGATTACCAGCATGGCTACCGTGCACGGCTTTGCCGCATCTGCTAACGACGTCGACCTTTGACGGGGCGGGCATGGACTTTTCGGCTCCTCCCGAGATCACCTCAGCACTAATTCATTCTGGGCCGGGGCCTGGATCATTGCTCAGCGCTGCCACCGCATGGCGCCAGTTGGCGATCGAGCTGGGGCGCACGGCCTCGGACTACGCCAGCACCGTGGCCGCCACCCCCTGGCAGGGACCATCAAAGACGGCGATGACCCTCGCTACGGTTCCCTACATCGCCTGGCTGAACACGACGGCGATGCAAGCCGCTCAGATGTCGGTGGCGGCCACCACCATGGCCAGCTCATTCGTCGCCACCCAGGCAGCTGTGGTGCATCCGAGCGTCGTGGCCGCAAACCGCGCACTGCTGTCTCACCTGATTGCGACGAACTTCTTCGGCATCAACTTTCCGGCCATCGCCGCCACCGAGGCCCAGTACATGGAGATGTGGGCGGGTAACACGACCGCGCTGATGGCCTACCACGCCAGCAGGTTGCAGACCATGGCGATGCCGACATTCTCGTCTCCCGCCGCTACCACCAACTCAGCCGGCGTGGCCAACCAGCGCGCTGCCGTAGCCGCTGCACAGGCCGCTGCCGATCCGCCCGCGTTGAACCTTCCGACGGATCCTTTCTTCTCGAATCCCACCATCGGTTTCTTCCTTAATCAGGAAGCTAGCGTCGTCCAGAGCGGGTTCCCGTTCAACGCCCTTGCTGCGTTCACTGGAGGCCATGATTTCGTCCCCGGCCAGTTCCCAGACGTGCTGGCTCCCACCCCACGCAACCTCGCTCTCGCATACAACCTCACCGGTCCAGAGGCCGTTGGAGGGGTGCCCAACCTCTACGCTCCTCCCGCCGCTGAGGCCGGGGCGGTGGAAGCTTCGGTCACCGCGAATATGAGCAAAGGATTGTATGTGGGCAACCTCGTGGTCCCGCCTTCGGCGGTCACCTCCCCGATTCAGTTGGCTGCCACCGAGGCCCCGTTGGTGGCAACCTCTGCAGAAGGCGCTCCACTGATCCCGATGTTCGTTCCGCCGATGCCGCCGGGAGCGCGGAAGGCCCAGCGGGATAAGCCGGACGAGAAAGGATATGGACCGCCGATCTTTGGCAACATCATGCGGCGGCCGCCCTCCGGGGGCTGAGAGGTCGGACGGCGAACGTCCTGGCCAATTGCTGTCGACCATCGCTGCACCAAGCCAACGCTTTCGGACTTCCGGTTCACCACCTACCGACCTCGTCGCCTTTGCCACGCGAGAGCACCTGCCGCGAAACACGTTGCTAAGACCGTCGATTCAGAACGCCATGTCGTAGCAGACCCACAGCAGCGGGCCGACCACGATGAATGCCAGCAGGGTGACCCCCCCGACGATCCGCCACGCGATGGTCGAGCGGAAGATCACCGCCGTCACCGCCGAAGCGGTCGCCAGGACTGTCAACACGGCCGCGATCACAACTTCGGTGCGCGCTGACTGCACTGCGGCTTCGGACAGCGGCGGGAAGAAGCCGGCTTCCAATTTGAACGCCAGAGCTTGATTGCTCTCGGCGATCAACAACAGCGAAAGCGCGAGCATCATCGCCGCCAAACCGGCCGGCGACAGGCAGGCTCCAAAGATGTTGCGGTTGCGGGGCTCGATCGGGCCCGTGTAGTGGGGCATCTCGTCCACACCCAGATCGTAGGGGCTAGAGCCACGGCGGCGCGGAAGAGGCAAAGCCGAGGCGTTGTTGGCCGAGGTGTAGCCCGTGCGTGACCTTGCCGCGACGGCGGCGCAGGACGCTCAACACGTGACGGTAATCGCGGCCATCGCCGCGCTCGCGATAGCAGCATGCATCGGCTACTACTTCGGACGGCGTACGGCCTCGACACCGCCGAGCTGGAAGAAGCGAACGAGTCGGATCGCGCTGGGCAGGCAAGCCTTCAACCTGCTCGCGATGATCGCTGCGCGGCGGATCCAGCAGCGGTTCCAAGCGGTCCCAGGCATGGCCGCCGGATGGGGGTTAAAAGCCATTGCGCCGCTTCAGGTTCGACACGGTGCAGTGGCGCGGCTGCGGCCCTACTAGGGTGCACTGATATGGCTGTACTGCAGGGCAAAGTGGCGTTGGTGACCGGCGCGTCGTCGGGCCTGGGCGCCGAAACGGCGAAATTGTTTTCCCGCGAGGGCGCAACGGTTTTCGGTATCGGCCGCGATGCGGATCGCTTGGCCGCCGTGTTCGCCGCCGTCGAGCGGGGCAAATTCGCGTCGGTAGACATCGGTTCGGTGCGGGCCTGCCGGGACGCGGTCGAGCAGTGTGTCCGTGATTTCGGTGGACTCGACGTCCTTGTCAACGTCGCCGGGCGACACCAGATGCGCCGCACGGAGTCGATGACCGACGATGACTGGGAACAAGACCTTGCGGTCAACCTCAACGGGCCTTTCTACCTCTGCAGGGCGGCGCTGCCTCATCTACTGGAACGCGGCGGCAGCATCGTCAACGTCAGCTCCATCGCCGGCGTCGAGGGGCAGGCGTATTCGGCCGGCTACTGCGCCGCCAAGCACGGCCTGATCGGCCTCACCCGCGCGCTGGCCGTGGAATACACCGCGGATCGGTTGCGCGTCAACGCGGTATGCCCCGGTGGCATGCTCACGCCGCAGATCGAACAATTCAGCGCGCCAGACAATCCCAACTACGACCTGATCATGCGCACGGCCGCACCGCGCGGCATGATGCAACCCCTCGACGTCGCCAACGTGATCGCCTTCCTCGCCAGCGACGCCGCGACCGCCATCCATGGGGCTGTCTATCGGGTCGACAACGGTAAAGGCGCCGGCTAGGAAACGGTCAGCACACAGGCCGCTACGGCCCGTCATTACCAGAGCAGCGCGTCGAACATGAGCGCGGTGCCGGCGGCTGTGGAGGCCTGGTAGAGCGGTTCCCACCGAAACGGCCGCGCGGTCGTCGGCACCAGGGTCGTGCGGCGTTCGCCGACGAAGCGGTACGACCAATACAGTGCAACCGCGGCAAACCCAGCCATCAGCATCCAGTTCGCGGCGGCGATCCAAGAGAATTCCGCCGGCGCTGCAGGCATTTCGGGTGAGGGCACCTTCATCCCTGGCATGTTCATAGCCGTCGAGTCGGGCCGTGAGTGAAGGCGTGCGGGAACACCCGACAGGACTCCGCTCATCAGCGCGTACATCCATGCCATCGCCCCCATCATCGCCGCGTAGTAGCACATTTTCAGTCGCTGACGGGATACTGGCTGGGCCCACACGGCGGTGCCCACGAACCAGACCCCGGCAAGAAGAAAGAACAGAATCGGCCCTGCCGCCGGGAGGTCGACCCCCATGCGCCACACCATCGAAACCATCGCCATCGACATCGTCAGGTGTATCAGGTGATTGACCGTCCCCGTCCATTGATCGCGTTGTGCGACAGCGACGTACGCATACATCGCGACGCTGACGCCGAATAGGACCGTGACGGCCCAGCGCAGCGCCGGGTCACCGATCATGGCATGCAACATCGTGATATTACGAACACCGCCTGCGGCACCGCAGCCTTGCAGCGAACCTGCGTTGCGTACATGGCGCCACCGTACCCCTCTGGGGTATTTGATCCAACCGCCGTCAAAGGGTGTCGGCGAATAGCCGCCAGCCTGGCGCACGTGCCCGGGGGCGGTAACGGTTCGAGCACGTTTCGGTCACCCCCCGACACGTCGTGTGGCACTACGGGTCTCGTGGTCGACAATTCGGGCATGACGCAATCGCGGGAGTCCGACGATGGCGCGTGAAATCTCGCGGCAGGCGTTTTTGCGGGGCGCCGTCGGCGCGTTGGCCACCGGCGCCGTCCTCGGCGCGCCCCGGGTGACCGCCGATCCGAGACCTACCGGGTGGGAAAGCCTGTCCACCGCCCTCGGCGGGAAGGTGCTGCTTCCGGATAGCCCCCAATTTGCCGGGGCCAAGCAGGTTTTCAACACCAACTACAACGGGTTGACGCCGGCGGCAGTCGTCGCACCCACGTCCGCGGCCGACGTGCAGAAGGCGATGGCGTTCGCGGCCGCCCACAACCTCAAGGTCGCCCCACGCAGCGGCGGCCATTCCTACATCGGCGCCTCGACCGCCAACGGCGCCATGGTGCTCGACCTGCGCCAACTGCCCGGGGACGCCAATTACGACGCCGCAACGGGGCAGGTGACGGTGACGCCCGCGACGAGTCTGTACACGATGCACCGGACGCTGGCCGCGGCCGGCCGCGGCGTGCCGACGGGCACCTGTCCCTCGGTCGGTGCCGCGGGGCACGCGTTGGGCGGCGGCATGGGGGCCCAGTCACGGCATGCGGGCCTGCTGTGCGACCAGTTGACGTCGGCGTCGGTGGTGCTGCCCAGCGGTCAAGCTGTGACAGCATCCGCCGCCAGCAACCCCGACCTATTCTGGGCGCTGCGCGGTGGCGGTGGCGGCAACTTCGGTGTGACGACCTCGCTCACGTTCGCCACGTTTCCCACCAAGGACGTCGACGTCGTCAACCTCAACTTTCCGCCGCAGTCCTTCGCGCAGGTTCTCGTCGGTTGGCAGAACTGGTTACGCACCGCCGATCGCAGCAGTTGGGCGCTGGCGGACGCCACCGTCGACGCGACGGGGATGCATTGCCGGATCCTGGCGACCTGCCCGGCCGGATCGGGAAACAGCGCCGCGGCCGCGATCACCCAAGCGGTGGGACTGCAGCCGTCGGGTACCGAGAACCACACCTTCAACTACCTGGATCTGGTGAATTATCTGGCCGTCGGGAACCTCAACCCGTCTCCGCTCGGGTATGTCGGCGGATCCGACGTGTTCGCCACCGTCAACGCGGGCGTGGCACAGGGGATCGCCGCGGCGGTCAATGCCTTTCCCCGCGGAGCCGGCCGCATGCTGGCCATCATGCACGCGCTGGACGGCGCCCTCGCCACGGTGGCGCCGGGCGCCACCGCCTTTCCATGGCGCCGGCAGTCGGCGCTGGTGCAGTGGTATGTGGAGACGGGCGATCCGGCGGCCGCGACCAATTGGCTCAGCACGGCACATCAAGCGGTGCAACAGTATTCGGTCGGCGGCTACGTGAATTACCTCGAGACCAACCAGCCGCCCTCGCGCTACTTCGGCCCGAACCTCTCGCAGCTGAGTGCCGTGCGGCAGAAGTACGATCCCGGGCGGGTCATGTATTCGGGGCTGAATTTTTAGCCGCACAACGCCACCGGACGCCGGCACCGCGGGCGGCTCAACCTCGATGGTTAGCGGGGCTCGGAACTGGGTACTTCCAGTGTGTCTGTGGCAAGTTCAGGGGGTTGGCGAATGGCAATCGAGCACGGTCGTGCGCGGTGCCCGC
The DNA here is from genome assembly GCA_036338755.1 of Actinomycetota bacterium. GTDB lineage: Bacteria > Actinomycetota > Actinomycetes > Mycobacteriales > Mycobacteriaceae > Mycobacterium. Next base: position 156,374 of record JAYZBN010000001.1, on the reverse strand, counting down.
GGTGCATGGCGTGGGCGCAGTACCGGTTTCTTGAGCGGGATGACGCCAAGCTCGAATATCAGGTGGATTGCGATGCATGCGGGAGCCAATACTCCGAGGTGACCATCGCATCGAGCATCACCACGCCGGCCGCCTGAGCGGCCCGCTCGACCACCGTTTCACGCCGAAGCGGTGGTCGTGACCTGCTACGTTACGAATCTCCGGCCTCGTGTAAGGTCTGGGTGGCGAGCCGAGACGCCCCCAGATTGGAGCAGCGCCTAGTGCGCGCAACGCCGTGCGAAACGCGTTGAAAGGGGCGGCGTGAACGAAGTATTGGCGCGAGCCGGCATATTCCAGGGGATCGCCCCTGAGGCGGTCGATGCGTTGGCTCGCCACCTGCAGCACGTAGCGTTCCCACGCAGGCGGACCGTCTTCGTCGAAGGCGAGCTGGGTGACGACCTCTACGTCATCTTGTCGGGCACGGTGAAGATCCGCCATCAGACGGTGGACGGTCGCGAAACCGTCTTCGCGGTGCTGGGGCCGGGGGATGTGTTCGGTGAGCTGGCGCTGTTCGATCCCGGCCCGCGAACCTCCACGGTGATCACCCTGACGGAGGTGAAGGCGGTCAGGATGGACCGCCATGCCCTGCGGACATGGATCGTCGAACGTCCCGAAATCGCAGAGCAGCTGCTGCGGGTGTTGGCGCGCCGACTCCGGCATACCAACAACGCCTTGAGCGACCTGATCTTCACCGATGTCCCCGCCCGGGTGGCCAAGCAAATCCTGGATCTGGCAATGCGATTCGGCACCAGCAACGGCGGCTCGGTCCTGGTCGAGCACCACCTGACGCAGAAGGAACTGGCCCAACTCGTGGGGTCCTCGCGTGAAACGGTCAACAAGGCGCTATCCGACTTCGCCCAACGCGGATGGATCCGTCAGCAGGGCAAGGCCCTCATCATCGACCAACCGGCGAAACTGGCCCGCCGCGCGAGGGCTTGAGGCCCGCAGCCCGTTCCTGCCTAGGTGATCGACCAGAATTCCAGGAGGGTTCGCAGGGTCGCGACCAGGGGGAGCGGTTGGTCCAGCATCGGATGGTGACCGGCCAGGGCCAACTCCACGAAAGGGCCACGCAACTGAAGCAGGGAGCGGATCCGTTCGGCCATATCGGGCGGCACCAAACCGGCTTCGCAGCGCAAATACCCCACGCGGCAACGCATCGCGGCCAGCATGGTCTCCAATGACTCCTCGTCGGCGGGCGTCGGCTCGAGAAACTCACCGGCGAAGATGGCCGGGTCGAACTTCCAGACCCATCCCCCGTCGGTTTTGCGTATCGACTCGCCCGCGATGTGTTCTCGGACATAGGGCAGGATCAACTCCTGCGAAGGCACGGCCGTGAAGCGGGCCAGGATCTCATCCCTCGTTTGGTAACGATTGTGTTTGCGCCTGCGCAGTCGCCCTTCCTCCGGCGCACGCTCCCACAACGGCGAATCGATCACCAGCATGCTGTTGATCTGCTGGCTGTAGTGCATCGCGGCCGTGGACACGACCCAACCGCCCATACTGTGGCCGATGATCGTCGGCCGTCCGGCGGGACCCGCGGCCGCCGCGGCCGCCATCACTTCGCTTGCCCAGGTGCGCAGGTCGTAATGGTCACGCGATTCGCTATCGCCATGCCCGGACAGATCCGGCGCGATCACCCGATGGGTGCTGGCAAAGAACGGCGCGATGTGATCCCACCAGCCCGAATGTGCTCCGCCGCCATGCACGAGCACCACCGGAGGATGGTCATCAGCACCCCAGACACGCAGGTGTATGCGGCAGCCGTCGACATCGACGTCGCAGTGTTCTGGCTTTTGGTCGAGCGCCGTGCTGAACCAAGACGGGGTGATCGGCATCTGACGCGAACGGGCGAACAGTTTATCGTCCTCCACATCCGAAGCTCAAACGCGTTGCTTTGAACCGGATTTCGCGTTGAAGCAGCCGGCCGCGGTTCGGCTGGGCGTCAATCGTGGAACTCAAGATTTCGCCCCGGAGAGCCGCACAGTGACGGTGACAGCTCCCTTTTCGTCCTGCGTGGCGACGGCGTGTCCGGCATGTTCGGCCTCGTCCAGGCGCAGCGTCAGCGGCCCGCCGGTGTCGAGGAAGTTGCGCCACCACGTCTTCGCCTCGGGCATGCCGACGCTGATGAGGATGTCGCCCCCGGAACGTCGGTAGGCCACCGGGATGCTGTACGTGCGCCCGGAGCGTCGGCCCGTGTAAGTCAGCATCGCGATGTTGCGATTGATCAGGCGGCCAAAGCGACGGGAGTTGGCCAGCGCGGCCACCGGCGCATTGAAAACGGGTGCGGCTCGCATCAAGAGGCGGCCGAGTTTGTTCGGACCCACAGGAGAAGTATCGCAGCAAACTCCAAGAGCGGTCGACCGCGGTGCCGCACAGCTGCTGCGCCATCGGGACGACTGTCGGCGGTTAGCCGGCCGGTGTGCTGCCGATTCGGCGCCGCTGTTGGCCGGTGCGTCGCCGGCCAATGCTTCGCGCTGCGCTTGCCCCGGTGAGGTCTCTTTCGAATCAGGTTGCGGCGGCGAGCAAATCGCGTACCGCATCGTCGACCGTGCGCAGCAGTCCGTGGTCGATTCCGGAGCGGCCCCGCACCAGTATGGAGGCGCTGTTGGCGGATGGCAGGCCCTCGGCCGGACTCAGCCCGTCGGGGAACTTGCCGATCATCGGCAGCAGTGCCACGCCAAGGCCCGACCGCACCGCCGCGTAAAGGCCGGACAGATCGCCGCACTCGGCGGCGATCTCGTACTCGATATGGTGGCTCTCCAAAATTGCGAAGGCCGGCTCGCGCAATGTGCACGGCTCGGCGAAAATCACCAGCGGCAGCGGGTCTCGTCGTGAGAGCGCCAGCGAGCGAGCTGAAACCCATTGCAACTGGACAAGTCCCGACGCGTTAGCGCGATCCAGGCCCGCCCCGTCGAGCATGATGGCCAAATCGATCAGACCGCGGTCGATCGAGTCGGCCAGCGACACATTGCGGTCGAGCCGGAAGCGCACCCGTAGATCGGGGAGTCGCTCGCGCAACACGCGGGACAGCCCGCCCAGCATGACGTCGGCGCCGTGTTCGGTGGCACCGATGGTCAGGGCCTTGTGTTCGGTCGCGCCCAGGTCGTCGAGGGCGGCGTCGTGCGCGGCCAGTATGGTGCGGGCGTGGCGCAGTGTCTTCTGGCCGACGTCGGTGAAGACGACCCCGCGTCCCGAGCGTTGGACTATCGGCTCGCCGACCACGGCTTCGATTCGGCGCAGATGCTGGCTGACCGCGGACTGACTCAGATGTAGAGCGGCGGCAGCACGGTGGAAGCCGCCGCAGTCGGCGACGGCGACGAGGCTGCGCAGCGGAGCGATATCGAGCACCTGGGCCACAGACGCACTGTAATCCGATCGTCTTGACTAATCAATCACTGGCGTTGTCGGCTGAATCATCGCCGCTGATAGGGATACCGATAAGGTGATGCGATCGATCATGATCGCCAATAATCGTTGGACTGCGTCGGTCGATCACGCGAACATGGGTGGCATGCCTTTGCCGCGCATGCCAGCGACCACCGCCACGGCGGTGACATTCTTCTACGCGCTCGGATATCCGATCGGGACGCTGGCGGTTACGGCGATGACGCCGATGGCCGCCCTGGTGCTCCGGTTCAGTTTGGCCGCAACGATTCTGGCCACGTGGTCGATGGTGGCCAGGGCCGGCTGGCCCCGGGGAGCGCAGCTGGGCCATGTCCTGGTGACGGGTCTGCTGATCCAGGGCGTGCAGTTCTGCTGCCTGTATGAGGCCGTTCAGCTCGGAGCGCCCGCGGTGCTGTGCGCGGTGGTGATTGCGATGAACCCGGTGGCCACCGCCATCCTGGCGGCGATGTTTCTGCGGGAACCGCTCGGCGCGCTGCGGGTGGTTGCGCTGGTGCTTGGCGTGGCCGCTGTGTTGGCCGCCTGCTCGCGCAGGCTGATGAGCACGCACGGCGCCGACCCGGTCATCCTGTTGCTTGTCGTTGGGCTGCTTGGCCTTTCGGCCGGCGGGGTGTATCAACAGAGGTTCTGCCGCAGTGTCGATTTTCGCGTGACGAGCGCCATACAGAACGCCGTCGGATTGATACCCGCCTCGGCCCTTGCGGTCGTCACGCCCTTTACGGTGCACGACGGCGTCAAGGCGGTGATCGCGGTGAGCGGCATGGTGCTGTTGAATGCCACGCTGGCGGTGAGCCTCTATGTGCGCGCCATCAACACCCACGGTGTGACGGCGGTGGCGATGCTGTTCGCCGTCATTCCGGCGGCGGCCGGCGTGTTGTCGTGGATCATCCTGGGCCAGCGTCCTGACAAGGGGATTGCGGTCGGCCTGGTGCTGGGCGGGCTGGCATGCTGGGTCCATTCGAGGGCATCCGCCGGGAGCCGCTCAGCGGGCCAGAGCATGCCCGCCATGCTGCCGCGGGTCCAGCTGCAGGACGCACGGCGATGAGATCCCGAACGAGCGCGGCGGGGAGGCGTCGCCAATAGGCTTGCCCACCATGGCCCATCCGCCGCAGCGATCTGTGACAATGCACCCTGCGGAATATCAACGGAGGCGTGGGTGAAGTCGGACATCGGGCGGCGCAGCGGATCAACGTGGTCAGCGGGGGCGGTGGCGTTCCTTGTGACGGTGCTAGCCTTCACCGGCACTGCCGTGGCCGGCGCGGACCCGCAATTGTGCAATCCGTCGAGCGTCGACGCGAATCACATGTGCCATTTTGATGCCTCAGAGCCCCTGTCGGATATCGGCATGGTGTTTCCGGCTGATTATCCCGATGAGCAGACGATGATCGGCTATTTGACCAAGACCCATGACGATTTTCGCAACGCCCGCGGACCGCTGAATACGTTGAAATCGCCGACTGCGTTGAAGGTTACCGGTACCCGATACAGCTCGGGTCCCCCGGCCACGGGCACCCAGTCGGTAGTCACCGAGATGTACCAGAACCTTGGCGCCGCGCATCCGCTGGTCTGGTACAAATCGTTCAACTACAACCTGGCCAATCGGCAGCCGATCACCTTCGACGCCTTATTCCAGCCGGGAACTCAACCGCTGCAGGCCATCTTGCCGATTGTGCAGAAGACCTTGGCCGACCGGTATCGGGCGAAGGTGTCGATTCCGCCGGCCACCGGTCTAGAGCCGGCGAATTACCAGAGCTTTGCGATCACCAACGACGCGATCGTGTTCTTCTTCGACCAGAACGCGTTGCAGCCGGCGATGGAGGCTACGCGGGTATCGGTGCCGCGCGGCGCGATCGCCTCGATGATCAGCGCCGACATCGCCTAACCGGCCGTTATAGTGGTGCAACTGCGGGAGGCATCGTGACAAGTGGCGACCAGCGGGCCGACGAACAAGCCATTCGTGCGCTCCTCGATCAGCAGGTAACAGGTTGGGCCGCAGGCGATCCAGGGGCTTACGCCAGCTGATGTCGCGCTGGTGCACGCGAACGCGTCGGTGGTCAAAGGGGCGCGACGGCGTAACCGGCGCAGGGCTCGTGTCAACACCAGCGTGGCTGTGCGCAGGGACGGCCGCTGGCAGCTCGCCGCCTCGCAGAACACCACCCACCGGCGGCTCGCTGAAGTGCTTATGTCTAAATTGTTTTCCTGATCATCGGCGCCCGACTAGCGTTGTGTGGTCATGAGGGCTCGAATGGCGACGCCGCAGGATGCCGATGCGGTGGCGGCACTCTATCTGCCCTATGTGCGCGACACGGCGATTTCCTTCGAGACGGCGCCCCCTGATGCCGAAGAGATGCGGTCGAGGATCACCGCAACGCTTGCGCTTCTGCCCTGGCTGGTCGTCGCCGATGGTGACGACGTCAAGGGTTTTGCCTACGCGAGCCCGCATCGCGCACGTGCGGCCTACCGCTGGTCTGTCGATGTGTCGCTGTACCTGGACGAATCGATTCACCGCCAAGGACACGGCCGCCGGCTCTACGCTGTGCTGTTGAATGTGCTTGTCGCACAGTGCTATATCAACGCCTATGCGGGTATCGCACTACCCAATCCCGCCAGCGTAGGACTACACGAAGCGCTGGGCTTCACGCCGGTGGGCGTCTTTTCCGGCGTCGGCTTCAAGCATGAAACATGGTGGGACGTCGGCTGGTGGCATCGCCGGCTGGTCGATCCGCCTCCGGATCCGCCCGAGCCGCTGCCCTGGTCCCGGCTGCCCGATCAGGCCCTCGCCACCGCCCTCGCCGCATACAGCCGATAGCGGGAGAGATCGCATCGATGACCACGCTGCTCTGGGACCAGCACACCTGTCTACCGCTCAAGACCGACGCCGACATCGATCCGCTGACTCGGTATCAAGGCGCCACCGGCGCAGTGCTTTCCGTCAACGCGGGGTACTCACCCCACAGTTTCGACGATGCCGTGGCGCTCCTGCGGCACTACCGCGCCGCGATCGACGCCCGCGCGGACTTCGCCGTGGCTGACACCATCGACGAGGTGGATGCGGCGGCGCGAGGGGGACGCATAGCGGTGGTGTTCGACCTGGAGGACTCACGGCCGTTGAATGACGACCTCGCGAATGTGCGAAGGTTGGCCGACCTCGGTGTTCGCACCCTGTTGCCGACCTATAACAACGCGAACCGCGCCGGCAGCGGTTGCCTCGACCACACCGATGCGGGCCTGACCGCATGGGGCCGGGCGGTCGTTGCCGAGCTCAACGCCGTCGGCGTCGTCCCGGACGGCTCGCATTGCAGCGCTCGCACCGGTCTGGATATGTGCGAGGTATCTTCTGGCCCAGTCATTTACAGCCATTCGTGCATGCGCGCAGTCTGGGACCACCCGCGCAACATCACCGATGATCAGGCACGAGCGTGCGCGGAAACCGGCGGCGTCGTCGGTATCACCGGGGTCGGCATCTTCTTGGGACCCAACACGCCCACACTGGACGCGATGACTCGGCATCTGGAATACGCCGTCGACCTGATCGGCATCGAGCACGTCGGTGTCAGCACCGACTTCTCCTTCGACGCAGCCGACTTCATCGATGAGCTGCAGCGCAATCCACATCTGTTCGACGACAGCTACACCCGTTGGGGCCCGATCCAGTGGATGCCGCCAGAGATCTTCCTGACGCTCGGTGAACACCTCCGGCGCAGGGGGTGGAGGGCCGGCGATATCAGCGCGGTATTGGGCGAGAACTTCCATCGGGTGGCCCGAATCGCCTGGCGCTCTTGATCATCGCCGCTCAAGCTGCGGCGGTCTGAAGGCACCTCGGGGAAGCGAGTCGCCAACCCGTCCCGGGTTGGCGACTGTGCGGAAGCGTTTCGGCGATGGTTCGTCAGTCGCATGCGCCCGAGTCGCGAAGCGAGCTGCCCCAGCCGGTGGCCGCGACGATGTTCGCGTGCGTGACTCCTGACGGGTCCTTCCTCTTGATGCTGTCGCTGATCCGCGATAGTTGAAATGCCAAGTGGGTCATCGGTTCGCCGCCGTATACCGGCGAATACGGCCCGAGGTTGTCGGGCTCGTTGGTGATGATCAAAGGCTTTACTCGAGGAGCCAGAAAGGCCGTCGATTGATCGATATTGGCGACCACGGTGTGAGCGTTTCCCTGCACGCTGCCGGCCGAGTAGTCGTCATGCTGATCACCGAGGTACCGGTTGAAGTCGTTGACCTGGCCCATCAGCGGGTCGAATTGCGACTTGTACCATTGGCAGGAGTCCGACATTCCCCCGATCATCTCTGGTGTCACCCGTGCGGCGAATGTGTTGTACGGCCAGATGGAGACGTTCGGTGACCAATCGCTTGGCGCCGGCGTGAACACCGGCAACGGCGGCGGAGGCTGCCCCGGATCGGCGGTGGCCCGGCCGGCGAGCATCAGCGCAGCGGCGAATACCGGCCCGGCGCACGCCAGGCCAGTCGCAGCCCGTCGTAACCTCGTGAGCTCCATCCGCATTCCCAATGGAACACGGTATCGGACGGGGCGTTCTCCGGTGGGCATATGGCATGGATGCGCAGCTGGCCGGCTCCGCGATTCCGTCGTCTAACGATCGCCCGAACGGCCTCCCTGGCCGCTACGGTGATCTGTATGCCGTCGGCCAGCCGCTCCTCCGCGGACCAGGTAAAGCGGCGCCCGAAGGACCGCAAGATCCAGATCGCGCGCGCCGCTACCGATGCATTCAGCGAGTTGGGCTATCACGCGGTCAGCATGGAGAACATCGCGGCGCGGGTGGGAATCTCGGCTGCCGCGCTGTACCGCCACTCGCAGGGCAAATATGACCTGTTTCGCGAGGTCTTCCTGGCGCTGGGACAGCAACTGGTCGACGCCACGGCATTCGCGGATGCTTTACCCGCCGACGGAAATCCCGAGGAGCAACTCAGCGCACTCACCGGTGCGCTGATCGACACAACGATCGTCAACCGCACCGCGGGTGGGCTGTATCGGTGGGAGGGCCGCTACCTGCGCGGCGACGATCAGCGCGCTCTGGCCGAACAGATCAAATTGATCAACCGGCGCCTGCAACGTCCGCTGATCAGGTTGCGGCCGAAATTGACGTCGCGGCAGCGCTGGATACTGTCGGCGGCCACACTGAGTGTCATTGGCAGCATCACCGACCATCGTTCTCGGTTGGGCAATGCCGAAATTCGCGCGGCGCTGACCGATATCGCGACCGCCGTGTTGCGGACCGAGCTGCCGAGCCAGCGTGGTCGCGGATCCGACCAGCCGCGCCCCGTGACACTGACCAGCGCCGCCGGATGTTATGAGCTCCTGTTGCACGAATCGATGCGCCTATTCAGCGAGCGAGGCTATCGCGAAACCGGGATGGAGGACATCGCCGCAGCGGTCGGCATACCGGTTGCCACTATCTATCAATACTTTCCGGGGAAGGCCGCCATTTTGGCGGTTTACTACCGGCGCGCCGCCGACCAACTCTCGGGTGACCTCTCCAGCATGCTGGCCACCGACGCCGACCCGGAACAGGCGCTCACGCAACTCATCGAGGCCTACGTCAACCGGTCGTTCGCCAACCCGGAACTGGCGTGCGTGTACTACACCGAGCGCCACAACCTGCCCGACACCGACGCGGTGCTGCTCTACAACATTCAGCGCTCCACCGTCGAATCCTGGGCCAGCCTCGCCGTCGCGGCCAGCCCGGAACTCACCCTGGGCCGGGCCCGATATGCCGTCCACGCCGCGTTCGCGCTTGCGGTGGACGTCGGGCGCCTGGTCTTCTCCGACACCAGTGCTGCCGCCAGCCTCACGGTGCGTCGCCTGATGGAGGTGACGGTGTTGGGGCGACCCGCCTCCTCTCCCCCTGCGCCACCCGGCAGCCGACAACGTCGCTGACCGGTCGTCGCGGATGCCCTTTGCCGCGGAACCCATCCCCACTTGCTGTGGGGACGTCCATCGCGGCCGTGCGTCCGGGCGAGCTGAACGCCCGCTTCCGGCAGCGTATCTCCCGCTCTCATTGGCCGCGCCTGACCGACGGCGACGGGCGCACCGGACTATCGAATCGCCCGAATCGGCATTAACATAGTCGGATCTAGTCCGCGTGCCGGGTGTGCCGGAGTCCGCATTGCTTCGGTGGGCCGCCGTCAAGCTCGGCAGGCGCCCGCGCGAAAGGCATGCCCATGCTCAACAGGATTCGCACACTTCTGGAGTATCAATTGACCATCGCTGAACTGCTGGGACTGGCGATACTGCTGGGGACGCCGTACCTGATCGTTGGCGTGATCTGGTCGAGCACCCATACCCAGCACCTGCACGACATGCACGGCGCCGATTTGGTGGTGTCCTTCCTCGGCTCGATCGTGTCGTGGCCGGTGCTGCTTTTCGCCAACGTGTGCATGACTTAGGGGGCCGCGTGATTAACCGAGTGCCGCTGATCGTCTTCGGCGCCGTGCTGCTATTGGCCGGCGGAACCTTCGCACTGTACTTCCCGGTGTTCATCGACGCCTTTGATCAGTTCGGCTGGCAAGTCAAGTGCGGCAACGGTTTTACAACCGAATTGACCCAGGCCTCGAACGCGGCCGGCACGGCGCACAACTATGTCGATCGATGCGAGAGCGCGCTGATGGTCCGGCGGTTATGGGCAATCCCGACGGCGGCCCTGGGCGGGATGATGCTGACATGGGAGGCTGCGGCGGCAGTCGCCCGCGACCACCGGCGGCCGGCTGCATCTGCGCGTCGGCCGCAATCACCGGGCAACGCGGCGTCACGGCAAGACGAAATGCGCTGCTGAGAGGCGACATTCGCTGGCCGAGAGCCGCTGGGCGGAGCTATCGTGTGCTCTCGTCGGGCAGGTCGTGCCGAGACTGGTGCAATGCCGGCCCGTCGGGATCCTCATCCTGGTGCTCGAGTTGCTCTTGTAACTTGCGCTGTTCCTCGGTCGCCTTGCGGGCGTCCTCGGGCGCAGCGGGCGGGTCGAAGTTCACTTGCTGATCCACCGAGATCTCCTCTGAACGGCTGCAGTGCCATCAGAATCTCCCGAATGACGGGTGTCGAAACCCGGCCCGATCGGTCGATGCTGATTGCGCTGCTCACGGCGCTGCGGCAATCGCTTCTGGCTGACCACCGCGGCGCCGTTCGCCACGTTCGTCAGCCGAGGTGCGCGGAGAGCAGCCAGGCGCCCACGGACTTGCGACCGTTGTCCTCGTCACGAATGTCGGCGCCGGCGAAGGCCTCAAAGCCGGCCAGGAAGCTCTCAGGCACGTTGGCGTGGATGCGCGCCGGCCGGATCTCATCGATCACCCAGTACTTCGAGACGACATCGCGCAGCTCGGTTTCGGTGACAGCGTTGACGGGGCCTTCGGCCGGCATCGCGGCGCGGTCGAAGACGAGCACGAAGTACGAGGCTCCCGGTGCGGCGGCCCGCACGATGGACTGCTGGTAGCCTTCGCGCAGTTCGACGGGCATCGAGTGGAAAAGCGTGCTGTCGACGATGGTTCCGAAGCGGCCGTCGTAGCCGGTGAAGGCGCTGATGTCGGCGACATCGAAGGTGGCGCTGGTCAGGCCCCGCCGGGCGGCTTTCTCGGTTGCCAACGCGATGGCGGTGGGCGACTGGTCCAGGCCTACCGTGGTGAAGCCGCGCTCGGCGAGGTACAGCGATACCGCCGCCTCGCCACAACCGGCGTCGAGCACGTCGCCGTGGAACTTGCCGTCCTCGATCAGGGCGGCGATCTCGGGCTGCGGCTCACCGATGCTCCACGGTGGCCGGTTTCCCTCGCCCATCTCGGGAGCCTCACCCCGATAGGCGGATTCGAACATCTCTTGGGTCGGCTGCGTCATAGTCCCCTTTATATCAAGTTAGCTGATATGTGTCAATGAGGCTGATATGCGCTACTGGAGCGTGGCCGTCAGGTACCCCGATGCGTCGCCGAAGGAAGCCAGTTCGTCGTTCGGCACTGCGAAGCCGTGTGCGGCAAACGCCTGCTGGGTTGTCCGTATATCGATCCGCCAACCACGCGCGGCCAGGTATTCGGCCGCGCTGTTGCGCTCACCGGTGTAGAACAACTCCGCCAGATTGATGTTGGAGCCAATGCGCTGAGACCGCTCGGTCAACTTCTTCGCCCAGTCCGAGGGGATGTCGCGCAGATCCATGTGTTCGGTGGCAATCCGGCTGCCCGGCGCCGAAGCCGCGGCGATGTTGTCGAACAAACGGTCTTGCGCCTCGGGCGGCAGGTAAACGAGCAGCCCTTCGGCGCTCCACGCAGTCAGCTTTTGAGCGTCAAACCCCGCTGCCACGAGCGCCGAAGGCCAGTCGTCGCGCAGGTCGATCGCCACGGTGCGGCGCTCAGCACTCGGTGTGGCGCCCAGCTCGGTCAGAGTTCGCGTCTTGAATTCGATCACCTCGGGCTGGTCGATCTCGTATACGACCGTCCCCGCCGGCCAGGGCAGGCGGTAAGCCCTGGTGTCCAAGCCGGACGCCAGAATGACCGCTTGCTGGATACCCGATTCGGTCGCTTGCACGAAGAAGTCGTCGAAGAATCGGGTGCGCACGGTGATCTGCTCCCGCACGGCCCGGCGGTTCAGCAGCGGGTCATCGCTACGGTCGAGCCGGTTGCCGAGAAGCTTGATGAAGGCGTCTGCGCCCACCGCCCGGACGAGCGGATCCGCCCAGGGGTCGTTCAACAACGCGTCTGGGCCCTGGGACGCGATCGCCCGCTGTGCGGCAACCGCCGTCGCGGTGGCTCCGACGCTGGACGCCAAATCCCATGTGTCGTTCTCGGTGCGGGTCACGCCCGTCTCCTCTCTACAGCCTGCGGCGAAATTAGCTAGCCTGTCTAAACGACTCCACTGTACTCCTGCGCGCAGGGGTCACCGAGGCGCGCGGCGACGCGCGGTGCAGGGCGACACCCGGGGAATGCAGTGGCGCTGGCCGGGTGTTCGCTGTAGGTATGGCTGACGAAATCGAAATGAGCCCGAGGGGCTGGGTGCGCGACCAGACCGAACAGATCTTGAGTCGAGGCACGACCGATGGAGTCGAGGTATTCGACCGACCGATCGTTCTGTTGACCGTCACCGGAGCGAAGTCGGGCAAGCAGCGCTACGTACCGCTGATGCGGGTCGAGAAGGATGGTCGTTACGTGATTGTCGCGTCCCACGGCGGCGCTCCGGAACATCCGGTTTGGTACTTCAATTTGAAGGCGAATCCGGCGGTGACGTTGCAGGATGGCGACAAGGTTGTCACGTTGACGGCTCGCGAGCTCGACGGTGCCGAGCGCGAGGAGTGGTGGCAGCGGGCCGTTGAGGCTTTTCCGCCCTATGCCGAATACCAGGAAAAGACGGCACGTCAGATCCCGGTTTTCGTTCTGGAGTAACCGCTTTCCGTCTAATGGTCTTGGTGTCTGCGATCGGCGCCGAAAGATTTGCATTCGATATGCGCTCGGCTTGTCCGGTTGACCCTTCGTGCTCGCCCCACCTACCTTCGAACGCATAGTCCAGGCACATCCGCCGAACAATGACGTTCGCGGTAGTTCTAACCGCCTGCGCTGCACGGCTTTACGCGTTTCCTACCTGCCGTGACCGGGTGGATATCGAAACGCCCACCGCTAGTGATCAATTCAGGGGAGGGCCGGTGCAACAGGTAGAACAGCCAGTTCGTCGGGGCGCGCAGGACGCAGGCCAATCCCGAATCGACCGGTTACGCGAGACGCTCCCCTACGACCTGCCGGCCTCATTGGTCGTCTTTCTGGTGGCACTCCCGTTGTCGCTCGGCATCGCGATTGCTTCGGACGCACCGGTTCTCGCCGGTCTGATCGCGGCGATCGTCGGGGGAGTGGTTGCCGGATGGATCGGCGGCTCACCACTGCAGGTGAGCGGCCCGGCCGCGGGATTGACCGTCGTCGTTGCCGACGTGATCTCTCAGTTCGGCTGGGCGATAACATGTTTCATCACCGTGGTGGCCGGGATTCTCCAAGTCCTGCTGGGGTTCAGCCGGATTGCGCGGGCGGCCCTGGCAATCTCGCCGGTCGTGGTGCACGCCATGCTGGCCGGCATCGGAATCACGATCGCCCTGCAGCAAGTGCACGTGTTGCTGGGTGGCGCTTCGAAGAGTTCGGCCTGGAGCAATGTCATCGGCCTGCCCGCACAAATCGTCGGCGCTCACCGGCCAGGCCTTGTGTTGGGTCTCTTGGTGATCGCCATTCTGATCGCCTGGCGCTGGGTTCCGGCCAGGGTGGCCAAGATTCCCGGGCCACTCGTCGCGATCGTCGTGGTCACCGCTATTTCGGTGGTCTTTCCGTTCAACGTATCCCGGATAGTCCTGGATGGCTCGGTGATCGAGGCGTTGCGCCTACCGTCGTTGCCACACGGGAACTGGGCAGCCGTCACCGTCGCGGTGATCACTGTCACCCTGATTACGAGCGTGCAGAGCCTGCTGACCGCGGTGTCGATCGACCGGATGCACACCGGCGCCCGAACGGACTTGAACCGCGAGCTGATTGGGCAGGGCGCGGCGAACATCGCGTCGGGTGCGATCGGTGGGCTCCCCATCGCGGGTGTCATCGTGCGCAGCGCGGCCAACGTGAATGCCGGCGCGAAAACACGCGCCTCGACCATATTGCACGGCATTTGGATACTGCTCTTCGCGGTGCCGTTCGCGGGACTCGTCGAAGAGATCCCCACGGCGGCACTTGCCGGCCTGCTCATCGTGATCGGCATCGAACTGCTGAAGCCCGCGCATATCGAAACCGCTTTGCGCAACGGAGATCTCGTCGTCTACTTGGTAACCGTGCTCGCTGTCGTCTTCCTCAACCTGCTGCAGGGCGTCATGATCGGACTCGCCCTGGCCGTCGCCGTGACCGGATGGCGGGTGGTGCGGGCCAGGATCGAGGCCAAGCCCGTTGGTGACGGATGGCACGTCGTCGTGGAAGGTGCGTGCACCTTTCTGGCATTGCCACGCCTGACCGGCGTGCTGGCGTCCGTTCCCGAACGCACGTCGGTCACCATCCACCTGCTCACGAACTATCTCGATCACGCGGCGCACCAGGCGATCAGCGACTGGCAACGACGGCACTGCGCTACCGGCGGGCAGGTCCACGTTCGTGACACGGTCGACACGAGTGACCGTGAGACCGCAGGAAGGTCGAAGGCGAACCGCCGCAACGTGCACCTGAGCCTGGTCGAGGAGTTGTCGGCGTCAGGGAGCAAGTAAAGCCGACGACCGCGTCGGCGCCGCTACTTCAGGTCGGCGGCGACCTGCTCCAAGGCGGCGAGGTGCTCGTCGACGCTCGCGAAGCCGGCCTTCATGGTGTTCACCGACAGGTGGCTGGCGCCGGCGGCTTTCCATGCGCCGATGGTGGCGGCGAGCTTGTCGCGGTCCTCGGTCCAGCTGACCCGGCCTTCCATTCCGAGGCTCTTCGGGTCACGGCCCGCCGACTCGGCCGCGCGGTTCACCTGTTCGAGTGCCTGATCGAGTTTGGGACCGGGCTCCACCATGGGAAACCAGCCGTCGCCGAGCCGGCCGGCACGTTCGTACGCGCGATCGGAGGCCGCACCGAACCACACGGGTATCGGCCGCTGGGTGGGCAGCGGGGCCAGGCCGGCCGCGGTCACGGTGTGGTACCTGCCGGTGAAGGTGACCGACCGTTCGGTCCAGAGCCTGCGCATGACCTCGACCTGTTCCTCGGAGCGTCTCCCGCGGTTGGTGAACGACTCGCCGAGCGCCTCGTATTCGACGGCGTTCCAGCCCAATCCGATTCCGAGCCGAAAGCGGCCCCCGGAGAGCACATCGACCTCGGCGGCCTGCTTGGCCACCAACACCGATTGGCGCTGCGGCAAGATGATGACCCCGGTGACCAGTTCCAGTGACGTGACCGCGGCCAGGTAGCCGAACATGACGAAAGGCTCATGAAACGTCGAGTCGATGTCGTAGGGGCCCTTGAAGCCGTGATGGACCGTCGGGTCGGCGCCGACGACGTGGTCATAGGCGAGGATGTGGGTAAACCCGAGCTCCTCGACACGCTTGGCGTACGCGCGAAGGACGGCGGGGTCCGAGCCGAGCTCGGTTTGTGGGAAGACGACTCCGATGCGCATTCGCTATCCAACCACGTCGCCTCGGGTGCACTTCCCGCGCCCGAAAGACGCAGTGCACCAGCAAGAATTCGACCGGTGCCGATGGCCGGCGGGATATTGCCCTGCGCGACAGGGGCGGGATGCGGCGTCAAGCATGATGTAAACGTGACGGCAAAACAGGTCAGCGGGGTGCTACGGGTCGGTGAAATGGAGCCGACGTTCGAACGCGAATTGGCCGCGCGCTACGAGATTGCGACGCTTCCCGACGGAACCGCGCGAACCGAGTTCTTGGTTGAGCATGGCGCCGATGTGCGCGTGCTGGTGACATCGGGATCGCCCGGCGTCGATGCCGCCATCATCGCGGCGCTGCCCAACCTGGAGGTGATCGTCAACAATGGCGCCGGGGTGGATCTGATCGATCTCGGTGCGGCGAAGCGCCGCGGCATCGGCGTGAGTAACACTCCCGACGTGTTGTCGGACACAGTCGCCGACACGGCGGTGGGCCTGATCTTGATGACGCTGCGCCGTTTCGGTGCCGCCGATCGCTACGTGCGCGCCGGCCGATGGGTCCGGGAAGGCCCATTTCCCTATGCCAGAGATGTCAGCGGCCTGCAGGTCGGCATCTTGGGCCTGGGCCGGATCGGTTCGGCGATCGCGGCCAGGCTCCTCGGATTCGACTGCGCCATTGCCTATCACAACCGCCACCGCATCGAGGGATCGCCATTTCGCTACGCCGAGTCGCCCGTGGAACTGGCCGAATCGGTCGACGTTCTGGTCGTCGCCACGACGGGTGACCGCGACACGCACAGGCTCGTCGACCGGGCCGTGCTGCACGCCTTGGGCCCCGACGGTTACCTGATCAACATCGCGCGGGGCAGCGTCGTCGATGAGGACGCGCTGGTGGAACTGCTGACCGCCGGGCAACTGGGGGGTGCGGGGCTGGACGTCTTCGCCGAGGAGCCGCGGGTGCCGGCGGAGTTGTTCGACCTGGACAACGTGGTTCTGCTGCCGCATATCGGCAGCGCCACCGCGCGGACCCGGCGGGCCATGGCGCTGCTGGCGATCCGAAACCTCGACAGCTACCTCCAAACTGGCGAATTGGTCACACCTGTCCTGTCGCGGCGCCGCTCGAACCCGCGATAAACGCGGTTCGTCGCGATGACCTGGTGATTCTGGATGGCTATTCAGCTGTGGCCGAAGCGATACTCGCAGAAGGTTATTGGTCCAACCGCTTCTGGGTATGTGACTTTTCATGAGTCCACTAGAGCCGGAGACTGCCACGCCGGTGCGGCTGACGCTCGCCGGCCCAGCCCGCCCCGATACGGCGGCGGAGTGGCGTCGTGCGCTGCAACGGTGGCTGCAGCAAGAGGTGCACGCGCCGGAAAAGATCCGCGAGGACATCGTTCTGGGCGTGAACGAGGCGCTGGCGAATTGTGTTGAGCACGCGTATCGCTCGCATCATCAGGTGGGCGCAATGAAACTGCAGGCCAGCTACGACGCCGACGCCGAGTCGATTCGGGTCTGCGTCAGCGACCGGGGCAGCTGGCGCAAACCCTCGTCCAGGCACCCCAACGACCCCCGCGCATCGCGCGGCATCATGTTGATGCACAACCTCGCCGATCACTGCACCATCCATGCGCGCCCCAACGGGACCAGCGTCTATTTGGATTACGCGACCGATGCGGACCTTGCCGCTCACCAAACCCGTTGAATCCTCGGTCCAGCCGAGATCAGGCGCGTGAGGCGGCCGTCGGCGTGAACTTGACCGGCATCTTCTCCAGCCCGCTGACGAAGTTCGCCGGGCGCAGCGGCAGCGGCTCATCGGAAGCCAGCCGCATATCGGGAAGGCGCTTCAGCAGCCGCTCGAGCATGATCGACAGCTCCAGGCGCGCCAGCTGATTGCCCAGGCAGAAGTGGGTGCCGAACCCGAACGCCAAGTGGTTGTTGGGATAGCGGTCGATGCGGAAGTCCTGCGGATCGCCGAACACCGCCTCGTCGAAGTTCGCCGATTCGAAGAGCAGAATGATCTTCTCGCCCCGCTTGAGCTGCGCGCCGTGAAAGTCCAGGTCGGTGGTCATGGTGCGGGCCATGTTCTTGACCGGGGCGGTCCACCGCAGCATCTCCTCGATCGCGTTGGGTAGCAGCGCCACGTCGTCGACCAGCCGCTGGTGCTGTTGCGGGTGCCGTAGAATCTGCGCGGTACCGCCGGAAAGCGTGTGCCTGGTGGTCTCGTCGCCGCCGATCAACAGCAACAGCACCTCGGTGACGATCTCGTGGTCGGCCAGCTTCTCGCCATCCACCTGCGCGTGTACCAGCACACTGACCAAGTCATCGGTCGGCTCCGCCTTGCGCGCCGCGATCATGCCCGTCATGTACTCGGTGTAAGCGGCGAATGCGTCCACCGAGACCTGAAAATCCTCTTGCGCGGTCGTGCTGCTGAGCAGGGTGACCATGTCGTCGGACCAGCGAAGAAACATCTGGCGTTCCTCCGGAAGTACCCCGAGCATGTCGCCGATCACCGCCATGGGAAGCGGAGCGGCGAGGTCCCAGACAAAGTCGCATTCGCCCCGCTCGCAGACGTTGTCGATCAGCGCATCGCACAGCTCGGCGATCGAGTGCTCCCTGTCCTTGACGCGTTTGCGGGTAAAGCCCGAGTTGACCAGCTTGCGCCGCAGCAGATGCGCCGGGTCGTCCATCGCGATCATCATCGGCGGCGCGTCCTGGTCCGGCCGGATACCGCCGGCGTTGGAGAACATCTCGGGCGCACGCTCGGCGTCGATCACCGCCTGGTAGGTCGCCGCGGCCGCCAGCCCGTTGCGGTCCCGAAAGACCGGTTCATTTTCGCGCATCCACCGATAGACGGGCCGGGAGTCGCCCGCATAGAAGGCGCCGTCGGTCAGATCAATGTCGGGCCGTGACTGGTTGCGCGTATCGGTAGTGCTTGGCACGGGTCCACCCTTCCCGCATGCGGTCGGTTACCGTGGACCTTACAGTAGGAACGGTGGTATTCCCCACAACAGGTTTCAGCCCGATGCAGCAACGGGGCGCCGGCGGGTTTCACGGACTGCTGGGACGGCAAGCGATGCAACGCATCTCAGATACCCGCGCTGAGTTCCAAGTCCTTCAGCGCCGCCTCGAGGTGGCCGAGCATCCGCTGCAGGTGCGGGACGCTGCGCCGGCAACCGACCAGACCGAAGTCGAGGTTGTCCGCGTTGTTGGTGACGGTGATGTTGACCGCTTGGCCGTCGAGTGGGATCGACAGAGGATAGTTTCCGTCCAATCGCGCTCCGCGCCAATACAATTGGTCGCGGTTACCGGTCGATACGTTTGAGATGACGATGTTGAACGGCGGCGATCCCGCGGACAGGTAGCCGGGGATCAGCCCGAAGAACAGCCCCCCGATGTTGAAGGCGGACAGCGCCAGCTGCTGGACCGGAGGTAGCTGCCAGAACACCTCTTTGGTCTCGCGGATGGACGCGCTGATGGTCTCGAGCCGCTTGGCCGGGTCGTCGAGGTCGGTCGCGAGATTGCACAGGAAGGTTCCGACGTTGTTGCCGCCGCGATCGTCGTCGTCCTTGCGCAGATTGACGGGGACCATGGCGGTCAGGGGCGCGTCCGGCAGGGCGTTCTGATCGATGAGGTAGGCGCGCAGGGCTCCGGCGGACATCGCGAGCACGACGTCGTTGATCGTCGCACCGGTAGCCGACTTGACCGCCTTGATGCGCTCCAGCGAGTAGGACTGGGCCGCAACCCGCCGGGCGCCGCCGATCCGCACGTTGAACATCGAGCGCGGCGCCCGAAACGGCAGGGTCAGTTGTTGTTCGAGCAGCGCCGCGCGCGCGAGCTTGAGCGTGGAGGGCGCCATGGCGAGCGCCGACCCCGCGGTGCGGCCGACCCGGTCAAACAGCGACGACTGGTGCCGGTGCCCGCTGCGTTTGCGCGGACCGAGGCTCCACGGCACGCGCACCTCGTCGTCGTGGGGGTCCGATGTGAAGGCGCGCTGCATCAGGCGTAGCGCCGAGACGCCATCCATGAGGGAGTGGTGGTACTTCGTGTAGACGGCATAGCGCCCGTCCTGCAGACCTTCGACGAGATGTGCCTCCCACATCGGACGGTGCCGGTCGAGCAGGCTGCCGTGCAGCCGGGACGCCAGCTCGAGCAAGTCGCGGACCCGTCCGGGTTCGGGCAGAGCGGACCGGCGCAGGTGGTAGTCGAGCTCGACGTCCTTGTCCAAGGACCACGCGACATTCGTGATGCCGCCGAAGAAGGCGGGATGTTTGCGGAAGGACGGCTGGATTTCGGTGCACTCGAGCATCGCCTGGTACGCCTCGCGCACGAAATGGGGGCCGGCGTCCTCCGGGGGTTCGAAGAGCTGCAACGAGCCGACGTGCATCGGATGTTCGCGTGACTCGCCGATGAGGAACAACGCGTCCATCGGTGATATCGGTTCCATAGCCGTTCCCATTCCCTCGCTGTGCCGCGCGCCCAGCGCGCGCCCCTTTCGTATTAGCCGCGGGAACCACTTGCTAATCCACCATCGGCGTTCGGACCGCGACGGGTCAGAGCGCTTGCGTGCGCATTGGTGTGGGTATTGACGCTCAAGGGGGTGACGATGCCGGCGGAGTCGGAGTGTCCCAAGCGGATGGAGTTCGGGCCGTGCGGCGGCGTGCGCCCGGACGGACAGTGCGAGATGCGCGCTGGCCCGTGTGCGTTCGACGACGTGGTGCCGTGGTCGGGTCATCGCCCCAACCCTCGTCTCGCCAGTGCTCCGCGGGTGCTCACCGACTTCAGTGCCACCCCGTTCGATCCCGACGACATCGCCGCAACCGCAGCCATCCTCGCGCCCGGGTGCGACGCCGTCCTGGTCGGCGAGCATCAGAACAAGCCAGATTTTCCACCGACGCTCATGGCGTCGTTGCTGCTCGACGCCGGCGTGACGCCTTGGATCACGTTGTCCTGCCGCGACCGCAACCGCGTGGTCCTCGAGCAGGAGTTGAGGGGATTACGCAGCATCGATGTCGACACGGTGCTGTGCGTGACGGGTGACGGGCGCGGATACGACGTGCGCCCAGACGTCACGCAGACCTTCGACCTCGACGGGCCGCGCCTGGTGTCGCTGGCCGCCTCGGTCGGCATGGCCGCAGCGGTACCCGAGACGCCCACCGCTCCACCCGTGCACCGCCGACCGGCCCGCCTGGTCGAGAAGCAGCGAGCCGGAGCGAGCCTGGCGGTGCTGAACCATGTGCCGTTTCCCGACATGGTCGCCGACTTCATGACGACCGCGCGATCGGCCGGCCTGACCATCCCGGTGATCGCGGCGGTCGCGGTGTTCACCGACAGCATTTCGGCGGCGGTGCTGGAGGGTTTGCCCGGACTCGAGCTCGATCCCGCTGTGACGCAACGGGTTTTGACGGCGCGGGATCCGGTGGCCGCCGGGATCGCGGCGGCGGTGAGCGAGGCGCGGGCGCTGTTGTCGATCGAGGGCATCGAGGGTGTCAACGTCTCGGGGCTGGCGTCGGCGTCGGGCCCTCGCGTCGGCGCGGAGATCAAGGCAGAGGTCGGTCGTCGGATCCGGGCGGAGGCGCCATGACCCGTGCCGACGATGCAGGGGGCCGCAACGAGGGGGAGGAGCGGCGCCGATGACCGACGCGATGAAGGCCGAGTTCGACACCGTCGCCGAATGGACCGCGCAGGTCGCGGCGGAGCTGGGGCCGGACTACCACCTCCCTGCCGGCTGCCGGGGAAGCGGAAGTCCGGCCGCGCTCGACTGGCTCATCGAGCGGATGGAGTTGACGCCCGGCGCCACGCTGCTGGATTCCGGCGCGGGTGTCGGGGGCCCTGCCGCGTACGCCGCCCGATCCGGCGCGGTGCGGCCCGTGCTCGTCGAACCCGAAACGGGCGCTTGCCGCGCGGCGCGGGAACTGTTCGGCTTCCCGGTGGTGTGCGCATTGGGATCGGCCCTGCCGATCAGGGACGCGAGTGTCGACGCCGCCTGGTCGCTGGGCGTGTTGTGCACGACGCCTGATCAATTCGCGTTGCTCACGGAGTTGCGCCGCGTCGTACGGCCGGGCGGGCGCATCGGCTTGCTGGTTTTCGTCGCGCACCGTGAGTTGCCGTCAAACACGTTGGAAGGCAATCATTTTCCGACGCCAAATCGGATGCGTGAGCTACTTTCCGCGGCCTCACTCCATGTCGAGCAGTGGCTCGGCACGTCGGCCCTGCCGCCGATCGACGACACGTGGAACGAGCGCGTGGCCACCGTGGAGGGCGTCCTCGGGGACCGGCACGGACACACGGAAGCCTGGCAGCTGGCCGAACGTCAGAGTTCCAGGATCGGGCGGCTGCTCGAGGAGGGAACCCTCACGGGTGAGTTGTTGGTGCTGAGCCACGCGGCGCAGGGCCCCGGCTAGCGCCCCGTCGCCTGGAAGATCACCCGCCGCGCGATCTCGACCGCGTGGTCGGCGAAGCGTTCGTAGAAGCGGCCCAACAGCGTGGCGTCCACGGCGGCGGCGACTCCTTGCGCCCAGGCCGGATCCATCAGCACCGCCAGCAGTTGCTGGTGCAGCTCGTCCATCGCGTCGTCGTCGTGACGAATCTGGGCGGCCCCGCGCGGATCTTGCGACATCAGCACCTGCCGCGCCCCGAGGGCCAATGCCTCGGCCGCCTCGCCCATGGCGGCGATGTATGGCCGCACCTCGACGGAAACGGCCGGATGGGGATGGCGGCGGCGGGCGATCTCGGCGATGTGGACGGCCAGCTCGACCATCCGTCGCGCGTCCGCGGCGATCCGGATGGCGCTGACGACCGCGCGCAGGTCGGTGGCGACCGGCGCCTGCAACGCCAACAACACGAACGCGGTGTCCTCCACATGGGCGTCGAGAGCGACGATGTCCCGGTGGCCGGCGATGACGCTTTCGGCTGTCGTCAAATCGGCTTTCAGCAGGGCCTCACTCGCCCGCTTGATCGCCTCGGCGGCAATCGAGCACATTTCGGCGAGCTGGTCGGTCAGCGTGTCCAGCTGCTGGTGGAAACCGGGTCCTCACCTCCCAGGGATAGCCCGCTTCCGCCAGATGAATCCAGCGTCGAACAGCGGAAGTCTCGCCGGATGGCCCGCTAGCCGACGCCCTCGGCGAGCGCGCGAGCCTCCCGCTCGGTTTCGACGGCAGGCCCGGAGCCCGGCAACGGCTTGCGGGCGACTTCCGGGGTGAACAGCAGCGTGATGGCTCCCACCACGCCAGCGAAGATCAGCATGTAAGCCGGCACCATCACGTTGCCGGTGGCGGATACCAGCGCCTGGGCGATCAGCGGGGTGATACCGCCGACCAGCGAGATCGAGATGTTGTACGAAATCGCCAGCGCCCCGTAGCGCACGTTGGTGGGAAACAACGCCGGCAGCGTGGCCGGTCCGGTGCTGTCGAAGCACAGTTCCATCAGGCCGATCAACAGCACGCCGATGAAGATCACCGGGTACCAGCCGCCGAAGCGGATGAGCAGGAACGCCGGGACGGAGGCCCCGATCAGCAGCCCGCAGCCGGTCCACATGATGGGTTTGACGCCGATGCGGTCGGACAAGCCGGCGACGAGCACCACGGTGACCATCAGGATCGCCAGCGTCGACACGATCATGACCAGTCCCGCGGTGTGCCCCACCCGGACGAAGAGCCGGAGGTAGGTCGGCAGGTACCCGGTGAGCATGAAGTCGGCGACCTGGGAGGTCAGCACCAGCGCCGCGCAGATCAGCATCGGGCGCCACTGGGCCGCCACCGTGCGCAGAATCTGCTGCCCGCCTTGGCCGCCGGAGGGGGGCGCGGCGTCGTTCGCGCTCTGGTAGGCGGAGGACTCCTTGAGCCGAAGGCGCAAGTACAGGGCGACCAGGCCGAAGGGAAAGCCCAGCAGCAAAGGAATCCGCCAGCCGTACGTCAGCATGGCGTCGTCCGGCAGCCAGGTCTGCAAACCGGTCACCAGCAACCCGGCAAGGACGAATCCGACCAGGTTGCCCATTGGCAAGAAGCCGACCATCTTGCCGCGTTTGTGGTCCGGGGCCTGCTCGACGAGATAGGTCATCGCGCCGACATATTCGCCGCCGGTCGACAGGCCCTGGAAGATTCGTGCGACGACGAGCAGGATCGGCGCCCAGATGCCGATGGTGCCGTAGGTGGGCAACAGGCCGGTCATGGTGGTGCTCACCGTCATCATGAGGATGGTGACGACCAGCACTCGGTGCCGTCCGATCCGGTCGCCCAGCGGCCCGAAAATGAATCCGCCGAGCGGGCGCACGACGAACGCGGCCGCCAGCGTGCCGAAGGTCGCGATGAGGTGAACGCCGCTGACGCTCTTGCCGGGATAAAACACCTGGGCGATCGTGGTGGCGATATAGCCGTAGACGCCGAAGTCGTACCACTCCATGAAGTTGCCGATCGCGGTGCCCATGATGGTTTGGCGCATAGCCGGATCGGCGACCCTGATGTCTTTACGTGCCCATTTCCTCCGGCGGCGGCGTGGAGTACCCATCGGATGATGGCTTACCCGAAACGTTCCCGGGAGGAACCAGCGGGGTCGGGTGTTCGGGCGTGCTGAGGGGCCACCCGCAGGTCGCCGCGATGTTGCGGCGAGGCCGTAGGCGGATGTGATTGCGTCAGGAAAAGCCAGCTAGGTGCGCCTCGGTGGCGCCGTCGTCGACGGCATCGCCTCGCAGCCCGAGCCGGGGTTGGTTATTCGCGTCACGTCAGCTCGAGCCGGGCGAGGTCATTGCCCTTTGAGGCTCCCGATGCGCAGCGAGAAATCGGCGGGTTTGGCCGGCGTCGGCTCCTCGAACTGTTCGACGTAGCGCTGCGGGTCACGATCGGTGATCAACAGGCCCTCGGTGGTGGGGTGCTCGGCCATGAACTCGCTGTATTGACGTCCGAGGGCTTCGCGAAGCCCGATGGGCGCGTTGCGCCGAAAATCCGACAGCCCCTCTCGCTCCTCCTCGCCCATGTGATCGTCGTTGGCCACCCGGGTCCGCCCGACGGCTGCCCACCACTCCTGGCTGCCGAGTGCGGCGGCGTTGGCGTCGCGCACGCCGTCGCGGATGTCGTTGTGATCGCCGATCGCGTCGAGGGTCTCGCCTTCGGCGTCGTCACCCCCGCGTTTGAGCAGCTGCGGGTAGAAGATCTTTTCTTCGATGTAGGCGTGCACGTCCAGCTTGTCAGCGAGCGGGCGCCACACCCGGTTGAGGGCGGTCGGGTCGTCGGGGCGGCGGGCCTGCAGATCGTCCAGTCGCGCGAACTGTTCCCGAAACCACTCGTGGTCGGCAAGGATCAGCATGGTGATGTCTGCCATCTTCAGAATCCCGCCTCTCGGAACGCCGGTCAGCCGGGCTTACCCGGTTCACCAGCTGAGGTAACAACTCGACGCGGGATCCGTCAACCGCGTGCGCCCTCTGCGTGACCACTCGCTCGAGTGCGCCGGCAACAACGCCCCTTCCATCGGCGCTGTGGCCCTGAACAGGAACTCGCCGGGAGGGCGCTGACGTCCGGGCGGATACACTGGTGCGTCAGTCAGGCGATCAGCTTCGATCGCACCCGAATCAAGAAGAATCAGTCAGAGGTTGTGCCTTGTCCGAAAAACCCGGCGATGCCGTCAGCTTGGAACCGCATTTCGAGGACGTACAAGCGCACTACGACCTGTCCGACGAGTTCTTCGCGCTGTTCCTAGACCCGACGCGCACTTATAGCTGCGCCTATTTCGAGCGCGACGATATGACGCTGGAAGAGGCGCAGTACGCCAAGGTCGATCTCTCCCTGGGCAAGCTTGGGCTGCAACCGGGCATGACCTTGCTCGACATCGGATGCGGGTGGGGCACCACGATCGTCCGTGGCCTCGAGAACTACGACGTCAACGTCGTCGGCCTCACGCTCAGCCGCAATCAACAGGCGCACGTGCAGCGCCGTCTTGACAGCCATCCCTCGCAGCGGTCCAAGCGGGTGCTGCTGCAGGGCTGGGAGCAGTTCGACGAAAAGGTCGACCGGATCGTGTCGATCGGCGCCTTCGAGCACTTCGGACGCGACCGCTACCCCGACTTCTTCAAAATGGCCTATGAGGCGCTGCCGGCCGACGGCGTCATGATGCTGCACACCATCATCAAGCCCAGCGACGAGGAGTTCGCCGAGCGCGGGCTGCCCATCACGATGACCAAGCTGCGCTTCATGAAGTTCATCATGGACGAGATCTTCCCGGGCGGAGACCTGCCACAGGCCAAGGGCGTGGTGGAGCACGCGGAGCGCGCGGGCTTCGGTGTGAAGCTGATCCAGCCGCTGCGCCTGCACTACGCCCGCACCCTGGACACCTGGTCGGCCGCGCTCGAGGCGCACCGGGACGAGGCCATCGCGATCCAGTCCGAAGAGGTCTACGACCGGTACATGAAGTACCTGACGGGTTGCGCCGACCTGTTCCGTGAGGGCTACACCGACGTCGCACAGTTCACCCTGACCAAGGGCTGACGGCAACTGCCGCGGCCGGCCGATCGGGCTTCCCGGTTGGCCGGGGTGCGGTTTACCGGTCCAATTCTGCGGGTAATTCCACGGCAACAACCTGATTCGGTGCGCGCCGGTGTTCCTCGGTGTAACGCCGCTGGGAGGACTGACCGTGAGCGCCAAACACCGCATGCCGGATTCGCCGGAGCATACGCCGACGCCGACCCATCGTGGTCGCCGGCGCGGGCTGTCCGGCGCAGCCTCGGTATGCGAAATCGTCTCCGCGTCGCTGCTGGGTGCCGCCTGCGTAATGGCGCTGGTACTCAACGGACCGCAGTCCGAGAAGCGCGCCGTCGCTGCCGATCTCGAACCGCCGGCCGCCTCGCAGCCGATAAGTCAGGAAGGCACCGTGATGGCCGTGTCGGCGGACTCGGTGACCATGCGCGGCGCCGACGGGCATATCCAGACCTATCGCTTCACCCCGGACACCACGGTTGTCACCCGCGGCGCGCGTCAACCCATTACCGCCGCACCACATTTCGCGGTCAATGACAAGGTCGTTGTGGTGGGCACTATCGAGGATGGAACGGCGCTGGCTACGGCGGTGGCCTACCGGGGTTCGGGGCATGGCGAGGCGCCGCCGATGGATTTCCCTGACGGCCAGGCGGTTCCAACCGGCGCGGCCTGAGCCGACACTCGCCGGTGCGCATTCACTTTCCGGTGCGCTCGCGGTGTTTGCAGCCCGGCCAGCAGCAGGGCCGGCGCTTGCCCTCCTCCAACTCCTCCTGGGTCCGGCGGATGCGGCGCTCCCGGGTCGCCTGCTGCTTGGCATCCTCGACCCAACAGATGAACTCGTTTCGGGCCAGCGGCGTGATGTCCTTCCAGGCGGCGAGCGCGGCGGCGTTGCCGATCAGCGACTCGCGCAGATCCGCAGGCAATTTGTGCACGACACCGCCGGGCACGCGCTGGCCGCTCATCGGTCCACCAGATGCGCGGCGCCATCGTGTAATTCATCGCGGCGCAACGTCATTGGGGTGAGAGCCGGAACGTCGCCGCCCGCCACCACGGCGCGGGTGATGGGGGTGAGCGCCCCGAACAGTGTCTCCACCTCGTCGTCGCTGAGGGCATCGAGTGCGGACAGGGCCAGCGTGTCGGTCGTCAACTCGATGTGGTCCTTCACTTGCCGTCCCGCCGCGGTCAGCGTTCCGTCGTCGTTGAGCAGCCCCCGCTCGGCGAGCGCGTGTTCATGTTCGCGCCAGGACGTCTCGTCGTAGTCACGGGTGCGGGCGATGTAGTCGCGAGCGACGTTGCCCGCCGCGGCATGTAAGACGTTGGATTCTCGGCCGGAGACGCCGGCCGCGGCCAGCACCGCCACGTGCGCGTCGCCACGCTGTTCGCGCAGCAGCGTGGTGGCGTGCCAGAGGGCGGACAGCGGATCGTCCGGCCAGGGCAGCGCCACATTCGCGGCGAACAGCGGCCGCGCATCGAGGGGCGCGCTGCGGGCCGCCCGGCCCGCGAGTTCGGCTGCAACGCGGACGTTTTCGTCGTCCGAGCCCAGGCCATAACGGCGTAGCGCCGCCACCGCGGACTCTTGCCGAGCCTCCAACGCGGCCTGCGGACCCGCGATCTCCCATGCCGCCGGCAGCGCCTTGGCCACCCGTTGGGGCGCGAAGTTGTAGAAGACCGCGGCGACCACTTCCCTGGGCACCACGCCCAACGGCGCCGACCGCGCGGCGAAATAGCCCATCCAGAAGCCCCGGTAACCCAGTGCGTCCAGTGCGGCCCGCGCTTCCGGTGCGAAGTACGTCACCGCGTGCACCGGTTCGTAGCGATCGAAAAAACGTCGGGCCAGCACGGGTTGTCGTCGCATGCTGGCAGTTAACCACTGGGGCCGGCCGCGACCAAGCACGGACGTGCGGCATCGGCAGCGCCTCAGCTTAGGCTCGAGTGGTGACCATCCCTTATGACCAGCCTTTGCGTGAGCGGATCCGGAACAATCTGGCCGGCCACCACCGCCGCGTTGTCACCGATCCGACGAAGCGGCACGCCGCCGTCGCGGTGGTACTGGTCGATTCCGAAGTCGGGGAGGACCGGGTCGATCCGGTGTCGGTCGACGAGTGGAATGCCGGACGTCCGGTGCCCGCCGCCCATCTGGACGGGCGCATGGTCGACGTATCCGGCGGCGCCGCGTTTTTACTGTGCCGCAGGGCATCTCGTCTCAGTTCGCACGCGGCGCAGTGGGCGCTACCGGGCGGGCGCCTCGATCCGGGCGAGACGGCGGTCGACGCGGCGCGGCGGGAACTGCTTGAGGAGGTCGGCGTCGAGCTGTCCGATTCGACCGTGCTCGGGTTGCTCGACGACTATCCCACCCGATCCGGGTACGTGATCACCCCCGTCGTGCTGTGGGGAGGAGGGCGGCTGGAGCTTTGCCCCGCGCCCGACGAGGTGGTGGCCGTTTATCGGGTCGGCCTACACGAACTGCAGCGTGACGACTCGCCACGGTTCATCACGATTCCGGAGAGCCCGCGACCGGTGGTGCAGATCCCGCTGGGAAACGACCTCATTCACGCGCCGACCGGCGCCGTACTGCTGCAGCTGCGTTGGCTGTGTCTGGAAGGGCGAACCGATCCGGTCGACGAGTTGGAACAGCCGGTTTTTGCGTGGAAGTAGCTAGCGTTGGCCAAGCGCACCGAACAGCAAGTTGGCCAACTCGATTAGCGATGCGCCCGAGACGTCGAAGGCGCCGGTGGGTTCGGGGTATGGATCGCCGCTGAGCCCGTATTCCTGCGGCCGGGAGACGAAACCGGTGGCCAGGCCGCTGTTCTGGGCCGCCTCGAGATCGGTGGGATGCGCGGCCACCAGCATCACTTCACCCGGTTCCAGACCGAGCAGACGTGCGGGGGTTTGGTAGGCGCGCGGATCGGGCTTGTAGGTTTTGCCGACATCGGAACCGAGCACCACATCCCATGGCAGACCGGCGTATTTCGCCATATCGACCAGCAGCCCGGTGTTCCCGTTGGACAGCGGCCCGACGATGACGTGCCGCTTCATGGCCGCAATCCCGTCGACGCTATCCGGCCACGGCGGCAGCCAGCGCCACGACCGGGCCAGCGCCTCCACCTCGGCACCCGGCAGCGCTTCGGCAGCGATGGAGAACTTCTCGAACGACGCAAGCAGGTTTTCTTTGTGCAGTACGTCCAGCGACACGAATTCGCGACGGCCCGAAAGGATCTCGGACATCGAGGGCAGGTACCTGCTCCGCCATTCCAGCGCGAACTCCCCGGGGTCGATGCTGAGACGGTGGCGCCGCGCGAAGTCGCGCACTGAGGCGGCGATTCCGGAACGCCAGTCGACGACCGTTCCAAAGGTATCGAATAAAACGGCGCGTATTGCCCGGCCGGTCGAGGGCGATCGGTATTCGGCCATTCCTCAGACTAGCGTCGCGTTCGGCGGCGACCGCTGAATCCCTTCGCGAACTCACCGGCGGGGAGCAGCCCGGCGCCGTGAACGCCCGGCGCGCGCACCGCCGGCCGTCAGACGACGTTCGACGATGTCCAGCGCGCGTTCGGCCCATCGAATGTTCTCCTCCTCGAACGAGATTCCGCGCATCAGCGTCAGGTAAGGGCCGACTCGCTCGGACTCGGTAAGGTACTCGTCCTCGGTGCGCCCGTCGAGCACGCGCTCCCGCAGCCGTTCGTAGCGCTGCACTTTGGCCACTGCCCAGTCCAGCCGTTCGCGAACGAATCCGCGGACCGCGTCGAGGTCTCCGGCGTCGCTGGCTTGGACCTTGACCAGCAATTCGTCGCGGATGACGGACGGCTTCGGCGCCTTGGCCGTGAACTGCCGGATCGCGTCACGCCCGGCCTCGGTCAGCGAGAACATGCGCTTGTTGGGCCGGCGTTCCTGCCGCACGACGCGGGCCTGGATGAGGCCTTGCCCGGCCAGCCGGTCGAGTTCGCGATACAGCTGTTGCGGGGTGGCCGGCCAGAAGTTGGCGACCGAGGCGTCGAATTCTTTCGCCAGGTCGTATCCGGACGATTCGCCCTCGAGGAGGGCGGCCAACACCGCGTCACGCAGCGACATCGGTCGATACTATAACGCGCGATTATTCAACAAAGTGACCAATCGCACTCTGGACATCGAACGCCGCGCGACCTAGCGTCTAATCCACCTACTCAACTAGTTGACTATGCGAGGTCGCGATGCACCCGTTCCGCAAAGCCGTCGAAGAGCGCGATGAGAAGGGCATCCAGGCGATGTTGGCCGACGGCGTGGTCTTCACCAGCCCGGTGGCGTTCAAGCCCTATGTCGGCAAGCCGATCACCGCCGCGATCCTGCGAGGTGTATTGCGAATCTTCGAAGACTTCCGCTACGTCCGCGAGATCCACGACCCCGGCGGTCGCGATCACGCCTTCGTGTTCGAGACCGGTATCGCCGGGGCGCCGGGGGTGAAGATCACCGGCTGTGACTTCCTGCACTTCGACGACGACGGTCTCATCGACGACTTCATGGTGATGGTGCGGCCGTTGTCGGGCGCGACGGCACTGTCCGAAGCGATGGGCGCGCAGTTCGGGCGCATCCAGGAGGAGGCGCTCGAATTGGCCAATCAATCCGGTACCGCGTAGAAGTAATGACCATGCGGATTGGACTGAGCGTCAATTATGCCGGCGGTTTCAAGGACGTGGCCGCCGAAGTGGCCGATCTGGAAAAGGCCGGATTGGACATAGTCTTTGTCCCCGAGGCGTATTCGTTCGACGCGGTGAGCGCGCTGGGCTATCTGGCCGCGAGCACCGAACGGGTAGGGCTCGCCTCGGGCATTCTGCAGCTCTACACCCGCACGCCCACCCTGACCGCGATGACCGCAGCCGGCCTGGACTACGTCTCCGACGGCCGGTTCACCCTCGGCCTGGGCGCCTCCGGCCCACAGGTCATCGAGGGCTTCCACGGTGTTCCCTACGACGCGCCGATCGGGCGGACCCGCGAGGTCATCGACATCTGCCGCCAGGTGTGGCGGCGCGAGACCGTGCAACACCGGGGCAAGCACTACACGATCCCGCTGCCCGCCGACCGGGGAACCGGGCTGGGCAAGCCGCTCAAGCTGATCAATCAGCCTGTCCGCGAGCGCATTCCGATACTGGTTGCCGCGCTGGGGCCGAAGAACGTCGAACTGGCGGCCGAGATCGCCGAGGGCTGGCAACCCATCTTCTATCTGCCGGAGCGGGCGCACCAGGTGTGGGGGGATGCCCTGGCCGCCGGCCGGGCCAAGCGCGATCCCGACCTCGGCGACCTCGACATCTACGCCGGACCCGTGCTGGCGATCGGCGAAAATGTCGAGCCGCTAAGGGAATTCGTCAAGCCGCACCTGGCGCTCTACATCGGCGGAATGGGCGCCAAGGGTAAGAATTTCTACCACGCCCTGGCCACCAAATACGGCTACGGTCCCCAAGCCGACCGGATTCAGGAGCTGTATCTGGCCGGTGACAAAGACGGCGCCGCCAAGGTCGTGCCCGATGATCTGGTGCGAAACGTCAACCTGATCGGTAGCCGCGAGTTCGTCAAGGAACGTCTGGCGGCGTTCCGTGAGGCGGGGGTAACCACCCTCAACGTGGCACCCATCGCATCCACCACGGGCGAACGGGTCAAGCTGATCGAGACGCTGCGCGAACTCGTTTGATCGCCGGTGGCGCCAATTCAGTGTTGCCGGTGGCTATCCCGGCGTAGCCGCACCGCTCTGGTTACCGCTGCCGCCGAGGCAAGCAGTGCCATCGCGGAAAGGATCACCACCGAGGCCGCGGAGCCGACGGTGGCCAAGATCAGCGGAAGCGCGAAGCCGACATACGTGACGACATAGAACACTCCGGTCAGGGCGCCGCGCAGGTGCGGTGGGGCCGCGGCCTCCAGGTCGATCAATCCTTCGCGCAGGCAGAGACCCGAGGCGCAGCCGAGGACAAGCAGGAGGGGGAACCCCAATGCCGGGCTCAGAGTGGGCGGCGCCATCGCGGCCACCGCGTAGCCGAACGCGGCCAGCACCGCACCCGCAGTACCGGCCTGGGGCCCCCACCGCAGCGCGCGGGCCAGTACCTGAACGACACCGCTGACACCGTTGACGAGCAGGGTGGCCGTGCCCGCCGCCATCGGAGCCGCGAGCGCGGTGTGTAGCCGGGTGGGGATCGTGACGAATCCCAGTGTCGCCGAGGCATATACCCACGGCGCAAGCGGCATGGCCCAGCTCAGCGCCCGGCTGAATGCTCGCCCCGCGGGTGCGGCCGGGGCGGTCCGGCCCGAGTCGTCGTTCGTGGCCGGCGCCGCCGCTTCGGTGCGTCGGGCCGCGCCGACGACCGCGAACGTCGCCAACATGAGAATGGCTGCGGCCACACCGAAGGAGACTCCGATGCCGGATCGTCCGGCCCACACAATGAACCCGCCGGCGAACGGGCCGAGGGCGAAACCGGCCGTCAGCACCGCCCCGGCGGTTGCGGCACCGGCGGGGCCGCGCAGATCCGATGCCCACGCGGTGCACGAACTGATGGCGAGGCCCACACCGATCCCGACGACCAGCCGACCCAGCAGCAGGGCGCCCGTGTGCTGGGACAGCAGCATCACCGCCGTGCCCACCAGCGCGGCGGCCGAACCCGTCACCGCGACCGACCGGCGCCCGAGCGAGTCCGACACGCGG
This sequence comes from Actinomycetota bacterium, assembly GCA_036338755.1. Taxonomy (GTDB): domain Bacteria; phylum Actinomycetota; class Actinomycetes; order Mycobacteriales; family Mycobacteriaceae; genus Mycobacterium. The sequence goes on along the minus strand of JAYZBN010000001.1, from coordinate 123,742 downwards.
CCACCGACGAGCAACCCCGGCAACAGCCCGACGGCGTAGATGCCGAAGATCCCGTCGAGCGTGGCCGTGCTGAGGTGCTCGCTGTCACTGATCACCGGCATCAACCCGACGAAGTGATTGGCGACCCACCCGGTGGCCAGCAGCAGTGCCAACACGCTGGCAAACAGCGCCCGGTCGCCCGCGGGCTCGCCCGCCGACCGCTTGATGCCATCGTTGCCGGTGCGCACATTCGACGAGGTCACGAAGGTTCTCCATTCCCAAACTCGAGGTGTGTGCGTGGCCGACCGACGATGATAGAACGCGACGCCACCGGGGCTGTTATTCCCGCTGGGGGTGATCGCATCGCTGCGTCGGCGCGACACCGCCGGCCCGGCGCCCGCCTGCAAACACGGCGATCACCGGTGCGGGGCTCGCTTCGGGGTTTGAAATCAGGCGATTTGGTCTACTGATACCACTACTCGCACCCAGGAAGGCAAATGATGAAGTACATTGCGGCAGCCACGATCGCGATCTCCGTCTTGCTGTCCAGCGCGTGTTCGGCCTCACAGGTCATCAACACCGGTGGCGACACGAAGTGCAAAGATTTCACCACCCAGGACGAGAAGAAGCAGAACGACGAAGTCAGCAAGATGCTCAAGGACAAGAACGGCGCCGACCCGAGCAATGTGGAGATCTCCGCAACGCGGCTTTCGGCGATGACGTACTGCCAGACACTCGGCAAGCCCGACACCAAGATCTCCGAGGCACCGCACGGCTGACGGCGGCCGCACCGACCGTGATGCCGTTGGCCATCGCGCTGCTGGCCTGCTTGGGCAAGCTCACTGATGGGCCCTCGGGGGCCGCGGAGACCCGGATCGCGCGGCGGCGCGGGTAGTTCGCGTCAGCAGGCAACCTGCGGTGAGCAACTGCCAGGCGATGATCGAGTACACGCTGCCGCGCTCCCATACGCCGCCGGGCAGCAGCACCGTCTTCGCCGTCGCGGAATCGACCATCAGCATAGCGATGGAAGAAAACCCTAGGGCCGCAAGCACTTTGGAAGCCAAGCGGTACCAACGGCACTCGGCGAGTGCCGCGATCGCATCGGGTCCGGTCAAGATGGCGGCGTTGCCCCCAAGAATCGCCAGCGCGGCGCCGTCGACGTGCACCGTGCCGCTGTGCACCGTACCGATCACGACGTTACCGACAGCATTCCCGGCGACGACACCCAAAAACACCCTGGCCCTTCGGTTGTCGGGCACCCCCACGATCAGTGACGCGCCGAGCAGGAACAGGATGCCCTGCAAATAGAACGCCGCGTGTATCAAATACCCCCGTGGTGAGTAGACCGTCCGTCCGCGGACCAGCCTGCCGCTGGGGAGGCCGAGATCGCTGATGTAGTCGCGGGCATAGCTGTAGGCGGGCTCGAAGCCCGCCGCGGCGACCGCCTCGAGGACCAGGTAACCGATGGCCGCCACGACCCACAGGGCTGCTCCGCGCGCGCTGGCCACGTTGGGCGACTCCTTCCCGGCGGGACCGGTAAGGGCCGGCCGCTTTCATATTGGCGCCAATGTTTTCACGTGGGGCCGGCTTACCCGCACAATAACGCGATGCGTGCAGTGCGGGAGAACTTGAGAAGCGCGGCCTATCCGAAGCGTGCCGCCGCGGGCGTTCGCCGATGTCTGTCGACTCTCGCGCTGATCGGGCTGGTGGGATGCGCCGCACCGGCGCACAACCCCAGCTCGCCGGCCGCAGGCGGCGAGTTCGCGGGCCCTATCGACATCGGCAACGGCCGGCACCTGTATCTCAAGTGCCTCGGAAAGGGCGGGCCCACAGTCATTTTGGAGTCGGGATATCACAACTCCTCGGATCCGTGGAGTCAGTCCGACACCGCTGCGCCGGCAACGGGTCCGGCCGTGCTGCCGTCGCTGGCCGCGGACCACCGCGTCTGCGCCTACGACCGGCCCGGCACCCTGCGCTATGCCGATCCACCCAGCATCACCGACCGCAGTTCGCCGGTGGCGATGCCACGCAGCGCCCAAGACGTTGTCCAGGATCTGCATGCGCTACTCGCCGCCGCCCGTCTTCCCGGCCCGTACGTCCTGGTCGGGCACTCGCTGGGCGGGCTGTTCATTCGGCTGTACGCCCAAACATATCCCGACCAGGTGCGGGCGCTGGCGTTCGTCGACGCCTTTCCGGTCGAGATACCGGACCTGATGGGATCGGACTGGCCGACCTACCGCCAGGCGTTGGACCAGCCGTTGCCCCAGTTCGCGAATGCGCCGTCGTTTGAGGAGATCGACATCGACAAGAGCGTCGCCCAGGTCGGCGCGGCCCCCGCCTTACCGGCGGTCCCCGCCGTCGTGCTGACCAGGACTGAACCGTTTGCGGTTCCCGGCACCGTCTCGCCGGAGCAGAGCGGGAAATTGGAGCAGGCGTGGCGAGAGGCATCGGCGGATCTGATTGCGCTGCGCCCGCAGACACCGCACCTGATCGCGACCGGCAGCGACCATTTCATCCAGATCCACCAGCCCGATCTGGTCGCGGCCGGTGTACGTCTGGTGATGCAGAGGTCGGAAACGTCCCGATGACCGCAGCCGTGCGCCGGCTCCGCTCAGAAGAACGTCCCGGCATGCGGCGCTTCGGGCACCGCGAACAGTTCATCGGCCACATTCAGCGCCACCGGATCGTCGGCGCGGGCCAGCCCGGCCGCGGTAAGGCTGCGCCAGCTCGTGCCGCCGAGCAGCGCGGCCCCAAGCCCCGCGATCCCGACGCGGATGTCGGCGTGCCGGCTTGTCGGTTCGGCGCCGGCGCCGCTGATCGAGAAGCTCACCGAATTCGTCGACAGCAATGGGTCATTCACCGCGATAGTCACCGTCCCGCCGCCGACATAGGATCGTGCCGTCAGCGCACGCGGGACATCGATGACTCGCAGCCACGTTTCGTCGTGCACAGCGGTGACCTTCGCCGCCCGACAATCGACGAACAGCCACGGCAACACGTCGTCGATCGGCAGCATCCAAAACTGCACTCGGTCAACTAGATCCAGGCCGAGCAGAAAACGCAGCAACCCGAGATAGGCGTCGGCGGACGGCGCGAAGAAATCCTCGACCACGACGGTGCGTTGGTCGCTGACGAACCAATTTTCGGTGCCGATCGGCCGGTAGCGGGCGAAACCGGTCTCGGCGCCCGGTTCGCCATGTGCGGCGACATACCAAGCCCCCGAGGAGGATTCGGCTCGGCGCCGCGTGCTCTCCCACCACACCCCAGGGCGGTCGATGGTTCCGGGACGCGACGGGCGGTTGGCGTCGTAGACGCGGGGCAGAATGTCCCAGACTTCGGCCGTGCCGAGCAACCGCACCGGGCCACCCGGGCCGACCCCGGGGCGAAACGCCGCCCGCGCGGTCGTAACCTCCACGCTCTGGAAGCGACTCGCCACCCCGTAGCCATACCGCTCATAGATGGTGGCCTCCGACGCCCGCAGCGACGCGACGACCTCGCCACGCGCCGCGACGTCGCGGAGCTGGTGACGGATCAATTCGGTGGCGACCCCCCGCCGGGTGAACGACGGCAAGACGCCGATGTGGGTTACCGCGGCGTGGCCCACGGCGGCTCCGCCTGGAAGTGTCAGGCTGCTCGTCACAGCATCCGCGGTGCCGACGAGTTGTCCGTCGACGAACGCGCCGACGGTGCGCCCGGGCTCGAACAGCTTGGTGATCTGGCCGGGCGGCAGGTTCTGCACGGGCGGCAGGCCCACCATCGCGGTGCGGAACAGTTGAGCCGCGGCGACCAGGTCGTCGTCGGTGTCCAGGACCCGGATCTCGGTGGTCATTCGGCCATCATGACGCGCCCTGCGCGTCGGGTCACCCGAATTGCGCGCCTGCTAACGGATCGGCAGCCCGGTCACCGCCCGCGAAATCACCAACCGCTGGATCTCACTGGTGCCCTCGAAGATCGTGAAGATCTTCGCGTCGCGGTGCATGCGCTCCACGGGGTAGTCGCGGGTGTAGCCGTTGCCACCAAGGATCTGGATGGCCTCGTCGGTGACGTAGACCGCGGCCTCGCTCGCGATCAGCTTGGCCATCGAGCCCTCCGCCGAGTCGAAGTTCTGGTTGTTGCGCGCCATCCAGCCGGCCCGCCACACCAGCAGGCGGGCCGCGTCGATGCGGCTCTTCATGTCCGCCAGCTTGAACGCCACCGCTTGGAATTCGCCGATCTTGCGGCCGAATTGCTCACGCTGGCAGGCATAGTCGAGTGCGTACTCGTAAGCGGCCCGCGCCACGCCGACGGCCATCGCCCCGACGGTGGGCCGGGTGCGCTCGAAGGTCTTCATGGCCGCCTGGCCACCCGTGGAGGCACCGGACTTGACCCGGGCGATCCGCGCCTCGAATTTCTCCCGGCCGCCGAGGATGGCGTCCTCGGGCAGGCGGACGTTGTCGAGCACCACCTCGGCGGTGTGCGACGCCCGAATGCCGTGCTTCTTGAATTTCTGGCCCTGCGCAAGACCTTTGGTGTCCGGCCCGATGACGAAGCTGGCCTGCCCGCGGGTGCCGAGTTCGGGATAGACGGAGGCCACCACGATGTGCACGTTGGCGATGCCGCCGTTGGTGGCCCAGGTCTTGGTGCCGTTGAGCACCCACTCGTTGGTCGCCTCGTCGAAGCGAGCGCGGGTGCGGATGCCGCCGACATCAGAACCCGCGTCGGGCTCCGACGAGCAGAAGGCGCCGAGCTTGGGCTCGTCGGCCGTACCGAACATTTCGGGCAGCCAGCGCCCCAGCTGTTCGGGAGTTCCGTTGCCCCCCAACGCCGCTGCGGCCAGGCCGGTGCCCATGATGGACAGCGCGATGCCCGCGTCACCCCAGAACATCTCCTCGAACGCGGTCAGCATGCCCAGGCCGGTGGGCTCGGCCGCCTGCTGCGCGAAGAAGTCGGGGGAATACAGGCCGACCTTTGCGGCTTCTTGGATCACCGGCCACGGCGTTTCCTCCCGTTCGTCCCACTCGGCCGCGGCCGGCCGGATGATGTCGGCCGCGAACTTGTGCACCCAGTCGCGCACCTCGATCACGTCGTCGGACAGTTGCAGTGAAAATGTCACAGCTGTGCTCCTGAAATAGGTTGCGTATTAACGGTTTCGGTATTGGCTGAGAACGCTGACCGTTTGGTTGACCCACGCCTCGAAATATCGCTCTTCATCGGTGTTTCCGGGCAGGCGGCCGGTGAGGGCCTGCAGAGTCGCGGCGTACGACAGCGATCCGATCGCGACCGCCGCGGCCGCTTCGGGATCGGGAATGCTGGTGCGGCCGGACCGGTTTAATGCCGACAGTTCGTCGGCGAAGCGTTGGTAGGCGTTGTCGGTGATGACCTGCCACGTTTTTTCGTCGAGATCACCGAGCTCGTCGGGTTCACGCAGCATGACCTTGAGCAGATCTTCGCTCTGTTTGAGGTTGCTCCAGATCAGCTCGCCGGCGATGCGCACCGCCCGCTCAACGCTGCCCGGTTGTCCAGCGTCGTATTCCTCTCGCGCGGCCACGATGCTGTCGATGCGGTGCGCCACCGCCGCCTCGAGAAGCTCGCGCTTGGAGCCGAAGTGCTTGTAGAGCGCGCCCGAGCCGGGCGCCAGGCCCGATTCCCGCTGGATGTCGGCCACCGACGTCGCCGCGTAGCCCTTGGCGGCAAAGAGCCGCAGCGCCGCCGACAGCAGTCGGTCACGGCCGGAGGCGAGCATGGTGAGAGAGTACTCACTCACCCTGGTCACGGCAAAATTGGGCGGGTTCAAGCACGTGGCGGAGGAGGTGGCGAGGCGGCTGGCGTTAAATTCTTGCGAAACGCCACCGCGCTTGATCGCGCCGGACCGGTACTGCTGTGAGGGTTGTACTCAGGTTGGTTGACCAACGATCAGCACCACCGAAGGAGCCTGACATCCGCGTCCTACCGCGCGTGCAGCTGCCCATGCGGGTGCTGTCGCTGCGCACGATCGTCATCGTCGCCGCCATATCGGTGATGACCCTCGTTGTGCTGCTGGGCACCTGGGTGTGGGTGGGGGTGACCAACGATCAATACAGCCAGCTCGATCGGCGGCTCGATTCGGTCAGCAGCCTGGGTGACATCAGCAGCCTGCTCAACAACGCGGAGCACACCAACCCGGACCGCCCCGCGCCGGATGGCAACCTGGTGCGCACCGCCCGCATCGGCGGCGTGACCGTGTCGGTGCCCAACAGCATCGTGTTGCCCCGGCTTCCCGACGGCTACGCCAACACCACCATCAACGGGGTGCAGTACCGCGTCCGCACCTTCACGGCGGGCCCCGCCTCCATCGCGCTGGCCGCTCCGCTGGCCGAAGCTCAGCACCGGATCAACGAACTGCACCTACGGGTGCTGCTGATCTGTGCCAGCGTGATCGGCGGCACCGTCGTCGTGGGCTGGGTGATCTCGTTGATCATGGTCAATCCATTCCTGCTGCTGGCCCAACAGGCCCGCGCGATCAACGCCCAGTCGAGCCCCGACGAGGTTCAGGTTCGCGGCGTGCGCGAGGCCGTGGAGATCGCCGAAGCGGTCGAGGGAATTCTGGCCCGCATCGGCAAGGAGCAGCAGCGCACCAAGGCCGCGCTCGAATCGGCCCGCGACTTCGCCGCGGTCGCCTCCCACGAGCTGCGCACCCCGTTGACCGCCATGCGCACCAACCTGGAGGTGCTGTCCACCCTGGATCTGCCGCTCGAGCAGCGTCACGAGGTCATCGGCGACGTCATTCGCACCCAGAGCCGCATCGAGGCGACACTGACCGCGCTCGAGCGGCTGGCCCAGGGTGAGCTGACGACCGTCGACGATTTCGTCCCGTTCGACATCACCGAGCTGTTGGACCGTGCCGCGCACGACGCACTCCGCATCTACCCCGACGTGGACGTGTCGCTGGTGCCCTCGCCGACGGTGTTGATGATCGGATTGCCCACCGGGCTGCGGCTAGTCATCGACAACGCGCTCGCCAACGCCGTCAAGCATGGGAATGCCCGCAAAATCCTGCTGGCCGTTGGCAGTTCCGGCGAGGGCGTCGAGATCACCATCGACGACGACGGCACCGGTGTCCCGGAATGCGAACGCGCCACCGTCTTCGAACGGTTCACCCGAGGCTCGACGGCGTCCCGGTCGGGCTCGGGGCTGGGCCTGGCGCTGGTCGCCCAACAGGCCGAATTGCACGGCGGCACAGCGGCATTGCAGACCAGTCCGCTCGGAGGCACCCGGTTGTTGTTGCGGCTGGCCGGCGATGGGCGCGGTCCGGCATAGCGGCGGATAGCTGGGCGCCGCCGTTATTTCAGGCCGAAAAAGTTCCCATCGGGACGCCGAAAAACAGGCGCGCCCCGGGCATTGGCTATGCCGATCTTCGGCAATAGCCCCGCAATTACCAGCGGCCTTTTCATAGAAACATTCGGCATCAAACTCGCAGCGTTATGCCGTCGCCTTCCGCGACGCTCGCAAAGGCCGTGACCCGCGCGCACCAGGTGACCGAGGTGCCTTTGTGACAGCCGAGTCCTGAGGGGCGGCTGAGGTTATCACCGACTCCTTTTGGTAATCCAGTACTTTCACGCTTGGGGCCGGCGCCGCTAAACAAAATCCTGCGGCCTAAGCGGGTCCCGGCCGGAGTGAATAACACGATCACCGAAATCCCATTACACTATGGCCCCAAGCACCCGGATTTGGGTTGAGCGTTCGGAGGGAAATCATGGGTCCTGTCACGTCGGTGCAGTCAGAGGCGGTGCTGGCGTCGGCCGGCGCCGAGACGGCGATCAGCGCGGAGACCGAGGCAGCGGCATCGGCTGCCGCGCCCGTTCTGCTCGGTGTGCTGCCGATGGGCGGCGATCCGGACTCGGCCATGTTCGCGGCGGCGCTTAACGCCTGCGGCGGCAGCTACCTGGGCGTAGTGTCTGAGCACGCCGCCCAGCGCGGCCTGTTCGCCGGCACGCAGAGCATCGCCTCGAGCACGTACGTCGTCACCGAGCTCATGCGCAGCTTGACGATGGCAATCGGGGCTTAGATACCAGGTTCCCAGCGAGGCATTAAGGGGGGAAGTACGCATGGCCGATCCGGGATGGGCTGCGCGTACGCCTGAGGAAAACGACATGCTGCTCAAGGCGGGGGCCGGCGTCATCACCCACCTGGCGAACCAGGCCGCCTGGACTGCCTTGGCGGCCACCCATCACGGCTCCAGCATCGCGTCAACGATCAACACCGTCGCGACGTCGGCGAGCTGGACGGGCTCGGGTTCGTTGGCCTCGGCGGCGAACGCGACCGCGCTGAACGCGTCGCTGCACGGGCTGGCCGGCTGGGTCGACGTCAAGCCGGCGGTGGTGTCGACTGCGGTCTCGGCGTACCAGATGGCGTACGGCTCGATGCGCCCCGCTCCCGAATGCATCGGCAACCGCACCGAGACCGCCGCCGACTACGGCATCAACCCGCTGGTCCTCGGCGCGTTGACCCCACGCATCACGTCGCTGGAGCTCGAATACTTCGGGTCGATGTGGCCGAACAACTCCGCGGTCGGCGCCAGCTACGGAACGATCCTGACAGCCCTGTCGCAAAGCCTCACCATCCCTCCGCCGATCGCATCCATGGGCGCATCGCCGGCCGCGCCCGCGCAAGCGGCGGCGGCGGTCGGCGAGTCGGCGGCGGAGCAGGGGGCCGGCGACGGCATGCGCGCCGCCTTCCAGGGCGCCCAGACCGGGACGCAGGGGGCCGGTCAGGCCGCCTCGGGTGGGCAGGACTTCATGAGCCAGGCCAGCACGCTGATGCAGCCGGCGCAGCAACTGATGGGAGCGGTCCCGCAGGTGATGCAGGCCCCGATGCAGATGATGCAGGCGCCGATGCAGATGATTCAGCCGCTGATGGGCATGTTCGCCAATCCCGGCGCCATGGGCATGGGCGGAGCGGCGCCGGCCGTCTCGGCGGTCTCGGCGACCACCGGACTGTCCGCGGCGGAGGCCGGGGCCGGCGGCGGCGCGTCCCTGGGTGGCGCCGGCATGCCCGCAACCAGTTTCACCCGTCCGGTCAGCGCCTTCGAGCCCGCGACCGGCGGCCGGCCGGTAGGGCTGCGGCCGGCCGGGGCGTTGGGCGCCGAGACCATGCGACCGCAGACGACGTCGATGGGAGGTGCCCCGATGGGCGGTATGCCCGTGGGTCACGGGGCGGGAAGCGACCGCGGCTCGCGTGACAAAGCCGACCAGCCCACGACCGTGCGAGTCGTCGACGCCCGAGTGTGAACCACTGGTGAAAGGTGAATCGACAGGTCCAATTAGCCGCCATACACTTCGCTTCATGCCCACACGGGGGGCGGCCCACCGGAGAAGGAGAATTCCGTGACAATCAAAGTAACACCGCAAATGCTTCGCGATGCTTCCAACGCCATTCAGGCGAACATGGAGCACGCGATCGGGATTGGCCAGGGATACGTCGCGAATCAGGAAAACGTGATGAATCCGTCCACCTGGTCTGGCTCGGCGGTGACGGCGTCACACGCGACGGCCATCGAAGTTCAGAACGACTTGAACAAGGTTTTGACCGGCGGCACGCGTCTGGCCGAAGGTCTTACGAAGGCGGCGGCCCTGATGGAAGGCCACGAGGCCGATTCTTCGCACGCCTTCAGCGCGCTATTCGGCGGCCACGGCTCCTAAGCATCCACTCAGTCGCAATTCCATCAATGGTCTTTTGAAAGGAACTCACAATGTCCGACCCGATCACCTATAACCCGGGAGCCGTCGCGGACTTCGCCACCGACGTCGCCTCCCGCGCCGGCCAGTTGCAGTCGATTTTCGACGACACCTCCAACCGCACGCACGCCCTCCAGGAATTTTTCGCCGGCCACGGCGCATCGGGCTTCTTCGAGGCGCAGGCGCAGATGCTGTCCGGGCTGCAAGGCCTCATCGACACCATCCGCCAGCACGGCGTGACGACGTCCCACGTGCTGGACAACGCGCTCAGCACCGACCAGCACATCGCCGGTCTGTTCTGAGTCCACCCGACCAAGCCAAGGTGGGGCGGCCGCGCTGGGCGCGTGTGCCCCACCTTTGGTCTCCTGTTCACGGGTCGGCCGATTCATCCAGTGACGATGAGGCGAGATGCTGACAACGACGGTGGACGGCTTATGGGTGTTGCAGGCGGTCACCGGGGTCGAGCAAACCTGCCCTGAATTGGGGCTGCGGCCGATGCTGCCGCGCCTGGACACCCCCGAGCGCGCCCGGAACCATCCCGCGGCCGCCGAGCTGGTGGCCGCCGGTGCGCTCGATGAGGCCGGCAACGTCGACCCGATGATTCGGGAATGGCTGACGGTCCTGTTGCGACGAGACCTCGGACTGCTGGTGATGATCGGGGTACCGGGTCGGGAGCCGACGCGCGCATCCATTTGCCGCTTCGCGACGTGGTGGGTGGTCTTGGAACGCCATGGGGACATGGTGCGGTTGTATCCCGCGGGAACGGCCGGCAATGAACCGTCGGCCAGCGACCTGCTAGTGGGTCAGATCGAGCGGCTGTGCGGCGTTGCCGAGGCGGCACCGCTGAAGCCGGTCACGCTGGACACCGAGCAGTTACTGAACTCGGTGCGCGACACCGCCAGCCTGCGAACATTCCTGCTCGAACAGCGCCTCGACGCTGACCAGCTGCAGATGGTCCTGACGGCCGCCGATCCGGCGCGGTCCGCGCACGCGAACATCGTCGGGCTGCAGGCCGGCGTGGGGCCGGACGAATTGGCGCGGATAGCCGTCGGCGACTCGACGGTGTCCATCGTCGACACCCCGGCGGGGCGGATCTGCATCGAAAGCGTCACCTCGGGGCAGCGTCAATACCAGATCCTCTCGCCGGGCTCGCGCACGGACATCGGCGGCGCGATTCAGCGGCTCATCCGCCGATTGCCCGCCGGCGACGAGTGGCACTCGTATCGGCGAGTCGTGTGACGCGGCGCTTTGCCATGGGAAGCAAAACGTAAGGGGCGCGACGGAAGCGAACTGACGAAAGTCAGTTAGTAGCCAAAGTCTTGGAATAGCAACATCTGTCGTACTTGCAAAGTTTTTGAACGGGGTAAACGCGGTTTCGGCAACCGTGTTAGCATCGCGTCGTGACGAGCCCTTGGAATGACCCGAATATGTCGGACGAAGGTGCGCTCAGACGGGGGGATCCGTCCGGGGCCAGCAACTTCCCGGATTCGGTATCCGACACAATGCGTATTACCGATCTGGCCGCGCCGCGGAAAATTCCACCCGGATCGGGCTGGCGGAAATTCATTTACTCCATATCTTTTCACAAAATAAATCCGGGCGAGTCGCCGCGGGAACGGCACTATCGCGATTTGCAGAATCGTATCCGGCGGCATATTCGACGGCAGTACGTCATCACGGTCGTCTCCGGCAAGGGCGGCGTGGGCGTGACGACGCTCGTCGCGTGCCTCGGGGGTGTGTTCCGGGAATGCCGCCCGCAGAACGTGATTGCGATCGACGCCGTCCCGGGTTTCGGGACGTTGGCCGACCGCATCGACGAGTCCCCGCCCGGGGACTACACCGCGATCATCAACGACACCGATGTCCAGGGATACGCGGATATTCGAGAACACTTGGGCCAGAACGTCATCGGCCTTGACGTCCTGGCTGGAAACCGGACTTCCGACCAGCCCAGGCCGTTGGTGCCCGCGATGTTCTCCGGGGTGCTTTCCCGCCTGCGACGCACCCACACGGTGATGATCGTCGACACCTCTCCGGACCTCGAACACGAGGTGATGAAGCCGGTACTGGAAAACACCGACACTCTCGTGTTCGTCTCCGGAATCACCGCGGACCGGTCACGCCCGGTGCTGCGCGCGGTGGATTACCTGCGTTCGCAGGGTTATCACGAGTTGGTCTCGCGCAGCACCGTGATTGTGAACCACACCGACCAGATCACCGATAAGGACGCGCTGGCTTACTTGACCGAGCGCTTCACCAAGGTCGGGGCGACGGTCGAAGTGCTGCCGTTCGATCCCCACCTCGCCAAAGGCGGCATCATCGACACGGTTCACGAGCTGAAAAAGAAGTCGCGACTGCGCCTCTTCGAAATCACCGCCGGGCTGGCGGACAAATACATTCCTGACGCCGAGCGGTCGGTGCCGTGACAGCGCCGCATAAGGTCGCTTTCCCGGCGCGTTGTGCGGTCAACATTTCATACGAGAAGCATCTGTGTTCCCAGGTGTTCCCGGCCGCAATCCCGATGGAGGGATTCTTCGAGGGAATGGTGGAGCTTTTCGACGCCGACCTCAAGCGCAAAGGTTTCGAGGGCATCGCATTGCCCGCGGGCAGCTACGAACTCCACAAGATCAACGGGGTTCGGCTCGACATCAACAAGAGCCTCGACGAGCTCGGCGTCCAGGACGGCGACACCCTGGTGCTGGTGCCCCGGGTCGACGGTGAGTCGTTCGAACCGCAATACGAATCGCTGTCAACAGGGTTGGCGGCCATGGGCAAATGGCTGGGCCGCGACGGTGGCGATCGGATGTTCGCGCCCGTGACGCCGCTGACGGCGGCGCACACCGCGGTCGCCGTGATCGCGATGGCAGTCGCGGTTGCCGTGGCATTGACGCTGCGGGCGCGGACATTCACCGACGGCCCCATCCCGGCAGCGGTGTCCGGTGCCGTCGGCGTCTTGCTCGGGGTTGCCACGCTGGTGGTGCGAAGCGGGTGGCGGGGACGGCGCGACCTGTTCGGTGGGTTCGCGTGGCTGGCGGTGTTGTCGCTGGCGACCGCCGGTGCGTGCGCGCCACCCGGTGTGCTCGGCGCCGCCCATGGGCTGATCGGCGCCGTCGTGGTGATCCTGGGCGCCATCGCCATCGCGGTGACGGCGCGAAACCGTTGGCAGACAGCGGTGGTCACCGCGGTGGTGACGGTCTGCGGAATCCTGGCCGCCGTCGCCGCCGTCCGCATGTTCCGGCCGGCTTCGGCTCAGGTGCTGGCGGTCTGCGTGTTGGTCGGATTGCTAGTCCTGGTCCGGATGGCCCCACTGATCGCGCTGTGGGTGGCGCGGGTACGGCCGCCGCACTTCGGATCGATCACCGGTCGAGACTTGTTCGCTCGGCGCGAGGGGATGCCCGTCGACACGGTTGCTCCGGTCAGCGAGGACGAATCCGAGGACGAGGACAACGAACTGACCGACATCACCGCGCGCGGCGCCGCGATCGCCGCCTCGGCGCGGTTGGTCAATGCGGTCCAGGTCGGCCTGTGCGCGGGCGTGTCGATAGTGTTGCCCGCCGCGGTATGGGGCGTGTTGACGCCCGGACGCCAATGGGCGTGGTTGGCGCTGGTGGTCGCGGGGCTGGTGGTGGGCATCTTCCTCACGCAGGGGCGCGGATTCGCCGCCAAGTATCAGGCCATCGCTCTCGTGTGTGGGGCATCGGCCGCCGTGTGCGCGGGTGTGGTCAAGTACGCCGTCGCCGCACCGAAAGATGCGATGACCGGCTTGATGTGGCCGGTGGTGACCGTGACGATCTTCGCCGCGTTGGGTTTGGCCGCAGCGCTTTTGGTGCCGACCATGAGGTTTCGGCCGTTCATCCGGTTGACGGTGGAATGGGTGGAAGTGCTCGCATTCATCGTATTGCTTCCAGCCGCGGCGGCCTTGGGAGGGCTCTTCACGTGGATTCGCCACTGAAAAGGGTCGCGGCGGTCGCCGCGGCCGTCACCCTGGTCGCGATGTCAGCCGATATCCCTGCCGCACTTGCCATTACACCACCCTCGGTGGACCCGGGGATGGTCCCGCCGGACGGGCCGCCGAGACCCGACCAGCCGATGCGCCGCGCCAACAGCTGCTCGACTCCGATCACCGTGAGGAATCCCGATGTGGCGCAGATGGCCCCGGGCTTCAACTTGCTGAACATCACGAAGGCATGGCAATACAGCACCGGCAACGGCGTGCCCGTGGCGGTCATCGACACCGGGGTCTCGCCGAATCCGCGGCTACCGGTGATCCCGGGTGGCGACTACATCATGGGCGAGGACGGCCTGTCGGATTGCGACGCCCACGGCACGATCGTCAGCTCGATCATCGGAGCTGCGCCGCAAGGGATTTTGCCGATGCCCCGGCCGATGCCCGCTACTCCGGCGTTCCCTCCGCCGGCCGGTCCACCGCCGGCCGCCGGCGCACCACCCCCACCGGTCGAGGTACCACCCCCGGTGGCACCCCCGCCCCCGCCGCCGCCGGTGACCATCACCCAGGTCCTTCCGCCTCCGCCACCACCTCCGCCGCCCCCGCCGCCGGAGGGAGGCGGCGCCACCGCCGCATCGAACGGTCCCGCCGATCCGCAAACCGAGGACGAACCCGCGGTGCCGCCGCTTCCCCCCGGAGCGCCCGACGGAGTGGTCGGGGTGGCCCCGCACGCCATCATCATCTCGATCCGGCAATCGTCACGCGCCTTCGAACCGGTCAACCCGCCGCCCGGAGATCCCTACTCGGACGAGAAGGTCAAGGCGGGAACGCTGAATTCGGTTGCGCGCGCGGTGGTTCACGCCGCGAACATGGGCGCCAAGGTGATCAACGTTTCGGTGACCTCGTGCCTGCCCGCCGCCTCCACGGCCGATCAGCGAGCGCTGGGGGCGGCGCTCTGGTACGCGGCCACCGCGAAGGACGCGGTGATCGTCGCGGCCGCGGGCAACGACGGGGAAGCCGGCTGTAACAACAATCCGACCTATGACCCGCTGGATCCGTCGGATCCCCGGGACTGGCATCAGGTCAAGATCGTCTCGGCGCCGTCGTGGTTCTCCGACTACGTCCTGTCGGTGGGCGCGGTAGATGCCAGCGGCGCCCCGCTCGACAAGAGCATGTCGGGTCCCTGGGTTGGTGTGGCCGCGCCGGGAACGCACATCATGGGCCTCTCGCCGCAAGGGGGCGGCCCGGTCAACGCGTATCCGCCGTCGCGGCCGGGCGAGAAGAACATGCCGTTCTGGGGAACCAGTTTCTCGGCGGCCTACGTCAGTGGCGTCGCGGCGTTGGTGCGGGCGAAATTCCCCGACCTCAGCGCGCATCAGGTGATCAACCGGATCGTGCAGTCGGCACACAATCCGCCTGCGGGCGTTGACAATAAGGTCGGGTACGGGTTGGTGGACCCGGTCGCCGCGTTGACCTTCAACATCCCGCCGGGCGAGCGGATGCCACCGGGCGCTCAAAGCCGGGTCATCACCCCGGCAGCGCCGCCCCCGCCGCCCGACCACCGGGCGCGCAACATCGCCATCGGATTCCTGGGAATCGTGGCCGCCGGTGTGCTCGTGTTCGCGATCTCGGCGCGGTTGCGGAGGGCGCGATGAGGCCCGACCTGACCGGGTTCAGCCGCGGCAGTAATCGGCGGGTGGTCGGCGTGTGGACGGTGTTCGTTCTCGCGCTCGCGGCGTGGCTGGTGGGTGGTTACATCGGCGCGGCCCTCGCGGTGGTGGTGGGTATCGCGCTCGTCTTCGTGCGGTGGTGGGGGCAGCCGGCGTGGTCGTGGGCCGTCCTGTGGCGGCGCGGCCGGCGTCCGATCGACTGGACCGCCCCGATCACCGTGGCGAACAACCGATCCGGTGGGGGCGTGCGCGTGCAAGACGGCGTCGCCGTGGTGGCGGTGCAGCTACTCGGCAGGGCGCACCGCGCGACCATGGTGACCGGCTCGGTGACGGTCGAGACCGAAAACGTGCTCGACATCGTCGAATTGGTGCCGATGCTGCACCAGGCCCTGGGCCTGCAACTCGACTCGATCAGCGTTGTCACCATCGGTTCCCGGCACGGCACCACCGGAGACTTTCCGCGGGTGTACGACTCGGAGATCGGAACGCCGCCCTACGCGGGCCGGCGCGAGACGTGGCTGATCATGCGGCTGGCGGTGATCGACAATGCCCAAGCCCTTTTCTGGCGCACGACCGTTGGCGCGGCGGCTATTTCGGTCGCACAGCGCATCGCCGGGTTGTTGCGCTGCCAAGGATTGCGGGCGAAGGTGGCCACCGCCACCGACCTCGTCGAGCTCGATCGCCGGCTCGGGCGCGACGCGGTGTCGGGAAATGTGCAGCGATGGAAGGCCATCCGCGGAGAAGCGGGCTGGATGACCACTTACGCATACCCGGCCGATGCGATCACGTCGCGCAATCTCTCGCAGGCGTGGACGCTGCGCGCCGACGAGGTCATCCAGAACGTCACGGTGTTCCCGAACTCCGAATGCACCGCGACGATCACCGTGCGCACCCCGACGCCCGCACCGACGCCACCCAGCGTGATTTTGCGCCGGCTCAACGGCGAGCAGGCGGCAGCCGCGGCCGCGAACATGTGCGGTCCCCTTCCGCACCTGCGGGGCATTCGGCGCAGCCCGCTTCCCCCGCAACTCGTCACCGAGATCGGACCGTCGGGCGTCCTGATCGGCAAACTGAGCAACGGCGATCGGCTGCTGATGCCGGTTACCGACGCCGGCGAGTTGTCGCGCGTGTTCGTGGCGGCGGACGACCCGATCGCCAAGCGGCTCGTGATCCGCACCGCCGGCGCCGGCGAGCGGGTCTGCGTGCACACCCGCGACATGTCGCGCTGGGTCAGCGTGCGCATGCCGGAGATCAGCGTCGTGAGCAGCTCGCGTCCCGCACCGCGGACCACCGTGAGCGTCGTCGAGTACGCTGCGCGACGGGGCAACGCCTTTGGCGCGGCCGAAGCCGGAGGCATCGAGGCTGCGATCTCACCCACTCCGCGGCCTGCGACCGTGATCACCGTGGCACCCGCGGGGGCCAGGCTTTCCGAGGGGCAACGGCACGGCTTCGAGGTGATCATCGAGCAGATCAGCCCGGCGGTGGTGAACGTCAGTGCAGCAGGACAGGATTGGCTTGTCGAGATGGACATGTTCCGCGCCGAGAACCGCTACGTCAGTCTCGAGCCGGTAGGCATGTCGGTCGGCATATAGCGGGTCGGCAAGGCGAGTTTGAGGCACAGTGTGATGAGCGCACGTACCGGTGGCGGCGACAGCGCGAAGCCGCGCAAGGTGGCTGCCCGCAACCTCGGCGCTCGTGGCCACGGCGCTCGAGACGGGGGACGCGATGGGTGATTTACAAACAGCCCGAAGGCATTTCGACCGTGCCATGGCGATCAAGAGCCGGCAGGGTCGCGCGGCGGCGTTACCCGAGTTCGTTGCTGCCACCGACGCCGACAAGTCGATGGCCGACGCGTGGCTGGGGCGCATCGCGTGCGGCGACCACGACCTGGCCTCGTTGCGGCAGCTCTACGCCAGCAGCGAGTGGCTGCACCGCGAAACCACGCGCATCGGGCAGACACTGGCCGCGGAGATCCAGCTCGGTCCCTACATCGGCATCACTGTCACCGACGCATCACAGGTCGGGCTGGCGTTGTCGTCCGCGTTGACGATCGCCGGTGAGTACGCCGAGGCGGACAAGCTGCTGGCCAACCCTGACCTGCTCGACTCGTGGACCAACTACCAGTGGCACCAGTTGGCCCGGACGTTTTTGATGTACCGCACGCAACGCTGGCCGGACGTGCTGCTGGCCGCCGCCGAGGAGCTGCCCGCGCATGCCATCGTGATGTCGGCTGTGACAGCGTCGATTTGCGCGCTGGCCGCTCACGCCGCCGCCCACCTCGGGCAGGGCCGGGTCGCCCTGGACTGGCTGGACCGCGTCGACGTGATCGGGCACACCCAGTCGTCGTCGCGCTTCGACTCGGATGTGCTGACGGCCTCGATCGGCCCGGCCGACATCCCGCTGCTCGTCGCCGATCTGGCCTACGTGCGGGGGATGGTGCACCGGCAGCTGCGCGAGGAGGACAGAGCCCAGGTCTGGCTGTCCAAGGCCACCATCAACGGGGTCCTGACCGAGGCGGCCAAAGAAGCGCTGGCCGACCCGAACCTGCAACTGGTCGTGACCGACGAACAGACCATCAACCGCAGGACCGACCGCTGGGACGCCTCCTCGGCCAAGAGCCGCGACGAACTCGAGGACGACGCCGCCAACGACCGGCGCGCCGAGCTGTTGGCCGAGGGGCGAAAGCTGTTGGCCAAACAGGTCGGACTGGCCGCGGTCAAGGAAGCGGTCGCCGCGCTGGAAGACCAACTCGAAGTCCGGACAATGCGGCTCGAGCATGGCCTGCCGGTGGAGGGGCAGACCAACCACATGCTGCTGGTCGGGCCGCCCGGTACCGGTAAGACGACCACCGCCGAGGCCCTGGGCAAGATCTATGCCGGCATGGGAATCGTGCGGCACCCTGAGATCCGGGAGGTGCGGCGTTCGGATTTCTGCGGCCACTTCATCGGCGAGTCGGGCCCCAAGACCAACGAACTGATCGAAAAGTCGCTCGGGCGAATCATTTTCATGGACGAGTTCTATTCGCTGATCGAGCGCCATCAGGATGGCACACCCGACATGATCGGCATGGAGGCCGTCAACCAGCTGCTGGTCGCCTTGGAAGTGCACCGATTCGACTTCTGTTTCATCGGCGCGGGTTACGAAGACCAGGTGGATGCGTTCCTTACCGTGAACCCGGGTCTGGCCGGCCGGTTCAACCGCAAGCTCCGCTTCGAGTCCTACTCGCCGGCCGAGATCGTCGAGATCGCGCACCGCTACGCCACCCCGCGCGCGAGCCTGCTCGATGACGGCGCGCGCGAATCCTTCCTGGACGCGGCGACGACCATCCGCAACTACACCACTCCCGGCGGCCAGCACGGCATCGACGCCATGCAGAACGGCAGGTTCGCCCGCAACGTTGTCGAACGTGCCGAGGGCTTTCGCGACACCCGAGTGGTCGCGCAAAAGCGGGCGGGTCAGCCGGTGACGGTGGAGGATCTGCAGATCATCACCGCGGCCGACCTGCAGGCCGCGGTGCGCAGCGTATGTTCGGACAACCGCGACATGGCGGCCATCGTCTGGTGACGGTTACGCGGGCTCGAAGCGGAACACGGCCAGCCGGCCCGCCAGCGCTTCGAATTCGTCGGCCGTGCCGTCGCGCACCATCCCCGACCGTTTCGCAAACGCCACGCCGACCGGAACTTCGGTGGGGAACGCCCGCAGCACCGGCCGGGCCTCGTTGGCGGACAGCTCGACGATCCGGACGGGACGCGACCGTCGGCCACGGGTGAGCGTGCCCGCGCCCGCGGCCCGGGCGTTGGCCGCCCAGTCGGCGCCGGGATAGCCGGCCACCACGTAGAGGCCGCCTTCGAAGTGGAAGGGCGTCATCGGGGTGCTGCGCGGGTGACCCGACTTGCGGCCCGGCACGGTGAGCACCATCGCGGGCCCGGTCGGAATCCCGAGCCGTTGCACCGCCATCATGAACTTGTTCATCGGCTTGAGGTAGCGCGGGGGACGCGGATCGGTCATCTTCAGATTCCTACTTTCTCGTTGTCGAACACGCCGCGGTGCTCGGAAACCCAGTGCGCGAACGGAACTGGCGGGCGGCCGAGGATTTTCGCCACATCGCCTGTGACCAGGGCGGGCTTGTCGAGGGTCTCGGCGAGCATGGCGATGTAGGCGTCGGCGAATCCGGCGCCGAACCCCAGCCCGATGAATCGTTGCCGCACGGCCTCGGCGGGGATCTCGCGATACTGCAGCGCCCGGCCCAGGACACCGCCGATGACCTCGACCAGCTCTGCGTTGGTGAACGCCTGTGGACCGGTCAGCGGGATCCGCTGTCCGACAAGCTCATCGGTGAGCAACGCGTGCGCCGCGACGCCCGCGATGTCCGACTCGACGATCGGCGCGGTCGACGCGGCGGCGTATGGCCCGGCAACCACGTCGCCGGCACGGATCTGCGCCGACCACATGCCCGCGAAATTCGTCGCGAACACCGTGGGCCGCAGGCTCACCCAGGCGAGGCCGGAGTCGATCGCCAGGCGTTCGACCTCCCTGTTGCGGTCGCCGCGAAACCGGGACGGCTGCCGGGTGGCGTCGTCGTCGGCGTTGATCGCCGACAGCGCGACCAGCTTGGTGACTCCTTCTAGCCGGCATTGGGCCACGACGTCTGCCAACTGCCCGCCCAGCGCCCGCGAGTTCAGGAACACCGCGGAGGCACCCGACAGCGCGTCGGTGGCCGAACCGAACAGCTTGACGCCCCGTGGAAAACCGGCCGGCGCCGGTTGCCGGGTGACCGCGCGAACGCCTGCGCCGGCGGCGATCAGTTCGTTGACGAGCGGGCGTCCGACGTTGCCGGTTGCCCCGGTGACGACGATGGTCATGAGTGGGTCCCTTCCGTGAACTTCTTGCACTGGGAGAAACGACGGGGGAAAAGGTGGGAAAGTTACATCGCGAACCCGGTAACTTTTTGCCCCTGCAGATCGTCGAAGAGTCATGAACCAGTCGCCGTCCGCCAGCGCCCAGGTCAGCGAGGCCTGGCGCCGCCACCGCCCGTACCTGGTCAACCTCGCCTATCAGATGCTGGGCGATATCGGTGAGGCGGAAGACATTGCGCAAGAGGCCTTTCTGCGGTTCTCGCGCGCCGACGCCGACGAGATCGAGGACGCCCGCGGCTGGCTGACCGTGGTGGCGAGCCGACTCTGTCTCGACCAGGTGCGCTCGGCTCGTGCCCGCTACGAGCGTCCCGGCGACGTCGAGGAACAACCGGCACCGCGCCGCTTCGACCCGGCCGACCGGGTCACCCTCGATGACGAGATCCGCACCGCGCTGCTCGAAGTGCTGCGCAGGCTCAGTCCCGCTGAACGGGTCGCCTTCGTGCTGCACGACGTGTTCGGTGTGCCCTTCGACTCGATATCGGAGACCGTGGGCCGCCCGGTCGGCACCTGCCGCCAGCTGGCACGGCGCGCACGGTCCAAATTCCATGCGGCACAACCGAAGTTGACCGAGGTCGTGCCGGCAGAGCACCAGCTGGTCACCGAAAAGTTCATCACCGCATGCGCCAACGGTGACCTGGATGGGTTGGCCGCGGTCCTGGACCCGACGGTATGGGGCGTGGGCACGATCCTCGCGGACCCGGCACCGCCACCACAGATCAACCACGGACCGGATGCCGTGGCCACCAACCTGTTGCGCTACCTGTGGCCGGACGTGACCCTGGTCAGCGGTCCCGCCGGGGGACCGGTGTTGCTGGCCTTCAGCGAGCGCCGCCTGTTCGCCGTCATCGTGCTGACGATCGACGGATCCCGGGTGCGCAAGATCGAGGCGATCGCCGACCCTTCGGCGCGGGCCTAGTCCCGCTTGTTCGTCGGGCCCGGGTCTTTCGCGCCGTCGGGACGGGCCGCGAAGTAGCCGGCGATGGTCGCGGTGACCTCGAGGAACTTGCGGCGCGTGGCCGGCGCCATCTCGTGGGCCACGTCGATCACGCCACCGGGCCGCAGGTGGGGGTCGAACGGCACCTCGATGACCGGGCGGCCATGATCGGTGAATTCGCGAGCGAGCAAGGCCCGGGTGCGTTTGTCGGCATGCCCATCGGAATCGTTGAGCACCACCAGGCTGCGCTGCAGCAGCGTGGTCAAGCCGTGATCGGTCAGCCACTCCATCGTCCGCGCCGCGGCGGAGGCGCCGTCGGCCCACGGCGACGACACCACGATCAGCGCATCCAGGTCACGCAGGACTTCCTGGGTGAGCGGCGAGTCCATCGTCGAACCGCAGTCGATGACCGAGATCGTGAAATGGCGGTCCAGCCGCAGCGCGGCTTCCCGGTATATCGCCGGATCGAGCACCCGGCGCGGGCCCGACGCGGGTTCGCCGGCGAGCACGTGAAGGCCCGCGGTGTTACGGCCCAACCGCGCCACCACGTCGTCGAAGGACCGAAGGTTCTTGTCGGCGGTCAGCTCCCAGAACGAGCCCGTCGACGCCGGATCGATTCGGCTGCTGAGCCGGCCGAACGCCGTGTCGGCGTCGATCGCCACCACGTGGTCTTGCCGGCGCAGAGTGGCGAGCAGCGAGCCCACGCTCGCGGCCACCGACGTCTTTCCCACGCCGCCCTTGCCCAGCACCCCGACCTTGTAGTTGCCGTACAGGCGGGTCCGGATGGCCGCCTCGAACTGGGCCTCCTGTTGTTGGACGGGAGAGGGGCCCAGATTGATCAGGCCGAAAGTGGCCAGCCGCAGGGCGCGTCGCCAACCGCGGTCGGGTAGCGCCCCGGCGCCCTGCTGCGAATCCGGTGGGGGGCCCGGGTGGTGGGCCTGCGGGGCTGCCGCGGGAGGAGTGGGCCGGCCCGGCTGCGGGGGTGGCGGCCGGAACGATGGCGGGGCGGGCGGGGCCGACTGGGCGGGCGGCGACCAGCCTTGCGGCGGCGCCGGCGCCCGGCCCGATGGGGGCGGGGGAGGAGCCGACGGCGGGCGCGGGGGAGCGGGCCGCTGGGCGACCGGAGCCGCGGCGGGCCGGGACTCTTGGGGCGCCGGCGGGGGCTGTTGCGGGGAGGGACCGGACGGGTGTGGTGCGGGCGTGCTCGGCCGTTCGGGCTGCAGACGGTCCCGCAGGAATTCGTCGCGCTCGTTCATGGGCTCCTCGCGTGCCGGGTGGTGATCGTCGCGCCGGTGGGCCGGCGGCAACGAACGCCTTACGTGATCATCGCCACCGTCAAAACCCGAGATTGCCGGGGGTGGCCGATCCGTCCAGTATCTCTTGTCGCGCCACGTGCGCGAACCTGCAAACTCGGGTCCACACGGCTACGGGCGGTCGCGATGCGCCTGGGTGGGCGCTGAGCACGCCGGTATTGGCGCCCAGCAACCTCGCCAACCGGCCCGGCGCACTCGTCAGCAAACTCTGTGGGGGAGGGTCCATCAGGCTCGGACCTCCCGGCAGACCCGCAGCTACCGCAAGAATTCGTGGCCCCGGACGGGTGGTGGGCATAATCGGGGATCAATGGCAGCAGCGAAATTTACGACGCCGCCGACTGCCGGTTAGACTTGACGAAGTTGGCATGTCAGGCGGGTATTGTCATATCGTTTTACGACTTGTCGAGACCGGTTCCAGGCCGCCGTTCAAAGCTGCACGGGCATCCCTAACAGGATCATCTCCGCCTGGGGCACAGCCCATCGAGACAAGACCGAAGGGGTTCTCGCCCGCAACCTCAAGGGTGCGACCTCGTCGGGGCCGCTGGTAACGGCCGCGCGGAACAGGTGAAGGGTCAGGTGCATATGACGCCCAAGCGCGTCGGGTTATACAACCCCGCGTTCGAGCACGACTCGTGCGGGGTTGCCATGGTCGTCGATATGCACGGCCGCCGTAGCCGCGACATCGTGGACAAGGCAATCACCGCCCTGCTCAACCTCGAGCACCGGGGTGCCCAGGGCGCCGAACCGCGCAGTGGTGACGGCGCCGGCATCATGCTTCAGGTCCCCGACGCTTTTCTGCGCGAGGTCGTCGACTTCGAATTGCCCGCGGAGGGCAGCTACGCCACCGGCATCGCGTTCCTGCCGCAGTCGTCCAAGGACGCCGCGGCGGCCTGTGCCGCGGTGGAGAAGATCGCCGAAGCCGAGGGCCTGACGGTGCTGGGCTGGCGCAACGTGCCCATCGACGATTCGTCGCTGGGCGCCCTGTCCCGCGACGCGATGCCCACCTTCCGCCAGGTCTTCATGGCCGGCGCATCCGGCATGACGCTGGAGCGCCGCGCCTACGTGGTGCGCAAGCGCGCCGAGCACGAACTGGGCACCAAGGGCCCCGGCCAGGACGGGCCCGGTCGCGAAACCGTTTATTTCCCAAGCCTTTCCGGCCGGACGCTGGTCTACAAGGGCATGCTGACCACACCTCAGCTCAAGGCGTTTTACCTTGACCTGCAAGACGATCGGTTGACCAGCGCGCTGGGCATCGTGCACTCGCGGTTCTCCACGAACACCTTCCCGTCGTGGCCGCTGGCGCACCCGTTCCGCCGCGTCGCGCACAACGGTGAGATCAACACCGTCACCGGCAACGAGAACTGGATGCGCGCCCGCGAGGCGCTGATCAAGACCGACGTTTTCGGGACCGAGGCCGACGTCGAGAAGCTGTTCCCGATCTGTACGCCGGGGGCGTCCGACACCGCGCGTTTCGACGAGGCCCTCGAACTTCTGCACCTGGGCGGGCGCAGCCTGGCCCATGCGGTGTTGATGATGATTCCCGAGGCCTGGGAACGCAACGAGACGATGGATCCCGCGCGACGGGCGTTCTACCAGTACCACGCCTCGTTGATGGAGCCGTGGGACGGCCCGGCGTCGATCACGTTCACCGACGGAACCATCATCGGCGCCGTGCTCGACCGTAATGGGTTGCGCCCCTCGCGAATCTGGGTCACCGAAGACGGCCTGGTGGTCATGGCTTCCGAGGCCGGCGTGCTGGACCTGGACCCGGCCAAGGTGGTCCGCCGGATGCGGTTGCAGCCCGGCCGCATGTTCCTGGTGGACACCGCGCAGGGCCGCATCGTCTCCGACGAGGAGATCAAGGCGGAGCTGGCCGCCGAGCACCCGTACCAGGAATGGCTGGACAGGAACCTGGTTCCGCTCGACGACCTGCCGCAGGGCAACTACAAGCGGATGCCCCATGACCGACTGGTCAAGCGCCAGCAGATATTCGGCTATACCTACGAGGAACTCAACCTCCTGGTCGCGCCGATGGTCCGCAGCGGCGCCGAGCCGATCGGGTCGATGGGCACCGACACCCCGGTCGCGGTGCTCTCGCAGCGGCCCCGGATGCTCTACGACTACTTCCAGCAGCTCTTCGCGCAGGTGACCAACCCGCCGCTGGACGCCATCCGCGAGGAGGTGGTGACCAGTCTGCAGGGCACCACCGGCGGCGAGCGCGACCTGCTCACGCCGACCGAGCGTTCGTGTCATCAGATCGCGTTGCCGCAGCCGATTCTGCGCAACCGGGAGCTGGCGAAGCTGATCAACCTCGACCCGGATGACGAGGTCAATGGTCGCCCGCATGGCTTGCGCTCCAAGGTGATTCGCTGCCTGTACCCCGTCGCCGAGGGCGGCGCCGGGCTGGCTGCCGCGCTCGAGGAGGTGCGGGCGCAGGCGTCGGCGGCGATCGCTGACGGCGCGCGGGTGATCATCCTGTCCGACCGTGAATCCGACGAACAGATGGCGCCCATCCCCTCGCTGCTCGCGGTGGCGGGGGTGCACCATCACCTGGTGCGCGACCGGACCCGGACCCACGTCGGGCTGGTGGTGGAGAGCGGGGACGCCCGCGAGGTCCACCACATGGCCGCGCTGGTCGGCTTCGGCGCCGCGGCGATCAACCCGTACATGGCGTTCGAGTCCATCGAGGACATGCTCGATCGCGGCGTCATCGAAGGCATCGACCGCAAGAAGGCGCTCAGCAACTACATCAAGGCCGCCGGCAAGGGTGTGCTGAAAGTCATGTCCAAGATGGGCATTTCGACGGTGGCGTCGTACACCGGGGCCCAGTTGTTCCAGGCGGTCGGCATCTCCGAGGACGTGCTCAGCGAGTACTTCACCGGCTTGAGCTGTCCCATCGGCGGCATCACCCTGGACGACATCGCCGCCGACGTCGCCGCCCGGCACGCGCTGGCCTACCTGGACCGCCCCGACGAGCGGGCCCACCGTGAGCTCGAGGTGGGCGGGGAATACCAGTGGCGCCGCGAGGGCGAGTACCACCTGTTCAACCCCGAGACCGTGTTCAAGCTGCAGCACGCGACGCGCACCGGCCAGTACAAGGTGTTCAAGGACTACACCCGCCTGGTCGACGACCAGAGCGAGCGGATGGCATCGCTGCGCGGCCTGCTCAAATTCCGGGCCGGGATCAACCCCCCGATTCCCCTGGAAGAGGTTGAGCCCGCCAGCGAAATCGTCAAGCGCTTCTCGACCGGGGCGATGAGCTACGGCTCGATCTCCGCCGAGGCGCACGAGACGCTGGCCATCGCGATGAACCGGCTGGGCGGCCGGTCCAACAGCGGTGAAGGCGGCGAAGACGTCAAGCGGTTCGACCGCGATCCCAACGGCGATTGGCGGCGCAGCTCGATCAAGCAGGTCGCCTCCGGGCGGTTCGGCGTCACCTCGCATTACCTGACGAACTGCACCGACATCCAGATCAAGATGGCTCAAGGTGCGAAACCCGGTGAGGGCGGCCAGCTTCCGGGGCACAAGGTGTACCCGTGGGTCGCCGAGGTGCGCCACTCCACCCCCGGCGTCGGCCTGATTTCGCCGCCGCCGCACCACGACATCTACTCCATCGAGGATCTGGCGCAGCTGATCCACGACCTGAAGAACGCCAACCCGTCCGCGCGGGTGCACGTCAAGCTGGTCTCCGAAAACGGCGTCGGCACGGTGGCCGCGGGCGTATCGAAGGCCCACGCCGACGTGGTCCTGATCTCCGGGCACGACGGCGGCACCGGAGCGACTCCGCTGACCTCGATGAAGCACGCCGGCGCTCCGTGGGAGCTGGGGCTGGCCGAGACGCAGCAGACGTTGCTGCTGAACGGATTACGGGACCGCATCGTGGTTCAGGTCGACGGCCAGCTCAAGACGGGCCGCGACGTGATGATCGCGGCGCTGCTCGGCGCCGAGGAATTCGGCTTCGCCACCGCGCCGCTGGTGGTCTCCGGCTGCATCATGATGCGGGTCTGCCACCTGGACACCTGCCCCGTGGGGGTCGCCACCCAGAACCCGGTGCTGCGTGAACGCTTCACCGGCAAGCCCGAATTCGTCGAGAACTTCTTCATGTTCATCGCCGAAGAGGTGCGCGAGTACATGGCGCAGTTGGGATTCCGCACCATCAACGAGGCCGTCGGCCAGGTGAACTCGTTGGACATGACGCTGGCCCGGGCCCACTGGAAGGCGCACCGGCTGGATCTGGCCCCGGTTCTGCACGAGCCGGAATCGGCGTTCATGAACCAGGACCTGTACTGCAGCTCGCGCCAAGACCACGGTCTGGACAAGGCGCTGGACCAGCAGTTGATCGTGATGAGCCGCGAGGCGCTGGACTCCGGAAAGCCGGTGCGGTTCTCCACGACCATCAGCAACGTCAACCGCACGGTGGGCACTATGCTCGGCCATGAGGTCACCAAAGCCTATGGCGGACAAGGGTTGCCGGACGGAACCATCGACATCACGTTCGACGGCTCGGCGGGCAACAGCTTCGGCGCGTTTGTGCCGCGTGGCATCACGCTGCGTGTCTACGGCGACGCCAACGACTACGTCGGTAAGGGCCTGTCCGGCGGCCGCATCGTGGTTCGGCCCTCCGACGACGCGCCCCAGGACTACGTCGCCGAGGACAACATCATCGGCGGCAACGTGATCCTGTTCGGCGCGACCAGCGGCGAGGCGTACCTGCGCGGGGTCGTCGGCGAGCGGTTCGCCGTCCGTAACTCCGGGGCGCACGCCGTCGTCGAGGGTGTCGGCGACCATGGTTGCGAATACATGACCGGAGGGAAGGTTGTCGTCCTCGGTCGCACCGGCCGCAACTTCGCGGCGGGCATGTCCGGCGGCGTTGCCTACATTTACGATCCGCAGGGCGAATTCCCAGGCAATCTCAACGCGGAGATGGTCGAGCTCGAGAGCTTGGATGAAGATGACTACGAGTGGTTGCACGGCATGATTCAGGCGCACGTTGATGCCACCGATTCCGCTGTCGGCCAGCGCATTCTGGGTGACTGGCCGCAACAGCAGCGGCACTTCGCAAAGGTGATGCCCCGGGACTACAAGCGGGTGCTGCAGGCCATCGCCGAAGCCGAACGCGACGGCGTGGATGTCGACAAGGCGATCATGGCGGCCGCGCATGGCTGATCCGAGCGGCTTCCTGAAATACACGCATCGGGAATTGCCGAAGCGCCGGCCTGTCCCGCTGCGGTTGCGTGACTGGCGCGAGGTCTACGAAGAGTTCGACAACGAGACCTTGCGCGAACAGGCGACCCGCTGCATGGACTGCGGTATTCCGTTCTGCCACAACGGTTGCCCGCTGGGCAACCTGATCCCGGAATGGAACGACCTGGTGCGCAGGGATCGGTGGCGCGATGCCATCGAACGGCTGCACGCCACCAACAACTTTCCGGACTTCACCGGGCGGCTGTGCCCGGCGCCCTGCGAGCCGGCCTGTGTGCTCGGCATCAACCAGGATCCGGTGACGATCAAGCAGATCGAGCTGGAGATCATCGACAAGGCCTTCGACGAGGGCTGGGTCCGGCCGTTGCCGCCGGAGGAGAAGACCGGAAAAAAGGTCGCCGTGGTCGGTTCCGGGCCGGCGGGTTTGGCCGCCGCCCAGCAGCTGACGCGTGCCGGGCACACGGTCACCGTGTTCGAGCGGGCCGATCGCATCGGTGGACTGCTGCGCTACGGCATCCCGGAATTCAAGATGGAAAAGCGCGTCCTCGACCGCCGGCTGGACCAGATGCGAGCCGAGGGCACCGAGTTCCGGGCCGGGGTCAATGTCGGCGTCGACATCACCGCCGAGCAACTGCGCGCCGACTTCGACGCCGTGGTGTTGGCCGGCGGCGCCACCGCCGGGCGTGATCTGCCCATCCCCGGGCGGGAACTGGACGGCATCCACCAGGCGATGGAATACCTGCCGTGGGGCAACCGCGTGCAGGAGGGCGACGACGTGCTGGGCCCCGACGGGGAGCCGCCGATCACCGCCAAAGACAAAAGGGTCGTCATCATCGGTGGCGGGGACACCGGCGCCGACTGCCTGGGCACCGCGCACCGGCAGGGTGCGAAGGTCATCCATCAGTTCGAGATCATGCCGCGCCCGCCGGAGACGCGCGCGCCGTCCACCCCGTGGCCGACCTACCCGCTGATGTACCGGGTGTCCTCGGCGCACGAGGAAGGCGGCGAGCGGGTGTTCTCGGTCAACACCGAGGAATTCGTCGGCGAAGACGGCCACGTGACCGCGCTCAAGGCGCACGAGGTGACCATGCAAGACGGCAAGTTCGTCAAGGTCGAGGGGTCCGAGTTCGCACTCGAGGCCGACCTGGTGTTGCTGGCGATGGGATTCGTCGGCCCCGAGAAGGAGGGCCTCCTCACCGATCTCGAGGTGAAATTCACCGAGCGCGGCAACGTCGCCCGCGGCGCCGACTTCGACACGTCGATTGCGGGCGTCTTCGTTGCCGGCGACATGGGTCGTGGCCAGTCGCTGATCGTCTGGGCGATAGCTGAGGGCAGGGCCGCTGCCGCCGCGGCGGACCGATACCTGATGGGGTCGACTGCGCTGCCGGCGCCGGTCAAGCCGACCGCGGTGCCGCTTCAGTAGTAACACCAGTCACACGAGAAACACGGCCGAGTTCGTTCGGCGAGTCTCCCACTGTTTGCCAGACGGTAGGTGTGTAATAACCCGTTGTGAGCCCGCTCACATGGGGGTCACACCGTTTCCCGGTTGAACGGACCGATCGCAGGAGAGATTCTTGTGCATATCCACCCATTGCCTCGGACACGGATGGGGCGAATCGCCTGGTCATGGTTGCGTCACCCGGTGAAAAGTCGTGAATTTCCGGCCAAGCATGAGCGTCTGGTGACCGCTCAGGACTTGCTGCTGTTCGGTGCGTGACGGCCCGGCCGACGCCGGCGGTGGCGCGGGCCGGGTTTGCTCAGCGGGCGCCGGGCGGAATTTTGCCGGACGGTTCGATGACGCCCCGTGAAAACGGCATCACCGATCCCATAGGCCCGAGTCGCGGATCGCCTCGGCGAGCGGTTCCAGCACGGCCGGGTCGTGTGGCGGGGGAAGGTAGACGATGCCCAGATCCAAGCCTTCGGCGGCCAGCCCGGCCGCGTCCTCGATGACTTTCCCGTAGTCCAGGTCCGGCTCCAGGCGCAGGTGCGCCGAGAGCGTGATCTCCTTGGGATCGCGGCCGATGTCCGCACAGTGCGAGGCCAGGACGTCACGCTTGTGGGCGAAGACGTCGGGCGGCCCGCCCACGAAGTTCCAGTGCTGGGCGTAGCGGGCGGTGATCCGCAGCGTGCGCTTCTCCCCACTGCCGCCGATGCAGATCGGCGGGTGCGGCCGCTGCGGACCCTTGGGCTCGTTGCGAGCACCCTTGAGCCGGTAGAACCTGCCGTCGAAATCGGTGGTCTCCTGGCTGAGCAGGCTGGTCAGCACCTCGCACGCCTCCTCGAAGCGGTCGAAGCGTTCCCTGATGCTGCCCAGTTCGATGCCGTAGGCGCCCGACTCCTCTTCGTTCCAGCCGGCACCGATCCCCAGCTCGAGCCGCCCGTTCGAAATGATGTCCAGCGCGGCAGCCATGTTGGCCAGCACCGCCGGGTGGCGGTAGTGGATCCCGGTCACCAAAGTCCCCACCCGCAGCCGCTTGGTGGCCTGCGCGAGCGCGGTCAGCGTCGTCCAGCCCTCCAGGCAGGGCCCGCTGCTGTCGGAGAAAATCGGATAGAAGTGGTCGAACGTCCAGCCGGACTCGTAGACCTCGATGTCATCGGCCGCTTGCCAGACGGCGAGCATCTGCGCCCAGGTGGTGTTCTGCGGGGAAGTCTTGAAAGCGAATCGCATGCCGACGACGTTAGCCGGTATTTATGAAGGGCAACTAAACTGAGGCCCGCGATGACTGCTGCATGTTGCTCCCTCGGAATAGACACCAAGATCACCCTGCTGGCGGCAGGCCTGATCTTTCTGCTCGCGCTGATCCTGGGCGTCTGGAAATACCGCGAGATGATGACGTCGGAGAACCACCTTGCGCATCCGTACGTCGACATCGCGCACCGGGCCGCGCTGCTGTATTCGTTCGCGACGCTGCTGCTGGCCGTCTTCGTTGCGCTGAGCGCCTGGCCGGTGTGGGTGAACCTGACGGCCGCCGGCGTTGTCGTCTTCTTTTTCGTGGCGGCGATCCTGGCCTACATCTACCACGGAGCGCGGCGCGACACCGTCAACCAATTCGAAAACGCCGACCGGAGTGTTGCGGTGGCGATGGCGGCGCTGATCGCCGGGGAGATCGGCGGGTTCGGCGTGCTGCTCGCCGGATTCGTCGCCGGCCAGCTCGTGTGAGCGGGGCGGGCACACTGGAATCATGGATCCGGTAGCGGCGTTACGGCAGATCGCCTACTTCAAGGACCGGAGCCGGCACGATCCCAGGCGGGTGATGGCCTATCGCAACGCGGCCGACATCATCGAGTCCCTCGACGAAGCAACCCGGGAACGGCACGGCCAGGCCAACAGCTGGCAGACGCTGCCTGGGATCGGCCCCAAGACCGCCAAGGTCATCGACCAGGCGTGGTCCGGCCGCGAGCCGGACCTGTTGGTCGAGTTGCGTTCCAGCGCCGAGGATCTCGGTGGCGGCGATATCCGGTCCGCGTTGCGCGGTGATCTGCATCTGCATTCCAACTGGTCGGACGGCTCGGCGCCGATCGAGGAGATGATGGCCAGCGCGGCGGCGCTGGGCCACGAGTACTGCGCGCTGACCGACCACTCGCCGAGGCTGACCATCGCCAACGGCCTCTCGCCGGAGCGGTTACGCAAGCAGCTCGATGTCATCGAGGGTTTACAGGAGCAGTTCGCGCCGATGCGCATCCTGACCGGGATCGAGGTCGACATCCTTGACGACGGCAGCCTCGATCAGGAACCCGAGCTGCTGGCGCGCCTCGACGTGGTGGTGGCGAGCGTGCATTCCAAGCTGTCGATGGACGCCCCGGCGATGACGCGGCGCATGCTGCGCGCGGTGGCCAACCCGCACACCGACGTGCTCGGTCACTGCACCGGCCGGCTGGTGTCGGGCAATCGCGGCATCCGGCCGGAATCCAAGTTCGACGCGGAGGCGGTGTTCACGGCATGCCGCGACCACGGCACGGCGGTCGAAATCAACTCCCGGCCCGAGCGCCGCGATCCGCCGTCCCGGCTGCTGAACCTGGCGCTGGAGCTCGGGTGCGTGTTCAGCATCGACACCGACGCCCACGCGCCCGGCCAGCTGGACTTCTTGGGTTACGGCGCCCAGCGCGCGCTGGACGCCGGTGTTCCCGTCGACCGGATCGTGAACACCTGGCCCGCCGAGCGGCTGCTGGAGTGGACCGGCGCGAATTGAGGCGGCCGCTCAGACCCGCGCCGGTTCGGCGTGCTCGGGAACGGGTGCGCCGCTGCGGCCGGCGCCCTGCAGCAGGTTGGCGGCGCCGACTGTCGCGCAGGTCGCGGCCGGGATGAGCAACGCGTAACCCCCCAACCGGGCCCCGAACACGATCCCGGCCACGCCGCCGGCGAGGAATAACACGAGCGTCGTCGCCAGTATCGCCGTTTTCCAGTTCTTGATTCCGTGTAGGCGGCCGCGACCGAGGATCAGCCCGAG
Source organism: Actinomycetota bacterium (assembly GCA_036338755.1). Classification (GTDB taxonomy): domain Bacteria; phylum Actinomycetota; class Actinomycetes; order Mycobacteriales; family Mycobacteriaceae; genus Mycobacterium. The sequence goes on along the minus strand of JAYZBN010000001.1, from coordinate 91,642 downwards.
GTCGGTGACGGTGCCGGTGAAGTGCGTGGTGCGGATCGCCATTCCGCGAAAGCTCGATGTCAACCCGTTTTGCAGGCCGAGCGCCGCGGCGGCGAACAGCGCTTGCACCGCGGTTCGCTCGATGCCCAGGGCGTCGATCTGTGCACTGACCACGGTCTCCGCGGTTCCGGCCGCGGCGAGTGCGAGCAAGGCTGCCTCGAGGAAGAGCACGGTGGCGTGGCGTGGGCCCGCCAGAGCATCGGTGGGTGCGAGGATGGCCCCGGCTATGGTCGCTCCCGTCAAGAAGCCCAGAAAGATTGCGCCGAGCACGTGGCCTTCGTACAGCCACGGGTTGGCCGTGTTCATGCCCAGCTGGGTGGTGATCCCGGTCAGATTACCGACGGGCACCGCCAAAATCAGCAGCGCCACGGCGTTGACGAAGCCGGCGGACAGAGCGAGTAACGCGCTGTAACCGAGTAGGAGACCCTCGCGGGGCAGGCCGGTGTCGCGGGATTGGCGCGGCGGCATCGGATTCAGTTGCTCACTTTCGAGGTCGGGTTTTGGCCAGCCTAACAATCGGGCCGTCGCACAAGCGGTGTCGCCAGGCTGATTCAAATCAACCTCACATCATCCAAAAGTCTTGTGGCAGCGAATAACTAGCGAGACCACCGACGACACATCAGTCGGGAAGGTGCGGGATTTCTGTACCCGGATCGCGGCCGACCAAAACCGCGGGCGTCAGCGCGGACTTGCCGTACCGATCCCGCACGCTGTCGATGGCCGCGTCGATGGCGAGTCGGTTGTTGTCGTCATCGAACGGCAGCGTCAGCTGTTGGGCACCGCTGCGGTCGATGCCCGACACCGCGAACCCGACCAGCGTCAGCCCGCGCGAAGCGATGAGCGGCGCGGCATCCGCGACCAGTTGGCGTGCGGCCGCCAGGAGGGGCGCCGTGGACGAGGTGGCCCACGGCAACGTGTGTGACCGGGTCGCGCGCGTGAAGTCGTCGAAGCGCAGCCGCAGGACCACGGTGCGACCGGTACGCCTCGCCGCCCGCATGCGGCCGGTGATGCGGTCGATAAGGTTCACCACCACCGCGTCGATATCGTTGTCCGACATGGTGTTTCCGGCGCGTCCCAGCGCCCGCTGAGCGCCGACGGACCGACGGCGCACACTGGTGGTCACCCGGCGGCGGTCGATATTGCGGGACAGCGCGTACAGCTGGCGGCCCATCGCACCGCCCACCATGGAGCCCAGCGCGGACTCGCTGAGCTCGGCGACGTCGGCGACGGTCACGATGCCGTGCGCGCGCAGCTTCTCGGCGGTCACCGCGCCGACGCCCCAGAGCCGGCGCACCGGCAGCGGCCGCAGGAACGTCAGCTCCTGATCGGGCGGCACCAGCAGTAGCCCGTCGGGCTTGGCTTCCTGGCTGGCGACCTTGGCGAGGAATTTCGTGCGGGCGACGCCGACGGTGATCGGCAGCCCGACGCGGTCGCGCACGTCGGCCCGCAGCCGCTCGGCGATGGCAACCGGCGTGCCGCTGACCCGGCGCAGCCCGCCGACGTCGAGGAACGCTTCGTCCACCGACAGCGCTTCGACGATCGGGGAGCAATCGCGGAACACCTCGAAGACGGCGTCACTCGCGCGCGAATACGCGCTCATCCGTGGGGGCACGACGACAGCGTGTGGGCACAGCCTTCGCGCCTGCGACCCGCCCATGGCCGTGCGCACGCCGTACGCCTTGGCCTCGTAGCTCGCGGCCAGCACCACACCGCCGCCCACGATCACCGGGCGGCCGCGCAGGGTGGGGTCGTCGCGCTGTTCGACGGACGCGTAGAACGAATCAAGGTCCGCGTGCAGGATGGAAGCGTCACTCCACACGAACACATGTTCGCATAGGGTGCCGACAGGTGCTGGTCAGCAGGCCTTGCCGTAGACGCTGCTGACCCAGACGTGCACCAGCGTGTCGAGCAGTTGCTCGTCGGGCACCGACGGCCGCCCGTCGGCGAACGAGCTGAGCATGACCTTTTCGTTGAGCAGGTTCAGTGCCGCGGAGAGATTGCGGGCCGGCAGGGTGACCGGCGCGGCGCCGCGGGCACGTTCGGCTTCGATCACGGTGGTGGTGTGCTCGACCCATTTCTCCATGAAGCGCGACCACAGCTCGCCGACGTCCTTGTTGGTGCGCGCGGCGTCGGCGGCCAGCGACACCGCCCGATGCGCCCCGAACGTCTCGACGAACACATTGATCCCGATGCGCCATAACGCTTTCAAGTCGGCGGGCGGATTGGCGACCATGGTCTCCAGCGCGGAGTCGGCTTCCATGATCACGCGCTCGAACAGGGTGAACAGCACCGCGTCCTTGGACGGGAAATAGAAGTAGAACGTCGGCCGCGACAGTCCTGCGCCCTTGGCCAGGTCGTCGACCGAGATGTCGGCGAGCGGGCGTTCTCTGAGCAGCCGCTCGGCGGTGGACAGGATGGCCAGTTCACGGTCGTCGCCAGACGGGCGCGCCGAACGCCTGCCTCGGTGGGTGCGGGCGGAACCGACGGTAGTCACGGGCGCTACTTTACACGGTGTTGAAAATTTCGACACAGTGTTGACTGTCTCAACACAGTGTTGATAACGTGGCCCTCATGACTGAGCACCTAGACGTCCTCATCGTGGGCGCCGGAATCTCCGGCGTGAGCGCGGCCTGGCACCTGCAGGAACGCTGCCCGACAAAGAGCTACGCCATCCTCGAACGGCGCGCCGACCTGGGCGGGACGTGGGACCTGTTCAAATACCCGGGCATCCGGTCGGACTCCGACATGTTCACCCTGGGCTTCCGGTTCAAGCCCTGGCGCTCGGCGAAGTCGATCGCCGACGGCGCCTCGATCAAGGCCTACATCAAAGAGGCCGCGGTCGAGAACCGGATCGAGCAGAACATCCGCTACCGCCACCGGGTGGTGGCCGCGGACTGGTCGGACACCGACAACCGCTGGACCGTGACCGTCGAACACGACGGCCACCAAAGCGAGATCACGTGCTCGTTCCTGTTCGCCTGCACCGGCTACTACAACTACGACGAGGGATATTCGCCCACCTTCCCCGGCTCGGACGACTTCAAGGGCACCATCGTCCACCCGCAGCACTGGCCGGAGGACCTCGACTATGCGGGCAAGCGGGTCGTCGTCATCGGGTCCGGCGCCACCGCGATCACCCTGATTCCCGCCCTGGTCAATTCGGGTGCCGGGCACGTCACGATGCTGCAACGCTCGCCGACCTACATCGGCTCGCTGCCCGGGGTCGATCCGTTCGCCGAGAAGGCCAACCGGCTGCTGCCCGACCACCTCGCACACATGGCCAATCGGTGGAAGGCCATCGCGTTCAGCACCTTTCAGTATCAGCTGTCCCGCAAGGCCCCCGGCTACATGCGCAAGACGTTGATGACCATGGCGCAGCGGCGCCTACCGAAGGGCTACGACGTCGAAAAGCACTTCGGCCCGCGCTACAACGTCTGGGACGAGCGGCTGTGCCTGGCACCTGACGGCGACTTCTTCCGGACCATCCGGCACGGTAAGGCCGACGTCGTCACCGACACCATCGACCGGTTCACCAAGACCGGTATCAAGCTCACCTCGGGTGAGGAGTTGGCGGCCGACATCATCGTCACCGCAACGGGATTGAACATGCAGTTGCTGGGCGGGGTGAAGCCGACCCGCAACGGCGAGGACATCGACCTGACCTCGCTGATGACCTACAAGGGCCTGATGTTCTCCGGCGTGCCGAACTTCGCCATCACCTTCGGATACACGAACGCGTCCTGGACGCTGAAGGCCGACCTGGTCTCCGAATTCGTCTGCCGGTTGCTGAACTACATGGACGCCAAGGGTTTTGAGTTCGTGGAGCCCCAGCATCCGGGCAACGCCGTCGACGAGCTGCCGTTCATGGACTTCACGCCCGGCTACTTCCGGCGCTCGATGCACCTGTTGCCCAAGTCGGGGTCGCGGGCACCGTGGCGGCTCAAGCAGAACTACTTCGTCGACATGCGCACGATCCGGCGCGGCAAGGTCGACGACGAAAGCTTGAAGTTCGCGAAAAAGCCGGCCCCAGTGGCGGTTTAGCGGTCACTGTCCTGCCGCGACGACGACGATCCCGTCGTCGTCGCTGTAGGCGATCTCGCCCGGCACGAACGTCACCCCGCCCAGGGTGACCTCGACGTCACGCTCGCCGGCGCCGGTCTTGGTGCTCTTGCGGGGGTTAGTGCCCAGCGCCTTGATGCCGATGTCCATGCCCCGCAACGTGGCCGAGTCGCGCACCGCGCCGTTGACGATCAGCCCGGCCCAGCCGTTGGAGCGGGCCAGCTCGGCGATGACGTCGCCGACCAGCGCGGTGTGCAGGGAGCCGTCGCCGTCGATGACCAGGACGCCACCGCCGCCCGGCTCCGAGAGCACCGATTTCAGCAGCGCGTTGTCCTGAAAGCACCGCACGGTGTGGATCGGCCCGGCGAACTCGGCCCGCCCCCCCAACTGGCGGAATTGCACGTCGCAACTGCGGACGTCGGGCCCGATGCTGTCGACGAGATCGGCCGTCGGCCGGAAAGGCACCGTCACTTCTGACACGTTGCGGCTCAGCGGCGGCGCAGCTGGCGGATGAGCAGGATGGCCAGCAGGCTCACCGCCAGCGCGACGAGGAGCGGCACCGGCGACTGACCCGCCGCCGGGCCCGCGACCGCGGGAGAGACCGGGTTGTTGGCGGCCTCCACCGTAGACTTCGCCTGTGCGGCAGCATCTTTGGCCGCGGCGGTCAGGTCGCCATTGCTTTCCGCGCGCTGCTGCACGTCGACCGGCGGCTCGGCCGGCCGCCCGGGGGGCTCCGGGGGCGCGGGTTCGGCCTTCTTTGCCGGCACCTTCTTGGCGGGTGCTTTCTTGGCCGGCGCCTTCTTGGCGGGCGCCTTTTTCGCAGGTGCTTTCTTGGCGGGCGCTTTGGCGGCCTTTTTCGCCGCCTCGGCGGGCGGCTTCTTCTCCGGCGGGGTGCCGGCGCCGTCGGGTGCGCTGTCGATTGGGTCCTGCGGGTCTGCCATGCGGCCGCTCCTTGAGCTTCCTCTGTCGTCGTTGCCCTTGCTCGCCGGGTTCAAGGTCCCATCATGCCAGGACGCCTCGGGGCACCTCGGTCGCCGGTGGCCGGGCACCGCTGTTACCGTCGGCCCCGCGCCGCCCACCACGCGCCGCCGGCGACGAGCGCCACCGCGACCGCCACGAAAGGCCAGACCGGGAGCGCGCCGCCGCCGTCCCGACCCGCCACGGGGGGCCCCGGCGTGCCGGTCCCGGGCACGGTGAGCCCAAACGACCACGACCCGGACACCACGTGGCCGTCGGCGGACGTGACGCGGTAGTTCACCGTGTACGTCCCGGCCGGCCCGAGCGCGCGCAGGGCAATGCCGACCACCGCGCCCTGCACGGCGGGCTCGCCTTCGGACCACACGTTGCCGTCGGGCCCGACCACCGTCATGGCGGCGAACGTGGTCTGCAACTGCTCGTTGAAGGTGGCGCTCACCCGCTGCGGAGCGGCCGTCAGCGCCGCATCGGCCGCGGGATCGGTGGATATGCGGGCGGCGTGAGCCGACGCGGCCGGCGCGGTCAGCGCGGCGATCACGAACATGACGGCGACGCACGCACCAACCGCCAGGCGCCTCATGCCCGGCGGCGGATCAGTGCGACGGCGACGCCCGCGGCCGCGACCACCAGAGCCACGCCCCCCAGCAGCCGGGCGGTGTTGTCGGCCGCGGTCGACCGCGCCGCGGCGGGCGCGGGGCTGGGCGACCCGTGGTGTTGATGTGCACCCGCCGGGGCCGTGGCGAGGCTGATCGTGGGCACCGGGTGCTCCGGCTCGCCCCCGTCGGGCAGCGGTGGCTGGTCCCACTTCACGACGGTTCCGTCGGCGTAGGTCTGCGTGGCGGGGAAGCTGACGGTATCGGTGTCGGGCAGCTTCACCGACAACCGGAACAGCCCGAATTGATCTGGCCCGATCCCGCCGGTGAGGTTGGCCGTCCACGTCACCGAACGCACGGTGCCCGACGCGGCGTCCCGGTCGAGCTTGGCCGTCCAGCCGGGCAGGCTTTCGGTGCGCGCCGATGCGACGTTGGGAAGCGTGACGGTCAGCGCGGTGGTGAGCGCCCCGGTGTTCGATTCGTTGGGCACCTGGAACGTGACGATCGCCATGGCCCCGCGGACCGCGTTGTCGCTGCTGGCGTGCACGTGCGCCCAAGCGGCGGGGGTTTGGGCCGCCGTTCCGAGACAAAGCGCGACGGCCGAGAGGGTCGCGATCAGGCTGCGCGAGATCCACCTGCTGCGCGTTGACATCAAGGTGCTGCGTTCCGTGCGGGTGGTCAGCTCAGCCCGAGGCGGGCCATCAGGTCCGCCTCGATCCCGTCCAGCTGCGACGAGATGGCGGAGTGGGCCGCGCGGCGCCGTGCGGCGGGCATGTTCTCCGCGGCGGTGATCGCCGCCGACAGATCGGTGAGCCGCTCGCCGATCGCGGACACGAACTGCTTGGTCTCGGCATCCTTGGGCTTCTTGTCCTGCACCATCCGCAGCGACTTCTCCGCCCCCGCGATGCGGGCCGACAACTGGGCGCCGTGACCGGAGAACTGGCCGATCTGGGCCAAAGGAATGCCGAGCTGGTCCGCGCGGCGCTGATCGATCTGCGCGCGGACCGCGACGGCCGCACGGTAGATCAACGGGGTGAGGATCGGGGCGAGCAGCCGAGCTACCGTCAGCACCCGGCGGATTCGGGTGGGTGAGAAGACCTTGCCCTCCCGCACGGCTTTGAGTTCGGCCTCGGCGACTTTCAGTGCATTGCGGTCGGTGTCGCGTTGCGCCTTGAGCTGCGCGCGCAGCGCCTTGGCCTCCGCCCGCTGCGCGGATTTGACGCGGCGAACCTCGTTCTTGGCCGCCAGCTTGGCCTCGAGCTTCGCGCGGGCCTTGATCGCCCGGGCTTCAGCGCGACGCGTCGCGCGACTCTTTCGCTTGCCGAACAAGCCCATTCCCGGCCGCCTCCCGGTTATCTCGTGGATTAGCTCTCGCGTTTACGCGATCCGCTGAGCCAACCCTAATCGGAATCGGCGGGCGGCAACCCCCCAGGGCGGGCCCTACAACCGGTGGCCAGGCGCGGACGTCAGGCGTCCAGGTGCTCGGCCCGGCGTAGCTCGCTGACGCGCTCCATGACCTCACGCTGCGCCTCGGGGGAAAGCTCGGCCGTGCGCACCGCGATGCGCCGCACATTGTCGTCGCGCGTCGTGGCCAACCACGACAACTCCTTGTCGAGCTTCTCGTAGTACTCGTCGTCGGTGAAGTAGGCCGACTTGATCCGGAAGAAGTTGGCCAGAGCGGCCATGGTCGCCGTCGACGGGTTGGTGCGGTTACCGGAACGCAGCTGAGAGAGGTAGGGAGCCGACATCGTGATGCCCTCCGCCTTGAGCGCCGCGATCACTTCGGCAGAGGTGTGCGGCCCGCGTCCGGGCGGATACACCGTGTCGAACAGGCGGTTCAGGCGAGCAGCGAACGTCGTGCTCATCGATATGACCTCCACTTGGCTGTAGAAGTGAACTATTACCTAGGTGTATTTGCTGACCATGGTAGCGAGGCTTGGTAACCCTAACCAGGTGCAAACCCCCGGGGAACGCCGCCCGGCATAGCTGGCGGCTACCAATTCCTCACTTGACGAGCGTCTAACTGATTCGCTGGGGTGTCCACTAAATCTATGGAACTCACAGGTTATCCGCAGAATTCGGCGGTCGTCGCGACGTGGCGGGCGAATGCCCCGCTGACGGGTGCGATAATATGTCGCGCGGTGCTGGGCGATCGCTCCGCAACGAATCAGCAACCTGGGGCGATTCGGCACGCCCTTTGCTGCCGAGTGCGAAAACGCGCTTCCGTGCCCGGGAAACGGCACCCGGACGTCGGTGGGCGAGGCGTCGTTAACTTAGCCGGTACCGGGCCGCCCCGCGCCGATCGCCGCAACGGTTCGGCGGCGCCGCAGCGTTTGCGCGACCGCGATTACGGCCGCGATGACCGCCACGGCGATGGTCGCGGCGACGGCCACCCAGCGCCAGCCCAGCGCGCTGTCGAACAGCATCCACAGCCCGAAGGCGAGGAATAGCAGGCCGGCCACTGCGTGCAGCAGTTTCTCCGGCAGGCGCCGGTGCAGCAACCGTCCCGCGGCGATCGCCAAACCGTCGGCCAGCACCATGCCCACCGTCGAACCGAGCCACACCCCTATCCAGTCGTGATCGCTGGCCAACGTCACGGTCGCCAACGCGGTCTTGTCGCTCACCTCCGCGAGCGCGAACGACGACACCACGGTCAGGAAGGCGAATCGCGGTTCGCGCTGCTGCGACACCGCCTCGTCGGTCGCCGCGCCCTCACGCCAAGCCCATACCGCGAACGCGACGAACGCGAACGCCGACACGAAGGCGAGCGGCCGCGCCGGCAGGGCAGCGCCCAGGAAGTGGCCGACGGTCACCGCCACTCCGTGCACTGTGAAAGCGGCGAGCGCCACCCCGCTCAACACCACCCACCACCGGTAGCGCAGGGCGTAGGTCATGGTGATCAGCTGGGACCTGTCACCGAGCTCGGCGACGAACACCACGCCGAGCGTCAACAGCGTGGCGGCGAGCATGGCGGACGACCTTTCGACACGTCGTCGACGACAAGTCGTCGAACTCCGGTCGAAGGTCTCGCCCACCGGGTGAACCGGTTCGCCGGCCGGGCTGTGCGCCAGTATGTCGACTCGACGATTGGGGGCTACTCCCCTTCGCTAACGATCCCAGGCTAATGGGGCCGCTCGGCGTCCGCCAGCGGGATAGCGGAGTTCGGCCGGCCATATTTCCGGCATCCGAGACCCGAACTGTTCCCGGGCATTTCGCTATGCGGCGAGCAGCATTGCCAGTATTGCCGTATCGGGGTGAGTGATCGGGTCGACGCCGACCCGGCTCACCATCGAGGTGATGGTGCCGTCCGCTTCCGCCTCCACCCAGGCCGCCCGATGCTCGAGTCCCAGATATGGCAACCCGGGCAGCAATACGCACCCCGAGGCCGCCCCGGTGCATTCGGGCAGTGACGGCGTCGTTTCCGAGGGCGGGTGCAGCATCAGCAGGGCCGGCGGCTGATGATCTGCGAAATAGCCCGGCTGGATAGCGGATTCACCGAATACCGTGCCCTCGGCCAGCACCAGCCCAACCGTGCCGGGCTCGGGCTCGTCCGGCAGTTCCTCACGTGCTCCGAAGACCGTTGTGGTGGAAAGCAATCCGGGCAAAGACGCGACTCTGACCGCGACCATGAGCAGCTGGGCCCATTCTTTGGTCGAGTCGGGCCAGCGCCCGGAGATCACGAACCCTTTCAAGGCCCCGCGGGAATGGAACGGGGAAATCCCGATAGGTCCGTCCGACCCAGTTTCCATTTCGACCTCCGCGCGACGCCTCCGCTTGGAATAACCACACTGGTAAGCCCGAATAATTAAGCATGCCTGCGGTTTAGGCGCGGTGCAACACGACACGGTCTGCGGCGCACGCGCGCTTTCCGGCAGTCGATCAATGGTCAGAAAACGACGGGGACGCCGCGCCTATCGCGCGACGCCCCCGCCGATGGAGATGAAACTCAGCCGAAAATCAGGCCCTGCGTTTGCGACGTCGCAGCCGCGTAGCGCTTCTGCACGTCCGCCCAGTTGACGACGTTCCAGAAGGCCTTCACGTAATCCGCCTTGACATTCTTGTACTGCAGGTAGAAGGCGTGCTCCCACATGTCGACCTGCAGCAAGGGGATGATGCCCAGCGGAACGTTGGCCTGCTGGTCGTACAGCTGGAAGGTCAGCAGCCGGTTGCCGAGGGTGTCATAGCCCAGGACCGCCCAGCCCGACCCCTGCAGGCCGTTGGCGGCGGCGCTGAACTGCGCGCGGAAGCGGTCGAAGGATCCGAACGCGTCGTCGATCGCGGCGGCCAATTCGCCAGTCGGCTTGTCGCCGCCGTCCGGCGACAGGTTCTTCCACCAGATCGAGTGGTTGACGTGACCGCCCAGGTGGAAAGCGAGGTTCTTTTCGTTCAGGAAGATCGCAGCATGGTCCTCATTGGCGCGGGCCTCTTCGAGCTTGGACAGAGCGTCGTTCACACCTTTGACGTAAGTGGCGTGGTGCTTACTGTGGTGGATCTCGTTGATCTGCCCCGAGATGTGCGGTTCCAACGCTGCATAGTCCCAGTCCAAGTCGGGCAGGGTGTATTCAGCCACGGCGTTCCTTTCTTCGGTTGTCGTCTTGACGCTCAGTCGCGCGGGACCGCCTCACGGCGGCCAGCCGTTATCAACCCTGCTCCATGGCCGCGCGCTCCGCAAGAACGACGCTTGTGAGCCGAGACGCGGATACCCGCTCGGCGGAAATTCAAGACAAGACGATGATCACGAGCACGGCGAGCAACGCCAGGGCGATCAACCCGGCGCGCAGTGCGGCGATGCTGTAGCTGTGATTCCACGCCGCCGAACCGCAGTACGACTTCGACGGGTCCGGTGCAGCCGGACCGAACGAATGCGTGGCCATCAGTCGCCTTCCACCCCAGTCACCCCGTCTCAGTGAGGTGAGTCACAAATACATTTCGCGAACGCGATCATAGCGCTTCATAGCGAGCTTGAGAAATGATGCACTGAGCTCTGCGTTGGCGATAACCGCAGGGCATCCGGGGGACACGGATCGGCGGCTGGTACGGCCGTGCCATTGCTTAGCAAGGCAAGTTATTTCGCTCAGCGACCGGGCTGGGGGCCGTCGGGACGTGGGTGAAAGCCCGGCTTGTTATCCACAGAGACAATACGGTCTGCCGCCAGAGGCTGTAGCGATGCTTTCTGTACCCACTTTGGGGGTGTGGATAAACCTGTGGAAACTGTGGATAGTCTTCGGCGGGTGGGTCGGTTGCCGAGTTGGCTCCTACGGACGTCGCGCACCGGCCGCGGCCGGCGGTCCCCCGGCCCGCGTCGGGACGGCGTTAGTCTGGTCCGGTGATCCAGGTGTGCTCCCAGTGCGGCACGCGCTGGAACGTGCGCGATCGACAACGCGAATGGTGTCCCCGCTGCCGTGGGGCCCTGATGGCGCCCACGCAGGATGGCCCCCCGGCCGACCCGCGGTGGAGTGCGCCCGGCGCACCGACGCAGGCCCGCCCGCCGGCGGCGCCGAGGTGGCAGCGCACGCCGCCGCGGCTGCCGCCCGGCTACCGCTGGATAGCGGTGCGGCCCGGGGCAGCGCCGCCGACCCGCCGCGGCCGCCGTCCACTCGGCCCCACGCCTCGCTACGCCGTCATACCGCGCTGGGGATTGACCGACCGCGTCGAGCAGACGGCCGCCGCCGCGGCAGCACCCGCGCAGGCCGGGCCGCCCGCGCAGATCGTCCGCACCACCTCCTTCGTCAGCGTCCTGGTGCTCAGCATCGCCGCCCTGGTCTACGTGGTGCGGTACGTGCTGCTGGTGATCAACCGGAACACGTTGCTGAACTCATGGGTCGCGATCGGAGCGGACTGGCTCGGCGTGCTCGCCAGCGTTGGCGCGGGTGCGGCGGTGATCGCCTCGGGCGTGCAGCTGATCCGTTGGATGATCGCCCGCCGCGCCGCCGTTTTCGCCCATCACGGGTTGCCCGAACAACGCTCGCCACGGGCGCTGTGGGCGGGCTGCGTCGTGCCGCTGGCCAACCTGCTGTGGGCCCCGGTGTACGTGATCGAGCTGGCGCTACTCGAAGAGCATTACGCCCACCTGCGCAAGGCCATCCTTCAGTGGTGGGGCGCGTGGGTGTGCAGCTACGCCGTGTCCATCGCGGCCATCGCGACCAGCTTCGCCACCGACGCGCAGGGCATCGCCAACAACACCGTTCTGATGGTCTTCGCGTACCTCTTCGCGGCCGCGACGCTGGCCGCCGCCACCCGCGTCTTCGAGGGATTCCAGCGCAAACCCGTCGCGCGGCCTGCGCATCGCTGGGTCGCGGTTCCCGACGACCGGCCCGCCGCGCCGGCGTCGACCGATCCGGTTGAGTTGAAGGGGCAGGAACCGGCAGCATAGGGGTATGACGTGGGCCGACGAGGTGCTCGCCGCGCACCCCTATGTCGTCGCCCACCGCGGCGCCTCGGCCGCGCGGCCCGAACACACACTGGCCGCCTACGATCTCGCACTCAAAGAGGGCGCCGACGGCGTCGAATGCGACGTGCGACTGACGCGTGACGGACATCTGGTGTGTGTGCACGACCGCCGGCTGGATCGGACCTCGACCGGGGCGGGTTTGGTCAGCACGATGACGCTCGCCGAGCTGCGCGAGCTCGAGTACGGGGCGTGGCACGACAGCTGGCGCGAAGACGGCACGCACGGAGACACGAGTTTGTTGACGCTGGACGCGCTGGTTTCGCTCGTGCTGGATTGGCGTCGGCCGGTGAAGCTGTTCATCGAAACCAAACACCCGGTCCGGTACGGCTCGTTGGTGGAGACCAAGCTGCTCGCGGCGCTGCACCGATTCGGCATCGCCGCACCCGCATCGGCGGACCGGTCCCGCGCGGTGGTGATGTCGTTCTCGGCGTCCGCGGTGTGGCGGATCCGGCGGGCCGCGCCGCTGCTGCCCACGGTGCTGCTCGGCAAGACCGCGCGCTATCTGACCAGCGGCGCGGCCACCGCCGTCGGCGCCACCGCCGTCGGGCCTTCGCTGACGACGCTGAAGGACTATCCCCAGCTCGCCGACCGCGCGATCGCCCAGGGCAGGGCGGTCTACTGCTGGAACGTCGACGACTACGAGGACATCGATTTCTGCCGCGACGTCGGGGTGGCGTGGCTGGCCACGCACCACCCGGGGCGCACCAAGGCGTGGCTGCGGGGCAACCGCGCGGGCGAGGGCGGCGGTTAGACCGACCGCTATTGTTGCTCGCCCGATGCGGCAGGCACCGGCGCGTCGGACGCCAACGCCTGGAACAACCTGGCCGCCTCGTCGTGGTTCCACACCACGACCGAGCCGGCGCCGCCGCTGGTGAAATCCCCGATCGGGACCGTCATCGCGGTGGGCGTCCCGTGTAGTGCCCAGCCGAGCCGGGCCAGGTCCCAGACGTGGTCGAACTGGTCGACGGTCAGGGTGTCGGCGGCTGCGCGAGTCACCGCGTACCAGCGCCACGGATTGAGCCACACCGCGGGGCTGGCGGCGCGATGCAGCAGCGCCGTCACGAACTGCCGTTGATTGACCATTCGGTCCAGGTCGGCGCGCGGGGTGTCGCGCGATCTGACGTACCCGAGGGCGTTGCGACCGGTCAGGGTCTGGCAGCCGGCCGGCAAGGCGATGCCGGCCAAGGGGTCGTCGACCGGCGCCTTCGGGCATACGGTCACCCCGCCGAGCGCGTCCACGAGCGCGGCGAACCCGCCGAAACCTATCTCGGCGTAATGATCGAGGCGCAGCCCGGTGGCCCGCTCCACCGTCTGAATCAGCAACTGCGCACCGCCCGTCGCGAACGCGGCGTTGATCTTGTCCTTGCCGAGGCCCGGGATGGGCACGTAGGAGTCGCGCGGGATGGACACCATGGTCGTCGGCGCGGCGGATCCGAGAGTGGGCAGGTGAACCAGCAGGATCGTGTCGGTACGGCCGTTACCGATGTCGCCGCCCGTGGCCAGGTCCTGTTGCTGCTCGGCGCTGAGCCCCTGACGGCTGTCCGACCCGACGATCAGCCAGTTGGTGCCGCGGCCGGCCGCGGGGCGGCCGGGATAGTCGTCGAACACCCGCTCGCGGTGCAGTTTGTAGTCGAACCAGACGGCCCCGGCGGTGATGCCCGCACCGATCAGCAACACGCCGACCAGCAGGGCCGCCGCCATCCTGCGAACCCAGCGGAGCTTGCCCGGCTTGCGGCTCGGCGCTTGCGGTCGGGGCGGCGCGACCCGCGGCGCCGGCGAAGCGGCCGCAGGAGGGGGTGGCGTCGTCCGTCGATGCAGCGGCTGGGTCTTTTCGTTCGGCGACGGCGGCGGCGTGTCCGGACGGCGGATCACCTGCGGCGGTTCGGCGCCCGGTTGCCCGGGGCGCGGTCGCGGGGGCGGGCTCGACCCTGCGGGCCGCCGCCGCTGCGGTGATCGGTCGCCGTTCACCCGGTTAACCTACGTGCCCGGGCCCCCGCCGCGTTGGTACGCCGCGGCTTCGGCTAACCGCGCGCGCGAAGACCGTTGATGAACGGGCATCCCATCAGCACCCGGATGGCCTGGCTCAGGCCGGTCATGTCGTCGACCGGTTTGTGGAACGGCAGCCGCACGTCGTGATCGCGGTCGTCGCCCTCGACGCGGAACCGGACGCCGTAGCGGTCCAGTCCGAGGGGCCGCACGTGCCCGCGGCGCAGCGGCGCCGGGAGCCTGGACACCAGCCGCGCCAGGACGTCGCTGTGGGCGGTGTCCAAATGCCACAGCAGGTTCGACTCGAGCGCGCAGAACGGGTCGGGCCGCGCATCGAGCAGGTCGGCCACGCTGACCGGCTCCGCGCCGGTGGCATCGGTGACGACCACCGAGGCGATCTCGAGCCGCAACAGCGTGTAGCGCGGCTCGTTGCCGTGGGCGGGAGCGCATCGCGGGGTATCGACGCCCAGCAGGGCCGGATCAGGGCATTCGGCGGCGATCAGGTCGAGCGTGTCGACGATCTCGGCCGGGTGCACCTCCTGGAGGTGCCCGCGCACCCAGACCAGCGAACGGACCGGTTCGCGCAGGGGAAGCGGCGCGTAGTCGGTCAGCTCCAGCAGCGCTGGGGATCCCGAAATGGGACGCGTGAGCTCGCGTTCCCGTTCGACCGGAACCGCCAGCGCAACGGACCCGTCGGCCATCAGGTGATGCACCGGGGTGGCGACCGGGTCGGCATGCTCGATGGCAAGCAGCGCGCCGCTGGCGCGGACGCAGGCGCTGCGGATTCGTTCGGCGGTGGTCGGGGCGGGGCAGCTTGACGGTAATACCATTCTCATCCTCCGATTAGGTAAGCCTAAGTTAACTTACTGGCGGTGGCGTCGCAAGGGTTTTCCGGCCTGCCCGCCGCTAGGGTTGGGGCGTGGCCCGCATCGCATACCTCGGTCCGGAGGGGACGTTCACCGAGGCGGCGCTGCGACAGATCACCGCCGCCGGCCTGGTCCCCGACAACGGTTTGGGTGAATTTCGATCCTCGCCCGTCGAAAGCAACTCCGCGGCGCTGGACGCCGTGCGCGATGGCGCCGCCGACTACGCCTGCGTCCCGATCGAGAATTCGATCGACGGTTCCGTGACGCCCACGCTGGACAGCCTGGCCATCGGCTCACCCCTGCAGGTGTTCGCCGAAACGACGCTGAACATCGCGTTCAGCATCGTGGTCAAACCGGGCCGCAGTGCCGGTGAAGTGCGGACGCTGGCCGCCTTCAGTGTGGCGGCGGCCCAGGTGCGCCACTGGGTGGCCGCCAACCTGCCCGATGCCGAGCTGCGGCCGGCCTACTCCAACGCCGACGCCGCCCAACAGGTGGCGGAGGGACACGTCGACGCCGCGGTGACCTCCCCGCTGGCCGCCGAGCGCTGGGGGCTGGCCGCCCTGGCCGACGGGGTCGTCGACGAAGCCAACGCCCGCACCCGCTTCCTTCTGGTCGGTCGCCCGGGGCCGCCGCCGGCGCGCACCGGGGCCGATCGCACCTCGGTGGTGCTGCGCATCGACAACGCGCCGGGCGCGCTGCTGGCCGCGCTCGCCGAATTCGGTGTCCGTGGCATAGACCTCACCCGCATCGAATCCCGGCCCACCCGAACCGGACTCGGCACCTACCGATTCTTCGCCGATTGTGTTGGTCATATCGACGACGACGCGGTCGCCGAGGCACTCAAAGCGCTATACCGTCGTTGTGCTGATGTGCGATACCTAGGATCTTGGCCCACCGGCTCGCCCGCCGGAGCGTTGCCGCCACCGGCCGACGAGGCCGCGCGCTGGCTCACACAGCTGCTCGACGGCAAGCCCGACGCGCGGGGGGCGCAGCGGTGAGCGGTCGACTGATCCTGGTGCGACACGGCCAGTCCTTCGGAAACGTCGAGCGCCGACTCGACACACGCCCGCCGGGCGCGGAGCTGACCCCGTTGGGGCGCGACCAGGCCCGCGCGTTCGCCCGCCATTCGGGGCGGCCGGCGATGCTCGGACACTCGGCGGCCACCCGGGCGTTGCAGACCGCCGCGGTGATCGGCAGCCAGCTCGAAATGCCTGCCATCGAGATGGCCGGCGTTCACGAGGTCCAGGTCGGGCGGCTGGAAAATCGCAACGACGACGACGCGGTAGCCGAGTTCAACGCGATCTACGAGCGCTGGCACCACGGCGAACTCGACGTCGCGCTGCCCGGCGGCGAAACCGGCAACGACGTGCTGGACCGCTACGTACCGGTGCTCACCGAGCTGCGCCTGCGTTATCTCGACAACCACGACTTCCACGGCGACATCGTCGTCGTCAGCCATGGCGCGGCGATCCGGCTGGCGGCCGCGGTGCTGGCGGGTGTGGAGGCCGACTTCGCGCTGGACAATCACCTGGACAACACAGAATCGGTGGCGTTGACCCCGATCACCGACGGGCGGTGGAGTTGCGTGCGGTGGGGAAGCTTGACGCCGCCGTTCTACCCGAAGGAAGAAGCGACCCCGGTCGCGGACGCGGTGCGGTCAGGCACCGATCCGATGGGCTGACCTCTAGCTCAGACGGCCAGCGCGATGACTTCGGTGCACGTGCAGCCGACGGCGTCGCAGTCGACCACGAAGGCGTGCGGCAACAACTCAGGGGTGAAGCAGTCCGGCTCCGTGCATTCCGACCGGTGCAGGGCGTGGCGAATGATGGTGCCGTGACAGTGATCTAAGCCTGCCCGGCAGTCGCGGCAGTCAATGCTCATAGGTGAGTTCATAGCACCCGGCGCGGACAAATCCGGGATGCCGCGCCCGGAAATCCGGCGGGCGTGCGAGGCGCTCAGGCCCAGCCCAGCTCGTGCAGCCGGTCGTCGTCGATGCCGAAGTGGTGCGCGATCTCGTGGATCACCGTGATGGCCACTTCGTCGACGACCTCGTCCTCGGATTCGCACACGTCCAGCAGCGCGTCGCGATAGATGGTGATGGCATCCGGCAGCGAGCCCGAGTAGTCCGAGTCTCGCTCGGTCAGAGCCACGCCCTCGTACAGCCCGAGCAGTTCGGCATCCTCGGGATGACGGTCTTCGACCAGGACGACGACGTTGTCCATGGCGGCGGCCAGCTCGGACGGGATGAGGTCGAGGGCGTCGGAGACCAGTTCGTCGAAGCGTTGCGGATTCATCCGCACGGACACCCGCCTAGCCTCCCGGCGGCGGCTCGGCGGGTGGCGCCGGTGGCGCGGGATTCGCCGGTGGCGCGGGCTGGGGCGCCTCGGGTGCCGGATTGGCCGGTGGGGCGCCGTTGTCCGCGGGCGGTGGGGCCTGCTGGGCGGGAGCCTGCTGCTGCGGGGCCTGCTGGGGTTGCTGAGCCGGCTGCTGGCCGGGCAGGTGCTGGTTGTTCGGCGGGATTTCCGGGGTCGGGCCGGGACCGGTCTGGGTGGCCGGCGGCTGCGCCGGAACCTGAAGGGGAATCGGCGGCATGGTGAGCCGCTCTTCGGGAATGTCGGGCGGCGGCACCGGCGGTTGGCCGTTGATCAGCAACTGACCCTTGGCGCTGTTCAGCAGGGTGGCCCAGCCGCCGTTGCCCAGCGTGGCGCCGATGCTGCAGGCCACTTCGCGGCTGCCGGCCGTCCAACTGGCCAGCGGCACAGTCGGATAGATCAGCGTCAGCGTGGTGGTGCGCAGCTTGACCGGCGCCAGGTACGCGTCCGTCATCTTGGTGCACGAGTCTTTGATGAAGCCGTCCTGGTCGGGCTCGGCGGGCAGGCCACCGGGGAACTTCTCGCCCAAGTTGACGGTGCCGGTGACTTCCATGGCGTGCGGCGCCGCGCAGTCAACCGGCGCATCGGTCGGCTGGTTGGTCGCCGAATCGATGCCCAGGCAGGTGCCGGTCGGCCACACCTTGGACTGGTCGACGTCGGCGACCTTGCCCTTGAAGGCCTGCTGCTGGTTGCTCATGCCGGGCAGCTGCAGGCCGCAGAGCATGCGGCGATCGCCGGACTGGCGCCAGGCCCGGTCGCCGGGCCACAGCAGGCTGACGGTGAACTTGCTGTTCGGATCGAACTTAAGGCCCAGGTAATTGCGGACGGCGGCCTCGCACTGTTCCTGGGTGATCTGCTGAATGCGCGCGGGCGTCGGCGGCGCGGCGTTGGGTCCGTACTCGGCGCCCGGGAACGTCCGCATGTCAATGGATTCGGCGACCTCGAACTTGTGGTCGTCGCCGCAGTTGACGATCTTCGCCGATTCAGGAGTGGTGTCCGGCCACATCAGGCATTCCCCGGTGCCGGCCCGGTTGAAGGCGGCATCGCTCTTGGTGCCGGTGCTGCGCACGGGGCTGCTGTCGAGGAACCGGCCCGATCCGGGACCCCCGGCCGGGATCGCGGTGACCAGCCCCGCGATCAACAGCCCGCCGAGCGCCGTCAGCAGCAACGCGCGCCGGGTCGCCCGGGCCTGCAGGCTGCGCGGCCACAGGAAGGCCGACGACTCCTGATCGGACGACTGATCGGTCGAGGCGACGGACGAATCGTCCCCCCGGCCTTCCAACAGTTCTTTCTCGGGCGCTTGCGACATCCGCTCCATTCTGACAGCAGCGCCTGGGATGCTTGACAAAAGTTACTGATGTGAGTCCTGCGACCATCGCGGGTGATGCTCCGGCCGCCGGCCGAAAGCGGTGAAAGTAATCTCAGGGCCGTGATCGACCTGAAGCTGCTCCGGGAGAACCCCGACGCCGTGCGCCGCTCCCAACTCAGTCGTGGGGAGGACCCGTCGCTGGTAGACGCCCTGTTGTCGGCCGACGCCGCCCGCCGGGCGGCGATCTCGGCGGCCGACGGCCTGCGGGCCGAGCAGAAGTCCGCGAGCAAGAGCGTCGGCGCGGCGTCTGCCGAGGAGCGTCCGGCCAAGCTGGCGCATGCGAAGGAGCTGGCCGAGCAGGTGAAGGCCGCCGAAACCGCACAGGCCGACGCGGAGACGGCGTTCACCGCGGCGCACATGGCGATCTCCAACGTCGTCATCGACGGGGTGCCCGCCGGCGGAGAGGACGACTTCGCCGTCCTCGACGTGGTCGGCGAGCCCGCCGCGATCGACGACCCGAAGGACCACCTGGAGCTCGGCGAATCGCTCGGGCTCATCGACATGCAGCGCGGCGCCAAGGTGTCCGGGTCGCGGTTCTACTTCCTGACCGGTAAGGGCGCGCTGCTCCAGCTCGGCCTGTTGCAGCTCGCGTTGCGGCTGGCCGTCGAGAACGGCTTCGTTCCGATGATCCCTCCGGTGCTGGTGCGCCCGGAGGTGATGGCCGGCACCGGATTCCTCGGCGCGCACGCCGACGAGGTCTACCGGGTCGAGGCCGACGACCTCTACCTGGTGGGCACCTCGGAGGTGCCGCTGGCCGGTTATCACTCCGGCGAGATCCTCGACCTGTCCGGCGGCCCGCTGCGCTACGCGGGATGGTCGTCGTGCTTCCGCCGCGAGGCCGGCAGCTACGGCAAGGACACCCGCGGCATCATCCGGGTGCATCAGTTCGACAAGGTCGAGGGCTTCGTCTACTGCACACCCACCGACGCCGAGGCCGAACACCAGCGCCTGCTGGGCTGGCAGCGCGACATGCTGACCCGGATCGAGGTTCCGTATCGAGTGATCGACGTCGCCGCGGGCGATCTCGGCTCGTCGGCCGCCCGCAAATTCGATTGTGAGGCTTGGGTTCCCACCCAGGGCACCTACCGCGAGCTCACGTCGACGTCGAACTGCACCACCTTCCAGGCCCGCCGGCTGGCGACCCGGTATCGCGACGAGGCGGGCAAACCGCAGACCGCGGCCACGCTCAACGGAACGCTGGGCACCACGCGCTGGCTGGTGGCGATCCTGGAGAACCACCAGCAACCCGACGGCAGCGTGCGGGTGCCCGAGGCGCTGGTGCCGTTCGTCGGTGCCGAGGTGTTGGAGCCCGTCGCTCGATGACCACCATCGGAACGCCACTGTCGCCGGACGCAACCAGGGTCATGCTGCTCGGCTCCGGCGAACTCGGCCGCGAGGTGGTGATCGCGCTGCAGCGCCTCGGTGTGGAGACCATCGCGGTCGACTCCTACGACAACGCGCCGGGCCAGCAGGTCGCCCACCACGCGCGGACCATCGCGATGTCGGATCCGAAAGAGCTCAAGGCCCTGATCGAGGCCGAGAGGCCGGATGTGGTCGTTCCGGAGATCGAGGCCATCGCTACAGAAGTGCTCGAGGAACTGGAAGCCGCCGGCGTGGTGCGGGTGATCCCCACCGCCCTCGCGGCGCGCCTGACCATGGACCGGGCGGGTATCCGGCGCCTGGCGGCCGAGACCCTCGGCCTGCCCACCAGCCCGTACCGGTTCTGCGATTCGCCGGCCGAATTGCAGGCCGCCGCCGAGGTCATCGGTTACCCCTGCGTCGTCAAACCGGTGATGAGCAGCTCGGGCAAGGGCCAGAGCAAGCTCGACGGACCCGACGACGTCGCGGCGGCCTGGGCCTATGCGATGGCCGGCGGCCGAGTGAGCCACGGCCGTGTCATCGTCGAGGGATTCGTCGACTTCGATTACGAGATAACACTTTTGACGGTCCGGGCGCGCGGCGACGACGGCGAGGTGGGCACCCATTTCTGCGCGCCGATCGGGCACAAGCAGGTCAGCGGCGACTACGTCGAGAGCTGGCAACCGCACCCGATGTCGGCGGCCGCGCTGCACAACGCCCAGCTGATCGCCCGAGCCATCACCGAAAGGCTGGGCGGGCAGGGGATTTTCGGGGTCGAGCTGTTCGTCAAGGGCGACCATGTGTGGTTCAACGAGGTCAGCCCCCGGCCGCACGACACCGGTATGGTCACGCTGATCACCCAGTGGCAGAACGAATTCGAGTTGCACGCCCGCGCCATCCTGGGGCTCGCGGTCGACACCACGTGCAGGACGCCGGGCGCCAGCGCGGTGATCTACGGCGGCGTGGACGCCAAAGGCGTCGCCTTCGACGGCGTGGACGACGCGCTTCGGGTACCGCGCAGCGACCTGCGCCTGTTCGGAAAGCCGGAAAGCTTCGTCAAACGGCGCATGGGTGTCGCACTGGCGCACGCCGAGGACGTCGACACCGCGCGGCGCAACGCGGTCGAGGCGGCGAGCCGGGTCAGGCCGCGACCGGTGTGACCGCCGCGCGCTCGTGCCGGCGCTGGCGCTCCATCGTCGCGAAGTAGAAGGCGAACGGAAACGCGAAGCTGGTGAAGAAACTGGACAGGAAGAACAGCCACGGCCGCCGGATACCGCGCCGGAGGCCGTCGATGATGGTAAACACCGGCATCAGAATCACATTCGCGATCATGTAGTCCTGGTTTCCCGACCCGCAGGCCGGGGTGGCGAATTGGCCCTTGATGAATTCCGGATAGCTGGCCGGCCCGGAGATCAGGTTGCCCTGGCCGTGCGCCGCCATCACGAAGTGAATGTTGAACCAGTAACCCAGCACGATCGACGCAATGCCGGCGACGTAATACACGCATTCCAACGGCGAAAGCCACGGCCCACCTCCGGGTCTGGCGTAGATCTTCGGGTTGGACGCGATGATGCCGGCGATGCAGGCGAGTCCCAGCAGAAAGTGAATGATGATCGAGGCCATGCGCGAAGTGTCGCGCGCAATCGAAAGTTTTGTCAATAATGTCAAAAGATTTCTTGGTACCTTCTTCCCATGGTCAGGCCCGCTCAGACGGCGCGCAGCGAGCGCACCCGCGAAGCGCTCCGCCAGGCCGCCCTGGTGCGATTCCTCGCCCAGGGCGTGGAGGACACGTCGGCCGAGCAGATCGCCGCCGACGCCGGGGTGTCGCTGCGAACGTTCTACCGCCACTTCGGCTCCAAGCACGACCTGCTGTTCGCCGACTACACCGGGCTGCATTGGTTCCGGTCCGCGCTGGATGACCGGCCGGCCGGCGAACCCATCATCGATTCGGTGCAGGCGGCCATCTTCTCTTTCCCGTACGACGTCGACGCCGTGACCAAAATCGCCGCACTGCGGCAGGACGAGCTGGATCCCGGCCGCATCGTCCGGCACATCCGGGAGGTCCAGGCCGACTTCGCCGACGCCATCGGCGCACAGCTGCAACGGCGCAGCCGTCGGGCCAATGGCGCGCCCCCGACGACGGACCAACGGGTGCGGGCCGCGGTGACCGCCAGATGCATTGCGGCCGCGGTGTTCGGCGCGATGGAGGTCTGGATGGTCAGTGACGAACGGTCTCTGGGCGAACTGGCGCGACTGTGCCATGCGGCGCTGGAGTCGCTGCGAGCCGGGATCACCGATTCCTGGGTCACGGCGACACGGCGCTAAAGTTTCGTCATAATTGACAAAACTTTGCGGTCGTGCGAGCCTCCTTTCCGGAGGGCAGGACATGACTGATTACGACGCGATAGTTATCGGTGCCGGCCATAACGGGCTGACCGCGGCGGTGCTGCTGCAGAAGGCCGGGCTGAAGACCGTGTGCCTGGATCCCAAGCTGTACGCGGGCGGCATGGCTTCCACGGTAGAGCTTTTCGACGGCTACCAGTTCGAGATCGCCGGCTCGGTGCAATTCCCGACCTCCCAGGTCGTGGTCGACGAGCTGGGCCTGGACACCATACCCACGATCGACCTGGACGTGATGTCGGTGGCCGTGCGCGGCGTCGGCGACGATCCGCTGGTGCAGTACAGCGACCCCGTCAAGCTGTTCACCCATCTCAACGAGGTGCATGGCGCCGACGCCGTCAACGGCATGGCGGGCCTGATGGCGTGGAGTCAGGGGCCTACCCGCGCCCTGGGCCGATTCGAGGCCGGAACACCACCCAAGAGCATCGACGAGATGTATGCCTGCGCCACAAACGAATTCGAGCGCTCGGCGATCGACGACATGCTGTTCGGATCGGTCACCGACGTGCTGGACCGTTACCTGCCGGACCACGAGAAGCATGCAGCGCTGCGCGGCTCGATGACCGTGCTGGCCGTGAACACGCTCTACCGGGGTCCCGCCACGCCGGGCAGTGCGGCCGCGCTCGCCTTCGGCCTCGGCGTTCCCGACGGCGACAGCATGCAGATGAAGAAGCTGCGCGGCGGCATCGGCGCGCTCACCTCGCACCTGTGCGACGTGCTGGCCGGCCACGGCGGCGAACTCCGGTTGCGTACCAAGGTGACCGAGATCCTGGTCGCCGACGGACGGGTGACCGGGGTGCGCACCGAGGCGGGCGAAACGCTGACTGCCCCGATCGTGGTCTCCGGCATCGCGCCGGACGTCACGCTCAACGAGATGATCGATCCCGCCGCGCTTCCCGCCGATCTCCGGGAACGCTACGCACGCACCGACCACCGCGGCAGCTACCTGCAGATGCACTTCGCGCTGGAGGAGGCGCCCGCCTTCACCGCGCCCTACGAGGCCCTGAACTCACCGGCCATGCAGGCCTCGATCGGCCTGTTCTGCACGCCCGAAGAGGTCCAGCAGCAGTGGGAGGACGCGCGCCGCGGAATCGTCCCGGCCGACCCGACGGTCGTATTGCAGATCCCATCGCAGAACGACCCGGGCCTCGCGCCGCAGGGCAAGCACGCCGCGTCGGCTTTCGCACTGTTCTTCCCGATCGAGGGCGACGTGGACTACGGGCAGGCCAAGGTCGAGATGGGCCAGCGGGTGATCGACAAGGTCACCCGGCTAGCCCCGAATTTCGAGCGCAGCATCATCCGGCACACCACCTTCACGCCCAAGCACATGGGCGTGATGTTCGGCGCCCCCGGCGGCGACTACTGCCACGGCCTGTTGAATGCCAACCAGATCGGTCCCAACCGGCCCGGGCCGCGGGGGTTCCTCGGCCAGCCGATCCCCGTCGAAGGGCTCTACCTGGGCAGCGCGGGCTGCCACGGCGGCCCCGGTATCACCTTCATCCCCGGCTACAACGCCGCGCGACAAGCGCTCGCCGACCGGGACCGCTGAGCGGCGCCCTAACCGCGCAGGCTCAGCAGTTCGTCCAACAGGGCGGTGAACTCCTCGGGGCGCGCCGGGGTGAACGCGGGGGAGGGCCGGGTGCCCGGGACGTCCAGCGTGATCAACGTCGACTTCAACGGCCGGCCGATGTCCAGCGGCAGCCAGCGGCGAAAGTCCGAGCTGCCCCATATCCGGAACCGTTGGGTGAAGAGACCCAGCTGCTCGGCTTTGTACCCGCGGATCGCCTCGAGCGAGATCACCTTCGATGTTCCCGACGGAAAGTGGTAGCGGCGCAACGTGATCGCCGCACGATCCAGCTGGACCAGGCCATCATCATAGGAGTCGTAGCAGTCGGTCACGCCCGCGAACTCCTCAGTTCGTGGCCCTTGGCGGTCAGGCAGCGCCCGTCGTCCAGGCGCCACTGCCACCCGTGCAGGTTGCAGGTCAACGTGTTCCCTTCCACCACACCGAATTTCGACAGGTCGGCCTTGAGGTGTGGGCAGCGGCGCTGAATCTCCCAGCCGTCCAGCGTGACCGAAGCCGAGTCGTCGTGAGTCTCGGCGAACCAGCCGTCGGCGTAAGCGATCCGTTCGTCGGTCAGGCACTTGAAGAACGTGTAGAGGTACTCGTTGTAGCCGCCGACCCGCCAGGCCCTGAAACGGGTCGACAAGAAGATGGTGTTGACCCAGTCCGGCTCGCCGTCGCGCAGTACGGTGCGGACCAGCTCCGGCGCTATCGCGAATCCGTAACGAACCTTCTCATCCGGAATGCGTTCCCGCACAGCCCTTTTGGGGAAGTCCAGGATCACGGTCTCCGGTCCGAGCACCAGTTCGACGGGGTAGCCGATCCCGTCGCAGATCTCGTCACTCTGCGACATGATCGGCTCGAACAGGGCGCGCAGCGGTTCCAGCAGCGGCTCCCCGCTCGCGGGCGCCCAGCTCGCCCGCTCCGCGGCGATGACCGGCGCCATCCGCTCGGCGTAAGCGGCGATGTAGTCGGCCTTGCCCGTGGTGAAGATGGCCTCGACCTGGTCGGTGGGCAGCGGATGGGTCAGCGAATTCAGGGTGGAGCCGGTGAAGTCGGCGGTCGAGCCGGGCATCATCAGCAGCCCGCCGTCGTGGCCGTGCCTGCGCATCTGGTCCAGAAAGACCATCTGGTCGGGAAAGATGTTGGCCGGATCGGCGTGGTCGTCGTTGAGGTCGCGCAGCTCGGGATCCAGGAAGCAGGGCGGCCCCGCCGACGGCACCACCCACGTCGCCCCGACCTGGGCCAGGTACTGGCGGGCGCGGTCCATCTGCCGTTGGCGTTTCTGGACGCCGAACGATTCCTTGGCGCGGGCCGGCATGTCGTAGACCATCGGGTACCAGATGGCCCCGGAGTACTGCAGCAGGTGCACATCGACGTGCCCGAACTCGGACGCGAGCACGTCCAGGTCCACCGGCCGCGCGTCGTTCATGTTGAAAACCGTTGTCGCGCCGTCGGAAACCAGCAGCGCCGAGTCGCCGATCGGGCCGTCGGCGGGTGCGCGCAGGGCGATGATCATGACGTCAAGGTCGCCGCCCGCGCCGCCGAGTCGGTGCTTGACCGAGTCGCTGGTCTCGAAGAATCGGTGAAAACCTAGCTTCTGCAACTCGTTTCGCAGATCGGGCACCGGGAAGTCCGGCAGCAACACCACCGCGTCCTTGTTGACGTGCTCTGCCAGGTTCTTCGCGTCGAAGTGGTCTTTGTGCAGGTGTGACACATACAGGTAGTCGCAGTCGCCCAGCTCGTCCCAGTCCAGGGCGCTGTTGTCCGGGAACGGGAACCAGGACGCGAAGTACGCGGGATTGACCCAGGGGTCGCAAAGGATGCTGCCCGCTTGGCTCTTGATCAGAAATCCGGCGTGGCCGACGCTGGTGACCTGCACTGATACCTTCCTGGGGCCGGTGGGAGGCCGTGACAGCCTCGGCCGGCGATGACGGCTTTTCAGCCCCCGAGCTTAGCGCGAGCAGGCGCCCTGGGCCCGGCACCGCCGTCCGGTGACGGCGCACGGCGGGGAGCATTAGGCTGAGGTGCTGTGGAACCGGTTTACGGGACTGTCATTCAGCTCGCCCGCCTGGTCTGGCGCGCCCAGGGCCTGAAAATCACGATCGCGGGCGTGGAGAACTTGCCGAAAAGCGGCGGTGCGGTGATCGCGATCAACCACACCGGCTACCTGGACTTCACCTTCGCGGGATTACCGGCCTACAAGCAGGGGCTGGGCCGCAAGGTGCGGTTCATGGCCAAGCAGGAGGTCTTCGACCACAAGATCACCGGGCCGATCATGCGCAGCCTGCGGCACATCTCGGTGAACCGGCAGGACGGCGCGGCGTCCTTCGAGGCCGCCGTGCGGAACCTCAAGGACGGTGAGCTGGTCGGCGTCTACCCCGAAGCCACGATCAGCCGCAGCTTCGAGATCAAGGAGTTCAAGTCGGGTGCCGCCCGCATGGCCGTCGAGGCCGGCGTCCCGATCGTTCCGCACATCGTCTGGGGCGCGCAGCGGATCTGGACCAAGGATCACCCGAAGAAGCTGTGGCGGCCGAAGGTCCCGATCGCGGTGCTGGTCGGCGAACCGATCGAGCCGACGTTGGGTATCGAGGAACTCAAGGGACTGCTGCATTCGCGCATGCAGCATCTGCTGGAACGCGCGCAGGAAATGTACGGGCCGCACCCGGCCGGCGAGTTCTGGGTGCCGCACCGGTTGGGCGGAGGCGCCCCGTCCCTGGCGCAAGCGGCCCAGCTGGAGGCCGAGGAGGCGGCCGCCCGGGCGGCTCGGCGGGCCCGGTCCGCAGGGGCGCCGGAGTAGTAAGTCGATGGTGGAGCCGACCTTCCGCGCTTTGGAGCTTCTGGCGCATTTCTTGGTGAAGGCCACCGGCACCCGGATCACCTTCGAGGGCGAGGAGCAGATCCCCGAACGGGGCGGCGCCGTGGTGGCGATCAACCACACCAGCTACGTCGACTTTCTGCCCGCCGCGCTCGCCGTGCACCGCCGGGGACGTCGGCTGAGATTCATGATCAAAGCCGAGATGCAGCAGGTCAAGCCCGTCAATTTCCTGATCAAGCACACCCGCACCATCCCGGTGGACCGCGGTGCGGGGGCGGGCGCCTACGCGGTGGCGGTGCAGCGGCTACGCGAAGGTGAGCTGGTGGGGGTCTATCCGGAGGCCACCATCAGCCGCAGCTTCGAGCTCAAAGAGTTCAAGTCCGGCGCCGCGCGGATGGCGATCGATGCGGACGTTCCGATCGTGCCGGTGATCGTCTGGGGAGCGCAGCGGATCTGGACCAAGGATCACCCGCGGAATGTGGGCCGCGCGAAGATACCCATTACTGTGCAGGTAGGCGCGCCGGTTCGGGCGCGCGAAGACATCGCGCAGACCGACGCTGCCCTGCGCGACTCGATGACCACCTTGCTGCACCGGGCGCAAGAGCGCTATCCGGGCGAGCCCGGAGCGTATTGGATGCCGCGCCGGCTGGGCGGCGGCGCGCCGACCCCGGCCGAGGCCGCTCGCATGGAGGCCACCGAGGCGGCGGCTCGATCGGCTAAAAGGGCCGAGCACCCGCCGCAGTAGGCGAAGGAGAAGGCATGCCCGAGGGGTTCTACCGGTTGGCGGAATGGGTCGTCCCGCCGATGGTCGCGATGCAGGGCACCAAGTTCACCTATCACGGCCTGGAGAACATTCCCGCGCGTGGCGGCGCCTTGCTGGCCCAGAACCACACCAGCTACCTGGACTGGCTGCCGACGCTGATGGCCGTCCGTGAGCGCCGGCGGCGCGCGTACTTCATGATCAAGGCGGAAATGGCCGACGTGAAGGCGGTCAACTACGTCATCAATCACGCCCGGCTGATCCCGGTGGATCGGCGGTCGGGACACGACGCGTTCGATGTGGCCGTGCAACGCTTGCGCGAGGGCGAGCTGATCGGGATGCATCCCGAGGCGACCATCAGCCGCAGCTTCGAACTGCGGGAGTTCAAGACCGGGGCGGCGCGCATGGCGCTGGACGCGCAGGTGCCGATCGTTCCGATCGTGGTGTGGGGCGCTCATCGGATCTGGCCGAAGGACCATCCCAAGAAGGTGTTTCGCAACAAGGTTCCGATCACGGTCGCGGCCGGGCCGCCGTTGGCGCCGCGGGGCACGCCCGAGGACCTCAACCTGCTGTTGCGTTCGGCGATGAACGACCTGCTCTATCGGGTGCAGGAGGAATATCCGCACCCGAAGGATGAGTTCTGGGTGCCGCGGCGGCTGGGCGGCAGCGCGCCCACCCGGGAGGATTCCCGGGCCCTCCGGCTGTCGGAGTTGCAGGAGCGGATGCAGAGGTACGGAACCGACGGCGTGACGCGACCGGGGCAGATCCAGAGCGGGCTGCATTGAGCGGCCCCCTGAGCTGCCGACGCGGGCGGTATTTATGACGCTGCCGGCGCTCGTCGCTTGCGACGTCGACGGCACCCTGTTCGACGACGACGAGAAGATAACCCCGCGCACCCGCGACGCCATCCGCGCCGCCGTCGCCGGCGGTGCGCAGTTCGTGGTGGCCACCGGCCGTCCGCCGCGCTGGATACGTCCCGTCGTCGAGGCGCTGGGTTTCGCGCCGATCTCGGTGTGCGCCAACGGCGCCGTGATCTATGACGCCGCGACGGATCGGGTGATGTCCACCCGCACCTTGGCCGTCGACACCCTGGCCGAGTTGGCGGAGTTGGCGACCCGTGTCATCCCCGGTGCGGGGCTGGCCGTGGAGCGCATCGGCGACAGCGCGCATGACACGGCGACGCCCCAGTTCGTCAGCTCGCCGGGTTACGAGCATGCCTGGCTGAACCCGGACAACACCGAGGTGTCGATCCAGGATCTGCTGAGCGCCCCGGCGATCAAACTGCTCATTCGCCGGTCCGGAGCCCGCAGCGACGACATGGCGGCCGAACTGGCCAAGCACGTCGGTGCCGAGGCGGACATCACCTATTCCACCAACAACGGCCTGATCGAGATCGTGCCGCCGGGGACCAGCAAGGCCACCGGGATCGAGGAGATCGCCCGACCGCACAAGATCGCGCGCGAGGAGGTGGTGGCGTTCGGCGACATGCCCAACGACCTGCCGATGCTGCGGTGGGCGGGACATGGCGTAGCGATGGGCAACGCCCATCCGGACGTGCAGGCGGCCGCCGACGAGATCACCACCGCCAACAACGACGACGGAGTGGCCCGGGTGCTGGAACGGTGGTGGCTCTAGCGGCGCCGCCGGTTATGTCGGCGTCGGGTGCGACGGCAGCGAGAAGTGCTCGGCCGGTACCGTTGGGCCGCTTGGCGATTCGTTCGTCAGCGGAACGGTGATCCCGTCCAGGACCTCGGTGACATTTCCGGTCAACCGCTCATAGTTCAGCGTGCCGTGCTGGAAGTTCTGCGTAATCTGCAGCGGCTGTTGGATTTCCGCGCTGGTCGGCAGTCCGAGCGGGCCACGTTCGTAGCTCTGCGAGCCCCATGCGTCGTAGATGGCGCCGGTGACCGGCTGGGCGCCGGTCTCGGGTGACCAGTACATCGCGCCGCGGGCGAAGGTGACGAAACGGGCATCGCCTTCGGCGTCGTCCTCCGGCGACGTCGGCGCTCCCAGCACGCTGCTCATCGCGCCGATGGCTTGCCAGTGGTCATAGATCGCACCGCCCTCTAACGCCTTGAGCAGTTCTTCCGGCGGATCGTTGACATGTGATGCGATATCACGCATTTCGTCCATCAGTGCGTAGGCGGCGTTGCCCGGGCAATCGGTATTGCCGACGTCGCGGTGGGTGAAGATGGTCGGCAGCGTCGCGATGGAGCCGGCCGGAAAAGTGGTGTAGTGGCTGCCTGCCGATTCCAGTTGCACCGTGCCCTTGGGGTCGACGGAGTCCAGGCCCAATCGCCAGCCGAGCAGCCGGCCCATCATTCTGAGCTGGATCGGGGTGGGGGGCACGTCGTCGAAGTTGCCGATCATCGCCACGCCCCAGGTGTTGCGGTTGAACCCGCCGGTGTGGAAGGCCTCGACCGCCTTGGTGAGACCGCCTGCGCTGCCCTCGAATACCTGGCCGTACTTGTCGACCAGCGCGTTGTAGGCGATGTCGCACCAGCCCAGCGTCTTGCTGTGATAGGTGTAAATCGCCTTGACGATCCCGGCCGATTCGAGCGGTGAATAGTCATTGCTGCCCGCGGTGTGGTGGACGACCGCGGCGCGAATCCCGTTGTCGTACTGCGGGGTACCGCATCGCAGCGACTCGTCGGCGCCCCATTCGGCCCGGCCGATGATGGGGGGAGCCTGGCCGGGCATCAAGACTCCGGCCGGTGGTGTCCAACGCGATTTCGCCGGCGCTTGCGGTGGCGAGATGAGGACGGCCGAGATGTTCTGCCCGAAGGGCTGTTCCCGGGATGCCGGTTTGTAGCCCAGATCGGTCTTCGCGCCCGGCGGCGGTCCCCCGCCAGCGGGAGGCGCCGCCGGCGTCGCGGCCGCGTCGAGCGGGCGGGTGACCGCGATCTGGACGGTCGTGGTGGTGCCCACGAACACCGGATCGGTGCCGCGGGGCCCCTCGGTCGCCCCGCCGGGGCGGTCCGGCGCCGCCGGCTCTCCGGTGCCCGCCGCGGGCGTTGCCGGGTCGGACGCCGCCGTTTCGTATTCGGTCTGATACCACGGGCCCCACGTGCCGTCGGGGCGCTTTGCGCGCACGCGGGTCGACGTGCCGGCCAGGTCGCCGGTGAGCGCGACCAGAGAAAACGGGGTGGTCTGACTGATTTCGCGGACCGCGACGCCGGGACCAAGGCCGAAGAGCGGCTGCTCGACGAGCCGAGTTCCGTGCGACGCCGGGGGGCTGGCCGTGCCGCGGTCGCGGGCCGTGTCCGTCACCCACGAGACGAGGACGACGGTCGCCGCCATGGCGGTGAGCAACATCGTCGGCGCACGACTGCGAGGCACCAGGCGATGTTACGTGCGTTTCTAGTGTTATCTGTGAGACGACACGAGCCTCGCGCTGGCGAATCTCCACAAAATCGACGGCACCGCAGATGATCTGCGGTGCCGTCTCGTGAAGGGATCGGAAAGGGCTAGACCGGGGGCAGTGCCGGTACCGCACCGGCGGCCGCCGGCAACGCACCGGCCGCACCCGCGGCGGCGGGAAGAGCGCCCGCGGCGGCGCCCGGGAGGGCACCTGCGGCGCCCGGCAAGGCACCCGCCACGCCCGGCAACGCGCCCGCGGCACCCGGCAGGGCACCGGCCGCGCCAGGCAGGGCACCCGCCGCACCCGGCAGGGCACCCGCGGCGCCCGGCAAGGCACTCGCGGCACCAGCGCCGCCGTGCATGCCCTGCGTGATGGCCGGCATGACCAGGCCCTTGAGCAGGTCGATCGCCTGGCCGGCGCCCAACTGGTTGGCGGCTTGCATCACGTCGTTGACGAGGCCGCCGCTGGCACCGCCGCCGGTGCCCGAGCCGCCGCCCAGGCCGGTACCGCCGCCGCCGATCGGCGAAGCGTTACCGAAGGTGGACGGGTCGCCCAGGATCGGGTAGGTGCCGCCGACGCCCGGGTCCAAGCCGGCCCCAGAGTCGATCGGCACCTCGCTCGGTGACAGCGCCGGGCCACCCAGGCCCGGCGTGACCCCCGCCGGGCTGGTCAGCCCGGGGTTGGAGAGCGCGGGGTTGAGCCCGGCGCCCGGAGTCGCGACGCCGCCACCGGGGGTGGCCGGCAACGCGCCTGGCGCGGTGAGGCCGGGCGTGGTGGGCGCCAAACCGGGGCTCGTCAGGCCAGGGCTGGCCAAACCGGGGCTCGTCAGGCCGGGGCTGGTCAAGCCGGGACTTGCCAGGCCGGGACTGGTCAGGCTGGGGCTGGTCATGGCCGGATTGGTCAGGCCGGTCGTGCCCAGGCCGGGGGTCCCCAGGCCCGGAGTGCCCAGGCTGGGGCTGGCGAGACCGGGTGTGCCGGCAGCGCCCCCACTCAAGGCGGGCACCGGAGGCAGGTTGATCCCGAATTGCGACAAGCCCTGCGACAGGGCGCCCATCAGCTCGCCGGGCAGATCGCTCATCACCGCGGCCTGCTTGAACTCGTGGTGCTCGGGCGCCTTGTTGCCGGCGGTTGATTCGTAAACCAGGAAGTATGCGCAAGGACTCGCCACTGCCAGGGCGGCAACCGCGCTCATGGCTGTTGAGAGCTTGCGTCGGCGTCGGTTCGGCACGGAAGTCTCCTCAATCTGACTATGTGTTGTGTCGGCGCGTCCCACCGCTCCTATCTGGCGGGAATCACACAAAGTCGATGGTACGAGTGGGGAGCCTGTTACTAGAGTGGTGATATTGAATCGTGAGGCAATTGCGACCACGACCGTGATCGCGGATCCCAGGCGCCGCAACGGCCGTCGTCACGAAGCCACGCCGCCGCATGGCCTCGCCAAATGGGTTCGAGCCACGCGGTCGGATACCCTAAGCAACCGATGACCGCTCGTTTCGATCTTTTCGTCGTCGGCTCTGGATTCTTCGGACTGACCATTGCCGAGCGCGTGGCTACCCAGCTCGGGAAGCGCGTCCTCGTCGTGGACCGCCGACCGCACATCGGTGGCAACGCCTACTCAGAAGCCGAGCCGCACACCGGCATCGAGGTGCACAAGTACGGTGCGCACCTGTTCCACACCTCCAACAAGCGGGTCTGGGACTACGTGCGGCAGTTCACCGACTTCACCGACTACCGCCACCGGGTCTTCGCGATGCACAACGGGCAGGCCTACCAGTTTCCGATGGGGCTGGGGCTGGTGTCGCAGTTCTTCGGCAAGTACTTCACCCCCGACGAAGCCCGCAAGCTCATCGCCGAGCAGGCCGCCGAGATCGACACCGCCGACGCGCAGAACCTCGAGGAGAAGGCGATCTCGCTGATCGGCCGACCCCTCTACGAGGCCTTCGTCAAGGGGTACACCGCCAAGCAGTGGCAGACCGATCCCAAGGAACTGCCCGCCGCGAACATCACCCGGCTGCCCGTCCGCTACACCTTTGACAACCGCTACTTCTCCGACACCTACGAGGGCCTGCCCGTCGACGGCTACACCGCCTGGCTGCGCAACATGGCCGCCGACGACCGCATCGAGGTCAGGCTGCACACGGACTGGTTCGACGTGCGCGACGAGCTGCGCGCCGAGAGCCCCGACGCGCCGGTCGTCTACACCGGGCCGCTGGACCGCTACTTCGACTACGCCGAGGGCCGATTGGGCTGGCGCACGCTCGATTTCGAGGTGGAAGTGCTACCCATCGGGGATTTCCAGGGCACGCCGGTGATGAACTACAACGACCCCGACGTGCCGTACACCCGCATCCACGAGTTCCGTCACTTCCACACCGAGCGCGACTATCCCACCGACAAGACCGTGATCATGCGGGAGTACTCGCGCTTCGCCGAGGACGACGACGAGCCCTACTATCCGATCAACACCGAGGCCGATCGCGCACTGCTGGCCGCGTATCGAGCCCGGGCGAAGTCCGAGACCGCGTCGTCGAAGGTGCTGTTCGGCGGCCGGCTGGGCACCTATCAGTACCTGGATATGCACATGGCCATCGCCAGCGCCCTGAACATGTACGACAACGTCCTCGCGCCGCACCTGCGGGACGGCGTGCCTTTAGTTGAGGAAGCCCCGTAATGACCGCCGTCAGCCTTTTGTCCCGAATCATCTTGCCCCGCCCGGGTGAGCCGCTCGACGTGCGCAAGCTGTATCTCGAGGAGTCGACGACCAACGCCCGGCGTGCCCACGCGACCAGCCGTACCTCGCTGGAGATCGGCAAAGAGTCCGAGGTGTCGTTCGCCACCTACTTCAACGCGTTCCCGGCCAGCTACTGGCGCCGCTGGTCCATCTGTCAGTCGGTGGTGCTGCGGGTCGAGCTGACCGGGACCGGACGCGTCGACGTCTACCGGACCAAGGCGACCGGGGTGCGCATCTCGGTGGAAGGCCGCCAATTCGTCGGCACCGGCGAGCAACCGGCCATCGTCGAAATCGAGGTGGCGCTCAAGCCTTTCGAGGACGGCGGCTGGATCTGGTTCGACATCACCACCGACACCGAGGTCGACCTGATCAGTGGTGGCTGGTATGCCACCGAGCCCGCCCCGGGCACGGCCAACATCGCCGTCGGCATCCCCACGTTCAACCGCCCCGCCGACTGCGTCAACGCGCTGGCCGATCTCACCGCGGATCCGTTGGTGGACAAGGTTATCGGCGCGGTCATCGTCCCGGACCAGGGCGTGCGCAAGGTGCGCGACCACCCGGACTTCGCGGCGGCGGCCGCGGGCCTGGGCAACCGGCTGTCCATCCACGACCAGCCCAACCTCGGCGGCTCCGGCGGCTACAGCCGGGTGATGTACGAGGCGCTGAAAAACACCGACTGCCAACAGATTCTGTTCATGGACGACGACATCCGCATCGAGCCGGACACGATCCTGCGGGTGCTGGCGCTCAATCGTTTCGCCAAGACGCCGATGCTGATCGGCGGGCAGATGCTCAACCTGCAGGAGCCGTCACACCTGCACATCATGGGCGAGGTCGTCGACCAGTCGAACTTCATGTGGACCGCCGCGCCGCACGCCGAGTACGACCACGACTTCGCCAGGTTTCCGTTGAACGACAAGAACGATCGCAGCGCACTGCTGCACCGTCGCATCGACGTCGACTTCAACGGCTGGTGGACGTGCATGATCCCGCGCCACGTCGCCGAGGAACTGGGCCAGCCGCTGCCGTTGTTTATCAAATGGGACGACGCCGAGTACGGTCTGCGCGCCGGTGAGCACGGTTACCCGACCGTCACGCTGCCCGGCGCCGCGATCTGGCACATGGCCTGGAGCGACAAGGACGACGCGATCGACTGGCAGGCCTACTTCCACCTGCGCAACCGGCTGGTGGTCGCATCGTTGCACTGGGACGGCGACATCACCGGTCTCGTTCGCAGCCACCTCAAGGCGACACTGAAACACCTTGCCTGCCTTGAGTATTCGACGGTTGCAATCCAGAACCGGGCCATCGACGACTTCCTCGCGGGACCCGAACACATCTTCTCGATTTTGGAATCCGCGCTGCCCGAGGTGCATCGGCTGCGCAAGGAATACCCGGACGCCGTCGTGCTGCCGGCTGCGAGCGAACTCGCCTCGCCTCAGCACAAGACCAAGGCGATGAAGCCGCCGGTGAACCCGGTGTCGATCAGCTACCGGCTGGCCCGCGGAATCCTGCACAACATGACCAAGGCCGACCCGGAATCCCATGCGCGGCCCGAGTTCAACGTGCCGACCCAGGATGCGCGCTGGTTCCGCTTGTGCACGGTCGACGGAGTGACGGTCACCACGGCCGACGGTTGCGGCGTGGTCTACCGCCAGCGGGACCGGCGAAAGATGTTCTCGCTGTTGTTCGCATCGCTGCGCCGTCAGCGCCAGCTGCTCAGCCGCTTCGAGGAGATGCGCCGGGTGTACCGCGGCGCACTGCCCGTGTTGTCGAGCAAGCAGAAGTGGGAGACGGCGTTGTCCCCCGCAAGCGGGCGGTGCCCCCAGCCGGCTGCAGAACATGCATGAGGCCGCCGCCGCAGAGGCGCCGCGCGGCGAGGTGGCCGCGCTCGTCGCCGTCCAGGCCGCATTGAACGAACGCCCCGGCGTGCTGCCGGCGGCGCGCGCACTGTCCCACTTCGGTGAGCACAGCCTCGGCTGGGTGGCCGTCGCCGCGCTCGGAGCGGTGCTTTCGCCCAAGCGGCGGTGGGACTGGCTGGTGGCAGGTGCGGGGGCGTTCGGCGCCCACGCCGCCGCGGTCATCGTCAAGCGGATCGTGCGCCGCAAGCGGCCGCACGACCCCGCCGTCGTGGTGAACGTCGGCACGCCGAGCCAACTGAGTTTCCCGTCCGCACACGCCACTTCGACCACCGCCGCGGCGATTCTGCTGGGCCGGACCACCGGTCTGCCTCGAGGAGTATGCGCCGCGGTCTTGGTGCCGCCGATGGCGTTGTCACGGATGCTGCTGGGAGTGCACTACCCCAGCGACGTGGCCTTCGGCATCGCCCTCGGTGCCGTGGTTGCGGCGATCGCGCGCCGCGCAGGAGAGGTCGCAAGAGGTGGAGCCGAATGAGTGAGGACGTCGTGACCCGACCGCCGGGCAACCTGATCACCGGGGTGATCAAGGCGATACGGCCCCGCCAGTGGGTGAAAAACGTGTTGGTGCTGGCCGCGCCGGTGGCCGGGCTGGGCAGCGGCATCCGGTACGACTACGCACAGATGCTCACGCAGGTGGGATTGGCGTTCGTGGTGTTCAGCCTGGCGGCGTCCTCGGTATACCTGGTCAACGACGTCCGCGACGTCGAGGCCGACCGCGAGCACCCGACCAAGAGATTCCGCCCGATCGCGGCGGGCGTGGTGCCTGAGTGGCTGGCCTACTTCCTGGCGGCGCTGCTGGGTGCGGCGTCGCTTGGCATCGCATGGTTCGTGACGCCGAACCTGGCGCTGGTGATGGCCATCTACCTCGCCATGCAACTGGCGTACTGCTTCGGCCTCAAACACCAAGCCGTGCTTGACATTTGCATCGTGTCGTCGGCGTATCTGCTGCGTGCCATCGCCGGCGGCGTGGCGACGGAGATCCCGCTGTCCCAATGGTTCCTGTTGTCGGCCGCGTTCGCGTCGCTGTTCATGGTGGCCGGCAAGCGCTACGCCGAGCTGCAGGTCGCCGAGCGCACCGGCGCCAAGATCCGCAAATCGCTGGAGAGCTACACCAGCACCTATCTGCGATTCGTCTGGACGATGTCGGCGACCGCGGTGGTGATCTGTTACGGCCTGTGGGCGTTCGAGCGTGACCACCATTCGGGATCCTGGTACGCGGTGTCGCTGGTGCCGTTCACCATCGCGATCCTGCGCTACGCGGTGGACGTGGACGGCGGCCTGGCCGGTGAACCCGAAGACATCGCGCTGCGCGACCGGGTGCTGCAGCTGCTGTTCCTGGCGTGGATCGCAACAGTCGGAGCCGCCGTTGCCTTCGGTTAGCCCCGAACTGCAGGCTCTCAAAGCGCGGATGATGCGCAGCCGGCCGGTGATCAGGCGGCCCGGCTGGCCGGTGTTCCCGTACACCACCACGGTGCGGGCCAGCCTGTGGATCAGCGTGGCGTTGGTCGCCGTCCTGTTCGGCTGGGGGAGCTGGCAGCGCCGGTGGATCGCCGACGACGGCCTCATCGTGCTGCGCACGGTGCGCAATCTGCTCGCCGGCAATGGACCGGTGTTCAACCAGGGTGAGCGGGTGGAGGCCAACACCTCCACGGCCTGGACCTACCTGATGTATGTCGGCAGCTGGGTCGGCGGCCCCCTGCGCATGGAGTATGTGGCGCTCGCGCTCGCGCTGGTGGTTTCGGTGCTGGGCGTGGCGTGCGTGATGCTGGGCGCCGCGCGGCTGTACGCGCCGAGCCTGCGGGGCCGCAAGGCCATCATGTTGCCCGCCGGCGTGCTGGTGTACATCGCGCTGCCGCCGGCGCGCGACTTCGCCACGTCCGGTCTGGAGAGCGGTCTGGCGCTGGCGTATCTCGGGCTGTTGTGGTGGATGATGGTCTGCTGGGCGCAGCCGGTGCGTAACCGCGCGGATAACAAGGTGTTCGCCGGGCTGCTGGCGTTCGTTGCCGGGTTCAGTGTGCTGGTCCGGCCGGAACTGGCGCTCATGGGCGGCCTGGCGCTGATCATGATGCTCGTCGCCGCACGGACCTGGCGCCGCCGGGTGCTGATCGTGGTGGCCGGCGGCTTCGTGCCGGTCGCGTACGAGATCTTCCGGATGGGCTATTACGGCCTGCTGGTGCCCGGCACCGCGCTGGCCAAGGACGCCGCCGGGGACAAATGGTCGCAGGGCATGATCTACCTGCTCAACTTCGACGCGCCCTACGCGGTGTGGATACCCGTGGTGCTTCTCGTGCCGCTGGGCGTGCTGCTGTTCGCCGCCCGCCGGCGGCCCTCGTTCCTGCGCCCCGCGCTGGCGCCGGACTACGGGCGGTTTGCCCGTGCCGTGCACAGCCCGCCCGCGGTGGTGGCGTGGGTGGTGGTGAGCGGTCTGCTGCAGGCCCTGTACTGGATCCGGCAAGGCGGCGACTTCATGCACGCCCGGGTGCTGCTGGCCCCGCTGTTCTGTCTGCTGGCTCCGGTCGCCGTCATCCCGATCGCGATCCCGGACGGCCAGGACTATTCGCGGGAGACCGGTAACTGGGTTGCCGGGGCCGCCGGCGCGTTGTGGCTGGGATTGGCCGGATGGGCGCTGTGGGCGGCGAATTCACCGGGGATGGGCGACGATGCCACCCACGTCACCTACTCCGGGATTGTGGACGAACGCCGCTTCTACTCCCAGGCGACCGGCAACGCGCATCCGCTGACCGCGGCGGACTACCTGGGCTATCCGCGGATGGCGGCAATCCTGACCGCCCTGAACAACACTCCCGAAGGCGCGCTGCTGCTGCCGTCGGGCAATTACATCCAGTGGGACCTGGTGCCGCAGGCCCAGCCGCCGGCGGGCGACAAGTCCGCGCAAAAACCCCAGCATGCAGTGTTTTTCACCAACCTCGGCATGGTCGGCATGAATGTCGGCCTCGATGTCAGGGTGATCGATCAGATCGGCTTGGCGAATCCGCTTGCGCAGCACACGGAACGGCTCAAGCACGGCCGCATCGGGCACGACAAGAACCTCTTTCCCGACTGGGTGATCGCCGACGGCCCGTGGGTGAAGCTGCCTCCGGGGATCCCGGGCTACCTGGATCAACAATGGGTCGCAGAGGCGGTCTCGGCGCTGCAATGCCCGGAGACGAAGGCGGTGCTCAGCTCGGTGCGCGCACCGATGACCCCGCACCGCTTCCTGTCCAACCTGGTGAATTCCTTCCGGTTCACCAAATACCGGATCGACCGGGTGCCGCGTTACGAACTGGCCCGGTGTGGGCTGCCGGTCCCCGACGAGGCGCCGCCCCCACCTCGCGAGTAAGCGTCGCGCAGAAGAAATTTCGGCAAACGGCGAACACATCACAGCGTGCCGGGCGCGAAAGAATGGCAGCAACATCACATTTGGCCTCTCACCAGCTGGCAATGGCCGCCAAGCACATGTGTAAACGCCGCCTTTTAGACACATGTTTCAATTGAAAACTGCTGGGTAGGTGGGCCGCTCGACGGTTGGTGCCCGCGACTCGATGCGACCGAATGGCGCATCGTGTGGTTGACTACACGAGCACTCCTGCGCTTGGCGTGGCGACGATGCGGGCCGGGACGGCCCGAGAAGGAGCCGTGCATTCGGGTCCGTGCAGGCAGTTTGACCAATCAAGACAGTGACCGATCGGTGAAATGCGCCGAAAGGCCGCAAGAAGGATGAGGAAGCAAGGATGACGCTTGTCGACAGATTGCGCGGCGCCGTGGCGGGTATGCCGCGCCGGCTCGTCGTGGCGGCCGCGGGTGCGGCGCTGCTCTCGGGCCTGATTGGCGCCGTCGGAGGCTCGGCGACCGCCGGGGCCTTCTCGCGCCCGGGTCTGCCGGTGGAGTACCTGCAGGTTCCGTCCGCCGCAATGGGCCGCGACATCAAGGTTCAGTTCCAGAGCGGTGGCGCCGACTCGCCGGCGCTCTACCTGCTCGACGGTATGCGCGCGCAGGACGACTTCAACGGTTGGGACATCAACACCCCGGTGTTCGAGTGGTACCTCCAGTCCGGCATTTCGGTTGTCATGCCGGTCGGTGGCCAGTCCAGCTTCTACTCCGACTGGTACAAGCCCGCCTGCGGTAAGGCCGGCTGCACCACCTACAAGTGGGAGACCTTCCTCACCAGCGAGCTGCCCCAGTACCTTTCGTCGCAGAAGCAGGTGAAGCCGACCGGCAGCGCCGTGGTCGGTCTGTCGATGGCCGGTTCGTCCGCGCTGATCCTGGCCGCCTACCACCCGCAGCAGTTCGTTTACGCCGGCTCGCTGTCGGCGCTGCTGGACCCGTCGCAGGGGATGGGCCCGTCGCTGATCGGCCTGGCCATGGGTGACGCCGGTGGCTACAAAGCCGCCGACATGTGGGGTCCGAAGGAGGACCCGGCCTGGGCCCGCAACGACCCGTCGCTTCAGGTCGGCAAGCTGGTCGCCAACAACACCCGCATCTGGGTGTACTGCGGTAACGGCAAGCCGTCGGACCTGGGTGGGGACAACCTGCCGGCGAAGTTCCTCGAGGGCTTCGTGCGGACTTCCAACCTGAAGTTCCAGGACGCCTACAACGCCGCGGGTGGCCACAACGCGGTGTGGAACTTCGACGCCAACGGCACCCACGACTGGCCGTATTGGGGCGCGCAGGTGCACGCCATGCTGCCCGACCTGCAGTCGACGCTGGGCGCCACCCCGGGTGCGGGTCCGGCCACGGCCGCCAACGCCGGTAACGCCGGCAACGGTCAGGGCACCTAAGCACTGCCAAGCAGAACGACTAGCGGCGGGACCCCTTCGGGGTTCCCGCCGCTAGTCTTTCGGGGTATGTGACGTGTTTCACTACCCGGCGAGCGGGGGAACCACGGCCCTGGCTAATGTGCTTTCAGCGACTACACGATGGAGGGTGGACATGACGGTCGTGCGGGGTATGTCGGCGCTTTTCCGGGTGTTCTGCGTAGCCGTGCTGGCGGTCGGGTTGGCCTTCGCGCTACAGCCCGCGGCAACCGTCGGCAAGGCCAGAGCGGCAGGCTACGAAAGCCTGATGGTTCCGTCGGCGGCGATGGGCCGCGACATTCCGGTGGCCTTCATGGCCGGTGGCCCGCACATGGTCGTGCTACTGGATGCGTTCGACGCCGCACCGGACGTCAGCAACTGGGTGACCGCGGGGAACGCGATGAACACGCTGGCGGGCAAGGGGATCTCGGTCGCGGCGCCCGCCGGCGGCGCGTACAGCATGTACACCAACTGGGAGCAGGACGGTAGCAAGCAGTGGGACACCTTCCTGTCCAGCGAGCTGCCCGACTGGCTGGCCGCCAACAAGGGCCTGGCGCCCGGCGGGCACGCCGCCGTCGGTGCCGCGCAGGGCGGTTATGGCGCGATGGCGCTGGCCGCATTCCACCCCGACCGCTACGGCTTCGCAGGCTCGCTGTCCGGGTTCCTCTACCCGTCGGACACCACGACCAACGGCGCGATCCTGGCGGGTCTGCAGCAGTTCGGCGGTGTGGACGGCAACGGTATGTGGGGAGCCCCGCAGCTGGGCCGGTGGAAGTGGCACGACCCCTACGTGCACTCCTCGCTGCTGGCGCAGAACAACACCCGCGTCTGGGTCTACAGCCCGACGAACGACAGCGCCAGCGATCCCGCCGCGATGATCGGCCAGGCCGCCCAGGCGATGGGCAACAGCCGGATGTTCTATCAGCAGTACCGCAGCAACGGCGGCCACAACGGCCACTTCGACTTCCCCGGCGGCGGCGACAACGGCTGGGGTTCGTGGTCGGGGCAGCTCGGGGCGATGTCGGGCGAGATCGTCGGAGCCATTCGCTAGCGCCGATCGCGAGCGCGGCGAGCCCGGGCGCTGCGGGTCGGCGCCATTGGGCTAGCGCCGATCGCGAGCGCGGCGATGCCGCCCGCTGCGGGTCGCTGGCCGGCCGGCCCACCCGGCCGAGCCGGTACCGTGTAGGGGGTGCAGCAGGGGTCGGGAGGACCGCGTAGCTGCGTTCCACCGACACTGCTGGCAGGAGAACATGGCTACAAGCGCGCGGCGTAAGCGGCAACGCACCCTCGCCTGGATCGCCGCACTGTCCGTCGCCGCCGTCGTCCTGCTTGGCATCCTGGCCGCGGTGACCTTGCTGCGCGGGCACTCCTCGGAGCCGAGCGCGGTCCCGCCCGGGGTCCTGCCCCCGTCGTCGACGACGACGCACCCGCACAAGCCGCGGCCCGCGTCTCAGGACGCTTCGTGCCCCGACGTGCTACTGGTCAACGTTCCCGGCACGTGGGAGTCCTCGGTGCAGGACGACCCCGCCAACCCCGTCCAATTCCCCAACGCGCTGCTGCACAAGGCGACCGCGACCCTCACCCAGCAGTTCCCGTCGTCGCGGGTGCAGGCCTTCACCACGCCGTACACCGCGCAGTTTCACAATCCGCTGAGCGGCGACACGCAGATGTCCTACAACGCCAGCCGCGCCGAAGGCACCCGCGCGACCGTGCAGGCGATGACCGACATGAACGCCAAGTGCCCGTTGACCAGCTACGTGCTGATGGGCTTTTCGCAGGGCGCCGTGATCATGGGCGACATCGCCAGCGACATCGGCAACGGGCGCGGGCCCGTCGACGACGACCTGGTGTTGGGTGTGACGTTGATCGCTGACGGTCGTCGCCAGATCGGCGTCGGCAACGACATCGGGCCCAACCCGCCGGGGCAGGGAGCCGAGATCACGTTGCACGAGGTGCCCATCCTGTCCGGAATGGGCCTCACCATGACCGGTGAGCGCCCCGGCGGTTTCGGCGACCTCAACGGCAAGACCAATGAAATCTGCGCGCCGGGCGACCTGATCTGCGCCGCTCCCGAGGAGGCGTTCAGCATTGCGAACCTGCCGACCACGCTGAACACCTTGGCCGGCGGAGCCGGTCAGCCGGTCCACGCGCTGTACGCGACGACGCAATGCTGGAGCATCGACGGGGCGCCGGCGACCGACTGGACGCTCAACTGGGCTCACGGTCTGATCGCAAATGCGCCACAACCAAAACACGGATGATCGGGCTGGCCGGACACAAGCCTCAGGTAGCGGTTGCCGATGCCGATCAGCGGTACCTTGTGATTTGGTCTGCCGTAGGCGGCCCCGTAACATTAAGAGGAATTTAAGAGCTATCGGACCTTTGTCGCGCACCCGATCGGGTGGATGCTGGCTAGGGCTGGCACATCACCGGCGTTCTCGACGGGTGCCGTGCGAGGTCCGGCGCGTGTGACCAGACATGCAACCGGCGGCATGGCCGGCTGAGGGACGAAGCCGTCGGCGGAGCCGACCTAGGGACAACGAGTCGGCCTAGCCGACCGAAAACAGGCGTGACAGGAGAGCGGCATGGCGTACCACAACCCGTTCATCGTGAATGGAAAGATCAAGTTCCCGGACAACACGAACCTGGTCAAGCACGTTGAAAAGTGGGCGAGGGTTCGCGGCGACAAGCTCGCCTACCGGTTCGTCGACTTCTCCACCGAACGCGACGGCGAGTACCGCGACATCGTGTGGCGCGACTTCAGCGCCCGCAACCGGGCCGTGGGCGCCCGCCTGCAGCAGGTCACCCAGCCGGGCGACCGCATCGCCGTCCTGTGCCCGCAGAACCTCGACTACCTCATCGCGTTCTTCGGTGCGCTGTACGCCGGCCGCATCGCGGTGCCGTTGTTCGACCCCGCCGAGCCGGGTCACGTCGGCCGCCTGCACGCCGTCCTCGATGACTGCGCCCCCTCGACGATCCTGACCACCACCGA
Organism: Actinomycetota bacterium; assembly: GCA_036338755.1. Classification (GTDB taxonomy): domain Bacteria; phylum Actinomycetota; class Actinomycetes; order Mycobacteriales; family Mycobacteriaceae; genus Mycobacterium. The sequence goes on along the minus strand of JAYZBN010000001.1, from coordinate 48,235 downwards.
CGCCGCCGAGGGCGTCCGCAAGTTCATCCGCGCCCGTTCGGCCAAGGAACGGCCCCGCGTGATCGCCGTCGACGCGGTCCCCAACGAGGTCGCGTCGACGTGGGAGCCGCCGGAGGCCGAAGAGGACACCATCGCCTACCTGCAGTACACGTCCGGCTCCACCCGCACCCCGACCGGCGTGCAGATCACCCACCTCAACCTGCCCACCAACGTGTTGCAGGTGCTCAACGGCCTGGAAGGCAAGGAGGGCGACCGCGGGCTGAGCTGGCTGCCGTTCTTCCACGACATGGGGCTGATCACGGCGCTGCTCTCGCCGGTGCTGGGCCATAACTTCACCTTCATGACGCCGGCCGCCTTCGTGCGCCGCCCGGGCCGCTGGATCCGCGAGATGGCGCGCAAGCCCGAGGACGATCCCGACAGCGAGGTCTTCACCGTCGCGCCGAACTTCGCGTTCGAGCACGCGGCGGTCCGCGGGGTGCCCAAGGAGGGTGAGCCGCCGCTGGACCTGAGCAACGTCAAGGCGATCCTCAACGGCAGCGAGCCGGTGTCCCCGGCGTCGATGCGCAAGTTCTACGAGGCGTTTGCGCCCTACGGTCTGCGGGAGACCGCGATCAAGCCGTCTTACGGCCTGGCCGAGGCGACGCTGTTCGTCTCCACGACGCCGATGGACGAGGCGCCCACGGTCATCCACGTCGACCGCGACGAGCTGAACAAGCAGCGCTTCGTCGAGGTGCCCGCCGATTCGCCGAAGGCCGTCCCGCAGGTCTCGGCCGGCATCATCGGCGTCGACGAGTGGGCCGTCATCGTCGACCCGGAGACCGCCAGCGAGCTGCCGGACGATCAGATCGGCGAGATCTGGCTGCACGGGAAAAACCTGGGCACCGGCTACTGGGGACGGGAAGGCGAGACCAACGACGTCTTCCGCAACATCCTCAAGTCGCGGATCAGCCAGTCACACGCCGAGGGTGCCCCCGACGACGGCACCTGGGTCAAGACCGGCGACTACGGGACCTACCACAAGGGCCACCTCTACATCGCGGGTCGCATCAAGGACCTGGTCATCATCGACGGCCGCAACCACTACCCGCAGGACCTGGAGTACTCGGCGCAGGAGGCCAGCAAGGCGCTGCGCACCGGCTACGTGGCCGCCTTCTCGGTGCCGGCGAACCAGTTGCCGAAGGAAGTGTTCGACAACCCGCACGCCGGCATCAAGTACGACCCCGACGACGTCTCCGAGCAGCTGGTGATCGTCGCCGAGCGCGCGGCCGGCTCGCACAAGCTGGACTACCAGCCCATCGCCGACGACATCCGGGCCGCGATCGCCGTGCGCCACGGCGTCACCGTGCGCGACCTGCTGCTGGTGCAGTCGGGAACGATCCCGCGTACCTCCAGCGGCAAGATCGGGCACCGCGCCTGCCGCGCGGCCTACCTCGACGGCAGTCTGCGAAGCGGCGTCGGTTCGCCGACGGCGTTCGCCAGCTCCACTGACTGAATTCCTGAGGACCATGGCTGACACCGAGCACCCCGAAAACCACACCCCGGGCGGACAGGAGCCCGCCGCACCCCCCGCCAAGGGCACCGACATGACCGTGCCCGAGATGCGCGAATGGCTGCGCAACTGGGTGGGCCGGGCGGTCGGGAAATCACCCGACGAGATCGATGAGTCGGTGCCGATGGTCGAGCTGGGCCTGGCGTCGCGGGACGCCGTGGCGATGGCCGCCGACATCGAGGACATGACCGGCGTGACGCTGTCTGTCGCGGTGGCGTTCCAGCACCCGACCATCGAATCGCTGGCCACCCGCATCATCGAGGGCGAACCCGAGGTCGCCGACGACGAACTCGACGGCGCCGACTGGACGCGTACCGGCCCGGCCGAACGCGTCGACATCGCGATCGTGGGCCTGTCGACCCGGCTGCCCGGCGACATGAACTCCCCCGACGAGACCTGGGCGGCGCTGATGGAGGGTCGCGACGCCATCACCGATCTGCCCGAGGGCCGCTGGTCGGAATTCCTCGAGGAGCCGCGCATCGCGGCGCGCGTCGGCACCGCGCGTACCCGGGGCGGCTACCTGAAGGACATCAAGGGCTTCGACTCGGAGTTCTTCGCGGTCGCCAAGACCGAGGCCGACAACATCGACCCGCAGCAGCGGATGGCGCTGGAGCTCACCTGGGAGGCGCTCGAGCACGCGCGCATCCCGGCGTCGAGCCTGCGCGGCGAGGCCGTCGGCGTGTACGTGGGCTTCTCCAACAACGACTACCAATTCCTGGCGGTGTCGGACCCCACCGTCGCGCACCCGTACGCGATCACCGGCACGGCCAGCTCGATCATCGCCAACCGGGTGTCCTACTTCTACGACTTCCGCGGACCGTCGGTGGCGCTGGACACCGCCTGCTCGAGCTCGCTGGTGGCGACGCATCAGGCGGTGCAGGCGCTGCGCAACGGCGAGTGCGATGTGGCGGTCGCCGGTGGCGTCAACGCGCTGCTCACGCCGTTGGTGACGCTCGGGTTCGACGAGATCGGCGCGGTGCTGGCCCCCGACGGCCGGATCAAGTCGTTCTCCTCGGACGCCGACGGCTACACGCGGTCCGAGGGTGGCGGCATGTTCGTGCTCAAGCGGGTCGACGACGCCCGCCGCGACGGCGATCAGATCCTCGCCGTCATCGCGGGCAGCGCCGTCAACCACGACGGCCGGTCCAACGGCCTGATCGCCCCCAACCAGGACGCCCAGGCCGAGGTGTTGCGCCGGGCCTACAAGGACGCCGGGATCGATCCGCGCACCGTCGACTACATCGAGGCGCACGGCACCGGCACCGTCCTCGGTGACCCGATCGAGGCCGAGGCACTGGGCCGCGTCGTCGGGCGGGGCCGCCCCGCCGACCGTCCCGCGCTGCTGGGTGCGGTGAAAACCAATGTGGGACACCTGGAGTCGGCCGCCGGCGCGGCGAGCCTGGCCAAGGTGGTGCTGGCGTTGCAGCACGACAAGCTGCCGCCGTCCATCAACTTCGCCGGTCCCAGCCCCTACATCGACTTCGACGGCATGCGGCTGAAAGTCGTTGACAGCGCCAGCGATTGGCCGCGCTACGGGGGCTACGCCCTGGCCGGCGTGTCCAGCTTCGGCTTCGGTGGCGCCAACGCCCACCTGGTGGTGCGCGAGGTGCTGCCCCGCGACGTCGTCGAGCGCGAAGCCGAGCCGCAGGCCGAGGTCATCGCTCCGGCGGCCGCCGGCGAGTACCCCGCCGAGGCGCCCACGATGGAAAGCCACTCGCTGCGGTTCGACGACTTCGGCAACATCATTCCGGACCCCTCCGAGGTGGAGGAAGAGGAATACGAGCTTCCCGGTGTCACCGACGAGGCGCTGCGCCTCAAAGCGATCGCGCTGGAAGAGCTTGCCGCACAAGAGGAATCAGCGCCACTGATTCCGCTGGCCGTGTCGGCGTTCCTGACGTCGCGCAAGAAGGTCGCGGCCGCCGAGCTCGCGGACTGGATGGAGAGCCCGGAGGGGCAGGCGTCGTCGCTGGAATCCATTGGCCGGGCGCTGTCGCGGCGCAACCACGGCCGTTCGCGTGCGGTGGTGCTGGCCCATGACCACGAAGAGGCCGTCAAGGGCCTGCGCGCGATCGCCGAGGGCAAGCAGCGCCCCAACGTGTTCAGCACCGACGGGCCGGTGACCAGCGGTCCGGTGTGGGCGATGGCCGGTTTCGGTGCGCAGCACCGCAAGATGGGCAAGAACCTGTACCTGCGCAACGAGGTCTTCGCCGAGTGGATCGAGAAGGTCGACGCGCTGATCCAGGACGAGCGCGGTTACTCGGTGCTCGAGTTGATCCTCGACGACTCGGTCGACTACGGCATCGAGACCAGCAACGTCGTCATCTTCGCGATCCAGATCGCCCTGGGCGAATTGCTCAAGCACCACGGCGCCAAACCCGCTGCGGTGATCGGCCAGTCGCTCGGCGAACCCGCGTCGGCGTACTTCGCCGGCGGCCTGTCGCTGGCGGACGCGGCCCGCGTGATCGCGTCGCGCTCGCACCTGATGGGCGAGGGCGAGTCGATGCTGTTCGGCGAGTACATCCGGTTCATGGCGCTCGTCGAGTACTCCGCCGACGAGCTCAAGACGGTGTTCGGTGACTTCCCCGGCCTGGAGGTGTGCGTCTACGCCGCGCCCAGCCAGACCGTGATCGGCGGCCCGCCGGACCAGATCGACGCGATCGTCGCCCGCGCGCAGGCCGAGGGCCGCTTCGCCCGCAAGCTGCAAACCAAGGGTGCGGGCCACACCTCGCAGATGGATCCGCTGCTCGGCGAATTCTCCGCCGAGCTGCAGGGCATTCACCCGCTGAGCCCGACGGTCGGAATCTTCTCGACCGTACACGAGGGCACCTACATCAAGCCGGGCGGCGAGCCCGTCCACGATGTCGCCTACTGGGTCAAGGGAATGCGGCATTCGGTCTACTTCACCCACGGCGTGCGCAACGCCGTCGACAGCGGCCACACCACTTTCCTGGAGCTCGCGCCCAACCCGGTGGCGCTGATGCAGATCGGCCTGACCACCGCGGCCGCGGGTCTGCATGACGCCCAACTGATTCCGACGCTGGCCCGCAAGCAGGACGACGTCGAGTCGATGATCTCGGCGATGGCCCAGCTCTTCGTCCACGGCCACGACCTGGACATCCGCACCTTGTTCACCCGGGCGCAGGGCCCCGAGGACTACGCGAACATCCCGCCGACGAAGTTCAAACGCAAAGAGCACTGGCTCGACGTGCACTTCTCCGGCGACGGCTCGGTGATCATGCCGGGGACACACGTCGCGCTGCCGGACGGCCGGCACGTGTGGGAGTACGCACCGCGCAACGGCGACACCGATCTGGCCGCGTTGGTGAGATCCGCTGCCACACAGGTGCTTTCGGATGCTCAGCTGGTGGCTTCCGAGCAGCGCGCGGTGCCCGGCGCGGGTGCCCGACTGGTGACCACGATGACCCGGCACCCCGGTGGCGCCGCGGTGCAGGTGCACGCCCGCATCGACGAGTCCTTCACCCTGGTCTACGACGCGCTGGTGTCGCGGGCGGGCCAGAGTGTGGCCGCGCTGCCCACAGCGGTGGGCGCCGGTGCGACCATCGCCGCGCCGACCACGACCGCCGCGATCGAGGCACCCGCGGCGCCGGCCGAGCCGGACGACGCCGAGACGCTGTCGGACAGCCTGACCAACCGCTACCTGCCGTCCAACGTGGGCAGGTGGACACCGGATTCGGGCGAGACCATCGGCGAGCGGCTGGGCATGATCGTCTCGGCGGCCATGGGTTACGAGCCCGAGGACCTGCCGTGGGAGGTGCCGCTGATCGAGCTCGGCCTCGACTCGCTGATGGCGGTGCGGATCAAGAACCGCGTCGAATACGACTTCGACATGCCGCCCATCCAGTTGACCGCGGTGCGCGACGCCAACCTGTACGCCGTCGAGAAGCTGATCGAGTACGCGGTCGAGCACCGCGACGAGGTCGAGCAGCTATACGAGCACCAGAAGACGCTGACGCCCGAGGAGATCGCCAAGGAGCAGGCCCAGCTGCTCAGCGGGGCGACGCCGACATCGGCCGCCGCACCCGCACCCGACCCGCAGGCGGAGCCCGAGACCCAGCCGGAGACGCCGTCGGACGCGACGATCCCGCCGCCGCCGACGGATCCGTCCGGCCCGAAGGGCGCGGCGACGAACGGCGCGAAGCCGGACCTGGCGGGTGCGCTCAGCCAGGAGGCGGTGGCCAAGGCACTGAATTCCGATGTGCCACCGCGTGATGCCGCCGAGCGCGTCACCTTCGCCACCTGGGCGATCGTCACGGGCAAGTCGCCGGGCGGCATCTTCAATCCGCTGCCCAAGCTGGACGCAGACACCGCGGCCAAGATGGCGCAGCGGCTCTCGGAGCGCGCCGAGGGCGCCATCACCGCCGAGGACGTCCAGACGTCGGAGACCATCGAAGCGCTGGCCGAAAAGGTCCGTCAGTACTTGGAGGCCGGTCAGATCGACGGCTTCGTCCGCACCCTGCGGGCCCCGCAGAACGAGTCGCAGATACCCGTGTTCGTGTTCCACCCGGCCGGCGGTTCGACCGTGGTCTACGAGCCGCTGCTGAAGCGGTTGCCGGCGGATACGCCGATGTATGGCTTCGAGCGCGTCGAGGGCACCGTGCAGGAACGGGCCGCCCAGTATGTGCCGAAGCTGTTGGAGATGAACGAGGGCAAGCCGTTCATCCTGGCCGGGTGGTCGCTCGGCGGCGCGCTGGCGTACGCCTGCGCGATCGGCCTGAAGCGGGCGGGCGCCGACGTGCGCTTCGTCGGGATGATCGACACGGTGCGCGCCGGCGAGGAAATCCCGCAGACGCAGGAGGAGACCCGCAAGCGCTGGGACCGGTACGCGAAATTCGCCGAGCGCACCTTCAACGTCGAGATTCCCGCGATCCCCTACGAGCAGCTGGAAGCGCTCGACGACGAGGGACAGGTCAAGTTCGTCCTGGACATCGTCCAGCAGAGCGGCGTGCAGATCCCGGGCGGCATCGTCGAGCACCAGCGGACGTCCTACCTGGACAACCGGGCGCTCGAGACTGTCCAGATCGAGCCGTACGACGGGCACGTCACCCTGTACATGGCCGATCGCTACCACGATGACGTCATCCAGTTCGAGCCGCGCTACGCGATCCGTCAGCCCGACGGCGGCTGGGGCGAGTACGTGGCCGACCTCGAGGTGGTTCCGATCGGCGGCGAGCACATCCAGGCCATCGACGAACCGATCATCGGCAAGGTCGGTGCTCACCTCGCCGACGTGCTGAATAAGGTGGAGGCCGAAACCAGTCAGACGAGTGAGGTGGGCAAGTAGTGACGGAGACCGTGCCAGCTCCGGAGGCAGCTCCCATTCAGCACACCACCGCCGAGAAGCTGGCCGAGCTCCGAGCTCGCCTGGAGTTGGCCAAAGAGCCCGGTGGTGAGAAAGCCGCCGCCAAGCGCGACAAGAAGGGCATCCCGAGCGCCCGCGCGCGGGTGCACGCCCTGGTCGACCCGGGCACCTTCCTGGAAGTCGGGGCGCTGGCCAAAACGCCCAACGACCCCAACGCGCTCTACGGTGACGGCTGCATCACCGGACACGCCATGATCGACGGCCGGCCGGTCGGGGTGTTCTCCCACGACCAGACCGTGTTCCAGGGCACCGTCGGCGAGATGTTCGGCCGCAAGGTCGCGCGCCTGATGGAGTGGTGCGCGATGGTCGGCTGCCCGATCATCGGCATCCAGGACTCGGGTGGCGCGCGCATCCAGGACGCGGTCACCTCGCTGGCCTGGTATGCCGAGCTGGGCCGCCGCCACGAGGCTTTGAGCGGCCTGGTGCCGCAGATCTCCCTCATCTTCGGCAAATGCGCTGGGGGAGCGGTGTATTCACCGATCCAGGACGACCTGCTGGTCTCGGTGCGCGACCAGGGCTACTTCTTCGTCACCGGCCCCGATGTGATCCGGGAAGTCACCGGCGAGGACGTCACCCTCGACGAGCTCGGTGGTTCGGACGCGCAGGCCCGCTACGGCAACATCCACCAGGTGGTGAACTCCGAGGCCGAGGCGTTCCAGTACGTCCGCGACTTCCTGTCGTTCCTGCCGTCGAGCGCCGTCAGCGAGCCGCCGATCGTCAACCCCGGCCTGGAGCCGGAGACGACCCCGACCGATCTGGAGCTCGACACGATCGTGCCGGACTCGGACAACATGGCCTACGACATGCACGAGATCCTGTTGCGGATCTTCGACGACGGCGACTTCCTCGAGGTCGCCGCGCAACACGGGCCGGCCATCATCACCGGGTACGCCCGCGTCGACGGACGCCCGGTGGGCGTGATCGCCAACCAGCCCATGCACCTGTCAGGGTCGATCGACAACGAGGCCTCCGACAAGGCGGCGCGATTCATCCGGTTCTGCGACGCGTTCAACATCCCGCTGGTGTTCGTGGTGGACACGCCTGGCTTCCTGCCGGGCGCCGAGCAGGAGAAGAACGGCATCATCAAGCGCGGCGGCCGGTTCCTGTACTCGGTCGTCGAGGCCGACGTGCCGAAGGTGACGATCACCGTCCGCAAGTCATACGGCGGCGCCTACGCCGTCATGGGGTCGCGGCAGCTGACCGCCGACTTCAACTTCGCGTGGCCGACCGCGCGCATCGCGGTGATCGGCGCGGAAGGGGCCGCGCAGCTGCTGATGAAGCGGTTCCCCGACCCCACCACGCCCGAGGCGCAGCAGATCAAGAAGGACTTCATCGAGGGCTACAACCTCAACATGGCGATCCCGTGGACCGCCGCTGAGCGCGGCTTCATCGATGCCGTCATCGACCCGCACGAGACCAGGCTGCTGCTGCGCAAGTCGATGAGACTGCTGCGGGAGAAGCAACTGTGGTTCCGCACGGCGCGTAAGCACGGTCTCATCCCGATCTAATCGCGATCGCCCGGTCGACGTCGCGCTACTTGGTGGCTTCGACGAAATAGCCGCGATGCGCCGTCGCCGCGTCCATCGGCGCCGCCGGCGCATACCAGCGGCCGTACCGATTCCCGGGTTCCCCGACGTCGGTGACCGTTGCCGACCAGCCAAGGCGTTGTGCCAACCGGCCAGGCTCGTCGGTGCCGAAGAGCCACGGGGCGCCGCTGCGCGCCATCGACTCGAGCAGCGGCGCCATGGCCGCCGATTCCAGGAGCGTTTTGCCGACGACGTCGTAGAGCAGGACCGAGCCGGGCGCCGCGAGCGCGTCGACACGATCGAACAACGCATCCACCGCGGTCGTGTCCAGGTACTGCAACAGCCCTTCGATCAGCCACACCGTCGGCGCCGATGAATCCAGGCCGGCGGAGCTTATGGCGGCCGGCCAGTCGTCGGCCAGGTCGACGCTCACCGGGACGCGCCGGCACCGCGGCGGATCACCGGCAAGCAGACTGGCTTTTGCCGACAACACCTCCGGCTGGTCCAGCTCGTAGACGACGGTGCCGTCGGGCCAGGACAGCCGGTACGCACGGGCGTCCATGCCGGCAGCAAGGATGACGATCTGCCGGGCCTTCTGTGCGGCTCGCAGCAGCGCCTCGTCCCAGAATCGGGTGCGCACGACGATCTGCACGGTGGACCGTTCCCCGGTTTCGGTCAGGGCCGCCGCAAGCAACTCGCGTCCGCGGTCGCCGGCCAGCCGTTCGGCGAAGGGGTCGGCGAAAAGCCGGTCGTCCCGGGCGGTTTCGTGGGCGCGGATCGCCGCGACCAACAGGCCGGTGTCCGCGACCGCATCGAGGTTGTCCATGACGCCATCATCGGCGCTGCGCGGCGGTGCGGCTTGGATATTTTGGCCTCGTTCGCGAATCAGTCCGGCACCGCGCCCAGTTGGACATGTCCGGGCATCGACGATCGTCGCCGCGGGTACTGCGTGGGCGAAAAACCCGTGAACGAGCCGAACTCGCGCACGAAGTGGGGCTGGTCGAAATATCCGAGGTCGGCCGCGATCGCCGCGCCCCGCGCCGGGGTGCTGAGCGCGCGCAGGGCCGCCTGCAAACGGCGCACCCGAAGGTAGGCCTTCGGGGACAGTCCGACTTCGGAACGGAACAGCGCGGTGAACCTCTTACGTGAAAGGCCGGTCAGCAGTTGAGCTTTCGATACCCGCATGGACGGGTCGAGATCAGCGGAGCGCAATACCGACGCCAGCCGCGGATCCGGCCCTTCGGCGTGCGGGCGTATCCGCTGGATCAGGAACGTCTCCAGCAACGCCACCCGCCGTGATGCCGAGCCGGCCGCGCTGAGTTGCTCGCGCAGCCGCTCTGCGCTCGAACCCCACAGATCCTGCAGTCCGACGAGGGCATCCTCCAGGTCGCCCAGCGGATACCCGAGGAATGCCAAAGCACCCGCGGGCCGGAAATGGATGGTCATGATGCTGCGGTCGGGCCCGACCCGGATGACGTAGGAGGCCACGCCCGCACCGGCGGCGAACGCGGACGGGACCGTCATCGGTGTGTGGCCGTCGGAGGCGTAGAAGCCGAGGTCGGTGCGGCCATCGACGTCAATGATCGCGGTGACCGCTCCTCGCGGCAGCGCGCGGCTGGCGTGTGGGCCGGTTGCGCCTGCGCCGTCCCAGTAGCCGAAATACTCGATGTGCTGGGCGAGTTGGGGATTGGGTCGGTATAACCGGTGACTAGCCATTGCGCCTCGCCTATATCTTCAACGCGCCGTCCAGCAGTTCGTCGAAGCGCTCCAGCGCCTCGTCGGAGTCGGAGTCGATACCGCGCAGCGCCCCGCGATCGGCGAGATAGCGCTGCGCGTACAGTCGCGCGACGAGCGCCTTTCGCTCACCACCGCGCGTGGCGCGCTCCCAGGCCGCCTGCTCGATGAGCAACGCACCGGCATAGACGTCACCCATGAATTGGGCCAGCGCAAACAGCCGCGCCTCGGCCACCTGTCTGTCGAGCTTGGTCCATGCGGTGATCGCCGCGTCGAGGTCCTCGATCCGGCCGGCGACCAGCCGGGCGGCTTCGCCGTCGTCGGCGACCGACACCGCATCGCGCAGCCGGGCCAACAGCGTCTCGTGCGCGCGCGTCTGCTCGATCCCCCGTCGCACATCCAGGCACAGAATGTTGTCCGGGCCCTCCCAGATGGTGTTGACCTGAGCGTCACGCAGCAGCCGCGCTACCGGCCAGGTCTCGATATAGCCGTTGCCGCCGTGGATTTCGATCGCATCCGACGCCGCGGTGATCCCCAGCCGGCACACCTTGAGCTTGGTGACCGGCACGGCGATCCGTTGCCGCATGCTGCGCGGCTGACGATGGTTGGTGGCGCCGGTGCCGTCGAACACCAACGCCTGCGCGGCCTCGACGTCGACGATCATCTCGGCGAGTTTGCGTCGCATCAGCGGCTTGTCGATGAGCGCGCCGCCGAATGCCCGCCGTTGCCGGGCGTAGCACAGCGATTCGACCAGGGCGCGTCGCGCGTTACCGAGCCCGAACAAGGCGATGCCCAGGCGCGCGGCGTTGGTCAGCTCCATCATGCGTCCCAGCCCCTTGCCGTCCGACGGGCCGGCGGCGTCGGTGGGCTCACCGGACAGCAAAAACGCTTCGGCGTCAACGAATTCGACCTCACCGGACGCCACCGAGCGGGTGCCCAGCTTGTCCTTCAGCCGCCGGACCCGGACCCCGTTGCGCGAACCGTCGCGCCGCGTGCGCAGCACCAGGAAGTTGGCGACGCCCCGCGAAGTATCCGGCGCCCCTTCGGGTTTCGCCAAGACCACGAACGCCTCCCCGGCGCAGTTGGATGCGAACCACTTGAAGCCGTTCAGCAACCACGCTTGGCCATTTTCGCCGCTGACGCGTCGAGCGGTGGTTTCCAGCGCGCCCAAGTCGGAGCCGCCGGTGCGTTCGGTCAGCAGCTGCGCCGTCTCGCCGGCCCACTCGCCCGAGGCGAATTTAGCCAGCACGTGTTCGGCCACATCGGGTGGCGCGTAGGCGGCCACCAGCGACTGGACCATGCCGCCGCCGGTGCCCAACGCGCAACCCATCCCGATATCGGCTTGGTTGAGCAGGTAATTCGACGCGAACATCGGCAGCGACGAGCTGATCTTCGCCTCGCGTGCCTCGGTTCGCAGCGCCTGCTGGGCATCCAGAACCGCACGCTTGGACTGCGTGAAGGAGGCCGGCATCACGACCTCACTGATGTCGTGACCCCACCGGTCGTAGCGCTGCAGCTGCGGTGGGTTGCGATCGGTCTCTTCGGCCCACCGAGCCACCGGGCCGCCCATCAGTTCACCGATGCGCGTCAAGTGACGCTCGGCCAGTTCCAGTTCCTCGGGCTCGAGATAGTAGGCCATGGTGAATCGCAGCGTGGGATCGGTGAGGTACCAATTGAGGCCCACGGCTCCGCGGTAGTTCTCCGTCGCGTAGCGCTGGGATTTCTCATCGGTGGAAAACGGCAGGCGGTCCACCGCCTCGACGGCGTAGTCACTCATCAGTCAGACGCTACGCGCCGAGCGGGGCGGTCACCGAGTGTCAGCCGCCCGCGGCGGTGAGGAAGATCAGCCGGAAATTGCCGATCTGGAGCAGGTCGCCGTTGGTCAGCACCGCAGAGTCGACGGCGGCGCGGTTGAGATAGGTGCCGTTCAGGCTGCCGCGATCGACGACGCGGAATTCGCCATTCGCGGCGTGGAATTCGGCGTGCCTGCGGCTGACCGTGATGTCGTCGAGAAAGATGTCGCTGGCCGGGTGCCGCCCCGCGTTCATCACCGGCTGGTTCAGCTCGAACTTCGCGCCCACGTTGGGACCCCGCTTCACCACGAGCATGGCCGAGCCGCGGGCCAGCGTCGCGGCCGCCTCGGCGACGGCCGACGATGCGTCGATCTCGTCGTGCGGGTCGGCAGGCAGTACCGAACCGATGTCGCCGGTGGCTTCACCCGCCGCGATCGGTTGCTGCCTTGTCTCCTCGTTTGGCGCCGACACTGTTTCCTCTCGCCCCGTCGATACCTCCATCGCAGCATTTGCCGCGAGCGTCAAGATAGGGACCGAAGTCCCTGTTTCGCCCGGGGCGATTGTGCAGAGGTTGACGGCGTTGGTTTACGCCCGCACCGGCACCAGGAACTCGGACGTATAGAACTCGGCCGGGTTTTGTGAGTTCGCATTCGGCCGCTCGATAATCATCCATATGCCGGTCGTGCCCGGGTGCAGGGTGTCGGTAACGGTGGCCGTTCCGTTCCCCGCGCCGTCGAGATCCATGCCGGTAAACGCGGTCCCCGGGTCCCCGGGTCCGCAGGTCGACGAGGCCGGGCGGGGTTCTTCGATGATGCCGACGTCGTAATGCATGCCCGGCTCGGGCCCGTCGACCAGATGCACCTCGGCGACGGCCCGGTTCCCGCTGGTGCGGACGATTGCCGAACCGCTGCCGAGCATCGGGCCCGGCACCTGGGGTGCGATGGCGACCTTGCTGAAATCGCAACGCCGCAAGTAGTTGTCGAACGCGACGGTGGTGCCGCCGCCCTCGGCGGCCGCGGCCCCGATGGCCAAACTCGAGGACGGCGCGATCAGCAGCGTGACTGTGGCGGTGCAGGTTCCCAGGCGTGTCAGCGTGCGCATTCGGCCACCTTTTCCGACGTGTGAAATGGATCACAGCGGAATCAGTATTGACCAAAAAATGGCGCGGTTAAACCCCCGACCGGTAATTACTGCGCCGTTAATTCGGGCGCACTATTCAACTGATGAATAATGACACCGTAAAGCCATTTGGAAAGCCGTGTTTCGTTCGCTCGCTACGGTTTGATGCGGATCGGTCCGGGCGACCACCATCCGGTGCGGGTGGCGGTGCCCAGGTCGAGTTGCGCCGGGTGTGCATCGGCGATGGTGTCGAACTTGCGCAGCGATCCCCAGTCACGGCCCCAGTCATGGGACAGATACGTCGACATCACGTGGGCCCGCAGCAACAGGTCGGTGATGCCCAGCAGTCCACCGTTGACGCCGTCCTGCCAGGTGTCGGTGTCCTGCTTCTTGGCGTTGTAGTCCGGGGTGATGCGGAACTGCGGGATCTCGGTGACGCCATTGGAGTGCAGCATCGGCTGCTGGCACGGGAACGCCAGCCCGACGGCCCAGTCCATCAGCACCGGGCGCTTGGAGCCGACGTACTCCTGCAACGAGCGCAGCTCCGGCACCCGTGGCGGGGTCAGGGCGATCCAGTCGTCCGGTGTCAACGAAAGATCCTCGGCGACCACCCGCACCGCGACCGCGTCGGCGGGCATCGCCGAGCGCGCGAAGCGCAGGTTTCGCCACACCTTCGGCTGTTCGCCGTACAGGTCATAGGGCACCAGCCGGCCAGCCGGCTGCACCGCGCCGCCGGGGCCGGGCCTGCCGAATTCCAGTTCCACCGTCTGCCCGCTGGTGTGGCCGTGCAGGATGCTGTTGCCGGCGATGGTGCCCGCGGCCGTCACCACCACCAGCGGGTGTCCGTCATCGAGCTTGGGCAGCTGGTACCACGCCGAGGTGAGCCGGCTCTGCTGCTGCGCGCCGGTGGTGTAGCTGCCGGCCAGCGGCACCCTGCTGGGATCGAGGCCATAGGGCAGCGGCACCGTCGAGCCGTTGACGCCCGGGGTCTTCAGCTTGGTCGGCGCATCCCAGTCGTAGTCGGTGCCGGGCTGCGCCACCTCCGTCTCCTTGACCGACTCGGCCAGGGTGCGGTCCGGCACGCCGTTGGGCGTGAAACCCGTTGGGCTGGCCCCACCCAACGGCCCGAGCGGGCCGTAATTGTCCGGCTCTCCTGTTTTGAAAGGCGCCATGAAACCGGCGTTGCTGTCCGGCTCGACGAGCACGTCGTCGGCCAGTCCGCAGCCGCCGCTGAACTCCCGCAGGTTGTCCCAGGCGTTGGAGTAGGTGGGGTACTGACGCACGATGCCCGCCACCATCGACGCGATGAACACGAGCGCCATGAAGCCGGCCGCGAGGGGGATGGGCGCGGCGGTCAGCGCCCGCGCCAGCCGTCCTTCGCCGCGGTCCCGGGGCGCGAAGTGCAGGTACGCCGCGTACAGCGCGACGATCACGAACAGCGCGAAAAAGACTGCGCTGACGCTGATTCCGTGGAACCTCGGCATCACGTTGTTGAACGGGACGCCGAAGCTCGACACGTACCACCAGCCGTTCGTGGTGGCGAAACACAGCGCCAGCACGAACAACAGCGCCGCCAGGAAGGCCGTGCGGTTACGCGACCAGCGCAAGCTCTCGTGCGACACCAGCACCGTCGTCAGCGCGGCCATCGCCGCTCCCACCGCGGCGAACAGCCCGAAGTGGTGCACCCACTTGGTGGGGGTGAACATCAGGAAGAACATGGTGCCGAAGATGACGCCCATCAGCCGCCAGGCCGGCCCGCGCGCAACTCCGGGAATTCGCTTGCGCCGCAACATGATAAAGACGGCGGTGAAGAGGCACAGCGCGGCGATCAGGAAGCCGAAGCGGCGCGACAGCGAGCCGTCGACGGTGGGCAGGATCAGGTAGTAGTAGCGCAGGTTCTCGGTGTACCAGGCCTGGCTGGGGCCGATCGAGGTGCGAATCCTGGTGGCTTCCAACACCGTTGACAGCGTCTGATCGGCGAACACCACGGTCAGGATGACCGTGCCGGCGGCCAGCATCGGCGCCACCAGCGGCCAGGTGCCGACCAGGCGATGGCGTTTCACCAGAATCCGCAGGATCGGGCGGCCGCCGGCGACCAGCGCGGCCACCGCGATCAACCCGGTCGGCTGCACCCCGAGGGTGAACGCCGCGGTGATGACCGCTAGCGCGGCGGGCGTCAGCCGGCTGTAGCGCATGGAGCGCTCGATCAGCACGTAGGTGATCAGCGACCCGACGGCGATGATCGGCTCGGGGCGCAGGCCGTTGTCGAACGGCATCCAGGCCGTCAGCAGGACCATGCCCGCCGCCCAGTTCGCCGCCTTGCTCGCGGCCACCGCGGGTCCCAGCCGCGGCAAAACTTCCCGCGACAGCAGCAGCCAGCACACGATTCCGGCGATCAGGTCCGGCAACCGCATCCACAGGCTGGCGTCGGTGACGTGGGTCATCAGCGCCAGCAGGTTGTAGTACCAGCCGAAGGGGTCCTCGGGGCTACCGAACCAGCGGAAGTAGTTCGACATGTAGCCGGCGCGGTCGGCGACGCGGGCCATGCCCAGGATGTAGCCGTCGTCCGACGAGTTCGCCCCGATCACGTGCCACAGCACGAAGCCGGAGATCACCGTCACGTCGGCCAGGGTGAACGTGCGCCAGTTCGCCGGAATGAGCCGGCGCATCCGGTGACCGTCCAGCTGATCGAGGCGCCACAAGGCGATCAGGGCGACGATGGTGGACACGATGGCCAGCACCATCGCGGCCAGCTTCAAAGTCGTTGGGGTGGTGGAGAACCGGGTGTCGATGGTCGCCGAGAGACCCAGACCCGCCGGGGCCGGTCCGCTGAGGTCGGTGAACACCCCGACGATCTGCGGCCGCAGGTTCGGGTCGGGGAAGCCGCCGCCGAGCGGTTTGCCCGCTGGATCGGTCAGCCCGACGAACGTGGCATAGGCGCCCGCCTTGGTCGAGGTGATCTCGATGCGCTGACACTGCGCCGACTCCACCTGATCGCGGGCCGCGCTGGCGATCACCACGTTGCGGTCGGTGACGTCGACGCGCTTGCCGTTGACGACCACGAACAACGCGTTGAGCGCGGCGTCCTTGCCCTTCTTGGGCGCCGTGCTGAGCACGACCCCGCCCTCGGGTGGCAGGCCCCGCACCACCGAGCACGGCACGGTCACGTGCACGTCGACCGGGGTGAGCGAAATCAGCGGCGCGGTAACGCTGTTCAGTTGGCCGTTCTGCGGCCAGTTCAGCGTTGCGGTGGTCTGCACGACGGGCAGCAGCGGGGTCGCGATCGACAGGATGAAACCGATCAGCCCGGCGATGGTCGCGACCCAGCGCGTCACGCGCACGTCTTGACGGGGTGCCGCCTTGTCTTCGCGGTTGTCGACGCTCGTGACGCTCATTTGCTGGTCGGTTCGCTGCCCGTCCCCCGCAAGCGGGAGGTGCCCCCCGCGCCCGGCTTCGCCGCCCTTGCGATCGCTCATGGCAGCGCCCGAATCGGTCCCTGCCGGCTCCAGCCGTGCACTGTCATCACACCCTGTTCGATCGCGGCGTCCGGCGCCTGATCAGCCGGCACCAATCGGAAGTACTGCTCCAGCGATCCCCAGTCGCGATGCCAGTCGCCACGCAGGTACGTCGCGATCGTCGAGGTGCGCAGCATCGCCTGGGTGATCAGGAACGGACCCCCGTCCTCGCTGGCCTCCCATCCGTTCGACGACGCCGCCGTCTGCTTGTGATCGGGCAGGATGCGGTACGCCGGAAGTTCGGCAACGCCAAGGTGTTCCGAGAACGGCCGCTGGCACGGGAAGTTCGCGGCCGTCGCGATGTCCATCAGCACGGGCGTCTGCGACCCCATCAACTGCTGCAGGGTCTGCAGCACCGGCACGCGCGGCGGCGTGACCGCGAACCACTGATCCGAGCTCAAGTTCGGGTCGTACGCGACGATGCGAGCCACGTTCGCCTCCGGCGGCGCCCAGGTCAGCGGAAACCGCAGGTTGCGCCACGCCGGCTCCGGCCCGATGTCGATCGGATACACCTCTCCCAGCGGCTGGGTGGTGGCGTCGGGACGGGCCAAGTCGCGGTGGCCCCACTGCAGCTTCAGCTGCTGCCCATAGGTGAAGGTGCCATCCTCCTTGTACGACCAGATGGCACCGGCCGCCGTCACCACCACGATCGGCCGGTCCGGGCTACGCGGCGGCAGCTGGTACCACGCCGAGGTAGCGGTGGCGGCCAGCGAATTCTCGCCGTAGCTGCCCATCACCGGCGTGCGGGCCGGGTCCAGTCCGAACGGCAGCGCGGCATGTGACCCGTTCACCCCGACCGGCCCCCTTCCGCCGGCCGTGCCGGCGGAGTCGCTCATGGTGGCATTGGGTTTGTTGGGCGACCCGGTGGAATTCACCACGCCCGGCTTGGTCACCACCGGATACGACCTCAAGTCGTCGCCGACGCCGTCGGGTTTGAAGCCGACCGGGTTGACACCGCCCAGCGGGCCGTCGGGACCGAACGTCTGCCCGGGCGCCGGCGCCAGCATGCCGGCGTTGGGGTCGGGCTCGGCCAGCACGTCGTCGGCCATGGCACAGCTGGTCTTCGCGAGCCCCGAAGTGATCGCGGCGAGGTTGGCCTTGCCGGTGGTGTAGAGGGGATAGCGCAACACCGCGCCCTTGGTCAGCGAGGCGACTTCGCCGACGACCATGATGGTCGCGACCACCAGCAGCGGGGTCGACGCCAGCACCCGGTTGCGCCGGTTGTCCTTGACCTCGGTATGCCCGGCGTAGTCCATCCGGAAGTGCTGCCAGGCGGCCAGCAGGCCGGTCGCGATGGACAGCGCCAGGAACATCGACGTGACCGGGTGGCTGGCGATGACCGGCTGGATGTCGTACCAGGGCACCCCGTAGTTGCCGACGTAGAACCAGCCGTTGACGCCCGAGGTCGCGACCGCGAGCACGAACAGCAGCGCCGTCACGTACAGCGTCAGGTTGCGGCGGTTGTGCAGGCCGATCCGGGCCAGGGCGAACGCGGTCACCGCACCCAGCGCCCCGGCCAGCCCGGCGAACGCGCCGAACTGGACCGCCCACTTCGTCGGCGTGAACGTCAACAGCAGCAGGCCCAACGCGCATGTGCCGATCAACCGCCACGCCGGACCGCTGGCCACGCCCGGGATCCGGCCCCGGCGCAGCAGGGTGACCAGCATCCCGAACATGCACAGCAGCAGCACCAGCACCGCGAATCGCCGCGCCATCGATCCGTCGGGGTTGGATTCCACCGTGAGGAAGTAGTAGCGCAACCAATCCTGGTACCAGGCGATGGTGGGGCCCACCTTGTACTTGATCCGGGCCGACTCGCCGACCGTGGCCAGCGTCTGGCTGCGGAACACCACCAGCAGGATCAGCGACAGCGAGGCCGCCAGCACCGCCAGCGGAGCCAGCAAGCCATCGGTCGCCCGGCGGCGCCGGATCGTCTGGGCGACGGCCCGCGCCCCGGTCAGCAGCGCGGCGACGGCGATCAGGCCCTGCGGCGCGAGCGTCGCGCTCAGCAACGCCACGATGACGGCCACCGCCGCGGGCGCCAACCGCCGCAGCGCGATCGCACGTTCCATCAGCATCCAGGTGATCAGCACGCCGAGGGCGATCAGCGGTTCGGGGCGCAGACCGTTGTTGAACGGCAGCCACGCCGCCACGAATACCGCGCCGGCGGTGAAGACCGCGACGCGATTCGCCGCGAGGCCGCCGCGGCCCGGGCCGAGCCGGCGCAGCACCCAATGGCTGATGATCAGCCAGCACCCGATCGCGGCCACCGTGGCGGGCAGCCGCATCCAGACGCCGGCCGTGCTCACCGAGGCCATCTTGGCCAGCAGCCCGAGGTACCAGTCGAAGGGCGCGTCCGTGGCGCCGAAGTAGCGGTAGTAGTCGGCGATGTAGCCGGCGCCGGGGGCGACACGCGCGATGGCCAGGTTGTAGCCGTCGTCCGACGAGGTGGCGCCGATGATGTGCCACAGCAGCAGCGTCGCGATCACCCCGGCGTCGGCGATCCACGTCGCGATCCCCACCCGGCGCCAGTTGGCCAGGCGCGTGCCGGGGCGGTATCTGGAGAGCCACGCGATGGGGGAGCGCCAGTTGAGCAGCGCGCTGCTGCCCCGGCTGCGGCGGTCCAGCACCGCGAGCGCGACGATGGCCGTTAGCACCGCCAGGGCGCCCAGGATCATCACCACTTCCTTGAGGACGGTGGGCGCGGTGATGAATCGGGTGTCGATGTCGATGCGGGCCGACAGGCCCGGTCCCGCGGGCACCTTCATGTCGGTGAAGATGCCGCCGACCTGGGGCTTCTTCTCGGCGGGCAGCACGCCGGAGGCGCCCGGTATGCCGACGAAATCCGCGCCCGACGCGCCGGCATCGGCCCAGACGTGCAGCACGCTGCAGGCCCCGGCGGCGGCCGCCGAGCGTTGTGCGACCGTGGCCACGGTGTCCCGGAAAGCGACGACGACCACGTCGGTGTTGGCCCGCACGAACAGCCCGTTCTTCCCGGCGTCTATGCCGCCGGGCGGCAGGGTGGAGACCACCAGCCCGCCGGCGGCGGGCAAGGTGGCGATGTCCGGGCAGGGGATGGAGATGTCCAGCGCGCGGGGCGCCCCCGACACCAGGGGAGCGGTGATCTGGCTGACGTGCCCGTCCGTGCTGCCCTGGGGCCACAGGACCGTTGCGGTGGTCTGTTTCACCGGAAGCAGCGGGACGGACAGGCACAGCAGCAGGCCCACGATCCCCGCGATGGCGGCCACCGACCGGGGGATCCGCTGCGATCGCTCTTTACCGTCGTGGGGCACGAGGCTCGATCGTAAGCGACGCGGCTTTGTCCGATGAGGACGCGGGGCCGCGCAGCGCCTCGGCGACGGACCTTAAGTCACCGAACGCTATCCGCGGACGCGGTCCGCCAGCGTGGCAACCCCGGGCCCGGTCAGGTCGGCCAGGGCGGCCGCGCGCCCGGTCATGGCCAGCAGGAGCGCCTCGCCGGAGCCGGTCACCTCGGGCCCGTCGCCGTGCGTCCACTCGACATCGGTGGCGCGCAGGCGCAGGCCCCGGATCCGGCGTCCCGCGCCGAGTCGGGGATTACCGGGCACCAACGGCAAGATTCGCGCGAGCCGATCGGATGGCACGTCGCGCGGCCGGCCAAGCGCGCGCCGAATGTCCTGGTGATGAATGGTGCCGTCGACGAGCGCGATCATCCCGCCGAAACCCGCTGTCAGGCCCCGCGGTTGGAGGTGGCTGCGCAGGAATTCCAGCAGCTGTGGTGGGGTCAGGGCCGCGAATTCGTCGACGCCCACCTGGTTTGCCCGCACGATCCAGCCTTTGGCGAACCGTTTGAGCAGCCCCAGCGCGCCCAGCTCATCGTAGCTGATCACATGCGCGACAACGTCTTTCACGCTCCAGCGGGTGCACAGGGTGGGCGCACTCCAGTCTTGCGGTGTCAGGGTGGCGAGGAAATCCGCGAGGTCGGCCCGCTCCTCGCGCGCCATGGCCATCAGGTCGGAGCTCATCGCGGACCACCGCCGCTGAACAGTCCCGCAAAACGACGCAGGTACAACGGCCAACCCGCGTCGCCGTCGACGCCGTCGGCGACGGACTCCCAGCCCGTCCCGTGCCGGTCCAGATGGCGGTGCTGCAGTTCGACCCGGGTGCGTTCGTCGGACTCGGCGGTGAAGCGCACTTCGACCTCGCTTGCCTTCGCCGGGTCGGTTTCCACCTGCCACGTCGGACCGATGTCCCAGCTGAACGTCACGCGGTGGGGCGGCTCGTAGACCAGGATTCGCGCCCATCGGCACACGCTGCCGTCGACGCCTCGGTCGTAGATATGGCCGCCCACGTGGGGTTCGAACACCGTCTCGGCGATCGGGACCGCCAACAGATTGTGCTCGGGCGGCTTGAAGGGGCCGAAGCGTTCGGTAAAGACGGCAAACGCGCGCTCGATGGGGGCGTTGACGACGACGTGATGGTTGACGTCGGGGGTCCGCTGCGTCATGTTTCTCCTTCGTTCATCTCGTCGATGGTCTGCGCGTAGCCGGCCAGCGCCTGCGTCCAGAACCGGTCGAGGTCGGCGCGCAATGCCTGCAGACCGGTGGGGTCGAGCTGATAGACCCGACGGGTTCCCGCGGCGCGGTCGCGCACCAGCCCGGCGGACTTGAGCACCTTGAGATGTTGGGACACCGCCGGCCTGCTGACCGGCAGGGCGCGGGCCAACTCGCCGACCGCCGACGGCCCGTGGGCAAGCCGCTCCACGATGGCCCGTCGCGTCCCGTCCGCCAGGGCCAGCCAGACGTCACCCGTTTGGTAAGTGACCACGAACCGTAAGTGTAGACTTACCGATGGCGCAGCTCAAGGGTTGCCAGCGGGCCTATGCAAGACTGGCCCACCCGCGTGTCGCGCGGACCTCGAGATTCGTTGTGCGCCTTAGTGTCTCAGCGGCGCCGGGCCCCATAGGCCGCTGCGCGTCGCCGTCCCCAGCAACAGGTGGGCGGGTTCGGCGTCGGGGTAGTAGGGCGTCAGCCGTTGCAGCGAGCCCCAATCGCGCGACCAGTCGTCCTTGAGATAGGTCGCCATGGTGGTCGCCTTGGTCAACAGCTCGGTCACGCCCAGCGGGCCGCCGCCGTTGTTGTCCATCACCGGTGAGTTGGCCTCGGCGCCGAATCGGTCCGGCAGGATGCGCCACTTCGGAGTCTCGTCCACGCCGTTCTGGTGGCCGAACGGTCGCTGGCAGGGGAAGGCCAGCCCGACGAGCCAGTCCAGGAACACCGGGTCGGTCGAGCCCACCACGTCCTGCAGCGTGCGCAGCTGCGGAATCCGCGGCGCGGTCAGTGCTATCCAGTGCTGCGGAGCCAGGTCTTCGTCGTCGGCGACCAGCCGAATCTGGGTGGCGGTACTCGGAATTGCGGACATCGCCAGCCGCAGGTTGCGCCAGGCCGGTGACGCGCCCACGTCCGCGAATTGGAGCGAACCGCCGGGGTGTCCGCCGGCCGCCTGGTCGTCGGTGGCCCACTGCACCTGCACCTCGCGGGGGTCGAAGCGACCGGCCGCGCTCACCACCAGCAGCGGCCCCGCCTTGTCCCGGGCGGGCAGTCGGTACCAGCTGGACCGCAGGTGCGCGGGTACCTGGATGCCGGAACGCCAGCTGCCCAGCACCGGTGTGCGCGCGGGGTCGAGGTAGAAGGGCAGCTGGGCGGACGATCCGTTGATTCCCGGTGCGGGGGTGGTGCCGCCCTCGGTGCCGGCCTGGTTGCTGCCGGTCTTCTCCTCGTCGTTGACGAAGCTGCGGTCACCCGGGCGTTCCATCACCGGGTCCGCGCGCACGTCGGCGGGAATCCCGTTGGGCGTGAAGGCTTCCGACATGCCGGCGCCGAGGGCGTCCGCCGCCGACGCGTTGACCGGCGTCAGCATCCCGGCGTTCGGGTCCTGTTCCACCAGCACGTCCTCGGCCAGCCCGCAGGACTTGCCGGTCAGGGCCTGCAGGTTGGAGCGGCCGACCGACCATGCCGGATACTGGTCGGTCATCGCCAGGGTCAACGATGCGACCTCGAACACCACCAGCACCCAGGTCGCAATTGCCAAGGGCGACTGGACGATTCCGGCGGCCCGGGCGCCCAGGCGGGTCTTGGGCGGACCGTTGTCCGGGTCGACGAAGTGGAACCACGCCGCCAACAGCAGCACCACGACGGTCAACGCGAGCAACGCGGTGGCGAAGGCGTAATTCCAGGCCGGGAACTCATTCGACCACGGCACACCGAAATTCGATACGTACCACCAGCCGTTGACGCTCGCGAACGACAACGCCACCAAGAACAGCACCACCGCGGCAAACACGGTGCGGTTGCGCCGCGAGCGCATCGCCACCGACGTCACCGCGACCGCCGCCAGCGCGCCCAGCGGCCCGGCCAGTCCGGCGAACACCCCGAAGTGGTGGGTCCATTTGGTGGGCGTGAACATCATCGCCACGAAGGAGATGATGGTGATCCCGACGATTCGCCGGCTGGGCCCGGTGGCCGTCCCCGGGATCCGGCCCTTGCGCAACGACATCGCGACCGTGATCCCGAGGGCGAGAACCAGCGCCAGCACGGCGAATCGGCGGGCGACCGACCCGTCGGGACTGGCCATGAACAGCCGCTCGTAGCGGATGTGTTCGTCGAACCAGCTGAGGCTGGGCCCGACGGCGCGCTTGAGCATGGTCGCCTGGATCTCACCGGTCAGCGTCTGGTCGCGGAAGATCAGGATGACGGTGACGGTGACCGCCGCCAGCAGGGGCGCGATCAGCGGCAGCGCGCCGAACCGCTTGGAGCGGCGGTGCAGGATGGTCCGCAGCGGCCCGATCGCGACCAGCAGCGCGCCGATCGAGGCGATGCCCGTCGGCCCGGAGAACAGAGTCAGCGCGCCGATGATGCAGGCGATCGCCACCGGCAGCAGCCGGCTGGTCGCCACCGCGCGTTCCACCGAGCACCAGGTCAGCAGGATGCCCAGCGCGATGATCGGCTCCGGGCGCAAGCCGTTGTCCAGCGGCAGCCAGACGGCCAGGAACATGCCCGCCGCGGTCCAGGCCGCGGCCCGGTTCTGTTTGACCGCGTGGCCCAGCCGGGGCATGACTTCACGGCTGATGACCCACCAGCACGTCAGCGCCATCGCGAGGGTGGGCAGCCGCATCCAGACGCTGGTGGTGCTCACGTGTGCCCACAGCGCCAGCAGGTCGTAGTACCAGCCGAACGGCGCCTCGGGCGTGCCGAGCCACCGGTAGTAGTTGGCCATGTAGCCGGCGTGCTCGGATACCCGGGCCATGGTCAGGATGTAGCCGTCGTCGGAGGTGTTGGCGCCGACGAAATGCCACCACACCAGCACGGCGATGACCAGGGCGTCCAGCCCGCCGATCGACCACCAGCGGGCGGGCAGGAAGCGGCGGTGCCGGGTCCCGTCGGCGGTGTCGAGGACGTGCAGGGCGACCAGGGCGGCGGCCGTGAGCACCAGCCCGAGGATCATCGCGGCCATCTTCAGCGGCGTGGGGCTGCTGCTGTAGCGGGTGTCGATGGTCGCCGAGAAATTCAGGCCCGACGGCGCCGGCCCGCTCAGATCGGTGAAGACGCCGACGATCTGGGGCCGGAAGTCGTAGCCGCTCTTCTCGCCGCGCAGCGGCGAGCCGGGATGCTCGGCGTTAGGCCCCTGGGTCAGCCCGACGAACTCGGCGGTGACCCGGTCGGCGTGTGCGGTGAAAGTCAACCGCTGGCAGGCCGGGCTGAGCACCTGGCTCAGTGGCGCGGTCACCACCGGGACGTTGCGCACCACGAGCACCAGGTCGTTGTTGGCGCGCACGATCAGCAGTCCCCGGTCGACGGCCTTGGGTGCCTGCTTGGGCACCGTCGACAGCAACACCGTCTTGCCGGAGGTCAGCCCGGCGGCGGCCTGGCACGGGACGGTGACGGTCAAATCCGTGGCGACGTAGCCGATCAGCGGTGCGTCGACGCTGCCGAAGGTGCCGTTCTGCGGCCAGTTCAGTTGCGCGGTGGTCTGGTCGACCGGAAGCAGCGGGGTGGCGATCGCCAGCAGCACACCCAGCAGCCCGGCGACCGAAGCGACCAGCCGGGCGATCCGGTGATTCGCTTCCCTGTCGTTCACGGAGCTAGATGCTAGTTCTTCGGCCTTTTGCGGCGCAGTGTCGGTGCTCATCGGCAGTCACATCCCCGGTTTGCGGATGGCCAGCACAAATGGGCCGACGCTTTGAACGACGAAGCGCGGGTTGTCGAACAGGGCTCCGCGCAGATCGACGGTGTAGCGCCGCACGTTGGGCTGGTTGGGGTACACGTCCTCGGCCAGGCGCAGGGTGTAGTTGCCTCCCGCTCCGCGCCGCATCAGGAAGACCGTCGGCGGCGGCCAGGGGCAGGTGTCCAGGGCATGGATCAACTCGTCGGCGGTCTTGAGGTTGGACCACTTGTTGATCTGCGCGGCGCGCAGGTCGAACTGCGCGAGCGGGTTGGCGTAGTGCGAGGTGAGCCCCTGAAATCCCCAGTAGGGATAGAAGGACAGGAAGCTGTAGTCGGCGGTCAGCACGACGGTCTGATCGCGGGGTCTGCCGGTCACCTGCGTGATGGCGTGATCGATTGTCGCGTAGAACTTCTCGGCGCTGGGTGGCCGCCGGTCCCCGCGCTGCCCGTGACCGTCGGTGTCGGTGTAGGCGATGGTGAGGTCCGGCCGCAGCACGTCGGGGATGTCCTGGCTGAACGCGATCGCGGCGGCCAGGCCGACGGCGCCGGCCACCGGAGCTATGGCGCGACCCCAACCGCGGTCGCGGCCGGCGGCGGCCAGGGCCTGCGCGAGTTCGACGAAGCCGAACGCCCCGGCGGCGACCAGCAACACGCTCAGGGTCGGCTGTAGCCGGAACGACAACAAGGTGGTGCGCGCCAGCGTGGTGAGCATCGACAGCAGCGACCACAGGTACAGGGCCAGGACGCCGATGGCCAGGGCGCCGGCCCGCACGGAGTAACGGGCCCGCAGCACCAGCCACAGGGTGCCGATCAGGCAGACGACGCCCAGCAGCGTGAACTGCAGCATCGGGAACGTCAACTCCGCGCCGTCGGCCGGCAGGTAGTGCATGGCGCTGCCGGAGTTGCTGACCGGGCTGTGCACCGCCCGCACCACGAATGGGAGCCACGTCGTGCACGCGATCACCACGGCGATGCCGGCGATCACCGCCAGCCTCAACAGTGGATCGAGCGCGGCCTTGAGGCCCCCGGTCTTCCGGTTCCGCCGCCAGCGGACGCCGGCCAGCCACAGGGCCATCAACCCGATCGTGAAGGCACTGAACCCGAACAACAGCGTGTACCAGGTGGCCGTCCAGCCGAGGAACAGCCCGGCGGCGACGACGGCGCCCCAGCCCGCCCGCGGGGGCGCGTCCGGATCCGCTCGCTGCCCTGCCGCGAGTGTGAAGTTAGTTTCACGCTCGGACTCGACTGTGCAGTTAGTTTCACGCTCGGCGTCGGGTTCGCGGCCAGTCCCACGCTCACCGGCGCGCAGTCCCGACCACGTCAGCACCAGCATCGGCGGCAAGAGCACGGTGATCATCGCCGAATAGGGTTCGGGCGAGCCGTAGGCCAACGTCACCGCCGCGGTGGCGGCGGTGACGATCAGCGCGGATTCGAAGCGGACCATCCGCCACCACAGCACCAGCGCGACCGCGACGGCAATGGTGATCGAGGTGATGGCCCACGGCTTGAAGATCTCCCATGCCGGCGTCCCGCCGAGCGCCGCGGCGCGCCCGCCGATCCAAAACCAGCCCGGGGGGTAATACGGGGGCAGGCCGAGATAGGTCATGTCGCGCAGGGCGGGGCTGTCGGCCAGGCGCGTCACGTATTCGGTGCGGAATTGCTGGTCGACGGAGATGCCGAACAGATACAGCTTGGTCGCGCCCAGCGGCATGCCGAGGGTCACGACGGTGAATGCGCAGACGAACACCAGCCCGGCCAGCTGGGCCAGCAGCCGGCCGCGGGGACGGACGCAGCGCCGCCAGCCAAAGCCGACGGCGACCAGGCCGGCCACGCAGCCGACCTGCCCGACGGTGGTCAGCGCGTGCAGTTGGTTGGACGACGGAAAGGCCGGCCACTGGACCCGGGCGATGGCGCTCAGCGATACCACCGCGACGGCCACCGCGACCAGCACCGCCAAAGCCATCTGGCCGAGGGTGGCCAGCGCGTTACGCATTATCAGATGGGAAGCTTGCGGAAGATGGGACGCGGGACGTGTCGCAACACCATCATCACATAACGGAATGCTGCTGGTGCCCAAACCAATTCCTTACCTTTGGCGGCCGCGGTCACCGCGAGGTTGGCGACATATTCTTTGTCGACGGTCAGCGGGGCTTCCTTGACGTGCGCGCTCATCCGGGTGCGCACCTGGCCTGGCCGGATCACCAGCACGCGAACACCGTACTCGCGCAATGCTTCTGCGAGGCCCAGGTAGAAGCCGTCCAATCCCGCCTTGGTGGAGCCGTACACGAAGTTGGACCGCCGCACCCGCTCGCCGGCGGCGGAGCTCATCGCGATGATCTGGCCGAAGCCCTGCGCCCGCATCTTCTCGCCCAGCAGCACGCCCACTGAAACCGCTGCGGTGTAATTGATTTCAGCGGCCAGCACCGCCTTGTGCTGGTTCTGCCAGAGCTCTTCGGCATCCCCGAGGATGCCGAACGCGACTATGGCCACGTCTATATCTCCGCCGGCGAAGGCCGCATCGATCATCTTGGGGTGGGTGTCGGGATCGGTGGCTTCGAAATCGATCAGCTCGACCGAACGCGCGCCGGCGGCCTGCATCTGCGCCACCGCGGCGTCGCGGCCGGGGTCGCTGGGCATGGCTGCCAACACAATCCGTGCGTGCGCATTCTGCAGGTAGCGCTCGCAGATTGCCAGGCCGATCTCGGAGGTCCCGCCGAGCAGCAGGATGGTCTGTGGATTCCCCACGGCATCGAGCACCATTTAGAGCAGCTCCAAACGTCGGGCCATGTCGGAGGCGAATACCCGCAAGGGGTCGGCCTTGCGGCGCACCGCGATCCATTCGTCGATGCGTGGATACATGGCGTGGAAGGTTTCGGCGCTCACGCGGGAATCCTTGGCGGTGTACACCCGTCCACCGAATTCCAGTGCGCGCCGGTCGAGTTCGTTGAGGAACTCGTTGATCCCCGGCTTGTTGGGGAAGTCCATGGCGACGTTCCAGCCGGCCATCGGGAAACTCAGCGGCGCGCGGTTGCCCGGGCCGAAAAGCTTGAACACGTTCAGGGCCGAGTAGTGGCCGCTGGTCTGGATCCAGCGGATGATGGCCTTGAATTCGTCCATCGCGTCCGGCGGGACCAGGAACTGGTGTTGGGCGAAACCCCTTGGGCCATAGGCGTTATTCCAGCCGCTGACCAGGTCGAGCATGTGGTAGAACTGCGACAGATTCTGGATCTTGCCGCTGTAGGTTCCGCCCAGCCGGTAGTACACCTCGCCGATCGCCATGAACGACAGCTTGTTCATCGCGCTGACCGGGAACACGTCTGGCACCGTCAACAGCTGCGGCGCATCGAATTTCAGCGGGTTCTTGGCCAGCTTCTTCGGCAGCTGATCGAGCTTGGCCAGGCTGCCGCGGCTGACCGCGGCACGGCCCAGCTTCGGCGGCGGGCTGATCAGGTCGAACCAGGCGCTGGAGTACGTGTAGTTGGACTCGCTGCCGTCGAGGTGAACGGCGACCGTTTCGTCGAGGTCGCGGGTGGCGATGCCGTCGGCGATGAAGTAGGCCGTCTCCGTCGGCGTCATGGCGATGGTGGCGCGCAGCACGATCCCGGTCAGGCCGTTGCCGCCGACGGTGGCCCAGAACAGCTCGGCATCCTCGCCGTCCGGGGCGATGGTGCGCACGGTGCCGTCGGCCATGAGGAGATCCATCGACCGGACGTGGTTACCGAAGCTGCCCGCGCTGTGGTGGTTCTTGCCGTGGATGTCGCAGGCGATCGCGCCGCCGACGGTGACCTGGCGCGTACCCGGCAGCACCGGAACCCAGAGCCCGAACGGCAGCGCCGCCTTCATCAACTGGTCCAGGCTGACGCCGGCGTCGACGTCGACCAGTCGGGTGTCGGCGCTGATCGAGTGGATGCGATTGAGCCCGGTCATGTCGATCACCAGGCCGCCGCCGTTTTGCGCGTTGTCGCCGTAGGAGCGTCCCAGCCCGCGCGCGATCACGCCGCGGCTCTTGGGGTCGCCGGAGTCGGCCACCCGGGCTACCGCCTTGGCGATCACCTCCGGATCGCGGGTGGAGAGCACCTGGGCCACCGACGGCGCGGTGCGCCCGAAGCCCGTCAGCCGGGCGGGCTTGGTCAGGGGATCGGTGCTCGACATCGTCAAAGAGGGTACCGCCTGCTCCGACGACGATGCGGGACGCGGGCGTCCGCTGAGGAGGCGGGCAATCTGGGCTTGGCGAGGGCGGCTCAGTGGATGCGGAAGATTACGGCCCGCTGCACGACGAAGTTGATCACCGTCGCGGTGCCCTGCGCGATCACGAAGGCGACGAGGGGCGCCCACCCGCGGTAGTGCAGAAGCGCCAGACACAGATGGTTGAGCCCGACCTGGACGGCGAACGTGATGGCGTAGAGAACCATGACCGCGACGAACCGGGCGGTGCTGGGGGTCGCCTGGAAGGTCCAGCGGCGGTTGATCAGATAGGCCGTGATGGTGCCGACGATGAAGCTGGTGGCCTTGGACAGGTCGACCTGTACGCCCAGCACCTTCCACAGCAGCAGGTAGAGCCCGAAGTCCACGATTCCCGCCAGGCCGCCGGTGACGACGAACCGAATGACCTGCGTCGTCAGGCTCAAGTCCGCGCGCGCCTCTTCGGACGCGGAACCGGGCAGCGGGGCAACCATCGAGGGGAGTCTAACGGGGCCGGCGGGCACTTCCCGCAAGCGTCAGCGGGGCAGCTTGACCGAGATCAGCTCGACCTGGTTCTCGCCCTGCGGCGTCGAGTAGGTCACCGTGTCGCCGGCTTTGCGCCCAGCCAGGGCCTGGGCCAGGGGGCTGCGCGCGGTCAGCGTCTCGGCCTCGCGGCCGACGGGGGTTTCCTCGACGATCGAGATGACCTGCATCGTGACGACCTCGCCGTCGGCGAACCGCAGGGTCACCTCGGTGCCGCCGGGCAGAGTCTCCGACGCGTCGGACTCCGACGGCCCGGTCCGCAGGCGCCGGTCCAGGTCGCCGATGCGGTCGTTGAGCACCACCAGTTCCTCGGCGCGCTGGATCGCCTCGGCCGCGTCGCCGTGATCGCCAACCATGCCGCGGTCGTTCTTGACCTCGGCCTCGAGGCGGTCGCGCCGTTGCCGTAGCCGGTCCAGCTCCGCTTCGAGGTTGCTCCGCGCGGCGTCCGCTGCCGATGGGACCTTTTTGCTCACGTCGGTGGACCTTTCGCCCGGTTGCTCAGGTGGCGTTTCAGTGTGACACCGCGACGAGCGGCCCGCCAGCACCGGCCGCGCGGCTTCCCAGCACCGGCGCCGTCACTGAGCCGCCCGGCGTGTCGGCGCCCGCATCGCCTCGAGCCCGTCGGCGGCCGTCGCGGCGATCGTGCTCCGCACCATGTGGCGCGGCTGTCGCGCCGGCCAGGGCCGGCCGCGATGCATGACCGCGCGGTTGTCCCACATCACCACGTCGCCCTCGCGCCACGAGTGCAGATAGCTCGTGCCGGGGGCGGTCGCCGCCCGGGTCAGCTCGGCGAGCAGCTCTTGCGCGGCTGTGCGCTCCATGCCCTCGATCGCGTAGGCGTGCGAGGCCATGTACAGCGCCTTGCGGCCGTTGACCGGGTTCTGCCACACCAGGCGCCAACATTGGGGCGGCAGCGCGGCCCGTTCGGCCGGGCCGACGAGGTCGGGCGCGATCTTGCCGCGCGAAAAGGCGTATTCGTGCCAGGCGAAGGAATCTTCGAGTCGCCGCTGCAATGCCGGATCGAGGCGCCCGAACGCGAGCCGGGTGGAGACGTACTCGGTCTCGCCGCCCTGCGCCGGCACGATGCGCGACGACAGCACCGAGGCGAGCGCCGGCACCGGCTTGAACGAACTGTCGGTGTGCCAGAGCTGGTTGGCCTTGTTCTCCAGCGCGATCCGGTCATCTTCGGCCACCACGTTGCCCTGGTCGTCGAGTGTCGTGAGGATCACCAGGTTGGTGCCGTGGCCCTGCGTGTTCGGCTTGGTGACCTCGAGCGGCCCGAAGCGGCGCGAGAACGCGAGCTGCGCCTCATCGGTGACGTCCTGGTCGCGCAGGACCAGAACCGAGTGCTCCTCAAACGCCGCGCGCACCGTCGCGTATGCGGCGTCGTCGGCCGCAACGTCGTGGATGGTGACGCCGCGCAATTCCGCGGCAAAGTCCGGGCCCAACGGCACGATCTCCATCGGCGCCCTCCGTCGTTCGTCTGTGCACGACTGTCCACCCAAAACGAACGCCCGGCAAGCATGGCCGCGTGGACGATCCCGAACGGTCCTACACCCAGTACGGCACCCGGGCGCGGTACTGGCGCATGGCGAAGGCAGCCAGCAACCAGCCGACGGCCGTCAAGATCAGCACCACGGCCCAGTGCCGCAGTTCCTGATGCGAGCCCAGCAGCGGGGCGCGCACGATGTCGAGATAGTGCAGCAGCGGGTTGAGTTCGACGATCTTCGACCAGCGACCGGCGCCTTGCTGTCGCAGGGTGCCGTCGTTCCAGATGATCGGCGTCATGAAGAACAGCAACTGCACCACCGAGAAGAGCAACGGTCCGATGTCGCGGTAGCGGGTCGCCAGGATGCCGAAACACAGTGACACCCAGATGCAGTTGAGCACGATGAGCGCCAGCGCCGGGATCACCGAAAGATCGGCCCACGACCACGGTTTGGGGAAGATCATCGCGATCACGACATAGATGACGATGTTGTGCGCGAACAGAATCATCTGCCGCCACACCAGCCGGTAGACGTGCACGCTGAGTGGCGTGGGCAGTTGCTTGATCAGTCCCTCGTTGGCGACGAAGACGTCGGCGCCCTCCAGGATGGCGGCGTTGATCAGGTTCCAGATGATCAGGCCCAGCGTCACATACGGCAGATGCAGCGACAGCTCGAGATGAAAAAGCTTGGAGTACAAGCCTCCCATCGCGACGGCCGTGGTTCCGGTCGCGATGGTGATCCAGAACGGACCCAGCACCGAGCGACGGTAGCGCTGCTTGATGTCCTGCCAACCCAGGTGCAGCCACAGCTCGTGCCGGCGAAAGCCTGCGACGAGGTCGCCCCGGGCGCGGGTAAGGGTGCGCGACTGTGCCGCCGCGTCGACGAACGTCATGTGCGTCGCTCCTCTGCTGGTTTGCCGAACTGCTCGCGACGCCCCAAGCGCCGCAACCGGATCCATTCCAGCAGACCGCGCGGGTCGCGACGGCTCACCAGGAAGAACCAACCAAACCGCACCCACTCCTGCACCAGCAGCTTGCGTAGGCCGGGCTGCGACAACAGATAGCCCCGATTGCGGTAGGTGTAGAACCGCTTGGTGTGGTTGTCGGGATACTGGGTGTGCATGCGGCCACCCAGAATCGGGCGAAACTCGTCGGATCCGCAGGGGTGCAAGTAGATCGTGTCCAGGCAGGTCCCGAACGGCAGGCCGGACCGCACCAGCCGGCGATGCATCTCCACCTCGTCGCCGCGAATGAACAGCCGCAGGTCCGGGACGCCGACCGCGTCCAAGGTGGTGGCCCGAAACAGCGCGCCGTTGAACAGCGAGGCGATCCCGGGAAGCAGGTCCTGCCCCGCTTCGGTGCGCAGTTCGCTTGCGCGCCTGCGCCATACCAGGCCACGCCGCAGCGGGAAGGCCAGCCGTTCCGGGTCGTCGGAGTCGCAGACCATAGGAGATACTGCGGCGAGGCCGTACTTTTCGGCGCAGGCCAGCAGGGTGGCCAGGACGCCGGAGTCCTGTGGGCGGCCGTCGTCGTCGGCCAGCCACACCCAATCGGCGCCCTGGGCCAGCGCGTGCAGGATGCCCAGCGCGAAACCCCCTGCGCCGCCGAGGTTTCGGCGCGATGACAGGTAGGTGGTCGGGATCGGTTGGCCGGCCACCAGGTCTCGAACGCGGCCGGAACCCGGGCCGTCGTTGTCCACCACGATGAGGTGATCGGGCAGCCGGGTCTGCGTGCTCAGCACATCGAGCGACTTGGCCAGTTCGTCGGTGCGCCGGTGGGTGACGACGACGGCGAAGACGGTCTCACTCATCCCCGGATGCTCTTTGGGCCAGGGGTGTCTCGAGTCGATTCGTCTGCTGGGTCTCTTCCAGCACCTCGCGGACGTGGCGGCCCGCGTCTTCCCCTTCGTACGCGCGCACCACGTCCTCGATGCCCCCGGACATCCGGATGACGCCATGGTCGATCCACATCGCCGTCTTGCATAACCGGGCCAAAAATTCGTTGGAATGGCTGGCGAATACCAGGATTCCGGAGCGCTCCACCAGGCTCTGCAACCGCGACTGCGCCTTCTTCAAGAACTCGGCGTCCACCGCGCCGATGCCCTCGTCGAGCAGCAGGATTTCGGGGTCGATGCTGGTGACCACGCCCATCGCCAGCCGGACACGCATGCCGGTGGAATAGGTGCGCAGCGGCATGGACAGGTAGTCGCCGAGCTCGGTGAACTCGGCGATCTCGTCGACCTTGGCCAGCATCTGCTTTCGCGTCTGCCCCAGGAACAGACCGCGAATGATGATGTTCTCGTAGCCGGAGATCTCGGGGTCCATGCCGACGCCGAGGTCGAAGACCGGTGCGACCCGGCCGGTGACCGTCGCCCAACCCCGGGTGGGCTCGTAGATGCCCGAAAGTAGGCGCAGCAGAGTCGATTTGCCCGCCCCGTTGTGGCCCACCAGTCCGACCCGGTCACCCAACTCGAGGGACATGGTGATGTCACGCAACGCTTCGACCACCACCACGTTGGAGCTATTGCGTCCGATCGTGCCGCCGGCTTTGCCCAAGAAGGCCTTCTTCAACGAGCGCGACTTGGCGTCGAAGATGGGAAACTCCACCCACGCGTTGTGCGTCTCGATGTGAGGACCCGACACCGTCACCTACTCGAGGTCGCTTACAGGTACTGGCCGTGCCCGGGCGCGCCCGGCTTGCCGATGCCGGAAGGGAGGGCGCCCTGGCGCATCTTTTCCAGCTGCGCGCGGGCGGCCATCTGCTGCGCGAAAAGCGCGGTCTGGATGCCGTGGAACAGCCCTTCCAGCCAGCCGACCAACTGCGCTTGGGCGATGCGCAATTCGGCGTCGGACGGCGCGGCGTCCTCGTTGAAGGGCAGGGTCAGGCGATCGAGCTCCTCGCGCAGTTCCGGCGCCAAGCCCTCCTCCAGTTCCCGGATGCTGGTCGCGTGGATCTCGCGCAGCCGGTTACGGCTGGCCTCATCAAGCGGTGCGGCCCGCACCTCCTCGAGCAGTTGCTTGATCATCGTTCCGATGCGCATCACCTTCGCGGGCTGCTCGACCAGGTCGGTCAGGGAGCGCTCGTCGGCGTCGTCCTCGGTGAGCGCCATCACTCGCGGGTCGACGCCACCGATGATTTCGACGTCGTCGTCATCGTTGCGGGTACTCAATCCTTCACCATCCTTTGTGGACTATGGGTGTGGCGTCGTGCCGTTTGGTCGCCATTCATAAATTCGGGCACCGCCATTGTCGTAGATCAACGCCCACGACTTCGACTTATCCAGTGACACTAGTCCTTCGGGTACGGCGAACCCCCGGACAGTCGGCGTGCTGGTGTAGATGTACCGGATATTGAGCGCTTTGATCGCTTCGAGCACCCGCGGATCGGATTCGCCTTTGCGGGCCGAGGTCCAGAAGATGTACCGGTTGGGACCCGGGCCCATCTGCTGTGGGTAGTCGTAGTGGGTCCACAGCGGATGCAGATCGGCGACGGCGTACATCCAGGCGGTGCCGTCGGTGTTGGCGTTGCCGATCAACGTTTCGTGGGCGCCGGGCAGCCTGGACAGATAGGCCATCGCCATCAGGTCGCGCTGGTCGATCATCACCGAGTCGTACTTGTCGCCGAACAACACGATGTGCCGATACAGGTAGTGGCGCCCGGTGAGCACGGTGATAACCACCAGCAGCACCGCTGTGGTGGCGGTCCACACCGGAACCGGCCCGAGGCGCCGGTCGCCTGCCAGGGCCGGTCGAACCCGCCCGGCCAGCCGTTTCGCGAGGCCCACGGCGCCCACGACGAGCGCGAACAGCGCGACGCCGGCCATCGGCTCCAGCAGCAGGGTGATGGCCGCCGAGATCCGGCGCGGGTCCTTGTAGAAGAACTCACCGATCATCCCGGCCACCGCACCGACCGGACCGCCGAGGGGCGTTCCCGCGTCGACATCGACCACCACGAGTAGCAGCCACGCCGCCAGCGGCCACCAGATCCTCTTGTAGGCGAAAAGCAGCCCGCCGAGGATCGCGAGCGCCATGAGCCCGTACTGGTACGGGAAGTCGTTGAGGTGGCGGGAGTGCTGGAAGACGGCGTCGAAGAGTCCGCGTTTCTTGCTGAGGTAGGTCAGAAAGGAGTGTCCGGCGATGATGTCTTCCTGCCCCTGAACGCTGATGAACTGCGGCAACAGGATCAGTCCGGAGACCACCGCGACGCAGGCCAGCGCGACGAGGTCGGCCAGCCTGCCGCGCACCGGACGCCAT
This sequence comes from Actinomycetota bacterium, assembly GCA_036338755.1. GTDB lineage: Bacteria > Actinomycetota > Actinomycetes > Mycobacteriales > Mycobacteriaceae > Mycobacterium. The sequence continues at coordinate 12,951 of JAYZBN010000001.1, read as the reverse complement.
ACCGCATCCATCAGCCACCAGGCCGCAAGGAACAACAACACGATCACCCCACCGGTGATGTGCACGGACATGACGCCCACCCACGCCAGGATGGCCGCCGGGATGCGGTCGCGGTGCCGCAGCGTGGTGGTGATCAGGACGAAAGCCGGAACCGCGACCCCATAGGCGGCGAGGTTGGGCATCGCGGCCACGCCGAACTCGACATAGGGGACCGCGGTGAAGGACGCCGACAGCGCCGCCGCGGTGGCCGCCGCTCCGGCGCTGCACCACTCGGTGGTGTGCCGCCGCACCAGATGCCAGGTCAGCATCGCCGCGCTGGTGGGGAACAGCCAAACCGATGCCGCGACCGACGTCAGTGTGTAGCCGGTGGTGGGTGCGGCCCCGGTCAGCTGGCAGAACACGGCGATCAGGGCGTGGAACACCGACGGGTAATACAGCGTCTTGTGGGTCTCGACGTTGCGCAGCTCGCCCATGTGCGTCGACGACGCCTGGCCGGTGTCCAGGATGAAACGCACCTCGTTGGCGTGCCAGACCGCGTCCCAGGTGCTCGGGATGGTCTGCCAATGGGCGGCCAGTCCGCGGTAGGCGGCCCACATGATGAGCAGGGCGCCCAGCAGTACGCCCACCCCCACCGTGATGGCCGGCCAGCGGCTGACCCCGCGAGCTTCCGCTTCGCGGTCGCGGAAACGGGCCAGCAGCAACTGCAGCACGATCATCAGCAGGCACACCACGACCAGCGTCGCCAGCGCGGTCCAGCCGTTCCACGGAATTCCGATGGCGCCAAACGGAATAATGGCGAGCGCGACCATGCCGAAGGTCAGCGCCGGGCCGACCGCGACAGCGACCGACCACGACAACTGACTGATGCGTGCGATGATCGCCCCGGGCGCTATCAGCAAGAACAATGCAATGAGCGTTCCGAACCAGAGCCCCACTCGACTAGTATGGCTGGCCGGGTGCCCTGGCTCGGGAGGCCACCAACTGGCCGGAACGTCTGTGGGACCCGCTACCGTCACAGTTTCGCAAAAAGCGGAAGCCCTAAGGTGGCCCACATGGCATATGACGTCGCCCGGGTGCGCGGACTCCATCCGTCGCTGGGTGACGGCTGGGTGCACTTCGACGCCCCGAGCGGGATGCTGATTCCAGATTCCGTCGCGACCACGGTGTCGACGGCTTTCCGCAGGTCCGGTCCCACGACGGCGGGCGCACACCCGTCCGCGCAGCGCAGTGCCGCCGTTCTGGAGGCGGCGCGGGCGGCGGTGGCCGATCTGTTCAACGTCGACCCCGCGGGTGTCGTGCTGGGGGCCGATCGGGCGATTTTGTTGTCGGCGCTGGCCGAGGCGTCGTCGTCGCGGGCCGGCCTGGGCTACGAGGTCATCGTCAGCCGCTTGGACGACGAGGCCAACATCGCCCCGTGGCTGCGCGCGGCACACCGGTACGGCGCCAAGGTCAAGTGGGCCGAGATCGACATCGAGACGGGTGAGCTCCCGACGTGGCAGTGGGAGGGTCTCATCGGAAAGTCGACCCGGCTGGTCGCCGTGGCCTCGGCCTCCGCGACGCTGGGCACGGTCACCGACCTGCGGGCGATGACCAAGCTGGTGCACGACGTCGGCGGCCTTGCGGTGGTCGACCATTCCGCCGCCGCGCCCTATCGGCTGCTCGACGTCAAGGAAACCGACGCCGACGTGGTGGCGGTGAACGCCGCGGCGTGGGGCGGTCCGCCGATCGGCGCGATCGTGTTCCGCGATCCCGCGTTGCTCAACTCGTTCAGTTCCATCTCGCCGGATCCCAAGGCCGTTGGGCCGGCCCGCCTGGAGATCGGTGCGCACCAGTTCGGTCTGCTGGCCGGGGTGGTGGCCAGCATCGAGTACCTGGCGTCGCTCGACGAATCCGCCCGCGGCGGCCGGCGCGAACGCCTGGCGGTATCGATGCAATCCGCCACGTCGTACCTGAACCGGATCTACGACTATCTGATGGTGTCGTTGCGGTCACTGCCGTTGGTGATGGTGATCGGCCGCCCGGAGGTGCGGATCCCGGTGGTCAGTTTCGCCTTGAATGGCGTGCCCGCCGAGCGAGTCGTTCAGCGGTTGGCGGACAACGGAATTCTGGCCGTCACCAACGAAAGTTCCCGCGCGCTCGACGTGTTGGGCGTCAACGACGTCGGCGGCGCGGTGACGGTCGGCCTGGCGCACTACTCGACGACGGCAGAAGTCGACCAGTTGGTGCGCGCGCTCGCGTCCCTCGGTTAGACCGTCATCGCGTGTGCACTCACGGCGGGAATCCGGCGTAGATTTCGCCGACGTTGCACACTGAAAGCCCTGGGCGCACACTCGACGGCCCGAGCCCTTGGCTAGACCGTCAGGACGACCTTTCCGGTCACCTTGCTCGACGAAAGCTGTTGATGTGCCTCACCGGCCTGCTGGATGGGCAGGCGGGCGCCGATGATCGGCCGGACGCGGCCCTCGGCGATCATCGGCCACACGGACGCGATCACCGCCTGCACGATTTCGGTCTTGCTGTTGGGTCCGGTGACCGGGCGGGCGCGCAACGTGGTGCCGATGACCCGCGCCCGCTTGCCCAGCAGCTTGCCGATGTTGAGCTCGCCCTTGATGCCGCCCTGCATGCCGATGATCACGAGCTGTCCGTCGGTGGCCAGGGCGTCGATGTTGCGGTCGAGATAGGAGGCGCCCATGATGTCGAAGATCACGTCAGCGCCGCCGGCCTCCTGCAGGCGCGCGACGAAGTCCTCGTCGTGGTAGTTGATGGTGATCTCGGCGCCGAGCTCACGGCAGAACTCCAGCTTCCCCGCCGACCCGGCGGTGACGGCCACGCGCACACCCAGCGCCCGGGCGACCTGGATGGCGTGACTGCCGATGCCGCTCGCACCGCCGTGCATCAGCAGCAGCTGCCCCTTGCCGAGGTGCGCGGTCAGCACCAGATTCGACCAGACGGTGCAGGCCACTTCGGGCAATCCGGCAGCGTCCACCAGGTCGACGCCAGAGGGGACCGGCATCACCTGCCCGGCCGGCACGGCGACGTATTCGGCGTAGCCGCCACCGGCGAGCAATGCGCAAACCTGTTGTCCGACAGACCAATTCGTGATATCGGGGCCGACATCGGCGATGACGCCGGACACCTCCATGCCGATGATCTCGCTCGCACCCGGCGGCGGCGGGTACTTGCCGGCGGCCTGCAGCAGGTCGGCGCGGTTCACCCCGGCGGCGGCGACCTCGACCAGGACCTCGCCTGGTCCGGCGGACACGTCGGGTACTTCCTGCCACGAAAGCTGATCGGCGGATTCGGCGACGATGGCGCGCATGCAGGCCACGCTACCGAGTCCCGCTACCCTGATCAGCGGTGGCGTGGCAGAGCGGCCTAATGCACTCGCCTTGAAAGCGAGAGACGGCTAACACCGTCCGGGGGTTCAAATCCCTCCGCCACCGCTGTGGTCACTCGACACTGCGATGCAGGGTCGGCGCGTAGCGCAGCTGGCGCTTGACGAATTCGCCCTCGATGGCGTGCTCGATCTCGCCGAAGTCGTGACCGCTGTGCCGTGCCCCGATCTCGAGTGCCACCGTGCGCTCCTGCAGTCGCTCAGGCAGCGTGGCGATCACCGCGCGCCCGCTGCGGCCTATCGGCGGACGCAGGCTCATGATCGCGTCCTCGAGCTAGCCGATCACCGTCGCCCCGGCGGCTGAGCGTTCCAGCTTCCTTGACCGCCCGCCACTTCAGCTCGAGCTGAGCCTCGGCGTCGTGGGTGTCGTGTGAGTCGTCGAAGTACACCGAGGCGAGCGGCCCCGGTGCGTCCAGCAGCTTGCGGAAGCGATGCGAGTCCATGCCGTGTTGGGCCCCCCCGCGCCGGGGGACAAACACCTAGCTTCGATCGCCCTCGGTGTCGTCGAAGAAGTGCCATTCGCCGTCATGCTCGACTTCCATGCGCCAGCCCAGCTCGCTGTTGTCGGCCTTTTGATCGACGAACCACGCGTGCGCGTCGTCGGCGCTTTCGATGTCTTTGGTGGCGACGACTTCGCCCTTGGGATCGAGCACTCGATAGGTAGCCATGGGTGGCAGGGTTCCCACTGCCGCCGTCGTCAACCGGTGGGGATTTCGGCGGTGATCGTGTCCAGCAGGGCGGTGTACCGGCGGGCTTCGGGATCCCGCCCGGGTTTGCCACTGCTCACGACGCCGGCCGACAGCCCGCGCGCGGGGTCGGCCCAGATCGCGATGTTGACCAGGCCCAGGTTGCCGAACGCGTGGGGCGCGTTGTGCCCGAACGGACCCCACCGGTTGGTGCCGAGGATGAATCCGGTGCCCCAGCGGGCCGGGTGCAACCCGACCGCGAAATCGGGTCGCAGCCTTCGGCATTGGGTCACGGCACGGTACATGGTCTCCGGACTGATCACCCGGACGCCGTCGAGTTCGCCTCCGCGGCGCCAGATTTCGGCGAAGCGTGACATTTCCTGCGCGGTCGAGACCGTGTTGGACGACGGGATGATCGTGTTGAGGAACAGCGGGGTGTTGGTGATCGGGATCATCTCGTGCACGGTTCCGCCGATCGCCTTGCGGAAGATCTGCGCGATCACCGGCGGCAGCGGGCGGCCGGTGGCGTGACTCGGCGCGACCAACGGCAGGTCTTCCTTGGTGACGCCGAAGTTCGTCCACCGGAAGCCGAGCGGGTCGAGGATCTCGGTGGCCAGTATTTCGCGAATCTCCTTGCCGGTGGCCGCGTAGACGAGCTCGCGCACGAGCGGACCCCAGGTCAGCGCGTGGTAGATGTGCACCAGCCCCGGCCTGTATAGGGGTCGCAGCTCGCCCAGCTTCTGCTGTGCGTATTCGTGGTCGTCGGCCCGCTTGACGTCCGGCTTGGCCCCGGTGGGAAACGGCAGCCCGGCGCTGTGAGTCATCACGTGCCGGATGGTGATCCGATGCTTGCCATGACTGGTGAACGTGGGGATGTAGTCGCACACCCGGTCGTCGAGCGAGAAGACGCCGCGCTCGACGAGCATGTGCACCACCGTCGCCGCCATGCCCTTGGCGGCCGAGTACACGCAGAACGGTGTGTCGGGCGTGACCGCGATCTTCTCGGCGTCGGGTGGGTCGCTGGGGGCGTTGCCCCAGCCGTGGCCGATCGCGCGGTTCAGCACCACGCGGCCGTGCTGTCGGATGCACAGCTGGATCGCGGGATGGAAGCCGGCGCCGTACCAATGTCGCGCCGCCTGCCAGATCCGGTCGACGGCGGCGCTGTCGATCTCGGAGTGGTCTTCGTCGGCGATCGCCGTCACGGCGTCCAAATCGGCCGGGACGCGGATTCTGCCGTCGGGAGTCGCTGAGCGCGGCTGGTTCACCCCAGCGAGGGTACGTGGCGTCCGGTTATTCCCCGGTGAACCGCGGCGGGCGCTTCTCGAACGTCGCCGAGATGCCTTCGGTCAGGTCCTTGGACGGCAGGAAGGCCGCGTTCCAGGCGGCCACATACCGCAGGCTCTCCGATACCGCCGCGATGCGCTGCTGGTCGAGCACGTCCTTGACGCCGTGCACCGTCAGCGGGGGATTGGCGGCGATCTCCGCGGCGGTGGCGTGCGCCGCGGCCAGGGTGGCGTCGGCGTCGGCGTACACGTCGTTGACCAGACCGATCTTCTCCGCGCGGGCCGCATCGATGTCCTTGCCGGTCAGCGCCAGCTCGCGCAGGTGCCCGTCGTTCAGGATCATCGGCAGGCGGGCCAGGCTACCGACGTCGGCGACGATGGCGAGCTTGACTTCCCGCACCGAGAACTTGGCGTCGGCGCTGGCATAACGGATGTCCACCGCCGAGATCAGGTCGACGCCGCCGCCGATGCACCAGCCGTGCACCGACGCGATGGTGGGGGTCCGGCAGTCGGCGACGGCGGTGATCGCGGCCTGCATGCGCTTGACCTCGCGGTGGAACACCGCGCGCGGGCCGGCCAGCGCGTCGCCGGACAGTAGCGGGGTGAACGAACCGCCCATCGCCGGCACGTCCAGGCCGTAGCTGAAGTTCTTGCCCGAGCCGGTCAGCACGATGGCCCGCACCTCGGGGTCGGCGTCCAGCGCCGCGAACAGCTCGGGCATTTCCGACCAGAAGGCCGGTCCCATCGCATTGCCCTTGCCCGGTCCGATCAGCGTCACCTGGGCGACGTGGTCTTTCGTCTCGACGGTGACGGATTCGTATGCTTGCGCCATATCGAGACCGTAGCGTGGCGAATATGGCTCCAGACTTGCGACCCGGACCGCATTCCCCGCCCACCGACGAGCTGCACAGCGCCGAGGACACGCTTGGGGTGCTGCAGCGGGTGCTGCACACGATCGCCTCCGACGACCTGTCACGACGGACGCCGTGCGCGGAATTCGACGTGTCGGATCTGACCGGGCACCTACTGAACTCGATCTCGGCCCTCGGCGGCATGGTCGGCGCGGACATTCCGGCGCGCGAGGAGGGCGATTCGGTGGAACGTCAGGTGATCGCCGCCGCTCGGCCGGCCTTGGACGCCTGGCACCGCCACGGTCTGGACGGGTCGGTGCCGTTCGGCAAGGGCGAGATGCCCGCGAACAGCGCGTGCGCCATCCTGTCGATCGAATTCCTGGTGCATGCATGGGATTACGCCACCGCGCTGGGCCGCGACGTGGACGCCCCCGAGCCACTGTCGGAGTACGTGCTGGGGCTCGCGCGTCAGATCATCCGTCCGGAGCTACGCGGTCAGGCCGGGTTCGACGACCCGGTCGACGTCCCCGCGGACGCCGGCGCGCTCGAGCAGTTGGTCGCGTTCACCGGACGCAACCCCGCGGGGTAGTTCTACGCCTTCGGTGCTATTGCCGAGCGTGAAGTTGGCTTCACGCTGAGTGATGAATGTGAAACTACCTTCACGCTCGAGCGTCGAAGACTCACTCCCGCTCGAGGTAGAAGTAGTAGTACTTGCCGTTATCCCGGACGCCCTTGCCGTTCATGATGCCCATCACGGCGTTGTCGTCGATCTTCTTGAAGTGGTCGTGCACCGGCTGACCGTCGTAAACCATGGTCGCGGTGACCTCTCCGCGGAAGTCCTCCAGCCACAGGCTGGCCTCGCCCTTGCCCATCTCGACGTTGGAGAATTTGTTGCCGTCGGCGTCGAGACAGACGAGTGGCTGCACGTCGCGGGCGGACTTGAAGGTCTTGCCGTACCAGCCGGCCTTCTCCAGTTGGCCGTTCATCTTGTGGCCGGTCTGGAACTCGCCACCCTTCCATTCGCCGAGCATCCCGTCGATCGTCGCGGGCGCAAGCTCGGCCCAGAATTCGTCGAGCTCGGAATCCGCGATGTCGCCGCTGCGCTCCTTGAACTCGGTGAACTTCTTCCGCGCGAGGTCCACGGCGTCTCCTTACGATTCGGTGCGGGCTATCCAATCGCGGGCAAAATGCAGCAGCGCGTCATTTTCCTGCGGCGCACCAATGGTGACACGGACGCCTTCGTTCGCGAACGGCCGCACCACCAGGTGTGCGTCGGCGGCCTGCTCGGTGAAATCCATGGTGCGCTCACCCAGCGGTAGCCAGAGGAAGTTGGCCTGCGACGGGGGCAGCTCGAATCCGGCGTCGCGCAGCGCGTCACCGACGCGGGTGCGCTCGACGACCAGCGCGTCGGTGCGGGCCATCAGCTCGTCGGAGGCCTCGAGCGACGCGATGGCGGCCGCTTGCGCGACGTTCGTCACGGCGAACGGCATGACCACCTTGTCCAGCGCGATGATCAGGTCCGGGTGGCCCACCGCGTAACCGACGCGCAGCCCCGCCAACCCGTAGGCCTTCGAAAAAGTCCGCAGCACAACGACATTGCCGTGGGTCAGCGCCAGATCCAGGCTGTTGGGCAGCATGCCGTCGCGAATGTATTCGACGTAAGCCTCGTCGATGGCGATCAGGACGTGATGCGGCACGGCCTCGACGAATCGCGTCAGTGCGTCCGGGTCGACGACGGTGGACGTCGGGTTGTTCGGGTTGCACACGAAGATGAGCCGGGTGCGGTCGGTGATGGCGGCGAACATCGCGTCGAGGTCGTGCGTGTGCTCGGTCAGCGGAACTTTGACGGTGGTCGCGCCGGACACCTGGATGATGGGCCGGTAGCACTCGAAGCTGCGCCAGCCGATCATCACCTCATCACCGGCGGCGGCGGTGATCTGAACTAGCTGCTGGCACAAGGTGACCGAACCGCTACCGACCGCGATCTGCTCGGGGGCGACGTGGGAACCCAGGTGCATGGACAGCGCCGCCTTGAGTTCGACGCTGGCGCTGTCCGGGTAGCGGTTGACGACGGCGACCGCGCGCTCGATCGCCGCGTGCACGCTGGGCAGCGGGCCGTAGACGGTCTCATTGCTGGCCAGCTTGATCGAGCCGGGCACGTTCTTGCCGGGGACATACACCGGCAGTCCGACCAGTTCGTTGCGCAGGCGGGCGGTCATTTCGACAGTTTATGTCTCGACTGTGTAAGGTATGGCTCCGCGCGAGCGGAAAGGGGTCCGGTACCCTCAGGAAGTCCAAGGGAGGCGTGCCAGAGCGGCCGAATGGGGCTCACTGCTAATGAGTTGTCCCCCTCAAAGGGGACCGGAGGTTCAAATCCTCTCGCCTCCGCCACGGAACACGGAACGACAACTGAATGACAGGCGCCCGTAGCTCAACGGATAGAGCATCTGACTACGGATCAGAAGGTTAGGGGTTCGAATCCCTTCGGGCGCGCTCAGGGCTCAGGGCTTGTTCGGGGCATCCGAAATGATTCGAATCGTGAAGCGCCAGTTTGTTGTAGGCGCGGCTTTCCCGATACCTTCCGCCCGCGACTAACGTCATGCCGGCAGCCGGATCACTCACCGCCCGCGTGCACTCCGCCGCGCTAGGGGCGCGGCTGGAACGGCTGGAACGGTCCGCCGAACGGCCCCCGGCGAGGCGGTTCGGTCACGGTCTGTGTGACGGTGCTGGTTTCGGTGCTCGGCGACACCGTGACCGTGCTCGGAGGCTCTGTCGTCGTAGGAGTCTCGGTGCTCGACGGCGGCGGGGCCGTCTCGGTCACCGTCTCGGTCGGGCCTCCGCCACCGCCGCCCCTATGGTGCCGCGGCGCCTGCTCCGTGGTGGTCACCGGCGCGGTGGCGGACGGGACGGGCGTGGTTGTGGTGGCGGGGCTGGGCGCCGGTGACGACCCGCCAGTCAGCTTGACCACCGCGAACACCAGCGCAGCCAGCACGATCACCCCGATGGCGCCGGCCGCGACCAGCGCCGCCGGACGGCGGTACCACGGCGTCGGCGGCTCCGGTGGCTCAGGCGATTGTGGCTCGGGCTCGTAATATCCGCCGTACCGCGCAGCCGCGGTCGGCTCGGAGTAGAAATCCGGTTCCTCGGGATAAGGCGGCACGAGAGGAGATGTTAGTAGGAGCCCTCATCGGAGATGAGGCCCAGCGCCCGCTCGAACAGGTGCACCGTGGCCGCGTGCAGTTGGTCGCCGACCTCCCTCTCGGCTTTACCGGCGCAGGCACGGGCCAACGTCCCCTCGATCACGATCCCGAGCTTGAAGCAGGCCAGCACCGTGTACCAGGTGATATGGGACAGGTCGCGGGTGGTGTTGGCGGCGTAGCGCTCGAGCAGCTCGTCGGTGCTGGCCAACCCGTCCTGCCCGCCAAGGGCGTGGCTGAACACGCTGGAGCCGTCGGGCTGGCGCCAGGTGGCCAGCAGCCAGCCTAGGTCCAGCAGCGGGTCTCCGATGGTGCACATCTCCCAGTCGACGATCGCGACCACGTCCGGGCCGGTGCGGGAGAACATCACGTTGGCGGCGTGGTAATCGCCGTGCATGATGCCCGGCCTCCAGTGGGCGGGTCGGTGCCGGTCCAGCCAGGCCGACACCTGCTCGATGCCCGGAATGTCGGGCCCTGGGTAACCATCGTACTCGTTGTAGGACTCCAGCTCCGAAAGCCAGCGCGGCACCTGGCGTTCCAGGAAACCCTCGGGCTTGCCGAAATCGGCGAGGCCCACCGCGACATGGTCGACGGCGCCCAGGTTGGCCAGAGCGTCGGCCATCGACAGTCCCATTCCGTGACGCACTTTGGCGTCGCCGGCGTGCAGGGGTGGCAGGCCTTCGCCCGCGTTGAATCCGTCGACCGGGTCCATCAGGTAGAAGACGGCGTCTCCCAGCACACTCGGGTCCGCACAGGCGGCTATGAGGTGGGGATGGGGGACGTTCGAACCAGCCAGTGCGGCAAGGACTTTCGTTTCCCGCAGGATCACGCTGTTGCTACGCGGGCGCAAGTGTCGCGGTCCGCGCCGCAGCACATACTGGCGTCCGGCCCGGGTGAACCGCACCATGACGTTCTGAGTTCCGCCGGTGACATTGGAAACGTCCTGTAGCGGCCCCTCGCCGAGCCCCTGCCCGGACATCCACTCCGCTACGGCTTCCAGGTTCACGTAATCCACTCTTCAGTCCTTCGGGTGCGGTGTGTATCGGACGGTTTGCGCTCGGATCATGCCGTCGCGAAACACGAAGGTGTCGACGCCGTCGTCGACCCGATTGACAGCCGAGTCGGCCGACCACTGGAGGAACAGCACGTCCTCGTGGAAGAGCTGAGTTTTCAAGTCCCAGTTCGCATCCGGCAGGTCGGCGAGCAATGTCGCGAAGACTCTGCGAATGGCTGCCTTGCCGCGAGCCACGCCGGCTGGGCTGAGCAGCACGGAATCCTCGGTGTAATCGACGACGATCTCGTCAAGGTCGCCCGCGGCCAGCGCGGTGCCGTGGTGGGCGAAGACCTCCCGCGGCGTACGTGACGGGGTGGGCGTCATGGCACTCTCTTGCAACCTGTGGACCGTCTGCGAAAAGACTAGGACAGGGGCGACGGGCGACCCCGGCCGGCGGCGCCTGGAAGAATAGTGTGCATAACTTACTTTCTGGGGAAGGGAACTGGCGATGCCGCGGACCGACGACGACTCCTGGGAGATCACTCAAAGCGTGGGCGCCACCGCGCTCGGTGTGGCGGCAGCTCGCGCGGCCGAAACCGAGAGCGAGAACCCCCTGATCAACGACCCCTTCGCCCGCGTCTTCGTCGACGCCGCGGGCGAGGGGATGTGGAGCGTTTACGCCGACCCGGCGCTGCTGGCCAAGGCGGGCGACATCGAGCCGGACCTACGCAATCGGCTACAGCTGATGGTCGACTTCATGGCCACCCGGACGGCGTTCTTCGACGAGTTCTTCCTCGGCGCCGCGGACGCCGGCGTTCGGCAGGTGGTGATCCTGGCGGCCGGCCTCGACGCACGCAGCTGGCGCCTCCCCTGGCCCGACGGAACCGTCGTCTACGAACTCGACCAGCCCAAGGTGCTGGAATTCAAGTCCGACACGCTGCGCGAGCACGGGGCGCAGCCCAGGGCGCGGCTGGTCAACATCCCGATCGACCTGCGTCAGGATTGGCCGAAAGCGCTGCGGGAGGCGGGATTCGACCCCTCCAAGCCCGCCGTGTGGTCGGCCGAGGGACTCGTTCGTTACCTGCCGGCGCAGGCCCAGGACCTGTTGTTCGAACGGATCGATTCGCTGAGTGTGGAGGGCAGTCGGCTGGCGTCCAACGTGCCCGCCGCGGGTTTCACCGATCCGGCTCGTGTGCAGCGCCAGCGCGACGACATGCGCCGGATGCGGGCCGCGGCCGCCGAACTGGTCAACGCCGAGATCACGGACTTCGATGACCTGTGGTATCCCGAGGAGCGCACGCCCGTCGACGGCTGGCTGCGTGAGCGCGGCTGGGACGTCACGACGGCCTCGTTCGCAGAGTTGATGGCGCGGTATGGCCGCAGTGTTCCGCCGGGCGCGGAGGACTCGATGCCGCCCACTCTCTACGTGTCCGCGCAGCGGACGGCGGGCTGATCCTGATTCGCCCGACGGATCTCCGCGAGGTTAACGTCAAGTACCGCAACGGTTCTCGCCAGAATGACAGGCGGACGGTACCCTCGCCGCTATGGCTGCTCGACGTGCCCGGCTAAGCGACGTGCATGAGATCGCCGCCGCGATGCCGCACGTCCAGCGTCTGGAGGGCCCGAAGGGCAATGCGATTTACCAGGTGGGCGGGAAGTCGTTCGTCTTCTTCCGCACGCCCCGGCCCGACGCGACCGATCCCGACACCGGCGAGCGCTACGCGGATGTGATCATGCTGTGGGTGGAATCGGAAAGCGACAAGTTGGCGTTGATTTCCGATCCCGGTTCGCCGTTCTTCACCAGGGACCACTTCGACGGTCACCCTTCGGTGTTGGTGCGGGCCAGCCGGCTGGCTGAAATCAGCAGGACCGAGTTAGCTGAGCTCATTCAGGACGCCTGGTTATCCCGGGCGTCGAAAAAGCGTGCTGCTACCTGGCTTGCCGACCACATCTAACGCAACGAGCTGCGCCGACAAGCACTGTTGCATAACCCATTGCATGTTTAGACATAAGTCGAATGGGTAACTTCAGGTCCACGAGAAAACTTCTTCTCGTCCACATTGGAGGTCACGATGCGTGGCAGCGGGATCATCGGAACGGTTGCGTTGGTGTGGTTGCTGATCGGGGTTTTCGCGGCGTGGCAGCGCGACTACTTCAAAAACGACAACACCTCATGCGCCTCGGCGGGCACGGTCGCGGTAACCGTGATCGCTGGCCCCTTGAATTACTTCGGTGTCAATCCAAAAGTGACGGATTGTCATCTGCCGCAACCAAGTTCAATGCAATCGATCAACCTCTAACCACTCACTCAAAGGAAGTCGACATGGTTATCTTAGGGATCATCCTGCTTATCCTGGGATTCTTTTTCCACGTACCCATCCTGACCACGCTGGGCATCGTGCTACTGGTCATCGGCGTGGTGCTCTGGATTCTCGGCTCGGTCGGCCGCCCGGTCGCCGGACGCCGTTACTGGTACTAACGGCTCCTGCCGAAGACGGATCGCGCGGCCGCCTGGGAGCCCCGCCCTCCCGTTAACACGACACCCC